>JBBDRS010000035.1:273201-289773 GCA_040905325.1 Gemmatimonadota bacterium
GGTCAGCGCTCCCTCCGTGGGCCCGGCGGTAACGGTGGTGGATGCCTGGCCGTCGGCGGCCGTGGTCTCGCTGGTGGAGGTAAGGGTGCCGTCCCCACTCTCGACGGCGAAGGTGACTTCCGCACCCTCGAAGGGGTTGTTGAACTGGTCCTCCACGCGCACCACCAGCGCTGCAGAGGTCTCACTCGGCTCGATGGTCTGCCCGTCACCCGAGAGGAGCACGAGCGCGGAAATCTCCGGATCGACGGTGGGCGCCTCGACCGTGAGGTCGAAGATCACCGGCGTGAGGCCGGCGGCGGAGGCGCTGATGGTCAGCGCCCCCTCGGTGGGCCCGGCCGTAACGGTGGTGGAGGCCTGGCCGTTCGCACCCGTGGTCTGGGTGGTCGAGCTCACGGTGCCGTCCCCGCTCTCGACGGTGAAAGTCACTTCTGCTCCCGGGAAGGGGTCGGAGAACTGGTCGTCCACGCGCACTACCAGTGCGGCGGAGGTCTCGCCCGGCTCGATGGTCTGCCCGTTACCCGAGACGCGCACCAGCGTGGCAGCCTCCGGATCGCCCGAGGGAGCTTCGACGGTGAGCGTGAAGGTCACCGGATCGAGCCCGTCGACGGAGGCAGCGACCGTAATAGTTCCCGCGTCCCCACCGGCCGTCACCACCACAGACGCTTCACCATCTGCATCGGTGCCGGCCGTCGTCGCGGAGAGGGAGTGAGGGACACCGTCTCCGGTAAAGGTGACCTCGGCGCCCTCGAAGGCGCTCCCGAACTGGTCGGAGACCCGGACCACGAGGGGAGCGGAAGTGGCGTTCGCCTCGATGGTCTGCCCGTCACCTTCCACGACTTCGAGCGTCGACGCCTCGGGGTCGGGTTCGTCGGCCTCGATGGTGAGGGTGAAGCTGGTGGTGCCGACTCCGGCCACGGTCGCGGCCACGGTGACCGTTCCGGCCTCGTCGCCTGCGGTCATCGTTACCGAAGCCTGCCCGTTGCTACCGGTGGTCGCGCTGGACGCCGACAGGGAGTGGTCGGCCCCACTGCCGCTGAAGGCCACCGTGGCGCCCGGGAAGGGCTGGCCGTTCTGGTCGTTCACGCGGACCACGAGTGCGGCGGACTCCTCCCCCGTCCCGAGCACCTGGTCATCGCCCGAAATTTGCAGGATCGCGTTCGCCTGCGGGTCGGGGTCGGTGACGGAAACGTCGTCACCGCAGGACACCACTCCAAGTGCAAGGACCGTGGCCAAGGCCAGGTGCCGTATCGCTCTCGTCATCTCGTTCGTCTCCATCGTAGGTGTACGGTCGAAAGGCCGGCGGGTGCGCCGGTTGGTCAGTCCACCCGTGAAGTCCGGCACCCGCTCGATGCCGAAATGTGAAGCAAGAGCCGTTCCGTTGTCGGCAAGGGCCTGCGGGATCGCCCTGGGGAAAAGGCTGCGACCGAGCGGGCCGAGGCCCAATCTCCAGCGAAGATGGGGTGCTGAGCCGCCCCTCGAGGTCCCACGGAAGTCCGGATCGACGTTAGCTCAACCCGATCCAGGAACTCGCGGACCCCTCCGCCCTCCGGAGATTCACTGGAATTTATTCCCCAGCGTAGGAAACCCTGGGACTCTCTCACTCCTGGACACCGACCACCACGGAGCAGAGGTTCCAAGCGACGAATTGCGCCCGTCCACCACTCTGTTGGCTGCGCTACACATCACGTAAGGTCTCCACGTCCGCCACCCCTGTCCCCACGAAGGAGCCCGCCCATGCCGACCACGTTCGAGCCCGATCTCTCCTTCCTTCGCCGACTCGGCGTGGATGGTCCGGGCGGGAGTGACACCGCCGCCTCGATCCAGAGCACCAGTCCCGTGGACGGCAGCGCCATCGCCTCGGTCCCGGTCACCGATCGGGAGGCTTACGAGGAGGTCGTGGAGCGTGCGCAGGAGGCTTTTTCAGCTTGGCGCGAGGTTCCCGCGCCCCGGCGGGGTGAGGTGGTCCGGCAGATCGGCGACGAGCTGAGGGCGCACAAGGACGACCTGGGCCTTCTGGTTGCCTGGGAGATGGGGAAGATCGCCGAGGAAGGGCGCGGCGAGGTGCAGGAGATGATCGACATCTGCGACTTCGCCGTCGGGCAGTCACGCATGCTGTACGGGAAGACGATGCACTCCGAGCGCCCTGAGCACCGCCTCTACGAGCAATGGCACCCCCTGGGTCCGGTGGGGGTGATCACGGCCTTCAATTTCCCGGTGGCGGTCTGGGCCTGGAACGCCATGCTCGCCGCGATCTGTGGGGACGTGGTGATCTGGAAGCCTTCCGAAAAGACACCGGTCTGTGCCGTTGCGATCCAGAACCTCCTTGCGGGGGTCCTCACGCGAAACGAGGTGCCGGCCGGGGTCTTCAACGTGGTCCAGGGCGACCGCATCGTTGGCGAGTACATGACCCGCGATCCCAGGATTCCCCTGATCTCGGCAACCGGCTCGATCCCCATGGGGAGGGAGGTGGCCCAGGCCGTCGGGGCCCGCCTGGGTCGGACGATCCTCGAGCTGGGCGGCAACAACGCCATCATCGTGTCGGAACGGGCGGACCTGGATCTCGTGATCCGCGCCGTCGTCTTCGGGGCAGCGGGAACCGCCGGCCAGCGGTGCACCTCGACTCGGCGACTCATCGTGCATCGGAGCGTCCTCGACGAGGTGCGCGACCGACTCGTCCGGGCCTACCGGGGCCTCCGGATCGGCAACCCGATTGATCCCGACACGCACGTGGGGCCGCTCATCGACTCGGAGGCGGTGGCGGCGATGCAGCGAGCCCTCTCGGCAGTGAGGGAGGCGGGAGGGGAGGTGGTCTGGGGAGGCGAGATCCTGGACGGTGCCGGCTTCGAGGGCGGGAACTACGCACGACCGGCCATCTGCCTGGCTCGTAATGACTTCCCGGTCGTGCAGGAGGAGACCTTCGCTCCCATCCTCTACCTGATTCCCTTCGAGGACTTCGACGAGGCCATCGCCATGCAGAACGGCGTGCGGCAGGGGCTGAGTTCCTCCGTCTTCACGACGGACCTTCGGGAGGCCGAGGCATTCCTCAGCGCCCGTGGCTCGGATTGCGGGATCGCGAACGTGAACATCGGGACGAGCGGCGCAGAGATCGGGGGCGCCTTCGGAGGAGAGAAGGAGACCGGGGGCGGCCGGGAATCGGGATCGGACGCATGGAAGGCGTACATGCGCCGTCAGACCAACACCATCAACTGGGGGCGGAGTCTTCCGCTGGCGCAGGGAATCGAGTTCGACGTGGATGGAGAGTGACGGGCGGCGGAAGCCCGCGTCTGATGCGCGCTGGCCTCATACTTGCTTTCTTTCGGGTTCGAGCACCCGTGCCGGCACCCCTGGAAGCGGGCTCCGGCAGGGAAACGTGACACCGATGAGGAGCGTGTAGCAGATGTCCGTTCTGGTAACGGGTGGGGCAGGCTTCATAGGATCGCACCTCGTGGACAGCCTCCTGGCGCGGGGGGACGAGGTAGTGGTGATCGACTCCTTCGATCCCTTCTATCCGGCCGCCCTGAAGGAGGCGAATCTGAAGGCGGCCAGGGACCATGACGGGTTCACCCTGGTCGGGGGCGACATTCGCGACCGAGACGTGGTCCACGCCCTCCCCGATCACGTGGACGCAGTGGTGCATCTGGCGGCACGTGCCGGGGTGCGCGCATCCATTGCCGACCCGGAACTCTGCGTGGACGTGAACCTTCTGGGCACCTCGGTTCTCCTCGGTCTGGCCCGGGCCCGGGGAATCCGTCCCTTCATCTTCGCCTCGTCCTCGTCGGTCTATGGAGAGACCCGGGACGGCTCATTTCGCGAGGACGCGGTCGCGGACCGGCCCATTTCTCCCTACGCGGCCACGAAGCGTGCGGGCGAGCTCCTCTGTCACGCAGACGCCCACCTGCATGGCCTGAACTGTCTCGCACTGCGCTTCTTCACCGTCTACGGGCCCCGGCAAAGGCCGGATCTGGCGATCCGGAGGTTCGCGCGTCGGCTACTCGAGGGTGAGGAGATCCCGCGCTTCGGGGACGGGACGAGCGAGAGGGACTACACATTCGTGTCGGACACCGTCGACGGCATCCTAGCCGCGCTGGAGCGCACGTGCGACGGGGAGAGCCGCTACGAGGTGCTCAACCTGGGGCGGGGCGAGCCGGTCAAGCTGAACCGGCTCATCGAGGTGCTCTCCGCAGCGTTGGGCGTGGAAGCCCGGATCCGCGAGCTGCCTGCCCAGCCCGGGGATGTGAGCCGGACCCTGGCGTCCATCGAGCGGGCCGGTTCGGTCCTGGGCTACAGCCCCTCGGTTTCCTTCGAGGAAGGGATTCGCCAGTTCGCAGAGTGGTACCTGGAGATGGGCGCCCGGGAGGACGGGGTGTCGGCCATCGCCTGAATCTGGTCACTCCGGCCCAGGGCGTGACGACCCCGACAATCGGTCGACACCCTCCGCCAGGTACTCCCTGGATAGTGCGACGTAGTGGTCGGCACTTCGAGCGACCCACCGGGCGGAGGAGCCGTCCAGAGATTTCCGCACTCGTCCGGGTACGCCCGCCACCACGCTACGCTCCGGGATCCGCGCTCCCTCG
The DNA here is from genome assembly GCA_040905325.1 of Gemmatimonadota bacterium. Taxonomy (GTDB): domain Bacteria; phylum Gemmatimonadota; class Gemmatimonadetes; order Longimicrobiales; family Gaopeijiaceae; genus JBBDRS01. Next base: position 277,776 of record JBBDRS010000035.1, read on the forward strand.
AGGACGACGGTTCCGGCCGCGAGCAGACACTCCCGCCCGACCACCGCCTCCTGCAGGATGACCGCCTTCATCCCCACCAGGGTGCCGTCCCCGATCTCGCAGGACTCGAAGACGGCGCCGTGTCCCACGGTAACCCCGGCCCCCACGATGGTGGGGCCCCAGTCCCCCACGTGCACGACCGATCCGTCCTGGATGTTCGAGTCGGGTCCGATAACGATGGGATGATCCGGGCTGTCGCCCCTCAGCACGGCCCCGAACCAGACGCTCGCTCGTGCTTCGACCCGAACGTCCCCGATCAGAACGGCGTTCGGCGCCAGGAACGCGTCTTCGGCCACCTGGGGGGTCTTCCCGCGGAAGGGGATCAAGAGGGCCAAGCGACGTGGTCCTGGGAGAGGCGCACGAGCCGGGCGGGGGTCACTCCACGTTCTCCGGCTGGACTGGCTGGGTCTTCCTCAATTTGGCCCGCAGGACCTGTGTCTCGGTCGCCTCCAGGATCTCGACGGCGAGCCCGGGGAGGTCGATGTCCTCCCCCACCTCGGGCACCCGTCCCAGGTGCTCCAGCAAATATCCGTTGAGTGAGCGGGCCTCCAGGTGCGGGAGCGATACGTTCAGGGCGTGGTTCACCTCCCTCAACTCCACCGCCCCATCCACCTCGGCCTCTGAGCGGGAGATCCGCCGGATCGGTGTCTCGTGGATGTCGGTCTCATCCTCGATCTCGCCCACCAGCTCTTCGATCACGTCCTCCAGCGTCACGAGTCCGTCCGTGCCGCCGAATTCATCCGCCACGATCCCCATGTGGAGCCGCCGGAGCTGGAAATCGTGGAGGAGATACGGGAGGGCAAGGGAGCCCGGCACGAAGAATGGCTCCCGCGCGAGCTCGGCCAGCTGCATGGCACCGTGCCCCGCCACGTACGCCTCGTAGGCCTGGCGCACGTACAGGATACCGGTGATGTCGTCGATGCTGTCGCCGTAGACGGGAACCCGCGAGTGGGGAACCTCCCCCAGCTGGGGAATCGCCTCCTCCAGCGTGAGGGAGTCCGGCCAGGCGAAGATGTCGACGCGTGGCGTCATGATGTCCCAGGCCGTCAGCTCGTCCATGCGGAAGGCCCGTTCCACGAGTCGGTGTTCATCCTCCCCCACCACCCCCTGAACTCGCCCCAACTCCGTGAGCTCCAGGAGCTCCCGCTCCGTGGCCCCGGGGGAGAGCTCCCCGTTGCTCGGACGCAACAGGTCGTCGAGCTGGTGAAATGGTGAGAGGACCGGCCGCAACGCCCGGGTCAGAAGACGTACCGGGGGTGCCGAGAGGAGGGCGATCCGGATGGGTTGCCTGAGCGAGAGGAATCGAGGGAGCGCCTCTCCGAGAGTGAGCACCAGGAGGAGGCTGCCCACGATAGCGGTCGCCCCACCCACGATCCCGAACGACCTCGTCCCCTCGGCCGTGAGGAGTCCGACGATGAGGACGTTGAGGAGGGTGTTCGCCGCCAGAAGCGAGGCCCGCACGCCCGGGAGCTCTTCTCGCACGTGGACGAGGGTCTCGGCGCGATGAAAACCCTCTTCGCGTAACGTCCGGAGGCGTGATGGACTGACGCCGAAGACGGCGGACTCGGCGGCCGCCAACGTCGCCGAAGCGAGCAACAGGAGGCCCACGGCGGCGAGGAGGATGCCGCTCATCGGGCCCTCCGACTCGGAGGTTGGCCGTCTCCCTCTCGGCTTCCGGTGCTCAGGTCCATGCCTCGCTTTCTTGGAGGATGCTCTGGATGACGTCTCGGGCGGTCACTCCGTCCGCTTCCGCTTCGAATCCCGGTACGACCCTGTGGGCCAGCACCGCGGGGGCCACGGCCCGTACGTCCTCGTAGGTCGGCACGGGCTCTCCCCGCAGGGCCGCCCGCGCCTTGGCCCCCAGAACCAGGTACTGCGAGGCGCGCGGACCCGCACCCCATGCAACATAATGCCGCGTGGCCTTCACCGCTTCCTCTGCATCCGGTCGGGTCGCCCGCACCAGGCGGACGGCCAGGGCGACCACCGAGCTCGCCACGGGCACCCGGCGGACGAGGCCCTGCATCTCGATGAGCCGGCTCCCAGTCACGATCCGGCGGATGTCTGCTACCGTCTCACCCGTGGTACGCATTGCCACGGCCTCTTCCTCCTCCCGGGAGGGATAGGAGATGCGGAGTTCGAGCATGAAGCGATCGAGCTGGGCCTCGGGAAGAGGGTATGTCCCTTCCTGCTCGATGGGGTTCTGCGTCGCCAGGACGAAGAAGGGCTGGGCCAGCCGATGTGTCTCGCCGCCTGCCGTGACCGTCCGCTCCTGCATGGCCTGGAGAAGGGCCGCCTGGGTCTTGGGAGGCGTCCGGTTGATCTCGTCGGCGAGCACCACGTTCGCGAAGATGGGGCCCTTCACGAAGCGGAACACCCGCCGTCCCGTCGCCCGATCCTCCTCGATCACCTCGGTCCCCGTGATGTCGGTGGGCATGAGGTCGGGGGTGAACTGGATCCGGGAAAACTGGAGATCCAGTGCCTCCGCCAGAGTGGACACGAGGAGGGTCTTCGCCAGGCCCGGGACACCCACCAGGAGAGCGTTGCCGTTTGCCAGGAGCGCCAGGAGGAGTCCCTCGACCACGTGCTCCTGCCCAACGATACGGCGGGCCAGCTCGCTGCGGAGATCCCTGCCGAGTCGGGCCGTTTCCTGGAGGAGCTCAACGTCCCTGTCCTGCGCGACCGTTGCTTCCGTCAACCGAGTCTCCGTCTGAGTGTGGGGAGCGCGCGCCGGGTTACACCGGCAGCGTTAGATCCGACCCGCGAACCTACCCGATCGGGCGGGGAGGGGTCCGGCTTCAATGGCCGCGCGAGGTGATGGCCCGCGGGTGTGGACCCGCCACCGACGACGGCCGAACCTATCTTCGATCGGTCCTGCCTGCCAAGCGGCTCGGACGAATTGAATCCGGATCTGGCCGGAAATTCATGCTCCGAGGCGCTTGCGAAATTTTTCACAAGCGCCTAGGTTAGCGGGCTGTTGGACCCTTGAAAGTGCGAGCGGAATGGATCGAGGAGCGACGACCCCGCCGGACGGGGATGATGACCAGTCGACGCGCGTCCTGCTCGGGAGGTATTCGGGGCACGGACTCACGATTGCCGCGGCGACCGGGCTCTTCCTCCTGCTGGGTTGGTGGGTCGACGGAAAGTTGGGGTCGACCCCTCTCTTCACCGTCATCGGTGCCCTGGTGGGGGCTGGAGCCGGCTTTTACAGCATGCTCCGGCATGTCCTCCTTCGACCTCGTGCCGCGGAGTTGGAGGAAGAGGCCGAGCCGAAGCCCGGATACCGGGGCGACGAGGCCAATGAACGCGAGGCGTGAGTACTCTGGATGAGCCGAGCGAGGCGCGTGGAGTTCCGGGATGGCCTGGCACGGTGGGTCCGCTACGCGGCCCTCGCCACGGCGGTCACACTCTGCTTGACCGCCGTCGTCTGGGTGGCGACGGCCCCGGAGACTCGCAGCGGAGTCCTGCTCGCCGGAGCGATAGCGCTCCCGCTGCAGTTGCTGGTCTTCGCGGCGATGGTGGTTCCGAGGAAAGGCTCGCCGGCCTTCCTCGGGATGTGGGTCGGAGGTACCTTCGTGCGACTGCTCGCGGTCGGAGGGGTCGCCTGGCTGGCGACCGCGCGCGAGGCGGTCCACGCTGGAGTGACGCTGCTGTCGCTGGTGGGCCTTTTGTTTGTTCTGCTTCTCCTGGAGCCATGGATGCTCCGAGAGACGAGTCGAGACCGAATCCAACGGACTGAGCGGTGATGAATTCCGAAGCTGCCGAGGCAGCCCGCAACGCTGGAGCGCATGGCGTGGAGGCATCGACCTCCCCCGCCGCAGGCGGAGCGGTTCAGGAACAGGCGGCGTCGGAGACCTTCGATCTGGGCTACATGCTCATGGGCAAGGTGTCGGACGCTCCGTACATCGACATCGCTGGATATCACATCCCCCTCCCACAGTGGGATCCCATCCAGCTCGGGGCGATCACCATCGACATGTCGCCCTCGAAGAACGTGGTCTTTCTGATCCTCGCTGCGATTCTCTGCGTCGGGACCTTCCTGGTGGTGGGCCGTGCCTTCCGCCGACTGGGGGCCGACGAGGCACCGAAGGGCTTTGCCAACGTCAGCGAAGCCATGGTGCTCTTCTTCAGGGATCAGGTAGTGCGCGCGAACATCGGACGGGACGGGGATCGCTTTACCCCCTTCATCCTGACCCTGTTCTTCTTCATCCTCTACATGAACCTCCTCGGCCTCGTGCCCTTTGGGGTGTCCCCCACCGCGTCCCTCTCGGTGACCGGAGCCCTGGCGTTTCTCTCCCTCCTGTGGGTGGAGATCGCGGGATTCCGAGCGCTGGGGCCGGCAGGGTACGCGCGCACCATTTTCTATGCGCCGAAGGGGATGCATCCGGCCGGTCAGGCGGTCATGCTCCTCATCATGACGCCTGTGGAGGCCATGGGGAAGCTGACGAAGCCCTTCGCGCTGGCCATTCGTCTGTTCGCCAACATGACGGCGGGGAAGATCCTGATCCTCGCCCTGCTGGGACTGGTGTTCGTCTTTGCCGACCTGACCGTGGCGCGATGGGGCGTGGCCGGAGGGGCCCTCTTCATCGTCACGGCGATCACCCTGCTGAAGATTTTCATCGCCTTCCTCCAGGCGTTCATCTTCGCCATGCTCACGGCCGTCTTCATCGGCCTCATCCGCCACGCACACTGATGTTGCGAGGCGGTGTTCGCGGCCCTCAGGGGCTGAACCGTTCGATCCGCTGTAGCTTCTCCGCCGCAGCTGGCGAACATCAACCAGAGACACGAGACGGAGACACATGCTGACTGCCGCCATTCTCGCGATTCAGGAAACCGGCGCCATCCAGGATCCGGAGCTGGCCGCTCAGGCCGCAAAGAACTCGCTGAGCCTCCTCGGCGCCGGCCTGGGAATCGGGCTCACCCTCATCGGTGCCGGCCTGGGCATTGGTTGGATCGGATCGCAGGCCGTGCAAGGGATCGCCCGCCAGCCCGAGGCCGCCGGTAACATCCAGACCACCGGCATCATCCTCGCCGCCCTCATCGAGGGTGCGGCCCTGTTCGCGCTGGTCATCACACTGCTGTACAAGCTGCTCTGATTCGCGCCGCGCCGCCCGCGGCGGGGACCCGGGAGGGTCGTTCGCCGCTTCCGGGAGACCGGTCGGCGCAAGCGCAGTCGGGGTGCCATGCACGCCGATCCCGTCGAGCGGGTCCTCTCGAAGCTGGAGGGGACCCCTCCGGGATCCCACTGAGAAACCGAAGGCAAGGGGTCGCTCCCCCCCCCGGGGGCGGGTGACCACAAGAGAGCGGAAATGAAATCATCCGGCACCCTTTTGCTGGCCTTGATGGCGACACCGACGACGCTCCTCGCGCAGGAGGGCGGGGGGTTGTTCGATGTAAACCCGGGGCTCAGCATCTGGACGATCGTCGTCTTCTTCGCTGTCCTCTTCATCCTCGGGAAGTTCGCCTGGGGACCCATCTTGGGTGTGGTGGAGGCGCGGGAGGATGGAATCCGCGATTCCATCCAGGAGGCGAAGACCATGAAGCAGGAGGCGGAAGCGCTCCTGCAGGAGACCCGGGACGAGTTGGCCGCCGCCCGCCGGCAGGCGCAGGATCTCGTCGCCGAGGGCCGTAGCGCGGGGGATCGGGTTCGCCGTGAGGTGGAAACGAAGGCGCGCGAGGAGGCGGACCGGATACTCGAGCGGGCTCGCCTCGAGATCGAGCGCGAGAGGGACAAGGCACTGGAGACCGTGCGGGTGGAGGCCGTGGAACTGGCCCTCGCCGCCGCGTCCCGGGTTCTCGATGAGCGTCTGGACGCCGAGGCCGACCGGGAACTGGTCCAGCGGTACCTCCAGGACATCAGCCGCTCTCCCGCGGAGGCATGAGGGTGGAAGGCGATACTGTTGCCCGCAACTATGCAGAGGCCCTCTTCGAGCTGGCCCAGCGTGAAGGCGCGGCGGCGGAGTATGGGGCAGCCCTCGACGAGGTGGCCTCGCTGGTCGGCGACGTGCCCCAGCTGAGGCAGTTCCTGGAGACGCCCCGAATCGAGCGGTCCGAGAAGACCCGGATTCTGAAGGAGACGTTGGGCGACCGCATCCCGACGAATGTGCTCAACTTCCTCCTCCTGGTCCTCCAGAAGGGTCGCCAGCGCCGGCTCGGGGCCATGGCGATCGCCTACCGCGACCTCCTGAACGACAGCACGGGCCGCGCCCACGTCGAGGTTTCGGTGGCGCGGCCCGTTGGGCCCGAGGAAGAAGCTGAGATCACCCGACATCTCTCGACCATCCTCGGACGAGAAGCTATCCCGCACTTCCGGGTGGAGCCCGGCCTCCTGGGTGGGATCGCCTTCCGGAGCGGGGACACGATCTTCGACGGTTCGGTTCGCCGCCGACTGCAGCGTATGCGGCAGCGGCTTCTGGCGGCCGACGTCTCGACGACATAAGGACGCAAGGACACATGGCCAACTCCGATACCCATCTGCGCGCGAGCGAGATCAAGGGCGTTCTCCTCAACGCCATCGAGAACTTCGAGGACGTCCTACACTCCGAGGAGGTAGGTGAGGTCCTCGAGGTGAAGGACGGGATCGCCCGCATCTACGGGCTCACCAACGCGATGGCGAGCGAGATGCTCGAGATTACCCCGCCCGGAGGAGGGGAGCCGGTGACGGCGTTGGCCCTGAACCTGGAGGAGGACAACATCGGGGCGGTCATCCTCGGCGACTGGACCGGGCTCCACGAGGGCAACGAGGTCCGCCGGACGGGTCGCGTGCTCGAGGTGCCCACCGGTTCCGGATTCCTCGGGCGCGTCGTGAACCCGCTCGGGGAGCCGATGGATGGAAAGGGGGCCATCGATCCGGTGGAAGGCTCTCGGCAGATCGACATCGTGGCGCCCGGGATCGTGAAGCGGCAGCCGGTGGACGAGCCCCTCCAGACGGGCTTGAAGGCGATCGACGCCATGATTCCCATCGGACGAGGGCAGCGGGAGCTCATCATCGGCGACCGTTCGACCGGGAAGACCGCCATCGCGGTGGACGCGATCATCAACCAGAAGGGCAAGGACGTCCTCTGCGTGTACTGCGCTATCGGGCAGCGGGCCGGGAAGGTGGCCGGCGTGGTGGAGACCCTCCGCGAGGCTGGGGCGATGGACTACACCATCGTATTGGCGGCGAACGCCGCGGATCCGGCGCCGCTGCAGTACATCGCGCCGTACTCGGCGACCGCCCTCGCCGAGCACTTCATGTGGCAGGGTAAGCCCACTCTGGTGGTTTACGACGACCTTACGAAGCAGGCGCAGGCGTATCGGCAGCTCTCGCTGGTGCTGCGGCGTCCTCCCGGCCGTGAGGCATACCCTGGGGACGTCTTCTATCTGCACTCGCGGCTCCTGGAGCGAGCAGCCAAGCTGTCCGACGAGCAGGGAGGTGGGTCGCTCACCGCGCTCCCCATCATCGAGACCCAGGCCGGAGACGTGTCGGCATACATCCCGACCAATGTCATCTCGATCACCGACGGCCAGATCTTCCTCGAGCCGGATCTCTTCTACTCCGGAGTGCGGCCCGCAGTGAACGTCGGGATCTCGGTCTCCCGGGTGGGTGGTTCGGCCCAGATCAAGGCGATGAAGAAGGTGGCGGGACGCCTCCGCCTCGACCTGGCCCAGTACCGGGAGCTCGAGGCGTTCGCCCAGTTCGGGTCCGACCTGGACCCGGCGACCCAGCGCCAGCTCGCGCGGGGGGAGCGGATCGTGGAAGTGCTCAAGCAGCCACAGTACCAACCCATGTCGGTGGAGCAGCAGGTCGCGGTGATCTTCGCCGTCACGAACGGCTACGTGGACGGAATCCCCACCGAGCGCGTCCGTGCGTGGGAAGAGGGTTTCCTGGACTTCCTCGGTGCCCAGAAGCCCGACCTCCTGAGTGGGATCCGCGATGGAAAGGTCCTCACACCCGAGTTGGAAGAGAGCCTCAAGTCGGCGATCGAGGACTTCGGAAAGCGGTTCCTGGCGGAGATCGGCGCGGGCGCCTGAGGCGACCCGTGGATCTCTACAGGCCGACGTCACCCTGAGCGAGGGAGAACGGAAAGGCAGTGTCCAAGGCACGTGAAATCAAGCGCCGGATCCGCTCCGTGGACAACACGCGGCAGATCACCCGGACCATGGAGATGGTCGCCACGTCGAAGTTGAAGCGTGCGGCCGATCGCGTATACGCCGCGCGGCCCTACGGCGACGCGCTCGAGGAGATCGTGGAGTCCCTCTACGATCCCCAGCTCGCCGGACGTTTCCCCCTTCTTCGCAGGCCCGACCAGATCCGCCGCTCCGCGATCCTCCTCTTGACCGCGAACAGGGGGCTGGCGGGAGCCTTCAACGTGAACCTCATTCGCAAGGCCCGCGGCCTCATGGAGAAGCTCCGGGCAGAGGGGCAACAGGTAGAGCTACACGTGTCCGGAAAGAAGGGAATCGCGTTCTTTCGCTTTCAGGAGGAGGAGCTCGCGGCGAGTTGGACCGAGATAGACGACAAGCCGATGCCCGAAGACGCAGCCACCCTCGTGGGCGATCTGCAGCGGCGCTTCGAAGAGGAGGAGCTGGATCAGGTCTGGGTGGTGGCTTCGGAATTTCGCTCCGCGATGTCCACCCCGCCCACCGTCCGGGAGCTGCTCCCGATCCGCCCTGGGGCCCGTGAGACAACGCCCGAGAACTCCATCCTGGAGCCCTCGGGCGAGGTGATCCTGGATAAACTCCTCCCGCTGTACATCCGCAATGTCGTGTACCGCGCGTTGGCCGAGAACACTGCCGCGGAACAGGGCGCACGGCGGACGGCGATGAAGAACGCCACGGACAATGCGTCCGACATGCTCGACGATCTGCGCAGAACCTACAATCGAGTTCGGCAGGCGCACATCACACAGGAAATCGCCGAGATCGTGGGAGGAGCGGCCGCCTTCGAGTAGGAGATGTCACGAAAGCGAACCGCGGCTCGATGGACGCCCTGATGGGTTCCGGGCGCCCGCGTTCGACGCACACCAGATTTCGGAGAGCCCGTCCACTTGCGGACGGGCTGCCACCCGACGGAGATACGGAGACCATGGCTGAGAGCAATATCGGGAAAGTGATTCAGGTGATCGGACCGGTGGTGGACGTGAAGTTCACCCCGGAGAACCTGCCTGACATCTACAACGCCCTGCGGATGCGGCGAACCACGGCGGCCGGCGAGGAGCTCGACGTCATCGCCGAGGTCCAGCAGCACATCGGGCGTGGCCAGGTCCGGGCGGTGGCCATGTCCTCCACCGACGGCCTCGTCCGCGGGATGGACGTGGAAGACACTGGGGCTGCCATCTCCGTGCCAGTAGGCACTCCCGCGCTGGGCCGGATTCTGAATGTCCTGGGCGAGCCGGTGGACGAGGGCGGGCCGGTGGGCGGAGACGATGCCGCGGCCGTGGAGCGCTGGCCGATCCATCGCGATGCCCCGAAGTTCGAGGACCTGGAGCCGAAGACCGAGATGTTCGAAACCGGGATCAAGGTGATCGATCTGCTCGCCCCATACGTGAAGGGAGGCAAGACCGGACTCTTCGGAGGCGCCGGAGTGGGGAAGACGGTCATCATCCAGGAGCTCATCAACAACATCGCCATGGAACACGGGGGGCGCTCCGTCTTCTGTGGAGTCGGTGAACGGACGCGCGAGGGAAACGACCTCTGGCTCGAGTTCAAGGAGGCGGGCGTTCTCGACTCCACCGCGCTGGTCTACGGTCAGATGAACGAGCCGCCGGGAGCGCGCCTGCGCGTCGGCCTCTCGGGTCTGACCATCGCCGAGTACTTCCGGGACGTCGAGCACCAGGACGTGCTCCTCTTCATCGACAACATCTTCCGCTTTACGCAGGCGGGGTCCGAGGTGTCGGCGCTCCTGGGGCGGATGCCCTCCGCCGTGGGGTATCAGCCCACCCTGGGAACCGAAATGGGTGAGCTGCAGGAACGGATCACCTCCACGCGTGAGGGCTCTATCACTTCGGTGCAAGCGATCTACGTGCCAGCCGACGACCTGACGGACCCGGCTCCCGCGGCGGCCTTCACGCACCTGGACGCCACCACCACCCTCTCCCGCGCCATCTCGGAGTTGGGCATCTACCCGGCCGTGGATCCCCTCGATTCCAGCTCGCGGATCATGGATCCGCAGTTCCTCGGGGAGCGCCACTACAATGTTGCCCGCCGCGTGCAGGAAATCCTCCAGCGGTACCGGGATCTCCAGGACATCATCGCCATTCTCGGGATGGACGAGCTCTCGGAGGAGGACAAGATCACGGTGAACCGGGCGCGACGGATCCAGCGCTTCCTCTCCCAGCCCTTCTTCGTGGCGGAGCAGTTCACCGGCCGGCCCGGGGTATACGTGAAGCTGGAAGACACCATCGAGTCGTTCGAGCGCGTCGCCTCCGGCGAATTCGACCACCTCCCCGAGCAGGCCTTCTACATGCAGGGCGGGATCGAACATGTGATCGCCGAGGCCGAAAAGCTCGGCCAGGAGGGCTGACGTGGCTGCAGAGCGACTGAAAATTCGGGTCGTCTCTCCTCGCGAGGTGGTCTACGAGGGGGAGGGCATCGCCCTCGTCGCGCCCGCGTGGGACGGAAAGGTGGGGATCCTCCCGGGACACGCGGCGTACACCACCCTGCTCGGCGCGGGAAGGCTCGATATCGATCTTCCCGGTGGCGGAAGCGAGCGGTTCTATGTGGACCGGGGCGTGCTGCGTGTGGAGTCGGACGAGGTCACCGTGCTGACCGAATACGCCGGGCGGGAGAAGCTCCCCGGGATGAGCGGGTCGTCGTGGCTGGAGCCGGCCGAGTTGTCCGGGGATGTGGCATCCGAGGCGGCCGACGCCTCCTGAACCGAGTGGTGCGTGGGGCGAACGTGTTCCCGCGGGCTGCGATCCGGGGGCTCGGTCCCAGATCGTCGTCTCGAATCAGCCTCTATCGATCTACTTTCCGGGGTCTCACCCGTGAAGCTGGACCTTCACCTGCATTCGACAGCATCGGACGGACGGTTGGACCCGTCCGACCTGGTGGCGCTTGCCTCGTCTGTGGGGCTGGACGTCGTCGCGCTCGCCGATCACGACACCGTTGCCGGGGTGGCAACTGCCTCTCGCGTGGGGAAGGACTTCGGTCTGGCCGTGATTCCTGCGCTCGAAGTGAGCTGCACGCGCGATGACACGGAGATCCACGTCCTCGGGTACTTCATCGACCCTACGAACCCGGCGCTCGTCAGGCACGGCGACATTGCCAGCCGGATGAGGGCCGAAAGGCTTCGTGAGATGGTCCAGCGGCTCGGCGACCAGGGAGTGGAGGTGTCCTTCGAGTCGGTGGTGGAGACGGCCGGCGAGGAGGTGTCCAGCCTCGGTCGTCCCCACCTCGCCCGGGTCCTCGTCGACGCGGGCCACGTCGATACGATTCCAGAGGCGTTCGATCGATACATCGGGAATGATCACGCCGCCTACGTCCCCACGCGCCTGCTCACTCCCGAGGAGTCGATTCGACTCATCCACGGCGCGGGCGGACTCGCCGTCTGGGCCCACCCACCGCTGCACCTCCTCGATGACTTCCTGTCGGATCTCGTGAAGGCCGGCCTCGACGGCCTGGAAGTTTTTCGGCCCGGGGTGCTCCGCTCGAAGGAGCGCCTCCTGCTCGGGAGGGCCCAGGCATATGGACTCGTGGTTACGGGCGGGTCCGACTGGCATGGGCCGGACCACGGGGAACTGGGAACCTTCAGTGTTTCCGAGAGCCATGTCTCGGACTTCCTCGATGCAGCCGGGTGGACCGCGCAGGGAATGCCTCAGCGGCAAGCCGACACGCCTTGACGGGACAGCGGTAAAATCTTACAATTGTAGGCTCCGCTAGCAGTGGTGGACCGGGGGCCCGAGATGGGCTCCCCCGCCCAACTGCGGCGAGGCAGCTAATTGACATAGAACCCTGTTTGGGGGTGAAACTCTGGGGAATC
>JBBDRS010000036.1:0-26180 GCA_040905325.1 Gemmatimonadota bacterium
GGGGCGGACATTTCTGTTTCACTCGATGGGGGGACTTTTCTGAATCAATGCGACAGAGGGGTGTGGGAGTGCGCCGGACGTCAGGGGGTGCCTTGCGCTGGCCCGCTGCCCTCGCGCCAACAAAGACAGCGGGCGATCACCGTGGGCCGTGTCTCCAGCCTACTGGGGAGCGGAGGGGGGCTCCCGGGGAGAGGATTCGATGTGGGTGTCTTCGTTGGCGGCGCGGTGTTGGACCCGAGCCGGCTACTCCCCGTCGGCTTTGGACACGAGGGGAAGAACTCCGCGGGGTCTCCCGAAGTGCAGTACCAGACCCTGATGTTCGAGCGAGTGCCCTTCCTTCGGAGCTCGGAAGGTTCCGGATTCCGGGTGAAAATAGAGGCATCCAAGCTCATCGGCCGGGCGGTTCGACACGAACCGCTCCGCGTGTGCGAGGGCCTGTAGCCAAAGGTCCTTCGCCCGCTCCGCGTCGAGCGGGTGGGCCAGGTGGAGCCGGTCCAGCTCGGACTGACGGGGACGACCCCTCCGTTTCAGCAACTCCAAGATGGCGTGAGGAGACAGTCCAGGATCCTTCCCCGCCGCGGCCCAGATCTGGGCCCCCAGGGGAAGGATGCGTTGGTGGTTATCGACTACGTCGACGTAATCCCGCACTTCATCCCGGCCCGCCAGGGCCAGAAGCTTGTTGATCGCGAGATCGACCTCGTGGAGTCGGTATCCTCCGGTCTCATCCCGGACAACTGGCATGAAACGCCAGGGGCGCCCCCACCCGCCAGGTAGCTGTCCGGCGCCCGATTCTGCGACAGGAGCCTGAGCACTTCCTCCTGAAGGCCGGTCAGCGGCACAGAGCCTTCCCGGCCAACCAGGCCTCTCGGTCCCCATGCTTCAGGAGTTGGTTGGCCACCCACTCCACGTCGTCCATACCGATATGGAGGTCCCGCGGGCTGGACCAGAAGCACGAGGCATGAAACCGCCGGTAGGCACGGCGGGCCTCGCGGACCGCGACCATGCGGCGCGCCGTGTCGGGATCCAAGGTGCGACGACTTGCCTTCCCCCCTTTTCGCCCAATCTCCTGAAGATATTTTCGAATCGTGGTATCCATACCCAACAATAGCCGCTTATGATGATCCTGGCCAGCCCCATGCGGCGGCGGAAGGAGGACCTGAGACCTTGCCCATGAACCACCGCGGGTTTGCTGGAGGCCCCAGAGTATGAGAGGGGGGTCATGAACACATCGAAGAGGTGCCCCCCATAGGTACGGGAGCGGGCGGTGCGGATGGTGCTGGAGCACGCGGAGGAGTACAGCTCACAGTGGGCAGCGATCGAGTCGATCCGGCGGCTCCGAACGAGCCGCGAACTCCGCCGGCGTCAGATAGCCAAGCGACATGTGCGGCCGCTCCAGATTGTGGTCCTCCCGGAACTGGCCAGGGCCACCATGGCCTCCAGGCGGAGTGCTCCTGTCCCGTATGTGACCGAGCGACGAGCTGCGATTCCCGGCGAATGAGCGCAGTCAGCCGGCGGTGGAGCCCCCGACCTTCCTGGACCAATCAGTCAGGTCGCACGCTGACCCGGTGCCGGGGGGGAAGCAACTGGGACGCCCGTACGATCTCCTCCTCGACCCAGGATCGGAATTCCTCGCGGAGGCCGCAGCGGACGCCGGGCCGGGTTCTCTCGCCGGACTCAGCGAGGGTCACATCGCCGACCACGCGGACGCGGCTGGTGTAGCCGTCCGTGCTCTGGACCCTCGCCATCATTGAAACGTTGAAGACCTGACCCGCCCGCAGGCCGACATCATCGTCCGGTCCACACCGGATCCGGGCCGCGGCCGCCTCCCCCCCCCACACCCGCTCCACCCGGAACATCCCGCTGCGCAGCTCACCACCCCGCTCGTCCATTTCGGTGACCGGGATGCCCACCCGTTCGAACACGTCGTTGGCCGCCCACAGGACGGGGACCGGATCCGCCCGCACCTGGGACCCTCCTCCCGGGGCCATGAAAGCACCCGACGAACCGATACTGCAGGCGACCAGCAGTGTCGGGAGGACCGCACAGCGGATCGATTTTCGAACCATGAGGGGCTCCAACGATGCTCGGGAACGCACCCGAAGAGGGACGCGCCTGAAGCGTGAACGGCTCAGCGAATCAGAACGTGCAAAGTGGCAAGTACGCCGGCGATCGTAGCGAACAGATAACGCCGGTCCCGTCCCCCTTCTTTCGGCTCCCCCAGAGGCACGGCCTCCTGGATCGTCCACATTACGATCGCCCCGCACCCTCCCCGGGTATAAAATTGCGCCGGGGTCATCAAACCGGCGTACACCTCCATCGCGGCGAGATTCTCCGGCCGGGCCACCGTCCACGGGTCGCTCTCCAGGAGCATCCCATCCAGAAACACCGCCGGCGGACACGGATCTTGACCGGGGACCAAGTTTAGACCGCCCCGAAGAGAGACGATTCTTACCGTCTCGGGAGTCGTTCCGGTGACGTGGAAAGCCGGGTTCATCCGGACCAGCTCCGGCACCGTGATCGCGTTCTGGTCCTCGATGTCCTCCCGTAGGAAGAACTCTCCATGGAAGGCCCGCTGCCGATCATAGAAGCCCACGCGCTGCAAGGGACTCCTCCGTGAGGTAGTGACCACCACGGGCTCGAGCTCGACCGCCTCAGGGATGAGTTCCACCCGCATGTTCACCTCCCCTTCCGGCTGGACCGGTACCGGCTCCGTCGCGGTCCGATAGGCCAGGCGGCTGAAGGAGATCTCGTAGTTCCCGGACGGGATGAGCGTGATCCGGAACCGCCCCCGCACATCCGTGACCCCCGACCAGGTCTCCTCACCTTCGCTGTCCTCGAGGACGACGCGTACCGTCCCGAGCGGGGCGCCGGACTCATGGTCGATCACCGTGCCCACGATGTGGGCGTTCGCCACGCCTCCTCGGTCATCGCCCCTCTCCTGGGCTCCCAGGGGAAGCGCGAACAGCAGGATGCAGAAGAGGGCGGGAGAGTGGGCCCGGTAGGGGATCCGAGGACTTCTACCCATCGTTTCCGCTCCTTGCAAGAGCAAACAAGCCAGGGGACATCATGGTACCCTGGAGGCCCCATCGTGGCCGACTGTCCAGGGACACCCACTTCTACGCAGTTGGGGGACACCCAGTCTTACGCACCCTCCCTTCAGACGTGATCGGCGCCCTCCCCGTCCGCGTCATAGCAGCTGCGGGCGAGCTCGCCGTTCCATTGGCCGATGCGTCGTCGTCGTCAAGGGGAGCCTGAGCCGAGCAACACCTCCAGGCGCACTACACGCCACGGTTCGGGGGGTTCGCTTACCAACGCGTGAAGATGGGGCCCTCCGCCCAGTATCCACCATCCCTCCCGCCATGGCAGATCTTCGACGACCTTCTCCCCGGACTGAAGGTCATAGAGATCGATGCCGTAGGTCTGCTCATCGTATTGGCTGATATATGGAAACTTCTCTTCCGGGAACCTTGCATGTGCAACGATTAGCCAGCGGCCTGCCACGACATACATCCCGGACAGCACTCGGAACGCGCTGCCATACTCCCGCAGACGGGATTGCATGCCCACCGCCTCCGCCGGATCCTGGAATGCGAATTGACCACGTTCGAACTCAGGCGGCTCTCGGTACGAGGGGGGTGGGGTGCCGATCGTGCCCAGCGATCGTCCCTCGGAGTCGAACATCTCGATGGGGTACAGGAGCGAGTTGCCCACGAACAAGGTGTCGCCCGCGGCCGCTATGAGGGACCGGGAGAAGCTTCCCCAATACGGCGCTTGAAGCAGCCGCTCGGGGGCCGCGTCGACTCTCCATGGCCGGTCGCCGTCGGGGCTTCGATAGTAGAGGGACCACGCCGCCAAGGCGCCGCCAGGGGTCTCCCCGGGTTCCGGAACGATCTGCACCACGCCGTCAGCGAATGCGTCCACGGTTCCGGGTAGTGCCGCTCCGAGTTCCATCCGGCGGGTGGTGTCCGGCTCCAGGTCGGCACTCAGGATCGTATAGCGAGCAGATCGGACATCGTTGACGAACACTCGTCCGTCCGGAGAAAAGGCCACGCTGTTGATACTATGATACTCGAACGGCCCCTCACCAAAGCGCCCCTGACTTGCAAGGAGTCTGCCGTTGGAGTCGTACATGCGAACGCGCTGCAGGTACCGATCGGCGATCAGGAGTCTCCCGTCGTCTGCGACATCGGTGGCCCCGATCTGCGCGATCGTGTCTCCCGGTGGTTGCTCAAGCTCCAACGTATCGGCCATCGCAAATATTTCGGCAAACTCCGGGTCCGTGCCGTCCTCAGACCCGAAGCTGCACGCGGCCGCCGTTAGCACGACCATGCACGGAGCCCCCGCGTGAAGGAGAATCCGGCCCCACTGCCCGCGCAGTCGACGGGGCACGCTCAACCCCCGGGCGGCGGGGGGAGGCAGCAGATCCACTGGGAGGAGTCGCAGTTGATATAGCCGCACGGATTCCCCTGCCACTCTCGCGACAAGTCGTCATGGCAATAGGGATTGATTTCGCAACTGTCGTCGCCCGAGGTCGCCGCAGCAGCCGCGGTCGGGAATTGAATGAGACTCGACAAGCTCGCGGATCCGGCGATAGCACCAATCCAGAGAGCAAGTCCCATCGCGGCCAGCAGGGCACCGTGCCGAATGACTCTCAGAGTTCGAACCCACATTTCGTCGCTCCTTGATGGGTAGAAGTGGATGTGTCGGAGCCGGGGACCAATCGAGCCCTCACTGTCGAATCAGATCGGGAGAGATCGCCCCCACGAGCGCAGCGACCTGGCGCATTCCGCTCCATTCGCAAGCCAACAGTTGATCCCAGCCATCCGCCAGCACCACCACGCCGTTCGGGGCGAGCAGGAATATCGTGCTGGCAGGCATGGGTCCCAAGCCGGTTCCCGCCACACCCCGCGTTTCCTTCGATACTGGCGACCTCGCGACGCTACTCAACGATACAGCACCAGGCGCCGACGCAAGGCCCGGCGACTGTAACACGACCAAGTGCGCGTCCACCTCGGGATCCTCACTGAGTACGTTCCATAGTCCGAGGTCTTCGACGCAGGACGGACAGCGACCCGGATCGAGGACCCACACCAACCTCCATCCCCCTGTCCGGTGTGATCCTCCGAGCCCAGCCTCGTGAGGGACCACCGGATGGTCGAAGAGCTCTCGGAGGTAGTCCGGTTCATTTCCGATCCAGCGATCCATCAAACTCAAGCGAAGCTCCCCGGTTTGGAGTCCGATACCGGACTCGGCTTCACGGGAGAGGTCGATTGCCGCGAAGCCAAGCAACCCGGCGACCCCCAACGCACCGACTGCGGCGAACACCTCCCCGCGGACCGATTCGGCCTCCGCCCAGAGGAATTTCACGAGTCACGTCCCTTCCGTCGTATGGCGCGACGCCGGGGGTCGCTGCTTCGCCGCTTAGTCGGACCGCTGTCTCGCTGAGTCATCTCCTCCGCTCATCTGACGGGGTGCGCTGGACAACACGATGCAGGACCGTTCACCGAGTGTTGGGAACTGATCCTGAGCGTTCATCATTCGGGGCTGTTCGCTGGCTCCCTCTCACCCATACAAGACACGTAAGCCCTCAAACTTCCCCACGCCCGCCTGAGGGACCTCGCGCGACCCGACGTCCATCCTCCGTGGTCGATCACCCGCAACCTCATGTGCGGACGTATCTTAACCGCATCCCCCTCCTTTCCACCCCACCCGATCCGGCGTCGCCCACCGCCGGCGACAGATCGCCCCGGGGGCACCAGCGAGCGCCCGCAGGCTGATCCGTCACCCCGTGCCCGTCGCTCGGTCGCCCTCCCCGTGTTGGTTCTCCACCGCCAGCGCCTTCCGGGCTCGATCCCCTGCACGGCTCACTGCCTTGGGTGTCATGCCCATCAGCGGGCCGACCGTCGGCGTCTTCCATCCGAGCACGTGGCAGAGGCGCAACACGGTCCGTCCGGGTTCCGGGAGCGCTTCGACCTTCCCGTCCAGTCCATCCGCGTAGATTGTCACGTCCTGATCGGCCCGTGGGTCCGGATGACCCTCGGCGCGGACGCGCGCGTCATACACTTCGTGCCGGGCCGCTTCCCGCGTACGATCGCGGAACCGGTTCTTCACGGCGTTTCGCATCGCCTGGAGGAGGTACTTCCGACCGACCTCTTCCTTCCCCGAACGCAGCAC
This sequence comes from Gemmatimonadota bacterium, assembly GCA_040905325.1. GTDB lineage: Bacteria > Gemmatimonadota > Gemmatimonadetes > Longimicrobiales > Gaopeijiaceae > JBBDRS01. Next base: position 6,175 of record JBBDRS010000036.1, read on the forward strand.
ACGGAGGAACGTCTCGTGGGCCAGATTCTGCGCGTCCTCCGGTGGTAGCCCCAGCGCGATCCCCAGACCCACCATGGCCTCGATGTGCTCCCGATACAGTTGCCCGATCGCCTCGCGGACCGGATCGCCATCGTCCTCCGGTTCCCCGGGCCGCGCACCCCGTCGAAGTCGGAGGAGGTCCCGGAACGCCTCCATGACCCGGCTCGGGTCTCTGCGCTCCGCCAACTCACCCGGGTCGATGGAAGGATGCAGGCACCACCTGTTCAGGTCGTCGGACCCCACACCAAGGCTGTGCAGCCACGCATCGCCCCCCCCTCGTATTCCCTCTCTTTTTGCAAGGCGGCGTACAACAGGCCGAGTGCGCATACAGTCTCGGGCGACGGCAGCCCCCCTCGCGCGAACTCTTGCCGGACCTCCTCCGGGTCTCGACCCGTTCGCTCCCCCAGGGACCGCTCCGGGGAGCCGCCCTCCGGATGAAGGAGGAAGCCCTTCACCGCAAGACCAAGGTCGAGGGGAAGCGCTCGCGACGGGATGGGCTCGGCGAACGCGTTGACCCAGAGGGGGAGGAGCACGCGGGTGAGTACCCTCTGCACCACGCGAGGGAACTCCTCTTCGGTCATCACGATGAATTCGTCCACGCCCGCGGAGGCCAGCGCCGCCACGCGGTCGGCGGGGAGTGGGGGGATGTAGAGCACCACGATTGGGCACGGTTCCTGCGCGGACCACATGCGCAGTGCATCGAGCCACCGACGCCGCGCCCGTCCCTCCAGCATCGTGGCCGGCAGGTCCGCCACGACCAATGGCGCCCGACCGCGTCCGGCTTCGCCCAGCACGACCTGCTCCAGCGATCCGCGGGGCGTAGCGCACACGTCCAGCCCGCAGACCCGGCGGATGCGCTCGAGCGCACTCCAGAACGAGATGCATGCGTCGGGTCCCACGAGCACCACTTCGATGTCTCGCATGGCGCCACCTCCATCACGGTACGGCTACCCTCTGATACCTAGATGCGGTCGGGTGGAATGCGCAAGTAGTGGTGATATTGGAGGGATCGGCTCCGAGCGGAGTGCTCCGTCCCCGCAGATGTGCATGCACGCACGAGGGGACCGCGGGCTGCCGGGTCTCGGCCTACTACCCGCGCCCCTCGACATCAAGGAGCCACTGGGATGCCGAGAACCACTCGACCCGATCCGGCAACGGTCGCGAGGGAGGGGTGGGATCGAGGGTGAGCAGGATGGGCCTCGCCTCCTTGTACGTTTCGGCCGCAGCTTCTAGGGAGCGCATCTCACGCGCCCATGTCGATCCGGCCCCCGTCTCGAGCGAAACCTGGATCAGCAGCGGTTCCGCCAAGGGGTGCTCGGCATAAAAATCCACCTCGTACTCCTTCCCGACCCGTACCCATCCCATCTCGTAGCCACGACGCTCGAGTTCGAGCAGGATCGCATTTTCCAGGCTTCGGCCACGGTTCTCGCGACCCCCCCGCTCGTAGACTGGAATGATGCCGGGATCGATGGGGTAGGCCTTCCGTGGATTCCGCATCCGCTGGCGTTCAGACGCTGAATGTATGCTGATCAGGCGGACCAGGAATGCGTCCTGCAGGTAGCTCAGGAGGTCGTACAGGGTGTCCTCTCCAACGGCGACACGCTGTGACTTGAGGTCGCGGTAGAACCTGGAGACGCTGAACTGCCCGGCCGGGTTCGCGAGCAGGTGCCGCTGAAGCCTTCGCAGCGCCTCTACGTTCGTGACATTGTGCCGCTCGATCACGTCACGGAGCACCATCACGTCGACGTACCCCTTGAGCAGGGGGATCCGGTCACGGGCTTCGATCCCTTGAGCTTCTGGAAAGCCTCCCGTTTCCAGATAGGTCCGCAGTGCCTGGTCTATCGATGCGCGCTCATCTTCCCCTAGTCGCCCCCAGTCAGATGTGGGCTCGTGTCCAGTGTGGCGCAGAGCCTCCCGAAACGAGAACGGGTGCACCAGGACCTCCATCGACCGGCCGCGCATGGACGTGTGGACCTCACGGCTGAGCAGGTCAGCGGAGGACCCGGATATGAACACCCGAGTGTCCGGAGAATCCAGGAGGCGGCGGACAGCCGCTTCCCAACCCTCCACCACATGAACCTCGTCCAGATAGACGGTCCGACGTCCCTGCTCCCGGACCGCCGGCACCACACGCCGGTGCTCGTCCACCATCCAACCGAGATCCTCGGCCGTCATGCCGACCAGCCGCTCATCCTCGAGAGACACCAGAAGATGGGTTCCCGAGGCGTCGCCAGCGCCGATGGCTTTCGCGATTTGGCGGTAGAGAAACGAGGTCTTCCCGCCACGCCGGACACCGATCACCGCGAAGGCTTTGTTGGGGACCTCCGGTATGCGAACATCCCGTTCGGTCAACTCTCGCGGTGACGCGGAAAGCGACTCCGCGAGCTTGAGTCGCAACAGATCGTTCGATATCACCCGTGGCATACCAGCACAATGCACTGACTTCACCCCTGCGTCAAGGGTTAAATCAGTATTCTTACCCCTTTCACAAAGGGTGAATGGGAGTGGCTCAGCACCGGAGGCGGCGGTGAGAGGCGGCGCGGGCGCTTCGGGTTGAATCGCCCCGGAATCACACCACGCGCGAGCGGAGCGCGTAGAACGCTCAAGCCGAGCAACGTGAATGCCCGACTGGATCGCCTCTGTGCCGTGCTTCCCCCGGCCTTCCGGCACCACTCACAGGTCTCAAGCACCCTCGTAAAGACGCTCGAGATCCACGATTTCCAGATCTGCCCGCTCTCCGGCAGCTGCCAATACAGCATCGTCGAACGCCGAGCCGAACAGGAGTAGTTTGGCATCCGCTGCTCGACCACCGAGCGCGATGCGCGCGTCTTCGAGCCGCCGCACGTGCCGTGTTGTGATCTGCTCGCCGACCTTCGCCTCACCGAGGGCGTGCACGGTGCGCCCACTCGGCTCCCCAGCATCGTCCGCGGCGACCACCACGTCGATTTCGCGCGGTTCGGTAGCGCCGGTCTCGCTGCTCGTGACCGCGAGCGACGTGGGACCGACATGATCCGGTGAGCCGCCGACCGTGTCATGGCTCGCGAAGTGGGTGGTCCACGATCGCGCCATCGTCTCGAAGCACGAGCCAAGCACCTGAGACCTGAACGTCGGAACGAGGTCGCGCCAGAGCGCTTCCGCGTCGACGCCGTGCCGTCCGAGACGGGCTCCGTGACGGCGGATGATGGCATAGTGGAACCGTATCAGGGGATCGGCCGGCTGGTAGGTTGGTCGATTGTCCCGCACCGGATCCTGTACCTCTTCCATGAACGAGGCAGACGTGAGGGCGCTCACGATGCTGTGGAGTGAGCTTCCCGAGATCTTGACGTAGTTCGTGAGCGAGCTCCAGGCGTGGTGACCGAGGGCGACGCCAGCGAGCGCGGCGTGGTAGAGGTTGGGCTTACGCACCTTGGAAACGGCCGGATCCTCGCCCAGGAGAAGCTCCACCTCTCCGAACAGGGGCGCCGCGCGCGAGAGTACGCGCCGGCAGATCCACCGATCGAAGTCGTCCGGAGAAGTGGGGAGGTCGTTCCCGACCATTTCCCGGGCGTATGCGGCGACGCCACCGATTACGGCGTAGGACTCCACTGCAGTGGCGAGATCTTCGATTCCATGTAGGCGCCGCGCAGTTCGGAAGTCGAACAGTTGCATCCTCAGGTCCAGACCTGCCCTGCCGCGAAGCGGAGCGGTACCGGTCAGGAGCTTGCCCATGACGCTCATGGCCGAGCCACAGAGAACCAGTCGAGTCCTGGAGCCGCGGCGGCCCGGCGCGCGCGGCGCGTAGGCACGCTGGACAAGCGAATCGAGCGCCGGAGTGTGCTCCATGAGATACGGAAACTCATCGAGCACCACCAGGATTTCCCGTTCCCGCCCGAGCGTCAGCAGGGCGTCGACGGCCTCATCCAGTTCACGGGAGCGGGCGCCCAGGAAAGCGGCAAACCCGCCGCCCCCGACTCACTCCATCTAACTGTACTACATTTTACTGGAGTAAATGATACGCCTGCGATTCAACGCCCCTGGCCCCCGCTCCTGCCGCCGCGAGGGCCGGTCAGCGGGTGGGGCGATCCTCTCGTATCCGGGCCCCTTCCGCCGGTTGCTCGCCCAGTACGCGCGCCGTACCTTGGCCCGACCCTGTCGAGGGAAGGTCGAGTCCTCTCCATTTCGATCCGTCCCCCTCCCCGCTTCGACCCGACTGGAGCCGACATGACGACCGCTGAGCACCACTCGATGAGACCTTCCCCGACGTCCCCGGGGGCACTGCCGAGCCCGACGCTACGAGCGCCTCTCGCCCTTCTGACGGCCGCGCTCCTGATGCTCTCCTTTGCCGTTGCCCTCGGCGCGCAGACCGTCCCCGCTCCCGACCGGGCCGAGAACGAGGGCGAGGGCCCCTTCGAGCGCCTCATCATCCGCGGCGCGACGGTGATCGATGGGGCGGGGGCGCCCCCCTTCGGACCGACCGACATCGTCATCGAGGGGAACCGGATCGTGGAGGTGCGGACGGTGGGGTACCCGGGGGTGCCCATCGATCCGGACGGGCGGCCGCAGGGCGCGACCCGTGAGATCGACGCCCACGGACACTACGTGCTCCCCGGCTTCATCGATCAGCACGTGCACGCGGGCGGCCCGCCGAAGAACCCGGAAGCCGAGTACGCCTACAAGCTCTGGTTGGCCCACGGCGTCACCACCGTCCGGGGTGTGAGCCTCGGCGGCTTCGATTGGTCACTCACCGAGCAGGCCCGCAGCGACGCGAACGAGATCGTCGCGCCCCGCATCGAGAACTATCAGAGGCCGGGGAGCGGCTGGGACGAGGGACCGATCCAGACCCCGGAGGAGGGTCGCGCCTGGGTCCGCTGGGCAGCGGAACAGGGGATCGACGGCCTCAAGCTGGGTTCCATGGAGCCCCGGATCATGGAGGCGATCCTGGATGAGGCGAACAGCCTGGGGCTGGGATCCACGGCGCACCTGGGGCAGACGGGGGTGCACTCCATGAACGCCATCGACGCGGCGCGTCTCGGGCTCGGGTCGCTGACCCACTTCTACGGGCTCTTCGAGTCCATGTACCGGGACTACGCGGTGCAGCCCTGGCCGGTGGACCACAACCACCAGGACGAGCAGCATCGCTTCGCGACCGTGGCCGACCAGTGGGACCTGATCCACGAGCCGGGGAGCCAGGTCTGGAACGACCTGATCCAGGAGTTCCTGGAGCTGGACTTCGTCATCGACCCCACCATGACCATCTACTCGGCGGGTCGGGACGTGCTCCGGGACCGGGAAGCGTGGTGGCATGACACCTACACCCTCCCCTCCCTCTGGGACTTCTTCACCCCGAATCGCCGGGCGCACGGTTCATACTGGTTCGACTGGACCACGCAGGAGGAAATCCAGTGGCAGCGGTTCATGCTGCGGTGGCAGAAGTTCCTGAACGATTACAAGGCGGCGGGAGGCCGGGTGGTCACGGGATCCGACTCCGGGTTCATCTACAAGAACTATGGGTTCGGCTACATCCGCGAGCTGGAGCACCTGCAGGAGGCGGGATTCCACCCCCTCGAGGTGATCCGGGCCGCCACCTATCACGGGGCCCTGACCATCGCCGAGCCGCGGGGCGAGGAGATCGACCGCGGCGTGGTGCGGCCCGGCCTGCTGGCGGACCTGGTCATCGTGGAGGAAAACCCGCTCCAGAACCTGAAGGTGCTCTACGGCACGGGAGCGGTCCGGGTCAACGAGGACAACGAGCCGGAGCGGGTGGGAGGAGTCAGGTACACCATCAAGGACGGAATCGTCTACGATGCCCGCCAGCTCCTGGAGGACGTGGCGGAGATGGTGCAGCAGCAGAAGATCGAGCGGGGGATGGAGCCCGACGCCCGCCTCCCCCGGTACTGATCGAGGGCGCGGGAGCTGCGCGACGAGGGGAGGGCGCGCGGGGCGCCGGGCCGCTCGCGCGGGGCGCCGGGCGGGGTCAGCCCCCCTACCAGTACTCCCGCCCCTCCGCATCCTCCACGATCGCCCGCGCGTCGGCCGGGAGGAGGAAGCCGTCCTCCTGGAGCGCCGCCGTCACCTCCCGCACCCGCGTCAGATAGTCCCCACGGGTGGGGTAGCGCTCGCGGATCGAGCGCCTCGGGTCGCCGGCGGCCTCCCGCTCCTCGGGGGTCAGGGGGAACTCGAAGAGGGAGCCCATCCAACGCGTCAGCATTCCGTCCGCTCCCCAGTCGGCGGTGCGGAGGTTCCAGCCGGTGCGCGTGCTCACGGGGACCGCCACCTCGGGGAGCCGCACGCCGGCGAGTTCGTTCCCGTCCTCGTCCACGGCGGGAACCAGAGTCCGGTACGGCTCGCCCGCCCGCGGGGGGACCACGTCGGCGATCCCCTCGCTCTGCCACCGCGAACCCAGGTCCAGGCGCAGGGGCTCGAAAACCACCCCCGGCGTCCGCACTCCCGGGATGGCCGGAAAGCTCTCCCGGTATCGCTCCAGCGTCACGAGGGTTCCGTCGTCGATCCGGGGGAAGCGGCTCGCGGGCGGCTCCTCCCCCTCCACCGTCCAGCCATCGAGGGCCACCAGGAGGGCTCGGACCACCGGCGCCCGGCTCAGCCGGTTCAGGGGGTTGTCGTAGTGCCCTCCCACCAGGGTGGTGTGCGGGGTCCCCGCGATCAGGTAGATGCGGACGTTGGGATCGGGATCGATGTCCCGCGTCCCCTGGACGTCGGTGTGCAGGAGTGAGCCGGCCCGGTTCCAGTACTCGGCCGAAGTCTGGGTGAAGAAGACCTTCGGGACGTGCCCCGCCGCCCGCGCCCGCTCGAACATCTCGCCCCGCTCCCCCGTGAGGGGATCCTCCTGCGGCACCGAGGTGAAGGGGAAGAAGTCGGAGGGATAGAGGTTCTCCTCGTGCTGACTCCCGTGGCGGGTGGTCTGCCAGAACCGGTAGTTGAAGAGCCCCTTCCCTCCCCCGGCCACATCGGCGAGAACCCCGTCGAAGACCGGACGACCCTCGATGTCGGTGTTGAACCCCTCGTAGATGAAGTGGTGGAGGTACCGCCCGGCCTGTGAGACCCCGAAGCCATGCGCCACCTGGATCGCGCCGGCCAGGGGGTTGGCCGTCCCGGTCTCGTCGGCTTCGGCGTAGCGGAAGAAGGACACGGGGTCCCGCACCGCGGCGAACCCGAGACCGGTCACCCGCGGGCCCTCCGCCTCGTAGACCAGGTCGTAGAGCCAGCCCAGCCGGAACCCATCCTCGAGGTAGAGCTGTGCGGGATCCGGAATCACCTCTCCGTCCTCGACCCGGGCGAAGGCCCACTCCTCGTGGGGAACGGGAACGGGCTCGGCGCGACGGTGGGGACGCATGGTGAGCTCCGCACCGGAGTGGTCCAGCGTCACGGACGGGTAGGGCTCCGAGCCACCCCAGTCGAAGGGGATGCTGTGGAGAATGTCGTCGGCAGGCTCCCTCGTGCCGGTGATGAAGTTGTTGCGGTAGAGCTGGTAGCCTCCGCTCTCCATCTCCACGTAGACGCGCCCGGCGACCGGTTCGCCGTCACGGGGCGCCACCGGGACGTCCACCGTCATCCGCCCGTCCCCCGGGAGGACGTCTCCGCTCCACGCCGTCCAGAGGATGGAGTAGCCGGCCTCCATGAGGAAGCCGCTTCCCGGGTTGTCCGGATCGTTCCCTCCCGCCCCGTTGAAGGTGCCGAGGGCCACCTTGTTCCCCCGGTTGTTCACGTCGTAGAGGAGGCGCCCGTTCCCGCGCGAGGGGTCCACCGGCTTCAGGAGGTAGAAGTCGGTGCGCACCTCCACCCTCCCCCGATCGTTCACCGGAGCCAGCTCCAGGTCGGTGATCCGCTCGTTGGCGGGGTGGTCCGGGTCCACCTCCAGGTAGAGGCTCCCCACGAGCCGCTCGTACGGCCCCACCTCCCCGAAGGACATCCCCCCGGCGAAGGGTTCCTGCCGGTCCACCTCCATCCGCGCAAGCTGCCCGGAGAGGGGCGGTACCAGGAGGAGGACGAGGAGGTGGGCTGCCGCCGCGACGGTCGGGAGGCGGATGTGAGGCGCGACCATCACGTCCCCGCCGGCTGCGGATCGATTCCCAGGGCATCCGCCAACTCCCGCAGCTTCTCCTGCACGCGGCGGGCATTCTGGGGACCGAGGCGGTACATGTGACGCTGGGCGTGGGAGAGCCCCTCGATGGAGGGATCGGTGAACTCGTAGATGATCCCCTCTCCCCGCACTACCCGCATCGGCCGGTCCGGCACCTCCACCGCCAGGAGGTTCCCGATTGCCACCGCCAGCGTCTCGTCGAAGGTGCGATCGGGCAGCCCCAGCTCCCCGTAGGCCTCCTCGAAGAGCGGATGCAGCCCCCGGTACAGGCGCGCCGTACCCTGAGTATCGATGGAGACGAAGGTCTCGGCGAGGAGATCGTACCGCCGATACGAGGCGGGGTCGATGACGGGGCCCTCGTTCGTCTCCCGGACGGCAAAGTCCTCGTCGGGCACCAGGAAGGGCACCTGCGAGACCGGCGTGGAACCCCCGGCGACGTTCACCACCGAGGTGACGAAGCGGTGCGCGAGTTCGTCGGTGACGAGCCACCGCGCGAACTGCGGATGCTCGGAGAGGCCGGCCACCAGGTTCCGGATGAACTCGTCACTGGTGTCCAGGGGCGGGAGGTCGAGATCCGGCCCCTCGGGGAGGGTATCTGCGTCGGGCGTCAGCTCGCCGGCGGTGGGTGCGCCGCCGTCCGGAGTGGGAGTCACTTCCCGGGACTCCAGCCAGTACCAGATCCCTCCCGCGGCAAGGAGGAGGACCACCACGGCGCCCACGATGGCGCCGGTCCGGTTCCGGGAGCCCCTGCGCCGGCGGAGGCCGGGAAAGAGGGCATCGTCGCCGCGCGGCGATCTGGTTGGCTGGCCTTCATCCATGCTCGCTACCTCCAAGTGCTGGTGATCCGGATCGGGCGGAAAGCCCCTGCGTTGCCTCCCTCCCCACGAGCCCGCAGTTTAGCATTCTGGCTCTTCGGGCCATCGACCGTCCCGAGGGCGGCCGAGGGAAACGTGAGCGGAATCTGGCGCCCGAGCAAGCACGCCGCGATTCAGGGCGACCTCGACGTCTCCTCGGGTGTAATCAGTCTGAATGCAGTCCCCAGAAACAGATCGACAGTCGGGACGGGGAAGAGCTCCCCGTCCGGGAAGATGCTTCCCCGGACCCCGTACGCCCGGCCCCGCGCCAGCGGAAGGGTCCGCCCCCACGCCCACTCCATTCGGCAGGACGACGATGCGAATTCTTTCACTCTTCCTTACCACTGGGCTCCTCGTTGGGCTCGGTGCCCAGGACGCTGAAGCCCAGAACCTTCGGTTCGGCGCTTCGATGATCGCAGGCGACGGCGAAGTGATCGTGGGCGAGGTGTCGAACAACCTCCGCCCGGGCACGGTCTACGTCTACCACGAAGCGGGAGGCACCTGGAGCGAGGCCGCTCAACTCCGAGCGCCCGACGCCGAGGTCCACGACAGCTTCGGAGCCCCCCTGGCGCGGAGCGGATCCACCCTCTTCGTCGGACAGGCTGGAGAGGTCCACCTCTTCGAACGCGAGGCCGACGGAAGCTATCGGGCGGCGGGCACCCTTCCCCTCCCCGAGCTCGAGGAAGGGGAGCAGTTCGGGGCGGCCTTCGCCGCCGAGGGTGACCGGCTCCTGGTCGGCGCTCCGGTCAGGGGCGGAGGCGGCTGGGGTGGAGGTGGGAATCAGGCCGCCGAGATCCCGGGCGCCGTCTACGTCTTCGAGCGGAACGCCGAGGGCGAGTGGGCACATCAGGGCAAGCTTTCCGCCCTGGACGGTGAGGCGCAGGATGCCTTCGGGCACTCCATCGCCATCGACGGCCCCCAGGTGATCATCGGGGCGCCGGGCGCCTCCGAGGGCGCCGGGGCAGCCCATGTCTTCGAGTTGGACGCGGCCACGGGAGAGTGGAACGAGTCCGCCCGGCTGTTCGACGGACAGTCCGAGGCCGGTGACGCCTTCGGCTCCTCGGTGGCCCTCGACGGCCAGCTCGCGGTAATCGGCGTCCCGCAGTACGCGAACGGACACGGCGCCGCCTACGCCTATCGGCAGCAGACCGAAGGAGGCGACGCCTGGGCCCAGCACGCGCGCCTCCTCCCCTTCGTGGGATCGCCCCAGGACCGCTTCGGCACGAACGTCGCGATCTCGGGCTCAGAGATCTGGGTCGGTGCTCCCTCCACGGGTCAGAACATCGGCACGGCATACCTGTTCACGACCGAGGGCGACCAGCATACCATTGCGAGCGCCCGCGCGTGGGGGATCGAGGAGACCACGCGGGGGGATCGCTTCGGCAACCGCCTGACCGCAGCTGACGGGGTGGCCCTCGTCGCGGCCACCGGGAAGGATCACGGTATGGGTAGCGTAGCCCTCTACCATCGGAACCCGACCGGCGCCTGGAGCGAGACGGCACTCCTGGAGCCCCCGGCCGACGCGCTGGACCGCATCGTCGGCGAGGAGGTCGACTGCCAGGACGAGGACGGCTCCATCGGGCCCTTCGAGTGCACCGGCCCCGTGTCCCTCCTCTCGTTCCTTCCCGTGTTGGACCTGACCCTTCCGGGAGAGGGCCGCGGGACACGGCTGAACGACATCTGGGGATGGCACGACGAGGAGACGGGTCGGGAGTACGCCATTGTGGGCCGGATCGATGGAACGTCCTTCGTGGACGTGACCGACCCCAGAAACCCGGTCCTGATTGGGGTTCTTCCGACGACGCCGGGCGGCCCTCCCTCCGCCACCTGGCGGGACCCGAAGGTCTACCAGGACCACGCCTTCATCGTGGCGGACGCGGCAGGGGCGCATGGGATGCAGGTCTTCGATCTCCGGCAGCTCCGGGACTTCGAGGGGGAGCCCCGGGAATACGAGCCCACCGCGCTCTACACCGAGATCAACAGCGCCCACAACGTCGTGATAAATGAGGAGACCGGATTCGCGTACGTGGTGGGGGCGAGCGCCGGCGGCACCACCTGTGGGGGCGGGCTCCACATGGTGAACGTGCAGGACCCGCCGAACCCGCAGTTCGCCGGATGCTTCGCGCACGAGGGGACCGGGCGAGCGGGAGGGGGCTACACCCACGACGCGCAGTGCGTGGTGTACCGAGGCCCTGACGAGAGGTACCATGGGCACGAGATCTGCTTCGGCGGGAACGAGCAGCAGCTCAGCATCGCGGACGTGACCGACAAGTCGAATCCGGTCGCTCTCTCCGTGGGTGAGTATCCCAACCCGGGATACCTCCACCAGGGCTGGCTCACGGAAGATCACCAGTACTACTTCATGAACGACGAGCTCGACCTCCTCAACGAGAGCGTCGAGACCACCCGGACCCTCGTCTTCGATATATCGGACCTGGAGGACCCGCTGCTCCACCTCGAGTTCATGGGTTCCTTCGACGCGAGCGCGCACAACCTCTACATCCGGGATGATCTCATGTACCAGTCCAACTATCGCTACGGGCTGCACGTGATCGACATCTCCGATCCCAGCAACCCGGAAGAGGTCGGACACCTCGACACCACCCCGTATCTCTCGGGCGCAGGCTTCAGCGGTTCCTGGGGGAACTACCCCTACTTCGAGAGCGGTGCGGTCGCCGTGACTTCAGGTAGCGAAGGCCTCTTCATGGTCCGGTACCGCGATCCCTCGGTGGTCTTCGAGGAGGAGTGACCGGAGGCGGAAGGGCGCCGGCCGGGCCTCCCATGGATCGGGGGTCCGACCGGCGCCCTTTTGCGTCGGATGCTGCGTCGGTACGCGGGTCAGCTCACCCGACCACCTCGATCTCATAGACCAGCAGGGTATTCGGCCCGACCACGAAGCGGGGCTCGCCGGGTGCCTCGGGCGGATACGCGCCGGCCACACCGTAGCCCAGCTCGGGCGGGACGATCACGGTTCGCCGTTCACCCACCGCCATCTCCTCCACCACCTCGGCGAACCCCTCGTGGATCGAGGACTCCCCTCGCACCCAGGTGAACTCCTGGGGTGGATCGTGGAAGCCGGGCGCACCATCCTCCCCGCTCCCGAAGCGGACCTCCTCCAACTCCGGTCCGTCGTACCCGATCCGGTGCGCCATATACCGCACCCGGATGCCGGAGTAGCGGACCTGAAAGGTGTCTCCGGGAACGGCGGCGGGCCCCTCCGGCAGGACACTCTCCACGGTGAGAACACCGCCTTCAGGGCCCTCGGCGTCGGGGTGATGTCGTTCGACCCAGGCGGAGTGGGCCGCCTGCCGCCGCTCGGCGTCGCGGGTCACCCGTTCCTCGGCCTCCGCCAACATTTGGCGGAAGTCGTCGGTAGTGGGCCGGAACGACTCGGCCTCCTCTCCGACCCGCTCGATGCGGATGCTGTCCACCACGTCCCCCTGCTCGATTTCGAACGCCACGTCCAGGCCCTGGACAATCTCCCCGAAGACGATGTAGTCGCCGTCCAGGTAGGAGCGGTCGCCGAGGGTCACGCTGAACTGGGCGGCGTTCGTGTGGGGTCCGCCGTTGGCCATGGTGAGTACCCCTGCCCGATCGTGGCTGAGCTCGTCGTGAATCTCGTTGGGGAAGGTGTAGCCCGGGCCACCGGCCGCCTCGGAATCCGGGACCCCCGTCTGGACCACGTGGCCCTCCACGACACGATGGAAGGTGGTGCCGTCGTAGTAGGGTCGCCCCAGCTCGAAGGCATCGTTCTCGATCGTACCCTCGGCCAGTCCCACGAAGTTGGTCACCGTCATGGGCGACCGCTCGGCGTCGAGGACCCCCACCATGGTGCCCTTCTCGGTGTAGATCGAGACGTAGAGGCCGTCGGGCCTCGGGTCGGCCGCGGGGTCGCACCCGTACACCGCCGCACCGACCAGTAGCGCCGCCCACAGTGTATGTCCCTGCCGACCGCCCTTTTTCCATAGCTTTCGCACGTCCATCCCCGTTCACTCCCGTCTGAGGTTCCCTCCGGCGGGCCCTTGCTCTCCGGCCGCCATTTCAGGATCCTACGCACCGTGCCCTGCAACGGCAACGAACTCTCCCCGAGCCAACCGGATCCCCTCCCCCATGGATCCCCTTAGAGACGCCGCCACCCGTGACGCCACCGCTCCCGCGCTGGCCGGTCCCTCGGCAGAGACCGGCGAGGATGTGTCCTGGAGCTGGGTCGAGCTGGACCGGGAGGCGGACGCGGCGGCACTCCGGTTGGCGGGAGCGGGAGTCGGCGCCGGAGACCTGGTCGCCATGGTCCTCCCTCCCTCCCCCGAAGCGGTGGCGCTCCTGCATGCCGTTCCCCGGGCGGGGGGAATCCTCGTCCCACTCCACACCGGATGGACCGACGAGGAGCTTCGCCGGGCCATGGCCGGAGTCGGTCGACCCAGACTTCTCCTGGCGCCCTCCCACCGGGTCCCGGCACTTCGGCGCGTCCTGCGGCCACTGGGGATCATCCCGGTCGCCGAGATCACCGGGCACGGCCTCCCGCCGGAAGACGGCACCACGGTCCGGCCCGCACTCCCCGAGCTCGCGACGGACACCCCCCTCGCCCTCCTCCTGACTTCAGGGACCACCGGGAGCCCGAGACCCGTCCCCCTCACCCATGGGAACCTCATGGCCTCCGCGCACGGGGTAGCCGAGCGACTCCGGCTCGATCCCATGGATCGGTGGCTGGCGTCGCTCGCACCCGCCCACGTCGGGGGACTGGCCCTCCTGCACCGTGCGGCGGTCGTGGGGTCCGAGGTGATCCTGCGGGAGCGCTTTCGGGCAGAGGAGTTCCTGGCCCTCGCGGCGGATGGACGGATCACACACGCGTCGCTCGTCCCGGTGATGCTCCGCCGGGTCGTCGACGCCGCCGGCTCCGCCCCTGCGCCCCGCGCGCTTCGCTGTCTCCTGCTGGGAGGAGCGGCCACCCCTCCGAAGCTGTTGCAGGAGGCACTCCAGGCACGCTGGCCGGTGGCACTCACCTACGGCCTGACCGAGGCGAGCTCGCAGGTTGCGACCGCTCCTCCGGAAGCGGTCAGGAGGAAGCCGGGGAGCGTGGGGCGGCCCCTCTCCGGCGTCGGAGTGGCCATCCGGACTCCCGACCCGTCCACACCGGGCGAGATTTTGGTACGGGGCCCCACCGTGGCGCTCCTCTCCCCCGTGCCGCCAGGAGGCCCTGGGGACGGGCGCACCTCTCCGTCGGTCCGCCTGGATGCGGAAGGCTGGCTCCATACCGGAGACCTGGGGACCTTCGACGAGGACGGGGAGCTCCGGGTGACCGGTCGTCTGTCGGATCGGATCGTGAGCGGGGGGGTCACGGTGGAGCCGGGCGAGGTGGAGGCCGTCCTCCTTGGGCACCCCGGGGTCGGGGATGCCGTCGTGATCGGCGTCCCCGATCCCGACTGGGGGGAGCGCATCGTCGCCTTCGTCCAACCGATGGTGCGGGACGAACCACCCTCCCCTGAGGCGCTCGCCGAATACGCGAGCGGCCGACTCTCCTCGTCCAAGCGGCCGCGCCGGTTCATTCTGGTGGACACCCTCCCCCGCACCGTCACCGGAAAGATCGATCGGGCCGCCCTGCGGGCTCATACCGGCTGATCTCCCCCTCGGGGCGCCCTATCGAGCCCGGGCAAGGGGCTGGCCGCGCTGCCGCCCGCACCCCATTATGCACCGGTTGATGCCGGATGCGGCCACTCGGGACCCCCGAGCCGCCGGCCCGACCCCTCCCCTCCCGGGAACGCGGTCCCCACGGAGATGATCATGACAGAAGGCAGTGCTTCCAGAACCGCGCCGATCCTCATCGGGGCCGTCGCGCTCGTGGGAATCGTTGCCCTCGTCCTCGTCCTGCAGGTGCAGGGGCAGGGCTCGGGCTCGGACGAGATTCCGGGCTGGGCCCAGGACCCGCCGGTGCTCCAGCCCCTCGTGGACTTCGCCCACCAGGAGAGCGAGTTCCGTACCGTGCTCCCGGCCTACAGCCAGGGGCGGGGCGCCATGCTCCGGAGCCTGGACGGCTTGGGCGAGGACGAAGCCACGGAGCGCCAGCTCGCCTGGTACCATTCCTGGCTCGACGAGCTGCGCAGTCTGGACTTCGAGACGCTGAGCGTCGAGGGCCAGGTAGACTACATCGGGCTCCGCAACCGCCTCGAGTTCGAGATCGCCATGGTGGAGGAGGGTCAGGAGGTGATCGGAGGGGGACAGGGTCCGGTCGGGGAAGCCGGGCTGCGGGCCCACCTCCAGCGCGAGATGATCCCCTATACCGCCGAGGAGCTCATCGCCATCGGGGAAGCCGAGTTCGAGTGGATGGACGAGGCGATGCTCGAAGCCTCCCGGGCCATGGGGTTCGGGGACGACTGGCACGCCGCGCAGGAGGCGGTGAAGGAGGCCTGGGTCCCGCCGGGCGACAAGCCGGGGCTGATCCGGGACCTCGCGTATCAGTCGGAGGAGTTCCTCGAGGAGCGGGGCGACATCACCCAGCCGCCCCTCATGCGGGAGATCTGGCGCATGGGGATGCGCGGCCCCCAGGGGCAGCTCACCAACCCCTTCTTCACCGGTGGAGAGCAGGTCACCATCTCGTACCCGACGTACGACATGACCCACGACTTCAAGCTCATGAGCGCCCGCGGCAACAACCCCCACTTCAACCGGGCCACCGTGCACCACGAGTTGATCCCGGGCCACGGGCACCAGGGCTTCATGACGAGTCGCTTCAACAATCACCGCCAGATGTTCAACACACCCTTCTGGGGTGAGGGCTGGGCGCTCTACTGGGAATTCCTCCTCTGGGACCAGGACTTCCCGCGAGGACCGGAAGACGAGATCGGGATGCTCACCTGGCGGATGCACCGGGCGGCGCGGATCGTCTTCTCCATGAGCTACCACCTGGGCCGCATGACCGAAGAAGAGGCCGTGGAGTACCTGGTGGAGCGGGTCGGCTTCGATCGTTCGAACTCCGAAGCGGAGGTGCGGCGTTCCGTGCGAGCCACCCCCCTCTACCAGATCGCCTACATGATCGGAGGCCTTCAGCTCTACGCGCTCTACGATGAGATGGTCAACTCCGGGAGGATGGAGTCCCGGGAATTCCATGACATGATCCTCCAGGGGGGCCGCATGCCCATCGAGCTCGTGCGACTCCGGATGACGGGCGAGGGGCTGACGCCGGATTACACCACGCAGTGGCGTTTCTACGGTGATCCGCTTGTCGCCAATTGGTACCGCTACTACTACGGCTTCGACCCCCTCTTCACCTGGTGGGTCCAGACCCCCTACGCGGAGTTCACCGAGGCGCGGGAAGCCTATAGCGCAGCGATCGGAGAGGCATGGTCCGTTTCCATCGAGGACTGAGCGCGTGCGTCCGGAAGCCCTGAGTCCGGCGCGGCCCGACCTGGCGTGTAAGCTGGCGCTCGGCATCCTCGTGGTCGTCCACGTGCTCGGCGCCCTGGGGGCTCCCGTGGCCGCGAGTCTGCACATCTGGGATCCGGGCGCGACCCCCCACCAGGACTTCCACGTGGTGTGGGAGGCCTTCAAGTACTTCACCGCATCCATTTTCGCGGTGGGCCTCGTCCTCGGGCCGCTCCGCGAGGGAAGGCGCTGGGCCTTCTGGCTCCTACTCGCCGGGTCCCTCGCGCTTTTCGGAGGCGTCTTCGTCGCGCATGCCCTCTCCGGAGGGGGGCCCATGATCGACTTCGTCTCGTACGGGTCCTTTCTCGTCCTTTCCCTGCTGGCACTCGCCGTCCTCCGGATCAGGCTCCCCGGGCTGGCCGACGACCACCGGCACGCATGACATCGAGGTCCCCCGAATGAGCCCGACGGGCACCCCGAGGAAGTCCCTCGCTTCCGTCCACGAGACGGAAGACTGGCGACGCGAGATCCCGGAATCGGGGCGGCGACCCGTGCGGCTCTGGCTGTGGAGCATCGCGGGAATGACCCTCCTCACCCTCATCGTGGGTGGAATCACCCGGCTGACCCAGTCGGGGCTCTCCATCGTGGATTGGGCGCCCCTGATGGGGGTGGTGCCACCCATGGGAGAAGTCGCGTGGCAGGAGGCCTTCGACGCCTATCGGGCCTACCCGGAATACCGGGAACTCCGGCAGGGGATGACGCTGGACGAGTTCCGGTTCATCTACTTCTGGGAGTACATACACCGGCTGGTGGCCCGGGCGATCGGGCTGGTCTTCCTCCTCCCCTTCGCCTACTTCGCCGTGCGGGGACACCTCACCCGATCTCTGGCCGGGCGCACTCTCCTCCTCTTCATGCTGGGAGCGGCCCAGGGCGCGATGGGGTGGTTCATGGTGACGAGTGGGCTGGTGGACGTACCCAGGGTGAGCCATTACCGGCTGGCGGCCCACCTCAGCCTGGCCGTCGTCATTTTCGGATATGCGGTCTGGTTGGCCAGGGACCTGGCGGTGGGAGATCCCGGCCCCCCGGTATCCGGGGCGACGCAACGTCTACTCAGGAATGGCCTTGCCTTCGTGGGCGCCCTTCTCGCCGTGCAGATCGTCTGGGGGGCGTTCGTGGCGGGGCTCAGAGCCGGACTCTACTACAACACCTTCCCCCTCATGGGGGGCGGCATCCTGCCACCCGACTTCCTGCGTCTCGAGCCTGCCCTGCTGAACCTGGTGGAGAATCCCTCAGCCGTGCAGTGGATGCACCGGCTGCTCGGCACCCTTCTACTGGGGGTGGCGGGCGCCTTCTACCTCAGGGTGAGGCGGGCGCCCGACCTGGATTCACATGCGCGGCTCCTGAATCCCGCCCTCTTCGGGATGATCGGGGCCCAATACCTCCTCGGCGTGCTCACCCTGCTCCTCGTGGTGCCGGTGTGGCTCGGCGTAACCCACCAGGCCATGGCGATGATCCTCGTCGGCGTCTGGCTGGTCTGGGTGCACTCCGTTCGAGAAGCAGGGCGAGCGGCCGGGCCCGCGGACCTGATCAGTCGTCGCGGGTGAAGGTCACCTGGAGGCGGCCCGGAGTCGGATCCAGGAGTTGCTCCTCCTCGAAGGCGGGAACCAGCGCTATCAGCCGGGCCCTCGGCACTCCGTTCGGTGCGGCGTCGTCGAACCGGAGCGTACCTGCGGAGGAATCGAACTCGAACTCCATGGAAGAGGAGAGGAGGAGATCCCGGAAGTTTGAGCCGGAGTTCCACTGGAGACGGATCCCGTCCACCGTGCTCTGAAAATTCCCGGGCAGGGTCACGACCAGATCGCTCACCGGATCACGGTAGACAATCTGGGCGGAGCGGTTCAGGGTCAGGATGAGCTCTACGTCGGTGGTTCCGAGCGCGTCCAGCAGTTCCTGGTTGGGGAGCGTCCCCTGCGGATCGAATTGCAGGTCCGTCATCAGGTATGTTCCGGCCACCGCTTCGACGTCGACCAGGTCGGGTCCTGCTGGGTCGGAGTCGTCGCAGGCGGCCAGGGGAAGGAGCAGGGCCAGCGTCAGAACGGCGGAAAGCCGCCGAAAGGAAGTACGGTTCATATTGTGCTCTGGGATTCGGGGTTCAGGGCCGGCGGCCCGCCGGCTGATTCGAGGTGGTACACGGGACCCCCGAAGAAAGAGCCACACGGATGACGGAGGAGGGGACATGGGGGCAGGAGAGATGAGGTTGGTGGTGGATCGCGTGGAGGACGGCGAATGGGCGGTCCTGGAGTCCCAGGATGCCGGGCGCTCCTTTCCGATCCCCCGCACATGGCTCCCGGAGGCCGCGACGGAGGGCGACGTCCTCCTCGTCGAGCGGACGGGCGACGGAGAAGTGAGGTTCACAGTGGACGGGGATGACACCGCTCAGGTTACGGAGCGCATGCGGGCCTTGCGGGAGTCCATCCCGCGGGGGCCCTCCGGAGACTTCGAGCTCTGATGCAGGGGTGCCGGTCGTGGTGGTTGAACCTACTCCTCGGACTCCTGCTCGCGGGCTGCGTCCCGGAGCCGCCGGAAGGTGGCCGCCCTCCCGAACGCGAACCGCGGGCCACCCCTTCGGCACCGGCTCTCCTCGTCCACTTCCTCGACGTCGGCCAGGGAGATGCGGTCGTCCTGCAGATCCCGGACGGACGGGCGGTGCTCTACGACGGGGGCCCCTCCGGGGAGCGCGCCCTCGCCGAGCTCGAACGACTGGGCGTCGACTCCCTCGAGCTGGTCGTCGCGTCCCACCCACACCAGGACCACATCGGTGGGCTCGTCGAGGTGGTCCGTCGCCACCCGCCCAGGTATGTAATGGACAATGCCCTCTCGCACAGCACCCTGACCTACGAGCGCTTCCTGGAAGCGGTGGCAGGAAGCGGGGCGCAGATCCTCGAGCCGGAGGCCCGCACCATCACCTTGGGCGACGTTGCCTTCCGCGTCCTGGAACCACCCGGGGTGGCCTCATGGGGTCTCAACGACAACTCGGTGGGGCTCGTCGTGGAACACGGCACCTTCACCATGGTTCTGGCTGGAGACGCAGAAGGGTTGCAGTGGGAGTGGTGGATGGGTGAAGGTGTCCTCCCCTGGGGACCCGTGGCGGTGCTCAAGGCGAGCCACCACGGGTCGCGGAACGGAGATGCGTGGGAGGCGATCGACCGGCTGCGCCCCGCCGCGGTGGTCATCGGGGTGGGAGCCGATAACCGGTACGGGCACCCACACCCCGAAGCGTTGACACTCTACCGGGCGGTGGGCACAGAGATCCTCCGGACCGACCGGAATGGTACGGTGACGGTGGAGGTGCGGGAGGGCGGAACGTATGAGATCCGATCGGAACGGCCATGAGGACCGCCGAGGGGTTCGGCTACATGGGCCCACCCTCCGGCCAATCGGGGGGACCTTCCGGTTCGGGCCAGCGACGGAACCCCCCATGACCGGGATCGAGCTCCGGCAGGTGGGCGACGAGCTTCGGGACGGGGACGTTCGGAAGTCTTGCACCCGGGAAGAGTTCGACGCGCTTCGTGATCCATCGTGGCGGGGTCTTCCCCCCATCGTGATTCGACGGACTGCCGTCCGGCTGTAGTGCTTCAGAGCCTTTCGGACAAACGGGCTGATTTGGGGAGTTACACTTC
>JBBDRS010000037.1:0-101136 GCA_040905325.1 Gemmatimonadota bacterium
GGGCAGCTGGTTCGCACCCACCGATTCCGCGGAATCGATCCCGATGCGTGGACCGCTGTCTGCCGCGGGCAGCCCTCTCCGGCCAGCCGCCATCGGTTCCAGGAGGCGCTGGATCCGGCGGGGTGAGGAGGTGGCGTGACGGGTGGGGCGTGGCACAGGCCTCAGGACACGGGTCTTCGGATCGCTAAATCTCCCGTATCTTGCTGTCTGACCAGTAGTTGTACCTCACCAGTGCGGATAGTGACGGGTTCCTCCAGGCGGAGGGCTACGGCGTCAGGTTCTCCGTCGGCTCGCACGAATTCCACACGGACCTGCCGTTCCCCCGGCTCTAGAGGGAGCCCGCGATAGACGGTCAGGGGCCGATCTCCCCGGATCCCTCCCCCACGGACCACCTCGTCCAGACGAAGCTCCCCGTCGATCCAGAGCCGGAGATTGTAATCCGGCAGGGCGCCCGAGCAGGCATCCGGGTTTCGCATATGTGCAGGGAGGTCTTCAGACTCCCTTGCCACCTGAGTGCAGGGGCCGGCCTCCTCTCCCCGGAGACGCCAGTCCAGGTGAAGGACACCTCCGGTCGGGGCGGCGGCCGGGAGGGTGAGATTCGAAAGGAGCGCGACCCCTCCAATGACGACCGCAGTCAGGAAAACCGCCGCGACCCACCGGCCGATCCCCGTCACGATCCCGCCTCCACCCTCTCGTCCATCGCCTCGGGGGCGGGCCGCTCGCATTCGGGCTCCGGGGGCTCATCTTGCTCGCCCACGCCCGGAGCGCGCCGATGTACCAACTCTCGGAAGTCGTCGACCGCCGCGGCCAGGGCGCCTCGCTCGGCCGCGCCTCCCTCGAAGAAACGGAGGCGGTTGCGGTCCACCCGCTCCTTCAACTCCGCCTCGCGCCCCTCGAAGAGCCGGGCCCGGGCCCACTTCGTCCCCTCCCGGTTCCAGCAGTCGCGCTCCGGACAGGCCGCGAAGAGCACCCCCCCTGCCCCACCCCGCAAGAGGTACTCGGCCACCGAAGTGTGCACGCTCCCTATGCAATCCGCCGGATAGACCATCGCGCCCTGGAACCGCTCCATCCCACCGACCTCCCCCGCACCCCGGGCACACGCCAAAAGGACAACATCCCTGGGCCCCGGCGCTCGCTTCTCGAGGAAGCGGCGCACCGTCACGAGCTGGTCGCGCCCCGTCCTACCGGGTGGACCAATCGACATGGGGGCGCACGACCCGGCACAGATTCCGCAGCTCACGCAGTACTCTGGAGTGACGCTTGCCATCAGCCCCTGCCGTCCGTCCGTGCGCGGGACCATGGTGATGGCGTCGTAGGGGCAGTCCAGGGTGCACTGCACGCACCCGGTGCAATGGCGTTCTTCCACCGTCGAGGGCCCAGGTCGGGCCGCCCCCCGCGGAGCCGACCAGAGTGGGACCGTCAGGACTCCGAGTACGACCCCGCCCCCCACGAGCCAGGCCAACCCCGGCGAGAGGGACTGGCTCACCGGGACCCAGAACCCGAAGAACCAGTCAAGAGGGACCTTCTGGAGGAGGAGCGAGGGATCGGCACGGGGAGGGAGTGGCGCCGGCCAGAGCACGGAGAGGAAGGTAAGTCCTCCCACCACCCCCCAGGCCAATCCGCGCGGGGGAAGGAGCCGAGGTCGCGCGATCCGCGCCACATGTAGATAGAGGAAAAGCGCAATACCGAGGGGAACGGCGATGTGCAGGAAGTAGTTCAGAAAGAAGAACGCCCCGGGCATGGGGCGCTCCCCGGTGAAGGCCCGCGCCACCGGTTCCGAGAAGATCGGGAGAGCGTCGAGAAGGCGCGCCCCCTCCATCGCCAGGTAACGGCCCTGCACGTCCCACACCATCACGAAGCCCGTGAGGGCGATAACGAAGATGAGCCCGAGGAGCCCGACCCCCGAGACCCACGCCAGGGCTCGGGGTCCCCAGCTTCGGCCGCGAAGAAACATGCGCAGGGCGTGCACGGCGATCGCTACCACCGCGGCATCCGAAGCGTACCGGTGGAGGGCGCGGATCCATCTCCCGGTCCACACCTGATCCTGGATCCGCTCCACGGAGGCGTAGGGCGAGCCGATGCGGTAGAAGAGCAGGAGGTAAGTCCCCGTGACGATCAGGACCACGAGGAGGAGGACGGCAATCGTACCGCTCTGGTATAGCGGATTGTAGCGCCATCCGTACACCCGGTCGAAGAAGGCGTCCAGGTGAGAGAGGAGCCGCCTCAGGGGCCGAAAGGGACGCATCACGAGGGGGGGACTCGCGGAGCGACTAGGGCCTGACGACGCCACGGCTAACTCCTGGAAGAGAGGGTCGATCGGGGGCGCCTTGCGGAAACCCCATCTCCCATATCATCATGTTGAAGTGATCAATTTGTCCACCCCCCGTGCCACCTCCCCTCATTGGAGCCGTCGCCGTGGACCAACCGAATCGTGCACCTCCGAGACCCGCCTCCTCCGACGAGGAAATTCCCCTCGGGCAACGCTTGTTCGAACGGCCCTTCCTCCTCCTCGTCCTCGGGATCGTCATCATGGCGGTGTTCTACACCGGCTGGGGGCTCTACGAAATCACGTCGCTCACACCAGCGCCCCTCCCCTGACCCTTCCCCTCCGACCGGAAAACCCGCATGTACGAAACCGGGATCCAATCCCCGACCGGCGTCTGGTGGAAGCCGGCCCATCGCGCGGAGAAGGTGTGGATCGCAGTCGCCTTCGCCTGGTGCCTCGTCCTCTTCGCCATGATGCCCCTCTGGCACATCCGCGGAGGCCAGAACGTCTCCGGGATCCGGCACAAGGTGGATATTGCCGACTTCCGCGAGCGCACGAATGAGTTCATCGCCACCTATCAAGTCGGGGAGGATCGGGGCATGCCCATCGTGGAGCCTCCCCCGGGCAGTGACATCTACCTGATGGGGATGATGTGGCAGTGGCGACCGATCCTGAGGCTTCAAGAGGGAGCCGAGTACATCCTCCACTTATCGAGCATGGACGTGAACCACGGCTTCAATCTCCATCCCTTCAACATCAACTTTCAGGTCATCCCGGGCTACGATTACGGCCTCCGCATCACCCCGTCCGAGGCAGGTGAATTCCGGATCGTCTGCAACGAGTTCTGCGGCGTGGGCCACCACATGATGGTCGGGCGAGTCGAAGTCGTATCGGAGGCCGAGAGTCGCTGGAGCGCCACGGGAGTCGGCCAATGAGCGCCGCTCCCCTCTTCCGCTCCTGCCCCAGCACGGGGCTACAGGTGCATCGCCAGGCCGAGCTCCTCATTCGGGCGCACGCCGTCCTCGCGACCGTCATGCTCCTCGTGGGCGGGATCGCCGCCCTTCTCGTCCTCCTCACCCGCTGGCAAGTCATCCATCTCCTGGACGCCGTCTGGTTCTACCGGATCCTGACGGTCCACGGGATGAACATGCTCATCTTCTTCATCATCTTCTTCGAGATGGCGGTCCTCCTCTTCGCGGGGCCGGTCCTCCTCAACTGCCGAATGCCTGCAGTGAAGACGGCGTGGGGCGGCTTCGTTCTGATGGTCGTCGGCATGTTGCTGGTGCAGTGGACCATGTGGACAGGGCAGGCCGATGTCCTCTTCACGAGCTACGTTCCCCTCCGGGCACACCCCAACTTCTATCTTGGGGTGATCCTCTTCGCCGTCGGAACGCTCATCACGACAGGCATCTTCTTCGCCACGCTCGTGGTTTCCAAGCGGGAAAAGACGTACGAGGGGTCCGTCCCCCTCGTCACCTTCGGGGCGCTCACCGCCGCGATCATCGCGGTCATCACCCTCCTGCACGGGGCGGCCATCTACATCCCGACCTGGCTCTGGTCGCTGGATGTGATGCACGTGGATCCGCAGGTGTATCGGATGGTCTGGTGGGGCCTGGGCCATTCGTCCCAGCAGATCAACGTGGCCGCGATGGTGTCGATCTGGTATCTCCTCGCCACCCTCACCGTGGGCGGCGTCGTGTTGAACCAGAAGGTCAGCCGGATCGCCTTCGTCCTCTATATTCTCTTCATCTCGATGGCTTCGGCCCATCACCTCCTGGTGGACCCCGGTTTCGGGTCCGCCTGGAAGGTGTGGAACACGAGCTATTTCATGTACATGGCTGTGCTGGCCAGCATGATCCACGGCTTCACGGTTCCGGCCGGGGTCGAGATGGGAATGCGGCTACGCGGGTTCACACAGGGCTTCTTCGGGTGGCTCCGCAGGGCGCCCTGGGGAGATCCGGGGTTCAGCTCCATGGTCCTCTCGGTGGTCGTCTTCGGCTTCGTGGGCGGGATCACCGGGGTGACCTTCGGGACGGAACAGATCAACATCATCGCGCACAACACCCTCCGGATTCCAGGCCATTTCCATGCCACGGTCGTGAGCGGCACCGCGATGGCCTTCATGGGGGTCACCTGGTACGTGATCCCCCTGATCTTCCGGAAGCGGATCGCCTTCTTCCCCCTGGTGAAGATCCAGCCGTACATCTTCGCGGGAGGGATGCTCCTCTTCAGTCTCTCGATGACCTTCGCCGGCACGTTCGGGGCACCGCGGCGCCTCTGGGACATGACCTATTCCGGGGCACCCTTCGACGTGCAGTACTCCCCCGCGATGGACATCATCATCGCGGTCATGGCCATCGGTGGACTCCTTGGGATCGTGGGGGGGGCCATCTACATCATCGCGACCGTCTGGTCCGTCTTCTTCGGAAAGCCGCTTCCCCCGGGGGAGGAGGCAAAGTACGCAGACTCGATCCCGGCCGGGCTCGTCCGCCGACCCTGGACGGAGCTCCCCGAGACGGATCGGGATCCGGAGGCCCCCGGGAGGCTCGGAGCGGTGCCCGGAACGGTGGTTCTCGTCGCCATATTCTTCGTGGCGTTCATCGTCTACTACTTCGCGAACTGGGCTCTCCTCTCCTTCACCTGGAAGGTCGGATAGGCCGTGGGGGAGTCGATGCCGAACGAGCGGGATGCCCGCCTCGCCCTCCTCGCGCTGGGCGGCGTCCTCCTTGTGACCGTCGGGTGGTGGGCGCTCGCTCTCTGGCCCGTCCCGGGGGGGGACCCGGACTGGCTCGAACGGGCCCGGGCGGTCTGCTTCAATGCCCGACCGGACGGGCTCCCGGACGCCTCCGGATGGATTCTCCTGATCGGTCAGCCGCTCGGGATGTTCGGGTTTCTCCTGGTGGTCTGGCCCCGGGCTCTGAGGGCGGGAGTGAGGTGGGCCGCCACGCGCCCGGCTGGGATCGCTGTGATCGTCCTCGGCCTGGCCGTGGTCGGCGGCGGGCTTGCGGGAGCTGGTGTGCGGGTGGCCTCGGCGATGGCGGCGCGCGCTCCGACCGATGTCTTCGCCGTGGGGATGTCCGCCTTCGAGCACCCGCGCCTCGATCTCGAGGCCCCGGAGCTCGGCCTCCTCAATCAGGATGGCGACCGGCTTCACCTCGCGGACCTGAGGGGGCGCCCCGCCCTCGTCACCTTCGCCTTCGGAAATTGCCACGACATCTGCCCGCTCGTGGTGGAGCATGCTCGAGCCGCTCGTGATGAGGGCTTCGGGGAGGAGGGCGCCTCTCTCGTGGTCGTGACCCTCGACCCGTGGAGAGACACGCCCACGCGCCTTCCGGCACTCGCCGAACGGTGGGCGCTCGCCTCTCCCGGCGATCACATTCTGAGTGGATCGATCGCGGAGGTCGAAGGGGTGCTCGACGCCTGGCGAGTCGGGCGGACCAGGGATCCACGCACCGGCGACGTCGCACACCCGTCGCTGACCTATCTGCTGGACGAGGCAGGAACGATCGTCTTCGCCACCCTCGCGGGGCGTGAGGTGCTCGTGGGGCTCGCGGGGAGGGTGGGAGGTGCCCCGGATTGAAGCGCCCCCCCTGAGGTGCGATCTTCAGCCCGCCCCCCGAGTCTTTCCCTGCCACCCGGTTCGCCATGCTCTCTCAGACGGCGGAGTACGCTCTCCGCGCGATGGTCCATCTGGCGCGACGCGGAACGGGAGCCCAACCCGCCCAGGCAGACGAGATCGCCGAGGCGCTCGGCGTTCCCCGCAACTACCTCTCGAAGATCCTCCACGCGCTCACCCGCGGCGGCCTCCTCGAGTCCACGCGCGGTCGTCGGGGTGGGTTCCAGGTGGCGGGCGATCCCACGAAGCTCCCCCTCGCCCGGATCGTCGAGGTCTTCGAACCCGAGTTCCTCGCCGGAGATCGACGCTGCCTCCTGGGGCGCCCGGTGTGCCGCGACGAACAGGCCTGCCCCGCTCACTCCCAGTGGAAAGTGGTCTCGGACGCGCTGCGCGACTTTTTCCAGAAGACGAGCCTCGCAGATCTGGGGGCGCCGGAGGAAGGAGAGCCGCCCGTATCCGATTGACCAATGCCGGGAGTGGGACTCGAACCCACAAGGGATTGCTCCCAGAGGTTTTTGAGACCTCCGCGTCTACCGATTCCGCCATCCCGGCCCGTCCCTCCCGGGTGCGCATGGGCCACCGGAAAGGGCGCACATTGTCGCCCATCCGGGTCCTCGCCACAAGGGGAGCTCCCTACCCGGCGGGAGGCGCGCCGACTTCTCGGGCGGACTCGCGGAGCTTCAGATCCACCGCGTCGGTCGCCGGATGCCCGCGCCCTGCTCCCGTCGGCTCGCCCGTCTCCAGGTTCAGGTTCTCCATCTCCAGGAGGCCGCTCCGTACGAGGGACTGGAAACGTTCGCGGAACTCCGCGATCTCGCGCTGCACCGCCTCGAGGAACCAACCCTGGGGCGTCTCGGGTGCGAAGAACCCCCGCATGGCGGTGCCGCGTCGGAGCCCCCTCTGGAGTGCCTTCGAGACGATCCTCGGCTCACCTGCGGGCGGGCGGAGCGGGAGGAGCGCAAGCGCGCGGGGCCACCATCGGGTCATCCGGGCGGCGCGGCCATGATCCTCCACGATTCGCTGCTCATCCCACTCCACCCCGTAGGTGGCCGTCAGCGCCTCGCGCAGTGGGCTCGCTCCTCCCGGATTGCGCAGGAAGACACCGGTCGCGGGGGGCGGGACGTTTCGCTCGCCCCGCAGGAGCGCGATGTCGAGCCCTACCTCCAGGCTCACGTGGGTCTCCTCGTCGAAGGTGGCGTCCACCCGGAGCTCCCGGTCTCCGAAGAGTCGCTCTCCCACCGCCCGTCCCACGAGGGGATGGATCCGGACGTCCCCCACCACGTGTGTGGCCCATCCCCAGCCGAACGCCTCCTCCTCCTTCGAGCGAGCCCGAGCGAGTAGTTCCCGGGTCAGATCAGCCGGCCGGAGGTAGTGAACGGCCTCGGAGAAGAGCCGCTCGGTGCCGGGCACAAACCCCATGTCGGGCGCCATGGCTCCATGGAGAAAGGCCCCGCGCATCTGTGGCGTATCCAGGCGCACGGGTGCCGCCCGGGGGTCGTCGTTCCACCCGGTCATGACCTCTCGGGCCAGCAGCATGTGTACGGTTGCGCAAGGCATGGCGTTCTCCGGTGAGGTTGGACCCCGGAGGGGCCGGCATGGGTCCCTGACTGGATCACTATATGGTCCGGCGGGTTCTTGATAGACTGAAAGGGTGCACCATCCCTCCGCCGACAACCACGACGAACGCGAGACAGGAGCCAACGTGGCCGACCAGAACCCCCGCAAGGACCCATTCGACGCGCTCTCTTCCCTCGACCTCGGAGAGGGAACGACCCACTTCTACGACCTCTCCAAGCTCGAGGAATTGGGCCTCACTACCGTGGCGCGCCTCCCCTTCTCGATCCGGATCCTCCTGGAGAACGTCTTGCGGAACGCGGGAGAGGGGTATGTATCGGAAGACGAGGTGCGGGCGGTAGCGGCCTGGAGCCCGACGAACGCTGGGGCCAATATCCCATTCCTCCCCAGTCGTGTGGTGCTCCAGGACTTCACTGGCGTACCCGCCGTGGTGGACCTTGCCGCCATGCGTGACGGGCTCCACGGAATGGGAGGCGACCCGCGGCGAATCAATCCGGTGGTTCCGGCCGACCTCGTCATCGACCACTCGGTGCAGGTGGACTTCTTCGGCTCGCAGGATGCATACCGGCTGAACGTGGAGCGGGAGATGGAGCGGAACCGGGAGCGCTATCAGCTCCTCCGCTGGGGCCAGCACTCCTTCCGGAACTTCCGCGTGGTCCCGCCGGGCACGGGAATCGTGCATCAGGTGAATCTCGAGTACCTGGCGTCGGTGGTGCATCGGCGAGAGGAGGATGGACTCCACCTGGCCTACCCCGACACGCTGGTGGGTACGGACTCGCACACCACCATGATCAACGGCCTGGGCGTGGCGGGATGGGGCGTCGGCGGGATCGAGGCGGAGGCGGTGCTTCTTGGCCAGCCCTACTACATGCTCCTTCCCGAGGTGGTGGGGGTAAAAATCACCGGATCCCTCCCCGAAGGCGCCACGGCCACCGACCTCGTGCTCCACGTCACCGAACTCCTCCGCGACCACGGGGTGGTGGGGCGGTTCGTGGAGTTCTACGGGCCAGGGCTCTCCGCCCTTCCCCTCCCCGATCGCGCGACCATCGCGAACATGTCTCCGGAGTATGGCGCCACGGTGGGGTTCTTCCCGGTGGACAGGGAGACCCTGACGTACCTGGAGGGCACCGGCCGGAGCCCCGAGCTCGTGGAGCGCGTCGAGGCGATCTCGCGAGCGCTGAGGCTATTCCGGACGGATGAGATGCCCGATCCCGAGTACACCGTCTCCCTGGACCTGGACCTGGACACCATCGAGCCCTCCGTGGCCGGTCCTCGACGTCCCCAGGATCGGCTCTCCCTCCATGACCTTCGTAGTTCCTTCCGGCGGGACCTGCCTGGGCTTCTGCCGCAGGGCTTCTCCCTCCCGGAGGAGGACGGGGAGTCCGAACCCGAAAACGACTGGGCGAGCGAGGGCGGCGCCACCGAGATTACGGCAGCGGATGGAGGAGCGACGGCTCCCGAGCCCGCGTCGGCCACCGGCGGGGCCCGTTACTCCGCGCTGGTGGCGGAGGCACGGAGCGCGCACCCTCGGTCGGCTCTGGTGGAAATCGAAGGGCAGGAGTATGCCGTCACCGACGGGAGCATCGTCATCGCGGCCATCACCTCCTGCACGAACACCTCGAACCCCTCCGTCATGGTGGGAGCAGGGCTCCTGGCGCGCAATGCCGTGGAGAAGGGACTCGACGTGAAGCC
Source organism: Gemmatimonadota bacterium (assembly GCA_040905325.1). Taxonomy (GTDB): domain Bacteria; phylum Gemmatimonadota; class Gemmatimonadetes; order Longimicrobiales; family Gaopeijiaceae; genus JBBDRS01. The sequence goes on from JBBDRS010000037.1 coordinate 9,150, forward strand.
ATGGGTGAAAACGTCCATGGCCCCCGGTTCCAAGGTGGTCACGGACTACCTCGAGGCCTCGGGAGTTCTCCCCTACCTCGAGCGTCTTCACTTCGACGTCGTCGGGTATGGCTGCACGACCTGCATCGGAAATTCCGGCCCTCTCCCCGAGCCGATCGCCGAGGCGGTGCAGGAGAAGGGGCTCGTCGTATCCTCCGTCCTCTCGGGAAATCGGAATTTCGAGGCGCGGATCCACCCCCTGGTCAGGGCCAACTACCTCGCCTCGCCCATGCTGGTGGTGGCCTTCGCCCTGGCGGGACGGATTGACGTCGACATGCAAAGCGAGCCCCTGGGGGTGGACCCGGAGGGTCGACCGGTGTTCATGCGCGACATCTGGCCCAGCCAGGAGGAGATCCGGGATACCATCGGACGCTCCCTGAAGCCCGAGATGTATCGGAACCGGTATTCGGAGGTCTTCGAGGGGGACGACCTCTGGAAGGCCCTTCCGCTGCCCGAGGGGGACGTCGCGCTCTACGATTGGCGCGACGACTCCACCTACGTGCGCAATCCTCCCTTCTTCCAGGGGATGGGGCTGGAGGTCCCGGAGCTGACGGACGTGGAGGACGCCCGGGTCCTCGCCCTCCTGGGCGACAGCGTGACCACTGACCACATCTCCCCCGCCGGTGCCATCCCGAAGGACGAACCGGCCGGTCGCTACCTGCAGGAACATGGGGTCAAGCCCTGGGAGTTCAACACCTTCGGAGCTCGCCGCGGAAATCACGAGGTCATGATGCGGGGCACCTTCGGAAACGTGCGGATCCGGAATCTCCTCCTGGACGAGAAGGAGGGCGGCTACACGCGGCACTTTCCCGAAGGCGACGAGATGCCGATCTACGAGGCGGCGATGAAGTATCAGGAGGAGAATGTGCCTCTCGTGGTCCTGGCGGGAACCGAATACGGGGCGGGATCCTCCAGGGATTGGGCCGCGAAGGGCACCTCGCTTCTGGGCGTCCGTGCCGTGATCGCCACCTCGTACGAGCGGATCCATCGCTCGAACCTGGTCGGGATGGGAGTCCTGCCGCTGCAATTCCCCGAGGGCGAGGACGCGTCCTCCCTGGGCTTGGACGGAACGGAGGTCTTCGATATTCGGGGCATCGCCGCCGGACCGGCCCCAGGCTCGGAGGTGGAAGTTACCGCACGCCGGGCGGACGGAACGGAGAGCCGGTTTCAGGCCGAGGTCCGACTCGACTCAGATGTGGAGCTCGAGTACTTCCGAAATGGAGGGATCCTCCATACGGTGCTGCGGAAGATGGGGAAGGATGCCGGCTGAAGCCGCCTGAGGCCGGCGGAACGTTGTCAGTCGCGAAAACCGACCGGCGGCCCCAGGACTTCCCGCAGGACGATGGCCTTGCGCAAATCTTCGCGCTTCCCGGTCTCGAGGAGCCGAGTGTAGGCCCCCCGCCCGCGGCCTCGGCGACGTACCTCCTCAATGGAGGTGACCTCGAGTTCCTGTGAACCTGTCAGATCACCCTCGGAAATGTCTTCCAGGTCGTCCCACGGCTCGGCCATCGCATCGTCCGGGTTCCACGCTCCGCCGCGCCCGGGTTCGAATGCGAGCTCCCGCTCCGTCCGTCCCTCCACCCCCTCCATCCAACGGTCTGAGCGTCGGGTCGGGGCCGGCTCGGGTTCGGGGGCCGCCAGCTCCTTCGGGGGCGCTGGATCGCCATGCCGACCCAGCGCGTCGGTGTCGCCCGGGGGACGGTAGGCCTCGGTGGCCGCCTCTCGTTTCGCCTCCGGCTCGCGACGGGACTGGCTCGGAGCCTGCTGCGGACCGTCTGACGGGGCCTGGCCGGTGAGGATCGCCCAAAAGTCCTCCGGAACCATCTGGTCCGCCGTCTCCCGCTCCCCTTCCTCCTCGGATGGGGCCTCGCCCCCCACCCACCACGGTGCGTCCGACCCACCCGTTTCGGCACCGCCCTCGTCGGCTCCGGCTTCCGTCTCCTCGAGGTCCTCCATCTGACGCTGGCGCTTCCGGCGCCGCCCCACGGCGTCCAGCACCGACATCGCGATGAAGATCGCGATGAAGATGAAGGTAAAGAGGCCGTCTTCCATTGCGGATCGCCCGGTTCAGGAGTTCTTGCGCGATCCGCCCGGTGCACCGCCCCCGGCCTGCGGTCCGTCGTCGTCGCCGGCGATGGCCTCCCGCATGGAGGTGTCGGACTGGATGTTGCGATACTTCATGTAGTCCATGATCCCCAGGTTGCCGTCCCGGAAGGCCCCGGCGATGGCGCGCGGCACGTCGGCCTCCGCCTCCACCAGGCGGGCACGCATCTCCTGCACCTTGGCCCGGTTCTCCTGCTCGAGCGCGACAGCCATGGCCCGCCGCTCCTCGGCCCGGGCCTGCGCCACCCGCTTGTCGGCCTCCGCCTGGTCGGTCTGGAGTTCGGCCCCGATGTTCTTCCCGACATCCACGTCCGCGATGTCGATGGAGAGGATCTCGAACGCGGTCCCCGAGTCCAGTCCGCGGGAGAGCACGGTCTTCGAGATCTGGTCCGGGTTCTCCAGCACCGCCTTGTGGGAGTCGGAAGAACCGATGGACGAGACGATCCCCTCACCGACCCGGGCGAGAATGGTTTCCTCGCCCGCGCCTCCGACGAGGCGGTTGATATTGGCCCGCACCGTGACCCTTGCCATGGCGATGAGTTGGATCCCGTCCCTGGCCATGGCCGCCACCCGAGGGGTGGTGATGACCTTCGGGTTCACGGACACCTGGACCGCCTCGAAGACGTTCCGGCCCGCCAGATCGATGGCCGCGGCCTGCTGGAAGGAGAGCTCGATGTTCGCCTTGTCGGCAGAAATGAGCGCCCGGACCACCCGGTCCACCTGACCCCCCGCCAGATAATGCGCCTCAAGATCACCCAGGCGGACGTCCAGCCCTGCCTTGGTGGCCCAGATAAGAGGACGGACGACGGCGGGCGGGTTCACCTTCCGGAGCCGCATCCCGACGAGGTAGCCGATCCCCACCCTGGCGCCCGCAGAAATCGCCTCGATCCAGAGCCGGACGGGAACCGCCCAGAGGAGCACGAAGACGAAGACGAGGACACCGATCAGCGCGAGGGTGGTGGTACCGAAAAGGAGGTCGTCGGTCATCCCTGGGTTCTCCTGGAAGAATCGGGGTTATGAAAAGCGGCGGCGGGCGCCGGCCCTCTTAGGGTAGTGCGTCGACGGGGCCTGCGGCACCCCCGTCGTCGTCGGATTCGCGAATGAGGTGCACCACGTGTCGGTAGCCTTCGGAAGCCACGATCCGAATGGGGCTTCCCTCCTCGATCCACTCCTGCTCGGAGACCACGTCGATCCGCTCGTTGTCGAAGAGCCCAGTGCCGGACGGGCGGAGGTCGGTCATCGCCTTCCCCTCCATCCCAATGAGCTCGTCCCTCCGCACCGAGGACGTGTAGCCCGTCTCGCGATCGGTGGCCTCGCCCAGGAAAATCCCGAGCCGGGTGAGCCGCCGATTCGCCGGCATCCGACGAAGCATGAACCAGGCCCCCACCACGAGGAGGGCAACCGAGCTGGTCAGCACCGTCCCCGCCCGGGCGAAGTCCTCGGTGGTGGGAATCCCCCCGAGAAGGGACATGTAGACCCCTCCCAACACGCCTGCGATCCCGAGAATACCGAAGACACCGAAGCCCGGGATCACGAAGGCCTCGACGAGTACCAATACCGCCCCCACGGCGAAGACAATGAGGCCTTCCGTGCCCGCCAGCCCGATGATCAGGTGCGAGCCAAAGAAGAGCGCCAGCGAGATGACCCCCGCCGCACCAGCGAATCCGATGCCCGGCGTCTTGATCTCGATGAGAATTCCCAGGAAGCCCAGCGAAAGGAGGAAGGGAGCAACCACGGGGTGAGAGAGGAACCGGACCACCCGCTCCGCCCAGTTCACCTCCATCTCGACGACCGGGTTGCCCTCGGTGCCCAGCGCGGCCATGAGCTCGGGCCAGTCGTTCACCGCCCGGGCGTAGTCCACCTCCACCGCCTCACTGGTGGTGAGGGTGAGGAGCCGTCCGGCCTCAACCACGCCCGGGACCTCCAACTCCGCGTCCACCATGGCCTCCGCGACGGCCGGGTCGAGTCCTCGGGCCTCAGCGAGCGACCGCATGCTGCTTCGCATTGCGGAGACAATCTTCTCGGACACCTCTCCTCCTGCCCCATCCACCGGCGTGGCGGCACCGATCACCGACCCCGGCCGCATGAAGATTTCGACGGCCGCCAGCGAGATCATGGCACCGGCAGACAGCGCTCGGCGATTCACATAGGCATAGACCGGCACATCCGCATCGTTCACCGCATCGACGATCCGCTCCGCGGCATCGACCCTCCCTCCCGGGGTCTCGATGTCCAGGATCACGACCGCGGCGCCGTCGGCGGCTGCGCGCCGCAGGCCCCGCTCTACGAAGGGAGCAAGGCCGAGCTCGATCACCCCCTGGATGGGGATACGGTACACCGGACCGGAGCGCGACTCCACGGGGGGGGCTTGCTGCTCCTGCGCGGCGGGCACCCCGGCGAGCGCGGAGGTCGAGTCACCGGTCCCCGGACCGGCGAACAGGAGAATCACACCCGCGACGAGCGCAAGTCGAGCACAAACGGTCGTCACGTCATGCCTCACGGTGCCACCCTCCCCTCCAGAAGTCGGACGGCGTACCAACTCCGCCTCAGCGCGAGCACGGGAGCTTCGTCCTCGAGTGCCGCGCGGGCGCCGTCCAGGAGCCGCTCTGCACGCCGGCGCTCCTCGCCGTCCGCTCGAGCCTGCCGAAGGGAGAGCTCACCCTCGACGATGAGCGATCTGGCGATGGCCTCAGGAGTGACACTCTGGAGCGCGTCCGTGCCGGCGAGCAGGTGCTGAACCGCCAGAATCCGGTTTCCGCCGGCGAGCGCCGCGCCCGCCCTCTCCTGCTCCATCTCCGCTATTCGGAGAGCGGGAAGGAGACCCGGCCCCCGGTAGGCGCCCCCCAGGAGGGATTCTGCGCCGCGAACCGCTCGGTCGAGGCTCTCGAGCGCCTGTCCCATCTCCACTTGCGACGCACGTTCCGCGAGCGCGGGAGCGACCTCGCGATGGATCCCGGCCCGAACCTCCCTTCCCGACTCGTGCGACATCTCCCACGAGCTGCGCCAGCGTTCCACGAGCTCACCCGCCACCCGACCTTCCCCCCAGGACGACACGAGGGCAGGCAGTGCGGTGACATCCCCGTTGAAATCCAATGCGGGCACAGTCTCCGGGGAGGTGACCTGGATTCCCCGATATCGATCCCGATCGCCACAACCTGCGAGTAGCAACAGGAGGCCGCAAAGGACGAGCAGCTGGTGGGTCCTTTCCGGGTATCGATTCACGGCTGCAGACTCTCCGGATGCGGGCGGGGAACGGTGGGTGGGCGGATCAGGCGTTGGTTTCGACTACCCTCGAATACTCGCGGGAGATCCGGGACATCCGGTCATGAGATTTCAAGCACTGGATCGCCCAGCACTTCCTCCACCGGATCCACGCCCAGGCCAGGAGCGCCGGACGCCCGCATCCGCCCATGCTCTCGGTGAGGAGCACCTTCTGCAAAGTCCACCGTCACGTAGCTGTTGAAGTCGGTGCTGGTAAAGAGGAACTCGGGGGGAGTCGAATGTGCCAGGTGCGCGATGGTGGCCGTGACGATGTCGCCTCCCCAGCTGTCCTCGATGGTCATGGCAATCCCCAGATGCACACACAGGTCCCGGGCCAGGCGGGCCTTCGTGAGGCCCCCGAACTTACTGATCTTGATGTTCACCACGTCGGCCCCGGCATCGGAGTGGAGTCGCATGAGGCGGTCCAGACCGTCGATGGACTCGTCCATCACGAATGGGTGGTCTGTGTGTCGCCTCACCGAAAGGCATTCTTCGTAGCTCTCGCACGGCTGTTCAATGTAAACATCCAGGTCCCGTACGGCGCGCACGACGCGCATTGCCTCGTGCATGAGCCAGCCGGTGTTCGCGTCGGCGATCAGCTTGTCGCCGGGACCGACCCTCTCGGCCACGGCTCGGATCCGCTCGATATCTACGTCGGGATCGCCACCCACTTTGAGCTGGAAGCGGCGGTAGCCCTCCGCCCGATACCCGTCCACCTTGGAAGCCATCGCCTCGGGGGACTCCTGGGAGATGGCCCGGTAGAGGTGAAAGTCCTCACCGTGGGGACCACCCAGCAGATCGCATACACTTCGTCCGGCGACCTTTCCCAGGATGTCCCAGCACGCGATGTCAATGGGAGACTTCACATAGGGATGTCCACGCATCGCGCGGTCCATGAAATGGTTCAGCGGTCCGAGGCGGGTCGGATCGTGGCCGATGAGATGGGGGCCGAGCTCGGCCAGCCCTGCCCGAACGCCCCGCGCATAAGCCGGAAGGTAGAACGGACCGAGGGGGCAGCACTCCGCGTGGCCCACGACACCCTCGTCCGTCTCGACCCTGACCACGGTGCTGTCGAAAACCGAGACGCTCTTTCCTCCCGACCAGTGATAGCTTCCCTCGTGCAAGGGCAGGTCCAACTGATAGGCCGAAATCCGTGTAATCTTCATGGTGTGGAGTCCTCTCTCTCCTGGAACAGGGGGCGGGAACTTCCCCGCCTAGCGGATGCCACAGTATCGGACGCCCGTGCCGTTCGCAACGTCAGAGCCGCATTCTCCCCGACCTCCACACTCGTCTCCGAAGCGTTTATCATCGAACGTGGGGAGCCTCGGGAAGGTCCAACCAGATCAGGAGTGCGACCATATGACAGACACGTTGGACGAACTGCGGATCCGGATCTCGGAGGTGGACGAAGAGCTCATCCGGCTCATCGGGGAACGGAGGCGCCTGGTCCTGGACATCGGGGAAGAGAAGGCCCGGAGGGGCCTTCCGGTCATGGACCCGGCGCGGGAAGCAAAGGTGGTCCGCAAGGCTGCCGCAAGAGCGCGGGAGCTCGGGGTCGACCAGGAGATGACGCGGGATATCATCTGGCGCATCATCGCCGCCGCACGCGCCGACCAGGAAAACCGACCATTGGGGTGGCCCGAGACTTCACGAGTGGAGGTGGCCCGGCCAGCGAGCCCCGGCGATCTGGACGGGAGTTGAACGGCTGCGCTCCACCTCAGTTCCGCCGAACGTTCGCAGTCCTTTGGCGCTCGTTGAGTGCTGCCACCACATGGTGCGACTGGCCCTGCGGCACGCGAACCAGGACGGATCGGTCGGGCGGAGTCGCCCCCCGAACCAGGTGCGGGTTCAATTCCCTCACCAGCCCTGGTGTGACATCCAGGACCTCGGCCACCCGGGTCAGGGGTGTGCCGGCTGGGACCAGGACCTGGTCGAAGAGGTAGGGGAGGGAGGGCTCGACGTGGAAGCCCCAGTGCTCGGCCTGCTGAGCCAGGAGGGCCGCAGCGATGAGCTTCGGGACGTACTCCCGCGTCTCCCGCGGCAAGTGCTCGATGATCTGCCAATACAGCTCCTCGTCCCCCGCCCCATCGGCCAGGCGCGCGGACCTCAGGGCCTGCCGCACCCGCCCGGGCCCCGCATTGTAGGCGGCGGCGGCGAGATACCAGGAGCCAAAGGTGGCGTGGAGTTCCTCAAGATAGTCGAGCGCTGCCTCAGTAGCCCGGACCGGGTCCCGCCTCTCGTCGACCCAGGCATCGATGGTCAGCCCGTAGGCCCGGGCCGTCGGCCCCATGAACTGCCAGACCCCCGAGGCCGCCACCGGTGAAGTGGCGGAGGTATAGAAACCCGACTCGATCATCGCCAGGTACAACAGCTCCTCCGGCATTCCCCGCTGCCTGAGCCGATCCCGGATCGCCCCCCCGTACAAGCCTTCGCGCACGAGATATCCCTCGAACGATGCGCGCTGGGACCCGAGAAAGCGTCGGACCCAACGCTCCACTCGCTCGTTCACGTGCATGGGAAGACGGCTGTCGATGAGCTCTGCGGTGGCGTCCGCCACCTGGAACGGAGTCTCCGGTTCCGCGGGGTAGGCTTCTCCCCCGCGGGCGGCGACGAGGACGAGCCCGGCGGCCAACCCCAGGGTGAACACCAGGCCCACCCATACGCGCCCAGGCAGACGGGTGGGTACGGCTCCCTCCGGGAAGGCTGAGCGAAATCCCGAGGGGGACGGTCGACCCATCCCACGGTCCGAGCAGGTTCCGCGTGCTCGGAAGTCCGCCGGCGCCGCGTACTCGTCGGGGCGCTGGGATGGTCGGGGGCGATCGGACGGATCCGGACTCATCTGGTTCACTCCTCGATTCGGGCCGACCCCGGGTTCCCGGACGGGAATCATTGGGATCGGCAGGCTCGCCACATGCCCGAGGGCACTGAAACGTCACACGTACAGCGTGATCTTGCGGCGATGCGTGAGGGAGAAGGAGAGAGCGGGTTCGGCCAGGAACGGGGATTCGCTCAGACCGACCGTGTGTGTATCCAGAGTGGTACACGGGGCCCCATGGAAAAGGTCCCCGGAAGGTCAGTCGGCAGGGTAGACCGAGACGGAGGGACGACGGCGGATCCGCTCGAACCTGACCACACCGTCGGAAAGGGCAAAGAGTGTGTCGTCCCCACCGCGGCGCACGTTGCGACCCGGGTGGAACTTGGTGCCCCGTTGGCGCACGATGATCCCTCCCGCACGAACCGCCTCCCCACCGAACCGCTTCACTCCGAGGTAACTGGGGTTGCTGTCGCGCCCGTTCCGGCTGGAGCCGACACCTTTCTTATGAGCCATGGGAACCTCCCCCGACGTTCAATTGTGGTGCGTGTCTTTGTAATCCACCCCCGCGTGGGTGATCCACCCACGCGTGGCACAGGTCCGGGCACCTCAGAGCACGATCTCGTCGACCCGGATCTCGGTGTAATCCTGCCGGTGACCCTGCTTCTTGCGAAAGCCCTTGCGGCGCTTCCGCTTGAATACGATCACCTTGTCGTGCCGGCCATGCGAGACGACTTCTGCCCGGACAGCCGCACCTTTCACGAGGGGGGTCCCCACGGAAAGATCACCATCGGACGAGGCCATGAGAACCTCATCGAAGGATACGGCATCACCCGCCTCCGCATTCAGCGCGGGAATCTTGATGAGCCCGCCGGGCTCTGCCCGGAACTGTTTTCCACCTGTTCTGAAGACCGCGTACATCGGTATCTCGTTCCCGGTTCGTGGGCCCGTTTGTAACCTTCGGCAGCCCGGAGAGCGTAACCCCGCCGTGCATGCCGAACTGTAAGCCTGGTAAATTTAGTCGAAGTCGGCCTCGGGTCAACCCGGTTGCCCGGTGGCGTACCGCTTCGTTACGTCCTCCCTCGCGGGCCCGGCAAGGAGTCGGAACTCGTCCTCGCGAAGGAGGGGATCGTCCCGCAGGTCGAGTTTGATGGTGATCCGCTTCCGCAGCCGTGAAAGGAAGTCCGGTTCCTTTTCGAGGACGTGGAGCGCGACCTCCGGATGAACCCGCACGACAATCGATTTCTGGTCCCCGGAGGCTGCCACCCGCTTGAGGCTGCGCTCCACCCGCCTGATCACTGTGGGCGGGGTGAACACCCGCCCGGCTCCCCCGCAGTGATCACAGGGACGTGTCAGCGACTGGAAGAGCGAAGGCCGGACCCGCTGGCGAGTCATCTCGACCAGGCCCAGGTCGGAAACGGCGAACGCCTTCGTGCGGGCCCGATCCCGGCCCAGGTGGGTGCGCAATTCCTGGAGAACCTTGTCCCGGTTTTCTTGCGACTCCATGTCGATGAAGTCCAGCACCACGATCCCGCCCACGTCCCGAAGCCGGAGCTGCCGCGCAATCTCCCTGGCGGCGTCCAGGTTGGTCCGGAGGATCGTCTCCTCCGGGTCCTTCCGTCCCTTCCCGGTAAACCGTCCGGTATTCACGTCGATGGAGACGAGCGCCTCGGTTGGTTCGATGATGATGGACCCCCCGGACGGCAGGTCGACCCTTCGCTCGAAGGCCTCGGCGATTTCTTCCTCGATGTCGCGCTGGTCGAAGAGGGGCACCCCGCTCCGATCCAGGTGGATGCGATCGACCAGATCCGGATCGACCGTCCGCACGTAGTCGACGATCTCCCGATGCACCTGGGGATTGTCGACGGTGAGCCCGTCCAGGCGGTCGGAGAAGAGATCCCGGATGACACCCGAGATCAGCTTGGCCTCGCCGTGGACGAGAGCTGGCGCCTGCGCGGAGTCGGCTCGCTCGCGAAGCTTTTTCCAGGTGGAGTGGAGGTGGTCGAACTCCCTCTGGAAGCGCTCCCGCGTCAACTCCTCGCCTACGGTTCGGATGATGACCCCCACCGACTCGTCCCGGGGGAGGATCTCCCGGGCGAGTTCACGGAGGCGGACCCGCTCCTCCCGCTGGTCGATTTTGCGGCTCACCCCGACCCGGGACGAGAAAGGCATAAAAACGAGGAACCGGCCCGGGAGCGAGACCTGCCCGGTCAGGCGCGGCCCCTTCGTCCCGATGGCCTCCTTGGTCACCTGGACGAGGATGGAATCACCGCGACTGACCTGCTCCTGGATGGGGGGGCCACCCCGGCCGCCCCTCCCCTTCCGACCATTTCCACCGTTCTCGTCCCCCTCCCCCTCGTCGTCGTCGCCTTCATCCTCCCCCGCGAGGTCCGAAGCGTGCAGGAACCCGGCCTTTTCCAGGCCGATATCCACAAAGGCCGCCTGGATGCCCGGGAGCACGGCCTCCACCCGACCCAGGAAAATGTCCCCGACCACCCGGCCCTGATCGGGCCGGTCGAGCATCAACTCCACGAGACGATTGTCTTCGAGCAACGCCACCCAGGACTCCTGGGGCGTCGCGCTGATCAGAATTTCTCTCTTCAAGTACGCTCGACTCCTCGGGCCGGCACCCGAACCAACCACCCCACGGCCCCCCCACCCCACCAGGACGCTCGATCCACCGCCGGTGCAGGTCGGTTCGAGCGTCTCCGCGGGGAGGGCGCCGTCAGGGTCGAGGTCGCTCCGGATCCCCGGCCAATCCGCCACCGGCGTCGCGCCGGGGGGATGTGTGAATGTTTTTGGAATATCGTTCCACCAGGGCGCGGGAGATCACAATCTTCTGGATCTCGCTCGTGCCCTCACCGATCTCGGAAACCTTCGCGTCGCGGAACATCCGCTCCACCGGATGTTCGTCGCTGAACCCGTCCTGGCCCATCATCTCCACTGCCCACCCGGTCGCCCTCATGGAGAGCTCCGAGGCGTGGAGCTTCGCCATCGCCGCCTCCAACCGGAAGGGCCGCTTCTTCGTCATCAACCAAGCCGCGTGGTACGTCAGGTGTCTGGCGGCCTGGAGCTCGGTGCCGAGTTCGGCCAACCTGAATCGCTCGGATTGGAGGGCGACCGCCTGGCGGCCCAGCCCGGCCCGCTTCTCCGTATACTCCGAAGCGGCGCGGATGGCTCCCTCCGCCAACCCGAGGGAGAGAGCGGCGAGGCCGACGCGCCCCGCGTCCAGCGTCTGCATGAAGTTGGAGAACCCATCACCGGGTTTTCCGAGCATGTCATCGTCCTCTACCCGTGCATCCTCGAGGAGAAGCTCCCGGGTATCCGACGCCCGCCACCCCATCTTCTCCTCCCGGCGGCCCGATCGGACCCCGGGGGTGTAGCCGAAGCGTTCGACGGAGCCCATTCCCACAGCCCTCGCAGCCCCCGGATCCACCGTTGGCTTCGTCACGATGAAGCTGGTGATCCCGCTGGTACCTCGACCCGGATCGGTCACGGCGGTGACCGCAAAGATCTCTCCCACGCCCGCATGCGTTATGAACCGCTTGGCACCGTCCAGCCGCCAGCCCCCGCCCTGTCGGACGGCCCGCGTCCGGGTGGCCGCGGCATCCGAGCCGGCCCCCGCCTCCGTGAGCCCGAACCCCCCCAGGACCTCGCCGCGGGCAAGGAGGGGCACATACCGATTCTGTTGACTGTCGGTGCCGAAGGAGAGAATGGGGGAGGTCCCGAGCGTCGTGTGGGCCGAGACCGTGATGGCGTGGCTCGCATCCACGGAAGCCAGCTCCTGGATCACCAGGAGGTAACTGAGAAGGTCGAGGCCCATCCCACCCAGCGCCTTCGGGACCGGTACGCCGAGCCATCCCCGTTCCGCGATCGCCCGAACGCTCTCCCAGGGGAAGGACTCCTCGCGATCCAGCACTCCGGCCCGCGGCCCCACGACCTCGCGTGCGAAACCACGCACTTCCCGGGCAAGGTCGTAGTGCTCCTTCGAGAAGTATGGATCCATGGCGAGGTCTCCCCGGGGGGTTCCGGCAACCACGAAAGTTATCCCGAAGCGACTTCCTCCAACACCCCGCTCCACCCCCGGCAGCGATCGCAGCCTGCACACCCCTCCGCAGGAACCTCGTCGCCAAACCATTGCAACAGGACCTCGCGCCGGCATCCGTGGGAGCGTGCATAGCGATCCACGGCTCTGATCTTGGCCCCCTCTGCGCGCCGCCTCCGAATCCGGTCGCGCACCACGCCATCCCGCCAGGCGGCGCGGAGCGCAGCCGGGGTTCGGAGGGGCGGGTGGGTCCGGTCGAGGAAGCTACGATGGATCCGTCCGTCACCCCGGGCGTGGAGCCCGACGCACAGCGCGGCGCCTCCGTCGCGGCCCCCTCGACCGGCTTCCTGGTAGTATGCCTCGAGGCTCCCGGAGAGCTGGTCGTGGACCACCACCCGCACGTCGGCCCGGTCGATTCCCATCCCGAAGGCATTGGTGGCCACGACGGTGGGCCGGCGGTTGGAAAGGAAGTATTCCTGGACCCGCTCCCGCTCGGCGCCGGGCAAACCGGCGTGATAGGCCTCAGTATGAACCCCCGAACGCGCCAGCGCATCCCGGATGCGTTCCACCCTTCGCCTTGTCGCCGCATACACCAGACGCGCACCGTCGAAACGGGCCAGGATGCGGCGAATCTCGGGGACCTTCCCGGCCGGGCCAGGTACGGGTCGCACCGCCCAGAGGAGGTTCGCCCGATCAAAGGTCCCCACCACCCGGACCGGGTTCCGCATCCGGAGCGACTCTTCGATGTCTTCCCGCACCCTCGGGGTCGCGGTGGCGGTAAGGGCCATCACGGGAACGTCGAGCTCCCTCCGAACGTTGCCCAGCCCACGGTAGGAGGGGCGAAAATCGTGGCCCCAGCACGAAATGCAGTGCGCCTCGTCAATCACCAACAGGGAAGGATCGAGAAGGGGAACGAGCCGGGCGAAGGCCTGGGACCCGAAACGCTCGGGCGCCACCAACAGGATCCGGAAGCGTCCCTGGCGAATCCCCTCCTCAACCCTTCGCCGGGCCGGTCCTTGCAGCCCGGAATGGAGAGAAGCGGCGGGAATCCCCGCCTCGTTCGCCCGCCTCAACTGGTCCGCCATGAGCGAGATCAGGGGACTGACCACCACGGTCAGTCCCGGCAGGATCGCCGCAGGCACCTGATAACAGAGGCTCTTTCCCCCTCCGGTGGGGAGGATGCCCACCATGTCTCGTCCTTCCAGGGCGGCATCCACCAGAGGGCGCTGCCCCGGGCGGAACGACGGGAACCCGAAATGGCGCTGCAAGACCGCTTCGGGATCCCGGATGCCGGCGGATCCTCTGTGAGTGGTTTTCGACATCCCCAAACGTGTCCCCGCCCCCCGGGCGGGAGAATGTCGCGGGGAGCCGTTCAGTCGGTACGGGACTTCTCCTCCGACCCCGCCTCCATCTCACCTTCGGTTGGGACCCCCGTACCTCCGGGGAGGAAACGAATGAGGAACCCTCCCAGGAGGAAGACTCCGGCGACCATGATGAGCCAATCGAGATCCATGACCATCCCACCTAAGGCCAGGCCCGCGCCGATGACGAACAGCCTCACCTTCCAGAGGAGCCAGGGATAGCGGTCCGCCCGACGGGAACGGTCCAGAAAGAGCAGTACACCCACCGTGGTTTCATCCTTCAGAATGCGGGACGGATCGCCCCATGAATGTTCATCGATCCCGCCGGCGGGCCAGGAATTCCTCCACACCCCGCCGACAGTCTTCGGACATCCTGGCGAGGGCGTTGACCTCGGCGCCGCGGGCCAGTCCCTCCTCCAGCGATGCCTGCTCCAGCCCGTGGAAGAGACGCTTGGTGAGCCGGACGGCGCTCGGCGGACGAGACGCGATCTGGGACGCGTACTCCTCCACCGCTGCCGCGAACTCCGCCCGGCTATGGACGCGGTTCACCAGCCCGGCCCGGGAGGCCGCCCGGGCGTCCATCCTTTCGCCGAGGACGGCGAGCTCGAATACCCGGCCCTCCCCCACCTTCCGCCGGACCAATGCCATCACCAACGCGGGCACGAACCCGAGGTGCACTTCGGGGAGCCCGAACTCGGCACCCTCCTCGGCGAGGATCAGGTCACAGGCGGCAGCCAGGCCGAAGCCTCCACCCAGCGCCCGCCCCCGTACCGCTGCCACCACCGGCACCGGGTGGTGGCGCAGTGCCAGGAAGAGTTCGGCCATCCGGCGGGCGTCGGCGAGGGATGTCTCGGCTCCCGCGGCCGCCGTTTCGCGAAGTTCGTCCAGATCCGCTCCGGCGCAGAAGTCGGGCCCGGCACCCCCGAGGACGATGACACGAAGGCCCTCCTCCTCGCTCGAGTTCCGGAGGACGTGCAGGAGCGCACGGACCAGACCGGCGTTCAGAGCGTTGCGCCGGTCGGGGCGGTCCAGCGTCAACCGGAGGACTCCCCCTTCTCCCCGCTCCACCCGAAGCCCTTCGACCGCAGCCGCGTCGAACCCGGCAGGCGCACCCTCCTCGATAGGCGGCCGTCCCCTTCCCCGGACCCGCTCGGCAACCTCGATGGAAACCTCCAACTCCATCCGGAGCAACGCGGTGGAGAGCACCTTCCCCTGCGCATCCGTCATCAACGAGACGGTGCCCCCTCCCCCCAGTGCGCCGTGCAGCAGGAAGTTCAGCGCACGGAGGCGGGGAAGCTCGAACCGCTCTACCGGGCCTTCGACCAGCGGACCGAAGTGGGTCTTCACCCGCTCCGGGCTCAGTTCACGACGCAGGAGTTCCCAGTCTTGCGGGTCGTAGGCCACGACACCGATGTTCGCGGTATCACCCTTGTCCCCCGAACGGGCATGCGCCAGGTCCACCAGTTGGATCATCGGCATGGGGCGGCTCCGGCCCGATCCTCAACGATCCGTTGCATCGAGCACCTCCACTTTCAGTTGGGACTCCACCACCTGGCGCGGCACGAGCGCCGGCCAGAACGCCATCACTTCCCGGGTCCGAGGACGCCCTCCCGCGAATCCAGTGACCGACGGAGGACCCGCCAGCACCAAGGGGGCGATCTCGCGCGTGAACCGATCCACATCCTCTCGTCGCTGCCCCCGGACCGCGACCCTGAGCTGGACCTCGGGGAGATCCGGGGGTGGCGGCCCCGCGAGGTGGCCGTGCGTCGCGTCCCAGCCCACGAGTTCGGCCCGGACCTCGTCGAACCGTAGTCCCAGCAAATCCAGCCGCTGCCGCAGGATCCGCTCTGCCGCCCGCGCCTTCCGAGCGGCATCCGGCCAGGCGTAGACGAGGGTGCCCTCGGCCCGGTACCCGTCCCGGTAGGCGATGGACACCTTCAGCGAGTCGGTGCGCGGTCGCCCTCGGGCACCGGTGACCCGAATCCGGTTCTCACCCACCTCCTCCAGCTCGACATCGGTGAGGTCGGCGACCACGTCGGGCGTCAGGTAGTTCGCGGGGTCCCCGAGTTCGTAGAGGAGTTGTTCGGTCACGGAGGCGCGATCGATCCGGCCCCCGGTCCCCTCGTGCTTCGTCACCACGAAGCTCCCATCAGAACTGGCCTCGATGATGGGATATCCGATGCGTTCGAGCCCGGGAATGCTCCACCAGTCCGCGAGGACGTTGCCCCCGCTGGCCTGGGCCCCGCACTCGTTCAGGTGCCCGGCCACGACCCCCTGCGCGACGCGGTCCAGATCGCCGCCGGCCCAGCCGAAGGCGTGCATCATCGGGGCGTACGTGAGGGCGGTATCGGTGGCGCGACCCGCGATCACCACGTTCGCGCCGGCGGCAAGCGCACGTACAAGCGGCTCGGCACCGATGTAGGCGTTCGCGCTGGTGACCCTGTCCCGGACATCCTCCAGGGGTCGGCCGTCCTCCGTGTGACGGAACTCGTGGCCCTCCTGAAGCAGGTCGTCCAGCCGGTTCAGCAGATCGTCTCCTGTCACCACTCCAATCTTTACGGCGTCGGCAAGCCCCTCCGCACGGGCCGCTCCCATTGCCGCCTCTCCGCACGCCCGCGGATTTACGCCCCCGGCGTTCGTCACGATCCGCACCGTATTCCCGTCGGATCCCGGGCGCACGCATTTCGGGAGAAGCCGACGCAGGACCCGGGGGAAGTCGAGTGCATATCCCGCCGCCGGGTCCCGCTCCCGCTGCTTCTGCATGATGGACATGGTCACTTCGGCGAGGTAATCCATCACGAGGAAGTCCAGGGGGCCGCCCTCTACCTGGCGCATGGGAGCTTCCTCGTCGTCGCCCCAGAATCCCTGCCCACTCCCGATGCGTACCACCCCCTCTTCTCCGGATGCGCTCATCATTCCTCCCGCGCCGGGAACCAGGGGGGCGCCCCGCCTCCGATCCCAAAGGGGCCCAGATGCGGGCCGGGGTTCCGGAGTGAGGTCCGCAGGAGCAGAGAGAGGACCGGGCGCACCTCCTCCGGCAGCACGACCTCATCCACGAATCCCCTGGCGGCAGCATATTGCGCATCCAGTCCCCGCTCATACTCCGCCCTCACCTCCGCCATCTGTTCCTCAAGCTCCGCGTCCGGGGAGTCCCCTGCGGCGCGCAGCCTGTCGAGCTGGCTCGAGAAGAGGGCCATCACCGCGCTCTCGCCTTCCATGACCCCCATACGACCCGTGGGGAGAGAGAGGATGAAGTCGGGGTCGAAGCCCTGGCCCGCCATGGCGTAGTAGCCGGCTCCGGAGGCGTGGTTCACAGTCAGGACGAGCTTGGGAACGACCGCCGTGGCCATCGCCTCCACGAAACGTGCCCCCGCTCGGATGATCCCGGCCTGCTCGGCATGCGGGCCAACCATGAACCCCGAGACGTCCTGCACGAACAGGAGGGGGCGCCGCTGCCGATCCATCATGTCGATGAAGTAGGCCGCCTTCTCCGCGCTTCGAGGGTAGAGGATCCCCCCGAAGGTCGGGCGGCCGCCCGCCGGATCGTCGAAGACGCCCCTGGCGTTGGCCAGGACCCCCACCGAAATCCCGTCCAGCACTGCGGTTCCGCAGATGATCTCCGGCGCGACGTCGGGCTGGAATTCGTGGAGGCCGTCCCCGTCCAGGAAGCAGGAGAGGACCGCTCGCATGTCGTACTCCTTGCGATGGTCGTCGGGTAGGAGTTCATAGAGGTCTTCCGGGTTCCGGACGGGAGGCGTCGGGTCCCCGAACCCTCGCTCCGGGTCATCCCCGGGAAGCCCTGCGATCAACTCCCGCAGGAGCGTGAGACACCCCTCGTCGTCGGCCGCCCGATAGTGGGCCACCGCGCTCACCCCGGTGTGCATCCGGGCCCCTCCCAGGAATTCCGCCTCCACGGTCTCACCGGTAGCCCCTTTCACGAGATTCGGGCCGCCGAGGCCCATGAAGCTGGTTCCGTCCACCATGACGATGGAGTCAGAGAGGGCGGGCAGGTACGCGCCCCCGGCGATGCAGGGCCCCATGACCGCGGCAAGCTGCGGAATCCGGAGGTATCTCCGCATCACCGAGTTGTAGTAGAAGATCCGGGCCGCGCCGTACTGTCCCGGGAAGACGCCCGACTGGTAGGGAAGGTTCACTCCCGCCGAGTCGACCAGGTAGAGGATCGGCACGCGGCATCGCATTGCGATCTCCTGCGCCCGGAGGATCTTGGCGATCGTCTCCGGCCACCATGCGCCGGCCTTCACCGTGGCATCGTTCGCCACCACCACGACAGGGTCCCCGTGGATCCGCCCCACCACCGTGATCACGCCGGCCGCCGGGGCGGACCCCTCGTATCGATCGTGGGCCAGCAGGAGTCCGATCTCCACCCTCTCTGCATCCGCGTCCAGAAGGCGATCGACACGTTCCCGGGCCGTCAGCTTCCCCTGCTGGTGTTGGCGGAGGACGCGCTCCTCGCCTCCCGCTTCCCGGATACGGTCCCGGAGCTCCACGAGCTGACGAGCGAGCGGTCGGAGCCGGCCGTCTTGAGATCCGGGGGGAGGCGGCCTCACGGGTCAGACCCCCTCCGTCAGCCGGCGCTCCTCATCCCACCCGCGAATGTACTCGATGGCTTCGGAGGTCGAAGTGCCCGGACCAAAGAGGCGGCCCACCCCCCGCTGGCTCAGCGCCTTCCGGTCCTCCTCGGGGATGATCCCCCCTCCCGTGAGGAGGATGTGGCCCCCCCCCTGTTTCTCGAGGAGCTCGCGAACCCGCGGGAAGAGCGTCATGTGGGCCCCGGAGAGGACCGACATGGCGACGACGTCGACATCCTCCTGGATTGCAGCGGCAACGATCATCTCCGGGGTCTGGTGCAACCCCGTGTAGATCACCTCGAACCCGGCATCGCGGAAGCTGCTCGCGATCACCTTGGCCCCGCGGTCGTGCCCATCGAGACCGGGCTTCGCCACCAGCACTCGAATCCTCCGGTCACTGCCGTCCATCATGCCTCTCGCGTCGGGGTCAACTGTGCCGTCCATCATGCCTTCCAATCTACGGCCCCGGCGCGGACCGGGCATCGGGGTTGCGGCATCCCGTCAGGACGGCGCATTTTTAAAGGTCTTTCTGGCTACCCTCGCACCCCCGATCGGAGACGACTGGATGACGACCATTGCCCCCAGGCCCCTCTTCACCCTCGCCGCACTCGCACTCCTTGCGCCACTTGCCGGCGGATGTGAGCCGGAGGGCACCGGTGAGGCAGACGTCAGCGGCGACGTGTTCCAGTCCCAGCACCATGCGTTTCGGGTCGACACGGTCGTGGATGGGCTCCAGCACCCCTGGGGCATGGCGTTCCTCCCGAACGGCGACATCCTGGTGACGGAGAGGGGATTCCCGGGAGAAGACGGGCGCCCGGGGCAGCTCCGCATTGTGCGTGACGGAGAGCTCCTGCCGGATCCGGTCACCGGACTCCCTGAGATTCGCGTGGGGGGACAGGGCGGCCTCCTGGACATCGCCTTGCACCCGGAGTTCGAGTCCAACCGGCTGGTCTACCTGAGCTACGCGAAGCCGAACGACGACGACTCCGAGGGGACGACCGCGGTAATCCGGGGCACCTACGAGGAGGGCGCCCTGACCTCCGTGGAGGAAATCTTCGAAGCGGAGGCCTGGACCTCCGGGCGCGGTCATCACGGATCCCGCCTCGCGTTCGACCGGGACGGATACCTCTTCATCTCCGTCGGCGACCGACAGGTTTCGCCCTCGGGCGACCTCGAGGCCCATCCCTCCCAGGATCTCACGAATCACTTCGGGACCATCGTCCGCCTCCACGACGACGGGAGCGTGCCCGAGGACAATCCCTTCGTGGGGCACGAAGAGGCGCTCCCGGAAATCTGGAGCTACGGGCATCGAAATCCCCAGGGAATGGCGGTGCACCCCGAGACGAACGAGGTGTGGGCGAACGAGCACGGTCCCCAGGGTGGGGACGAACTGAATCTGATCCGACCGGGAGTCAACTACGGGTGGCCAGTGGTGGGGTTTGGGGTCAACTACGGCCCGGGTGAACCGATCCACGAGGCGGTCAACGTGGAGGGAATGGAGCCTCCAGTCCTGAGCTGGACCCCCTCCATCGCTCCGGCGGGAATGATGATCTACAGCGGCGATCGTTTCCCTCAGTGGCAGGGGAGCGTGTTCAGCGGGGGTATGTCCGGGCAATACCGCATACTCTCGCGCGCGACGGTGGACGGCACCCAGCTCCTGAACGAGGAGGTACTCCTCCCCGGAGAGTACCGGATCCGTGACATTCGCCAGGGCCCGGACGGGTACGTCTACATCGCCACGGACCACCGTGGGGGCGAGCTGACGCCCATCATCCGTCTGATCCCCGCCACGGGCACGGGCAACTGAAGGTCAGTTGGGGTGGATCAGCGTGTGTTGGACCTGGGCGTTCGCGCCCCGAGCCCCTGAATGGACCCGGGCCACGAGCCAGGCGCTGATCCACTCGCCGGCCGCGTTCCGCATGCGGATTTCGAGAGAACCCTCCGTTCGATACGTGCCACGCTTCAGGTCATGGGGTATGATAACCCGCTGTACAGGACTTGTCAATCTTTTTCGGTTCTTAACCTATACAGATGATTGACAAGATGCATCCGTAGGCGCTATCTTCGCCCATGGACGGCAACGGCGCATGTTCGAACCCTCGTCACCCCATCGGAGTGGTGGCCTTCCGCACCGGGCTCTCCCGGTCGCTTCTGCGCGCCTGGGAGCGGCGCTACGGTGCCGTCACGCCCACGCGGTCGGATGGGGGCCGCAGGCTCTACTCGGACGCTGATCTCGCAAAGCTGCGCTTGCTCAGGGGAGCGGTGGAGGCGGGGCGATCCATTGGCGACATCGCCCACCTATCCTCCGGGGAGCTAGAGGCGCTCGTACGGGAGGACAGGGGCTTCCGCATGGCAGATGCACGGCCGTCAACGGCGGCTGTCGGTGGGCAGGACACGGGCGAGACCTCGTCCACTGCCGATCCGACCCACGGGTCGAGGGTGATCGCCGCGTTGGACCGGGTTCGCGCACTCGAAGATTCAGACCTCGAGCACGCGTTGGAACGGGAAGCAGCCAGTCAGGATCCAGTCGGCCTCATCGACGGATTCCTGGTTCCGCTCCTGGAGGGAATCGGAGCCCTGTGGAAGGAGGGAAACCTTTCCCCCGCCGCAGAACGGCTCGCATCGGGCGTCATCGCCTCCTTTCTGCACCGCCTCATTCGCACCCTCCAGGGGCCGCCGGGGTCACCCTTGATGCTGCTGGCCACTCCGGCCGGCACCCGGCACGAGATCGGTGCGCTCCTGGCAGGTGCGGCAGCGGCCGGGAAAGGGTGGCGCGTGGTTGCCCTGGGTGCGGACCTGCCGGCCGAAGACATCGCCGGCGCCGCCCTTCAGCGGGAAGCGACCGCGGTGGCCCTCTCGGTGATCCACCTCCCGCCAGGGTCGCGGGTGCTGGAGGAGATCTTCCGCCTTCGAGAGTTCCTGCCCGAGACGATCGACCTCATCGTAGGAGGGCGGGGCATCCGAGCCGCTCCGGACGGTGCGATAGGTGGCGCTATTCTCCTGCCACCCGACCTCGCGGCCTTCCGCAGCTACTGCGAGTCTATCCTCCCCCCGACTCCTCGGGCAGAGCAGGATCCGGACGCCCCTCGATGACGGCTCGGACCTTGCCCACGAGCGTCTCGATCTGCCACGGCTTCTCGAGAAAGGGGTAGTCTGAGGGCTCAGCACCCCAACCCAGCAGGAACTCGGGCCGGAAACCGCTCGTGAGGAGGATCCGGGGTGGATGTGGCTGCCCCTCGAGCGTCTCTACCAGTTCCATCCCCGACACGCTCGGCATCACGAGGTCGGTGATGAGCAGGTCGGGAGATCCCTCGCTCTGGATGAGCTCGAGGGCCTCGGCTCCGTCCCCTGCTTCGAGGACCCGATACCCGTGGGCCCTGAGAATGCGGCAGCCCACGCTCCTGAGGTTCTGGTCGTCCTCGACGAAGAGGATGGTCTCCCGGCCCACGCCTGCCCGTTCCCCCTCCGCACCCTCCTTCCGGGCTCTGGACTCTGCCAGTCGGAAGTAGAGCCGGACCGTGGTCCCCTCTCCGGGCTCGCTCTCCGCCTGGACGAAACCGCGGTGCTGCTTCATGAGTCCGTACACCATCGACATGCTGAGCCCCAGATCCTCGCTCCTCTCCGTCCCGGAAAAGAAGGGCTGGAACAGCTGTGCGACCGTCTGGGGAGACATCCCCTGGCCGGTATCCGTCACCGAGATGACCCCGTGCTCCTCCCGGTCACCCCACCCGGACCGGCTGATATGCTCCTCGTTGAAACGCCCGGTGCCGATGGAGATGCGAACCTCCCCCCCGTCGGGCATCGTGGAGAGCGCGTTCGCCACCAGGCTGAGGAGGAGCTTCTCTACGGCCGACGGATCGGCCAGCACGGGCGGCGCGGGCTCCTCCAGCGTCCGAAGAGTGACGCCGGCGGGAATCAGCGGGCGAAGGAGCCGCATGGAGTCCTGGACCAGCTCTCGAAGCCCCACCTCACGCAGGCGGAGTCGCTCCCCCTTGCTGAAGGAAAGGAGGTGTTTCACCATCTGCGAGCTGGTGGTCGCCCCCCTGCGGATCTGGCGGATCTCTCCCTGCGCCCTGCCCGTATCACCTTCCGCGAGCGCCTCATCCAGGAGATCGAGGTGGGCCAGGGTGGCGCTCAGGAGATTCCCGAGATCATTGGCCATTCCGCCCGCGAGCTGGCCCAGCGCTTCCATTTTCTGGGCGTGGCGGAGCTGTTCCTCCAGGTGGCGCCGCCCGGTCACATCCTCCACCGTCACCTCGAGGATGTCTTCCTCCGCCACCCCTGATCTGACTGGATCGAAGATGCCTTCGAGCCGGGGTATCGGTTCGGCAACGAGGCGAACCCAGAGCGAGGTGCCATCCCGGCGAAGCCACCTCACCTCCTCGCTCGGGAGGGCCTCGACGAGGGGCTCCTCGAGCTTAGACCGGTCGGACCGGTTCCCGTAGAGGTCGTGGACCCTTGGAACGGCGTCGCACAACTGAGATTCCGACTCGAATCCCAGGAGGTCTAAAAGCTGATCGCTCGCCGAGAGGAGATGACCCTCGAGGGTGCAGTGAAGCCAGGCCTCATCCTCCAGTCCGGGTTCCTGCGCGTCGCGTTCGACCATGTGCGGCATCCGTGCGGGAATTCGGTTCGCTCGACCCGGAGCATCCGGGCGGCCCTGCTCCCCGCCGAAGATAGGACTCTGCGCCCGGGAAGCCAGAGGCAGGCCCGGATCCATCATGCGATGTCTACGTCACCGTCAGAAGAAGACCGGCTCGCGGTAGGAGCCGAAAACGTCCTCCATGGCCGTCCGGATCTCGTGGAGCGTGCAGTATGCGCGGGCGCAATCCAGGATCCGGGGCACGAGATTCTCCTCCCCCCGGGCCGCCCGGGTGAGGGCAGCCAGGGCGCTGTTCACTTCTGCCTCGTCCCGCTCTCGTCGGAGCCGCTCCATCCTCGCCCGCTGCCGCGCCTCGACATCGGGATCAATTCGGAGGGTCTCGATCTGAACTTCCTCTCCTCCGTCCTCGAAGGCGTTCACCCCCACGACCACGCGCTCCCCGGACTCGGCCTCCCTCTGCTGACGGAGGGCGGAATCGGCGATCTCCCGCTGGAACCATCCGGCCTCGATTCCCGGGACCACGCCGCCGATCGCCTCCACTTCCCGAAATATCTCTTCCGCGTCCGCCTCCAGCTCGTCGGTGAGCGTTTCCACGTAGTACGAGCCGGCAAGGGGATCGATGGTATTGGGAACTCCCGTCTCGTGCGCCAGGATCTGCTGCGTACGCAGGGCGATCCGGACCGCTTTCTCGGTGGGGAGCGCCAGCGTCTCGTCCATCGAGTTCGTATGGAGGGACTGCGTCCCGCCCAACACCGCCGCCAGGGCCTGGTAGGCGACCCGGACGATGTTGCTCTCCGGCTGCTGGGCGGTGAGTGTCACGCCGGCGGTCTGGCAATGAGTTCGGAGCCGCCACGAAGATGGATCCCTCGCCCCGTAGCGGTCCCGAAGGCGCCGGGCCCAGATCCGGCGGGCCGCCCGGAGTTTGGCGACCTCCTCGAAGAAGTCGTTGTGGATGTCGAAGAAGAAGGAGAGCCGCGGCGCGAAGGAATCCACATCGAGACCGCGCGCGATGCCCCGTTCGACGTACTCGAAACCGTTCCCGAGCGTGAATGCGAGCTCCTGAGCCGCCGTGGACCCCGCCTCCCGAATGTGGTAACCCGAGATGGAGATCGGATTGTACAGAGGGGCGTGGTCAGCGCACCACTCGAACATGTCCACGATCGCCCGCAGCGCGGGCTCGGGCGGGTAGACCCAGGCGTGCTGGGCCTGGTACTCCTTCAGGATGTCGTTCTGGACGGTCCCGCGGAGGAGATCGGGAGCGACCCCCTGCTTCTCGGCCGCCGCCACGTAGAAGCAGAAGAGGATGATGGCCGGGCCGTTGATGGTCATGGAGACCGAGACCCGATCCAGCGGGATCCCCTCGAAAAGGGTCTCCATGTCCGCCAGTGAGGAGATCGCCACGCCGCAAACCCCCACTTCACCGAGCGAACGGGGATGGTCGGAGTCGTAGCCCATGAGGGTGGGAAAGTCGAAAGCCACCGAGAGCCCCGTCTGGCCGTTCCGGAGGAGGTAGTGGTAGCGCTCGTTCGTCTCCTCGGCGGTGGCGAAACCGGCGAACTGGCGCATGGTCCAGAGCCGAGTGCGGTACATGGTGGCGTAGGGGCCGCGCGTGAAGGGGTGCTCTCCGGGGAGTCCCAGGGCCTCCGCATAGGGTGGCTCCCCCTCCCTGTCGAGGGGGGTATAGACCGGCTTCACCTCCCGGCCCGAGATCGAGGTGAAGGGCGCATCCCGGGTCGGCGTGTCCTGGCTGGACCGCTCCCATCGCTCGAGCCGACGCCGCATCTCCTCCAACTCCTGGTCCCTCCGCTGGATCTCCTCAAGGAGATCCGCCGTGGAGAGCTCACCTTCAGTGGTCGACATTCCAGGTTCTCCCATGTGGGCTCCGTCGTCCCCCGAGCTTCGGCTCGCCGGCTGCCTGCTCATCCGCCCACCCTTACCCCCAAGGTGAGC
This sequence comes from Gemmatimonadota bacterium, assembly GCA_040905325.1. Lineage (GTDB taxonomy): Bacteria > Gemmatimonadota > Gemmatimonadetes > Longimicrobiales > Gaopeijiaceae > JBBDRS01. Next base: position 33,913 of record JBBDRS010000037.1, read on the forward strand.
GCACGTCCCGCCACCGGATTCCCGGTGATGTCCAAGTGATCGGAGTCGGTGAGGTTCTTTCCGTCCAAGTAGACCGTGCCTCCGGCGACGGGAGCCGAAAGTCGCAAGTCGAGGACCTCGTGGGAGGCGTCACCCACCCGGCGGGCCCGGGTGCCTCGGAGACCGGCCCGAACGCCGAGAGCCACCTCCCGCTCGATCCCCAGATGCACCTGATCGACAATGGGGCGAAGAGCATACTTCGACTCGAGGCCGGCGGAAGCGTCCGAGTCGAGGGAAAGGTGCGCCGCACCCAGCGTCACGCTCGTGGAGCCATCCGGTTGCCAGGTGGCGCCGAACTCGACTCCCCGGAACCGCGCCTCGTTCACGTTCCTGGTCACCCAGACCTCCTCGTTTCCGGCGGGTCGAGCCCAGTCGATGAGGTCTCGGCTGGTGCGACGGAAGTGGGCGCCCTCGATGCGCAGGGAGCCCGATGCGGCCCATTCCGCCCCCACCTCCATGGAGGTGGAACGCTCCGGCTGCAGGTCGGGTCGGGCCACGTGCGCCGGATCCTCGTAGTACCGCTCCGTCCAGGAGGGGCCCCGGAAAGAGCGGCCCACCGAAGCCCGGAGGCGGATCGAGGGCTCGGGCTCCACGGAAACGGCAAGCGAGGGGGATACGAAGCCACCCCACCGCTGGTAGTCGTCGTACCGCAACCCCACACTGGCGTCGACGTCCACCGGAAGCCGCACCTCGAGCTCGCCGAAGGCTGCCCACCGGTTCTCCCCACGCTCGCCAAGCGCATTGCTTTCGAGCGTGTGGCGTGCCAGCTCCAACCCGGCTGACGCCTGGAGGCGGGAGGTCAGGGCCGCCCTCGCAACGACCTCTCCTCCCAGCTGTTCGGAGGTGTGCCGATTCCGGTAGAAGGCCGGATCCGCACGATCGAGGATGAAGTCGTCTCCATGGGAACGCCACCGGAGGCGGGGCTCGACGACGATCGGTCCATTCAGCGGCGAGCGCCACGCAACGCTCGCCGTGGTGGTGCGAGTCGTCTCGAATGCGGGGTACGGTCCGTAGAAATCCTCCGCTCCGAAACCCCTCTTTGCCGAGCCCACCTTGCCCGTCAGGACCCCGCCCCCCACGCTTGCGCGAAGCAGGGCGTTGACGAGCCGGTGATCCCAGTCCGTTCCGGCGCGGTGCCCATCGGACACAGCCCGTTCCATACCGAAGGAGAGGAGGGCGGCACCGGGAAGCCGCACGCCCCCGGTAAGCGAGCCGCGCCGGGCCTGGAACGAACCGAGTTCCATCCGCCCCGACCAGCCCCCACCGTCGCGGGTCACGACGTTCACCACCCCACCCACCGCATCCCCACCGTAGATCGCCGAAGCCGGTCCCCTCAGAATCTCCACCCTCTCGACGCGGTCCAGGGGAACCGTGAGATCCAGGTCGAAGTGCCCGGTCTGCGGATCGCTCATCCGCACGCCGTCCACCAGCACCAGCACCTGCTCGAACCCGGCACCCCGAAGGGAGAGATCGGCCTGCGCAGGGGAGCGCGGAGAAAGTTCGACCCCGGTGGACCAGGAGAGGACATCCGCGATGGTGCGGGCCGGGAAGGCTTCAATGTCCTCGCGGGTCCAGACCTGTACCGAGCGGGTCAGCAGGGGCAGGTCGGAGCTGATACGGGATCCCAGGACCGTGACGGTGTCCAGCACCACGGGACGTTCCTGGGCCTGGGCAGCCGCGGAGAGCGGTCCCAGCTGGATCGCCGCCAGGACGAGCATCGAAAAAGCGGTGCGAATGTGCATCAGTTCTCCGGTTGAACAGGTGCGACTGGAGTCGAGAGATAATCCACGTAGGATGGCGATGATGGTGCGGCGTTCAGGTCGCAGGAGGAAGGGGCGCTGTGTCCGCGTCCACTCCCAGACCGGCCAGAAGTCGGGAGGCTTCGGAGTAGGGCGTAGCCTCCCCACCGCGGATCCGCCGCAGCGCCTCCCCGACGAGGTCGTCGTCCGCGAGGGCCCTGCGGGCCCGCCGGCGAAGCTCTCTCTCCATCACGTCCCGGATCCGATCCACGGCACGCCGCTGGCGCCGGCGCTCCAGCTCACCCGCGCTCACCATCCAATTCCGGTGGTCGTCTACGGCCTGCAGGAGCTCGACCACCCCCTTCCCCCGGTGCGCTTCCGTGAGGAGGACCGGCGGCGCCCAATGCGCCTCGCCTTTGGGGAGGGGCGCCCGGCCCGATGCCCCGGGGCCATGGTGCCCCACGTGGGCTCTGGAGGGAGTCTCGCCTCCCCTGCCACGCAGTTGGAGCGCACCCCGGATCTCGCGCTGGAGGCGATCGGCGCCGGGGCGATCCGCCTTGTTCACGACGAACACATCCGCGATCTCCATCAACCCGGCTTTCATGGCCTGGACAGCGTCGCCCGATTCGGGAACCAGGACCACGACCACCGTATCGGCTGCAGACGTGATCTCCAGCTCGGTCTGACCAACCCCTACCGTCTCGACGATGAGGCGGGCAAAGCCCGACACGTCCATGAGGTCGAGCACCTCTTTCGTAGTGACCGCCAGCCCGCCGAGCGACCCCCGAGAAGCCATGGAGCGGATGAACACTCCGGGGTCGGTCGTCAGCTCGTTCATTCGGATCCGATCTCCCAAGAGAGCCCCACCGGAGTAGGGTGAAGTGGGGTCAACTGCCACGATGCCGACCTCTCTGTCCTCCTCTCGGAACCGTCCAGCCATGGAGGTCACGAGCGAAGACTTCCCCGCACCGGGGGGACCCGTCACCCCGATCCTGGGTGTCGGCCCCTCCCGCAACCCGGAGGAGAGCAGTCCATGGAGGAGATGCTGGAAGCCGGCGCGCTCGTTTTCGACCAGGGAAATCCCCCTTGCCAGCGCCGCACGGTTCCCCGCCCGGATCGCCGCAGCGAGATCTTCCAGCGCCTTCTGGGAGTCGGTGGGTGTACCCATGGACTGGTTTGCCCGGAGGGGGATTCGGTGAGCGGTAGCGAGGCCTGCCCGGGAGCGCTACGTAAGGTGTGGGCTCCCGGCGATGGGGCCAAGGGGGTCACGCCTCCCGCTTCATCCGACGACGGCCCAAGGCCTTCTCCGCCTCCACCACCAAGTACAGCAGAAGGCCCACCAGGAGGACCTTAACCCAGGTTTCCGGCGCGAGCCCCTCGGTCCGGAAGAGCAGGTTCATGACGGGGAGGTACGTGAATGCCGCCTGGAAGAGGAGCAGGAGGCCGGCAGCGACCAGCGCCGCGCGGTTCCCCACCAGCGCCTTCCACCCGATGGAGGGCTGCCACTGGAACCGGCAGGTGAAGAGATACCAGAGCTGGGCTGCGACCAGGGCGTTCACCACGGCCGTGCGTGCCGATTCGATGCTGGCGCCCCGCGACATCTCCCACTGGAAGAGGAGGAGACACGCCCCGGCCACCAGCACTGACACATAGACGATCCGCCTCAGGAGGAAGCGGGAGAGGATCGCCTCGTCCGACGCACGGGGCGGCCGGTCCATGATCCCCTTCTCCGCCGGCTCGAAGGCGAGGGCGAGGGCCAGCGTCACGGCCGTGATCATGTTCACCCAGAGGATCTGGGCGGGTGTCACCGGAAACTCGCCCAGCGCCAGGACCACCGCCGCGAGGACGATGAGGGCCTCGGCCCCGTTGGTGGGGAGGATGAAGAGGATGGTCTTCTTGATGTTGTCATAGACCGTGCGACCCTCCTCCACCGCCCTCTCGATGGAGGCGAAGTTATCGTCGGCAAGGACCATCGCGGAGGCCCCCTTCGCAGCCTCGCTCCCCTTGATCCCCATGGCCACTCCGATGTCGGCTTGCTTCAACGCAGGCGCATCGTTCACCCCGTCACCGGTCATGGCGCATATCTCCCCCCGCCGCTGTAGCGCTTTCACGATGCGGAGCTTGTGCTCGGGGCTCGCCCTGGCAATCACGTCATATTCGGCAACGAGTGAGTCGAGCTCCTCGTCGGACGCTGTTTCGATTTCTGCGCCTGCGATGCCGCGCTCCCCGTCCCCGATCCCCATGCGGGCCCCGATGCTGCGCGCAGTGGCGACATGGTCCCCGGTGATCATCACCACGCGGATCCCGGCCCGCCGACAACTGGCCACGGACTCGATGGCTTCGGGCCTGGGTGGGTCCATGAGGGCGGCGACTCCCAGGAGGGTGCAATCCGTCCCCACCGCGTCCGGTGAGAGCTCTTCTTCGGATGCCGGAGCAGGGCCCTCTGCCAGGGCGAGGAGCCGGTATCCCTCCCCTGCCACCCCCTCCAGGCGATCCAGCCACTCCCGTGTGTCCAGGGGCTCAGACCCGTCGGTAGTCCGCACCCGGGAGCACATTTCGAGGATCCGCTCGGGGGCACCTTTCAGGAGGAGTCGGGCAGCCACCTCCCCACCCGCGGGGTCGGAGCCGCGGACCTCATGGAGCGTGGCCATCCAGCGGCGCTCCGACTCGAAGGGGAGCATGTCGACCCGTGGGAGCTCCTCCTCCACCGCCTGGCGAGTGAGCCCCGCCTTTTCGGCCAGGACCACCAGCGCCCCTTCCGTCGGATCCCCCTGGAGCGAACGTTCATTCCCCTGAACATCATCGGCATCTTCCAGGAACTCCGCCTCGTTGCAGAGGAGCCCCACGCGGATGGCGTCCATGAGGACGGGTTCCGATCCCGGGTCGCGGGTCTCATTTGCGAGCCGGAACTCGCCCTCGGGAATGTAGCCGGAGCCGGTCACCTCCCAGTTCCCGTCGTGGAGGAGGAGACGCTCTACCGACATCTCGTTCCGGGTGAGGGTCCCGGTCTTGTCCGTGCAGATCACCGTCACCGAGCCGAGGGTCTCCACTGCCGGAAGCCGTCGAACAATGGCGTTCCGGTTCGCCATCCGCTGGACGCCCAGGGCCAGGGTGATGGTCAGAATCGCCGGAAGGCCCTCGGGAATGGCCGCCACCGCGAGAGCCACCACCGCCAGGAAGGCATAAGTGACCTCCAGATTGCGGACGAGCCATCCGAATAGGAAGACACCGGCGCTTCCCAGGACGATGGCGACGGAAAGCTGCTTTCCGAAGGTATCGATCTCCCGGAGGAGCGGGGTGGTCACTCGCTCCACCCGCGACACCATCTCTCCGATTCGACCGATCTCGGTGTCCCGGCCGGTGGCAATCACGACGCCCGTCATGCGACCGGATGTCACGAGGGTCCCGGAGTAGGCGAGACAGGTGCGGTCGCCCACGAGCGCATCGCCTGCCACCGCCGCGGAACCCTTCGTGACCGGCTCGGACTCCCCGGTGAGCAGGGCCTCCTCGACGCGGGCGTTGCGGGCCGTGAGGATCCGCATGTCGGCAGGCACCCGATCCCCGCTCTCGAGGCGCACCACATCGCCGGGAACCAGAGTCTCCGCACCCAGCGTGATCCGGCGTCCGCCACGCACCACCACCGCTTCCAGGGAGAGCAGCCGGCGGATCCCCTCGAGTGCCTCCTCAGCCTTCCCCTCCTGCACGAAGCCCACGATGGCATTCACCAGGACCACGGCCGTGATGATACCGGTGTCGATCCATTCCCCCAGGAGCGCGGTGAATCCCGCAGCCACCAGGAGGACATAGATGAGGACGTTGTGAAACTGCTTCAGGAATCGGACGAGCGGACTCTCCGGGGGCTCCTCTGGGAGCCGGTTCGGCCCGTGCTCGGCGAGCCTCCGCTCCGCCTCCGCCCGGTCGAGACCCCGTTCCGGATCCACCTCCAGCCTGCCGAGAACCTCCTCGGACTCCTGAGCGTGCCAGGCGGATGCAGGCGTGGGCCTCGAGGCTTCCTCGTCCGCGGGTGTGCCCCCGCTCATGAGAGCCGGGAAGTCGGGCATCGATGCGGGGTGCCCGTCACGGGATGGGACGCCGCACCCCTCGCGCGTGACGGAGGGGGTTCTCCAGGAGGTGCGTCGGGATGAGGAGGGTCAGGAGGAACATCATGAGGGCGAGCACGAGCCCCGCGACGAGGAGCCAGATGTTGCGAACCGAGATGAAGAGGATCGCTGAAATCACGGCCGTCGCCGTAGCGAAGATGGAGAGGAGGAGCCGACGAGCCTGCAGGTGCATGAACCGCTCGTGTGACTGGGTGTCCCTGGGATGCACGCGCACCCGCATCTCGTCTCGCTCGAGACGGTTGATGAGGTCCCGCACCGAGCGGAGCGCCGAGACCGCCTCCTCCATGAAGTCCTTCGCCCGCGTCACCGGCTCGCGCGCGGTTTCGCGCAGAATCCGGGCGCGGTATTGCCGGATCACCCGGCGGATGAGGTGGAGTCCGTTGAACGCGGGGTCGTAGCGGAATCCGATCCCCTCCAGGAGAACGGCCGCGCGGAAGAAGTACACGAGCTCCTGGGGAAGAAGGAGAGGCCAGGTGTAGAAGGTGTCCCAGATCTGCTGCATGATCTCCTGGACCCGTTCCTGGTGCGAGCTTCTGGCCCGCTCCATGATCCGCATCACCTCGCCGGCCGCTTCGCGGATGTCCCCCCGGGCCACCTCCGGTGAAATCATCCCGAGCCGGTACATCCCGTTGATCATGCTGTCGAGGTCTTCCCGTTCCACCGCCAGCGCCAGGGAGAGGATGGCGTCCCTGGTCCAGCGCGGGACCTCGAGTGCCATCCCCCAGTCGAGGACCACGATCCCGCCGTCTTCGGCGATCAGAAGGTTCCCGGGGTGGGGATCGGCGTGGAGGAACCCGTCCATCATGAGCATCCGGAGGTAGACCCCCGAGAGACGCTCCATCACGTCGTCGAATTCCAGATCGTGGCTCTCGAAGCGCTCGTGGAGGCGATCCACCTTGGTCCCGTGGAGCCGCTCCATCACGAGGATGCGACGGGTGGACACGTCCTCGTGGACGTGGGGCGCCCGGACCGCAGGATCGTTCCGGAAGGCCTGCTGGAACCGCTCGATGTTCGCGGCTTCGGCACGGAAGTCCATCTCTTCCCGGACCCGCACGGAGAACTCCCTCACCACGTTGGTGATCCCATGGACATGATGGGTCGGGAAGAGGACATTCAGCCAGAAGAGGATGCGGAAGGAGAGATCCAGGTCGATGGCCACCTGCTGCTCGACCCCGGGCCGGAGGACCTTGATCACCACCTCCGCTCCCCCGTACCGGGCATGGTGGACCTGTCCCAGGGAGGCCGCTGCGAGGGGCTCGTCCTCGAACTCCTCGAACACCTCTGAAACCGGTCGACCGAGCTCTTCCTCGATGACGCGCCGCACGGCTTCGGGACCGACGGGAGGGACTTGATCCTGGAGCGTCCCGAGAGCCGACAGATAGGGCTCGGGAAGCAGGTCGGCCCTGGAGCTGAAAATCTGGGCCAGCTTGATGAAGGTCGCCCCCAGCGACGCGATGGCGGAGGTAAGGCGCTCAGCCCTGCGTCGGTGCCCCTCGGGGGAGCGCCGTGCGGGAGAACCCACCACTATGAACCGCCGACGGTCCCGTAGGAAGTGGAAGACGAAGGGGAGGAGCCGATAGAGGATCCCGAGGCCCCGGCGGAGGCGACTCACCGCTCTTCTCGGTCCGTGCCTGGAGAGCGAGTCCGCGCCACGATCTCCTCCTGGAGTCGGTAGTGTTCGCTGTCCGGGCGGGCCTCCGCCTCCTCCGGATGGTCGAACCCGATCAGGTGCAGCGTGGCGTGTACGACGAGGCGAACCAGCTCCTCATGGACGGACACCCCCGCCTCTGTCGCCTGACGTCCGGCCTGTGCGAGGCCCACGTAGATGTCGCCGACCAGGGGCTCCCCTTCCCCACCGAGCCGGAATGTGAGGACATCCGGAACGTAGTCGCGCCCCAGGTAACGCCGGTTGAGCTCCCGGATCTCCTCATCCGCAAGGAAGGTCATGGAGATCTCCTCGACGTCGGTGGAGCTCAGCTTCAGCACCTCCCTGGCCGCCGCCTCCATTCGATGGGAGGGAAGCACCTCGCCCCCTGGCACGTTCAGGTGGATCAGCGGACCGGTTCCGGCCTCAACCATCGACGCGCTCCGAACCCTCATCCTCGCCCATGCGACGCACGTCCTCCCCGTCGGCGCGGGTGAGGGCAGGCTCCTGGCCGGAGGCGTCCGCATCGGCGCCGGCCCTCCCGCCCCCTCCTGGAGCCTCCGTCAGGTGACGGGTCTCGGGATAGTCGATGCGATGGTGATAGAGGCCGGCCAGTACCTTCTGGAACTGATCCTTGATGGTGCCGATGTCCTGCAGGGTCAGGGGGGCCTCGTCGAGCTGGTTCGCCGCGATCTTCTGGTCCACGAGATTCTCGATAAGGTCGCGGACCCGCTCGGGGGTGGGCTCCTGGAGGGTGCGGGTGGCGGATTCCACCGAGTCGGCGAGCATCACGATAGCCGTCTCCCGCGACCGGGGGCGAGGACCGGGATAGCGGTACAACTCGCGATCCGGTTCATCGCCCTCGTCCCCCATCTCCTCCCGCGCGCGGTTGAGGAAGAAGGCGATCTCCTGCGTCCCGTGGTGTTCCGGGATGAAGTCCTTTAGGACGTCGGGAAGATTGGCCTCCCGAGCAAGGCGCATTCCCTCCGTGACATGCTCACGCACGATTCCGGCGGAGGTCTCAGGCTTCAGCTTGTCGTGCGGATTCTTGCCCCCGGGCTGGTTCTCGATGAAATACTGGGGCTTCAGCATCTTGCCCACGTCGTGGTAGTAGACCCCCACCCGGCAGAGGAGGCCGTTCGCCCCGATGGCGTTGGCAGCCGCCTCGGAGAGGTTCGCCACGTTGATGGTATGGGCGTAGGTCCCCGGCGCTTCCATCGAGAGCCGCTTCAGGAGCGGACGGTTCGGGTCGGCCCACTCCAGCAAGGTCTGGTCGGTGGTGATGCGGGTAAACCACTCGAAGACGGGGAGGAACCCCATGGCGAGGATTGCACTCACGACAGCGTTCCCACCGGCCCACACGATGGCCACCATGACCGACGACGCTGCTCGCCCCGTCACTACCCCTAGACCCGTGATGGTCGCGACATAGGCGGCGGCGATAATGGCGATGAAGATCCAGGTCTGGGCCCTCCGCCGAACGGCCCGGACCGAGAGCGCCGCGGCGGCGCCTCCCACGAAGACTGGAGTCCAGGCATGCACGCTCTGGAAGGGCGCCTGGACTCCGATGAGAACGGCGAGGGTGCCGGCCAGGATCAGGGCGAGGCGTCCATCCCACAGCACTGCAACCGCGAGTGCCACAAAGGCGATGGGGAGTACCTCGGGAGGCAGGGCGTTCGCCACGACGATCCCGGCCGCCGCCATGAAGGCGGTGACCAGAGTGGCCTGGAGCAGCACCCACCGGAAATTGTGGTACACATCCTTCCGGAAGAGATATAGCAGAAATCCATAGACAGCGAGAATGAGGAAGTTGAGAAACACACTCCCGGCGAACACCGGGAGCTCCAACCCCCGCTCCTGCAACTGGCCCCTCGCCCTCAGCTCCTCCTCGTAGGCTTGTAGGCGTTCCACCTCGGTCTCGCCCACCTGCTGGTTCGCGCGGACTACCGCCTCCCCCTGGAGCACCGTCGCCCGGTTCGTGGGCACGGCCCGGCGGGCCGCATCCCGATCTCCCTCGGTTGCGTCCGCATCGTACCGGAGGGTGGGATTCATGAACCTGATGAGCGTCAGCCGGAGGAGGTCGTGGAGCTGGGGACTCGCGGAAGCGGGCAGGAGGTCCCCGGCCCGCTCGTAGAAGGAAGCGGCAGAAAGGACCGAGTCCCGCGCCATGTAACCTTCCTCACCATCGGGCTGCACGACGACGATCCGGCCGGCCGCCGCGGGCTCGTGCCGGGCCGCCTCATCCAACACCCCTTCCGGGAGGACTTCCCGGGCGGCGCGGAACGCGGCAGTCTCGAGTGTCCCCCGGGCGGAGGCATCGAGGAGGAGGGCGCGCTGCGGCGCGGAGGCACCGATCCCCAGATCCGAGAGAAACCGACCCAGCTCGGCCGAGGCGCCCGAAGCGTCGGCGATCGCCTGCACATTGTCGAAGAACGCTTCGAGCGACGCGACCATCGCCTCTCCGGCATCCGGGCGGAACCGGAAGGTAGGGGGGACGGCCCGCGCCGCCTCCTCGCGCTCGCGTTGCAGCTCCTCCGGACTTTTGGGCACCCCGAAAGTCACGGAGGCGATGACGTCTTCGGACGCCACCATCCCGACCTGGTAGCGGGCGACTTCCAACCCGGGATCGGGAGGGAAGAGAAAGCTTACTACCAGGGCCAGGAGGAGGAGGAGGAGGGCGCGGCTGCCGTGATGCCAGGCTCCGTCGGGCCAACGCCGCGAGGGCGGCCGAGAGAGGCGTGCGAGGGGCGCGTCGTCTTCGTCGCCGCGGAGCGGTCTTGCCGGGGATCCACTCACCGCTCCTCCTCCGTCTCCACCACTTCATCCGCTTCGGCGTAGGCGCGGATGATGTCCTTCACCAACTTGTGGCGCACCACATCACTCCCATCCAGGTAGATCAGGGCGATGCCGTCGATACCGCCCAGGATTCGCTCCACCTCCAGAAGCCCCGACAACTCGCGGCGTGGGAGGTCGATCTGCGTCTTGTCCCCCGTGATGACGACCTGCGAATTCAGCCCCAGACGGGTCAGGAACATCTTCATCTGCGCGCTGGTGGCGTTCTGCGCCTCGTCCAGGATGACGAAGGCGTCCGATAGCGTCCGCCCCCGCATGTACGCGAGGGGAGCGATCTCGATGGTACGATCCTCCAGGGCCCGCTGCACCCGATCGGCGGGCATCATGTCTTCCAGGGCATCGTAGAGGGGCCGGAGGTAGGGATCCACCTTCTCCTGGAGGTCTCCTGGGAGGAACCCGAGATTCTCCCCCGCCTCCACCGCCGGACGGGCCAGGATGATCCGACGCACCCGCTTCCGGTAGAGCGCCTGTACGGCAGCCGCCACTGCGAGGTAGGTTTTTCCCGTCCCGGCGGGCCCGATTCCGATGACGATGTCGTGGTCCCGGATGGCGTCGAGATACTGGGCCTGCCCGTCGGAACGGGGTTCGATGACCTTACGGGTCCCGGGAAGGACCATGCGGTGCTCGTGGCGGTCGGGAGCCGGACCTTCGCCTCCCCTCCGCTCGAACTCCTCGGCAAACCGGGAGACGTCACCGGCATCGAAGGGGGCCCGCATGCGGGCCAGCTCGATGAGGTGCTGGATGACGGGTACGGCCCGCTCGAGACGCTCGACCTCGCCGGATAGGATGAGGGCATCCCCCCGGAGCACGACCCGGATCGCGAACCGTCGGGCCAACTCCTGCATATTGGCGTCATTCACGCCGGCCAGCAGCAGGTGGTCGGCACCCTCGGCATCCAGGCGGTGCTCCACGATCGTGCTCTCGGTCTGCGCCATGCTCCTCCAGTTTCCCCGCAGCAGCAGCCGCAAGGTCGAGTTCTAGCCCTTTCGCTTCTACGTCCGGGCGGGATTCCCCGTTCCGGACGAGAGGTGGAGAGCCTCCAGTTCCGCGGTCGTCACGGTGGTGGGCGCGCCTTCGAAAAGCGCACGCGCCGCAGTGGTCTTCGGGAAAGCGATCACGTCCCTCAGGCTGGGTGCGGCCAGGAAGTCCTTGACGATACGGTCCATTCCCAGGGCAATGCCCCCGTGAGGTGGGGCTCCGGAGGCCAGCGCTTCGAGGAGGAAGCCAAACTTGCGATCGATTTCCTCCGAAGAGAGACCCAGGATCTCGAGCACCCGCCGTTGCAGAGCGGGGTCGTGGATCCTCAGGCTCCCCGAACCGAGCTCCGACCCATTGTACACCAGATCGTACGCAACGCCCCGCACGGAAAGCGGGTCGGATTCGAGGCGCTCCGCATCCTCCGGGTGGGGGAGCACGAAGGGGTGGTGGTTCGCATACAGAGCCCCATTCTCCTCCTCCACGAGCGGAAAGTCCATGACCCAGAGCCAGGCGTGTTCTCGCACCTTCGGAAGGTCGAGGGCGCGGATCGCACCGGCCCGGGCCGCAGACAGCGCAGGCGAGGTGATGGAGTCCGGCCCGGCAGCGAGGAGGAAAAGATCGTTCTCCACCGCGCCGAGTGCCGCCCAGTGCCCGTCGGCGAGCCAGCGGGAGAGGGGACCGCTAGAGCCTTCAGGTCCCACTTTCGCCCAGAGGAGACCCGGCGCTCCCGCTGCTTTTGCCGCCTCTTCAATCCCCTCGATCTCACGTCGCGAGAGCCTTCCCCCGCCGGGAAGCCGGAGTCCCCGGAGACGCCCCCCGTCCTGGATGGCCCCTTGCAGGATGTGAGAGTCCGCGGTGGCGAGCGTCTCCGTCCAGTTCTCGATCTGGAGTTCCCACCGGAGATCGGGGCGATCGGACCCGTAGAGGTCGAGCGCCTCCGTCCAGGTCATCCGCTGGAAGGGCGGGGCCGCGTCCACCCCGGCCACGGCACCCAACTCCTTCATGAGCCCCTCGATCCATCCCAGGATGTCCTCGGGGCCCACGAAGGCCGCTTCCAGGTCGATCTGCGTGAACTCCGGCTGGCGGTCGGCTCGGAGATCCTCGTCGCGGAAACAACGCGCGATCTGCATGTAACGGTCGAAGCCAGCCGTCATCAGGATCTGCTTGTAGATCTGGGGGCTTTGAGGAAGAGCGTAGAACTCCCCGGCATGCACCCGGCTCGGGACCAGATAGTCCCGGGCACCCTCCGGTGTGGGCTTTGTGAGAATGGGAGTCTCGACCTCGATGAACCCCTTTCCATGCAGGAAGTTGCGCGTCGTCAAGATGAGCTCGTGCCGGAGCTGTAGGTTCCGCTGCAACTCCCCCCGCCGGAGGTCCAGGTGGCGATGTCGGAGTCGAAGCTCCTCGGCAGGCGGCTCCTCTTCGGGCCCCCGGTAGACGGGGATCGCCGGCGTCTCGGCCTCGTTCAGGACCTCGAGCTGCTGGACCCGGAGCTCGATGTCGCCGGTGGCCAGCTCGGGGTTTTTCGCCGCCTCCGGGCGGAGAATCACCTCTCCCCGCAAGCGGATTACGTCCTCCGAACCCAGCCCATGGGCCCGTTCCAGGCTCTCGGGTTCGGTCCATTCCGGGCCAAAGGAGGCCTGGATGATGCCACTTCCGTCCCGGAGGTCGATGAACAGGAGTCCTCCCAGGTCGCGGCGACGGTGGACCCACCCCGCCAGCGAGATTTGCTGCCCTTCATCTCCCGAGCGCACACCTCCCACACGTCGGGTGCGGAGTTCGGTGCCTTCGTGCAATGCGGGGGCGTGCTGACTCATGCTGATGTGGTCTCGTGGTTCGAAGGGGGGAGCCGAGGCGGCGGGGAAGGCGGAGTCCGCCCGGGGGTGTCGTCCGTCCCTGAAGTCGGCCCGGATCCCGATGCGAAACCCGCCCCGGGTCCACGGGGGCGGAAAACGCGGCTAAGTTAATGGTAGACTGGAGGGCACTCAAGCGACAGGAGGTGCCCGGTTGGGGGCCGCCCCCGGGCGCGACCCGAACCATGGGAACGACAGGTGCGAGCGGAGGCTCGAGATGTCCGGCAGGAATGCGACCAGCAGTACCACGGAAGGCGAATCGCGAGTGGACGGGAGGACCGGCGGGCCCCTACCGGACCTCCTGGGCCTCCCACCGGCTGAGGCGGAAGCCCGTCTCACGGATCACATGGAAGCCCGCTCCCAACCCGGCTATCGCGTCTCGCAGATCCTCGGCTGGCTCTACGAACGCAATGCCCGGTCGTTCGAGGAGATGTCCAATTTGCCGGTCCCCGAGCGGGAGGCGCTCTCCGGGTCCTTCCGCCTCACGGATATGGAGACTGCCTCCGTCCAGCGTTCGCTGGATGGGACGACAAAACACCTCTGGCGCCTCGAGGATGGAGAGCTGGTGGAGTCGGTGCTGATTCCCACGGACGACCGCCTCACCCTCTGTCTTTCATCCCAGGCCGGCTGCGCCATGGGATGTACCTTCTGCGCCACCGGCTGGGGAGGTTTCTCGCGCCAGCTCACGGCGGGCGAGATCGTGGTCCAGTACCGGAACTCGCTGCGCTGGGCCATGGAGCACGACTACGGGCCTATCACGAACGTGGTGTTCATGGGGATGGGCGAACCCCTCTCCAACCGGAAGGCAGTGCACCCTGCACTGAGCATCCTGAACGCGGGGTTCGGGCTCGGTGCCCGACGGATCACCGTCTCCACCGTCGGAGTGGTGCCCGGGATCCGGGAGCTGGCGGCGCGACCGGAGCAGTTCGGGCTCGCGCTCTCTCTCCACTCACCCGAGCCAGAACTCCGGGCCGAGTTGATTCCCCTCGAGAAGCGCTTCCCCCTCGACGAACTGATGGAGGCACTGGAAGCGTTCCGGGCGGGGGGTGGACGGCGCGTCACCTTCGAGTACACCATGATCCGCGGGATAAACGATGCCGAAAAGCTGGCACCGGGGCTCGCACGCCTGGCCCGGAAGGTCCAGGCCTTCGTGAATCTCATCCCCTTCAACCCGATTCCCTATCAGGACTGGCTACCCTCCCGTCCGGAGCGGATCGAGCACTTCCGGCGGACCCTCGAGGTGGCAGGCGTTTCGGTCGCGGTTCGGGAGCCCCGGGGACGCGACATCGATGCGGCTTGCGGCCAGCTCAAGGCGCATGCGCTCGTGGAGCTGGAGGGGCCCCGGTCCCAGTGATGTGTCGCCGAAGTCTCGCTGCTATTCGGGGCTCGAGATCATCTGATCGCCTGGCCGACCCTGTTCCAGCGGGCCTCCCGAAGGAAGCGGAAGGCGGTCGGCGACTCCTGATCGTACGAGTAGTAGAGGAATCGGGCCCGGCCTTCGATCCTCCACCGTTCGATGAGGCCCCAGTAGCGGGAATCGAGCGAAAAGTCGCGGTTGTCACCGAGAAAAAAGTAGTGATCCTCGGGCACTACCAGGGGCCCCCAATTATCACGGGTCGGTCGGTATTCAGCCGCCGCCGAGGGTTCCAGGAGATGCTCGGACTGCCAACGCATCCACGGGTGTTCGTCGTCACCGGTGGGGTCGTCGTACCGGACCCAGGGCTCGTCCTGGGGCTCCCCGTTCAAGAAGAGCTGTTTCTCCCGCATTTCCAGCGTGTCCCCCGGCATGCCCACCAGCCGCTTCACGAGCTTCATCCTCTCTTCGTGGGCGGGATCGAACACCAGTACGTCCCACCTCCGTGGCTCCGAGTAGCCCGGGGTCCTCGCAAGGGTTCCCGGGATCCGGGTGCCCATTGCGATTCGGTCCACGATCACGAAGTCACCGACCAGAAGGGTGTCCTCCATCGAGCCGGAGGTGATCACGAACGTCTGGACGAGAAAGGTCCGGAGGAGCACCAGGAGGACGAGAGTAATGGCAATGGTCTTGACCCATTCCCACGCCTCGCTGCGAGAGGCCTCGGCAGCGCGGGTTTTTCCGGTCTCCCGGCGCTCCCGGCGCCTGCGCCGCTCGCTCCGCCCCTCCCCGTTTCCCCCTCTTCTCTTTCCCAACGCTATCGCTCCCGCGTGCGCATGAACGTTCCGCCGGGACGCTCGCCGAGATACCCTCGGGGATCCCACCAGCGCCGTTCCGCCGGCTCCGGCGACTGACCCTCAACCACGCCCTCATCGCCGGAGGTGTCGGGACGAACCCAGCCGCTTCCCAGCAGGACCGTTACGTCGGCAAACCTTGCGCTGTCGGGCTCGGCCACCACCAGTTCAGCGCCGAGCCGATCCGCCACGGCACGGGCAGCACCCAGGGATCCCGTCCTGGCGAGGACCAGGGTCTCCTCCCGATCGAAGGCGGAGGCGTTGCCGTAGAACACGACATCGAACCCCTCGTCACGCAAGTGGTCCCGTGCCTCACCCGCCATTCCCCTTACCCCGCCGGCGTTCAGGACCTCTACCCGGATCCGGTCCCACACCGCCGGTGGGTCCGGGGGGGCCTCCCTCTCCAGCGACGGGGCCGGCTCCTGGAACTGGACCTGGTCCAGGAAATGCTCCCCGACGACCAGCCCTCCTACGAGGAGGCCAAGTCCCCCGAAAAGCCATGCAGCCCCGCGGAACGGCCCGCGTCGCCGTGCCCTTCTACGACGTGCCATTCCGTCCCTCCTCCGTTGCGCGCGTCCGATCTCCGGCGGCCTCCTCGGAGGGCAACAGGGCATTCCAGAACTCGAGGGTCTCCACCCTCATGGGTTGGCGGCGCTCCAACAACCTCGTGATCCTCCTGGAGATGACTTCCCGCAGGGCCCCCTCGTCACCCTCCTCCATCCGCACCCTGAGGGCGACCGAATCGGGCCCCTCGTACGACCGGCCCGGTTCGAGGTAGTCCGCCGCGTAGAGGGCCCGTCCCATGCGATCCAGTTCCGGATGCCCGACGGTATGATATCCGATGGCCAGGAGGAACGACTCGTCGCGAACCCCCTCCTCGGCGAGCCGGGACGCGGCAGCGGGCCCGTGCAGGAGCGCCCCCGGCAGATCGCGGAGGTGAGCCGGTGCCCAGGAGAGCAGGTCGGCGGGAGCGCGGTCCTTCACGACATCGTGAAGCCATCCGGCCGCTCGCCAACGTCTGACCTCACCTTCGGGAAGCTGCCTTGCGCGGGCCCATTGCCCAAGGAGGGACGCGACCCTCTCAATGTGTGCCCGCCGTGCCTCGCCCACGCACGCCCAGGAGGGGAGGTTGCCCTCGGCAGCCCTGGCCAGGAGAGGGTGCATGCTCAACCCGCCCCCCCGGCTGCGGATGAGAAGTGGGGTTCTTCGACACGCGGATCCGGTTCGGAGGCTCCCAGAACCATATTGTCGATGAGGCGCGTCGTCCCCACCAGGGCCGCCAC
This sequence comes from Gemmatimonadota bacterium, assembly GCA_040905325.1. Lineage (GTDB taxonomy): Bacteria > Gemmatimonadota > Gemmatimonadetes > Longimicrobiales > Gaopeijiaceae > JBBDRS01. The sequence goes on from JBBDRS010000037.1 coordinate 50,632, forward strand.
TGCCGCGACATCTCCCGAGCGTGCCACGGATGCCGGCTCGAGAGTGTGGGGCTCCACGATCTCGAGGTACTGGAGGTCCAACGATCCTCGGGAGCGAAGGAGTTCCACCGCCGGCGCGAGGAGCCGACCTGCCGCCGACTCCCCCTTTTCGAAGGCCTCCGAGACCCGTGCCAGCGCCTGATTGAGGAGAAGCGCCTCCCCCCTCTCCTCGAGGGAGAGGTAGGCATTCCGGGAGCTGAGGGCCAGACCATCGGCCTCCCTGACCAGCGACCCGACGCGGATTTCGACGGGGAGGTCGAGATCGGTCACCATGCGCCGGATGAGAACGGCTTGCTGGAAATCCTTGCGTCCGAAGACGGCGACGTCCGGCCGGAAGAGACCCAGGAGCTTCGCGACTATGGTGAGAACCCCGGAGAAGTGCCCGGGGCGGTGCCTCCCGCAGAGGCGGCTTCCGAGCTCCCCCGGATCGACGCGCACCCGCGGTGGGCCCTCGGGAAAGACTTCGCCTGGTGGGGGCGCGAAGACGAGCTCGACCCCGGCGGCGCCCGCCCGCGCGATATCCCGGTCGAGGTCCCTCGGATATCGCTCCAGGTCCTCGTCCGGCCCGAACTGCAACGGGTTCACGAAAATGCTCATCACCACGGCATCGGTCTCGGGCTTCGCGACTTCCACCAGGCTGAGGTGTCCGGGATGAAGTGCACCCATCGTCGGCACGAGAGCGATCCGACGTCGATCCGCCCGCCAACCCTCGAGCACCTCCCGCAGAGCCGCGCGGGTACTGACTACCTCAGGCCCCGACCTCGCCGATCCCCGATTCGGGAGGTCGCCCTTCACTCCCGGCCCCCGAACGTGTGCTCCTCGCCGGGATAGCTCCCCTCCCTCACCTCCCGCAGATACCCCCGAACCCCCTCCCGGGCAGCTTCGCCGAGCTCGGCGAAACGCTTGAGGAAACGGGGTGAAAAGTCGGGATTCAGCCCGAGAGCGTCGGGGAGGACGAGAACCTGCCCGTCACACCCGGGTCCGGCCCCGATCCCGATGGTCGGAATCCGCAACTGCTGGCTGATGTGGGTCGCAAGCTCGCCGGGGAGGAGCTCGAGGACGATGGAGAAGCAACCCGCCTCTTCCAGCTGCTTGGCGCCCTCGAGGAGCGTCCGCGCCTCATTCTCGCTCCGACCCTGGACTCGATATCCGCCGAGTTGATGGACCGCCTGCGGGGTGAGGCCAATGTGCCCCATCACGGGAATGCCGGCCCGGACGAGGCGGGCCACCACCTCGCAGATCCCCGGATCCGCGCCCTCCACCTTCACCCCCTGGACGCCCCCCTCCTTCAGGGCCCGACCTGCGCTGCGCAGAGCATCCTCCACCGAAACCTGATACGTCAGGAAGGGGAGGTCGAGCACCTTGAAGGTGTCGGGCGCCCCTCGGGCCACTGCCCGACCGTGGTGCAACATCTCGTCGAGCGTGACGGGAATCGTGGATTCGTAGCCCAGGACGACCTGCCCGAGGGAGTCGCCGATGAGGATCATGTCTATGCCCTCGGCCTCCAGGAGCCGCGCGAAGAGCACGTCGTAGCAGGTGAGGACGGTCACCTTTTCACCACGCGCCTTCATGGCCTCGAACTCTCTGGTCGTAGCCCTGCGGCGCGGGGGGCTGGAAGATGCGGACACGACGTTCTGGGGAGGTGTGAAGGGAAGCTCCTGAGGACGCCGGAGGATAGATCAGGCCCGGGAACGTGTCAAACTCCGGAGGGAGGGGTTGCAGGCCCGGGAACAGCAAGGTTGTTACCTTTCCTCCATGTCCATGCGCTGGGACCCCGTTCTCGCCGCTGCGTTCGCCGCGGAGTTGGACGCGCGCCTCCGAAAGGCCCGCGTTCGAGCCCTCCATCTCGACGGAGAGAGCAGACAGGTGCACCTGTTCCTCCGGAATGCGACCCTCGTGTTCGAGCTTCATCCCCGGGAGGGGTGGGTCTCCCTCCTGGATCCGGCCGAGCCCTTTCCCGACGCCATCCCGATGCCCGGGCGGATCAGGGGTGTCTCGGCCCTCGAGGACGAGAGCGCCCTGGTACTGGACATTCAGCGCGTGCGCGGACGTGGGGAGGGATGGCAGCTCTATGTGGAGTGGATCGGGAACCGTTGGAACGCAGCCGCGGTGGGCCACAGGAGTGGGACCATTCAGCACGTGCTGACGAGCCGCAAGGAGCGTACGCGGGAGCTTGCCGTCGGGTCAGCCTACGCCCCTCCACCCTCGACGGGAAGGGCTGGAGTGGACGGCGAGCTGGGCTCCGACATCTGGAACGAGATCCTCACCCGGGGAGGCCCGAGCCAAAAGGAACGGCGCAGGGCCCTTCTCTCCGGAGTCGCGTGGACATCCTCGCTGAACGTCGAGTTGTTCCTGGAAGGGGACGGGCTGGCCGCATGGAGGGAGGTGAGGGACTCTGACCGGTGGGCCGCATTCCTGGTGGAGGCGCCGGCCGGCCCCCGACCGTACCCAATTCCCCTCCCGCCCGCCGTCTCCGTGCCCTCACCCAGCCTGATCGAGGCCATGTCGACGGCGAGGGCTGCATGGATTGCGCGGCTCGACGGCGAGGGTGGGCCAGGGGACAGGGTCGGGTCGGAACGGATGCTCCTCCTTCCCCCTGGCCTCGTGGATCGTGTGAGGGAGAAGATTTCCCGAGCCGAGGCGAAGAGTCGGGGGCTTCGCCGAGAACTGGAGGGGGCCCCGAACCCGGGGCCGGTACGCGCGTTGGGCGACCTCATCCTCGCCCGCTTCGGGGAGATCCCGCGCGGAGAGGAATCGGTGACGGTCCTCGACTTCGAAGGCGTGCCCGTCGAGATCGAGCTCGACCCGACGCTGGAACCGCAGGGAAACGCCAAGCGTCATTACGACGAAGCCGCACGCCTCGAGCGAGCCCGGCGGGAGCTCCCGTCCCGCATCCGAAATGCGGAGGAGGAGACACTCGGATGGCTCACCCTCCTGGAGGGCCTGGAGGCCGGGCAGATCGATCCGGCCGAGGGGCTCCGACGCCTCGGGCCGGACCCTGCCCGGCGAAAGACCGGTGCAAGCGGGGGGCCTTCCCTCCCCTTTCGGAGATTCCTGAGCTCCGGTGGTCTCGAGATCCGAGTGGGTCGGGGCTCGAAACAGAATGACGAGCTCACCTTCCGGCACTCCGCCCCCGACGACGTCTGGTTGCACACCCGGCAGGCTCCGGGTGCCCACGTCGTCCTCCGGTGGACCGGAGAGGGAAATCCGCCTCGGCGCGACCTGGTGGAGGCGGCGACGCTGGCCGCCCTCCACTCGGAGGCACGCCACTCGGGAAGCGTCCCGGTCGACTGGACACGCCGGAAGTACGTCCGAAAGCCGAGGAAGGCGCCGGCCGGGAGCGTCATTCCCTCCCGCGTCGAGACCCTCTTCGTAGCGCCCGATCCGGACCTCCCCGATCGCCTCCGTCCCCCTTCCGCGGCCGGGCGGCCCTCGTCTTGAGCGTCACTCCCGCTCCTGCCATCCGCCGGAACCGGATCGGTCCCATCCCGACATGGAGCTCCCCTGGACTCCCCGCGAAGCTAGGTGCACGCAGGGCGCGGACGCCGGCTTCCGGGGGGTCACTCCGGAATCCGCTCCGCGCCGGGGGGAGGGAGACCGCGGCTTCGTCCCCGATCAGGCCAAGCACCTTCAATGGGGAGGACACACCATGTTCAAGCGAATCACTCCTTTCATGTTCCTGGTCGCCGCGCTGGCCTTCGTGGCCGCGCCCGACGGTGAGGTGGCAGCCGCCACCTGTGGCGGTCCGGGGGAGAAGATCTGCAAGGAGGACCGCTCCTGCGCGTACTTCATCTTTTTCAATCAGTGCACCACGACCTACGACTACTGGTCGACCGGGGAGTCGGGAGGGGGCGCGCCTCCAGAGCCGCCCTCCGAGGGCTGACGGATGGCACGTGCCGCGTTCACGGTTGCGTGGCTGGTGCTCCTCCTTAGCGGAGGGTGGCGCTGGCACACCGGAGCGGTGATGGCCCCCCTGCGGGTGAACCCCGCGGGGGGGCCGGCCATCGTCCTCGTGACCCAGGGCAGGGATTGCCCCGACCGGTTGGCCGCAATGGATCGATGGATCGAATCCGTGCTCGCCCGCACCCTCCGTGGTGGAGCGCCCGAGATCCGGATCGCGCGGCTCGGCGGGCTGGTGCGGGGCGGTGAGGCGGCCGAAGGTCTCGAGCTCCTCGATCCACGCGATGCTCGGGTGGCAGGTCGGGCCTTCTCCCGCTTCGCCACCGATGGCACGCCGGGGGCCCTGGTGCTGGACGAGAGCGGCCACGCCGTGGCCGGTTTCGGGTTCACCCCCACAGGCCCCGATCGGGCCTGGGACGCTCTTGCAGGGATGGCACACTCCCTGGGCCTCGCCCCCGTCCCCTCCGATCCCTCGCTCTCCCCCTTCATCCCCGAGGATGGATCATGGAATCGATGACATGGCTCCTCACCTTCGGCGCCTTGGCGTGGTGGCTCCACACGGGCGCCGGAATCGTGAGGCGACCGCCGGCATTTCCTGCAGGCTGGCGCACAGAAACCCGGCGTCTGTTCTGGGTCCCGCTCTGGCTGGCGGCTCTCGTGGCCGGCGCGTGGGGCCCCGAAGTGTGGTCGAACACCCGTACCGACCACCAGAACGTTCCCGGGGCATCCGCCGTGCCCACCGAACGGACGTTCCGCACCGTTCGAACGCCCTTCGCGGTACAGGTGGCGACGATGGACCGGAACTTCGAGGGGCAGGAAGTCCGTCGAGAGGAACGGCTGGCCCTCCAGATCCCCATCGCCCTCCTCGCCTTCCTCCTCGCAGTGTCCCTGCTGCACCGGGGGCACGGGCCCAGTATCCCATCGGTACGGGGCCGCGCCGGACTCGTCCTGGTTGTCCTCGCGGGGGTTGCAGCGTGCTCTGATGGGGGGGTGCCGGGGGAGGAGGCCCCACGCCCGGAGCGGGTCTTCGCCGAGGTGCAGTGGGATACCCTCCTTCATCTTCAGATCCCTGCGGACGACACGCTTCTGTATCACCTCAGCCAGGTCGCTGCCGGGGAAGCAGGCCTATGGGTCCTCGACCGCATGGGCCACCGGCTGGCGCACCTGGGGTGGGATGGGGAGCTCCAATGGTACGCCGGCCGCCAGGGCGCCGGACCGGGCGAGTTCATGAACCCGCGGTCGATCTCGCTGGACCGACACGGCGTTGCCTGGGTCCTCGACGTGGGAACCCATCGGATTAGCGGATTCGACGCGAAAGGCAGACTGGAGACCGAGGTTCCGCTCGCGGCCCTCGACGGGGTGCTCCACGACTTCGCCTCCGACGAGGAGGGCGAGACCTTCTTCGGGATGGTTCTGGGCGATGGACTCCGGCCCGTGGCGATCGATAGGGGCGGAGCGGTCGAGACAGGGAGTGCGATCCGGGTCCCGGATGCCGAGGGGGCGGCCGGAATCGCCTTTCAGGGATCGGCCGAGGGGGCGCGGAGCCGGGATCGATGGGTCTACGCTTTCGCCATGGGGGATGGGCTCTACCGAATGGAAGGGACGGCCCCGTCCGGTCCCCGTATCCTCTTTCCGGAGCTGGTCCCCTTCCCCGTGCTTATCGAGGAGAGGGTCGAGAGCGGGAACGTGACGTCCGTGACTCGGCGACTTCCCGAGCCGCGCTTCTCGGCCCAGGAGGTCGGTATATCCGGAGAGAGGATCCTAGTCCGATTTCAGGGGGAAACCGACCGTGCCGACCGGTTGGTGGACGTCTTCGGGCTGGACTCGGGCACCTACCTCGAGACGCTGACCCTCCCCACCGCTGGAAGCATGTCAGTCTGGGAAAACCGCATCATCCTGACCCGGCATGATCCCACTCCGGAGCTCCTCGTGTTGGAGAAGGTCGGAGGGTAGCGGTGGGTCTGTCCGGAAGCACAAGCCTCTATCGGTCCATGTGCCGGCGGAGCTCCCTGAGAAAGGCACCGCCCGCAGCGACGCCGCCTTTCTCGACGCGGTCAACAAGAGCGCTTCCCACCACCACCCCGTCCGCGAATCCGGCCACCAGGCGAGCCTGTTCGGGGCTCGAGATCCCGAACCCTACGGCCAGCGGGAGGGGGATGCGGCTCCTGAGGGCCTCGATCTCCCGGCCGAGCTCCTCGCGGAGCTCGGCGCGGGCACCGGTCACGCCAGTGCGCGAGATGTAGTAGACGAATCCGCTGGCGCCTTCCAGGATCCGGGGGATGCGCTCCGCGGGGGTGGTGGGCGCGACAAGTCGAATGAGGGCGAGCCCTCCGGAAGCCACGGCAGCCTCCATCTCCGGATCGTTCCCCGCTGGGAGGTCGGTGAGGAGAAGACCGTCGGCGCCATTCTTCCGCGCCTCCGCCACGAACCGGTCCATTCCGAAGTGGTGAACAGGGTTCAGATAGGTAAAAAGAACCACCGGCGTATCCCACTCCTCCCGGAAACACCGCAGGATCTCGAAGGTCTTCGCGATGGTCATCCCGGACTCGATGGCGCGAAAACTCGCCTTCTGGATGGTGGGTCCATCCGCCAGGGGGTCGGAGAACGGGATCCCGAGCTCGATCAGGTCCGCGCCCGCATCCGCCGCCGCTCGCATGAGCTCCAGGCTATCCTCCGCCGTGGGGTAGCCCGCACAGATGTACGGTACCAGAGCAGCCTGGCCTTTTGCCTTGCGCTTCTGGAAGGCCTCTGCGATCCGCTCGGTCGTCGGTATGGGCTCAGGAGAATGTTCGGTCGTCATCAGCACAAGGGCGTGGTGCAGTGAGGAGGAGGGACGGCCCGAGGGCCCCGTCGGAGGCAGAGCATCGGATCAGGTGACGTACTCGGCCACATCGACCCCGTACCGCTTCGGATCCGCCGTCTTGATGATGCTCCGGCGCGCCTCGCCGGTCCGGGGATCAATCTGGTCGAGACGGACGACCACCGGATCGGGCAAGGGCATTCCCATCGGGTCGGAGACCACCTTCACCTCGGGTTGATGAAGTCGGGCGGGATCCGGGTTCGCCCGGGTCACGACCGCCAACTCGAAAGTGCTGAGGATCACGAGTGTGCCCACCGGATACACACCCGTGGCGGTGACGAGGGCCTTCACGACGATGGGATCGAATCCCCGGGTAGGGCTCTCCAGCATCCCCTTCAGGACGTCTGTCGCCGACAGGGGACGGTACTGGTAGCTCCGAACCGACGTCGCTGCGTCGAATCCGTCGGCTACCGCCACGATCCTGGAGTAGAGCCCGATCGCCCGGTCGCGCTTGTTCGGAGGATACCCCGTCAAATCCACCTTCATGTGGTGCTCGTAGGCGATGAGCATCTGGCGGTAGGGCAGATCGCGGAACCCGTGCACGCCGAAGAGCATCAGGAGGCCGTCGGCGGGGTGCTCCTTCAGGAGCCGCCAATCGTTGTCGTTCAGCTTTCCGGTCTTGTTGAGCACCTCGATGGGGATCCGGGTCTTGCCGAGGTCGTGGAAGAGCGCACCAAGCCCCAGGTCGTAGAGCTCGTTCCGCCCGAGCCCGAGACGTTGGCCGATGACGACGGAGAGTATGCAGACGTTGACGGAGTGGGTGAAGGTGTAGTCGTCGAACTCGCGCAGATGGGTCATCGCCAGGATGGACGGCTCATTCGTGATGACCTGGTCTACGATTCCCTGGACCGCTCGCTTCACCTTCCGGACGTTCACCGCGCGGCCCAGCCTGACGTCGGTCAGGATCTCACGAGCGGTTTGAACGGAGCGTGTGTACGTCTGGCGAGCGCCTTCAACGGCCTCGTCATCGGATTGGACCACATCCTCCTCGATGGTCTCCTTGACCTCGATGGAGACCCCTGCGTCTCGAAGCGCCGACGCAAAGGCCTCGAATGGGAGGTCGGACTCGGGGGTCCGCATCAGGAGGTGCAAGAGCGTCGCCCACTCCCCGGCGCCTCCTCCGGCATGCGCCCGGATCTCCCCGAGCTCATGTCCCCGGAAGATCTGCGCCACAGAGCCGAAGGTCGAGTAATTCCGGAGGTCGACCCGCAGTCGTTCCTCATTCAGGAAGAAGAAATTCCCGACGAGTTGAAGCTCGAGCACGCCGTCCTCTTCGAAGACGGCACCCACCGCCACGCGCAGATCGGCCAGTGCGTTCTGGACGACCTCGTTGTCCAAGGGGTAGAAACGCAGTGCCCGCATCGCTGAGTACATCGCAGTGAGTACCCTGCGTCCCCGGTCCTGGAGCGAGGCAGGCTCCACGGCCCCGTGCTCCGACTCACTCATTGGGCTTCGTCCCTCCGGAGAGCGCGCGTCGTACGGCCGTTCTCACCGCCGGTTCGTCGTCTCCCTCGGATTTTCGGACAGCGTTCAACGCCCGGGCTCCACCGATCCGACCGAGTGCCAGCGCCGCGCAGGCCCGCAACTCAGGGGGATCCCGGCGGCCCAGCAGACTCCGATGGTTCAGGATCCGGTCCAGAACAGGAACCGCGTCGTCCTTGGCCAGGTCCGCGTACGCCGAAAACATCGCCATCTGCTCGGAGAGATCGGCACCCCGGATGTCCCGGCCTTCGACGATCTGCTGCAGGGTTGCCCTCGCTGGAGTGTAGTGGATGTCGGCGATCACCCTTGCGGCCCCCATCCTGAGATCCCTCCGGTCCCCCCCCAGATGGCCCTCCAGGGCCTCAGCGAGGACCGTCGCCGGGATTCGACGCGCCGCCTCGAGAACCGCTTGCTGGACCTCGGCCGATCCGCTCTCGAGGAGCTCCGCCAGACGCGGTGCCGCGGGCTTGTGCCGGAGGGCGCCCATGAGGCGGACGGCTCCCGCCACCACCCCGGGATCGGAGTGCGACAGGAATCGGGAGATCCGATCTTCCTCTCCCCGTGCCAGAGCCAGCATGGCCGACCTGATCGCCTCCTGCGTCTCGGGCCTGCTGAGCTGCTCCGTTCGGGCCAGGAGTGGCCCCAGCGCCGCAGGACGCAGGTGTCGAAGGAGGAGCGCGAGATCTCCCTGGTCGAGTGGGGTCTCGCTCTCCTCGGCCGATCGAACGAGTTCGCGCACGGAGTCGGGGGAGGAGAAGTCTTCGAGGAGGCTCTCCGCCTCTCGGAGGGCCCGGGGAGAGAGGCGGTCATGGTGTCGGCTCCGGACGCCTTCCAGCTCCCCGAGAAGGAATGCAGCGTGGCGCAGCGCGCCCTGGCCAAGAAAGGTGGGAAGGAGCTGCTGGAGAGACGACACGACCTCTTCCTGGCGTTCGGAGGGGGCCGCTGGGTCCTCGAGACGGTCGAAGAGCGCAGCGAGGACGTCCGTCCTCATATCGCGGCCCATCTCCCTCCGGTACTCCGACTCGAGGTAATCCCTCTCCCGCGCATCCATCGCGTACAGCGTCGGGTTGAAGTCCTCCGGCCGGATCGCATGGATTTCATCCAGGATCGTGGCCTGGCTGGCGGCCTCGGCATCACCAGGATCGGAGGTCGGATCCGCTCCGAGTTCCTCCTCCAGGATACGCTGCGGGTCCAGCTGTGAGGTATCCTCCGGTCCCGCCCGTAGGAGGGTGCCCTCCGGGAGGAGATCCACCGCGCTGTAATCGAGGAAAGTGAGGTCCAGGTCCCAGAGGAGGGTCACCAGATCGTCTTCCTGCTGACGAGCGGACCGCATGCGGTGCAGGACGTCCAGCACCTCCTCCAACTCGTCGCCTTCCAGACCTCGGCGGAAGGTCAGGGCGCGGATCCCGTCGCGGTAGATCAGGAAGGCCAGAGATGCGGAGCGGTTCTCCTCCCGGTACACCTCCTCCCCGAGCCAGAGAAAGCGGTCCTCCTCGACCAGAATCTGAAGGTCGTCCCGTTCGTTCCAGACGATGTCGAATGCGTCCCTGAGATTACCTACGAAGCGGAGGAAGACCGGGTTGGTCCGGTCATAGAGCTGGTAGGAGCGCAGGGTCTTGGAGAGGGTCAGAAAAAGCTGACGCACAGCCTCGACCGGGAGGGAAGACGGATCTTCCCACTCGATTTCCGGCTCCGCGGTGTCCGGAGTCCCCGGCGGACGGCCGGAGCTGGCCGGCACTCCTGACTGATCGCGCACCACTCTCGTCTGGACCTCCTCTTTGGGCCTGAACAGGGATCAGAGGAGCGATCCCCGTCCTTCGATTCTGGCCACGTGTGCCACATCCTTGTCGCCGCGACCACTGAGGCAGAGAAGAGCCGGTCCCCGCTCCAGCTCCCGTCTCCCCTCGTTCATGAGATACGCTACAGCGTGCGCGGTCTCCAGGGCAGGTATGATCCCCTCCAGTTCGGAGAGTCGATGAAAGGCCTCGAGCGCCTCCGAATCACCCACCGACACGTAGCGTGCCCGACCCGAATCCTTCAGGTGGGAATGTTCGGGCCCCACCCCCGGGTAGTCCAGCCCCGCCGAGACGGAGTGGGCCGCAGCGACCTGTCCCTGTTCGTCCTGGAGAAGGTAGGAGAGCGCCCCATGGAGGATTCCCGGCTCCCCCACTGAGAGGGAGGCCGAATGGCGGCCGCTCTCGATCCCCTCGCCGGCGGCCTCCACCCCGACCAGGTCGACACCCTCGTCCTCCACGAACGCGTGGAAGATCCCCATGGCGTTCGATCCGCCGCCCACGCACGCGATCACGGAGCCCGGGAGTCGTCCTTCGAGCGTCAAGAGCTGCTCCCTCGCCTCACGCCCGATGACGGACTGGAAGTCGCGGACCATGCGGGGGAAGGGGGCCGGTCCCACCACCGACCCGATGATGTAGTGGGTGTCACCGACATTCGTGACCCAGTCCCTGATCGCCTCGTTCGTGGCATCCTTCAAGGTCCGCGTCCCGGACTCCACCGGGCGCACCTCCGCCCCCAACAGCTCCATTCGAAAGACGTTGAGCGCCTGCCGCTCGACGTCCTCTGAGCCCATGTAGACGATACACTCGAGGTCGAACAAGGCACAGGCGGTGGCGGTGGCCACGCCATGTTGTCCGGCACCGGTCTCGGCAATGATCCGCCGCTTCCCCATGCGCCGGCACAGGAGTGCCTGTCCGATGGTGTTGTTGATCTTGTGCGCACCGGTGTGGTTGAGGTCTTCCCGCTTCAGATAGATCGGCCCTCCACCGACCTCCGCCTCGAGCCGACGGGCCCGGGTCAGAGGAGATGGCCGGCCCACGAAGTCTCGCAGCAGCCCCTCGAACTCGGCGAGGAACTCCTTGTCCTGGCGAGCCTCGTCGTATGCCGCCTCGACCTCGTCGAGGGCCGCGATCAGGGTCTCGGGGACATAGCGCCCACCGAAGTTGCCGAACCGACTCCCGGGCCTCGGCTCCAGGCTGGCCTGCGAGGTTGCGTCGGTGTGGTTCATCTCGACCTCGACTCGTTGGTGTCGTTCGGGCGCGGATCGTCTCGCCGCACCTCGTCCCATGCGTCCCGCGCCGCCCGGATGAAGTCGCGCACACGGTCAGGATCCTTGTGTCCCCGGCTCCGCTCGACCCCCGAGCTCACGTCCACCATATGCGGTCGCATGCGAAGGACCGCTTCCCGAACGTTCCCAGGGTCCAAACCCCCTGCCACCCCGACCAAGAGGCCTTCCGGGAGTCGGGTACGCAACCTCTCGAGAAGGTCCCATGCGAAGCTCGTCCCCGTGCCTCCCATCTGGTCCGGATGCCAGGCGTCGAGGAGGAGGGCATCGGCTACCCCGCCATACCGCTCGGCCGCCTCTTCAATGTCCAAGGCAGATCGCACCCTGGCGACCTTCCAGAGATCCCAGTCACCCTCGGAGCGGAGCTGCGCCATCAACTCCTCGGTCTCGTTGCCGTGGAGCTGGATTCCCTGCGCACCGGCAGCGCTGGCCGCCCGAACGACATCCTCCGCTGAAAGGTCGGCCACGACGATGACGAGGGGAAGGCCTGCGGCCTCAGAAATGGCTCGAGCAGTCTCGGGCCGTACAACCCGGGGGGTGCCGGGCACCAGGACGGCCCCGACATAATCGGCTCCCGCCCGCCCCACCAACTCGGCGTCCGCGACGTTCGTCAGTCCACAGATCTTCACCTTCATTCGAACCCCGACAGGCCGCTCGCGCACGCCTTCAGCCATTCCCGTCCCGGATCGGCGCACCCCTCCGGACCGCCACCTCCACTCCACACAGCCCTCGGGTCGCCGCCACGGGGTCACCGGACCGGACCAGGGCTTCACCGACGAGGATGGCATCGACCCCTTCACCTCCGAGTCGTTCCACCTGCGACCGCTCTGAAATTCCGCTCTCGGACACGATAACCACTTCGCGAGGCACGTCCTCCAGAAGGTCCAACGTGACGTCGACCCTCGTCTCGAAGGTGCGAAGGTCGCGGTTGTTGATACCGATGACCCCGGCCCCGGATTTCACGGCCCGCTGAAGCTCCTGGCGGTCGTGGACTTCCACGAGCGCGCTCATCCCCAGATCCTCGGCGAGTTCCCGAAACGCGCGCAAGCTGGCATCGTCCAGAATCCTCACGATGAGGAGGATCGCATCTGCACCTGCGGCGCGCGCCTCGACAATCTGGAGCTCGTCGATGACGAAGTCCTTTCGCAGCACGGGCAACTCGACGGACGCCCGCACTCGGGAGAGATCGCGAAGGTCCCCGGAGAAGTACTCCCGGTCCGTCAGGACGGAGACCGCGGCCGCCCCGCCCTTCTCGTATGCCCGAGCCTGGCGGACCGGATCGAGCCCCGGTTCGATGGCCCCGGCACCCGGAGACCGCCGCTTCACCTCGGCGATCACGCTGACGGTTCCCGGAGCAGCGAGAGCCGCCGCGAAGTCCATCGGGGCGGGAGCATCGGGCAACTGGTCCCGAAGGCTCCCCGCGTCGCGGCGAAGCGCCTCCACCTCGGACCGCTTGGTCTCCACGATCCGCTGCAGGACGTCGGCCCCGCGGCCGGGCCCGTCGGACGGATCGGTACGCTTCGCTTGCATTTCGGGTGACCTTCGGGTATCGTTGTTCGGTAGGTGTTCGGTTCCCAGAGCCCCGCGTCACGAATCACCCGGAGGTGTCAGATGGCCCTGACGAAGCGGCAGAAGGCGATCCTGGACTACGTGGGTGGGTACATCGACCAGAACGGGTACGCGCCCAGTTTCGAGGAAATCGCGGCGGAGTTCGGCTACACCTCACTGGCCACCGTCCACGAACATGTAAGCAATCTGGAACGTAAGGGCTACATCCGGAAGGCCTACAACCAGAGCCGGTCCATCGAACTCGTCCCGAGGAACGCGCATCCGGCGGCAGTGGAGCTCCCTCTCCTGGGGGAGGTCGCGGCCGGCCAGCCGATCGAGGCCGTCTCCGACACCGAAACGATTCTGGTGCCCCCCGATCTGCTGGGCCGCCGGGGAGAGAACTACGTCCTCAGGGTCGTCGGGGACTCCATGATCGACGAGCAGATCCGAGACGGCGACTACGTCATCGTCAACAGTCGTCCCACCGCCCAGGACGGAGAGATGGTCGTCGCGCTCGTGGACGACGAGACGGCCACGGTGAAGAAGCTCTACCGTGAGCGGGACGGCAGGGTCCGGCTGCAGCCCGCCAACGAGCAACTCGAACCCATGTACTTCCCCGCCGACCGCGTCGCCATCCAGGGGATCGTGGTGGGTGTCATCCGCAAGTATTGAATCCCGGAGGGCCGTAGCGATGCGTATCACCTTTCTCGTGGGCTCGAGAACCCCCGAGCGTTCCCGCTACCTTCTCATGAACCGGGGAGGCCAGCCCGCACCGTTCCCCGGCCCATGGACCGTGAAGGCGGTGGTGCGGAACGAGCCGGGTCAATCGGCTCCCGCTTCCTCCTTCGAGACTGCAGCGAGGCGCTCCAACGTCTGCTCGGCTGCTCCGGACTCGAGCGCCTCGACGGCGCGCTGAATCCCTTCCTCGAGCCGCCGGGCCAGGCCGGCCACGTAGATCGCTGCGCCCGCATTCAGGATTGCCGCCGTCCGGGCTCCACCCGTCTCTTCGCCGCCGAGGATCCGGCGGATCAGGAGGGCGTTCTCTTCCGGGGTACCCCCGGCGATCTCGCGTGGCTCGGCGGTGGGCAGCCCCACCTCTCCCGGCTCGATGGTGAATTCCCTGACCTCCCCGTCGCGCAGCTCCGCGATCCGGGTTTCGCCGAGGGGGCTCAGCTCGTCCATCCCCGCCGTCCCGAACGCGACGAGTGCGCGCTCGTGTTCCAACGTCCTGAGCGCTTCGACGACGAGTGGGAGCAGGCCCACGTCGGACACTCCCACGACCTGCCTCCGGACGCCGGCGGGATTGGTCAGCGGTCCGAGGAGGTTCATGATCGTGGGGATCGCCAGCTCTCGCCTGACAGGCCCGACGTGTCGCATGGCGGGGTGCAGCAAAGGAGCGAACATGAAGACGATCCCCGTCCGATCGAGCACCCGGGCCATGGCGCCTGGCGTAAGCTGGATCTCGACACCGAGGGCTTCGAGGACGTCGGCGCTCCCGCTCCTGGAGGTGAACGACCTGTTGCCGTGCTTCGCCACCCTGGCCCCGGCGGCGGCCGCAACCAGCGCTGCCGCGGTAGAGATGTTGAAGGTCGTGACCGACCCTCCGCCCGTCCCACAGGTATCCACCAGGTGGGTGCGGGAACCCTCCACCGGCACCGGCACCATGGCTCGCCGAAGGGCACGCACGCCGCCCGCCACCTCCGACGGGGCGACACCGCGAGTCCTGAGAGAGGAGAGAAGGGCCGACATCTGGACCGGGCTGGCGTCCCCGGCCATGATCCGGTCAAAGGCCGCTTCCGCCTCCTCCACGGTGAGGATGCGTCCCTCCGTGACTGCTGCGATGAGGGCGGGGAGGGAGTGGCGCGGAGACTCTGACAATGGCTCTCTGGTCATGTGGCTCTGGGTTTGTACGGAGGTCCTCAGGCAGAGCACGCTACCGGTCCGGGGGACCCGGGTCAACAAGGCCAGCGCCGTTGCAGCCGGCTTCGGTTGACATCCTTCCCCCCCACCCTACCTTTCCGGCGTGTCGTTCCAAGCTCCCACACGCTTCCGCCTGACCGTGCACTACGATGGCAGGACCTTCCACGGCTGGCAGGCCCAGAAGGATCATCGGACGGTGCAGGGCGAGATCGAGGCCGTCCTGGCCCGAGTCACGGGCGCGCGACGCCCGGTGATCGGCTCGGGTCGAACCGACAGCGGAGTCCACGCGACGGGACAGGTGGCCACTGTGGACCTCCCCTCCAACTGGGAAGCGCACGGGCTCCGTGGCGCACTGAACGCACTCCTCCCGCGCGGGATCTGGATCCAGGAGGTGCGCCCGGTGCACCCGGACTTCCACCCGCGGCACGACGCCAGGAGGAGGACATATCTCTACCGGGTCGGCGTGGCGCCTTGCGTGGGATCCCCCTTCCAGCGGTTCTGGTGCTGGGATCTCTCGGAAGTGACACCGCCCCCCGCCCGTGCCCTCCTGGAGGCCGGCGCGGCGATGATCCCGGGCGAGCGGTCCTTCGCGAACTTCGCCAAGGCCGGACAACCGGAGCGTGGCACGCGGTGCCGGGTCTACTCCGCGGACTGGAGACCCTGGGCCGATCTGGGGTATTCGTTCCATATCACGGCCGATCGGTACCTGCATCACATGGTGCGCTACCTGGTGGGAACCATGGTGGCGGTGGCGCGTGGATATCGCGACCCCGAGGAGATGAAGGAGTTGCTCCAGAACCCCGAAACCGAGCTGTCGACCTCACCCCCGGCGCCGCCGGAGGGTCTGTTCCTGCACGCCGTGGAATACGACCCGGAGCCCCTGGCACCGGAAGCGTCCATTCCTCCATCCGATCCCCGAACCCCCCTCGATACATGAAGATTTTTCTGGACACAGCGGAGTTGAGCGAAATCCGGCGCGCTGCCGAAGCCGGGCTCATCGACGGCATCACCACCAATCCCTCGCTCCTGGCGAAAGTTGCGGGAGATCGGGATCCGGCGGAGATCTTCGCCGAGATCTGCGACGTGGTGGATGGGCCGATCTCCGCGGAAGTCGTGGCTACCGATGCGGACGGGATGCTGGAGGAAGGAAGAAAGCTGGCTGCGCTCCATGAAAACATCGTGGTCAAGGTGCCCCTGACCGAGGATGGACTCCGGGCATGCAGGGGCCTCCGGGCCGAAGGGATCCGGGTGAACGTCACCCTCTGTTTCTCGGCGGTGCAGGCCCTGCTCGCGGCCAAGGCCGGTGCGACCTACATCTCCCCCTTCGTGGGTCGAATCGACGACGTAGGCCAGGACGGGATGGAGTTGATCGGGGAGATCCGTCAGGTGTACGACAACTACGGGATCGAGACAGAGATCCTGGCGGCCTCCCTTCGGCATCCCCAGCACGTTCTGCACGCGATGCTGATCGGGGCAGACTGTGCGACGCTCCCCCCGAAGGTGCTGTACCAACTGATGAAGCACCCCCTGACGGACTCCGGGCTGGAGCGGTTCCTGGCCGACTGGGAGAGCGTCGGACGCTCCCTCTGACGACATCGAACGCCACGACACCATCATGTCCACCATGGCCGGTTCACGCGCCTCCCTGCTGACCGCGATCATCCTCGCCGTCGTGTCTCTTGCCACGGCGTGCGGAGATGCCGAGTCAGCACCCGTCGCCGGGGCATCGCTCTCGCTCCTGCCGCGCGCGGAGACGGTGGGGCACACTCCGCTTCCGGGATCGGAAGCCACCGCTGCGCGCCAGGACATCGGGCGCTCCCGTGAGACCGCCGTGGTCCGGGCAGCGGAGCGCGTCTCTCCCGGAGTGGTGACCGTCAACGTGGTGAGGACCCGGCAGGTGCGGGTGGCCGACCCGCGGGACGGGTTCTTCGGAGGGTTTTTTGGTTCCCGGACGGAGGCCCGCTCGGTCCCTTCACTTGGATCGGGCTTCATCGTCGATGCCGCCGGCGTGATCCTCACGAACGACCACGTCGTGAGGGAAGCCGACCGGATCCTGGTCACCCTCCCGGACGGTCGGGACGCGGAGGCGACCCTCGTGGGCACGGATGCCACTACCGACGTGGCCGTTCTCCGGATCGATCTCCCCGACCTCCCCGTCGTCCCTCTGGGCCGGACGGAAGACCTGATGATCGGAGAATGGCTGATCGCATTCGGGAACCCCTTCGGGAACCTCATCTCCAACTCCGAACCCACCGCCACGGTGGGAGTGGTATCCGCATTGGGGCGCCACGTGGTGCCGTCCCAGGATAGCCGGGGTTTCTACCTCGGGATGATCCAGACCGACGCCGCCATCAACCCCGGCAATTCTGGCGGCCCCCTGGTAAACGCGCTGGGAGAGGTCGTGGGGATGAACACATCCATCTTCTCCCGGGGTGGCGGGAGCGAGGGGGTGGGCTTCGCGATTCCGATCGAGAGGGTGCTCCGGATCGCGGATGACCTCCTGGAGCACGGGGGAGTGAGGCGCGCCTGGGTGGGGGTGGATGTGGAGCCCGAGGAAGCCGACGTATTCGGTCGCACACGCGGAGTGCGGGTGAGCCGGATCTCCCCGGGCTCCCCTGCCGACCTCGCGGGGCTTCGCGCCGGGGACCGCATCGTGGAGGCAAACGACCGCCGTCTGGTTTCCCCACTGGACTTCGAGGCACTCCTCCTGGACCTTCGCGCAGGGGATGCCATCGAGCTGAGGCTGGACGCCCGCACCGACGTGGTCAGGGTGAACGCCCTGGAGTTTCCCTCTCTTCCCACCGAGCGGGTCACGGTCCTCCGCGACATCGAGGCGGTGACCCTGACCCCGGCCGCTCGTGATCAACGAGGGATCCAGAGCGAAACGGGAGCGCTCGTGACCGGTACCACCTCCGGGGTCAGGGAGCAACTCGGGCTCCGGGAAGGGGACCTCATCATCGGCGTGAACCGCCAGCAGATCCGCTCGGCGGAGGAGTTGGCCGAGCTCCTGGCGGGTGCCCCTCCGGGTGCAAGAGTCCAGCTGATCTTCGAGCGCAACCGCGGACTCAGCTCCACGACCTTCATCCTCGGCGGCTGACCAGGCCCACCCGAGACGCACTCCTCCCGACACACACCACAGCCCGTGACAGAGACCGCGCAGGAGCGCTACAGGCATCCCCTCACGGAGCGGTATGCATCGTCCGAGATGCAGCGCATCTTCTCGCCCGTGCACCGCTTCGGCACCTGGCGGAGGCTCTGGCTCGCCCTCGCCGAGAGCCAGCGAGAGCTGGGGCTGGAGATCCCCGCGGCGGCGCTTGAACAGATGCGAGCCGGGATGACGGAGCTGGACCTCGCCCGCGCCTCCGAGTACGAGCGCCGCTTCCGTCACGACGTGATGGCCCACGTCCACCTCTTCGGGGACGTCGCTCCGGCCGCGCGAGGGATCATCCACCTGGGTGCGACCTCCGCCTTCATCTCGGACAACACCGACCTGATCCTTCACCGTGACGCACTCACCCTGGTTCGTGCGCGGCTCATCCGTACCGTCAGCGCGCTGGCGGACTTCGCGCGGGAGCACAGGGACCTGCCCACCCTCGGCTACACGCACTTCCAGCCGGCCCAGCCCACCACGGTCGGGAAGCGCGCGACTCTCTGGCTGCAGGACCTCCTGCTGGACCTCGAGGAGTTGGAGTTCCGCCTGAGCTCGCTCCGTTTCCGGGGCGTCCGGGGGACCACCGGGACCCAGGCCTCCTTCCTCGAGCTCTTTCAGGGCGACCATGGGAAGGTGGAGGAGCTGGATCGCCTGGTCGGCGAGAAGCTGGGTTTTCCCCGAAGCTACGGCGTGAGCGGGCAGACCTACCCCCGGAAGGTGGACATGGGGGTTCTCGCCACCCTGGCCGGGATCGGGGCCTCGCTTTCCAAGTTCGGCAACGACCTCCGGCTCCTGGCGCACCTGCGGGAGGTGGAGGAGCCCTTCGAGGAGGAGCAAATCGGATCGTCGGCCATGCCCTACAAGCGGAACCCCATGCGCGCGGAGCGGATCTGTGCCCTCGCCAGGCACGTAATCACCCTCGCGCAGGATCCAGCCCATACGGCGGCGACGCAGTGGCTCGAGAGGACGCTCGACGACTCGGCGAATCGGCGCCTCTCCATCCCCGATGCCTTCCTGACCCTCGACGGCACCCTCACTCTGGCGGAAAACGTGGCCGGTGGGCTACGCGTGCACCCTGCGGTGGTGCGTCGAAACCTCGAGGAGCATCTACCCTTCATGGGAATGGAGGCCCTCCTCATGCGGGCGGTTCAGAAGGGTGGAGACCGGCAGGAGCTGCACGAGCGGATCCGCCGTCATTCCCTTGCCGCGGCGGATCGCATGAAGGCGGGCGAGGCGAGCGATCTCATGGTCCGTGTCGCCGACGACGAATCGTTCGGAGTTTCGGCGGAGGAGCTGGCCGAGCTCCTGGAGCCCGCACGCTTCGTGGGCCGTGCCCCGCAGCAGGTGGACCGGTTCCTGGAGTCGGCGGTGCAACCGGTCCTCGACCGACTCGGGGGGGAGGCGGACCGGATGGTCGACGATCCGCAGATCCGGGTCTGATGAACGCCCCTTCCTCCTCTCCGGCGGTCCACCGATCGGACCTTCCCCTCCCCCTTCTGCATCGGGGAAAAGTGCGGGAGATGTACGACGCGGGCGAGAATCGACTCCTCATGGTCGCCTCGGACCGGATCTCCGCCTTCGACGTGGTGATGGACGAGGCGGTGCCCCGGAAGGGAGAGGTGCTGACGATGCTCACCGCCTGGTGGCTGGGTGGGCTCCCGCAGGGGATGGAGCACCACGGGCTGGCGGCCGATCCGGACCGGATCGTGGAGCAGGTCCCCGGCCTGGCTTCGATCCGCGAGCAGTGGGCACGCCGGGCCCTCCTGGTCCGGCGAACGTCGCCGATCCCGGTGGAGTGCGTGGTGCGCGGGTACCTCTCGGGCTCCGCCTGGCGGGAATATCGGGACCATGGTACCCTCGCAGGGGAACCCCTCCCTCCCGGCCTCATCCAGAGCGAGCGGCTGCCCTCCCCGATCTTCTCGCCGGCGACGAAGGCGGAGGCCGGCCACGACGAGAACATCACCTTCGACGAGGTGGTGGCACGGCTCGGATCCGAACGGGCGGAGACGCTGAAGGAACGCTCCCTCGCTCTCTATGCCACCGGGGCGGCGACCGCGCTCCAGCGCGGCATCATCCTGGCGGACACCAAGTTCGAGTTCGGGGTCGACGACAGGGGTCGCGTTCTCCTCATCGACGAAGTCCTCACGCCCGATTCGTCCCGATACTGGCCGGAAGAGGAGTACGCCCCGGGCTCGACGCCGCCCTCCCTCGACAAGCAGCCGGTCCGCGACTACCTGTTCGGGCTCCCGGACTGGGACCGATCCCCTCCCCCTCCCCCCCTTCCGCCTCAGGTGGTTGAGGCCTCGACCGCACGGTATCTGGAAGCCTTCCGTCGGCTCACCGGAATCGAACTGGACGAATACAAACCGCCCGATTTCAACCTACGCCCCAGGGAGGCTGACGGATGACCACCAGCGGACGGCGGGCCGGGCTCCAGAAGGGCATCATCATCCTCCCTTCCGCGTTCACGCTGGGGAACCTCTTCTTCGGCATCTACTCGGTGGTCGCGGCGAGCCGCGGGGATTTCGAGTGGGCTGCATGGTGCATCGTCATCGCCGCCGTTCTGGACATGCTGGACGGCCGAATCGCGCGCTTCACGGCGACGGGATCCCGCTTCGGTGCCGAGCTTGACTCCCTGGTGGATGCCATCTCCTTCGGGGTCGCTCCGGCGTTCCTCGCCTATGAGCTTTTCTTTACGGACGATCCCTGGAGCTGGGTCGTCTCCTTCATCTATGTGATGGCCGTCGTGATCCGGCTCGCACGGTTCAACGTGGAGCAGGGAGGCGAAGCCAAGCGGACATTCCACGGCCTCCCCTCCCCCACCGGAGGGATGGTGGTGGCAACCGTGTATCCCTTCTTCATCGCTCCTGGAGTCGTCGAGTTCACCGGGGGCCTTCCCTCCCCCCAGACGATGGGGATCATACTGGTGGCGCTGGCGCTCCTGATGGTGAGCCACATTCCGTACCCGCTCGTCCCTCGCCTCTCCTTCCGTAACCTTCGAGGGATGCTGGCCAGTGCGGCCCTCATCGCAAGCGCGGTGGCGGCCCTGACGGTGCCCGAGTACTTCCTCTTTCCATTCCTGGCACTATATACCGTGTGGGGGGTGAGCCGCGGCATGATCCTCGGACTTCTGGAGCGCCTGCCGGAGCAGGACCCCCTCCTCGACGAGGCAGAGATCGAGGACGATGGCGGCGCGGAGGTTCGAACTCTCGACTACGGTGAAATCGCCCCCGGGCGCTACTCTCCCACCCGAAACCCGAATGAAACCCCGGAGGACCGACCTTGAACCATTACCAGATCGAAGTGCGAGTGACCCCCCGACCTGGACTCCTGGATCCCGAAGGGAAGGCCATCGACCATGCCCTCGCCTCCCTGGGCTACGAAGGCGTCGGGGGCGTTCGCGTCGGGAAGGTCATCGTAATCGAGCTCGAAGCCGCCTCCGAGGAGCAGGCCCGCGAGCGGGCGGAGGAGATGTGTCGGAAGCTGCTGGCGAACCCCGTGACCGAGGACTTCGCGGTCGAGGTGGCGCCGGCCGACCCAGCGGGTGCGGGTGCCCGCGGGAGCGAGCGATGAAGGTCGCGGTCATCACCTTCCCCGGATCCAACTGCGACTACGACTGCTATCACGCCCTCAAGCTCGTGGACGGGATCGAGCCAGGGTTCCGCTGGCACCGTGAGACGCAGCTGGGGGAGGTCGATGCGGTGATCCTTCCCGGGGGGTTCTCGTATGGAGATTACCTCCGTGCGGGGGCCATCGCCCGGTTCTCGCCCATCATGGAGGAGGTCGTCCGGTTCGCCGGTGGAGGCGGCCCGGTGCTGGGAATCTGCAACGGCTTCCAGGTGCTCTGCGAAGCGGGGCTCCTGCCGGGAGCCCTCACCCGCAACACCACGCTCCGGTTCATGAGCCACGAGGTCCATATTCGGGTCGAGAACGCCGGGACGATCTTCACTTCCCGCTACGAGACGGGCCAGGTGCTCCGGGTCCCCATCGCCCACGGCGAGGGGAACTACCAAGCCGACCAGGCCACCCTCGCCGAGCTCGAGGGCGATGGGCGGATCGTCTTCCGCTACTCGACCCCCGGGGGTGAACTCACTCCCGAGGCGAACCCCAACGGCTCTGCGCACCACATCGCGGGGATCGTGAACGAGCAGGGAAACGTCCTCGGAATGATGCCCCACCCGGAACGGGCCATGGAGGGCCTCCTGGGCTCATGCGACGGAAGAGGAGTGTTCGAATCGCTCGCCGAGGCGCTGGCGACCCCCGCGGCCGGTGCCGGTCTGGAGTGACCGAGATGCCGACATCGGATCCCGGAGCACCTCACTCCCACCGACTGCCCGACCCCATCATGACTGTACGAGAGACTTTGAACCCGCACCTGAACGGATCGACACCATCGTGACCGAATCTTCCACCCGGACCGTGTCGCACCCCTCACACCCCGCCCCCGAACCGAGACCGGGTGATCCGCCGATCACCCCGGAGCTCGTCGCGGACCATGGGATCTCGGAGGAGGAGTTCGAGCGAATCCTCGATATCCTCGGTCGTACACCGACCTTCACCGAGCTCGGGATCTTCTCCGCGATGTGGTCGGAGCACTGCGGCTACAAGAACTCCAAGCGCCTCTTGCGGCTCCTCCCGACAGAAGCTCCCTGGGTCATTCAGGGACCAGGGGAGAACGCCGGGGTGATCGACGTGGGCGACGGCCTCGCCATCGCCTTCAAGATCGAGTCGCACAACCACCCTTCGGCCGTGGAGCCCTACCAGGGGGCGGCCACTGGGGTGGGGGGGATCCTCCGCGACATCTTCACCATGGGCGCGCGCCCCATCGCCATCCTCGATTCCCTTCGGTTCGGCGACCTGGACAGCGGGCGCAATCGCTACCTCTTCGGGGGAGTGGTCCGGGGCGTCGGGGACTACGGGAACTGCGTCGGAATCCCGAACATCGGAGGCGAGGTGTTCTTCGACCGCGCGTACGACGGGAACCCCCTGGTGAATGCCATGGCCCTCGGACTCATGAAGCGCGAGGACCTGATCAGGGGCGAGGCCTCCGGAGTCGGCAATCCCATGATGGCGGTGGGGGCCCGGACGGGGCGGGACGGAATCCATGGTGCCACTTTCGCGTCGGAGGAACTCTCGGAGGACTCCGACGAGGCGAGCCGCCCGCAGGTCCAGGTCGGCGACCCCTTTACCGAGAAGCTCCTCCTCGAAGCGTCCCTCGAGCTCATTCGGAGCGGTCACATCGTGGGCATCCAGGACATGGGTGCCGCGGGGCTCACCTCCTCCGCCTCCGAGATGGCGGGGCGGGCCGGAAGCGGCGTCGCCCTGGAGATGGCCGACGTGCCGGTCCGGGAGGCGGGCATGACCCCTTACGAGATCCTCCTCTCCGAGTCGCAGGAACGCATGCTGGTCGTGGCGAAGCGAGGCCACGAGGAGGACGTACGTGCCATCCTCGCTCGCTGGGAGCTGGAGGCCGAAACCGTAGGGATCGTGACCGACCACGGCCGATTCGAAATCCTGGAGAACGGGGTTCCGGTCGCGGACATTCCGGCGCTCCCGCTCACCGACGGCTGCCCCACGTACGAACGGGAGGGCGTCGAGTCCGAGGTGATCCGCGAGTTGCGGGAGCGCGATCTCTCCACTTTTCTGACGCCGCAGGGTGACCTCACCGGCCAGTTCCGGCTCCTTCTCTCCTCCCCGAACATCGCGTCGAAGCGTTGGATCTACGACCAGTACGACACGACGGTGCGTACCTCGACCGTCGTGGGGCCAGGAGGCGATGCGGGGGTCGTCCGGCTTCGTGGCACACGCCGGGGCGTCGCTGCCACCACCGATTGCAACGGCCGATACTGCTACCTCAATCCCCGTGAAGGGGCGAAGGCGGCGGTGGCTGAAGCGGCGCGCAACCTGGTCTGTGTGGGTGCGCTCCCTACCGCAGTCACGAACAACCTCAACTTCGGAAATCCGCTCAAGCCGGCGATCTATTTCCAGATGCGGGAGGCCGTTCTCGGTATGGCGGAGGCGTGTCAACTCTTCGAGACACCCGTCACCGGCGGGAACGTCTCGCTCTACAACGAGACCGATGGGAAGGCCATCCATCCGACCCCGGTCATCGGAATGGTCGGAGTGGTCGACGACGTCTCCACCGTCATCGGTCACGGATTCCGGTCCGAAGGGGACGCCATTGTCCTCCTCGGTGAAACCCGGGAGGAGATCGGGGCGTCCGAATACCTCTACCGGACCGAGGGCATCGTGGCAGGGACGCCCCCGACCGTGGACCTGATGGCGGAACGCCGCCTCCAGCACGCTGTCCTCGCCCTGGTGCAGAAGGGCCTTGCGCGGTCCGCGCACGACTGCTCGGAGGGAGGACTGGCCTGCGCCCTGGCCGAGTGCGCGGTCAGTGGGACGGAGGGCGGCCCCTTCGGACTGGAGGTCGAGTTGCACGAACGCCTGGCACCGGTGGCCCACTTCTTCGGAGAAAGCACCGGACGGGTTATCGTTTCATGTGCGGAGGACAAGCTGGACGACACGCTCGCAATGGCCCGCAACCATGGCGTGGCCACGCGGCTCCTCGGTCGAATCGGGAGTCCCGGGGGCCGCTTCAGGATCAAGGCGCCGCAGGCGACCATCGACCTCTCCGTGCACGAAGTCGCGGCGCTCTACCAGGAGACGATTCCCAACCTGATGTCCGAGGACGGGAAGCTCACCAGAGGTGACGACGATGCCGTTGAATGACCGGAAGGCCCACCCTTCACGGCCCCTTCCTGTCCTGGGCCCCGTCCCCGGATCGGGGAACTCCTCGGGCAGAGGCGCCGTCGATATTCCCACCTCGAGCCTGGACGAGCTCCCCCGCGAAGAGTGCGGCGTTGTCGGGATCACGGGCCTGGACCGCCCTGCGGAGGAGGCCTTCCTCGGGCTTTACGCGCTTCAGCACCGGGGCCAGGAGTCCGCAGGGATCTCCGTGGTGGGGGCGGACGGGCTCGCCCGGCTGAGGAAGGGAACCGGCCTCGTGGCGGACGTCTTCACGGCGGACGATCTGAACGCCCTGGAGGGCACCGCCGCCGTCGGCCACGTGCGGTATTCCACCTCCGGCGGAAGCCGCCCCCAGAACGCCCAGCCCATCGTGGTCCGCTACTCCCAGGGCGACCTGGCGATCGCGCACAACGGGAACCTGACCAACGCACAGGAGCTCCGGAACCGGCTGGTCGAGGAGGGTGCGCTTTTCCAGAGCACGTCGGACTCGGAGGTGATCGTTCACCTCATCGCCAGGTCCCGGCACGATACGGTGGAGGCCCAGCTCGACGATGCCCTCACCCACCTCGAGGGCGCCTTCTCCGTCGTGCTCTCCGTCGGCGACACTCTCTACGCTGCCGTGGACCCGCACGGGTTCCGCCCGCTCGTCCTCGGACGGAAGGAGGGCGGGCACGTCGTGGCTTCGGAGACCTGTGCCCTGGACATCGTGGGTGCGGACTTCGTGCGCGATATCCGGCCTGGCGAAGTCCTCAAGATTCGAGGCGGACGGGTGGACGAGCTCCGCAGCCTTCCTCCGGCGCCAAGACACGCTCCGTGCGTCTTCGAGCTGGTCTATTTTGCCCGGCCCGACTCCCGGCTCTGGGGAACCAGCGTGGACCGCGCCCGTCGCGGGTTCGGACGACAGCTCGCACGGGAGCACCCGGCGGACGCGGACTGCGTCTTCGCGGTGCCGGACTCAGCCAACTCCTCCGCCCTCGGGTATGCGGAGGAGAGTGGGATCCCCTACGAGCTGGGACTCCTGCGCAACCACTACGTGGGAAGGACCTTCATCAAGCCGTCCCAGGCGGACCGCGACTTCGGTGCGCGGATCAAGTACAACCCCGTGAAGGAGGTGGTGGAGGGGCGCCGAGTGGTGGTGGTCGACGACTCCCTCGTCCGCGGAACGACCTCCACCTCTCTGGTGAAGTTCCTGCGGGACGCCGGCGCGAAGGAGGTCCACTTCCGGATCGCGAGCCCACCCGTGAAAAATCCCTGCTTCTATGGGATCGACATGCCGTCGAAGGATGAGCTCATCGGGTCCGCCCACTCCATCCCCGAGATCGAGGCGATGCTGGGGGTGGACTCCATCGGCTACCTCTCCCTGGACGGGATGCTCGAGGTGGTCTCCGAGCATGGCCCGTTCTGCGACGCCTGTTTCTCGGGTAACTACCCCACCCCCCTCGTGGACGTCGAGCGCGGGCTCATCCCGCTGGAAGACCCTCCGGGCTGCTAGGCAGATGGCGCTGGTCGACGATTTGAGGAGGATGCCCAAGGCTGAGTTGCACGTTCATCTGGACGGAAGCCTCCGGCCCGAAACCCTCATCGAACTGGCGCAGACCCAGGGACTTCCCCTTCCCTCCTTCGACCCGGTCGAACTGGAGCGGCGGATGCTCGCCCAGGATGCGACCAACCTGGAGGAGTACCTCACCCGCTTCGACATCACCCTCTCCGTGCTTCAGAACGCGGCGGCGCTGGAGCGGGTAGCCTACGAGCTCGCTCTGGATCAGGTAAGCGAGAACGTCCTCTACGTGGAAGTGCGCTACTCACCGATCCTGCACACCCGCAAGGGCCTCCCCCTCACCGAAACCGTCGAGGCGCCACTGCGCGGGCTGGCCAGGGCGGAAACGGAAACCGGGATCCGAACCGGCTTGATCATCTGCGGCATCCGGAACATGGAGCCGGGCACGTCCAGGGACCTCGCCGATCTCGCCGTGGCCTACCGCGAAAAGGGCGTCGTAGCGTTCGACCTGGCCGGGGCAGAGTACAACTACCCTGCCAAGAAGCACCGGGACGCCTTCTTCACGGTCATCAACAAGAACATGGCGACGACGATCCACGCGGGGGAGGCGTACGGGCCCGAGTCGATCCACCAAGCGCTACACTATTGCCGCGCGAACCGGATCGGACACGGCACCCGTCTCTTCGAAGATCCTGATCTGGAGCGGTATGTCCGCGACTTCCGGATCCCTCTGGAGATCTGCCTCACTTCGAACGTGCAGACGGGCGCAGTGTCGCGATTCGAGGCACATCCCCTCCGTCACTATTTCGACTCGGATCTGATCGTGAGCCTCTGCACGGACAACCGCCTGATCTCCGGTACCACCCTCACGGAGGAGTTCCGTCGGGCCCACGTCCACCTGGACTTCGAATGGGACGAACTGGTGAAGGTCGCCAGGATGGGGTTCGAAAGTACCTTTCTCTCATGGCCAGAGAAGAAAGCCGTGCTCGCACGGTTCGACACCGAGGTGGCCGTGATACAGGGGGGACGCTGACTGGCCCTGGCCCTTACCGCACTAGCCTCAGTTCGACTGGACCACCGTCAACCCGCCGAACCACCTGGTCTTGAGGGCCCGCCCTTCCCCGTCGACACCGATGGCCACGAGTTCATGGGTCCCCGGTGGGAAGTCCGATTCCGGAACCCAATTCAAGGACCAGGCCCACTGTCGCCCGCTCGCCCCTGGATCGTCCGCCAGCAAGGCTGCGGACGTGGTCGCACCCAGCCAGCGAGCCCTCCCCTCGACCATGGCAACGAAGTGCACGACAGTGAATGGTGCCGTGAACACGCCGGATGCTCCCGACGCGATAGCTTCAAGTGGGACGGAGCTGGGCGCGGCTGAGCACGCCCCGCCCTCGACCAGCCCGGTTTGGCGCACGCAGACCGTCGATCCCCCTGCCTCCAGGACCCAGGTCGACACCCCACCCTGGGCTCCGCGAGACTCCACGGAAAAGCTCGCCGGCAAGCCGCCACCTTCGGCTTCCATTCCCCGATCCGTCGAGGCCTGATTCCCGGCTGCGTCTTCGACGATCCCCCGGATTCCCGACAAGCTTCTCAGGACACCGGAGGGGGAGGCCATGGTCAACCCGGAGTCGGCCCGCTCCAGCGATGCGATAGCAGGCACACTCCACCGCGCCGTTGCCACGCCCACCGGGTTGCCGTCGAAGGCCTCGCCAAGGGTGTCGGCCGGCACGAAGGGCAGGTGGATGGAGGGGAGCCCCTCTTCGGCCCTGAAGCGGTGGAGGAGTTCGGCTCGATGGAGATCCACGTTGTCGGATCCGGAGACATCAATCTGAACCGGTCCTCCGACCGTTATGGATGTCGGGGCAAGCACCTCGTCGATGGTGGGCGCCGTCACATCACGGAGTGCGGTCCTGAGCAGCTCGACCGACCGGTTTCCGGCGCGGTCGACGACCGTCGTCCGGTAGCTGAAGTATCCCTCTCCCGAATCCGGGAGCTCCCGTTCCAGGTCGTCCGGCGAGGGGAGGCAGGAGGCGGTGCCTGGAAACGGACAAGCCGCGGCGCCATCCACGCCTGGCGCGATGTATCGGAGCACAGTGCGCGCGGGAGTAGATGAAAACCCGCTCAGGGAATCCTCCGCCCGAACGAGCCAGGAAGACCCGGTCGGGGGGTTCACTACCCGGTCGGGGAGCGACTCGGTGGAGAAACGCACGACGGGCGGCGTGAGATCAACTCCGAAAACAGCACCGAGGGCATTGGAGAGCCCGTTGCCTTCGGACGGCAGGAGCGGCACGAGGCGCCGGTTCCCGAGGGCATCACGATAGCTCGCAACAGCTCGCAGTCCGGTATTGGTCGAGGTCTGGGAGAGGTCCTCCCCCATGGTCACCGGCTGGGACGCCACGATCTCCTGATCGGAAAGGTCGGCACCCCCCACATGGATCGTGACGGCCCCACCGCCGACTCCCTCGTCCGACTCGCCTACGAACCCGTCGGCGAAGATAACGGCAGCCCCGACCCAGTTGTTCCGGCAGCAGTCCACCGCGGCCCCCTGGTTCGGAAGCTCGAACCTTCCACCCGGAGGGGGCACGTTGTCGATCCTCACGTCGCTCACGACGACGGTGGGAGGCGCGTCCACCGTGGATCCATCGCCGTACCGGGCCGTCCCGACCCGGAAGAGATCCCCTTCCCCACGCGGCGTCTGGTACCCTGCCACATTGCTGCCCGCCGGCTCGCCCTCCCCGGGAAAGATCACATGGAAGGGCGCTTCCCCCCCGCTCGAGCGCTCCCGGAGGGTGGCTCCGTCCTCCCGTCGCAGCTCCACCGTCACCGAGGTCACCGTCCGACCTGCATTGTAGATGACGGGAAGCACGCGCACACCCACGGCCCCACCGACCCACTCACGCCCCTCGTCTCCCGCCACGGGGCCGCGTGTCGCCTGTAGCGTTCCAACGAAGGTATCGGCGTTCCGAAGGGTTACGGGGACGGTGGAAGTCCAGACGCCCGCCCCACCCTCCTTCGTCGACAGGCGGGCGGTGAGATCGTAGTCTCCGTTGACGAACCTCGGGATTCCACTTTCGGCGTCGAACGCGCCGGTGTCGATGGAAAATGAGAGTTCGAAGCTGACGCTAGATGAGGCATCGGATACGAGTTCGGCCGACGCGCCAAGGCCCCGGGGGACCGCAGCGGGGGCACCGTCCACATTGAAGAACTGCTGTCCCACCACTTCGCCGCCCAGGAGGAGCTCCACCGACTCCGGGGTGTCATCGCCTTGATTCACCCCCACCAGGACGTCGATCCGCCCACGAACTGCCTCGGGGTCCACCGATTCCACCCCCCCGCCCGGGATCCGGCGGGTTATGTCCGCGACCACCACCGTCGCCGTCAGTTCGGGCGCACCCTCGAAATCGAGGGTCGCCTCACCCCCTGCGTCCACCTCGATCTGGGCAGTCGTAGTCGGGAACCGAACGGAGGACGGGAAACCAGTGATCTCGACCTGGTACACCCCACGCCGAAGGCCCGAGGCCGAATACACCCCATCGCTGGATGTGAATGTGGTGAGCGTGTCAGGTCCCTCCAGCTCGACCTGGACGCCACCCAGCCCGCGGTTCCCCGACCGCACAGTACCCGAAACCGTCGAAGTCCGGATGAAGTGCCCATCGAAATCCACGGTCTCGATCTCAGGACCCGACGCTCGCCGAATCACCGCGGTCTTCGAGACAGCCGAGAAGGAGGCGTCGTCCGGCGCACCCCGGATCGAAACCACGTAGGCTCCGGGTACGACCCCGGGGAAGGAATAGGCCCCCTCTGCATCCGTCATGGTCTGGCGGCTCTCCGCCCCACTCAACTCGACGGTGACGCTGGGTAGCCCCGTGCCATCGACGGTCACGATCCCGTGCACCTCGCCGACCGCGGTCGGCGAGGTGGTGTCCCCGCAGGCCCACACCCCGAAGGCGAGCAGGAGCAACAGAAGCGAACAAAAGGTGCGTACCATCGGATTCAGCGCGGGGTCAGCAGGGGTCCTGCACGGGGGAGAGAGCGGTCCTGTTCAGACACTTATCAGGCAAGATAGGTGCCAACTCCCGACCGGCAATCCACCCCGGCCGCAGCGGAACCCATAGCTTCACGAAAGGCAGAACCTCAGATTTCTGACTCCCCCACGCGGACCTCGAAGGTCGCGCTCAGCGCCGGCCGGGGACGGCCGATTCCTCTGCGAGGAGTTCCTCGACCCGGTCCACGAGACTGCTCGATCCGATGAAGAGCGGAGTTCGCTGGTGGAGCGCGGTGGCTGTCACGTTCAGGATGTCACGAGTGCCTTCGGAAGCTCGTCCTCCGGCCTGCTCTGCGAGGAACGCCAGCGGGTTTGCCTCGTAGAGGAGTCGGAGCTTGCCACTCGGGTGCTGTTCATCGGCAGGGTACATGAAGATCCCGCCGCGGAGGAGTGTCCGATGGAAATCCGCGACCAACGAGCCGATGTATCTCGATGAGAAGCCTCCCCCTGACCCATCCGCATCCGGGCGCTTCAACTCATCGACAAACCGGGTCATCCCCGGCGACCACCGGTCCGCATAGGCCTCGTTGACGGAGTAGTATCGGGTGGGCGGGTCCGGAATCTGGATGTTCTCGTGGCTCAGGAGGAACTCGCCGATCGAAGGGTCAAGCGTGAAGCCGTGCACGCCGGCCCCCGTCGTATACACGAGCATGGTGGACGAACCGTACACGATGTAACCCGCGGCCAGTTGCCGGCTTCCAGGCTGCAGGCAGTCTTCCAGGCTCCCGCGCTCGTGCTCGGAGATCCGACGTTGTAGCGAGAAAATCGTCCCGATCGAGACGTTCACATCGATGTTGGAGGAGCCGTCCAGGGGATCGAAGAGGAGGACGTAGTTCCCCGCCGGGAATTTATCCGGAATCGGGATGAATTCCTCGACTTCCTCCGAGGCCATGCAGCAGAGGTGCCCGGTATGGTCCATCGCCCGATAGATGACGTCCTGCGCGAACACGTCCAGTTTCTGTACAGCTTCGCCCTGAACGTTTCGATGACCCGCCTTGCCCAGGATGTCCACGAGGCCGGCCATATTGACCTGCCGGGAGATCACCTTGGCGGCGAGTGCCATATCACGGAGGATATTGCTGAACGCGCCGGACGCTTCTGGGTGGCGGCGCTCCTCCTCGATGATGTGACGCTCGATCGTAACGATGTGCGTGTCGGCCATCTCCCTCTCCCCCTGGTCGTCGGATTCCGGCTGCTGGCGCAGTATTCCCGGAGTGAAGTTTACCCCCCATCCGCCGGCCATGGGAACCCTTCGCGGGGATCTTCCGCTACTTCAGCAGCCCTGTGGTTATCTCGAGCTCCGGACCTCGACCCGCCCATCCCGGTGCACCCGCAGCCGAAGATGCCCGTCCCGGTCGGTGCGATAGATGGGGATCCCCCTGGACTCATACCGGTCCATCACCTCCGGGTGGGGGTGGCCGTACTGATTGGGGTCTCCAACCGGAACCACGGCGGCGCCCGGCATGGTCCGATCCAGGAGTCTCGCCCCACTGGAAGTGCGGCTGCCATGGTGGCCGACCTTCAACACGGACAGGGAGGGAAGCTCTCCCAGCACCTGGTTCTCGATCCACTCGCTCGCATCGCCCGTGAGCAGGATCGTGCCTCGGTCGAACCGGACGAGGAGGACGAGGGAGAGATCGTTCAAGTCCGGAGTCGATGGACGCTCAAGGGTGGCCCGGTCGGGATGCAGGACCTCGATCTCCACCCCATCGATCCGCATCCTCATCCCTGCCTCGAGCGGCCACCACGAAGCCCCGGACCGACGACCGGCGACAAGCGTCTCCCGCCAGGGCTGGGAGGGCACGGGCCAGGAAGGGTCGCCTATCCCCAGGACCTCCATGTGCTCGAGGAGCGCCGGAGCGCCCCCGACATGGTCCAGGTGGGGATGACTCAGGATCAGGGCCTCGAGTCGACGAGCCCCGTGTCGTCGCAGATAGGGGACGACCCTCCGGGCCCCTGCGTCGAAGGTACCCTGCCTGGGCCCCGCGTCCACGACGATCCAGCGGTCGGAGGGCAGCCGGAGAGCCACGGCATCTCCCTGGCCCACGTCAATCATGTGAAGCTCCAGTGCATCGGGCCCAGGGAGGAGGGGAGCCAGGACGGTTGCCGCAGCTCCGATTCCACAGGCCGCACTCCAGCGCACTTTTGCCCGCACGCGCCCGGCGCGAAACCGAGAGAGTGCCAACAGAACCGATCCCCCCGCTCCGCCCGCAGCGAAGAGCGCGCGTCGGGACACCCAGATCGAGGAACCCGGGAGCTCGGCGCACCACCTGACCGCCCACTCGGTCAGAGCGAGGAGGAGCCCTACCCCACCGGCCAGAAACCGGTCGAGACTGCCGGGGAGCGGAGAGAGCAGCAGCGTCGCCCCCACGCCCGGAATCGAGGCGGCGACCACCGGAGCCACCGCGAGGGTCGCCGGAATTCCTACCAGCGAGATCCGGTCGAAGTGCCAGGCGAGGAGGGGCAGGGTCGGGAGGGTGGCTGCGATCCCGGTGACGAGCCCGTCGGAGCCGCCCTTGAGCAGCCCCTCGGCCGGCCCCCGGGCCGACCGACCCCGAGAAATGGGACGGCCCCTGACACGGCGTGACAGGCCGTCCGCCAGGTTCGTGAGGGGCCGCCGCAGGAGGACTAGCCCCCCGGTACCTGCGAACGATAGCTGGAAGCCGATCGAGGCGAGATTCCTGGGGTCCAGCACGAGGAGGGTAAGAAGCGCCGTCGCCAATGCCCCCACCGGGACAATGGGACGCCCCCGCACCCGGGCCACCGCCAGGAGGGTGAGGAGAAGTGCTGCGCGTACGGCTGCGTGGGGGGCGCCTATTCCCAGCACGTATATCCAGCATCCCACCGCGGCGCCGATGGCGGCCCGTCTCGGCCTGAGCCCCAGGAGGCGGAGGAGGCCCATGAGGAGCCCGGCCACTACCCCCACATGGAACCCCGAGATGGCGAGAAGGTGGGCGGTACCGGAGTGCGCGAATGCCTCGCGAAGATCGGGGTCCAGATGCTCCCTCCGGGCCAGCACGAGCGCCTCCACCATGGGGGCCCGGTCCCTCCATAGCCGATGGATCTCCTCCTGGATCCCTCCTCGGAGGCGCAGGAGCTGTCCTCTTCTGTCCCCTCCCCCGGACGGTTCCAGGCCCCCAACCACCCGTAACATCCCAGCCCATTCAGCCCTCCCCGGAGCGACGTGTCCCCTGGCTTCCCAGCGCACTCGGACCCGGATCCGCTCCCCTGCTTCAGCGGTTGCCGCCTCCCCGGTCAGGAGGATCCGCACCGTTCTTGCGCACCCGTCCGGGAGCCCCTGCTCCGGCCGGAAGGGCACCGTTCGGCCCACCTCGACACGGCTGACCGTCCGCCCGACGACGACGCCTTCCCACTCGTCGGGAATCAAGAGACGGCAGTCACGGCCATCTGCCCGCTGGGTGGAGCCCGCCGCCAGGAAGCCGGCGACCAGGGTCAGACAGAACGCGCCCCGAACGAGGGGGCGGCTCGATGTCGGAATGAGCGCGAGGGGGAGAAGAACTGCAAGAAGCGTCGGGAAAGGGGCGACGCCGAGGAGGGAGAGGGCCACCCCGAACGCATAGGCGAGGGCGAGCCCGACGACGGGCGGGAGGGTCGATGTCAGCGATCGCCTCCTTCGCCCCGCGGGGGAGCTGGCTTCATGGGTCGGTCAGGAGTTCCTCCCTTCTGGATCCGAACGTTCTGCCTCCAGCTCGGCCTCGGGCGTAAAGAGGTCCTGCTGGTAACGGTCCACTCTCCTTCTCTCCTCGCGGTCCTCCTCCTCCAGCCTCTCCCTCAGGAACCGACGGACTCGAAGGTCCGCGTGAAGACCTGCAAGAAGCATCGCCAGCATCCCGATGAGAAGGGAGCCGAAGGCCACGTACGTCATGGGAACCCGGTATATGGTCCAGAGACCGAGATCGAGGGTGACCCGTTCGCCCCCGTTCCACCTGGCGACCAGCATGACCAGAATCAGGACGAGCAGGACACCGGCCCCCCCCAGGAGCCTCGTCATCCTCGCTCCAGGGTCAGCTCCGGCTGAAGGCAGGATCCGACGAAGGTCGCCCCCGTGGTCCCGGTGAGCTCCACCGTGGCGAACTCGCCGATGCGCAAATCCTCGTTCGGAAATGCTACGACCTTGTTGCGCCGGGTCCTCCCCAGGAGGTGTCCGGGATCCCGCGCATCCTTCTCGATGAGAACCCTTTCCACGCGCCCGATCTCCGAGCGATTGATCTCCGCCTGGATCCCCCGGGCGACCGCGATCAACTCCTCGAGACGAACCTGGGCCTCTCCGGAATCGATGGCGTCCCCTGGGGGCAACCGGGTCGCAGGTGTCCCCTCCCGCGGAGAGAACTTGTACGTAAACGCGTCGTCGAATCGGACGGTGCGCATCAGCTCGAGGGTGTCCTCGAACTCCCTCCTCATCTCACCGGGGAAGGCCACAATGACATCGGTCGAGAGTGCGACATCGGGGATCGCGTCCCGAACCATCGCCACCTTCTCCAGGAACGACTCGACGGTGTAACGCCGGAGCATGCGTCGCAGCGTCCGATCGTTCCCCGCCTGCACCGGCAGGTGAAGCTGCTCGCAGACTGCCGGCTCAACCGCCATGGTCTCCAGCAATTCCGGGGTCACATCGTTCGGGTGCGGCGAGGTGAATCGCACGCGGCTCAGACCGTCCACCCGGGCCACCGCCCGGAGGAGGTCCGGGAAGCTCCAGTCCCCGTGCCGGTAGGAATTCACGGTCTGACCGAGGAGCGTCACTTCAGCGCGACCCTTCTCGACCAGGCTCCGGACCTCGGCCAGGATCTCCTCCGGCCGCCGGTTCTTTTCAGGCCCGCGCACATAAGGCACGATGCAATATGTGCAACGGTGGTCGCACCCGCGTTGGATGGGGATCCAGGCCGAAGGACCCGAAGTCCTGCGCTGCTCGAGCCCTTCATAATTCTCGCCGGTGTCCAGATCCAACACGGCGAGCTGGATCCTCTCCTTTCCATGCGTTGCACTGGTTGACGTACCGGAGAGGGCAAACGTCCCGGAACCAGCCGGGCGGCGACGCTCGGCGGACGGAGCACCCCGTTCCTTCGGGTCCCCTCCGTTGCCCGCGGGGTTACCCCTTCGAACCCGATCCAGCTGGGCGGGCAACGACCGGTACGCGTCGGGACCCATTACCAGATCCACATACGGAGCCTCCTCAAGGAGCTGTGTCCCCATCCGCTGCGCCATGCACCCGGTGACCCCGATCACCATGTCGGGGCGCTCTCGCTTGAGCCCGTTGAGCTGCGACACCCGCCCCAGCACGCGCCTCTCCGCGTGATCCCGGATCGCACAGGTGTTCACGAGCACGACGTCCGCCTCTTCCGGCGCGGAAACGATCTCGTAACCGCCGGCGCTGAGGACTCCCTCCATCAGCTCCCCGTCGGAGATGTTCATCTGGCATCCGTACGTCTCGACGTACGCGCGCCCCTTCCGGGATTCGTTTCGAGCTTTCGACATCGACACCGATCTCAATTGAAGTCCAGGCCCGGGTCGGGGGCATGGCTCGATGCGCCATCTCGCGCCCCACCCACCCACGTCGTGCAATCTAAGAGGAAGCCTCTGGCACGAGTAGGCAAGCCGCCGGGTGGAAAGGGGCTCGCCACGTCGGGGAGTACTCGGATACCGCGTCAGCTGGCCCGGGTATTCATCGGCTGGAACCGGACTCGAGCCGGGCGGCCGAGCCTTCGGTGATGTCGAACGAGTTGCTCGAAGTGCTGGGAACCCCGGGGCCCGAAGCCCCGAGAGTATATCCCTGCCCGACCCTGTCGATGGAGAGGTCGTCGAAGGTCGCGATCCCGTTCACGGCATTGCGGGTGGTGGTACCGGAGAGCCTACCGTTACCAGGGTTGATGGCGATCGAGAGAGTGACCCTCCGGGAGGACGAATTGAGGGTTCCGTCGGCTTCCTCGATTCGTACCGTCACGGCGGGGGAGATCGTGGCACCCGCCCGGGTGTCCGAAGGCTGGACCCCAAAGACGAGGCGTCTGGCCGACGCCTCGGTGATATCGAACTCTCTGCTCTCGACATCGGAGAGGTCGGGCGCGGAAGCTTCGAGAGTGTACTCGTCCCCTGCCCTGTCGATGGAGAGGTTGTCGAAGGTCGCGATACCGTTCACCGCGTTGCGGGTGGTGGTGCCGGAGAGCCTACCGTCGCTCGAGTTGTCGTCGATCTCGATGGTGACGGCGGTGGAGGCCGAGGTGACGACGTTGCCGTCGTCGTCCTCGATCCGCACCGTGACGGCCGGTGAGATCGTGGCACCCACCTCGGTGTCCGAGGGTTGGACCCCGAAGACGAGTTCGGACGCCGCCGCTCCCGTAATATCGAACTCCCGGCTCTCCACATCGGAGACCCCTGGCGCGGAAGCTTCGAGCGTGTACTCTTCCCCTGCCCTGTCGATCGAGAGGTCGTTGAACGTCGCGATCCCATTCACGGCGTTGCGCGTGGTGGTGCCGGAGAGGCGGCCTTCGTCCGGGCCGTCGTCGATCTCGATCGTCACGGCGGTGGAGGCCGAGGTGACCAGGTTGCCGTCGTCGTCCTCGATCCGCACCGTGACGGCCGGTGAGATCGTGGCACCCGCCTCGGTGTCCGAGGGCTGGACCCCGAAAGCGAGGCGGGACGCCGGCGCCGACGCCGACTGGAAGGTGATCGAAGGCTGATCTTCCAGCGTCACCCCGAGCGCCCTCACCGTGACCCTGACCGTCTCCACAACCGTGTTCGTGACGGAAAACCGATAGGTGCCTGACTCGTTGGTCTCCGTGACCGTTCCGGCGGAGCCGCTCCCTGAGACGTCCACGGTGAAGTCCCCACGCGCCACCCCCCCGAAGGGATTTCCAATCGCGTCCCGCAGCCGAACAGTCACGGTGGAGGCCTCCACCCCGTCCGCGGCGACCCCGGAGGTGGGACTGGCGACGACTTCGGACCGTTCCGCGGAGACCTCCCCACGACCGAGGAGAACGATCGTGGCGGCATCGTCCATCACTTCCCCGTTCACCTCCCCCTCGATCCGCGTGGTACCAGATTGAGTGGGAGCCGTGTAGGTCGCGACGTAGGTGCCATCCCCCTGGTCGATCACCCCTCCGATCGTACCGCCCCCGACCAGGCGAAGCACGACCGCATCTCCTCCTACCGTGAGTGCATTCCCCTGATCGTCCAGGAGACGGATCGTGGCGGTCGACGTACTCGTCCCATCGGGTATCAAGGACGACGGGTCCGCTTCGATGGTGGATGTACGCGGGGAAGCGGGGCCTGGGTTGAACTGGACCGTCGTGGTTCCTCCGATCGGATCTCCATCCACCGTTCCCGTGATCGAAGCGGTGCCGACCACCTTGGGTGACGTGAGGGTAGCGGTATAGGTTCCATTCCCCTCATCCGTTACACTCCCGAGGGTGCCCCCCGTGGTGTTGAGCGCCACCTGATGGCCGCCGACGAGAAGGGGTTCCCCCCGCTGATCGCGCAGGAGGACCGTGATTTCCGAAGTACTCACCCCATCGGCGATGATCGTATCCGGGTCGACCAGGATCTCCGAGAGCTCGGGTGCGGCCCCTCGGGCGACGTGCAACTCCACGGTGACCGCTTGGGGGGAGTTCACAGCGTCCGGTGAGACCACGACCACCGTCCCCCGGTAGATCCCGGGGACGAGGCTCTCTGCGGCCAGGCCGAGGGTGAGGTTCGTCGGAGCGGTTCCACCTCCGAGCGAGGCGTTGAGCCACCCGGTCGGTTGACCTTGAGGATGGGAGACCGAGGCGCCGAGTCCCCCGAGGGTGCCGCTCCCTCGATTCTCCACCGTGACGATGCGGGTAGGTGGATCTCCCACATGACCCTCGAGGATGTGCCACTCCAAACTCACGGGGTCCAGATCGAGTTCAGGAGGGGGGGCACCTACGGTGAGGCGAACACGGAGTTCCTGAGGGGAGTTCGTGGCTCGATCGGAGGAGATGTCCACTACGGCGTCGAACGCCCCGGTCGAGAGTGCTCCCGGCGCGGCTCGTAACGTGAGCTCTGCGGGCGCGACGGTCCGGTCGAGTCGAGCGGTGAGCCACCCGGTCGCCTGCCCTGCCGTGTAGCGGATCGAAGCGGCGATCCCGTCGAGCTCTCCTCCACCGGCATTCGCAATCTGAACCAGCTGAGCGGAGGGCGCTGGCTGGTCCTCCTCCCATACGAAGCCGATCGCCGATGCGGAGAGCTGGATTTCGGGAGCAGCGGCTCCTACTTCGAAGGTGACGGCAACACTTTGTGGAGAGCTCGCGGACTGGGTGGACTGCACCCGGATCTCGGCGTGGTAGCGGCCGCTCGGCAGGGATGTCGGACGCGCTCGGACCGAGAGAATCGCAGCGGACTGGGACCCCTGAAGGCTCGCCTCGAGCCAACCCGTGGTTTGCCCGGTGGGATACGCCACCTCGACCGAGAGTTGGGGAAGGGTTCCTCCATCGCTACTCGTGATCAGAATCTGAACCGGCTCCGTGGCGCCCCCTCCCGCAGCCCCGCCGAAACTCACCTCGGGTAGCGAGAACACGAGTTCCGGTCGCGGTCGGACCGTGACGGTGGCCGTTCCCGACCCCCCCCCGGAACTCGCCCGGATCACTGCCTCCCCTGCCGAGTGGGCCTCGACGAGCCCGGCGCCATTTACGGTGGCGACGGATCCGTTCTGACTCGTCCAGGTGACGGCACGCCCTTCGAGAGGAGTTCCCGAAGCGTCGCGAGTCATCCCCGACAGGCGCAGTGTATCTCCGGGAAAGATGGTTCCCTGGGAAGGCGACACCGTAACGGAGGCCACCTCTACCGCAGTGACTGAGACGTCCTCACATGCGTTGAGAAAAAGAAGGACGGCAGCGGCCGCCCAAAGCCTCCGGGGGGATGTGGACATGGTCGGTCGCTCCTCCTTGCGGGACTACGGATCGTGGGGGAACGTTGACGGCGGAATCCGGTCCCTCTACTCGTATCCAAATGCAAGGATCAGGCCTCCGCCTGCTGTCCCTCGTGCTTCCGGTAGGGAGGAGTCCGGCGCATCACGCTGGAGGGACTTTCCGCCCGGGATCCCCCGTGTAAGTCATGCCCGGCTCCTTGAAGCTTCTTCACAAATCGGGCCCGGGGGAGCTGCCACGCTCTTCATTGGCTCGTCCGCAACCTCGGCTTGCTCGCGAGATACGCGGAACGTAGGGTGATATATTGGAATCATCGTAACGGCCGCCCTGGTCAGCGCTTTGGGAGTCGCTCATGCCTGTGAATGACCCTCCGCCCAGCCCGCCCCGCCGAAGAGTTGGATTCTCCCACCGGACCGCATGGTTTGCCGCGCGCGCGGTGTTCCTGTCTCTTCTGGCCGGCGGCTGCGGCGGGGAGTTGCCGCCCACGGAGGTGGACCACGAAGGCCCGGGGCCGGACGAGACGCTGTTCACCGAGGTCGACTGCCCGAACTTCGCACTGGCGGCCACCTCCGGGGTGCCGCTCGACGAGATCGCCATCGGCACCCTACCGTCGAGCTTCGACCTGCCAGCCGCGGCCTCGATATCGGAAGGGGAGACCGAGCACGCGGGCTTCGCCTTCATTCGGTTCGATGTTTCGGACGGCGACGGTGAGCTGCGGCTCGTGGTCCCGCTCCATCCCGTGACGCCGATGGAGGGCGGCTCGGTGCGCCTCACCGTTTCCGACGGGACACTGGCCTGTGAGCCGGTGGACTTCACGATTCAGCCGCTTCCTGCTGCCGATGGTGAGCTGGAGGCCGTCGTGGACCTCCTGCAAGAGGTGCTCGCGGGCCAGGCGGCCTCCTTCGAGGCGACGCCCGACGAGCTCCTCGCCACGCCCATCGACGATCTCTCCCCCGCGCTTTGGCCGCTCGCGGCCGCCCAGGCCGTGCTGGACGATCCCACCAACGAGGAGTCGCTCCGAGCGGTGGCGGAGGGGGCTGTGGGCGGCGAGGTCCTCGACTGGATCGAGCGGATTCTCGCCCGGACGACCCTGCGTGCCAGCCTGGAAAATCCGCCGGACCCGATTGTCGCCGGAGTCGGCCCCGCCGGGGTCTCGGCCATCGAGTGCCAGCCAGACACCATCGGCAAGGATACTGGAGCGCTCCACAGGTGCATGGCGGCGGCCGCCGCAGCACGCCGAGCGGCCTCCGGTCTATCGCGGGAAGTGGCTGCCGACATCGGCAAGGCCTTCAGCGCAGCGAGCGACCTCGGACTGCCGCTGGCCGACGTCGTCGAGGCGGTGTTCAGCGCAATCTTCTGGGTGATCTACAACGAGCGCGAAAAGGCCGCCGCTCTGTATCCTTCCCAGTTCACCTCCATGAGCATCAAGGTCGACCGGGACAGCTTCCTGGAGGATGAGGACGAGCAGGGGAGGGTCTCCGAAGCTGAGGTGACGGCGACAAGCGACGGCTACGATCTACAGAAGGAGATTATCGACGGCATCAAGGAGGCCGCGTCGCTCGCGCAGACCACGGGGAAGTTTGATTTCTCCACCGGCACACCCGTGGATGACGCGGCGGGCCAGCTCGCATCCGTGATCGAGGAGCGACTTCGCGCGATGGACATCGAGGAACTCGACATCGAACCCGAGCTCTTCGGTCCCGTGGATGTGACGGATCCCATGTGGATCCAAGCCCGGCCGGTACATCCCGACGTGATCGAGGTGGTGGAGGGCACCACGTACGAGCCGCGCCGTTGGGGAGACGCGATCCTCTCCGTGAGGACCGCTGACGGAAAGTTCGGGGGGGAGCAGATCAGTCAACAGGTCGAGATTGCGGTCACGCCGCTCCTCGTGACCATCAGTCCTTCGGACACCACGGTGGCTGCGCGCGACCCCGACGACCTCCAGATCGTGACGTTCAGGGTCGAGGTCGAGGGGTCGGTTTACCCGGACAGCATCGATCTGGACCTGTCCGACGAGCATCCGCGGCAGGGGTCTGCCGAAATTCGCGTGCAGGAAGGGTCCACGACCCACGAGGTCGACTACGTGGCGCCCACGAACCCGGATTTCGACACCCCGGACCTGGTCGTGGTCGAGCACACGGCCAGGACGGGTGCGCGGAAGAACGGTCCGGCCCGGACAGCCACGGCCACGATCCGGTTCGCCTCCATCACGATCTCGCCCCGCCCGGAATGTCTCGAGGTCGGGGCGGAGCTGCAGTTCGAGGCCGAGGTCAAAGGGCTCGAAGACGAGACGGTCACGTGGACGGCCAGTGCGGGTGATATCGACGAGACCGGATTCTTCACGGCCCCCGAGGAGTCGCCGCCCGGGGGCGAGGTGACGATCACCGCCACGAGCGCCATGGAGCCAGACGTAGAGGATCAGGTGACGATCAAGATCGGCCAGTGCGAAGTGTGTTTCGTCCAGATCACCGCGTCGGGCGGCGCCCCTGGAGCCGGACAGGGACCGGGAGCCTTCACGGAGGAGGGGGACGTGCTGGTGGTCGGCCTGGAAGGGGACGTTGCCGGCGAGGTGCTCGGCGACCGGATCCAGGCCGGATTCGCGGCTCCGTGGAATGGAGCGACCGGGTCGTTCACCGTGACCAGCGGGTCCTACGCGAACCGCACCACGGGAGGATGGGCCCAGTACGATCCGACGGACCCGGACGGTGTCCTCAACTGCGAGTCCTGCGGAGGGACCCTGACCGTAGAGGAGGCGACGGAGGAGGTCTTGATCGGAAAGTTCGACGTCACCCTGCGCACGCTCCTCCCCGATTCCAATGGCCCTCCGACCAGGACCATCGGCACGTTCCGAGCGGCTCTCGTCACCGCGGATCAGGCGGACTTCGACCCGTTCCGCGCGTGCCTCGCGGAGTGGGACGGGGGCTGAAGGCCAGGAGTCGCATTGTATTCTCCCGACCCGCGATGCTCCGCCGGCCTCCCGTCAGTTCATCGACGGATCGTACGGTATTCGGGAGAGCGCGGCATACTCGGGCCCCTTCCGCCGGAGCACGTTCGTCCACAACAGGTCGGGCACTGCCGTGAACACGTACTCCGTTCGGGCTTCGTCGAGGATCCATGCGTCGGCTTCGAGTTCGGCCTCGAGCTGCCCAGCGCCCCAGCCGGCGTGTCCAGCGTAGACTCGTGCACGCACGATCGCGTGCCGAAGCTCGGCGGAGACCTCACCCGTCAGGAACCCGACGGGACCGAAGATTGGCACGTCGAGGAAATCGGAGTGGATGGCCTCGACCAGGAGGATGGGCTCCTCCGGCTGCACCGGACCGCCCTCGAAGAGCAGCGCCTCGGCCTCCAGGAGGTCCGCGAGCGCCGGGACCGCCTCCGCGACGGTCGTGTTGAGCGCCCGGTTCAAGATCACGCCCGCGGCGCCTCGCGAATCATGCTCCCCGACGAGCACCACCGTGTGCCGGAAGTGCGCATCGTACAGCCCGCCACCGGAGATGAGTAGACGGCCCTTGAGACTATCCACGACGGGTCCTCCACGAGGGGCTCGTCACGGCCTCAGTCGTCCCAGGTTCGAACGAGCAAACAGAGGCTTCTGCTTCATGAACTTCCTCCTCAAGGAACGGGAGCCCGAATTCGGGCAAACAGCACAGGAGCAGCCCCTTCGCCATGCAAGAGCCGCACCGCCGAAGCCGGATCGAACGCCTCCTCCACGGTCGGAACCGATCTTCGCCAGTCCCCGCGGTACCTATCTACGTTCTGAACGCCTGTCGACAGTGCCCGGCAGCCCGGTGATCCAGAGCTCAACTCGGCAGAACGTTCCGGGGCAGAAGAACTTGCGGCCGAGCGCTCGGGCTCAGAGATGGGACCGGATTGGCCGGATGAGCTGTTCGGACATCCGCTCACGGAGGGGACGGGCCCGCCACGCCTCCCAGGTGCAGGGCTCGGAGT
Source organism: Gemmatimonadota bacterium (assembly GCA_040905325.1). Lineage (GTDB taxonomy): Bacteria > Gemmatimonadota > Gemmatimonadetes > Longimicrobiales > Gaopeijiaceae > JBBDRS01. The sequence goes on from JBBDRS010000037.1 coordinate 93,752, forward strand.
GTGAGAGATCCTTCTCGAACGCCTGGATCATTTCGGCTGCGAAGGCCGCGTCGTAGATGTTCAGGCTCGCCTCGTCGTTGAGCTTGAGGGAGCGCATGTCGAAGTTCGTGGAACCCACCGAAACGAACTCCTCATCGACGACCAGGAGCTTCGTGTGGAGCATTGTGGGCTCGTAGATCTGAATGTCCGCACCGTGGCGAAGAAGTTCACCCCACGACCCCCGGGAGGCAATTTTCACCGTCTCGGAATCGATGTGGGGGCCGGGGAGCAGAATGCGAAGTTGAACGCCACGCTCGAGCGCTGCCACGAGCACATCCACGAGAAGCTCGTCGGGCACGAAGTAGGCCGCCGCCAGGTCGATGCTCTCCGTCGCGGCCGCGATGGCCATCAGGTACATCAGGTGCATGCTCTCTCCGCCCCCCGAAGGTGAGCCGATGAACATGTGCGCGTCGAGGTCGCCGGCACGTTCGAGGGGGGGGAAGAACGTCGCGTCGTTCAGCACCGTGCCCGTCGTCTTGATCCAGTTGTCGTTGAAGGCTGCCTGGAACTGCGCCACGACGGGCCCCTCGACTTGAAAGTGGATATCCCGCCAGTGTTCGGGATCCTGAGCCCGGCCCTTCCAGAGGTCTGCGATCCCGACGCCCCCCGTAAAGCCCGTCCTGCCGTCCACGACGAGGATCTTTCGATGGGTCCGATTATTGAGCCGGGAGAGGTGGTACCACCGAAGAGGCCGATACCGGTGGACCTTGGCACCGGCATCCTCCATCTGGGTGAGCACGTCGCTGTCCATCTGTACGCTCCCCGCCCAGTCCAGGATGACGTGAACGGGCAGTCCGGCCCTGGCGCGATCCGAGAGCGCTTCAGCGAACTCCCGCCCGACCTCCCCCGACCAGTAGACGTAGGTCTCGAAGGTGATGGAGACCGACGCCCCCCTGATCGCCCTCAGCATGGCGGGAAAGATCTCGTCTCCGTTGTGAAGTGCCGTGATGCGGTTTCCCGAGGTGATGGACGGCCCCAGCATCACCGACATCTCGCGCCGGAACTGGGGGTCCGAGACCCCGTAGCGGTGGCGAACTTTCCGGATCAGTCCCTTGCCCGAACTGCGTTCTTCGCTCATGGACACGCTCGATCCAGCTCGTACTGGACCCCTCGCCATGGACGGGTCATGATGCGTCTCCCGCGTTGATCAGCCGTTCCTCCGTCCACCGCGGTCGTGGCCATCTCCCTTCGACTCATCGGTGCGGACGATACTCACGGCGAGAATCACCCCCCCTGCAACGGCGGCGACAAAGAGGATCATGGCGAAACCAGGGTAACCGAATAGCGTGAATTCCGTCTCCACCCGCATCAGCATGGCGGCACTTACGATCAGCGCCGCCATGACGAGCCCGAGGGTGATCCGGTTCGCGATTTTCTGAAGCCCCTCCATCAGGTGGACCTCGTCGAAGGCGTCCACCTTGAAGCGGACCCTGTTGTTGGCCAGGAGGTCGAGGGTTCGGTTCAGCCGGGTCGGCAACTCCTGGATCAAGTCGTTCACTTCGAGGAGCGACGCCGCAACCCTCCCCGGGGACGCCTGCTTCCACATCCGCTGCCGAAGGATGTCGGCGACGTGGGTCCGAACCGCCGCGTTCGGATCAAACTCGGGGTCGAGGGTCCGTCCGACGCGATCCAGGTTGAGAAGCGTCTTCCCGAGCATGCTCAGATCCCCCGGGATCCGGACCCCGTGCTCACTGGCGATGCGGGTCACCCCCAACACCACCTTGCCCAGTTCGATGTCCTTCGATACGACGCCCTGCTGACGGTCGACGAGTTCCGTCACGGCAGCCACGAAACCCAATTCGTCGAAGTCGGGACCGGGCTCCCCGAGCTTCATCGCCACCTGCGCCGCCTCCTCGCCGTCCCCCTCGCTCACGGCCATGAGGAACCGAACCAGCTTTTCCTGGAGGCCCGACGAAACCCGGGCCACCATGCCGAGGTCCAGGAGGGCGATCCGGCGATCCGCGGTCAGCGACAGGTTTCCGGGGTGGGGGTCCGCATGGAAGAATCCGTCGACCAGGACTTGCTGCAGGTAGGCCTCGAAGAGCTGGCTGGCGAGCTCCTCCCCATCCAACTCCATCCGCCCCAGGGGGCTGAGCGAGGTGATCTTGAGACCCGTAACCCACTCCATCACAAGCACACGTGAGGTGGTGAAGTCCATGATCGGACGCGGGACCAGCAGCCGATCGAATTTCTTCAAGTTTTCGCCCAGGCGCTCCAGATTCCGGGCCTCCTGGCGGTAGTCGAGCTCGTCCAGGAGAGTCTTGCGGAACTCCCCCACCATTGCCACCAGATCGAATCGCTCCCCGAGCTCCGTGCGCGCCGCCATCATCTCGGCGATGTCCTCCATTGCCTCCAGGTCGCTGGCAACCTGCTGGCGAACGCCCGGACGCTGGATCTTCACGGCCACCGGCCTTCCGTCGCGCAGCTCCGCGTAGTGGACCTGCCCGAGAGATGCCGACGCGATGGGTTCGGAATCGAACCGTGAGAAGGCCTTCGAGATGCGCACCCCCAGTTCCTCGGCCAGAATCTGCTCCGCCTCCTCGGAATGGAAGGGCTCGACCTCGTCCTGGAGGCGCGAGAGCGGGAGAAGGTACTCCAACGGGAGAAGGTCGGGTCGCGTGGAAAGCAATTGCCCGGCCTTGACGAAGGTGGGACCCATGGCCTCGAGGTCCCTTGCGAGGCCTTCTCCCCGCTTCTTCGTCCGATCACCCCCGCTGCCTTTCCCATCCGGTGGTGCCTGTTCCCCTTCCAGGAGTCCCGCTTCCAACCCCCCCCCGACCACCAGGTCGGAGCGTCCATACCGAACGAAGATCTTGCCCAGGTCGGCGTAGAGTTTCAGGTGTCTGGGCTTGAGGGATATGGACATGGTCGGTCGCTCCTCGTGCGGCACGCTGGATTGTGGAAGGACAGCGGCGGCGGACCCCTGCGCATCTACCGTAGGGCCAAACGCAAGGATCAGGCCTCATATACCACGCGCCCGAAGCCGCTCACAAGCAAAAGCGGGGTCCCGGCCAGGCGGGTCACACGCTCCGGCACCCTGGCACTGACCTTGCGAGTCCTGGAGCCGCATCCGTCTGAACAGAGGAGGGGGTGGACGCCCCCCGAGGCCGGCTTCCGCACTTTCCTCACCCCATCTTTCAATCCAGGAGAACAAACATGAAACTTCAGACTCTCGAGGACCTTCTGGTCCATCAGATCCAGGATATTCTCAGCGCCGAGCAACAGGTGAAGAAGGCCCTCCCCCGCATGGCCGAGGCCGCCGGTTCCGACAAGCTCCGGACGGCGTTCAAGGACCACCAGAAGGAGACCGAAATACAGATCGAGCGGCTCGAGAAAGCTTTCAAACTCATGGACAAGCCGGTGTCGGCGAGCCACTGCGAGGCGGCCGAAGGGCTCATCACCGAGGCCGAGGGTTACATCGACGGCGACGGCAACCGCGCTGTACTGGACGCAGGGATCGTCACGGCCGCCCAGCGTTTCGAACACTATGAGATCGCGGCATACGGCTCCGCCATTTCCTTCGCCCGGCAGTTGAAGCGGAACGAAGTGGCGGACCTCCTCCAGGAGTCTCTCGATGAAGAGACGGCTGCCGACAAAAAGCTCACATCCATCGCCGAAAACGGTGTCAACGACGCGGCAATGAAGGCGGGCAGCTGAGACCCACCCCACCGGCCGAGCTTCCGGTAGGGAGTCCGGCCGGTGGGGTATCGCCGCGGGAACGCCGAAAGACAGGCCCGCCAGGACCCGAGATCCCCCGTGTAAGTCATGCCCGGCTCATCGAAGCTTTTTCAGGAATCGAGCCCCGAACACCATCCCCTGCGCCCGCAATTGTGGTTGCCCTCCGCGCCGAAGCGGGGGTAGCTTCTGCCCCCGGCTTTCGGTCCCGAGCAGTCTCCACGATGTGGACGATGCCTTGGAGCGGTCTCCTCCCCACAGGCACAGCATGGTCGATTCCCGCAGCACTCCGGGGACCCGGGCGTCCACGGACGCACCTGAACTCGACTCCCCCCCGTTCATCTCGGGCTTCACCGTGATCCGGAACGCACGCCAGATGGGGTATCCGGTCGTCCAGGCTATCCGCTCGATCCTCCCCATCGTGGACGAGTACGTGGTGGGGGTGGGACAGAGCGACGACGATACTCGCGAGATCATCGAGTCGATCGACGACCCCCGAATCCGAATCTTCGATGCCTACTGGGATCCGTCGAAGCAGAAGAGCGGCTTCGTTCTCGCAGAGAAGACGAACGAGGCCCTGGACCAATGTCGCGGCGAGTGGTGCTTCTACCTGCAGGCGGACGAGGTTGTCCACGAGGACGGACTCCCGGTCATCGTGGAGGCGTGCCGGAGGTACCATAGCGACCCGCGCGTGGAAGGCCTCCTCTTCAAGTACATCCACTTCTACGGATCGTATTCGGTCGTCGCGAAGGCGCGGAACTGGTACCGCCAGGAGGTGCGTATCGTGCGGCGGAGCGCGGGCGCCCGGAGCATCTGGGACGCGCAGAGTTTCCTCGTCGGGGAAGAGCGGAAGCCTCGCGTGAAGTGGTCGGGCGCCACGATCCACCACTACGGCCATGTGAAGCCGCCGAAGCGCATGGCGGAAAAGCACCGGCAGATGTCCCGATGGTACTACGGGAACAGCAAGGACCGGGCATTCGACGACTTCTCCTTCCGCCAGAGCTACGGCTTGAAGGAGTTCGAGGGCACCCACCCGGAGGTGATGAAGGAGTTGGTGGCGGCCCAGGATTGGGCCTTCGAGCCACGCTTCGACCCGCGGGAGTGGACCCGGCGGGACGTGAAGAACTTCCTCAGCGACCTCCTCGAAAAGGTGATCCGCTACCGGGTCGGGGAGTGGAAGAAGTTCAAATTGCTGAAGTGAGTCGCGAGCGATGAGCGAGAAAACGATGTGGCCAAGGCAGACGACTCTGGTCGGTCTGTGCGTCGCGGTCATCGGACTCAGCGTATTGATGGTGGGGCTCGGCGAGATCACCGCGACCGAATGGGTGTTGGATCCCCTCCACTACCACTCCGTCGAATACCACCGCGGCTTTCGCGGTCCTCCGAGCATCCATCTGATCTCCCCCGAGGGGGGAAGGTACCGGCTGCCTGAACGGTTGTGGGGGAAGGTCTACGAGGGTCCGGAGCTCGTGCGGACGCTGGAGCAGGATGATGCCGCGGCGGTCAGGGTCGTGGGCGGTGGAAACGGGCTCCTGCATGGACACCCTACCGTCACGCGCCTGGAGGTGGGGTCGCTCGTGCTGGAGACCTCACCCCGCCACCCCGCCCGGGCACCATCCATGATCGGCTTCGGGCCGATGCTACTTGTTCTGGGACTGGGGATGGCATGGAGGGGACGACGGGGTTAGTCGGATGCAGTTCGTACCTTTGATCCGGCGTTTCCTGGGTCCCGAATCGGTACCGGACTCAACGGTGGTGGAGCTGCCACCGTGGGACTTCGGGTTCCCAGCCGGGCACTGAAGTCTGCGTTCTGATCCTCGCCGCCAGCGTGGAGTCGGTTCGGGTCTATCGGGTGATCGAACCGGTGGCATCAGGCCCGAGCCGGTTCCTCCGCCTCGGCCGGCGCCGATGGCCGCGCCTCGTCCAGCGACAGCAGTGTGTCCCGGTCCCGCAGCAGGAAGAGAGCGAAGCAGGCGGCGAGCATCGGCCAGGCTGCGAAGAAGAGCAGGTTGTCGAAGGGCTGGAGGTAGCCCGGCCAGCTCGCGAGCGTCGAAATCAGGTGGGTGACGAGCACGAACCCGTAGGTGAACGTGCGGAAGAGGCCCGCAACGAACGCGAGTTCGATCGCGATCTGCACCAAGCCGATGACGAAGAGGGCCGCCGCGCCCATGTTGGCCAGGAAGTAGTACGTGTTGAAGACGGCCGCGGCGTGATCCGGATTCAGGAGCTTGTCCACGCTCCACAGGATCATGACAATGAACACGCCGATCCGAAGGCTCAGGAGGGAGACGGGAAGCTTCAGGTCGTCGTGAATCATGGCTGGCTCCTCGGGGCTGGGATCCGGTCCGACCGTAGCGACGGCCTCGGAGGGAGCAGAGCCCGGTGCACCGCGGCCCTCCCGTCAGTTCATCGACGGATCGTACGGCACCCGGGCGAGGGCGGCGTACTCGGGCCCCTTCCGCCGCAGCAAGCTCGCCCACAGCAGGTCGGGGGCCGCCGAGAAAACGTCCTCCGCCCGCGCATCTTCGAGGATCCAGGCGTCCGCCTCGAGCTCGGCCTCCAGCTGCCCGGCACCCCATCCAGCGTGCCCCGCGTAGACCCGCGCGCGCAGAATCTCGGGCCGCAGTTCGACGGAAACCTCACCCGTCAGGAACCCGACGGAGCCGAAGATCGGCACGTCGAGGAGATCGGCACGGGTGGTCTCAACCAGAAGGACGGGCTCCTCCGGCCGCACCGGGCCACCCTCGAAGAGCGGCGCATCGGTCTCCACGAGACCGGCCAGCGGCGGGACGGCCTCGGCCACGGTCACGTTCAGCACCCGGTTCAGGATCACGCCCGCGGCGCCCCGCGAGTCGTGCTCCCCGACGAGCACGACCGTGTGGCGGAAGTTCGAATCGAAGAGCCCGCCGCCTGAGATCAGCAGGCGGCCCTTGAGGCTATTCACGTAAGGTCCTCCTCGCCCGTCTCTTCAAGGCTTCCTCCATGGGGTTCGGGTATCCACGCGGCGCGCACCGGGAGTTGCAACCCCCACTGAGGATAACGGAGTACCGCGCACGAGGTCATCTTCTCGCCGGATGTGGGCGGAGCCGGTCCCGGATCCGCGCCACGCCACCCCGCTCAATTGCTTGCCTCGCAGTGCCCGTCTACCTTCCGCGGGGCGCTTCGGCCCCCCGACCACGCTGACCCGGCCAGAAGGCGGACGACCTCATGACCTTCGACGATCTGGACCGTCGAATTGCCCAGTTCATGGACCGTTGGGGAATCGTCTCGCTTCGCATCTCCCTGGCGGTGATCTTCATCTGGTTCGGGATGCTGAAGCCCCTCGGACGGTCTCCCGCCGAGCCGCTGGTCCTGGCTACCGTAGGGTGGTTGCCCCTACTCGAGGCGGGACAGTGGTTAGCCGTCATCGGCTGGTGGGAGGTCCTCATCGGCCTCTGCTTCCTGTTTCGCGCAACGATCCGCCTGGCCATCGCCCTCCTGGTGCTCCAGATGGGCGGAACCTTCCTGCCGCTGGTGATCCTTCCCGAAGTCACCTTTCAACCCGGCAGCTTTCCCTGGATACCCACCATGGAGGGCCAGTACATCGTGAAGAATCTCCTGATCCTGTCGGCCGCCCTCGTCGTGGGCGGCCCGGTCCGAAGCCGTGGCCGGGAATGGCAGTTTTTCCAATA
>JBBDRS010000038.1:0-4598 GCA_040905325.1 Gemmatimonadota bacterium
TCGGGTCCCTGGCGCTCCCAACGGTGGTCCCCCCACTTCTTCAACAGCCTTCTAGGCCCTTCGTGGTCCTGCCCGCTCGTCCCCTCGGGACCCATCCGCCCCCGGAAGGTTTTTCGGAGGGCAGTCCATCTCCCTTCCCCTACTCGCCCAGGATCCGGTTCCAAAACTGCACGAATCCCTCCACCTCGGTCAGCTCCTGATCCATGATGGCAGCGATCTCCTCTGCCTCGCGCCACTCCAGCTCCAGTGCCTCCGCTTCGGCCTCGGAGTCGAGTGCGATGCCCAACGCCACTCGCTCCACCAGACCCAGCTCTCCCAGAGGTGCGCCTAGAGACCCGAGCCCCCGCAGGAGTCCAACACCTCCCCCAACCCGGGCAAGGGCCTCGCCCGCGGGTCGGCCGGCTCCCCGGGCCTTGGCGCCGGAGTCGATGATGGAGAGGCCGAGGCGGAGGGCCGGGCGAGCCGACCGCAAAGGCAGGATCACCCGCTCACCACAGTTCGCACATCGGGCCTCCACCCCCACCGGCGCGCCGGCCAGGGTCGGAGGTCCTCGGTGGTCGTCCGGTCCCTTCGCGTCGAGACTGGCCCGGAAGGTGATCGCCTGGAACTCCCATGGGTTCAGGGGGAGAGGGATCCCGCATGACGGGCAGTCCGGAGCCAGAGGAATGGCAGCGAAAGCGAGTGTCAGGGGCGTTGCCCGGTCCAGGAAGGGCGAGGCCAGCCACTGGGAGGGCCCGGAAGTGCCGCCCACCCCACCCATCGGCCCGCTCAGGCCATAGGGGTCGTAACCCTCCAGCGGGGGCGCCGGGAGCCCTCCCAGGAGGCGCTCGAAGAGCCCCATGCGACCCGGACGGAAACGGGGGAGGTGATCCCCGTAGCGCCAGTGCCCCCAATCGGGGAGCGGGGGGTCGGACACCCGCACCACCTCACCCTTTCCGACGCGAATGAGGGCGAGCCGCTCGGTCTCGAGTATGGGGCGCCCTTCGTCCCGGACGGCCCGTTCCCAGCCCTCGAGCGTCTCCCACCGAAGCTCCATGGGGACGAGATTCCACCTGGAGCACCGGGGGCAGATTTCCCAGAGGCGGCCCTGCCCCGGGTCGTAGGCATGGCGACGCCCCGGAGCCGGTGCCTCCGGAATGCCCTCCTCCAGCGGCTGGTTGCAGAAGACGCAATGGCGCATGAAATCCGCCGGCTCGAGTGGGGGGCCCGCGGGAGCGGTCCCAGGGCGCTACAGGGGAATATTTCCGTGCTTCGACGGGGGATTCGAGTCCCGCTTGTTCTTCAACATGTCGAGTCCGCTGATGAGGCGGTCGCGGGTCTCCCTCGGGTCGATGACATCGTCCAGATACCCGCGACTCGCCGCGATGTACGGGTTCGCGAACTTTTCCCTGTACTCCCGGATGCGCTCTTCAGTGATACGTTCCGGATCCTCGGCCTCGGCGATCTCTTTCCGATGGAGGATCCCCACGGCGCCCTCCGGGCCCATCACCGCGATCTCCGCTCCAGGCCAGGCGAGGTTGAGGTCGCCCCGGATATGCTTGGAGTTCATGACGTCATAGGCGCCGCCATAGGCCTTGCGGGTGATGACGGTGATCTTGGGGACCGTCGCCTCGCTGAAGGCGTAGAGAAGCTTCGCGCCGTGCCGGATGATGCCGCCGTGCTCCTGGGTGACACCGGGAAGGAAGCCGGGCACGTCCTCGATGACCACGAGCGGGATGTTGAATGCGTCACAGAACCGGACGAAGCGTGCTCCCTTCACGGAGGCGTCGATGTCCAGGACGCCGGCGAGGACCACGGGTTGGTTCGCCACGATGCCGACGGCATGGCCTCCCAGGTGTGCGAACCCCACCACGAGGTTCCCCGCATAGCGTTGGTGGACCTCGTAGAAGTCCCCAGCATCGACGATTGCCCGGATGACCTCGGACACATCGTACGGCTTGTTCGGGTTATCGGGGACCAGTTCGAGGAGTCGTTCGGTCCCCCCCGGGGGCGCTTCGCCGGACCCGCCCGGAGGGACCTCCATATTGTTCTGGGGGATGAACCGGAAGAGCTCGCGCACCGCCTCCAGGGTCTCGGGCTCCGAGTCGTAGGCGAAGTGCGCCACTCCCGACCGGGTGGCGTGAACGTCCGCTCCTCCCAGCCCCTCCATGTCCACGTCCTCGTGGGTCACCGTCTTCACCACGTTGGGTCCCGTCACGAACATGAAGCTCGTTCCCCGCACCATGTAGACGAAGTCGGTGATCGCAGGGGAATATACGGCCCCCCCGGCGCACGGTCCCAACACTACGGAGATCTGCGGAATCACTCCCGAGGCGAGGGTGTTTCGCAGGAAGATGTCCGCGTATCCGCCCAGGGAGACGACCCCCTCCTGGATGCGGGCCCCGCCGGAGTCATTCAGCCCGATGAGGGGGGCGCCCTGCTTCAGGGCGAGCTCCTGCACCTTCACGATCTTCTCCGCATGGGCTTCGGAGAGGGAACCCCCGAATACGGTGAAGTCCTGGGAGAAGACGTAGACCAGCCGACCGCGGATGGTCCCGTGGCCCGTCACGACCCCGTCGCCCAGCACCTTCCGCTCTTCCAACCCGAAGTCGGTCGACCTGTGGGTGACGAAGCGATCGAGCTCTACGAAGGAATCCTCGTCCAGGAGGAGGTCCAGCCGCTCCCGCGCCGAGAGCTTCCCCTTTTCGTGCTGCACCCGCAGCCGAGCCTCACCCCCTCCTTGCAGGGAGGCTTCCCGCATCGCCTTCAGACGATCGAGGGGCCCGTGCTCCGTCACGGCCTGGAGGGGGTCACGGGTTCACCGGCACCGGTTGCCGGGCCTCGATCCGGACGGGGAGGTAGGCTCTCTGGACCCGACCGTCGACCACGGATAAGGTCCCGGTGGCCCCCGGGAAATCCCGGACCGACGCGAGCGCCTGGAACGTGCCCTCAGGACTCCCATCCGACTGCGCTGCAGCGTATATGAGGAGGCGTGCGGCATCGTATCCGAGTGCCGCAACCGGGCTTCGGAGGGTTTGCTGGAAATGCGACTCGTATCGCTCCACGAAGGAATGCCAACGCGGGCCGAGGGAGCCGTCCGGTCCTCTGGAGGAGACGGTGTAGACCCCTTCGGTGTGCCGGGCAGGGACCGACTCGAGGACTCCGTCCGAGCTCCAGACCTCATTCCCGAAGATACGGATGTCGAGATCGTCCACACCGAAGTAGGCTATTTGCGGCGCGATGAGCTCGACGTCCTCCGCCGGGAGGAGGAGGACGAATCCCTGAGGACGGAGGGACACCACCTGCCCCAGAGGCTCAGCGAAGCTCGTCGTCTCCGGGTTGTAGCTCAGGGTCCGAATGACCGACCCTCCGGCGTTCGTCAGGGCCGCCCGAAAGATCTCGGCTTCCTCGGCGAAGGAGGGCGAGGCATGATGGAATACGACGACGTTGCGAACGCCCTGCTGCACGACGAGCCGAGCGAGTGTGCGCGCGGCAGCCGGGTCCGTTCCCGTGAGAGTGAAGACCCCGCCAGACCCCGGCGGGACCGACCGTGCCGTTGGCGAGAGGAGGGGGAGGGTGCCCCTACGAGCCGTCGCGGCCGCCGCGACGCCCTGGTCGGAAAGGGGACCAATGAGACCCACTACTCCATTCTCCTGGAGACGAGTCACGAGCTCGGCGGCGCGAGGACCTGACCCTTGGTCGTCCAGGACCTCCACCGTCGCGAGCGCACCGGACTCCTCCGCCTCCAGGAGGGCAAGCTCGATTCCTTCCCGGATGCTCTCCGAAAGCTGTCGAAGGGAGGGAGGGCCAGCGTGCGAGAGGAGCGCTCCCAGGAGAACCGGCTCGGACCCGAGTTCGGCAACCCGCCCCTCCAGGAGGAGCGTCGCACGTTCCCTGGTCTCCGGTCCAGGCTGGAGGACCAGCGCCCGCCTCGCGAGCTCGTGCCCCTCCGAGGTTTCTCCCACAAGGACGCGCCGAACTGCCAACTCGGTGAGGAAAACCGGGAGGATGCGCGGATGCTCCGGGGCGCGGTCCACGACTTCGCGTAGAGCGTCCATCGCCATCTGGTCCGCCAGACCCCTCGCCAACGAGTCCGCCGGCGCCAGGACGTCGTCCGTCGCGGTCTCAGAGATATCGAACAGCGCCTCGGCCGCACCGGGGAGAGAGCCGGCCACCCGGGCCTTCGCCATCAGGAGGGCGGCGACGTCGAAAAGGGGCTCCCCAGGTTCCGCCCGGCTCCCCAATCGTCTCGCGCTCTCTTCGGCGTCGTCGTACTCGCCGAGGCCGACCTGGGCGTCCGCGCGGAGCTGGAGGGCCCGGAGCGTTCCCCGGACGTCGGAGAAGCCGTCCTCGATCTCGACCGTTCGCGCCAGAACCGTCTCGAACCGACCCTCCCGGAGCGCCCGTTCGGCTTCCTCCAGGAGTCGGGCCGCCTCCCGTTCGCGCTCGGCCGAGGTGTCTGTCGGGCCCTCCGAAAGCGCCGGACCTTCCATGGCCTCAGGCGCGGGCTCTGGGGAGGGGCTGGGAGCGTAGACGGAACATCCGGTCAGGAGGACGACGGCTGCCGCCATCAAATGGATTGGTGCACGAGGGGGGGGGGGGGGGGGGGGGGGGGGGGG
>JBBDRS010000038.1:4608-62768 GCA_040905325.1 Gemmatimonadota bacterium
CCCCCCCCCCCCCCCCCCCCCCCCCCCCCCCCCCCCCCCCGTGGTTGGGCACCCGTTCGTCATCGTCTCGGCTCCATGCGGCTCACAGGCTCCTGACCCGTCCGGGCCCGAGTCCAAGGCGCGGGGACGGATTACTCGGGCTTCTCGGTCTCGACCTCCTCGGCCTCGGCCTCGACTTCCTCGGATTCTTCCGACTCTTCCGCGGATTCCTCCGACTCTTCCTCGGATTCTTCGGACTCTTCCTCGGATTCTTCGGACTCTTCCTCGGATTCGTCGACATCCTCCGCCGGTTCCTCAACCTGCTCCGCCGGCTCGGCAGCGTCCTCCTCGGCGGACGCGGCCGGTTCAGCCTCGGTGGCTGCAACTTCCTCCGCGTCCTCCGCCTCGTCCGCGCCTGCCTCCTCCGACTCCGGCTCCGGCTCCTCCTTCGCGGGCTTCCGCTCCGGAGGCGTGATCACCTCAAGGACGATCCGTCGGTTGGCAGCGTCCGACTCGAGCACCCGAAGGTCCGTTGCGTCACCTGCTTCGTAGTACTCCTCGAGCCGCTCGACGTTCTCCACGGCCGCGTGGGAGGCGGGGACGAATCCCTCGATCTCGTCCCCGAGGTCGACCACCACACCCTTGTCCTGCACCCGCGCCACCGTGCCGTCGGTCTCCACACCAGGAGCAAAGCGCTGGGTTATGGTCGGCCAGGGGTCGTCCTGAATCTGCTTGACCCCGAGGGAGATTCGCTTGTTCTCGGCGTCGATATCCAGAATCAGCACCTCGAGGTCCTGGCCCTTCTGGACCACCTCGGACGGGTGCTCGACGCGACGCGTCCAGCTCATGTCGGAAACGTGGACGAGCCCGTCGATTCCCGGCTCGATCTCCACGAAGGCCCCGAAGGAGGTGAGGTTGCGCACCTTTCCGGTGATCCGCGTTCCGCTGGGGTACTTCATGGGCAGGGAAAGCCACGGGTCTTCCTCGATCTGCTTCATGCCGAGGGAGATCTTCTCGTCCTGGGGGTCCACCTTCAGGACCACCGCTTCGATCTCGTCGCCGATGGAAACGAGCTTGGACGGGTGCCGGATGTTGCGCGTCCAGGACATCTCCGAGATGTGGACCAGTCCCTCCACGCCCTTCTCCAGCTCCACGAACGCACCGTAGTTCGTGATGGAGACGACCTTCCCGCGGACCCGGGACCCGATCGGGTACTTCTTGTCGATGTCGGTCCAGGGATAGGGGAGGAGCTGCTTCAGCCCGAGCGAGATCCGCTCGCGGTCCCAGTCGATGTCGAGCACCTTGATGTCGAGCTTCTCCCCGATGTCGACAACCTCGGACGGGTGCCCCACCCGGCCCCAGGACATGTCGGTGATGTGGAGGAGTCCGTCCAGACCACCCAGGTCGATGAAGGCACCGAAGTCCGTGATGTTCTTCACGGTTCCCTCGCGGACCTGACCGACCAGGAGCTCCTTCACCAGCAGATCCCGTTTCTTCTCGCGATCCGCCTCGAGAATCACACGCCGCGACACCACGATGTTCCGGCGCCGCTTGTTGAGCTTGATGATCTTGAACTTGTAGGTCTCGCCGATGAGGTCCTCGATGTTCGGGACCCGGCGAAGCGCGATCTGGGACCCGGGCAGGAACGCGTCCACGCCCATGAGATCCACCGTCACGCCACCCTTGATCTTGCGGGCGAGGGTTCCCTTCACCGGACGGTCGGCCTCGTGGGCTTCCCGGATCTTCTCCCAGACGCGGAGGAAGTCAGCCTTCCTCTTGGAGAGAACCACGATCCCGTCCTCGTCCTCGAGGCTCTCCAAGAGGACCTCGACCTCGTCGCCCTCCGAGAGCTCGTCGGAGCTCTTGAACTCGTCGAGGGCCACCGATCCTTCACTCTTGAACCCGAATTCCAGAATGACCGAGTTGTCGGTGATCTGGAGGATGCGGGCCTTGACGATCTCACCCTCGCGGACGTCCTGCAGGTCGCCCTGGAACTCCTCGAGGAGGGCTGCGAAGTCGTCGCGCGAGACGTCGAGGTCCTCGTCCCCATAGGGGTCCATGGAGAGCTCGGGGGAAATCCCGACCCGGGGAGGGGACTTTTCCGTCTCCTCGGGGGCGACGGTGACAACCGCGGAGGGGTCGTCGACGAGATCGTGGAGGTTCTGGTCCGACTGGGAGGGTGTCGTCTGTTCGCTCATGAAGTACCGGGAGTGTCTCTCCCCGCACCCGTCGAGGGGTTCGGGAAGGCCTGTGGCCGGGCCGGATGTGAAGCGGCCGCGTGACCGGGTGAATGTGTTGAGAAGCGCCGAGCCCCTGACGGAAAAAAGGCCCCGGAGGGGCCATCTTTCCCAAGGGAGAATTGGAATCTACCCAAAGCCATCGCGCGCGGTCAAGGATCCAGAGTCGCGAGGGTTCAATCGGTGCGGGTACCGACCTCCCGCATCGCGTCGGCGATCACTCGGACCTGCTCCGCCCGTGTCAGGCTCGTGGTGTCGACCTCCAGGGCGCCCTCCGGCTTGCGAAGGGGGGCGGCGGTCCGGCCTTCGTCCTGTCGGTCCCGCTCCGCCAGCTCCGCCGCGGTGGTCTGGACTGCCTCCGGGGTGGGTTCCTCCCCGAGCTGAAGTATCCGCCTCGTCGCCCGTTCGGGCAGCTCCGCGGTCAGGTAGACCTTGAGGTCTGCCGAGGGAAATACCACGGTCCCCATGTCTCTCCCCTCTGCCACGATATCGCAGGCCACGGCTGCGTCCCTCTGCACCCCGATCACCTTCTCCCGAACCCCGGGGATCGCGGCCAGGACGGGAACCCCCTCGGTCACCTCGTGGGACCGAATGGCGTCGCCCACCCCTTCCCCGTCCAGGAGGACCTGAAACCCCTCCCGGTTCGGTGCGAGTTCTACGCGGACGTCTTCGAGGGCGGGGACGGCCCGCGCCTCCCAATCCTCGGCAGGAATACCCTTCCGGATGAGCGCCAGCGTGAGGGCGCGGTAGATCGCTCCCGAGTCGAGGTGCCGGAACCCGAGATGGCGCGCCAGGTCGCTTGCCGTGGACGACTTACCGGACCCGGCCGGGCCGTCGATGGTGATGATCCGTCCGGCCGAGTCGCCGAGCGCCGGTCCGCTGGGGGCCCCTGCATCCCCGGTCCCCCCGGACGGGCTTCCCGCGCCCCCCCCGAGCTCGTCGAGGAGGTCCCAGAACCCGGGAAAGCTGACCGAGGCCACCTCGGGATCTTCCACCTGGATCCGGTTTCCGGGAAGTGCCCCCAGGACTCCGAACGCCATGGCGATACGGTGGTCGTGAAAAGCCCGCACCCGTCCGACGAGGAGCCGGTCCGATCCGTGGATCACCAGGCCGTCCTCGAGCTCCTCCACCTCCACGCCGAGCGCGGAGAAATTGAGCGCGAGGGCCCGGATGCGGTCCGACTCCTTCACGCGGAGCTCCGCCGCATCGCGGATCACCGTTGTGCCCTCGGCCCGGGCGGCCGCCACCGCCAGGATGGGGACCTCATCGATCAAAGCGGGAATCTCGTCCCCGCCGACCTCGACCGCCGAGAGACGTCCGGGCTGGGCCGTCAGGTCCCCCGCCGGCTCTCCCGCCTCATCCGCCTCTTCCCGGAGGTTGGTCCGGACGATCCCGGCCCCCATGCGCTCGAGCACGTCGAGGAGGCCCGTCCGTGTCGGGTTCAACCCCACGTTCGCGACGGTCAGGCCGGGACCGGCCCCTCCCAGCAGGGAGAGAACCAGAAAGAAGGCGGCAGAGGACACATCGCCGGGGACCTGGAGTTCGATGGGCGAAGGCGCCCAGGAACCTTCCGGGAGGACGACGGAATGGGGAGAGACTCCGCGTGCCTGGACGGCAACACCCATACGGCGGAGCATGCGCTCGGTGTGGTCCCTGGACTGTTGGGGTTCCTCCACCTCGACGCGGACGCCCTGGCCGAGTCCGGCGAGGAGGAGAGCGCTCTTGACCTGTGCGCTTGCGACGGCGGATCGGTGCCGGATGGGCCCGATCCGACCACCGAGGGTGCGGAGGGGAAGGCGGCCTGGCTCCCCCTCCTCACGGAACTGTGCGCCGAAGATCTCGAGCGGAGAGGTCACGCGCGCCATGGGTCGGCTCCGGAGCGACTCGTCCCCCGTGAGGGAGGCTTCGACGCCGAGGCCGGTGAGGAGCCCGAGGAGAAGGCGGGCCGTGGTCCCGGAGTTGCCGCAGTCGAGGGGGGTGGAGGGGGCTCGCAACGCGCTCATTCCCGCGCTGCGTAGGGAGAAGGGGCTCCCATCGAGGGGGAGCTCCGGGACGGACACGCCCATCGCGCGGAGGGCGTTCGCGGTGCTCTGGCAGTCGGCGCCCGGGAGCACCCCTTCCAACCGACTCTCCCCCGTGGCCAGCGTGGCGAAGAGGAGCGCACGGTGGCTGATCGACTTGTCCCCGGGAACCCGAATGGTCCTCATCGTTCCTCACTCCTGTCCCGGAGACCCGGGACGCGTCCCCCCTTCTCTGGATCGTGCTCGTCCGCGTTCCCGGCTTCCCCGTCTCCGGGGGTGGCCTCGCCCGCGGCCCACCTTCGCGTGAGCTCCATGAACTCCACGATCCGGTCGGTCTCGCGGCGCGCCAGGAGGTCCGCTACCGCGTTCAGCGCCCTCGAGATGGAGGTGAGCCCAGTGCCGGTCACGGGGGCTGAATGCTCGAGGAGCTCCTTCCAGATCACGGGAGACGAGCGGGCGAGTCGCGTCATGTCGCGGCCACCCGGGCCGAGATCCGCCGGCTGGAAGCCCTGGGCGTCCAGCGCGCCCGCCAGGGCGTTCGCCACCAGCTGGGGGAGGTGCGAGACCCAGGCCATGCTCCGGTCGTGATCCTCTGGGTCGATCCAGCGGGGGTCGCTCCCGACCGCCCTCCAGAACCCCTCGATCCGACGGCGGACAGCGGGGGTGGCCTCGGACGAGGCCGAGAGCCAGACCCTCTCCCCCCGGTAGAGGTCCGCCCTCTGGGCCGGGAGCCCGCTCCTCTCCGAGCCGCACATGGGATGGGCCGTCACCGTGCGGTCTACGATGCCGGCGCTGCGAGCCCCCGTGAGGATCGGGGCGTTCAGGCTCACGACATCGGTGACGAGCGTGCTCGCAGGAAGAGAGCTGCCTTCCTCCCGGAGGAAGCGCGTGGCCGCCCCGAGCGGGCAGGCCAGGACCACGAGTTCGGCTTCGTAGGGGAGTGCGCTGCCCGGGGGAGCGTACCGGTCCAGGAAGCCGCCCTCGAGGGACTGCGCTCCCCGCACCGGATCGGGGTCCACCCCCAGGAGCGCCGGTCGATCGGGGAGCTCAGCGAGGGTACGAAGGAGGGAGCCCCCCATGAGGCCGAGGCCCACCACGGCCACGGAGCGTGGGAGGGGGTCGACGGCCCGGCTCTCCGGCCCCGTGCTCAGGAGGCCTCTCCCCGGACGGGAGCGCCAACGGTCGCTCGTTCCACGGGTGCCGCGGCTTCGAAGACGAAGACGAGCGGGACTCGGGCGAGAACCTCATCGGCCCCCGCGAGGCAGGTGAAGCGAGCCTCTCGCGAACGGTGGTCGTCCAGTCCATGGAAGGGTACTCGGAGGTGCACGAGTCCGTCGAAGCCCCCTCCGGGGCCGTACGAGTCCAGCCGGGCACCCGCATCCCGGCCGAAGACCGCCCGCGCGATCTCGAGGGCTCGCCACTGCGCCGCCCGGAGGCTCCACCGGAACCGCATCGAGCGCCGCTCCTCGCGATATTCCAGCCAGATCTCCCTCCCTTCCCCGTCCCGCTCCGGAATCATTCCTCCTCCCCGTCGTATTCGATCTCGATGCTCAATCCGTCGTGCGCCACCCGTGCCTCGGCGAATTGCCGGGCGGCTTCCCGCTGGAGGGGCGCGGCATTGGCGGAATACCTGGCGGAAATATGTGTCACAGCCAATCGGGCCACCCCTGCGTCCCGGGCGATTGCTCCCGCTTCCACGGCGGTGGAGTGGAAGGTGGCCTGTGCCCGCTCCGCTTCGTCCGTACCGAAGGTCGCATCGTGTATGAGCAACTCGGCACCCTCGGCAATCTCCACCGTGCTCCGCAGGGGCCGCGTGTCCCCGGTGTAGACCACGCGACGTCCCCGCCTAGGAGGCCCCACCACCTCCGAAGGATGCACGGTCCGGCCCTCCACCTCGACCGGGTCACCCCGGTGCAGCTGTCCGAAGAGGGGGCCCTCGGGTACGCCGATGGCTCGGGCCCTCTCCACGTCGAAGCGGCCCAGCCGATCGTGCTCGACGAGCGCGTACCCCACCGCCGGGACCCCGTGCCGGACATCGAAGGCGACGATGTCGAACTCGTCCCTGCGGACGCGGTCCCCTGCCGCGAGTTCGAGGCACTCGAAGGGAAAGCCAACTCTCGCCGCTCCGAGATGGAGGGCCTCGATCAGCGTCGAGCGGGAGCCCGGAGGGCCGTAGATCGTCAGCGGGTCCGTGCGTCCCTGCAGGGCGAGCGTTCGTGTCAGTCCGATGAGCCCCAGGTAGTGGTCCGCGTGCATGTGCGTGATGAAAATCGAGGAGATTGCGAACCCCGTACCGAACCTCATCATCTGGCGCTGGGTCCCCTCGCCGCAGTCCCAGAGCATCGTCTCGCCTTCCCTCTGCACCGCGATGGCGCTCACGTTTCGACCGACGGTCGGACGCGAGGCGGAGGTGCCGAGGAATGTGACTCGAATCATCAGGTCGTTCCGACGATGGTGTGGTGGGGCCGTAGCAGAAGATCGGGCCCGGGATGCCGTGAGAAGGTAGCACCTGGGGGAGGGTGATCAAGGCGCGTCGAGGCCTCGGGGCGCCCTGGTTCGACGCCGGGCACGGGTCGGGCACGTTCTGAGTGCCGGTGTCGGGCGGGACCGGACACGGGGACGGGCCGACGAGGGCTTGCCATCATCGGTCATCCCCGTCTAGCGTCCAGCCGTCCGGGGACCGAGTTCCCGCTTTTCAGACCGCCTTCCGGAGCCGACCGCGTGATCAAGACCCTCGGAGTGCAACTCAGCCTCCTCATGGAGGAGCCGGAGATGCGGAAGAACACCGCCGCCGTCGCCTGGTACGTCGGTTTCGTGTTCGTGGTGATGATGGTCTTCTCGGTGATCTTCCAGGTCCTGATGGTCCGGGTGGAGGGGCAGTCGCACTCCTTCGTGTCCGGGATCTACTGGACCGTCGTGACGATGAGCACCCTGGGGTTCGGGGACATCACCTTCCGGACCGACATCGGGAGACTCTTCAGCCTCTTCGTGATCCTGAGCGGAGTGGTGCTCCTGCTCATCGTCTTTCCTTTCGTCCTGATTCGCTACTTCTTCGCCCCCTGGCTGGAGGCGCAGCTTCGCCTCCGAACTCCGCGGCATGTGCCGGAAGGGATGCGGGACCACGTCATCATCTGCGATGACGACCCCATCGCCCCCGGACTGATGGCCCAGCTCCGGATCTACGGGATCCCACACGTGCTCCTGGAGCCCGACGCCGAGCGGGCGACCCGGCGGCGGCGCGAGGGTGACTCCGTGCTCTGGGGAGAACTCGACTCTCCCGACACCTTCCGGCGTGCCCGGGTGGACGCGGCACGATTGGTGGTGGCGAACCTGGGGGACGTGGAGAACACGAACGTGATCCTGACCGTGCGGGAGTTGGCACCGGAGGTGACGATCGTGGCGCTCGCGAGCTCCGAGGACGCGGTGGACATCATGCAACTGGCGGGAGCCGACGAGGTCCTCCCCCTTCGGCGGCAGCTCGGGGAGCAGCTCGCCAGTCGGATCAACACCGGGCATGCGCAGACGCACGTCCTGGGGCATTTCCGGCATCTGGTGATCGCGGAGTTCCCGGTCCTGAACACGCCCCTCGTCGGAAAAACCATCCAGGAAACCGGACTTCGAGAATCCTTCGGGCTCAACGTGGTGGCCGTCTGGGAGCAGGCGACCCTCGAGCCCGCCCATCCGGAACGGCTTTTGACGGAACACTGCCTCCCGGTGGTCATCGGGACGCAGGAACAGATGCAGGAACTGGACGAGCTCCTGTACATCTACGACACGAACTGGAATCCGGTGATCGTGATCGGAGGCGGAAAGGTGGGGAGGGCGGCTACCCGAGCGCTCAAGCGGAAGGGGGTTCCAGTCCACCTCATCGAGCGCAAGCCCGAGCTGGCGGAGCGCTGGAAGGACCTCCCGGACCGGATGTTCGTGGGCGATGCGGCGAATCGGGAGCTACTGGAAGAGGCCGGACTCGATGACTCCCCCTCGATCCTGCTCACCACGAACGACGACGCCATGAACGTCTTCCTGGCGGTGTATTGCCGCCGGTTGAACCCGGATTCCCGCATCGTCAGCCGGCTCACCCACGACCGGAACATCGAATCAATCCGACGGGCCGGAGCCGATCTCGTGATGAGTTATGCCGGGCTGGGAGTGGCGGCTCTGACCTCCATGGCGTTGGGACGGAGGATGATCAGCCTCGGGGAGGGAATAGAGCTCTTCGAGGAGGCGCTTCCACCGAAACTGGAGGGCAGGACGCTCGCGGAGAGCGATATCCGCGCGCGAACCGGGTTGAACGTGGTGGCGGTGGAACGAGAAGATCGGTTCGACCCGGCGCCGCGCGCGGGTGAGGTGCTGGAGGCCGGGTCCCGCCTTTTCCTCATCGGCAAGCCGGAGCAGCATCAGGAGTTTCGGAAGCAATACGTGGAGTAGAGCTGACGCGCCCCCGCGCCATGTTTTCCTGGGACCACACGAGAAGTCAGGAGCGACGGACCATGCAAAGATGCACACCATTTCTGTTGGCGTTCCTTGTCTGTGCGGGCGCTGCACCCGTTTTCGGGCAGACTCCAGATCCCTCGAGCCGTGGCCTTCTCGCGGAAGCCCTGCGTGCCCCGGTCACTCCGCATCCCCCCGGTTTTGATCTCCACTACGTGAAACACGTGGATGCGATGGGGATTCCCGTCCTCGGCTCGGCCGCGGTCTCCGACCTCGCTTTGCAGATGGCGCGGGACCTGGTCATCGAGATGCTCGCGCATCGGCCGGACGCTCGCACCGAGATGATGGCTCAGGGGTTCCGCCTCGTGGTCATGTCTCCGTCCGAGATGACCACCGACGTGCCCGAGCACAGCCGCTGGAGGGTGCCTGCGATCGACGACTGGCGCCTGACCGATGGAGAACGCGCGGGTTACGACGAGCCCGGTGGGTTGGGTTCTCGGACCGGACCGGAGTACTGGGACGGTCGTGCGAGAGGGATGGACGACAACCCCACCACGTGTGCGGAGGAGAACGTTCTGGCGCTGGAGGGAGACCGTTACCGGGGCGAGAATATCTGCGTGCACGAGTTCGTGCACTCGATCATGCAGTACGGGCTCAAGTTCTCGGACCCCGAACTGTACGCCCGGATCGACGCGGCGTACAAGGCTGCGATGGACGAGGGCCTCTGGCCTGGCCAGTACGCCCGCACGAACCCGAAGGAGTACTTCGCCGAGGCAGCCCAGACCTATTTCTGGTCGAACATCGAGTTCCAGCACGGTGACAGGTGCATCCAGACCCCCGAGGACCTGGAGCGCTACGATCCTCGCGTCTTCGCCCTCATCCAGGAGGTGTTCCCGTCACGCCATCTGAGGTCGGACGTGTATCACGGGAGGAACTTGCGAGAGCGCTGCGAGTCCAGCCCGTCCTGACGCGGCGGGTCCGGGCGGCTCACCTGGGGGCGACGCGCACGGTGGCGATTGCCTTCCGGTCCCCCACCACTGCCACGATCGTGTGCAGCCCGGGAGCGCGCGCCACGAAGACGCCCTCGTCGGTCATCGACGCGTCCAGGCCCGACGGGACTTCCCAGGACGGCTGGATCCCCTGGATGAGGACCCGGTCCCCGTCGAGTGTCCGGAGTTCGAACTGCACCTCCTCACCCACCCCTGTGACCTCGTAATCTGGGCTCAGGGACAGGCTCTCCACCACGTCCGGTAGCACTTCCAGCTCGAAGGAGGCCAGCCGGTCCCCCGCCACCGCCATGATCGTAAGTCGACCGGGCGTGATCCCGGTGATCCTGCCGTCGGCGGCGAGGCTTACGTAGCTCGAGGAGGAGGTTCGCCATGCGATATGATCGGCGAGAGGGCTGCCGTCCGCGGCGACTGCCCTGGCCAGGAGCTGGATACGCTGTCCCACGAGCAGCCGGTCCACCTTCCTGAGGAACTCGATGCGATCCGGGGTGCGGGGGGTCGAAACGGTGTCTGCTTTGGGCCGGGCGGCTGCTGGCCCCACAGTGAGCAATCCCGGGACGAGGGCGGTCGCTCCGGAGACCGGAGGCTCGCCGGTCTGGGGAGTGCCGGGGGTGGGGCAGCCGACACACGCGATCAGTGCAGCCACGAGGAGTGTCATATGGATCGTGCCTCCGGGATCGTGCTAATGGAACAGGGAGTCTACGGGATGCCGGGGGCGGGACTCGAACCCGCATGGGATTGCTCCCGGGGGATTTTAAGTCCCCTGCGTCTACCGGTTTCGCCACCCCGGCCGTGCGGCCACCGGCGCCGGACCGGAAGGAAAGATGGGGAACTCGGGGGAGGCACACCACTCCCACGGCCAGCAAGTCCCCCGCCGACCGGGTGTCAGGCCGGGCGAGTCCCCGCGTGGCGCCGACCCTCGGCCACCGCCGCACCGACCTCCGACACGAGCACGGCCATGTCGAAGGGCTTCACCACGAAGCGCCGCTGCGCCTCCTGGCTGATCCGTGCGATCACCTCCACATTCGAGCGCCCGGACATGTATATCACGGGCATCCCCGGGGATGCCCCGTCGATCCGGGCTGCGAGTGTCGCGCCGTCCATGTCCGGAAGCCCCAGGTCCACGAGGACGACCTCGATCTCGGACCCTCGCTCACCGATCAGCTCCAACGCAGAGGCGGCCGTTCCCGCCTCGAACGTCCGAAATCCCTTTCGCCCCAGCGTGCGGGACACGACCCTGCGGACCGCGGCCTCGTCGTCCACGACCAGGACGCCGCCGCGTGTCGTCGGGTGCTCCTGGCGCGGCGCCGAATGGGACGCTCCTCCCTGCTGAATGGGTTCAGGGGACCGGGCCCCGCGCGGCAGGAGGATGGAGAATGTGGCACCGGCGCCGGGCTCCGATTCGATGGTCAGCTCGCCACCGCCCTGGGTTATTATACCCTGGACGGTTGCGAGGCCGAGGCCGGTCCCCTGTGACTTGGTGGTGAAAAAAGGTTCCACGGCCTGTTTGACCGTGTCTGATTCCATCCCGGGGCCGTCGTCGGTCACCGAGAGCACCACCGTTGCGAACTCCCCAGTCCCTTTGGCCCGGGTCCGGATCAGAGCCGTGCCCTCTCCTTCTCCGGCCTCCTTCGCGTTCACCACGAGGTTGACCAGGACCTGTTCGAATCGCTCCGGATCGATCTCCACGGGGAGTGGTTCGGGGGCGAGGTCGAACTTCACCGTGAACTGGTCGCCGCCGATCCGACCGAGAAGGGGGCCTGACCGGCGGAGGAGCTCGTTCAGGTCGATGGGACGTGGTCGGTAGGTCCGCTCTCGGCTGAACGCGAGTAGCTGTCGGGTGAGGCGGGCCGCTCGGTGGGCGTTTTCGCGGGACTCGGCGAGCTCCTGTCGGGCGGGGTGACCTGGGCCGATGAGCTGCTGTGCCATCTCCAGTGGAGCGATGATGGTGGTCAGGAAGTTGTTGAAGTCGTGGACTACGGTTCCGGTCAACTGCCCGAGCGCTTCGAGGCGCTGCGACTGCTGCATCCGCTCCTCGAGTTGCTCCTGCTCCGTCACGTCGAAGACCAACCCCACCACCGCCGGCGCTCCGTCCCAGTCCACCCGTCGCCCGTGGAGTTCGACTCGGACCTTCGAGCCGTCGGCCCGGAGCCCGGTCACGCGTTTCGGGAGGTGACCTCCCCCGCCCTGCTCCCTTTGAGCAAGATAGCGCGCCAGGGCGGCCCGCTCCTCCGGCACTACCAGCTCCTCGACGGAGAGGGACTCCTGGAGTGTTTCAGGACCTGTCCCGAAGATCTCGGCAAGCTGCGGGTTCGCGAAGAGGAAGCGTCCACCACGTACGGCATAGATTCCCGCCAGCCACTGATCCACGAGAGCCTCGTAGCGGGTTTCCATGCGACGCATACGATGGATTTCGCGGAGGACGAGGCCTGCCACGACCATGGCGGAGACGACCACGAAGAAGGTGCCCTTCAGGGTCTGCGCCGCCGCCTGGGCGGCCGGGTCGCGAAAAAGCAGCAAAACCGCCCGGTCGGAGAGGAGAATCCACGAGACGGAAAGCGCGAGGTAGATCGCTCCGATTTTCACGGCGGCGTGCCACGGCGGGGCGTATCGGGGCATGGCTGCGGGCAGTGGAGAGGTCGAGGCCTGGATCAGTCGAAACCGCGCGTGAGCGGGCAGAATACATCGTAATTCACCTTTTCGCCAGTATCTGTTCGCCCGAAGTCCCTCCGGAGGCATCCGGACCGCCACGAATCACAGCGCGAGATGCACAAGCGGGCTCGGCCGGCTGGACCCACTGGTACGTGTAGGGCAAGATCTTCTACCTTCCGGGCTCGTCTACGGCTCGTCTTCTTCAGGAGAACTTCCATGGCCAGCACACCGCTCCCGACCCGTCGCCTCGGGCGCGACGGACCCGAGGTCGGAGCGATCGGACTGGGGTGCGTAGGGATGTCCGCGGAATACGATCCCGACCGCATCGACGACGCCCATTCGCGACGCGTCCTCGCACGTGCCGTGGAGCTCGGGGTCTCGCTCTTCGACACTGCGGACAGCTATGGGCCCCACCACAACGAGTCGCTCCTGGGACGGGCCCTCCGAGACCACCGGAATCACGTCACCATCGCCACGAAGTGGGGGCTCGTGTTGGACGATCGCACGGGTGGCTACCATCCGGATGGACGGCCCGAGCGGGCACGTGGGGCGTGTGAAGATTCGCTCCGGAGGTTGGGAACGGAAATCCTGGACCTGTACTTCCTCCACCGGGTCGATCCGGAGGTCCCCATCGAGGAGAGCTGGGGCGCCATGGTCCGGCTGGTGGAAGAGGGACTCGTTCGCTCGATCGGGCTGTGCGAGGCGGACGCCGCCACCCTCGATCGGGCGCACCGGGTTCATCCGGTGGCCGCGGTGCAGTCGGAACTCTCCCTTTGGACGCGGGGACCCCTATCGGAAGTGTTGCCCTGGTGCGCAACGCATGGGGCGGCCTTTCTTCCCTATGCTCCGCTCGGGCGAGGGTTCCTCACCGGCGCCGTGGCGTCGGCCGACTTCTCTCCGGACGACATCCGAGCGGGGAATCCCCGCTTCACCGCCGAGGCCATCGGCCGCAACCAGCGGATCGTGCGTGAGATCGAGCGGGTCGCCCGGGAGCACGAAGCGACGCCCGCTCAGATCTCGATCGCCTGGCTCCTCGCCCGCGGGCCATGGGTCGTCCCGATCCCCGGGACGAAGCGGATTGCCCACCTGGAGGAGAATTGTGGGGCGGCTCGTCTGGATCTCCCGGAGGAGGCCCTCAGTGAGCTGGATCGCCTGCCGCCTCCCCACGGCGACCGCTACTGATCCGGCGTCAACCTGAACCCCACCCCAAACCGACACATGCGTCCCGAGCGTTTTCGGCGGCTCCGCTCCGTCCTTTCCCTGCGACAGCCGGACCTCACAGTCCTGATGGACCGGGTGCACAAGCCACACAACCTCTCGGCGGTGCTGCGCACCTGCGACGCGGTGGGCGTGCTCGAGGCCCATGCCGTCGTGCCCGACGGGACGCTGCGCCTGCACCGGGACACGTCGGGCGGAACGGCCCGGTGGGTGACCGTGCACAGGCATCCCGACGCCACCTTGGCCATACGGCGCCTCCGAGCGACCGGTCATCAGGTGGTGGCAGCGCACCCCAGTCCGGATGCACTCGACTTCAGGGAAATCGACTATACTGTGCCGACCGCGATCCTGGTGGGCACCGAGCTCCACGGGGTGAGCGACGAGGCGCTCGCGGCTTCGGACCGGCGTATCACCATCCCGATGATGGGGATGGTGCGCTCGTTGAACGTCTCGGTGGCCACCGCCCTCATCCTCTATGCCGCCCAGGGCCAGCGGGCCGCCGCAGGCTTGTACGACGAGCCCCGCCTCTCGGAGGCCCGCTTCGCGGAAACCCTCTTCGAGTGGTGTCATCCCCGACGGGCAGCAAAGCTCCGCGAACGGGGCGAAAGCTATCCGCCCCTGGACCCGAAGGGTGGTGGCTTCAGGGGCTGAGCCGCCGGATCACCCACCCCTCCCCACCCCGCAGATAGAGGAATCGATCGTGCAGACGATCGGCTCCATCCTGCCAGAACTCGATTTCTCGCGCCTCCAACCGAAACCCACCCCAGTGTTCGGGCCGCGGAACAGGGCGATCCCGGAACCGGTCCTGCACGTCCCGGAATCGCTCCTCGATGTCCGCCCTGCTGCCGATGGGGGAACTCTGCTCGGATGCCCAGGCCCCGAGTTGGCTCCCCCGGGGTCGGGTTCCGAAGTACTCGTCGGACTGCTCGGCGGTGAGCCGCTCCACCGGGCCACGGATCCTCACCTGTCTCGCCAGCGGATCCCAGTAGGAGGTGATGGCCGCGTGGGGGTTCGCGGCGAGGTCTCGCCCCTTCGTCGAGCGATAATTGGTGAAGAAGAGAACCCCTCGCGAGTCCGTCCCCTTGACCAGGACGATCCGGCCGTCCGGTCGTCCCTCGGGGTCCACCGTGGAGAGGGTGGCTGCATTCACGTAGTTCAGTCCGGTTCGTTCGTCGGCCACCTCCATCCAGCGCCGGTAGGCGTCCAGAGGGTCGGGGCCGAGCTCTTCGGACGTGAGTGGGGCACGTTCGTTCGCCTGACTACTCAACGCTGGACCTCCAGGATCGATCGGGTTCGAAGAGGGGTGGGTTGGCTCAAGTGTCCGGATCGTCGCGGCCCAACTGGTGGCGCAGCGAGTCCTCGAGGTCCGGGAAGAGGAACCGATATCCCGAGGCAAGCGCCTGCTCCGGGTGGACGCGGGCCCCCTCCAGGAGGAGCTCCCTCCCCATTTCTCCCAGGATCGAGCGGACCGCGAGGGAGGGAATGGGGACGATGGTGGGCCGGCCGAGCACCCGCCCCAATACGTCCGAGAAGGATGCGTTCGGTACCGGATTCGGGGCGGTGGCATTCAGCGGACCGCTCAGGCCGGAGGTGTTGAGGGCGTGGTGTATGAGGGCGACCTCGTCGTCGAGGTCGATCCAGGAGAGGTACTGGCGACCCGATCCGACCCTTCCCCCAAGCCCCATCCGGAAGGGCCGAAGTAGGGTTCCCAGGATTCCGCCCCGGGGGGAGAGCACCGGACCGCTTCGGAGGAAAACCGTCCGGATTCCTGCCTCGACAGCCGGTCGAGCCGCGCGTTCCCACCGGCGGACCACCTCCGCGAGAAACCCTTCCCCCGACCGGTTGCGTTCTGTCACGACCTCGGCGCCATGCGCCCCGTAATAGTCGACTCCGGAGGCCGAGACCAGGACCTGCGGCGGTGCATCGACGTCCCGAAGCGCCCGGGCGAGGAGGCCGGTCCCTACCTCGCGTGACTGCAGGATCCGCTCCTTCTTCGCTTCGGTCCAGCGGAGGCCGGCGATGGGCTCCCCCGCCAGATGGACGACCGCGTCGAGACCCTCGAGGTCCGAGCGGTCGAGACGCCCGGCTTCTGGATCCCAGCCGATCTCCCCTCTTGAGGGCCGGCTCGTGCGACGGATCGGGATGACCCGATGTCCGCCTCCACCCAGGAAGTGCGAGAGGTCGGTGCCGATCATTCCCGAACTGCCGGTGATACCGACCGTGAGCCGGGGCCCGTCCCCGAAGCGGCGGTGGAGGGCCAGGTCGTTGGTGAGGCGGCGGGCCCGGAATGCCACGAGCCGTCGAAGCTTGCGCTCGATGGTGCTGCCGGCGAAGGCCTCTCCCACCCCGCCCAGCGGCGGCTCCCACTCGATCACGTCCTCCAGCGTGCTGCGACCGCCTTCCCTCGCTTCGAAGCGGTGTTCGTGGCGCCACCGGCTGAAGGGGCCGTGCACCTGCTCGTCCACGAAGAGTCGGTTTTCCTCGAGGTGGGTGTGGGCGATCTCCCACCGGATGGTGGCGGGACCCTGCCGGATTCCCAGTACCACCCGTCCCCCCGCCTCGATCCCCCCTTCCCTCTCGAGGACTCGTACGTCCTCCCAGGGAGGGGTGAGGCGCTCCAGCGCACCCGGCCGGCGGTGCCAGGCGAAGACATCCTCCACCGGGTGGTCCAGTTCGGTTCGATGTCGGAATACGGGCATGTTTCCCCTGGAAAGAGGCGGACGGGTACCGGTCAGGCGTCGCTGGCCCTACCCGAAGACGGGACTCGAAAGTGCGCGTGGAGAGCGGCCTTCAACTGTTCCACCGGGGTGGTTTCCCGGTAACCGGCCCCCTCGGGGCGCTTCCGGAGCATTGCCACCTCGTGCTCAGGGAGGTCGGCTTCGATCAGTATCACCACGGGGACCCCCGCCTGCGTGCCCAGGTTCCGCAACTTCGCCAGAAACCCGAGGCGATCCGCGAGACTTTCACCGTGGCCTGCCAGAATCAGGTCGACCTGGATCCGTTCCAGGGACGCCAGCGCCGCCCCCGTGGTTTCAACCGAATGTGCCACGAGCCCCCCTTCCCGGAGGTGGCGCTGCAGAGGTATCCGGATCGACGGATCATCCGCTATCAGCAACACCCGTCCCGAGTCCTGGCGCATGTTGCGGCCGATGGTCCGGAGGAGGGCGTCCTGCTCCACCGCCGGCTCCATCACGTCCAGGGCCCCCGCCGCCTCCGGCTCGCCGACCGGGTCGGCGACCCCTCCCATGACGATGACGGGAATGTCCGACAGCTCCGGGTCCGCCCGCATTGCGCAAAGCAGATCCCACCCACTCATCCGCGCCATTCTGAGATCCGTGATCACCAAATCCGGACGCTGCGCACGGACGAGGCGGAGCGCGTCCAGTGCGTCGGACGCGCCTTCCGCGCGGCAGCCCAGGTCCTTCAGGTACTCCACCAGGAGCTCGCGGGAGTCCCCGTCCTCCTCCACGATCAGTATGGATCGTCCGGACAGCCCCGTGAGGGTCGGAGAGGGCTCCGGCCCCGCAGGAGCCCGCGGACCGGCCCCGTCGGGACGACCACGCGCGGGACGTCGTCCCCCTGATTTCCGGCCGGCAAGCGCCGGCGGCCCGGGCTCCCCGAGGTTCCGACTGCTTTCGGCGGCCGGGTCGAGGAGGATGGAGAATACGGAGCCCACCCCCTCTTCGCTTTCGACGGTGAGCTCGAAGCCGAGAAAGGTGCAGAGCGAGCGTGAGATGGTGAGGCCCAGGCCAGTTCCGCCGAACCGGCGCGTCGTGGTGCCGTCCGCCTGGCTGAACGCGTCGAAGATCGTCTCCAGGCGGTGCGGGGGAATTCCCACACCCTCGTCACGGACGCGGATGGCGGTCGGTGCCCGTGTTGCGGGGTCGCACGCGACCGCGATCGTGACCTCGCCGGATGGCGTGAACTTGATTGCGTTTCCCACCAGATTGATAAGGATCTGACGAAGCTTCCCCGGGTCCGTCTGGAGCGGGAGGGGATCCGCCGTCCAGGAGGAACGGAGTTGCACGGGCCGACCTCCCACATGTCCCTCCAGTTGCTCCAGAACCGAAGGAACCAGCTGCTGCAGCCAGACCTCCTCCACCTCCAGCTCCATCTTTCCGGCCTCGATCTTGGCGAGATCGAGAATCTGGTTGATGAGCTCCAGGAGGTGCTTCCCGTTCACCAGTATCCGTTCCACGAACTCGGCCTCCCGCTCCGCGAGATGCTCGCGCTTTCGCAGGAGGATGTTCGAGAACCCGATCACGGAGTTGAGGGGCGTGCGTAGCTCGTGGGACATGTTGGCCATGAACTGGCTCTTGGCCCGATTCGCCTCTTCCGCGTCCCGCTTCGCGCGCCGGAGTGCCTCTTCGGTTTGCTTTCGGCGGGTGACGTCTTTACTGAACACCACCACCCCTCCGATCCCGTCCACGGTATTGAATGGGTGAAAGTAGAGCTCATACGTCCGCAGCACTCCACCGAGCTCTTCCTCCCGGCTGGCAGAGAAGCGGCTTCCGGCGATCGCTCGCTCGTAGCAGTTCCGGAACCAGCCGACCTCCCAGCTGTGCACCACGTCCTCCAGGGCGTCGCCCGCCTGCGGCGCCCTTCCGGTCAGGGCTTCCACAGTGAGGGCATAGGCCGCGTTGAAGGTCACTAGACGGAAGTCGCGATCCACCGACCAGATGGCATCTCCAGTGCTCTCGAAGAGCGCGCGCAGGTTGGCCCGGAGGCTCTCCCGCTCGCGTTCCGACTCGACACGCGCGGTCTCATCTCGCAGGACGACCTGAACCAGACCCTTTTCCTCGCCATCCGGGCAGGCCGAAAAGGACCCTCGGAGAACGATCGGGGATCCGTCGGCACGATGCACCAGCACTTCGAGATCCTCAACCGTCTCTCCCCTTCCCGCCCGATCGAGCGCGCTGGAGACGCGGGGCCGCGTGCGCGGATGGACCAGGACCAGGAAGTCGGACCGCGCTGGATCCAGGTCCGGGCGTCCGAGCGTTTGGATCCAGCTCCGGTTCACCTCGAGGATCCGTCCCTTGGCGTCCGACAGGTGCACGAGGTCTGACGTGCGGTCGAGGAGGAGTTCGAACCGGGCCCGGGCGTGCCGTAGACGCTCTTCCGCGGCATCCCGCTCCACGAGGGCCCCTTCCACCGACCGCCTGGCGGACTCGCCCCGGCTCAGGACTTCGATCTCCCTTCGGAAAGCCGAGCGGGCGAGTGCGGCCAGGCCCGACAGCGCAAGGAGGTAGCCGAGGAGCTTGGCGCCCTGGGCGCCGACCGCCGCCGCATCGTAGGGCGCCCGCGAGTGGAGCATGAAGCCGCCATCCGCAAGCGCTCCGGTCACGAGGGCGCAGAGCAACCAGTGCTCGAACGCCTGCCCGCGCCACCCGCCATGATGCAGCATGGCCGCGACGGCCAGAATCCCCACGATCGTCGGGAGTAGCTGAGCCGGGCGGGGCAGGAGGGCCTCGGGCGCTATGGCTCCGGGCAGGGGGGCCTGATGGAGGACCAGGAGGACGAGGAGCAGGATCCCTCCCGCTCCCACGGTGACGGCGGCGCTCCATCGTGCCGGTCGGACGTCACTCCTTCTGCCGACCCGGCGGGAACCCCACTGAAGGGGCGCCGCGAGGAGGAAGCAAGCCAGGAAAAGCCGTCCAGCGGTCCAGTTCCAGGCGAGCAGGTCGTCGACCCCTTCGCCGAGACCCCATGCTCCGGCGAGGTAGGCCACCACGCCACCATGGAGGTCCAGGAGGGCGGCCCCCCCGAACCCGATGGCAATGAGGAGGAACGCGCGACTCCCCCGGTAGCGATAGCGGAGGAGGGAAAGGGCAGCAACCACGGCGGCGAGGGAGGCGCCCACCGTCTCGCCGATGGCGTGGAGCCCGATGGTGCCGATGCTCCCGAGAGGCTCCATACGGAGGGCGACCAGGCCGAGCGCCCCGACCAGGAGGGCGTAGGTCGTAAGCCTCCGAGGAGCATACTCCTCCCGGTTCGTCCCGAACAGCTCCTTCCGTAGGCCGTCCGGAAGTGGGGCGGGGCGTCCTCCCTGAAGAGCTCCGCCGGGGTCCCGGTCGTCCGGACCGGGGCCGGCGCTGCGTCCGGCCGAGTCCAACTCAGGGCTCCGCGCTGCTTCGGTCCGCTTCCCCGCCGCCCCCTTTCCGCCCCCTCGACAGGAGACGCGCGATGGCATCCGTCAGGACCTCTTCCTCCACGATCGGCTTGCTGAGGTAGTCGTCGAATCCCTCGGCCAGGTACCTCTCGCGGTCTCCCGTCATGGCATGCGCCGTGAGAGCGATCACGGGGACCGTGGCCAGCCGCGTGTCATCGCGCATGTACCTGAGAACCTCCGTCCCATCCATGCCGGGAAGGGAGATGTCGAGGAGCACCAGGTCCGGGGGGGCTGCGCGGAAGGCATCGAGGGCCTCCCGGCCCGTCTCGTACTCCACGATCTCGTAGATATCCTCGAGGATGGCGCGAACGAGTAGCCGGTTGTCCGGGTTGTCCTCGACGACTCCGATGATTGGCATCAGCCCACACTCTCCTTGTCGTCCGGATGAGTCCCACCGGCCTCGGCCTGAAGGGCCTCGACCTCCGCAATCGTGGCTCCATACGCTCCGGGAAGGTCCGCGGCCAGCCGTACCGAATCCTCCCGTCGGCCGTCCTCCGCCGCCGCCTCCAGGGCTGCGCAGAGGAGGCGAAGACGGTCGGCTCCAAGATTTCCCGCGGAGGACTTGAAGGAGTGCGCCGCACGAGCGACCCGGGAGAGATCCTCCGCGGCCAGTCCCTCCTCGACCTCCCGGAGACGCTGCGGGCCCAGCTCCCGGAACAACTCGATCATTCGACCGACGAGCGGTGGCCCTCCCCATCCCCTCAGACGCTCGAGGGCGGCAGGGTCGAGGACCTGGGGATCCCCGCTCAAGCCGAGACCCGCCCCGCCGACGCTGCCGCCGCCCTGAGGCGACCGATGGCGCTCTCGATTCCATCCGGTGCCCGGAAGAGCGCCGAACCGGCTACGAGGACATTGGCTCCCGCCAACACCACCGCCGGAGCGGTCGCTTCCGAAATCCCGCCGTCCACCTGCACCTCTACGGCTTCCAAGAGGCCCTCCCCTGCCAGCATTCCCTCGAGGCGGCGCAGCTTGTCTACGGAACGGGGGATGAAGCTCTGCCCTCCGAACCCGGGGTTGACCGTCATCACCAGGATGAGGTCCACGAGAGGAAGGATATCCGCCAGCAGCTCGACCGGCGTGCCGGGATTGATGGCCACCCCAGGCCTGGCGCCCGCCTCCCGGATCGAGTCGAGCACCCTGTGCAGGTGTGGGCAGACCTCGGAGTGGACCGTGATGAGGTCCGCCCCGGCATCGGCAAAATCCTGCAGGTAGTGCTCGGGCGACTCGATCATCAAGTGGACATCCACAGGAAGATCGGTCGACCGCCGGACCGCCTCCACGACGAATGGGCCGATGGTGATGTTCGGAACGAAGTGGCCGTCCATCACGTCCACGTGAATCCAGTCCGCGCCGGCGGCCTCCGCGCGTTTCACGTCATCCCCGAGCCGGCTGAAGTCTGCCGAGAGGATCGAGGGGGCGATTCGCAGGGTCCGGGTCATCCGGAAGTGCTCCCGGGCGCGCGGTCCAGCGTCTCGACCCCCTCGTCCGATCCGATGATTACCCGATCGACCCGATCCAGGAAGAGGCCGGTCGCCACGACGCCGGCTCTCGCCCGCAGTTCCCGCTCGAGCTTCCGCGTGTCCGTGATGCCGGCTCGAAAATGGAGATCCATGATTGGATTCCCGTTGTCCGTGTACACCAGTCCGCCCGCCACGTCCGTGCGCGCCACCGGTTCTGCTCCAAGCGCCTCGAAGAACGGAAGGTGCGCCTCCCATTCGAAGGGCACGACCTCCACCGGGAGGGGACTGATGGTACCGAGTCGCTGGCTTCGCTTCCCTTCGTCCACGATGAGGACGAAGCGACGGGCAGCCTGGGCAATCATCTTTTCCCGGAGGAGCGCTCCACCCATTCCCTTCACGGCGTCCAGCTGCGGATCGACCTCGTCCGCCCCGTCGATGGCCAGATCGAGTCGGCCCGCCTCGGCGAGTCCCACCATCGGAATCCCGAGCTCGTTCGAGCGGGCCTCGGTGGCCAGGGAGGTGGGCACGCCCCGGATCCCTTCGAGTTCTCCCGAGGAGAGCTTTCCAGCCAGCGCCTCCAGGAAGTGTCGGACCGTGCTTCCGGTACCGAGGCCAAGGGTAGTGCCCGATCGGACTTCCTCCGCCGCCGCGACCCCGGCCCGCCGCTTGCGGTCCTCGGCAGCTTCGACGTCGGCGTCCATGCCCGGACGTACTCCCCCGCTCAAGCCGGATATTCCCCGAGGAGCTGCTTTACCCGTTCGGTCACAGCCAGCGCCTCGTCGAAGGGCCGTTGCCACATGTTTCTTCCGAAGATCAGCCCGGTCGCCCCGGACTCCATGGCTACGCGCGCCTTGTCCAGCAGGTCTTCGTCGGAGAGCTTGCTACCTCCCGAGACCAGCACCAGTGTACGGCCTGCCGACGCGAAGACGCGTCGTGCGCCCTCGGCGAAGTCCCACTCCATGGAGGCGTAGGGCTCGGGTTGCGCGGCGTCCTTCGACGAAGGCTTCGGGAGGTTCAGCTTGACCACGTCGGCCCCGAGCTCGAGAGCGACCCTGGCCGCGTAGTCCACTGCGTAGAGGGAGTCCCTCCCCCCCTTCTCCCCGATGGCGGAGCCTCGCGGGTAGGCCCACATGACCACCGGCATGTTGTACCGATCGGCGGCCTCCCGGATCTCCATGAACTGCTGGATGTCCTCGTCCTGTCGCGGCGAGCCCACGTAGAGCGTGTACCCCACGGCGTCCGCGCCCAGCGCCACTCCATCCTCGACGGTGGAGGTGAGGCTGGAGAAGGCATCGGCATCCGAAGGGATGTTCGTCTTCCCATTCAGCTTCAGGATCAAGGGGACGCGGCCGGCATATCGGTCCATGTAGCGTCGCGCCAGGCCGAAGTGACAAGCCACGGCGTTGTAGCCCCCCTCCGCCGCGAGACGCCACTGGTAGTCCGGGTCCTGGGACGGGGGGTTCGGGAAGAAGTCGACGGGACCATGCTCCAGCCCCTGGTCGATGGGGAGCACCATCAACGAGCCGTTCCCGAGTCCGGACTCGTAGAGAAGGCGGTGCAGGCGCACCTTCTTCCCGAGCGAGAGATCGAGGTCGGCAAGGGTGGTTCGGGCGACCTTGCGGGAGGGCGCCGAAGGGGCGGCGCTGGTCTCGGACATGATGCTCTCCGGGTCTGGATGCGAGGGGACTGAATGCAGGTGCGGAATCTATGTAGGAGTCCTCGGCCTGACCAGTCGCCGGCGAGGGTGCGACCTCCGGTCCGGGAGGCTTCGCTTGACATGTCGCAGTTCAAGCGGTTAATGAGGGTTCATGCGGCGGGCCGCCTCATCTGGTAGCGTTCGTTCATGGACGGCTCCGCATTCGGCCCTCGGCTTCCGGTCCAACCGGGAGCCTTTTTCATTTCGTGGCAGGTAGCCGCCCTGCCCAGGGAAGGAGGCGCAGGACATGATCATCGTGACACGGATGGGCGCGACCGACGAGGAGATCGACCACATCCGGGAACGGGTCGAAGCCCTGGGTCTTCGGACCCACGTTTCCCGCGGGAGCACCCATACGATCATCGGATGTATCGGGGACGAGGAACGGCTGGAAAGCGTGCCCCTCCTCTCACTCCCCGGTGTGAAGGACGTCCATCCCGTCATGAAGCCGTACAAGCTGGCGGCCAGCGAGTTCTCCGCCGGGCCGTCGCGCGTACCCATGGGAGACGTGGAGTTCGGCGGGGAAACGATCGTCGTGGTGGCCGGTCCCTGCTCGGTGGAGGGGCGCAACATGCTCCTGGAGACCGCTGCGGAGGTCCGGGCAGCGGGGGCGCGCGGGCTCCGGGGCGGAGCCTTCAAGCCCCGGACCTCCCCCTACTCCTTCCGGGGCCTCGAGCACCAGGCGCTGGAGCTCCTGGTGGAGGCGCGCTCCCGGAGTGGCCTCCCCGTCGTCACCGAAGTCATGGATACCAGGCAGGTCGAAGAGGTCGCGGGACACGCCGATGTCCTGCAGGTGGGCGCACGGAACATGCAAAACTTCGCCCTCCTCTCGGAGGTGGGTCGGGTGCATCGTCCCGTTCTCCTCAAGCGTGGGATGTCCGCCACGATCAAGGACCTGCTACTGGCGGCGGAGTACGTCATGAAGCAGGGGAACATGAACGTCATCCTCTGTGAGCGCGGCATCCGGACCTTCGAGACGGCGACACGCAATACCTTCGACCTCGCCGCCATCCCCCTCTTGAAGCGGGAGACGCACCTCCCCGTGGTGGCCGATCCGAGCCACGCCGGGGGAATCCGGGAACTGGTCGGGCCCCTTTCCTTCGCCGCCGTAGCAGCGGGCGCCGACGGGCTCCTCATAGAGGTGCACCCGAATCCCGAGGAAGCCCTCTCCGACGGGGAGCAGTCCCTCACTTTCGGCGAGTTCCGGGCACTGATGGAGCGGCTCCGCCCCTTCGCCGAGGCGGCGGGACGAAAGGTGGAGGAGCCCGAAGCCGTCCGCCCGATCTGAACGGAACCGACTGCGGCGGGGCTCACATGGTGATGACCAGGGCCATGGAGATGGTGTGATCCATCTTGCCGAGGGGTACGCGGACCTGCTCGCCGAGCGGTGTCCCATCGGGGGCCACCAGGGGAAGGGACTCGAGGGGCGGGTCGTTGTTCAGGAGGAGCTGAAGTGTGGTTTTCAAGGCGAGGCGATCACTCAGCGCCGTGGAGATGCCCTGGGTCAGATCGCCTCGGATCTCCGAAGTCTCCTGGAGATTCCCGTCGGCGACCCACTTCAACTCCAGGTCGGTGGATTCCGTCAGCTGGTGCGCGTGGTCCAACGTCAGGCGCAGCCCCGCGAAGGAGTTGTCTCGGGACGGGTCGGGAACCACGTCCCGCCGCACGGTATAGGTGACGCCGTACCCCACCTTCACCTCCCAGTCCTCCTCGCTTCCGCTCCACTGGTTGCCGGCGCCCGTGACGGCGACGGTCCTGTGGTCGAAACCGGCCGGCTCGTTGCGCTCCCAGCCGAGCCCCACGAAGGCGAAGAAGTGTTCGCTCAGGTTCCGGTCGTACCGCGTGTCCACCGCGTAGCGTTCTGCGGTCTGTTCGCTGTCCCGGTCCTCGAGTACCTCGAAATCCCCCGGGGAGTCACCCACCGCGGTGCGGGAGATCCGGGTGGTTTCCGTGCGGCGGACCGATACGTCGAGCCGGAACTCACCCGTCGCGCTTCGGCCACGCAACGCATTCCTGAGACCGAGCGTGTTCGCGGACGAGTTTCCCCCGGTCAGCAGAAACGAGAGCTCACTCGTGTTTTGCCAATCGATCCCGGTCTCCCCGCCCGTGTCCTGCGCGGAGAGAAGTCGGGGGGCCGGAAGAGTGAGGCTGAAACAGAGGGCAACGGGTAGGAATCGCCAGACGCAAGTGGTCGGGAATGACATGAGGATCGGGATTTCCAGGAAGTGCGGGGGAGACCCGGCGGACCGGAGGTGTCCTCCGGGCGCGATGGAATAACGAGCGACGAGGGACACCAGGCCCCCTCGCCTGTTCCCATTCGGCCCCGCCGCCCCCTCTCTCAGGCCTCGAGCCGGGCGCGCCCTTCCTCGAGCTGGACCAGCACCGATTGCCTGGCAGTCCCTCCGGGCGCACTGCGGGCCTCCACGGATGCCTCCCAGGCGAAGACAGCCTCGACGTCCTCGTCGAAGGCCGGATGCACCTCCCGGTAACGAGAGAGGGGGAGTCGGGAGAGGGCGACGTCCTCCTTTTCCGTGATGGCCACCAGCCGCCCCACCACCTCATGGCAGGTACGGAAAGGTACACCCTTTCGGACCAGGTAGTCCGCCAGGTCGGTGGCCAGCAGCTCCTCGGAGAGGAGTGCGGCCGCCCGGTCCACGTTCCAACGGGACCCCACCAGGGCGCCCGTGACCGCGGGGAGTACCAGGGAGAGCTGATCCATGGTGTCGAAGAGGAGCCGCTTGTCCTCCTGGAGGTCCCGATTGTAGCCGGTGGGAAGCCCCTTCAGGACGGTGAGGAGGGCCACGAGATTCCCGGTGAGCCGACCACTCTTCCCGCGCATGAGTTCCGCCACGTCCGGGTTGCGTTTCTGGGGCATGAGTGAGGACCCGGTGCTGAATCCGTCCGGGAGCCGGAGGAGCCCGAACTCCTTCGATGCGAAGAGCACCAGGTCCTCGCCCAGGCGGGAGATGTGGGTCCCCACGAGCGCCCCCATGTGAAGCGCCTCGGCCATCCAGTCCCGGTCGCTCACCGAATCCATGCTGTTTTCGGAGACGCGCTCGAAACCGAGTTCTTCCCTGAGGGCCTCCCTGTCCACCGGGAAGGGGCATCCAGCCAGTGCACCCGAGCCCAGAGGGAGGACGGCGGCCGCGCTCCGGACTGTCCGTACCCGGTCACGGTCCCGCAGGAGGGGCCAGAAGTGCGAAAGGGCCCAATGCGCGGCCCGCACCGGTTGCCCCTGCTGGAGGTGTGTGTACCCCGGGATGATCACGTCGACGGAGTCCTTCGCGAGGCCGAGGAGGGCGTCTGCGGCCGCCTCGATTTCGGCCTCGATCCGGTCGCACCGCCCCATCCCCCAGAGGCGGACGTCGGTGGCCACCTGATCGTTGCGCGAGCGTCCGGTGTGGAGCTTGCCCCCCACTTCGCCCGCCTCCTCCATGAGGAGCCGTTCCACCAGCGAGTGGATGTCCTCGTCCGGGGCGCCGGCGGGGATGCCGTCCTCAAGCCTCGCCTCCACCCCATCCAGGCCCTCCACGAGTCGCGCCAGTTCGTCGGTGTCGATCACCCCTGCCCCCGCCAGGGCCCGAGCCCAGGCCCGACTGCCCTGTATGTCCTCTCTCCAGAGCCGTCCGTCCACGTCCAGGGAGAGGTTGAGGGGGTCCATGGCACTCGCCATCCCCTCCTCGAACCGCCCGCCCCAGAGTGCGCCGGCCTGCCGCTCCCCGTCCCTCTCCGACTGCTTCCTCTCCGTCACGTCGAGTACTCCCTGCGCCTGGATCGTGGATGGACCTGACCTGTGACGGGGGCGCGGTGGCTCAACGGACCCCGGAAAGCTCCTGGAGGAAACGCTCGATGGTCTCGGGCGCCTCGCTGGGCACCGGCTCCGTCCCTCCTCGCAGGGGCAGTCCGAAGAGCTTCAGGAATCCGCCCGCGTCCGCCTGGTCGTAGACTCCGTCGACACCGAAGGTAGCAAGCTCCTCGCTGTAGAGGGAGTTGGGGCTGGACCGAGCCACCACCCGTGACGACCCGCGATAGACCTTAAGCCGCACGGAGCCGGAGACACGCTGGGCCAGGTGCGCCATCAGCGCGTCGAGGGCTTCCCGCTCCGGCGTCCACCAGCGCCCCTCGTAGACCAGGTCGGCGTACCGGGGGGCCAGCTCGTCCTTGAGAGAGAGCGAACGACGGTGCAGGGTGAGCTGCTCCATCTCCTGGAGGGCCTGGTGCAGGAGGGTGCCGCCGGGGG
This sequence comes from Gemmatimonadota bacterium, assembly GCA_040905325.1. Classification (GTDB taxonomy): domain Bacteria; phylum Gemmatimonadota; class Gemmatimonadetes; order Longimicrobiales; family Gaopeijiaceae; genus JBBDRS01. The sequence continues at coordinate 31,719 of JBBDRS010000038.1, forward strand.
TCTCGTACACGCCCCTCGACTTCATCCCGACGAGTCGGTCCTCCACGATGTCTGCCCTCCCCACCCCGTGCCGCGCGCCCAGCGCGTTCAGAGTGGTGAGGAGTTCCACTGCGTCGAGGGGCTCCCCGTCCAGGGAAACCGGCACGCCCTCCTCGAACCCGATCTCCACCACCTCGGGGTGCGCGGCAGCGTCCTCCGGGGCCTTCGTCCAGAGGAACATCTCCTCCTCGGGCTCGTAGGCGGGATCCTCGAGCGGCCCACCTTCGTGGGAGATGTGCCAGAGATTCTCATCCCGGGAGTAGAGCTTCGCCTCATCCACCTCCAGCGGGATGCTCCGGTCCCGTGCGAAGGCGAGGGCGTCCTCGCGAGATCGGATGGACCACTCCCGCCAGGGCGCGATGATCCGCAGGTCCGGGGCGAGCGCCTGGAAGGTGAGTTCGAAGCGGACCTGGTCGTTGCCCTTCCCCGTGCAGCCGTGCGCCAGCGCGGTTGCCCCCACCCTGCGGGCCACCTCCACTTGTCGACGGGCGATGATGGGCCGTGCGATCGCGGTCCCGAGGAGATACTTCCGGCCGTAGACGGCGCCCGCCCGAAGCATGGGCCAGATGTACCCGGTGACGAATTCCTCCCGGAGATCCTCCCCGAAGTAGGCGGATGCGCCTGAATCGAGGGCCTTTTCCTCGAGTCCGGCGAGGCCGCCGGTCTGTCCCACGTCGGCGGCCATGCAGACCACCTCTGCGTCGTGGGTCTCCCTCAGCCAGGGAACGATCACGGAGGTGTCGAGGCCACCGGAGTATGCGAGGACTACCTTGAAGCTCATCTCGGATGCGGGGTCGGAGTCATGTCAGCGGGGCACCGGAGGGTCCGGCGCTGAAACGTGCATAAACATGCACCTGGCATGTATAGTGTCAACCCTACACGCGATCCCGTTCCCGCTTACTCCCGCTGCGCGATGACTTCCAGTCGCCGACGCACTCCCGGCGCGTCCTCCGGCCTCCGCAGAACCAGCAGGACAGTATCGTCACCCGCCAGCGTCCCCACCACCTCGGGCCACTCCTCCCAGTCGATGGCGAGCCCCACTGCCTGCGCTCCCCCGGTCATGGTCCGGACCACGAGGAGGTTGCCGGCGCCCTCGGCGGACAGGTAGAGAGTGGGCAGCAGGCTCTCGAGGGGAGGTGTGTTCTCCCATTCCTCGGGGAGGGTGTAGTAGGCATCGCCGTCAGCGCCCGTCACCTTGACGAGCCTCAGGTCGCGGATGTCCCGGGAGAGGGTGGCCTGGGTGACCTGGATCCCCTCCTCCGCCAGGAGGGCCCGGAGGGCATCCTGCGATCCGACTCGCTCCTGGCGGACCAGCCGAAGCACCGCCTCTTGTCGCTCCCGCTTCGCCATCCGGCTACTCCCTCTCTTCCGGTGAACCGTGGAGCGTCGCACCTTCCGGCGCACCGCGTAGCTCGGTGACTTCCTCGAGCATTACCCTCAGCCGCGCCGGCTCCAGACCCAGGCTCCTCCCCACTTCCTCGCCATCGCGGAAGAACACCACGGTGGGCACGCTCGCGATCCGGAGCTCCCCTGCCAGTGCGGGGGCTTCGTCCACGTCCACCTTGAGGAACGTCACGCTGTCTCCGAACTCGCCGGACAGCTCTTCCAGCACGGGCTCGAGCCAGCGGCATGGACCGCACCAGGTCGCGTGGAAGTCCACCACGACGGGGCGTTGGCGCCTCGCCAGCTCGCGCCGGGCCTCCTCCTCGGATGCGTCGACGACACCGCCCCCGGAGGCGCCCCCGTCCCGGGCAGCGCCGATGGCAGCGGCCTCCCCTCCCGCGACGTCCTCCGGTCGGTCAGACATCACGAGCCATCCGGCGGAATTCCAGCGCCGTCTCCCGCTGCTCCGTCGAGGCCCGCACCCACTCGCTCCGGAAGAGGAGGAGCGGGCGTCCCGCGGGGTCGTGTACGAGCTGGCAGTCGTAGCCCCTGGCGACCCGTTGGATCTCCGCCTCCGGCCCGACGACCCAGCGTGCGTCCCGATAGGGAAGCGGCTCGAGGGTGGCCGTCACACCGTATTCGTGTTCCAGACGGTGGAGGAGCACGTCGAACTGGAGCGGCCCCACCACCCCGACGACGGGCGCCGGGCCCGAGCCGGAAGTCGCCTGGAACACCTGGACCGCGCCCTCTTCCGCGAGCTCCAGAAGCCCCTTGTCCAGATGCTTGCGACGGAGCGGGTCGGGGACGAGGACCCGGGCGAAGCGCTCAGGAGAAAACGAGGGGATCCCGGTGAACTCCACGTCGCCGGTCTCGGAAAGCGTATCCCCGATCCGGAGGCTCCCTCGGTCGTGGATGCCCACCACGTCTCCGGGCCAGGCGGAGTCCACGAACTCTCGTTCCTGTGCGAAGAACTGCTGAGGCCGGGCGAGTCGGACGCTCTTGCCGCTGCGCATGTTCATCGCCGAGGCCCCGGCCTCGAAGTGACCCGAGCAGACGCGCACGAAGGCGATCCGGTCCCGGTGCTTCGGATCCATGTTCGCCTGGATCTTGAAGACAAAACCCGTGAACGAGGGCTCAAGGGGGTCCACCTCCCGGTCCTTTGCCGTGCGGGGACCGGGGGGCGGCGCGTGGCGCAGGAACCGGCGGAGGAACGGCTCGACGCCGAAGTTGGTCAGCGCGCTCCCGAAGAAGGTCGGAGAGACCTCTCCTGCGAGGAACCGTTCGGTGTCGAACTGTGCCCCGGCCGCGTCCAGGAGCTCCACCTCCTCCACAAGTCGGTCCCGGGCCGTCTGCCCGACGAGATCCGAGAGCCGCGGGTCGTCCAGACCGGTCACCTTCTCGGGGGGCCGACTCGCCCCGTGGTCCTCACCCTTCTCGAAGAGGTGAAGCGCCCCACCGACCCGGTCGTACACCCCCAGGAGCCGCGAGCCGTCCGTGACCGGCCAGGTCACGGCGGCGCACTCGATTCCCAGGTCGGCCTCCACGTCGTCCAGGAGTTGAAGGGGCGACACGCCCACCCGGTCGCACTTGTTCACGAATGTGAAGATGGGGAGGCGACGGAGCCGACAGACCTCGAAGAGCTTCCGGGTCTGCTCCTCCACACCGCGGCGATTATCCAGAAGCATCACCGCCGAATCGGCGGCCAGGAGGGTCCGGTAGGTGTCCTCCGAGAAGTCCTGGTGACCGGGGGTATCCAGGAGGTTGATGCGCGTCCCCTGGTAGTCGAACTGGAGGACCGAGGAGGTGACGGAGATCCCGCGCTCCTGTTCCATCGCCATCCAGTCGGACGTCGCGTGCCTCGCGGCCCGGCGGGCCTTCACCGAGCCTGCGAGGTGGATCGCTCCCCCGTAGAGAAGTAGCTTCTCGGTGAGCGTCGTCTTCCCGGCATCGGGGTGACTGATGATCGCGAAGGTGCGTCTGCGCTCGACCTCGCCGGCGAGGTCGGGACGGACGGCGTCTGTGTTCGGTGCGGACATTCCTGCGCCTGGCGTAGTGTCGATGTAGTCGGCTTCCTCCGTCCGCCGGCGGGGGGGCCGATGAGACGCCCGACGGCGCCGGACCTCGAGACGGACGGAAAGCATAGTCTAATACAATCTCCTATCACGTCGGGATGGGTGGGGCAGCCGTAGGGTGTCACGAAGTCCCCCCCCCCTCCCGGGATCCTGGAAGGCCCCCGACCTTGAACCCACTCCTCCTCGCCGGCCTCGCCCTCCTGCAAGTGCAATCCGGCCCCGATGGGTGGAATGCCCCCGAGGTCCTCGCGCTGGTGGACCAGGGGCGGGAAGCTCGCCAGGCGCTCGCGCAGGGCGGCGACCTCGAGAACTACCGGGCGCTGACCGAGGGGCACGTCTACTTCTACGTCGACCCGGAAGCCGGGGAGCGATCGCTGATCCGCGTCGATCAGATCGCCGTCGAGCTCCGCTGGGAGGCACCCGACCGCGTGCACCAGCGCGTCCTGGGGCAGCGCAGCGAGACCCGCCTGCCCGTAAGGGACTTCCGCTACTACCTCGATCGCCTCACCCTTGTCCAGTACGGCTTCGGCGATGAGATCGAGGTGGGATCAGGGCTGGACGTGGCGGGGGTGCCCCACCCTCTCGCACCCGTGGAGGTCTCTCCGGGAGGACCCCGCTACGACTACCGCGCCACCGACTCCCTCACGCTGAGTCTGCCGGGTCGAGCGGAGCCCCTTCGACTCACGGAAGTCCAGGTCCGACCTCGCGATCCGGATTCCCCGGGCATCGTGGGAACGCTCCTTCTCGACCGGGCCACGGGGAGCATCGTGCGGATGCGCTTCACCTTCACCCCCGCGTCCTACGTGGATCGGCGCACCGATCGGATCGAGATCGAGGTGGACTACGGGTTGTGGGAGGGGCGCTACTGGCTCCCCAACCGGCAGGAAATCAATGTCCGCCGGGAGATCCCGGAGCTGGACCTGGGGGTCGGTACAGCCATCCGGGCCGTCCTCCGCGTGGGGGAATACGAGCTGAACGTGCCGGGCGGCCCAGGCGCGCTCGGAACCTGGACCGGGGTCAGCTGGGCACCGGAAGAGGAACGAACCGCCTACCCCTTCACGGAAGGGCTTCTGGACGGGATCGAGCGGGACGGTCTCGCCGCGGTGGAGCTACGACCCGATGCCGAGGCGCTCCGGCGCCAGGCCGTCGAGCTCCTGGCCCGGCGCCCTCCTACGGGCCTTCCCCGGGCGCGGCCCCATCTGCCGGGACTCTCTTCGCTCGTGCGGTACAACCGCGCGGAGGGTGCCTTCGTCGGGGTGGGAGGATCCTACGTAGCCCGGGGCAGCGTGAGGGTCCGGGCCCGTGGCGGATGGAGCTTCGGGAGGAGCGGGGCGTCGGGGGGGATCGCGGTGTCCGGGCCGGTGGGATCGGAGAGCGCCTTCTTCATCGAGGGGCGCCTGGCCGAGCTGGACGACCTGGGGCTCACGCCGGGTGCCGCCGGCGTAACCTCGAGTATCGGGGGTGCCTTGCGCGCGGAGGACTATCTCGACCCGGTGCTTCGCTCCGACGCGACGGCTGGATTGGAAATGCCTCTGGGAGACGACTGGATCCTCCGGCTCGACGCCGGCTACCGGAGAGACCGGTCGCCCGCCCTGCGGGCTGAATCGGCCCCTCTGGACCGGACCCGTGTGTTCCGCCCGATCCGACCCGTCGACGAGGGAGACTTCGGCACCGCGTCCCTGCGACTAGGTACCGAGGTCGAGTGGCCCGCCGGAGGCCGAGGCCTCGTACATCTCCAGATGGAGGGGACGGCGGGCGGCCCGGGCGTCGGCGCCGCCCTCGAGGGAGAGGCGACCGGGCGTTGGGCCAGTCCCACCGGCGCTCGAGAGCTGGACGCCACACTGTACGTACGAAGCTGGCGGGGCGATCCCCTTCCTCAGGGGCACCGGCTGGTGGGCGGCCGTGGCAGCCTTCCCGGATATCCGTTCCGGGGCTGGGGGGGGCGCGATCATATCCTGGGGTCGCTCGTGGGCGTCACCGACCTGGCAGGCCCCCTGGTCCGGGTGCGCGGCGGGCTGCACGCGGGATGGTCGGCTCGCCCCTCCGAAGCGGTGGCGGAGGCCTGGGGTGTGGGTGCGACCGCGGGGGTGCGCCCGGCCGTGACCCTCGGCCTCGGGGTCGGGTGGGACCTGGTCCGGGTCGAGGGCGCGCGGGGCCTACGGGATGGAGAGTGGCAACTCCTCCTCTCGCTGGATCCCCGCTGGTGGGACCGGCTCTGACGGCTCAGCGGGTCTGGAAGGTCACCGCCTGCTGAATCCAGACGGGTACGGGCTCCTGTCGGTTCTGCGCCGGAGAGAACTCCATCGTCCGGGCAACGGCGAGAGCCCCCTCGTCGAGGGCATCATGACCGGACGACTCGAACACCACGGCGTTCTGGAGCTCGCCGTTTTCGTCGATGAACATCTGCAGCACCACCACGCCTCCGATGCCCGCATCCCTCAAGGTCGCAGGGTAGTTCGCCTCGAGCGCGGCCCGTACTTCGGTCATGTTCAGGAGCTCGGGTCGGACTTCGAACGGAGTGAAGGCGGGCTCCTCGGCCAGGACACTGCGTTCCAATGCCTCTTCGGCCGCCTCCAGGTCCGCCCGAACGTCGGTCGGCGTGGGAGACGTGGGGGCCTCCTCGGCCTCGTCCGTGCCGGGCACGAGGCAGGCCGAGACCAGGAGGAGGATCGCCCCGGTGGTGAGGGCGCCCACCTGAAGACGTGAGCGACGGGTGAACCGTTCGGTGATCATTTCGAGTCTCCTTTCGAGGTCACGGGTACGGTGAGTGAAGGGCGCGAAGGCGAGACCGGCCGCCGTCGGGCCCGAGGCGATCCGGACCAGAAGGCTCCCGTACACCCCTCGCGCCTGAGGGAAGGTGCGGACGACCCTGGCGTCGCAGTCCAACTCCACGGCCTCCCGGAGCCTTCCAAGGCACGCCCAGAGGGGCACGTTCCAGGGAAGGGCCGCGGTCAGGAGGGTCGCCACGGATACGAGGAGCGGATCGCCCGCCCGACGGTGTTGGTCTTCGTGGGCGAGAACGAGCGTTCGGTCGAGGGACGGGAGGCGGAGAACCCACCGTGGCACGACGATGCGGGCGTCCGTGAGCCCGACCACCGCCGGGCCCGTGCCCTCGGACACCAGGACCTCGCCCTCCGGAAGCTCGACCCGGTACCATCCCCGGGACTCCCGCCCGGTGAGAATCCACGCCACGACCCAGCGCCCCAGGAACCAGAGCGTCAGCACGGCCCAGAGACCGAGCAGGATCCGGTTCAGCGGCAGTGGAATCCCCACGGCTGCCGAAGTCCCGCCCAATACCTCGGAGATGCCGAGAGCCGACGCGCCGTTCCCCCCGGGGTCCCCCGAGCCGGCGCTGCCGAACAGACCGGGCAGGTGGGTCGGTGAGGGGATGAGAATGACCAGCGCCGAGACCAGGTAGGCACCAAACCAGATCCAACGGCGCGGGAGGCCGACGGCTCCCGCCACCTGGTCCAGCAGGAATGCGGAGAGCCCCACCAGCGCCGTTGTCAGCACTATGGAAAGCATCCAGATCAACACCACGGCGCACCTCCTCGTCGAGTACGAGATATATCATAGCTAGCTTCGACCCAGAAGGCAACTAAGGCACTAGTCCTCTCTTCCGGAGCCATACTGGTCGCCCGGCTAAGTGGTCAGGCCCCCCCCGTTGGCTTGTCCGTCGCCCTCGGAATTGCGCATATTCGCGCGACGCGGGCTGCGACCCGACCGCCCTACGATAGCTACGGCCTTCCCATGCTCCCGGCAGAGTCAATGAATGAACGAGCGCAGGGTGATCGCAGAGGATTCCTCGGTGTCTCCCTTCCCCTCTCCTTCTGGATCCTGGCAATCCCGGTGGGGGCCACCTTCCTTTTTCCGGAGGAATGGCTCGAGATCGCCGGCCCACTCTGGCTTCTGGCTCTGGCACCGATGTACCTGCTGGCTCAGCGGGAGGGATGGAGAGGGGTTGCCGTTGCGCTGGGAGGCACAGTTGGCCTACTCCTCCTGGTCCAGCTGGCCGTCTCTCCACTGGCGCGCCGACCGCCCGAGAGTCTCGCCTGGGTCGTACCCCTCCTGATCCTCGGCGGGATGGGCATCAGTATGCTTCCGCGTCCCAGGGATCGGGGCCACGGGACGGGCGACCCGGAGCTTCGGCACGCGAGTGAGGTTCCCGAGGAATTGCGCGACGCACTGGCGGAGGGCGCCCCGGCGGCGCCCGTTTCAGTAGTGCTGTTCGAGCTGCGGCCGACCATTCCGGGCCGACGCGGTGGTGTATCCGGCGCCGCGCTGGCCGTGGAGACCATGGACGAAATTCTAGGCACCGCGTGCCACGCCCGGTATCGACCCCGGGACGGCGCTGGCCGCGTCTTCCTCTCGGTCCTCAGGGGCACCGACGAGGAGGGAGCCAGCGCATTCGCCGAGCGGGTGTTTGATGCATTCGCGGTCGCGATTCCGCAAGGCGCGGACGCCGAGCTTTGCGCGGCCGTGGCCGTCCATCAGGCGGCGATGAGGAGCTCGGACGAGCTCCTGGCTGCCGCCTCCCTGGCCCTGGGGCGTGCGAGGGAGGCGGGCCACGGGGCCCTGCGAGTCTTCGGCCGGCCCGCTTCGACCGGAGGGGGTCGGGCCGTGACCGGCGAGGATGCGTACGAGGCATCCGGGCCGTCGCCCACCGCTGAGCCGGCGTCCCCGCAGGATCCGCATCGCCCCCGGCTGTCAGGGCAGGGCCGCGAAATCCTCCTGGTGGACGACGACACCTCCGTGCGAACCGTCATCTCCTCCCATCTGCAGGAGCTGGGGTTCAACGTGACCGAGCGAAGCGACCCCGACCTGGCGGTTCGCTCGCTGGACCGGAAGTTCGCTGCCGCCATAGCGGCGCTTCGGCCCCGGGACGCGCCCGCGAGGGCGTTCGTGTCGGCCGCCAAGGCCCGGTGGCCCTCCACGCCCGTGGTCGTCATCACCGGGATCCGAGATGCCCGCCTCGCCGCCGATGCCCTCGCGGCGGGCGCGGACCGCTACCTCTTCCGGCCCTTCGGCTTCGAGGAGCTCGACGACCACCTCCGGGAACTCCTCGAGCAGGCTCGGGAAAACCATTCCGCCGCGTCCGACGGGACGGGTAGCCTCGCTCAGGCCACCACCGCGCCCGGAGGCCAGGCACTCCTCGCGGGTCTCCGCACCCTTGCGGAGGCCGCTGAGATGCGGGATCCCCACACCCGAGGTGGCCAGCTCCGGATGGCTGCCTACTCCGCAGCGATTCTCGAGGGGATCGAGCCGACCGAGCGGCGAGAGGGAATCGAATCGGATGCCCTGAAGCTCGCCTGCGAGCTCTGCGACGTGGGCAAGCTCGCGGTGCCCATCTCCATCCTCACGAAGGTCGAACGGCTGACGGAGAGCGAGTACGCTCTGGTGCGGACCCACCCGCGGGAGAGCCATCGGATTCTTTCGCCGCTCCTTCAGGACGAGCTGGTGGACGCAGTGGCGCTGTGGCATCACGAGCGGTGGGACGGGAAAGGGTATCCGGACGGCCTTGCGGGACCGTCCATTCCGCTTGCCGGTCGCATCGTGGCCATCGCCGACTCGCTGGAGGCCATGACGAGCCCCAGGGCCTACCGGGGCGCGCTCTCCTGGGAGGAGTCCGTGGACCAGATTCGGGCACGGGTGGGCACGCAGTTCGACCCCAGCCTCTATCCCGCCTTCGAGCGGGCGCTTCCCCGGCTGAAGGCGATCCATGATCGACAACGCTCCGCGGTACCCGACGGCACCGACCCCGAGCCGGAGGAGGCGTCCCCCCTTCCGTCCCGCCCGCGTTCTTCACCTATTGCATAGATCGCATCCGGTCCATCCGCCGTACGGGATCGAACCCCCCTTCCTGAAGTCCACAGCCAGGCCCTATGTCGCACAACCTACGCGCAGCAGCGCGAACCCACGCTTTCACGGAGTCCGTGATCCGGAACATGTCCCGCGTCGCCAGAGAGACGGGTGCGGTGAATCTCGCACAGGGATTTCCGGACTTCCCCGCCCCGTCCGCCATGAAGGACGCCGCGAGGCGGGCCATCGCCGAGGACGTGAACCAGTACGCGGTGACGTGGGGGGCGGACCGTCTTCGCCGGGCGATCTCGCGGTGGTATGGCGAGCGATACGCCATGGACGTGGATCCGGACAAGGAGGTCACCGTCACCTGCGGCGCGACCGAGGCCATGGCGTCCGTCTTCCTTGGCCTTCTCGACCCGGGCGACGAGGTGATCGTCCTGGAGCCGTACTACGAGAATTACGCCCCCGACGCGCTGCTGGCCGGCGCGACGGCCCGGTTCCTGGCGCTGGACCCGCCGCACTACCGATTCGACCCGGAACGGCTCGAGCGCGCCATCGGGCCGCGTACCCGGGCGCTCGTGATCAACACCCCCAACAACCCCACGGGCCGGGTCTTCGACGGGAAGGAGTTGGGGGAGGTGGCGCGCATCTGTCGGGAGCGAGACCTCGTGGCGATCACGGACGAAATCTACGAATGCATCGTCTACGACGGAGACCACGTGCCCCTGGCGACCCTGCCGGGCATGCGCGAACGCACCATCACGGTGTCGGGAGCGTCGAAGACCTTCGCCGTGACCGGGTGGCGCCTCGGATCGGTGGTGGCCCCCCCATCGCTCAGCGAGGCCATCCGAAAGGTCCACGACTTCCTGACGGTCGGTGCACCCGCTCCACTGCAGGAGGCGTGGGCCTTTGCGATCGAGGAGTTCGGCGTCGGCTACTTCGATGGTCTCATGGAGGAGTACCGCGCTCGGAGAGATTTCCTGGTCGATGGCCTTCGTTCGGCCGGTTTCGAGTGCCGGCCTCCCGAGGGAGCCTACTACATTCTGGCCGACTTCTCGTCCCTCTCGGAGCTGGACGATACGGCGTTCAGCCTGGAGCTCTCCCGGTCCGCGGGAGTGACGCCCGTCCCAGGGAGCAGCTTCTTCAACGGCGACGCCGGACGCAGCCTGGTCCGTTTCGCCTTCTGCAAGCGCCAGGAGACGTTGGACGAGGGCGTTTCACGTCTGGTGGAGTTCTCCCGGGCGGGGGGCGATTGATGGGGTCGGGGAGAAGCGGGCGGCCGCGGCAGGCGGGTCGCTCGACCCATGACGGCGTCTGCCGGTGAAGCTGTTCCGCATCATCGCATTCGCGTTCGGGGGCATCGGCCTCCTGCTTCTCGCCCTTCTCGCACTGGGGTACCTCCTTCCGAGCGAGTGGTCGGCGGAGCGCACCCGTACGCTGGATGCGCCGGCCGATCTCGTCCTCCCCTATGTGGACGGCGCACGCGGCTGGACGCGCTGGACCCCGGCGCCCGAGTCCGATGTGGAGTACTTCGGGCCGGAACGCGGTGAAGGGTCCGGTCATCGCTGGGACGATCCGGGCTATGGAGAGGGGGAGTTCCGAATCACCTCGCTCGAATCACCCGGGAGGGTGACCTACGAGGTGGAGGTTGAAGGGGGGGCCATCCGAATCGCGGGGACCATGCACGTGGATCCCATGGGCGAGGGCACCCGGGTCGTCTGGAGGGAGGAGGGGGACTTCGGCTGGAACCCCCTCCTGGGCTATCTGGCGGGGCGGATGGACGACCTGCAGGGGGCACAGATGGAGGCTTCGCTGGATGCCCTGAGCCGCCTTGTGGAGTCGGACGTCCTGGAGCGGCAGGAAGTGGCCCCTGACGGGGGCATGCGGTCCGCCGAGGTAACCACTAACAGCCGCTGAGTTCAGCGGTTCGCCCTGCTCATCTCCAACAGCTCGGCGTTCGTCTTCGTCCGCTTCATCACTCCCAGGAGCTCCGTCATCGCGTCGGCGGGGGCCGACCCCGCGAACTGACGCCGGAGCGCCCGCGAGAGGAGGAGCGCCTCCTCGTCCAGAAGCAGTTCCTCCCGGCGCGTCGCAGAGCCCACCAGATCGATGGCAGGGAAGATTCGGCGGTCCGCCAGGTCCCGGCTCAGAACCAGTTCGCTGTTGCCGGTCCCCTTGAACTCCTCGAAGATGACCTGGTCCATGCGGGAACCGGTGTCCACGAGCGCCGTTGCCACGATGGTGAGCGATCCGCCCCCCTGAGCAATCTTCCGGGCACTTCCCAGGAGCCGCTTCGGCCGTTCCAGCGCGGTGGCGTCAAGGCCGCCGGAGAGGGTCTTCCCGCTCCCGTCCTCGGTCGTATTGTGGGCCCTGGCAAGGCGCGTGATGGAGTCCAGGATGATCACCACATCCTGCCCCATCTCGACCCGACGCCGGGCTCGCTCGAGGGTGATCTCGGCTAGCGCGACGTGCCGGTCCGCTGGGAAATCGAAGGAAGACGCGACAACCTCTCCGAAGCCGCACATCTCCATCTCCGTGATTTCCTCGGGCCGTTCGTCCACCAGGAGCATGAAGAGCGAGCATTCGGGGTGGTTCCTGACGATGCCCTCCGCCACCCGCTGCAGGACCGTGGTCTTTCCGGCCTTCGCCGGTGCCACGATCATCGAGCGCTGGCCCTTCCCGAGGGGACAGAAGAGGTCGATGACGCGGTTGGTGTAGTCCGGTCCACTCGGTCCCATGATGTCGCATTCCAGCTTGAGCTGCTCGTCGGGATGCTGGGCGCTCAGCCGGTCGAAGGTGGGTCGGTCCTTCGCCTCCTCCGGAGGTCGGTCATTCACGAGCTCGAGGCGGGAGAGGGGGGCCGCCTTTCCGTTCTTCGGGCGGCCGCCCACACTTCCGGAGATCTCGTCCCCGGTCCTCAGCCCGAAACGGGAGACGAGCTTTCCGCTCACATAGACGTCATCCGGGCTCGGGAGGTAGCCTGCGTCGCGTCGACGCACGAATCCCGAGCCGCCAGACAACACTTCCAGCACACCGAGCCATCGATCTTTGGTCACGTTCCGTCGTAGTCGCGTTGGGGGAAATCCGGGGCACACGTCCGGAAGCCGAATGCTTCCGGGGAGACCGGACCCTGGAATCGGGCCCGGGAGAAACGTCCTACGAGCTTCTAGCCTACATAGGAAGCGGCTTCCGGACAAGTACGGGCTCCGATTTCCGAGGCGGACCCCTCCGCGGGACTCCAAGCGGATCGGGTGGAAGTGAAACCTTGCCACCGGAAGTGCGGTATGACCAAGATACAGGATACGGCGACCGTCTCGGGCCGTCCGGGGACTCCTGTGGTCCCCGCCCCTCTCGCCCAGGAGGAGTTCATGTCTTCCCCACCCTCCGAGTGGTGCACCGCTCCCGCGTGGACGTGCCTCCCGCTCTTGGCTCTCGCGCTCGGAATCGTGGGGCTGTCGAGCCCGGTTTCCGCTCAGCAGACGGCCGTCTCGGCCACCTTCGCGTCATCAGGATCCCTGTTCGAGGGAGCCTCCGTAGGACTCGCCCACCGCTCCAATGGAACCGTGCTGTCGGCGGGGGTGACGACGACGGGGATCTCGCATGCGGCCTCAGCTGTGGCGGCCTCCCATCGACACGGGAGCGCACACCATTCCCCTGCGGCCCGCTCATGGTCGCACTCCTGCTGGGACCTGTGGGACCCGTGGTACGGGTATCCTGTGGGGTGCAGCGACTACGCCCGCTGGTCGTTTGCCTACGGGGCACCTGGGCCGTGGGCTCAGATCCACTGGTGGGACCCATACTACTGGGTGCCGGTCCACCATCCGGTCGTGCCGGTCCGGTTCACGCATCGCTTCCGTCCCCGGACCTCGTGGTCCTTCACCGTACACGTGGGGTCGGGGTGGGGTTGGTACGATCCGTGGTGGGGACCTTCCTGGGTAGCCGGTAGCTACTGGGCACCGGGCTGGGGACCTACCTACGTCTATCAGCCCTCGATCTGGGTCGTGCGGCCTCCTCGGGTGATCCAGCGGCCCACGGACCGGTGGGCCTATCGTCCATCCGCTCCGGCGCCCCGCGTGGGGTATATGGAGGATCCCTCGGGCTCCTCCGCCCCGGCAACGCGCCGAGCCGTGTCCCCACAGACGCAGGGGGGCGGCGTCTCGGCCGGCAGGACTTCGGCCGCTCCTCCTCCGGACCTCCGAACGAGGCGCGCCGTGGCCGGAGGAAATGCTCAGGGGACCCCAACGGCCCGCGGTAATCCGGTGCAGGTCCTGCCGGGAGCCCGCACTCGCCCCTCGGGAACGACAGCTGATGCAGGCGGGGGCACGACGGATCGACTCCCAACGGTCATCCGTGGGACGGGGCGCACGGTTCCCTCCGGGTCGGACCGGGTGGACACTGGAGCGGCCGGGCGCACTACCGGTGCCCGAGGGCAGCGGCAGGGCGCGCTCCCGACCACCCGCCCGGCTGTCGCGACGGGCCAGCCGGGGACGAACGTCCGGACCAACCCGGCGGCCGGGGCGAGGACCGGCGCCTCTGCCCGAGAGCGCTCCTCCGACCGCACCACGCCAGCCGTGAGGCTCCCTGCTCGTGCCCGTGATACAGGCGCCCGGTCGTCCGGCGCGAGTGGTGCCGCGACCCGGTCCCTTCCGACTACGTCGCGGTCGGTGCCGACCACTTCACGGCGAGTGCCGACGACCGCGCGGCCGCTCCCCAGGACGGGGGCGAGCGACAGGGGGGCGGCCAGCTCTGCGGGCCAGCGGACGCGCGGGGTTCGGCCCACGACCGGAGGCGGAAGCGCGGCCTCTGCCGGTCGGTCGCAGGTGCGGCCGGGGACGGCGGCTTCGGCGACCGGAGGGGTACAGCAGCGGGGGACAGCGCGGACGGGTCGAGCGGGTGGAGGGTGACCCCTCACCCCGGCATGTCCACCCAGATGTTCTGCGCCCAGGACCACGCCACGTCGGCCCCGTCGCACCGTTCCGGCGAGGCCCCTCCGGCTCCGTGCCAGCTCATGTGAAGTGAGCGGGGAAGCGCTGAAACACTCCAACCCGAGGCATGGAGGGCATTGTGAGAATTATCCCTTTCCTCCTCGCGCTCACTGTGCTCTTGGGATGTGGTGAAGCTGACCCAGGGTTCGACGGACAGGGGCGACAAACCCCTACCGAGGTGGAGACGCGCCTTGACCGGGCCTGCGGGGCAAAATGCGATGTTCTCGAAACTGCGCTCGAGTGGCTGCTGCACGAGACAGGAGTCGGCCCGAGCGACGTCCTACTTGAACGCGAAGGCATCGCAGATTGGCTCAACGCGTCGAATATAGAGGAGATCCTGACCGACCTGGCCGCTGTCCATGGGGTGATCGTGGGCAGCCGACACCATGCAGTCGACTGCATCGATGAAAGGCTCCTACGGACCCCGCCAGAGCCGAGGTGTCGACTATACGGCGGTAAAGTGATCGTTCGCATCACGCCTCGCTCCGGCGACGAGGAGCATGAGGTTCTCTACGTGAGTTACATAGAGGAGGCGAAGGAGCAGAACCCAATTTCGGGCGTGTACGGTTCGACCTACGAGCTCGTCCTTGTACCGAAGGGCGATGGCTGGATCGTGAGGACGGCTGAGCTGCGAGCCATTTCATAACCGCTCCTCAAAGACAGGGAAAGCCCGCGGGTCATCTTTTTCATCCAGCGGCGGGTCAAAACCGTGTCCAATCGGTTGTGGAAGACCCGGAAGCCAAGAGGCGCCGCCCGGATGAGCTGACTCGCTTCGCTCGTCGCGCTGATCCGGGCGGCAGGCTGCTGGGTGCCGCACCGGACCGGGCTATTGAGGGGGGAGGGTGCCGCGAGGTTAGAGGCGCCGCCCGGATTCGAACCGGGGATGAAGGATTTGCAGTCCTGTCGAGGGTTTCCGGCTGAACTCGGAAGGCTCCATTTCCTTAAGGGAGGTGGGGCCTTTCGGGTTTTCCGGGTTTCGTTGCGTTTCCTGGCTTTTCGGATGCTTTCGGGGCTTCCGTGTCCACGGCGTGTCCAAACGGCGGAGCGTAGTCACTGCTCCCGCCCCCGGATCCACCGGTGCCGAACCGTCCCTTCGCTGGGTCTTGTCAACGCCGGCTAAGGCGTGGACATGAGCAACGGTGTAAGGTGGACACTTCGGCTGAGAGTGAGACTCTAGGCGGCAGCCTTCATCAACTGAGACTGCATTCGTGCCTGCCCTACAGTTCGGTGACGCCGTCCTCGCCGTGATCTGGGCCTTTCCTAGGGCCAGACCCGATCAGGAGGAAACCTGAGGGACGAGTCGGCCATCCGGCATTTCGAGAAGGGCCGTGAACATCAGATATGGCTCCTCGGAGAACCGAGGGATGATCCCGATGGCCGCCACGCCGTCCTCCGGCCCCTCGACTGCCAGTCCTTGACGCGGCGCAAATCCCGTTTCGAGCTCTCGAAAAGCCGATTCCAGGATGAGCGAGGAATGTGCCTGGAACCCTGCGACGTCAACAGCTCCAACGATTGTCCCGTGCTCCGACGTTAGGCTAAGCCGCCTTGGGATGGTGAACATCTGGGCGATTCGGAAGTCGGTTGGAGCAAGAGCCCGGAGGACCTCGCGGATCACTTCGTCGGGGGCCGCGATTGCGTAGGCTCGCGCGAAATAGCGAAGGACGATCCCAGTTCGGGCGTCGACCACTGGCCAAATGTTCGCGATGAGCTCCATGGTGTGGGTCCTTTGCGCGCTCACCTCACCTCCGCCATCACGTCCTCCAACCTCCGTGCCACCTTGTACCTTGCCGGACTCTCCTTGACCATAAGCGCCTGGAAGTGCGCCTTGCCGCACTCAATCTTGCCTTCCTCCTTCGCGCGGAGGTCATCGGCATATAGGCTGCTCTTCGTCTCGACGACGAAGTAGAGGCGGTCGGTGCCATCCGAGCCGGAAACGACTACCGCCCAATCCGGATTGTACGTTCCGAGGGGCGTCGGGACCGTGAACCAGCCTGGAAGCTTGGCGTAGACCTTCACGGCGTCGGTTCGCTCCATCTCTTCGGCGAACTCCCTCTCCGTATCCGAGTCGTACACGACGGCCTCGAACACCGACTTCTCGGTGTCCTCCAGCATGTTCTTGAGGTAGCCGGTCAGCTCCTCCTCCTCAAACAGCTCCTGGGCGTAGTAGTCCCCGTCCCCGATGCGTTGGTACTTGATGCCGTCAACGAGCGCGGCCTGCTTCGACCGGGCGATTGCGGCCGCGGCAAGCTCGACGAACTGCTGGGGGTTTCGCCCGAAGTCGTCGAGGCGTCTGCTTCCGGACACGATGCGGTAGATGCTCCGCCTGGTGAGCTGGGTTTTGTCCTGAAGCTCCGTCAGGAGGTCGGGAAGCTCGATGTCCTCCTCCCGCAGGGCGATAGTCTCGGCCCCCCCCGTCTCCTTTGCACTGACCCCGGCCTTACCAATCTGGAGGTCCGCGCGCCGCCACTGGAGCCGCGTTCTCGGAATGGGTGGGGCGTTCTGGAGCGCCTTCGTACACGTCTCTATGAGCGCGTCGTTGTCGAAGTTGACCCGATAGGTGGTTCGGTGCTTGATTCGGTCCCAGAGCTTACGGAAGTCCTCGCTTAGGAGCACCTGGCGCCGGACGGGCACCTGCCGTCGCTCGTCAGCGTTCTTGACCTCCAGGCGTCCTGCCAGCTTGCGAAGGATGGCCTCCACCTGAGGCCGCTGAGAGGTGAGCTCTTCGGGAAGTTCAAGCGCCTTGCTCTTCAGGGCGCCTCTTAGGGCGTCCGTCACCCTTCCCTTCCCGTCGACGTACTCCCTGGCTCGGAGGTGCTCCCAGAGCCGTTCGGACCCATCCTTCCCAAGCGGCCTCGCCTCCCCTTCTTCATCGGTGACCGTGACCCCGGCAAACTCGTGACGGGTCACGACACCGAAGCGGATTCCGGTTTCACGTTCAATCTCTTTCTGAAGCTTTTCCGCGAACTCCTTGTAACCCTCCCGCGCCACCACGGTGAGGGTGTTCACCTCGAACCCATGGACCCGATGCCCTTCCTGGTTGACGCAGAGGCGGAGTCCGCGGCCGATGGTCTGCCGGCGCTCTCGCTCGGTCTGGATGTCCCGAAGCGTACAAATCTGGAAGACGTTGGGATTGTCCCAGCCCTCGCGAAGCGCGGAATGCGAGAAGATGAACTTCAGGGGTTCATCGAGGCTCAGAAGCTTCTCCTTTTCCCGCATGATGAGGCTGTAGGCCCGTTCCGCTGCCTCACGACTACGCTGGTTACGGAGTCGGCCCTCAGCCGTCAAATCCAACTCCGTCCAGTTTTTCTTCTTGTCGACCGCAAAGTAGCCGTTGTGTACCTCCTCCACTTCGGCCGAGAGGTCGACTTCCTCTAAGAGCGTTCGGTAGTGTGGGTGGTTCGCGAGCCGTCGATACTCTTCCTCGAAGATGCGTGCGAACGGTCCCTTGACCGGTTTACCCTCCTCGTCGTACTGGCGGTAGTGCTCCACCCTGTCCACGAAGAAAAGGGTCAGCACCTTGATGCCACGAGGTCGTAACCGCTTCTCCTTGTCGAGGTGCTCCCGAATGGACCGCCGAATCATTTCACGCTGGACCGCCATCTGGTCGACGTCCCCGTAGACCTCTCCCTCCCTGAGCCACTTCTCATCACCAGGGACACGGAGCTCCATGAACTCGTCCCCTTCGCGAACGGAAATTTGACCGATGGTGAAGTCCTTGTAGAGCGCCGAGTCCGTCACCTGCTCTAGGTCGTCACCGTGGTAGACCGCCTTCGACTCACGGCGAGGTCCTGACGCTCCCGGAACATTGACCTCCACCCGCGCGCTGATGTCTCCCCGTAAGTTCCGGACCGATTCGAGCCGCACGTAGGGGTGGTTGAAAGCGTCTTCGACCGTGGCGGACGCCACCTCGATTTGCTTCACAAGCTTTCGTTCATAGGCATCGACCGCATCCAGGCGATATACCATGTGATGCTTGTCCACGTGGGTTGCTGAGTACCGGAGCGTGGCGAGGGGATTCATCGCCTCCAAGGCTTCCTTCCCCCGGCCCTTCCTCCCGGTGCTCAGGCCCCCATCGACGCTTTGCGGTTCGTCCACGATGAGAACGGGACGGGTCGCTCGGATGAGGTCAATCGGTTTTTCGCCGCCCGTCTTCTCACTGTCCTGGTAGAGGTTGTTGACATCCTTCTTGTTGATGGCACCGACCGTGACCACCATGATTTGGATGTGTGGGCTCGTGGCAAAGTTGCGCACCTCGCCCATGCGACTGGAGTCGTACAGGAAGTACTCGAACGGCTCGTTCGCATACAGGGTTCGGAAGTGGTCCTCGGTAATCTCCAGGGTCTTGTAGACCCCCTCCTTGATGGCAACGGAGGGGACCACGATGACGAACTTCGTGAACCCGTACCGCTTGTTGAGCTCGAAGATGGTGCGGATGTAGACGTAGGTCTTGCCCGTCCCGGTCTCCATCTCCACCGTGAAGTCCCCGGACACGAGGTTTTCCGACGGTGCGATACCGTTTCGGAGTTGGACCTCCCTCAGATTCTTTAGAATCTCATCGTCCAGGCGCGTGAGGCGGTTCCCTACCCCAAGGGCAGCCGTCGCCTCATCGAGAGGCAACTGGAGGCCCAGCGCCTCCTCCGTCACGGTGAACTCCGTCCGGCTCACCTCCTGCCCGCGGAAGAGGTCGCAGACCGCTTCGATAGCCTGAAGCTGGAAGTCGAGATTGGGGTCGAAATGTAGTTTCATGGTGCTCAGAGGCTCCGCACGGTCTCAACACCATGCTGCTCCAGGATGGCCGCAACGTTCGACTTGGCGACGTCGCTCTCGAAGCCGCTGTCCCTGAAGACGACCGAAACCTCCCCGACCGGCTCCAGTTCATCGCGCCAGTTCACGATTCCCATGGCCAGTGTCTCCGCGTCTTCCGCTTGGATGTCCGTTGCGAGACAAACGAAAAGCACCCCTCCCCCGATGCTGTGAACGCGCTTGCCGGCGATGGACCGTTCCTCGATGGGAACGGTGAGGTCCAGACCCAGCTTCAGGAGAACCTCGAAGAGGATGTCGTCTTCGGTGCGGTCGTCCTTCAGGTGGTCAACGCTGTCGAACAGGGTCGCCTCAAGGTCCTCGGGTTGCGGGTCCCAAGGGCGGATGTTCGAGGAATCGAGCTTGAAGACCCGGAAGCCAAGATCCTGCGGCTCGCCCTCCCCATCCGCCACAATCTCCTTCCTAACCCGGCGTAGGCGCTCCTTTGTGAGTTCCGCGAGGTTGAGGGAAAGCCCAGCGGACTCGCAGAACTGCGCCGCAGCACGTTGTTCTCGCCGCTCGAGGTCGAGTGGTTCGGGCAGCTGGACCAGGATACTCCGCCTCGTGCCGGCGTCCGCCGCATTCTGAGCCCACACGGCGTGTGTGGTCGTACCTGAGCCAGCGAAGAAGTCCAAAACGATGTCCTCCCTCTGGGGTTCAGTCGCAATCTGGACGATTCGCTGGATCAGCCGACGAGGTTTCGGGGTGTCGAACACACCAGGCACCCCCATCAGCGCATTTACTTCCTTTTTTGCTTCGTCGTTGCTACCTACCTCCTTCATGCTCCAAAGCGATGGCACCACTTGCCCGTCCGACTCGTTCAGGAACCGCTTGATGCGCGGCACGTTGTCGCCATCCTTCCCGAACCAAATGCGGTTATCATCTCGCAGTTCCTCGAAGGTCCTTTGGACTAGCCCCCAGCTTCTGCCCTCCGGCGGGCGGACCGTTCGCCCACTCGGCAGCTCGACGGGGAAGTATTGGTCCTTCGTGGCTCTCCCCGTCATGCCCGTCATGTCTACTGACGCCCACGGCCCTCTGGGGTCCCCATCGGGGTTAGAGTACGCTTCCTTCCGCTTGGGGCTGAGAGGCATCTTGCCGATAGCATCCTTCACATGTTGAGCATCTCGCACGAAGCACAGTAGCCAGTCGTGGACGGACCCAATCGTGTCCCGAGCATCAGGAGAGCTCCGCTTCTGCCACGCCACAGAAGCGACGAAGTTTTCTTCCCCAAACACCTCACAGAGAAGCAGCTTGAGCTGTGCGACTTCGCCGTCGTCGATGGTCACGAACAAGACTCCATCCGGTCGAAGTAGCCCCCGAGCGAGCTTCAGTCTCGGATACATCATGCTCAACCATGTGGTGTGAAACCGCCCGCCCGCATCCGTGTTGCTCGACACCTTCTTCCCTTCCCCATCCACCTGTCCGACGAGTTCCAGATAGTTCTTGATGTTGTCCCGGAAGTCATCGGGATACACGAAGTCACTCCCCGTGTTGTACGGCGGGTCGATGTAGATGAGCTTCACCTTCCCGGCGTAGGATTTTTGAAGCAGCTTCAAGACCTCCAGGTTATCCCCTTCAATCATCAGGTTCTGCGTGGTATCCCAGTCCACGCTCTCCTCCGGAGCCGGCCGGAGTGTCCCGGTGGAGGGAGTGAGCGCGAGCCGACGGGCCTTCCGCTTCCCGTGCCAAGTGAGACCGTACTTCTCATCGCCGGTCTCGACGGCATCGCCGAGGAGCTCTCGGAGCACCTCGAAGTCCACCTGCCCCTCGGTGAACGCTTCCGGAAACAGCTCCCTGAGGCGGTCGATGTTTTCCGCTACGATGTCCTCCGATTGCGTGTCCGGATGTCCGGCCTCAAGCTTCTCCATCAAGGGTTCCTGTGTTCAGAGTCGTGAGCGCACTGCGTCGAGCGCAGCCTTCAACTTGTTCACTTCGAGGTTCAGTTCCACGCGACGCGCCATCTGTCGCTCGCTCCTGGCCGCCCGGCTCAGTTTCGCAATCCGGGCCTCCAAATCCCGAAACTCATCCAGGGCCTCCCGCCGGCCCTTTCCCCGCTCCGGCGACTCGGCCCTCTCGAATCTCCCCGACAGCCGAGCAACCTCGAAGGTGGTCAGCACATCGAGCCACCCTTCGTATAGCGCGTAGAGATGCTTCCGCGGCTGTCGTGCCACTGGCAGGGCACTCCTCAAGTCAGCGAGCACCTCAGACGCATCGGTGTCTGCCGGTCGCACCTTTCGTAATCTACCATCGAGCACTGACACGCCCATCTCAGCCTGGGACACCCGCTTGTGTGCCAGGGACATCTCCACCCCGAACGGCCCTTCCGCAAGAACGAATGCCGGGTACGGGATGGCGCGATGAAGGAGCTCAACGAGGCGAGCCGCTTCGGCGCCCTCACGGAGATGGAAGCGAAGCACTGCGACTTCCAGATACTCTCGGACCTCATCCCGGTACTCCGGCACCCCGATGGTCGTCGGCTTCAGGGCCGCAACCCACCGGATTTCTTCGACTCCCCCCCGAATCCGCCGGCGGTCCGCCGAGGTGACGGCGCCGTGCTCCAGGAGGAGCTTCTTCGGGACCCGTTGGTCCACCACCGCATCGGCTGGAAGCTCCAGCGCGGACTCGTAGAGAGACACGTCCAGCTCGGCCTCCTCCGACACGCTACGCATCGCCCCCAGCCGCGTCGGTGATGACCAGGAAGGCCACCACCTCGAAGTCGTTCATGCCCACGAACTCGCCCTTGAGCGCATGCGTCCCGCCGGGCTGAAAGAGGCTCTCCACCGCTCGCTCCTCCCGCTTTCCGACGACGGACCGCACAGCCGAGGCAAGAAGCTTGCGCACGTCCTCCATGTCTTTCCCATCGCGCGTGCGATTCCGAAACCCGGCGCTGGCCTCGGCGTCTGGTAGGTCGCGTCCGGCGCAGAGTCGCTTCACCTCGTCGAGGAGCTGTTTCGCCTGCGGATAGGGGAGTGCCACTGTCCCGTCCTGCCCCACATGAACGAGGAAGTGAGGAGTCAACGGATAGTCAGCTTCCAGGCCGCGGTGGGCAGCCTCCGTCTCGGCACGGAGGCAGAAGAGCGCTCCCGCTGGGATGGCGAGGTCGCGGGAGCGCACCACCGCGAACGTCCCGAGGGGCTCCTCAGAGACCAGCCCCGGCTTGGACCGCTCGAACTCGGCCAGGTCGATGCGGAAGTCCGTCAGGGTCAGGTCGGTTATCGAGACACCCGAGGAGAGGTCCTCAATGTCGATGACAGCCTCCTGGAGCTTCAGGAGCTGCTTCCGTCGGTACTCCAGGTCGTTCATCAGGTCGCCAGACTGCCGTTCGATGAGATTCTCTTCACCGGTGGCCGACACATCGAGCAGGACCATCCGACCGCTCACGCGCTGCTCCAGGTTGATGTACTCCTCCAGCTCCAGATTTGGCCAGAAGTTCACGAGCTGAATCCTGTCGTTCGGGCTCGCGATGCGGTCGATTCTTCCGAACCGTTGGATGATGCGCACGGGGTTCCAGTGGATGTCGAAGTTGACGACCCAATCGCAGTCCTGGAGATTCTGACCCTCCGAGATACAATCGGTGGCAATCAACAGCTCGACCTCCCCCTCCTCCGCCAGCTCCTCGGGGCGTTCCTTCGCTACCGGGGCGAACGCCGACAAAATCGAGCTCATGTCGGTCCTCAGACCCGCAAGCGTAACGCGGTTTCGGCCCGACCCCGTGACAAGGGCGGCCTCAAGTCCGTGTGCACGCTTCGCCCATGGCGCCAGCTCGTTGTACAGGTACTCCGCCGTGTCGACGAACGCGGTGAATACGACGAGCTTGCGGTTGCCGGAGTTCAGAGGCTCCTCGCATTTCCCGCGAATGACCTCCTTGAGGGCGGCGAGCTTCGCGTCGCGAGTCGCATCGATGGCCGCAGCAGCCGAGTGAAGGGTCGCGAGACGGTTTCGGTCTTCGATGAGGTCCTGCTTCCAACGTTTCAGGTCCACATCGGTCAGGAGGACCTTGATTTTCTTCCCCACCAGGAGGCTCTCGAAGGTGGGGTCGTCCAGGTCCACGTCTTCGATGTCCAACTCCTCCACATCCTCGACCCCGGCCTCGATGCGCTCCAGCATCCGCTCCACATCGGCAAGCTGGCGCTGCACCGTCAGCGCGAAGGAGGTAACCGAGCTCTCCATTCGCTTTAGGAGGTTCACCCGGAGCAGGTGGATGAGGCTCTCCTCCCGGTCTACCTGACGAAAGAAGCCCTCTCCTCCCCGAATCTCCGTGCTGTACTTCTCGTCGTATGCTCGCTGCTTGTGCTCGAAGACGTACCTGAGGGGTGCGTAGGAGGCCAGGTTGAGGCGCCGGATTTCGTTGTTGATGTCCCGGATGGAGGGAAACTCTCCACGTGAGTCGACATCGGGACGGATGTTCTGAGGTGGCAGTCGCTCCGGGAAAGTGCCGGTCTCCTCCGTTCCATAATAGGTCTCGATATGTCGGCGAGACCGGGCAATGGTGAGCCGGTCCAGAAGGGTGAAGTACCCGAAGCCGAGCATGTCGACGAGGGCTCCGGGAGTGCGATCCTGGTCCGGCATCTCCAGCCACCGGTTGAACTGCTTCTGGGCCAACCGGGTGGTAGCGTCGATGCTCGCGATCCCCTCATCCGCCAGGGCCGCGTCGTCCCCCTCAGTCGCGAAGGCGATTTGATTGCGCAGGTCCGCCAACCGGTTGTTCACCGGAGTTGCCGAGAGCATGAGCACTCGCGTCTTGACCCCCTGGCGGATGATGCGGTTCATCAGGCGGTCGTAGCGAGTCTCCCCGCCCTTCTTCGGCGTACGCTTGTTCCGGAAGTTGTGGGACTCGTCGATGACCACGAGGTCGTAGTTGCCCCAGTTGATGTGCGCCAGGTCGATGTCGCCGGAGGTCCCGAAGTCCCGCGAGAGGTCGGTGTGATTCAGGACGTCGTAGTTGAATCGGTCCTTGGCGAGGATGTTTCTCCGGTCGTTCAGCGCGTAGACCGTCCAGTTCTCACGGAGTCGCTTCGGACAAAGGACAAGCACCCGGTCGTTCCTGAGCTCGTGGTACTTGATGACCGCCAGGGCCTCGAAGGTTTTCCCGAGCCCAACGCTGTCAGCGATGATACAGCCGCCGAATCGATTCAGTTTGTCGATGGCTCCTACGACGCCATCCCGTTGGAACTTGTAGAGTTTGTTCCAGACCGCGGTGTCGCGGATGCCGGTGGCCGACTTGACCACCTTTTCTTCATCGAGTTCCTCCTCACCATCGCCGAAAATGGCGCGGAGGATGGTGGCGTAGGTGAGTGCGGGAGGCCGGTCGGCCGCCAGCCCTCGGAGCATAGAAACGAACTCT
This sequence comes from Gemmatimonadota bacterium, assembly GCA_040905325.1. Taxonomy (GTDB): domain Bacteria; phylum Gemmatimonadota; class Gemmatimonadetes; order Longimicrobiales; family Gaopeijiaceae; genus JBBDRS01. Next base: position 56,144 of record JBBDRS010000038.1, read on the forward strand.
TGGGCAGCCGTCTCACCCTCCCCTTGGCTGCTCCACTGGTTCTCAAACCACTCAGCCACCATCTGGCTTTCCGCATCGGACTCCGCGGCATGGATGAGGCTCATGGCGTTCCCCGGAGCTACGCCGAGGCCCTCCGAGGTGAAGGCGAAAGACCCCGTGATGCCCCGCGTCGCACTCCTGTCTCCGTCTCTCAGGACGAGCGCCGCCTGCGGCATCAAGGTGGATGAGCGTCGCAGTCGGACGGACCCTTCGAGCCACTCCGCACACCTCCGAGCAAGCCATCCCGTCTGAAGGCGATTCCGAGCCGGCCGGTCGGCTTCGTCCCCGTGCAGTCTCAGGTCGCTCCCATCCGGCGGGAGAATCATCCGAACCTCGTCGAGCGCTTCTAACACCTCCCTCAACTCGTCGAAGGCGAAGAGGGAGAACGCGGGTGTCGCGAGATCGAGCGACCCCTCCCCGTTCGTGGAGATCGGCCGCAGCTGGTCAACCACCCGGTCCGAACCGCTGTTCTTTAGAATGCGCATACGTGCTCTTCCAACATCCACGTGGATCAGTACACCCTTCTCACGACATGGGCCAGTAAACCTTCTTCAGCGGAACCAGGCTCCGTCCTTCCGAGTCGAACCCCTCGTAGTGCTCGGCGACGAGCGACGCCAAGTAATCCGAGTCGACCAGCGTGACAGGCACAGTGGCGCGCTCAGCCTCGTACCTCGCCTCCCTGGTGAATCCGCCGGTGCTGACGTAGAGTCCCCGGTCCCCTCCCCGGAGCCCTCCCACGAAGCCCCGGATCTTCTCGGCTCCCATCGATTCCCGTGCACGGTGCTTTACCTCCGCGACCACCCGAGGGTTCTGAAATCCCAGTCCATCCGGCGACGCTACAACATCTCGCCCCTGGTCCGGGCCCTTCGGGGTTACTCGGGTCTTATAGCCCAGGGCCCGGAGTAGCGCGGCAACCAACGTCTCCATCTCGTCCGGGTCGAGCGACAGGATCCGATCCTTGATGAACTCGTGTGACCGGCTGAGGGTGTCCCGGAGGATGATCTCAAACTCCTCCTCCTGCTCTTCCTCCTCGGCCTCCGACGCAGGTCCTCGCTTGCCTCGGAGGACCTCCTGCACATCCGACAGCACGGAATCCCCAGGCTCGAACACGGTGAGCGTGCTGCCCAGCGTGTTCTTCGAGGCCGTGCTGAGGTCATCACGGCTCAAGCGACTGTCCCACTGTGCCTTGCGCGTATTCGGGTGACCCTGGAGGAGGTCGGCCCGATACTGGTAGTCTCCGTTGATCGTGCCAAGCAGGTATTCGCGCTTCTCGGGGTCGTACGTGATCACCTTGTCCCCACGGTCGATCACCGCACGAAACTTGTATACCATGGAGGCTGAGCTCGCGATGGCTCCTGGCTTCATTTCGGGATAGGCCGTGGCGACCCGATCACGAATCTGCTCGAGGGATGTGAAGGGCGATAGATCCCCTGCATCGACCCAGCCGATCGCCACGACCCCCTCCCTCTCGAAGACGTCGAATAAGTGTCCGCCCTCGCCCGCCCTGATCATCCAGAATCCTGCCATCTGACACCTCCATATGTCTTCGGGACGTCTTCACTCCCCGAATCGGTTCTCGTTGTGCCACCCAAGGTGCTACGGATCCCGACCCGCATGGGCGTCCCCTCGGCACCCACAAGCGACGACCATGCAGACTGGGGGAGCGCTCCCCGTGGTCGAATCCTCGCACATCGAGCTGAACCGTCGCCCGAGGCGCCGAACGAGCGACGGGCTGGACGTGCGAGGTCTGCTGCGACAACTGTGTCGGCATGCGGCCGGCGAACGCGATGTGTCGAATGTCGTCCGGGTGCCGAGCCGCGAGGCCGAGGACCGACGCTGGCTACATCGGGAGATCCAGACCCTGACCAGCGAGCGCACGCAGCGCCTTCACACCCAACTCGATTATCCAGCGCTCCAGTGGAATGCCCCCGTTCTCAGTATCAGGTGTTATGGGAGTGTGAGTACAACCTCCCCTCAGAAGCTTCCCCCGCAACGCGGAGGAGCGGATCCAGCGCCACCGAACGAGCGCCAACTCCCCTTTCCGCCGGCGTCAGATAGCCGGGCCACAGGTCCGGCCGCTCCAGATTGTAGTCCACCCGGAAGTGCTCGGCCAGCACCTTGCCTTCGCGCACGCCCCTTGATGAGTTCGCGTGGAGCTAGCACCACCAGCCCGACAGCGCGATCACGCGCTCGTTCCCGCGCCGCTACACCAACGCGGGGGACACGAGCACGCCGCTGCGGCATCTTCACCGTCTCTCTGTGCGCCCCACGCGCACACGGCTTCGGGGGTTCGGCTCACTTGAGCGCCGACACGCATGGGAGGTGGTCCGAAGCCACGTCAAGTACCTCGATGTCGCCAACCGAGTGGCCAGCGTCGATCAACACCGCAAGAAACGGATCTCGCCGGTCCGAAGGGGGGAGGTGCGTTCCGGACACGGTCAAACGGCCGCGTCCTGGCCTTGGCGGCCCCATGGGAGGTTGGAGGGGCCCCGCTAACGGCCTCGGAACCGGGAACCGGCACAGTTATGCGTCGCGCCGACCTTCGGCACTGTCCTTCTCCTCGTGGTCTCTGTCTGCTAGACGCAAGGTGATGTTCATATCCCGTGGTCCTACAGGTGTGAACATCCTAATAGTCATTGGAATACCCTCGACCAGTTCCGGATTGCGGATCGGATTAAAAACTGCCTCAAAGCGGACTGACTCCCATGCCTTAGGGTAAATGCGTGGCAAGTCTCTGTAAAGAATCAATATGCGCTCATCCGGAAGGGGCACAGACCCTTCGTTCGGACGCTCACTATCGGGATCTCGTAACTCCACTGCCTCTGGCACAATGAATCCGAGTTGATCATACCCCCGATAAATCCGTGGGGACGCGTTTTGAAACACCACTCCAAACGGTATGGAGACCACTTCCCACTCCAACCGTCGTCCCTCCACATGCACTACCGCGCCTTCTCTTACCTCTTGTTTATCGGCATAAAAGACCAACTGCTCCGACGAGGACAGAATTCCGTGAGAAGAAGCGCTGATCTCGAGATACCACCTTACTCTTATCTCCAACTCGTCCCGTAGGTGGCTTAAGCTACTGCCATAGATGATATGGTGATGGTGCTTCAGGTCGAATGGTATGTCACTAGCGCTTCGAGTGAGCAATATTACCGGCTTTCCCAGGGCATGCGCGTAACCGGTCTCGTAGAAAACGTTTGGGTTCCGTTCTGAAAGATCAGCGATTACCACATCGGCCTTCGCTAGTTGGTTGTAGATCCGCTGCAGAATCGACTCCTCAAACATCTGCTCATCAACGCGTTCACAGTATGCTCCTGCAGCTTCGCACGCGGGCTTGATTGCGAGCTTATATACGTCATCAAACTCGGCAACAAATGGCATGAGAGTGAACGCGAATGGTTTCGGTCGCGTTCCCCCTGGATCCTCAGTGGTGGTGGTGCCGTCGTCCATTGCAGTCTGTGATTTTAATGACCAGGTGTCACGCATAACGTGCCAGCGTTGCCGAACCATGAGAGCTCGGCGCGTCCGGTGCCCCGCACGGGACGTGACGAGCCGTAGCGTTGCAGCAGGGGGCCCGCAGGGCCCGGGGCCGGTACACGCGTTGCCATGTGTAGTTGAGACCTCTCGGCAGCTTCCACGAGACCCGAACTCGGTGACCTACCCCTTGGACGGGACCCGGCACAGGTGCGATCCGTTGCAGGGATGAGGCGATACGGATAGCCCGCTGGCCGGGCACCTCCGGATTCAACGACGCCTCACGAGGTCAGGCTCGAGTCGTTGCTCGGTCGTCCCGTCACCGAGTTGGCCCGCGAAGTTTGCACCCCAACAGTATGCCGCACCTGACAGCGCAACTGCGCAGCTGTGCTGCCCCCCCGATGCCACCGATTCGAACTTGAGCTCAGGCGAGAGCTGAGCCGGGATTCCCAGCCAGCAATACAGCGTATCGTCCTTGGCCAGCCCGCACGTCTGGTTCATCCCAGCTGCAATCGAGTTGAAACGGACTCCCCCAGCCACCGCGACCGGCACCAAGTGCCGCGCCTGAGTTCCATCGCCAATCTGGCCGCTGCCGTTGAAGCCCCAACACATCGCCTCTCCGGCGATGGTCAGGGCGCACGAGTGCAAGCCCCCGGCCGAAAGCGCGATGAACTGTGCACCGTTGGTTTCCACCTCAACCGGTATGTCCTCCCGGTCGTTGATGTCACCTCCCTCCCCATTGCCGAGTTGTCCCCGGCCATTCGGCCCCCAGCAAACAGGTCGTTCGGCCGTCAGTCCGCAGGTGTGGCGCCCCCCGCCCGCCGTGATACTGGTGAACGAATAGTCGCCTGGTACCTGCACCGGAACCGGGTTGTGACCGGATCGTCCGGGGCGCTCGCCCCAGCAGTATGCTTGGCCGTTCCCAGTCAGCCCACAACTATGAAAGGCTCCAGCGACCACGGTTACAAGGGTCAGGTCACCCGACACCGGAGAGGGTTCAAGACTGTCCGACGTGCCCTGCCCGTCTCCCAACGCGATGTCGCGACCCCAGCAGTAGGTCTCACCAGCCGTCGTAAGTCCGCAGGTGTGCTCCGCGCCAGCGGCGAGGCGCACGAAGATCAGGCCACCATTGACTTCGACGGGAAACGCGCGATCCGTGGTTGTACCATCCCCAAGCTGGCCCCGGTTATTCCATCCCCAGCAATAGGCGTGACCGCTCGCATCAATAGCACACGAATGGGATCCACCGGCAGTGACTTGAGTTACGACCAGAGAGTCTCGGGGGATCTCATCGTCGCCGGGCTCGGACGGCGTCGCCCCACATGCGCACAGGACTAAAGAGGCAACGACGCACGATGAAGTACCAATAAGTCGCGTGCACGGCTTTCTCATTTCGCCCAGCACATCGCACTCCTCCACAGTGGTGAGTGGCGGGTCTCACTTGCGTATAACGCACCTCGGGTTGCCGACCTTTTCGGCGAGCGCGGCTCGTGCCGCGTACCGAGACGTAACGGGCGGAAAGTTAGCTCGGAGGCCGCAAAGCGGCCAGAGGCGGCAACCCGGCTGATACTGATCCAGCCCCCTCCTGGACCTCCCAGCGATCGGGAGGAAAGATGAGAGCGCGAACTGTTCCACCATTCCAGGAGGGGACCCATGCGCTTCTACACAGGGCGCCACCGATACTACTGCGGCATCGACCTCCACGCACGCACCATGTACCTGTGCATCCTCAACGAGCATGGCACCGTGCTCCTCCACCAGAACCTGCACTGCCGGCCCGATCTCTTCCTTCGGGCCATCGAGCCCTTCCGCGACGACCTGGTCGTCGCCACCGAGTGCGTCTTCTGCTGGTACTGGCTCGCCGATCTCTGCGCCCGCGAGGACCTCCCCTTCGTCCTCGGTCACGCCCTCTACATGAAGGCCATCCACGGGGGGAAAGCCAAGAACGACCGCATCGACTGCCATAAGATCGCCGTCCTGCTTCGCGGCGGGGCCCTTCCCCAGGCCTACGTCTATCCGGCCGAGATGCGCCCCACCCGAGACCTCCTGCGCCGACGCCTCTTCTTTGTCCGCAAGCGCGCCGAGATCTTCTCCCACGTTCGCAACACGTTCCATCAGTACCACCTGCCCACTCCACCCGGACAGCTCCGCTACCCGGGCCACCGAGAGGGCCTCGCCGAGGCCTTCGGCGATCCCATGGTCCGCCTCAGCCTCCAGAGCAATGTCGCGCTCGCCGGCCACTTCGACGGTCTCATCCGCACTCTCGAGCGCACCCTCCGCAACCAGCCCGCGATTCACGATGCGGACGCCTTCGAGCTCCTCAAGACGATCCCCGGCGTCGGCCTCATCCTCGGCCTCACCTTCCTGTACGAGATCCACGACATCCGGCGCTTCCCCTCGGTCCAGGACTTCTCCTCCTACGCCCGCTTGGTGAAGAGTCACAAGGCCTCCGCCGGTAAGGTCTTCGGCACCTCCGGCTCCAAGATCGGCAACGTCCATCTGAAGTGGGCCTTCAGCGAAGCGGCCGTTCTCTTCCTGAAGGACAATCCCCGGGGACAGCGCCACCTCGACCGGCTCCGCTCCAAGCACGGCAAGGGCAAGGCCCTCAGCATCCTCGCCGCTCGCCTCGGGCGGGCCACTTACTTCATCCTCCGGCGCCGCGTCGCCTTCGACATGGACCGCTTCATGAACTGAGCTCTCAGGGAGGGGAGGCGGTGAGCCCGGCGTATAACTCGGCCCACGTTGAGCCGCTCCGGCTGATTGGACGCCGTCTCCCGCTCCCGTTCACACCCGATCGCTCCATCGAGGTGGCTCTGCCCCTCACCCGAGCCTGTACATAACTGGCCGGGGTCCACGCCCCGAGCCCGCACCCTTTCTCAATCGGACGGCATGAGGGAACGCATGAATTTCTAGGTCGCGGGCCTCTACCCGGCCGCTCCGAGTCGGCCTCGCGCACGGTCTTGCACCGCGAGCGCGGCCCCTCCTCGGACGAACCTCAATCGGTGTTTGGTGCAGAGCCCCCGCTCCGCAACCGCGTTCCGAAATGAAGTCAGAGACCCGGGGAGTCGATCGCTTCTTCCGTCGCGCTGCCACGCAGCGCGTCAGG
>JBBDRS010000038.1:62778-248851 GCA_040905325.1 Gemmatimonadota bacterium
CGCGTCAGGGGGGATCCTGCGCCCTCTTGACGCCGGGGGGCTGATCGGAGTTATCCGCCGTAGGCTTCTCCGTCGTCGTCAATCGATGAACTCTACGTACATACTCTCGTCCGGCTCCAATGCATGGATTGCGTCTCGATGCGCTCTGTGGAGATCCTGTAGTTGCCGGATCATCACAGGACAAAGCCACTTCGCGGCCGTCAGGAGGAGGAGTGCCTGCCATGACAAGGTGAGGAAAGCGACCATCTGAAACCATGTGGGCCGGTGAGGGTGGTGCACTGCCATGGACTCTCCGTCCCTCGAGAGGTCCTTACTGATCCCGCGCCCATGAGCAAAGGCCGACCAAGCTTCGTAAAGATAGTCATACTCCCAGGCACATCCGAGGGCCCGAGCCAACGCGGCTATCGAACTACTTGGCTTCGGTTGGATCAGGTCCGCAAACCAAGCCGGTTCGTCCCTCCTGACGATTCGACGTACGAGCTCATCAGCATCCAGATGGCCGAAGTACGCCCATTCCTCCGGAAAGGTCTCCTCTAGGTGGGAGATCTCACTCCGCAGCTCCTCCTCGAGGCGCGCTGCACCTTCGGGGCTGTCTGGTGGATGTCGGGATTCGGGGCCGACGATAAGGGCGCGGCTCCTGAGCCCGCGGCGCCTACTCGCGACGAAGAACCGCGCTGCCCTGGGTTCTCGCTCCTCCCGAATCGTCGGGGTCTCTAACGAAATTGGGTTCTTCGTTCCGTATGCCAGACACCGGTATTGAAGCCAGAGTTCAAATTGGGCCCGCGCCAGAACGACTGCAGGATCCGCCAACGAAGCCTCCAGCAGCCGTCGGATCCCCGCAAATTCCGTTACGGCCCTGCGGAGAAGGGCAATTCCTACCAAGCCCTCCACGGTGCTCACAGGGCCACCCTCCCCAGCCCTGTGCAGCGTGAGGTGTCCCATCCGATCGAACTCGCCGAGCGCTGTAAACACGCGGGGAAAGGCAGCACGAAGTTCTACTGCGTTCGATTCCCCGCTGGGGGAGTGCCAGGGTCGCAGCTGATCGATCATCGTCACCAGTGGAGAAGGAGAAGCCTATGGTGGATAGACACAATGGAAAGGCTGGCCTCCTCCGGATGACGCGGATTAGCGTGCCGGTTGTAAGGAGGCAACACCAGAGCCACATGCGGCCAGGGGCCGCAACCGAAAGGAGACCAGCCCATGTCCATCCGCTCCGTAATCTTCTGGGTCGGACTCGATGTCCACAAGGATTCCATTACGGCCGCCGTGTTCCGGGGACGCGATCCGGAGCCCCTCCGGGTCGACCGGATCCCCAACGACCCCAGGCGCATCCGCCGCTACTTCGAGCGGCTGCAGCGCGACGGTGAGGCCCGCGTCTGCTACGAGGCGTCCGGCGCCGGCTATGTCCTCCAGCGGATGCTCCTCGAGTGGGGCATCCCCTGTGAGCTGGCCGCCCCTTCCCTGATCCCGCGGCGAGCCGGCGAGCACCGGAAGACGGATCGACGTGACGCCATCAAGATCGCTCGTGACTTCCGCGACGACCGCCTCGTCCTGATCCGCATCCCCACCGAGGAGGAGGAACGCGTCCGGGATCTCGTCCGGTGCCGCGAGACCTTTCAGCGGGAGATCCTGAAGTCCCGCCACTACATCCTCAAGTTCCTCCGGCGCCGGGGCTTCATATATCGGGAAGGAACGCACTGGACCACCCGCCACATGAACTGGATCCGGCAGGTCCTGAAGCCCGGCGAGTGAGCACTCCTCTGGAGATCGAAGGCGTCTCGGCGCGATCACCAAAGCCGGCAACACCCGCGTCCGCCACGTCCTGGTGCAGGCGGCCTGGCACTATCGAAGGCGCCCCACGGTGGGCACGGCACTGAGACGTCGTCAACAAGATCAGGACCCGGCAGTCATCGCCCACGCCTGGAAGTGCCAGCGCCGCCTCTACAAGCTCTTTCACCGCCGCGCCGCCAGGAAGCCGAAGCAGGTGGCGGCCACCGCGGTGGCTCGTGAAATGGTCGGGTTCCTCTGGGCCGTGCTCCACGATCTCGCCATCACCGAACTCCAGCACTCGGAGGACGCCCTGGCCGCTTGACTTGTACCTCCAGGAGGGGAGTGTCCGGGGCACCACAGGAGAACGCCTCGAAACGTTATGGGGTCCGGCCCCGTGCCTAATCCCCGAGTATAGACTCCGGCCAGCTCCCGACGAATCCGTCTCATGATGCTCTGGGCCTCAGGTCCAACCATCGAATATCAGCAGGATTCATCGTCGAAGACGCCTCGGCCTCCCCTCCTGGATCCACCTACTTGACAGAGCCCTTCTATATCAACGTTCATGGCGTTGCCGAACCAGGAGGGCTCGGCCGAAGGGCGGCGCCAGCCGCCCGGAGCCGGCAACGCCTCAGTTATGTGAAGTGCGCTCGTCGCCTCCAACAGCCTCTTCAGTCTTCCCCTTCTCGTCGCGGATCTTGCGGGCCAGCCATCGCATGAGACGGCCCTCAGCTGCATCACCCGCAAATATTCGCCCGTCAGGCGTCATGACGGTGGCACACTGTTCGGTGAGGTACCGCAGGGTCCCGGTTCCATCGTCATAAACCAACCCCGTTGCAACCAAGCTGTTGAACAATGCCTCCGGCTCCTCCTCTTGCTTCTCACAGAACTCCAAGAACTGCGGCTCGTCCCGCCGAATGCTGCCCTGCACGCCAAGGACGGGGAGCATGATGCTTTGGGTAGGGGTGATCTCAACCGGCATCCATGGTTCGGAAAAGGGCTTCTCTAGGAGCTCGTCTCGAGTCAGTTCGGCCCTATCGTACATCCAGCCATTGAACTTCTCGTCGCGCTTTGCCTTCGCAGCGAGAAAGGGGCTGGTCGTTTCAAGATCTAGGTCCTCTCCAAATACCTCAGGAGGCAAAGCAAACCGAAGGTTCAGTCGAGTCCACAAGACCTCGAGTAGAAACACCAAGGGCCGATCGTTAAACGAGCCGAGAATCGGCCACCACCCATTCGGATCTACGGGTGAGCAGTACGGAAGTCCGTTTAGCTTCACGAGCCCGCACTTCCTACAAATGATGAGATCCGGAAAACTTGTCGGACCATATCCTGGTTGTCGGTCCGTTGGATCGCTGGTGACGTTGAACTCAAGAAAGTCGATGAATCCGTTACGCAGAGCGAACTCGTCCTTATACCCAAAGTAGCCTAGCGCAATTCTCGCCGGTTGGTTCGCTTCTTCGACTAGCGAGTGAAATATCATCTCCTTCCAATGTGGAATATCCGACAGATTCTCGGGGATTTCTTCTCGTACTATAAATTTGTAGTTCCGCTCAACTGCTCTATGCCATGAGGCTTCGCCACCCTTGATCTGAATCACGGACAACAAGTTCGCATACGCATCAGCCAACTGATCTCGGTGCATCCGTGTCTTGACCTCTACCACCGCCACCACTGCATCACTTTCATAAACGACGTGTTCCGTGTGGGGGATACTCTCGCCCTTCCCAACCACGATCATGGCATCGATTTGGCGGCTCACTTCGCCAGTAGGACCTCGGATTAGACCGGTTACAACCCGTAGATCCAGTCCTTCGAAGAGAGCCTGAGCAAGAATCTCGCGGGTCAATCCCTCGAACATGTCCCCGATGATCGTCGGGTGCCCAAGGTCTCGATATTCGTTGAGTACTGCTACCTCCCGCTCTCGAAGCTCCTCAAGAAGGTCGCCTATCGTTCGAATCATATCACGCTCATGGCTCCAAGCACGGGCCTGTCTGAAAGCATTTCACATAACGAATCTTGCGTTTCCGAACCCGGAGAGCTCGGCGCGACCCGTGCTCCGCAAGGGGCGTGACGAGCCGGAGGGTTGGGACGAAGGGCGCGCAGCGCCCGGAGCCGGAAACGCGTCAGTTATGCGCCGTGCCGGCCTTGGGATACTCGTCCTCGTCACTCTCCGTCCACCGCGGCGATTCAAAGGCACCCGTATTCCGCTGGATCTCCTCCATCTGCGCCTGGTCCTCCGGTGTCCACCGATCCTTGCGGAGCACTGCGGCGTCGATGGACCAGGCTGCGCCCTCTTGGTAGTCCTCCGTGGAGAGTCCAACGACCGTTTTCGCGCCCTCGATGGTACCCCGGGCGATGAACATCCGGGTCAGCAACTCCTTGTTTCGCAGCCTGCGGTCCACCCCTCGAGGACGAGACAGGAACACATAGACCGTTCCAGAGGGCGACTTGACGATCCTCGAACGGATCGTGTCGTCCACATGGAACTCCTTGAAGGATCTCGCGAGGAGCCGGCGACTGAACCGATTCTCTCGCGCCATGATTCTCGTCACTCGCTCTACCGCGGGGTTACTTTCCTCATCGGCCGACGGGGACTCCTGAGTCAGTTCGGGATCATGTTCCCGCACGAGGTGCTCGATCAGCCTGTCCCAAACATAGCTCACTTCGTCCGCCTGTTTCTTGCGCTGATACTCCTCCCGCGCGGAAACCCCAGCCCATATGTCGTCCTCGATGATGAGGAGAGTAGCGTCCTCTGGGTACTTGCGGCCGTTCTGGAGGTACAGCCCCAACTGGTTCTCGACCCCCATGGAGATCACCTGCGTCTTCTCAAGGTAGGCCTCGGTCTTCGAGAGATACTCGACGAAGTCCGTGATGGTGTCCAACTCTCGGAGCAGAAGCCACACCCCAGACTCTGTGAGTACATGCACGAACCCCCTTCCCAAGTCCCCATCAGCAATCGAAATCTCGCCCTGACTCCCAAACGCAACAGCGATGCGGTGCACACGCCTGCGCTCAGAGGGTGGCACCTTCAGGAGCTCAGTGCCGTCCGGCGCTTTGACCACACCCATCTGATCAAGGATTCGCTCCGCCCCGTAGATCTGTTTGGCTGATGCCTCGATCGCGCGGGAGGTCCAACGGTCCATACCGGTCGTGACGTCGGGCGTCTCCCTGTACGAGACGTGCTTCACCGAGAAGATGACGACATCTGGATCACAAACGACCAAGACATCACAGAGTTCCTTCCCCTGCTCCTTGCCCTGTGGATTGGCAACACTCCAGAGAGAAAGAAACGTCTTCCCGCAAAGCTCCTGGACGAATCTCTCGGAATTGTTCATCACTAACACCGCTGAAAGGCATGGCGCATAACGATTCGAGTCCCGTCCCTTGAGGCGCGATCTCCTGCGTCGCGCGGAGATTACCGACCATCACGTCGGTAAGTTTGCATATGGGGACTCCAGCTCTCGCTCGGTTTTTCATCCGGTGGGATGGGATGGGTCGGGTCCTTGCGCAGCTTACGGTCCTCCACGCGCCTGCAGGGTAAGAGGGGGGCCGCATTTCCGCTCCCGGGCGAACGGCGCGCACGCCAGGCCGGAAGCGCTCGATTTCTTTTCGGGTCCACCCCATCCCGCGGGCTACGCTCCTCGGTGTTGTCACGGCATCCAGTTCCATAGCCTAAGGCCGTACACACGCACCTGATGTCGCTCAAGTTCGCAGCGTAGCGAACGACCGTGGACGAGGGCAAGTGCTGAGGGGCCTCACCAGCGCCCCACCAGGCGCCCGCATCAGAAATATTTTTCAGATTCTGCTTTGGGTGATGGGGGGGGCTGGGGGCATTCGATCACCCGCACGATCTCGTCTGATCGGACCCCGGTCGAGGGAGGCTGGAGGGGACCCTCGGCCCCCCCTGGGGGGGAAGTGGGTGGAGTGCTTGGCGCCTCCAGCCTCGCTCGTGCTGTGGAGCGGGGCGTGGGAAACCGAGGGGGGTCGAGTAGCTCAGCCATTTGACTTTCGCCCTCACGAAGGGGCGGTGGTACTCACGTCACCTCGTGCGACAACTCGCGTCCCCTGCAGGCGGCTCCCTTCTCGTGCCAAGATGCCAAGGTACTCAGCGACAATGCCCAAAGATGAATCATCAGCACGGCTCACGGATATCCTCGCGGGACTCGAACGCGGGGTGGCCACCCGACCGCTTACGAACGATCTCGGCCGAGGTCGACTCGAAAACCAGGGTATACTCGTTCGGGACTCCCTCAATCTCAAGCGCCAAGAGGAGCCGGGTCGCGTGCCCGAGCGCCGCATCACAACTGCTGCGGTCCACCGGGAAATCTTGAATCCACATCGCCGAGCGGTTCACGTCCGCGAGGGGGATGGCATCGAGTGAGGCCATGGATTCGGCCGGGATGATCTGCGGGGGAACTGATCCACCCATGTCTACCCACCTGGTATTGGTTGGCACGACCGCGCTCGCGAGGCCGCCCGGGCCGACGCCGATCAGCGCCGTCGCAAGAAACACCAACGTGCTACGCACTGCTCCCATCGTGAACTCCTCAACCGGATAATGTCCCCGCAGTTACTCCCCGCCCGTCGGGTCGAGCTCACCGTCCAGAATCGCTCTTGCGACCTCCGGTCTCGAGTCGGCGAGATAGACCTCCAGTGCCTGGAGCCACCAGGATATGAGAGTGAGTGGGCTCAGGCCACTCCGGTCGTCGGTCAGATCGAACTCGGCTCGCTTTACCAAAGCCTCGCATGCGTTGCTCCCGTCCGAGCGCCTTCGCAGCTCGGCGAGGACCCAAGAAGTTGCAAAGCGCATTATCTCTTCCGTAGCAGACCTTCAACCGCAGCCGGGCCGGGCTTGCAGGCCGCCACCCGCGGCACCTACTAGGCCATAGAACGGGATCGTCTCGCCCGTCGAGTTGTCGACCGGCAACCAAACGCTGCCCCCTTCCGGAACGTAACAGGAGAGCACCGGGCGGTTAGTGAGGTTCCCAGCAGCGAACGGGAGGTCGTGGGAGGCGGAGCCGCTGGAAACCGTGCCACTGAAGGTGACCCGTGTGCTACCTACCTCTCCTCGTCAGCCCATCCCCCCGATCGCCGAGGGGCCATCCTCCGGAAAATGGGGAGGGGGTGGGGGCATCCCCGTCCGTGCTCGGGCGCGACTCTCCCGGGATACCGGCGCTGCGGGGCTTGCTGTGTACCTCCATGGAGGCTCGGTAATGCCGGGGGGGGGGTGGGGGGTGGAGGTCCTATCGGTGGGGCGGGTACGGACCGGGCACATGGGTAACAGGATGATCCGAGCACATGGGTAACACTCAACGCAAACTGAGGCACCTTCAGCCAAGGGGTGCCCGATGCCGTGGAGTGAGACGTGTCGAATGGAAGAACGGATGCGGTTCGTCCTGGAGGCCCTGGAGGGCTGGGACTCGATGAGCGAGCTGTGCGCCCGGTGCGGGATCAGCCGTCGGGTGGGCTACAAGTGGATCGATCGATACGAGCGCGAGGGCCTCGAGGGGCTGGCGGATCGGTCGCGGGCTCCGCATCGCCAGCGCGCGGCGACGCCGCCGGAGGTGGTGGAGGCGATCGTAGCCCTTCGGAAGGACCATCCCACCTGGGGGCCTCGGAAGCTGAAGGCGTGGCTGGAGCGGGCCAAGCCGCGAACGCGGTGGCCGTCCTGCAGCACGATCGGCGCGATCCTGAAGCGGGAGGGTCTCACGCGCCCGCGCCGGCGCCGAACGCTCAAGCCGGGTGTGTGGCGCCCAGCTCGAACGGGGCCGGACGTGCCGAACCGGGTGTGGACGGCCGACTTCAAGGGCGAGTTCCGCCTCGGGTCCGGCCGCTTGTGCTACCCGCTCACCGTGCTGGACGCTCACAGCCGGTTCCTGCTCGAGTGTCGTGGGCTCCCGAGCACGGCGAACGCCGGCGCCCGCGCGGGGTTCGAGCGCGTCTTCCGGGGCTACGGGCTCCCGGAGGTCATCCGCACGGACAACGGCGTGCCGTTCAGCACGCAAGCCGTGGCCGGGCTGTCGCAGCTCGCGGTGTGGTGGATCCGGCTGGGCATCCGGCTCGAGCGGGGCCGGCCGCGACATCCGGAAGACAACGGCGCCCACGAGCGCATGCACCGGACCCTGAAGGCCGAGGCGACTCGCGCGCCCGCCCGAACTCGGGCGCTTCAGTAGCGGAGGTTCAACCACTTCCGCGAGATCTACAACGAGCAGCGGCCGCACGAGGCACTCGGGCAGGAGACGCCGGCCAGCCTCTACTCGCCGTCGGAGCGATCGATGCCAAAGAAGCCGGAAGCGCTTTGCTATCCGGACCGCTTCGAGACGCGCCGCGTGAACAACCACGGCCAGGTCCGCTGGCGAGGTGAACAATACTTCGTGAGTGAGACCCTACGCGGCCAGCCCCTGGGCCTCGACTTCCAGGACTGCGGTGATTGGAATATCTACTTCGGTCCGTGTCTCGTCGCCGTTCTCGACGAGCAACACGGCCGTCTCCGGAGGATCGGTGCACGAGCTCGGAGACGACGTTAATGTCTCCTTTCGCCGTTACCCATGTGGTCGGTCAGAAGTGTTACCCATCTGCCAGTCCGGTCCGCGCCTGCCCAGCTCCCCTCCCGACTCCGTCCACGCATCTCGAGGACCAGAGCACCGGCTCGTCTGCGAATCGCGCAGCCTGTGACGCGCCCCCGGTCACGCCTTGGGACGTGGCGTCCCGGCGAACCGCAGCCGCCTCGTGCCTCCGGTACCCCGTGCCGCTCCTTCCATACGAGGGTGGCGCCGGGTTCCAGCTACGGACGGCCATGGCCGGTCCGCGGCGGGCGCGGTGCGGGCAAGAAGGAAGGGCGCGCGGTCACACCACATGGAGCCTCCCTGCCCGCTCGGCCTCCGTGCTCTCCATTCTCCCGCCCACCACCACCTCCTCCCGGTCGCGGATCCACGCGCGGAGTTCGCCTGCCGTGAACACGAGCGTGCCGTCCAACTTCCGGTGTGGGATCGGCTCGCCCTCGATCGCCCTGCCCGTCCTTCCGTAGACGAAGCTCTTCGGTCTCCCGAGGGCCTCCGCTACCTCGGCCACTCCGATCCGGGTCTCCGCCGGCACGAGCCACAGGCGCTCCCGCCATGTCCAGGGAGGTGACCCCTCCCGCTCCTCCTCTTGCGGCCCCCCTTCCCCGCCCTGGCCCTCCTCCTCGGCAATCGCCGTCAGGCACCGTGCCACCTCGGCAGCGTCAAGCGCGGTCCCCGGAGGCGCCGCCTGGCACCAGGTGAGGAACTCGGCGAGGGTTGGGACGACCGGGGACGCCGTGTCCATTACGTGTCCACGACTCCGCAAGACCAATAACGGCGCGGCTTTCTGAAAGGCTGAGAATGCGTCATTATCTGCCCTACCCCCTCTCGGTCGTCCGACTCGATGCCGAGCGGGTCGGCGGGAGTCCGCGTCATCGGGCTACAGCTCCTCGGGGCGGACATGCCCACCGTCGCCGCCGGGGAAGGTCGGCTCGTCGCGCTCCTCCTGGACGAGCTCGCCGGGCCGGGGGGGCTTCCGATGCGTACCGCCGGTCTGCTCCGGGAGCGCCAAGCGCACCTTTTCCGCGTCCTCGCCGCCGTCCGCAATGATCGAGGCCAGGACCGCCTGCGGGTCCTCGCCGGCCGCAATTCGGGCCACCGCCACGTCCGGGAGCTTGGTGAAATCAACCTTTGCCACCACCGACCGAATGTCGACACGCCGGCTGTATCTGTTCGGGGCGTGCGACTCAGCCAAGCGCTCAAGGAGTCGGTCGGAATGTTCGCGCTCGGTGTAGATCCTCGGGAGAAAACCTTCACAATCGCGCTGCGGACTCGGGCCAGGCTCGCCCTCGGGGGTGAGAGGATGGTCCTCTCGGGCGCCGCCGCAGCGTTCGCACCAGCGAGGGTCGCGGGATGGTAGGCCGCTTTTCTTATCGAACCGGACACGCTCCACGCCGTGAACTCCACGCTCGATCATCGCGGCCTCGAGTACGTCGCCGTACATCTCCCGGGCCAGCTCAAGGGCCTCCTGGAACTCGGGGTCGAACCGCCACCCGGAGTTGTAGAGCGAATCGACGTGCAGCCCGCTCGCCCTTGCGGCCTCCCCCTTTTTTCCGCAAAGCGCGTAGGCTCTCAGGAAACCCCTCTTCCTTGGATTCTCGATGTGCCGGAAGGCACTCTCCACCATCTCTTCCGCGCCTGCGGGCGTGGGGCTCCTGTCTGATCCGCTCACCCTCCCTCCTCCCATGCCTGGCGTTTGTTGTTACGGACACCGTCGTCCTGCGGCACGAGGGGCCACAGCCGGGCGGGCGCTGGGCGGGCGCAGCCAAGCATGAGGCGACCCTTCCGAACCCCGGATAGGGGTGCTTCCAATAGCACCCCCCCTATAGGGGGGTAGAGAGCACCCATAGCACCCGGCCTACTCTCCCAACGGTTTTCTATGGGTGTTTGTCGGAATCCAGGACACCCATACTTTACCCCTCTCCCGCAACGGCTTTCTATGGGTGCCCGGTTGTTCACCCGGCCCACCCGGTCCACCCAGTCAGGGGCCTTTCCCTTGTCGCACAACGGATTTCTATGGGTGCGACCCCTAAACACCCGTACTTTTGCCTTGTGGCACAACGGGTTTCGAGGGATACGGGTGAAATGCGATACACCCGGGTACCCGGTCCCTGGCACTCTCATGATTCCCCCCCCGGCACGAGGAGCCCCCCGTCCAGTTCGTCGAGATCTCCCTCGCGCAGGCCCCGCTCGATCACCGACCTCACAGTCTGGTCCCCGGCGCCCAGGACACCCAAGACCCCGCAGTACTTCTTGCGGATGGCGTAGCGGGTCAGTGAGCCCTTCTCCTTGAGGAGTTGCTGGATCCGGCCCACGATGACCACGTACTCCCGCTGCGCTTTTAGGTCCGCGTCCGCCGTGCTTGTTTTCTCGAGGGCAGCCGGCACGAGCACCCCGCCGGCCTCCCGTCGGAGCCACATCCCCGAGAAGGGCGGCGAGTAGTTCGATTTCGGGATCTCGAACCGGAGGTATCGGCTCGCCTCGTCCTCCTGGAGGCCGTAATCCTTCGCTTGGTCACGCCGGAGCCTCTGGAGGGTGGCGACCCAGCGCACGCCGTCGACGAGGGCGGTGGAGCCTCTGACGATTTCCTGACCGCCACCCTCCCGGATCCCCGTCTGTGAAATGTGGTGCAGGCCCAAGACCGTCGCGCCGGTTTCCCGTCGGATTACCTCGAGGGCTTCGACGAACCGAGTCGCATCTTCTTCCGTGTTTGCGCGGCCGCCACGCGAACGACTGATGGGATCGACGACGATGGCGCGTAGGTCGGGGATCTGCTGCGCGGTCGCGATCATGCGTCGGACGAGGTGCGTGTGGCGCACCTCCCCGTCGTGTCCCGCGCGGGTAAGCAGATTGTCCTCGGCGACCCGCGAAGCGATGTAGAGGCGTTCGGCCACCAGGGCACGCGGGAACGGCTCGCCGACTAGACGAGCCAGTCCCTCGTAGTGGGTGAGAAGCGTGCGCCCCCGTCGATGCAACTCGGCGTCGTCGTCCTCAGCAGCCAAATAAAGGAAGGAACCCGGCTCGCCCACCTGCATCCCGAGGAAGGGGATGCCTGCGGCAACGGAGAAGCCCAACTGAAGGGCCAAATTGGATTTCCCGGCACCGCCCATGGCAGCGAGGAGCCCGACCACGTCCAGTGGGAACACACCGTCGTCGCCGGCCCGTAGGAGCCAGCGGCGCGGCGGAGGATCCGAAGCCAAGTACCGCCCGAACCGGACTGATGCCGGGTCGAATAACGGTCTCGGCTCCGCGATCGCCTCCTGTACGAGCCGAGCCGCGTTAGGCACGCCGCGGTCCTCGAGCGCGCGCTGTGCGGCCGCGCCGAGTTCGGTCAGCATCGACCGCGCCGGTCGGTCTCCGTTGCGCGCGAGTTCCGCGAGGGCCTGAACCGCCTCGTCGGGGGGCCGCGTGCCAAAGCCCAACTCGTCCAGCGCCGCGCTGATCTCGTCTCTCACGATGCCTCCGCGAGGATGGCCCGCGCGCGCTTCGCGCGGGTCCGGGGGCCGATGTCCATCCCAAGCACACGGCGGGCGCTCCGTGCGGCCTCCCGAACGTCACCCCCGTGTTCGAGGATGGTCATGACCGAGAACGAATCGTGCGCGTGCCCGTCACCGAGAGGGCAAGAAGCGTGATGCGAGTAAGCACGACCGTCCAAGATCACAACACCGGGGTCACCGGTGGTCGAGCCAGGCGCCAGCCAGCGGTCACCCCGCTCCTGGTAGCCGTTCCGCGTGAGCACCGCACTGACGGGCACCCTCGCGTTCCAGGTATCGATGACCGATGGTCCGTCACCCCCACGCCGCGGCGTCGGGACCGAGGGTGCTTGTGCGGGCTCGGGCTCCGGGGGCGCCCATGGGCAGGCGCCCTCCATCGCGGGGCGGAGCGAGTCCCAGTCGACCCACAGCCGCAGCAGCGAGTCCGGAAGGAGGGGAATCTCTGCCCGGCTCGCCGGGGGGTCGCCGCCGAAACGGTACGGCATCCGTGTGCCTGGGTGCATCGAGTAGGGGAGCACATCTTGGACGGCTCCAGCGCGGAGCTCGAAGATTGTCTCCAGCGCGCCAGATCCGTCCCGGGCCGGCCACCTAAGGGCGCGGTGGGAGAGGTCATGACCCTCGGGTACGCGACAGAAAAGCTTGGCCGGCTTCGCCGGATTGCCGACGACGGCCAGGCCGTCCCGCTCGAGGAGTGCCGTGTAATCGATCCCTACCGAAGCGAAGGCGAGAACGATAAGGTCCGCGTCGGTGTCTCCGTCCACAGCACCCGTGCCGCTGAGTCCGTGGACGGCGCCAAGTCCATAGCCCTGCCGCACGTATTCGTCCAAATCCTTGCCGGAGATCCGCCGGTGCTGCCACCCGCGAAGAAAGGCCCCCTTCCCTCGAACGGGCGTCAGAAAGAGGCCCAGCTCCGAGAAGTATCGACGAGCCCCGAGCAGGCGAGCGACGCGCCCCCTCATCGCCCGCCCTTGATGAGCCAGGCCAACCAGGCGAAGACGACCCGGATGCGAAAGCGGAGGGCCCGGAGCATCTACAGATCCTCCCCGAGGTCTACGACCGGCCGGACCTCTCGCAGGGTGTATCCGGGATCGGCATTACTGCCGAGGCAGTGTGCTACCCGATGCCCATCCCCGTACCCAACCGGCGACCCCGGAGGGCCGGCGCCGTGCGTGTGCGGGCGGCCGCAGTAGGGGCAGGAGTCGATGCGTAGATAATCGTACTCTGGTCTCGGGATCCGGCGGGCCTCCACCACCGGAGGCCGGTCGAGCTCTGCGGCGATGTCGCGGAGGCGGGTCGCTGCGGTCGTGCGGGAAGTGACGCGCACCACGAACGGCTCGGCCAGGATCCCGGGGATCTCGACGCGGAGGGTTGTCGGTTCGGTCGTCGGCCGGATCATCGGACCCCGGCCGGGAGATCGAGAGTCTCGTCCGCGACCAGCTCCGCCCGGGCCGCGCGGAGGGCCGCCCCTCGGACATACGTCGACAGAGGAACCCCTCTCTGGCCCGCAGCCGCCTCGAGTAGGCGACGTTCATCGCTCCCCAAGCGGAGGGTCCACACCGGACGAGGCTCCCGATTCGTGATTTCTCTCCGTCCCATTTGCAACTCCTTGCGTATTGCGTTTCTCAGCGCACCGCGCTATGATGAGAACGTAAGGCACAGCGCATTGCCGCGCAAGTCATCGTCTATTGCACTTTCGGAGAAGCCATGCACACCGACACGGCGGGCTACGGAGCCCGGATCGCCCGAGCGCTCGAACGGGGTCCGCGGCCGATGAGCGCCCGAGAGCTCGCCCGCAGGGTGGGGGAGCTCTACCCGGATCTCAGGGGCACGAGCTACGGCGGGATTCGCCAGTACGCAGAGGGGAATATCCAGAGACCGCGCGTTGATCTCCTGCGGGCAATCGCGGACGTGCTCGGCGTGCGCGCCGAGTGGTTGGCGTTCGACGAGGACGAGATGACCGAGGACCTGCAGCGCGCACGGGAGGCGCGCGAGGCGGGCGAGGAGCCGGATCCCGGTGCAACCTGGGGCGCTGAGGACTTCCTGCGCGTGGTCGGCGGGGAGCTCGGGGACGGCCGCCTCCTCGTTGACCACCCAGCCGAACCCTTCCTCCTGGAGGGGTGGGCGCGCCTCCTGGATGCCGGGATCTCACCCGCGCATTCAGAGGAGGCCACCCCGGAGACCACAAGGGAGGAGGGCCTACAGGGGATCGGCCGGGCGGCACTTGGCCAGCCTCGCCCGATCGAGTTCGACCCCATCGTGATTCCACCGGATGTGCCGAGGGATTCTCGGCACCATTACGCGATCGCCGTGCATGTCGGACAGATGCTACGCGTGGGGTTGGCCGGGATCTTCCCCTACGCGCGAGACCTCGGCGAGGCGGAGTTGACCGACTACGTGGCGTCGACGCTCCAGGCCCTCCACCGCGTTGCTGACGCCGCGCGTCGCCGAGCACCAGAGTTCGAGTTCCCCACGCCCTCCCCGGACGAGCCGGCCGAGGGCGATTCCCCTTCCACGGAGCACGATCATGGCACGTAACCACCCAGGATCTATCGACCGGCACGGCGACCGCTGGAGAATCCGCCTGTCCGTCGCCGGCCAGCGCCACACCTTCTACATGGAGGGGGACACCGACAAGCACGATGTGCAACAGTATGCCCGCGAGAAGGACACGGAGCTCCGTGGTCGGGCCGGTCGAGGTCTGCCCAACACCCGGTCGGCCTTCTCCGAACTCCTGCAACGCTACAAGGCCGCTGGGGTGCCCGGAGCCAAGAAGAAGGGCAACATCGCCAAGCGGACCCGGAGGAGCTACTCCACGTCCCTGAAGGCGTTCGAAGCCTTCTTCGTGCGAGAGAGCGGGGACCCCCAGGTGCGCGAGGTGAACGAAGGACACGTGAACCTCTTCCTCGACTGGCGCGAGCACCGTTCACCCACGGGGCAGCGGCGGAAGAAGGCGCTATCTGCCCGATCCATCCAGAAGGAGCGGGTCGCCCTCCATGTCCTCTTCGAGTATGCCCGCCGGATCGGGCTCGTGGACACAAACCCCGTGACCGACAAAACGAAGGCCCCGGAGGGGGACCAGCGGGAGCCGGTGATCCTGACCACGGATCAGTACGAAGCACTACTCCGGGCGTGCGAGGGGCGGGACATGCTCCGGCTCTACACCCTCGTGCTGGGGGAAACGGGCGTCCGGTGCGACTCGGAAGCCCTCTGGCTCCGGTGGTCCGACGTGGACCTCGAGCGCGGCTTCTTGACCATTGAGAGCGCCAGGTCAAAGGGGCAGCGCACCAAGAGCGGGAAGAGCCGGAAGGTCCCCATGACGCGCCGTCTGCGGGAGGCGATCCGGGAGCACATGGCGACGTACCGTTTCAGGACGTACCGAGACGAGCGCACCCGGTGGGTGTTCCACCACGAACTCGACCGACGCCACGCGAAGGCGGGGGCACGGCTTGGGAGTCTCAGGCGGGCGTTCTACGCGGCGGCGAAGCGGGCAGGGCTCCCCGCCGATCTACGCCAGCACGATCTCCGGCACCGGCGGGTCACCGAATGGCTCCGCGACGGGCACCCCGCCCACAAGGTCCGGAAGGCGATGGGCCACTCGGATCTGCGGACCACCCTGGCCTACGAGCACATGGTGGAGGACGATCTCTTGTCCTTGGTCCAGGAATCCACCGAGGACGAACGTCGGGCGATTGCCCGAGGGTAGGCCACGGCCAACACAGAAGAAGCCCCCAGGGCGATCCTTGCCGCTCTGGGGGCTATCTTGTGTCCACGGCGTGTCCACGAGCAGTGTGGAAAACTCCGTAAGTCCAAGAGGCGCCGCCCGGATTCGAACCGGGGATGAAGGATTTGCAGTCCTCTGCCTTACCACTTGGCCACGGCGCCGAAATACGATGGGGAGGCCCCGCGCGGGGTCCGCGACGAGCCTCCCCTTCGATGGAAGAGCGGGAAACCGGACTCGAACCGGCGACCCCCACCTTGGCAAGGTGGTGCTCTACCAACTGAGCTATTCCCGCAACTTCGGACGCCCTACTTCCGTTGGGTCATCCGACAGAGCAACCTACCCGTGAACACGACTGGTGTCAACGGCTTGAGGGGCCGTCCAGCCGGTCCGTGCGGAGGCTGTCCGTGTCCCGGGCCCGCCTCGGCCCTGCGGTGAGAGTGCTCCCGATGCCCTACCGCGTCGACCAGGGGGCCACGATGTCGGAAGGCAGACATGGACCCACCTCCCGAAGGGTGTGTATCTTGCGCCGGCCATCCTGAGCGCTCCCTCCAACGCCCCCCCAATGCCTACCCGCTGCCCATCACACCTTTGCGCTGCTCTTGCCTCGGTCCTGATCCTGGGTACGAGCCCCTGGGGAGCGCCCCCCCCGCTTGCTGGTCAGGACGCCGGTGCCGGAGAGGCCGCGGCGATCAACTCCTGGACCGCGGACCCCCTGGTTCCACGGGGGCGGATCTTCTTCGGAATCTCACCGTATAGCACCAGCATTTCCGGCCTGCATGGGGACGAGGGAGACGGCTCGCTGGCCGCAGGATTCTTCCTCTCCGAGTTCGGCCCCACTCAGGCTCCGGAACTCGCCGACGCGGCCCAGCGCCTGAGCGCCCTCATGGGGGAGGACCCGCCCGCGTGGTCCCTCCGTCTCGGCTCCGTTGGGGGGCATGTGCACGCGGAGGAGCAGGTGCTTCCGGTGCACGTCGGATATGGGCTCCATGACCGCTTGACCGTGGGCGTGACCCTCCCCTTTGTGCGACGGAGGGTGGATTCCCGGGTCACGCTCGCCGGGACGGGCGCAACGGTGGGTGAGAACCCACTCTCCGGCGATCCGGCCGCCGTCTCCGACTTCTTTGCCGGGGCCGAGGAGGCGCTCACCGGCCTTCAGGAGTTCCTGGACACCGAGTGCAACGGCGAGGGGGAGGAGGGGGACGGGGACGGCTCGACCGGGGGTCTCGTGAGCTGCGAGGAGGGCGAGGACCTCCTCGTCCGGGCAGGCGCCTTCCTCTCCGAGCTCGAGACTGCCTATCAGGAGGAGACGGTCTTCCCACTGCGGGGCTCGATCGGGGCGATGGCGATCCAGGGACGATGGGACGACGTGCGCCCCGCCCTCGAGGAACTGGGCCTGGTACCTCCCGAAACGGTCCCCGTTGCGAACCTCCCGCTCTCGGACGCCACCTTCGCCGAACGCTTCGTGGACCCGATCTGGGGGACCGACGGATTCCCCAGGGCCAGCCCCGAGGCCTTTCTGGAGATGGGCGACGTAGAGCTGCACCTGGTGCTGGGCTTGCTGCAGCCTGGGCCCGGCTCGGGCTCATCCGACGATGCCATACGGGTCCGGTCCACGCTGGTCGCGTCCCTCCGCCTGCCCACCGGAACTGCGGATTCGCTTCAAGCGGTGGCACCATTCGCTACGCCGCGGGGGGTTGGTGGAGCCGGAGCCAAGCTGGTCACGGACGTGCTCCTGCCTGGCAGGTTCGGCGCGCTCGCGGTCGTGGAGGGGTGGTGGCACGGGGAGGCGGAAACCTCCCTCGTCGCTCCCGATCCCGCCAATCTGCTTGGAGTGGGGGCCCTGGCCCGCACCCCCGCCACATGGAGACCCGGCGCGACCCTTCGCCTCCTTGCCATTCCCCGCTTTCATGTGGTGGCCCCGATCTCCCTGGGCGCCGGCTACGAACTCGATCACCGCAGGCCGCACTCGTATACTCTTCCCGACCTGCCGGGGACGGTGCCTCCAGGCGCACGCGGGAATTCCACCGTTCACCGGATGCACGCCGAGGTCCGGTTCCACGGGACGGAAGGCGCCGAAGCCATGGGGCTTCCCTTCCCATTCGAAGGCGTCGTCACCTACTCCAGGAGCCTGTGGGGGAGTGGCCCATTCGCCCCGACCGACCGCACCGTTCGCGTCGTGATCCGGGTTCTGCGGTAGCCACGCTCACTCCGCCCGACGGTCAACGCACGCCGAGAAGCTCCTTCGCGTGTTCGCGGGAAGCGCTGGACTCCGGATCACCACCCAGCATCCTCGCGATCTCGCGCACCCGCTCCTCTCCAGAGAGGGGACTCACATCGGCCGCGGCGACCCCGTCTCTCGTGGCCTTCACCACTCTCAGGTGCCGGGCCCCGAGCGAGGCGACCTGTGCCAGGTGGGTGATCACCAGAACCTGGTGCGTCCTCGCCACCTCGCCCAGCTTCGCGGCCACTGCATTCGCCACCTGGCCCCCGATTCCGGCGTCGATCTCGTCGAAGACCAGGGTGGGAACCCGGTCCGCACGGCTCAGAATGGACTTCAGGGCGAGCATCACCCGCGAGAGCTCCCCCCCGGATGCGATTCGAGACAGGGGGCGCGGCGGAAATCCGGGATTGAGGGAGGCGAGAAAGGTGACACGCTCGGCTCCATGCCGACCGGGCTCTTCGAGTGCCTCGATCGCCACCTCCATCACCGCCCCCTCGAACCCCAGCGCGGGGAGCACGCCTTCTACCTCCCGAGCCAGGGCACGCGCAGACGTTCTCCGCTTCTCCGAGAGACGGTCCGCGGCGTCGGTCAACTCCTGGCGTGCGACGTGAATCCTGCGCTCCAGCTCGTCGAGGGAGAGGGTTCCGCCGTCCAGCTCGTCCAACTCCCGCCGGAACCGATCCCGCGTTTCAAGTACGTCCGTGAGATCAGGTCCATACTTTCGCTTGAGGCGTGACAGGGCGTGGAGACGACTCCGCAACCCCTCCGCGCGCCGGGGGTCCACTTCGACCCCTGAGGCGTAGCTCCCCAGGGTCCTGCCTGCCTCCGTAATCTGGTGGTAGGCGCCGTCCAGCTCCGACGCGAGCCCCGCCAGGGACGGGTCCACCTCTGCAAGCCTCCGGAGAAGTGCCCGGGCGGCGGCCACCTGCTCGGAAGCCGATCCCTCGTCGCCGTAGAGCAGGCCGTGCGCCTGCGTCGCCTTGGTGGCGAGTTCCTCGGCGTGGTCCAGCCGGGAGAGCTCCCGCTCCGCCTCCTCGTCCTCGCCCTGGCGCGGAGTGGCCTCCGAAATTTCGCTCAGCTGGAAGCGCAGGAAATCGGCACGGCTCTCGAGCTCTCGGTGCCTCTCCGCCCGCTGCGCCCGTTCCTCCTGCAGCGCGACCAGGATCCCATGTCGGTCGGCGACTTCCGCCGCCAACTCCCCCGCTTCGGCAAACCGATCCAGGATTGCGCGCTGCTCCTCGGGGTGCAGGAGGGTCTGGTGCTCATGCTGCCCGTGCATGTCCACGAGCGCTCGCCCGAAGGCGCCCACGGCGGCCGCGGTGGCCGGGGATCCGTTGATCCAGGCGCGGTTGCGACCCTCCGCATGAACTTCCCTCCGAAGGATCAGAAGCTCTCCCTCCCGGGGAAACCCGAATTCCTCGAGGCGCGTCAGGAGCTCCGGGTGGGCGGCGAGTTCGAAGACCCCCTCGATGATGGCCCGATCCGCGCCCGCCCGCACTGTTTCCGAGAGCGCACGTTCCCCGAGGAGGAGGGAGAGCGCGCCGATGAGGATCGACTTCCCTGCCCCGGTCTCGCCGGAGAGCACATTCAGCCCGGGACCCAGCTCCATCGAGAGGTCCCGAATGACGGCGAAATCCCGAATTCGGAGTTCCAAGAGCATGGAGGAAGATATGCGAGCGGCCAGGGGTCTCTCAATGCTCCGATGGGTCAAGGGATGCCCGGGATCGCCTCGCCGCGGGTCGGATCCTGACAGGGCCACTTCACGTGGCGGGGCTCAAAGGGCCCAGTTCAGCTTCCGACGGAGGGTATCGAAGAAGGTCTGTCCGGGGAAGCGGACGAGGGCGATCCCCTTTCCGCCCGGCCGCACCTCGAGCCGGTCCCCGGAATCCATGGGAATCCCCGTCTGTCCGTCGGCGGTGACCACGAGATCGTCATCGCGGTCCACGGCCCGCACGGTCACGGTTCCGTGCGCGGGCAGCACGAGGGGACGCATGGCGAGTGTGTGGGGGGAGATGGGGGTCACGACGAGCGAGGTCATGTCCGGCGCCAGGATCGGTCCCCCGGCCGAGAGCGAGTAGGCGGTGGAGCCCGTGGGGGTGGCGACGATCACGCCGTCCCCCGAGAATCGTCCTATCTCTTCTCGCCCCCCGTCCCATCCGACACTCAGGTCGAGGCGCACCACCCGCGCCACCCCTCCCTTGTGGAGCACCAGGTCGTTCAGGGCCCAGAGCCTGGCGCTCGTCCCGTCGTGCTCCCGGGCAATGGTCCCTTCGATGGTGGTCCGGAGGTCCAGCCAGCCCTGGCCGGAGCGGAGCATCCGGAGCCCGTGCTCCAGATCGGCGGCTCCCAGCGAGGTGAGAAACCCGAGGTGACCGAGGTTCACGCCGAGGATGGGCGTACCGCGGGCTACCGCCCGGGTCCCCCTGAGGAGGGTCCCGTCGCCTCCCAGGGTCAGGAGGAGGTCCGGCGGGACTTCTGAGTCCTCCAGGCTCCGGCGGCCGTCGAAGCCCCCCTCGCAAAAGGATTTCTCGGGGAAGACCTCGAAGCCGAGCTCATCCGAGAGCTCCAGGACTTCCCGCAGGACCGTGTTCACCCCCTTGGTCCGGGAGCGGCAGACGACCCCTACGCGTCGAAAATCCGAAGGGAGTGATGGGGGCACCGTTTTCATCCGGGCGGAGTTCAGATGGATTCGTGGACCGCAGACGCCCCGCGCCGCGCCATCCGAAGCGCGCGCTCCCGGATGCCGTCCGCGTCCAGCCCGAGCTCCCGGAGGAGCACCGCGCGGGGCCCGTGGTCGAGGAACCGGTCGGGGATCCCGTGGGTCTCCGTCACAAGGGGAGTGGGGAGCCCGGGGTCGTCCTGGATCTCACGAGAAATGAAGGCACCGAACCCATTGACCACGGCACCTTCCTCCACCGTGAGGACCGATCGGTGCTCCGCGAGGACCTCCCCCAGGACCCTCCGGTCGTAGGGCTTCAAGAATCGGCAGTTGACCACCGTGGCCTCCACCCCGTCCGCAGCCAGTGCTTCGGCCGCTTCGAGGGACTGGTGGACCATCGTCCCCACCGCCAGAATGGCCAGGTCCCCGCCTTTCCTCAGGACCTCCCAGCTCCCGTGCTCCACCGGCGGCACGTCCGCGAGTCCGGGAACCTCCCCGGGAACGGCCGCCCGGGGCCACCGAATGGAGAAGGGGCCGTCGTCGTGGGCCACCCCGAGGCGCAGGAGCGCGAGCATCTCCGAGCCGTCCTTGGGTGCCGTCACCGTCATCCCGGGAACGGCGAGCATGTAGTTGATGTCGAAGGCACCGTGGTGGGTCGGACCGTCCTCACCGGCAATTCCCGCCCGGTCCATACAGAACACCACCGGGAGGTCCTGCAGGGCCACGTCGTGGATGATCCCGTCATAGGCGCGCTGGAGGAAGGTGGAGTAGATGGCCACCACGGGCTTCACTCCCCGGCTGGCGAGCCCCGCCGCGAAGGTCACCGCATGTCCTTCCGCGATTCCCACGTCGAAGAACCGGTCCGGGAAAGCCGCAGCGAAGGCATCGGTGCTCGTTCCCCCGGGCATGGCGGCGGTGATGGTCACGACCCTCGAGTTCTCCCTCCCAATTTCGACGAGTCCCTGGCCGAACACCTTCTGATAGCGCGGTAGCCCACCCGCCTTCTTCTTCCCGAGACCGGAAATTTTGTCGAAGGGTGAGGCGGCGTGCCACTTCACCGGATTCTCCTCCGCCGGTCCGTACCCCTTGCCCTTCTGCGTGAGCACATGGACCAGAATCGGCCCCTTCATCTCCCGAACCCCGGAAAAGGTATCCAGGAGCGTGTCCATGTCATGCCCATCCACCGGCCCGACGTAGCGGAAGCCCATCTCCTCGAAGATGACCCCGGGCACGAGGAGGTGCTTCACCCCTTCCTCCATCTTACCGGCGACCGATTCCATGATTCCCCCGAGGGAACGGGGAGCCTTGTGGAGGAGAGACTTCACTTCCGCCCGCATCCGATTGTAGACCGGATTCGTGATCATCGTGGTGAGATAACGGTTCATGGCGCCCACGTTGGGCGCGATGGACATGTCATTGTCGTTCAGAACCACGATGAGGTCCGTCTCGGCCGCACCGGCATTGTTCAACGCTTCGTAGGCGAGGCCGCAGCTCATGGCTCCGTCACCGATGATGGCCACGACGCTCTCGTCCCGCTCCAGGAGATCGCGGGCGGTCGCCATCCCCATGGCTGCCGAGATGGAAGTGGCCGCGTGGCCCGCGCCGAAGGTATCGTACTCGGACTCCCTCCGGCTCAGGAACGGGGTCAGACCCCCGTGCTGGCGGATGGTGGGAAAGCGGTCGTTTCGCCCCGTGAGGATCTTGTGGATGTACGCCTGGTGGCCGGTGTCCCAGACCAGGAGATCCCGCGGTGTGTCGAAGACGCGGTGAAGGGCTACCGTGAGATCCGCCACGCCCAGGGTGGCGCCGAAGTGCCCACCGAACTCGGAGACCACATCGATGTGGCGTTCCCGGAGGTCGTGGGCGAGCTGGGCGAGTTCCTTTCGGGAGAGGGCCCGCAGGTCGGCGGGCCAGTTCACGCGGTCGAGAAGAGACACCTGCCTGGGCTCCCTGGGAAGAGATTCGAAACGGCTGGTCGAACGAAGACGCTCGGGTGGAGGATCGGTCCAGAGAAAGATAGCAGGGGGCATCCCCCAACCCCAACCCACACCCCCGCCGACCTCAGTGTGCCCGGTCCACGGTGTAGCGGGCCAGCGCTTCCAGGGCCTGGCTCGAGATCCCCGCTGCCCCGAGCGCCGCGAGCGCCTTCTGCACCAGATCGTCGGCAACGGCACGCGCGGGTTCGACCCCCAGGAGGGATACGTAGGTGGATTTCGCAAGGTCGGCGTCGGAGGGCTCTTTTCCCAGCGCCCCGGCGTCGGAGGTCGCGTCGAGGATGTCGTCCGTCACCTGGAAGGCGAGGCCGATGGCGTGCCCGTACTCGACCAGGGCACCAAGGGTCGCCGGAGAGGCCTCGGCTGCGAGGGCTCCGATCCGGAGTGAGGCGGTGAGGAGCGCGCCCGTCTTCATCGCGTGGAGGCGGTCGAGTTCCTCCAGCTCGAGCTCCACACCCTCGCCCAGGAGGTCCAGGACCTGGCCTCCCACCATCCCCTCCCCTCCCGATGCGGCTGCCAGCGCCCGGACCACCTGTCGGCCCACACTCTCGTCCAGCCCCATCCGGGCGCACGCGCGCCAGGCATGGAAGTGCGCGGCGGGGATGAGGGTGGCGCCCCCGAGCATGGTCGCTTCCTCCCCATGGAGGGTGTGGGGGGTCGGACGGCCCCGTCTCAGGGGGGCATCGTCCATACAGGGGAGGTCGTCGTGCATGAGGGAGTAGGCGTGGATGAGCTCCAGGGAGGCGGCGAGACGCATGGCGCCCGACGGATCCCTCCCACCTGAGGCCACATAGGCGCTGACACAGAGGACGGGGCGCAGCCGTTTCCCACCGGTGGTCACACCGTGGCGTACCGCTTCCCGGGTGGCCCCCGGGAATTCAGGGAGGAGCTCGTCGAGAGCCTCTGCGAGGGCCTCCTCCACCCTCCTGCGCTCTCTCTCCAGAAACGCGTCGAGGGCGAAGGATACCCCGCCTGGAGCGGTCATCCACCGTCCTCCCCGAAGGGCTGGGCTCCGAGGGCATCTCCCTCCCCCAGGAGCTCCTCGACTCGGAGCTCGGCCTCCGCGAGGATGCCTTCCGCTCGCCGGATGTGGCGGACTCCCTCCTCGAAGAGCTCGAGCCCGACCTCCAGCTCCACGTCGCCTCCCTCGAGCCCCGCGACGATCTCGTCCAGGCGGTTGAGGCGCTCCTCGAGGGTCATTCCCGCGTCCGCATTTTCCCCCACCGCCTCCTCCCGGGGGGCGCTGCCTTCCCCAGCTTCTTCTTGCGTCATCCGACGACCTCCTCCCGTTCGATACGCTTCGTCGTACAGTCAATCCGTCCGTCCGCGACACGGAGGGTGAAGTCCTCTCCCTTCGAAAACGCCCTCACACTGCGCAGCACGTGTCCCTGACCGTCGAGGGGCACCGCGTAGCCGCGACGGAGCGTCGAGAGCGGAGACAGCGCCTCCACTCTACCCGCGGCCAGTCCCAGCCTTCTGCGTCGGTCCCCGACGAGGGTGCGCGCCGCTGAGGCGAGGCGTTCCCCTCCCCGCTCGGCCCTGAGCCGTCGCGGAGCAAGGAAGGCCCGACCTGCCGGTCCGAGCCGGTCGCGAGTGCGCGCCAGACGTGACCGCCGGGGGTCCAGGAGTCGCCGCACGCCGCCACCCAACCGGGACTTCCGGCGTTCCAGTTGCACCCTCCTCCGTTCGGCAAGGGTCCGAAGCCCCCGAGCAAGGCGCGGCCGGATCCGCTGGAGAAGTCCCAGGAGAGCCGTTCCATCCTGTACCGCCGCCTCGGCCCCCGCAGAGGGCGTGGGCGCCCGCAGGTCCGCCACCAGGTCGCTGACGGTCACATCGGTTTCGTGGCCGACCGCCGAGATCACCGGAACCGGGCAGTCGGCGATGG
This sequence comes from Gemmatimonadota bacterium, assembly GCA_040905325.1. Lineage (GTDB taxonomy): Bacteria > Gemmatimonadota > Gemmatimonadetes > Longimicrobiales > Gaopeijiaceae > JBBDRS01. Next base: position 87,080 of record JBBDRS010000038.1, read on the forward strand.
CCCGAGCTACCGGCTCCTCGTTGAAGGCCCAGAGGTCCTCAATGGATCCGCCACCCCGCGCGACGATCACCACGTCGACCAGGCCCGATCCACCGAGGACCCCGATGGCGTGGGCTACTTCGGCGGCCGCTCCCTCTCCCTGCACACGGGCGCCGCGGAGGAGCACTCTCGTCCAGGGTGCCCGTCGCCGCAGGACGGAGAGGATGTCCCGCAGCGCGGCCCCGGTGGGCGAGGTCACGACGCCGACGGTTCGGGGGAACCTGGGGACGGGGCGTCGTCGCGCAGGATCCAGGAGTCCTTCCGACTCGAGTGTTCGCCGGAGTCGCTCGAAGGCGATCTTCCAGAGCCCTTCCCCTCCCTCGTCCAGCACCTCGCGAACCTGGATCTGGAGCTCGCCCCGGGCCTCGTAAAGGGTCACGCGACCGTGCACGCGGAGCGACATCCCCTCCTCGGGCTCCAGCGGGAGGCGCACTGCATCCCGACGCCACATCACGCAGCGGAGTTGCGAGCTCTCGTCCTTGATTGTGAAGTAACAGTGGCCGGATCGGGCACGGGTCCAGTTCGCGATCTCTCCGGAGACCCTCACCTCGTGGAAAGCCCCCTCCAGGAGGGTGCGAAGGGCGAGGTTCAGCTCCGAGACACTCCAGACGGGGGGCTCGGGAGCAGGATCCGACTGTGGGCCCTGCCCCGGCCCCGGAGCCTCGCCTTCGAGTCCCGCCGCGGGCTCGGCCTCCACCCCGGCGAAGAGATCCAGCGGATCTTCCGGGGACCCGCTCACCGTTCCCCGGTGGTCGATTCGCCGGCGGCCTGAAGGACGTTGCGGAGGAGCATGGCGATCGTCATGGGGCCCACCCCTCCGGGCACCGGCGTGATGGCGGCGGCGACCTCTGATACCTCTTCGAACGCCACGTCGCCCGTGAGTCGGTAGCCCCGCTCCCGGGAAGAGTCGTCCACGCGGTTGACCCCCACGTCGATCACCACGGCACCGGGCCGCACCATATCAGCGGTCACCATCTCCGGCACGCCCACCGCGGCGATGAGGATCTCACCCATGCGGGTGACGGAGGGGAGATCAGCAGTGCGTGAGTGCGCCACGGTGACGGTGGCGTTTCCGCCCAGGCCTCGCCCCAGGAGGAGGGCCGCCATGGGTTTTCCGACGATGTTGGATCGCCCGACGACCACCACGTGTCTCCCTGCCGGGTCGTGTCCGGTGCGTAGCAGAAGCTCGATGATGCCCCTGGGTGTGCAGGGCGCGAGGACGTCCGGGTCCCCTGCCTGAAGCCTTCCGACGTTCACGGGATGGAACCCGTCCACGTCCTTGGCGGGGTGGATCGCCTCCAGCACGAGGCCTTCCCGGATGTGCTTCGGAAGGGGGAGCTGCACCAGGATGCCGTGGATCTCCGGGTCCGCGTTGAGGCCTTCGACGCATCCGAGGAGCTCATCCTCACTCACGTCGGCGGACAGGTCGATCTGCCGCGAGCGGATCCCGACCTCGGCCGCGGCCCGGTTCTTCATCCCCACGTAGGCGCGACTCGCCGGGTCCTCGCCCACGAGCACCGTAGCCAGTCCGGGCACCGTTCGCTCCTCCGCCACCAGGGCCTCGACCTCACCTTGGATCTCCGCTCGGATCGTTGCAGCCACCTCGGTACCGGAGATGATATCCGCTCCCATGTCCGACCTCATTCCCCCTGAACGATTGGAAAGGCTTCCCGCTGGTTCTGACGGGGATGGTTCACCCCGGGCACCATCCGACGTTCCCCCTCAACGAGCGAAATCGACGGTGCGTTTCTCGCGGATGACCACCACCTTGATCTGCCCGGGGTACTGCAGCTCCTCCTCGAAGCGTCGTGCCACCTGCTCCGAAATCCGCGACATCTCGTCGTCGGATACCTCCTCCGGCTCCACCATCACTCGCACCTCCCGCCCTGCCTGAACGGCGAAGCAGCGTTCCACTCCGGGGAACTCCATCGCGATCCCTTCCAGGCGTTCGAGGCGCTTCACATACGTCTCGAACATCTCCCGGCGAGCGCCCGGACGAGCCCCGGAGATGGCGTCGGCCGCAGTGACCAGGAAGGCCTCCGGGTACCGATGAGGTTCCTCGTCGTGGTGGGCACGGATGGAGTTCAGGACGAGGTCGGTCTCCTCGTAGCGCGTGCAGAGGGCGTGACCCAGCTCCACATGGGTTCCCTCGTGCTCGTGGGTCATCCCCTTGCCGATGTCGTGGAGGAGGCCTGCACGTTTCGCCCCCTGGGCGTCCAGTCCCATTTCCTGCGCCATCATTCCGGCGAGACGCGCCACCTCCACCGAGTGCCGAAGCTGGTTCTGGCCGTAGGAGGAACGGAACTTGAGGCGCCCGAGAACCTTCACGATCTCGGGGTGCAGGTTGTGGAGGCCAAGGTCGTAGAGGGCCTGCTCGGCCGCTTCCCGCATCCCCTCGCCCACCTCCTCCGTGCTCTTCTCCACCATCTCCTCGATGCGCCCCGGGTGGATGCGGCCATCCTCGATGAGCTTTTCCATGGCGATCCGGGCCACCTCTCGGCGCACCGGGTCGAACCCGGAGAGAACCACTGCTTCGGGGGTGTCGTCGATGATGACATCGATCCCGGTAGCTTGCTCGAAGGCGCGGATATTTCGACCTTCCCGCCCGATGATACGCCCCTTCATGTCGTCCGAAGGGAGTTGAACCACTGACACGGTGGACTGCATCGATTCGTCGGCGGCCATGCGCTGGATGGCCAAGGCGATGACCTGTTTTGCCTCCCTGGTGGCATCGCGCTCCGCCGCCTCACGGATCTCCCGGAGGTGCTGGGCCGCCTCGGCACGCGCCTCCTCCTCCAATTCCGAGACGAGACGGGCCCGCGCCTCCTCCGCGGTCATTCCCGCGAGAGCTTCCAGGCGCCGCTGGGCCTCGGCGAGGGTGACCTGGGCCTCTTGCGAGCGGGCCTCTGCGGCGAGTTCGTCCTCCCGTAGCTTCACCGCCCGCGCTTCCTGGGCGGTGTCCCGCTCGTTCAGGAGGTCGAACTTCCGATCGAGGGAGTCGGAACGTTCCGAAAGCCGGCGCTCCAGCTTCTCGATCTCCTCGCGCCGGCGGGCTTCCTCCTGTTCCCATTCGTCCCGCAGCTGGAAGGCGGCCTCTCGCCCCTCGAGTCGCGCGGCTTGTTTGAGGTTCTCCGCCTCCTCGCGGGCGCGGGTGAGTATGCGGCTCGCCTCATCCTCGGCCCGAGCGCGCTCCGCATCCTGACGGGCACGCTCGCGACCTCGTCCCAGCGCGATGCCTAGCCCCAGTGCGATGAGCGCAAGGAAGCCGGCCGCCACCAGGACAATGGCCTGGGGGGATTCCATATATCTAGACTCCGGACAGCGGGGAGCGACGTCCCCGCATGAAGGACATGGTGCGACGCCCCGACGTGCCGCCCGAGCGGGCGGGGGGAGCCTCGATCATTCCGGGGTAGAATAGGAATCGCGGCGGCAGGGCCGCAAGTCGAGGCGACCGGGTGGTCAGGGCCCCCGGTCGAGCTCCTCTTCGATGCGAATGGCGAGATTACGCGAACGGGAGGCCAGTTCCCGGCGCAGACGTTCCAGCTCGTCGCGATCGCGGAAGTACTCGTCGGTAATGGAGAGGGCGGCCAGAATGACCGCCCGGTGCCCTTCTACCAGGCCGGAGCGATCCCGGATCTGCCGGATCCGTCGGTCGAGGAAGGCTGCGCAATCCCGGGTATAGTCCGAATCAGCGGCGGAGCGGAGAGTGTGTTCCTCCCCGGCGATCCGCACGGTGACGGTGTTCTTCCTCTCCTCGCTCATTGCGACTCCTCCAGGAACTGGATGCGTGCCAGGAGTCGCTCCACCGACTCCCGACCTCCGTCCAGGCGCTCCCTGAGTTCGGCGTTCTCCCGCTGGAGCGTCTCGAGCCGAGACCGCCACTCCGCGGGATCCTCGTCACCGGTGGTGAAGCGCCTCAGGAGCGCCTCCACGTCACGAATCCGCGCCTCCGCCCTGGACGCCCTCGCCACGAGCTGCTTTCGCTCGGCCAGGAGCTTCCCCACCGCGCGCTCCAGCCGGGCGAAATCCTCCCGCTCGTCGACGACCCCGTTACGATCCCCGGATTCCGACACCCATTTCCTCCTCCAGCTTGCGGACGAGATGTGCCACGGCCCGGTCCACCTCCTCGTCCTTCAGGGTCCGGTCCGCAGCACGGTAACGAACCCGAATCGCCACGGAAATCTTTCCATCGGGGATCCCCTTCCCTTCGTAGAGATCGAACACCTCGACGCCCTCGAGCTGAGCGCCAGCCTCCGACTCGATCAGGGCCAGCACATTCCCGACGGGGCAATTCCTGTCGACCAGGAGGGCGAGGTCCCGTTCCACGGACGGGTGCGCCGGCATCGGGGAGAACACCGTCTCCGCTGCCGGAAGGCCCGTCGCGGGAAGCTCCACCTCCAGTACCCAGACCGGGCTCGCCCATGGCGGGAGCTCCACCTCATCGTCCTCCGCTGGCCCCGCACGCCCTCGGACGAGCCCTTCCCGGTCCACCACGAGGTAGCCTCCGTCCCTCGATTCCGCCAGGCGGGGCGTCGTCGGCGACGCCGGCTCCGGCGCACCTTCGTCTGGTAGGTTCAACACGGGACGAACCTCCCAGGCCGCGCCCCCGGCGGTCGCCGCGACCACCTCCGCGCACCCTCGCAGATCCCAGAGGTCGAGGGCGGCCCCGTCGTCTCCCCAGTGCCGCGGCGAACGGAGGCCGTGGAGGACGAGTGCCAGGTGCGTCCCCTCCCGAGGGAGCTCACCTTTGGGCCCTTCCCGGAATACCGTTCCGATCTCGAAGAGGCGGACGTCCCGGTTGCCGCGGGCGAGGTTGTATTCAAGGCGGCGCAGGAGTCCGGGCACGAGGGAGGTACGGAGGAATCGCTCCTCGGTGGAGACAGGGTTGGCGATTTCCACCTCGCCCTCGCCCTTGGGCGCGAAGGCCAGGGTGTGCGCCTCGAAAAGGCCCCGGGCGACGAGCTCCGTGCGAAGGCGGTCTTCCAGGTCGAAGAGGGGATCCTCCGGAACCGTGCCGGGGCGGAAGGCTCCCAGCGTCTCCGGGAACTCGTCGTACCCGTGTCGGCGGGCGATCTCCTCCACCAGATCCACCTCACGCGTCACGTCCCAGGACCGGAAGCCCGGGATCTCCACCCTAATCGAGCCGTTTTCCTCCTCTCCGGTCCGGAATCCCAGTGGGACGAGAATCTCCCGAATCCGGGCAGGCTCGAATGGCACCCCGAGAATCTGCTCGATGCGGGCGGGCCGCAGCTCCACCTCCGTCCGCGCGAAGGGCTGCGGGCGCACCTCGAGCAGGGGCCCCCGGATGTGCCCTCCCCCAGTGGCCAGGATCAGCTCGGCGGCACGGAGGATCGCCTCCTGGAGGCCCTCCGGATCCACTCCACGCTCGAAGCGGTAGGAGGCGTCGGTGGAGAGCCCGAGGGCCTTTCTGGTCGCCCGGATGGGGCCGGGCTTGAAGAGGGCGCATTCGAGGAGGATCTCGGTGGTATCCGCCCGGACCTCGGAGTCTTCGCCTCCGATCACCCCAGCCACCGCGATGGGTCGCTCCCCGTCGCAGATGGCGAGCATCTCTTCGTTCAACTTCCGGTCCTCGCCGTCCAGCGTCCGGATCGGTTCCCCAGGCGCTGCGCGACGCACCACGACGGTCCGGTCCACGACCCGCTCGAGGTCAAAGGCGTGAAGCGGGTGCCCCATCTCGAGAAGCACGTAATTCGTGGCGTCCACGACATTGTTGATGGGGCGGGCGCCGGCGGCCCTCAGGCGGGTCTGGAGCCAGTGTGGGGACGGCCCGACGGACACCCCGGACACCACCAGGCCGAGGTAGGCGGGGCACCGGTCGGGAGCCTCGATCCGGATGGTGACGCCTCCCTCGTCGGGTGGGGATGACACCTCGAACCCACTGGTAACCATGGGCACGGCCGCGAGGGTGTCCGTGCCGGGGCTTCCGGGAACCGGCGGGAGGAGGAGTCCGTCCTCCCCGTCGGGCGCCACTTCCCGCGCGATACCCCGGTGGGAGAGGAGATCCGGACGGTTCGAGGTGATCTCTACATCCATCCGGACGTCGTTCAGGCCAAGGGCATCGACAAGTGGCGCCCCCGCGGTGAAGTCCCCCGTCAACTCCATGAGGCCCGATTCGTCGCGTCCGAGCCCCAGTTCGCGTTCCGAGCAGAGCATCCCGTGCGAGAGTTGGCCCCGGAGCTTCGCCTTCCCGATCCGCATCCCGCCGGGGAGGGTGGCGCCCACCGGTGCGAGCGGGTACCAACCCCCGGGCTGGACGTTGGGTGCTCCGCACACCACCTGCACCCCTCCTGCTCCGTCGTCCACCTCGCACACCACCAGGCGGTCCGCGTCCGGGTGTGGGTGCACGGCGCGAACGCGGGCCACGACCATGTCCCCCAGCGCCTCCGACAGTTGCACTGAGCCCTCCACCGGATAGCCGAGTCCGGCCAGGCGCTCGGCGACTTCCTCCGGGGTGTCCCGGAGATCGGGAGCGAGGGCGCGGAGCCAGCGATAGGACACGTTCATGGGCGGGAGAACTGCTGCAGGAAGCGGATGTCGTTGTTCAGGTAATGTCGGAGGTCCGGGATGCCGTATTTGAGGAGCCCGATCCGGCCTGGCCCCATCCCGAAGGCGAAGCCGGTGTAGCGCTCTGGATCGATTCCCGCCGCGTCCAGAACGGCCGGATCGACCATTCCCGCGCCCATGATCTCGAGCCAGTCGCTCTCCTCTTCCCGACCGTCGGGCCCGCGGATCACACGCTTCACATCCACCTCGGCGGAGGGTTCGGTAAAGGGGAAGAAGGAGGGTCGGAAGCGGACCCGGGCGGAGGGCCCCCAATAGCGGCGCGCGAACTCGGCAAGGGTCGCCTTGAGGTCCACGAAGGTGATGCCCTCGTCCACCGCCAAACCTTCAAGTTGCGCGAACCCCGGGGTGTGGGTGGCATCGTAGGAGTCGCGCCGGTACACCATGCCCGGTGCCAGGACCCGGATCGGGGGGCGATGCTGTTGCATCACCCGGACCTGCACCGGGGAGGTGTGGCTTCTCAGGAGGTGTCCGCCCTTGAGGTAGAGCGTGTCCTGCTCGTCGGCGGCCGGGTGGTCGAGGGGCGTGTTCAGGGCCTCGAAGTTGTACCACTCGGTCTCCGCCTCGGGGCCGCGGGCCCGGACAAAGCCCAGGCCCCGGAAGATTTGGACGATCTCGTCCACGACCCGTGTGACGGGGTGAGCGCCGCCCTGCCAGGGGTGTCGGGCCGGGAGCGTCGCGTCCACCGCGGGGGCGTCACCGGCCCCCTCCCCCTCCTCGAGGGCGGCGCTCCGTTCATCGAGTGCTCCCTGAAGCCGCTGTTTGACGCGGTTGGCCTCTGCCCCGACCCGGGGCCGGTCCTCCGGATCCAGCTCACCCAGCCGGCGCAGCATCCCGGAGATCCGGCCTTCCTTCCTTCCCAGAAAGGCGATCTTGACCGCCTGGATGTCGGCTTCGCGGGTGGCGGAATCGACTGCGGAGAGAGCCTCGCGCTCGAGCTCCCGCAACTCGTCGACGAGAGAAGGGTTCGGGCTCATGTAGAGTGGCAGTGTGGGAGTGGGGATGGGGGGGTGTTTCAGCGCCTGCCTCGGCCTTCCACGCAGGCGGAAGGCTGCGGGGGCGGCGATCCAGTCACCGCTCCCGCAGCTTGCCAACCTGAATGGGGGTGGGAAGGGAGAGCAGCGCGCCGAGTAATCTCTGGCGCCCACGTCTCCGCCTCCCGGTCCGACACTCCGGGAATCCGGCCCCGGAGGGAGATGCTCAGACCTTCTGGAGCGCGTCCCGTGCCTGGGCAGCGAGCGCCCCGAAAGCGTCCGGGTCGCGTACGGCGATGTCCGCCAGCGCCTTCCTGTCCAGCTCCACCCCGCACTCCTTCAGGCCGTTGATGAAGCGGGAGTAAGAGAGGTCGTGTTGCCTGGCGGCGGCATTGATGCGCGTGATCCAGAGCCTGCGGAAGTTCCGCTTCTTCTTGCGCCGGTCGCGGTAGGCGTGCTCCCACCCCTTCTCGACGGCGTCCTTGGCGGTACGGTAGAGCTTCTTCCTTCCTCCGAAGTAGCCCTTCGCTTCCTTCAGGATCTTCTTCTTGCGTTCCCGGCGAGCCGGGGATCCGGTAGTGCGTGGCATATCTGGAACTCCTCTCTACGAACCGGGAAGGAGGCGGTTCATCCGCCTCTCGTCGGCCTTGTCCACCAGGGTGGCCTGGCGCAGACGCCGCTTCCGCTTCGTAGACTTCTTGGTCAGGATGTGGCTCTTGTTGGCGCGGTGCCGGCGCAGCTTGCCGCTGGCGGTGCGCTTCAGGCGCTTTGCAGCAGCCCGGTTCGTCTTCATCTTCGGCATCTCTCGCTCCCTGCAGTCCGGCACGCCTCGCTCAACTCATACCAGAGCCTTGCGCGGGGCACCGAGTTCCATGAACACGGGTGGGGAGGCGATCCCCGTCCCGCAATTTGCCTTGTCGAGGTGCTTATCTGGGTGCCAGGACCATGATCATGGTCCTGCCCTCCCGGACGGGCTGGCTCTCGATTTTTCCGATGTCCTCCACGGCTTCCACGACCCGCTCGAGGACATCGAGCCCGAGCTTCGGATGGGACATCTGCCGGCCACGGAACATCATGGTGACCTTCACCTTGTCGCCTTCCTCCAGGAAGCGTCGTACGTGACGCGTCTTGAACTCGTAGTCGTGGTCCTCGATCCCGGGGCGGTACTTCACCTCCTTGATCTGGACCGTGTGCTGCTTCTTCCTGGCCTCTCGCGCCTTCCGCGCCTCCTCGTACTTGTACTTGCCGTAGTCCATCAGGCGGCAGACGGGAGGGCGGGCGTCCGCGGCGACCTCCACCAGGTCGAGTCCCGCATCGACGGCGCGCTGCTTGGCATCGTCCAGGGCAACGATCCCGACTTGTTCCCCATCGGCGTCGATGAGGCGGATGGGGCTGATCCGGATCTGATCGTTGACGCGGACCCTTGGATCCTTGATGGCTCCTTCCTCCAGTGTTTACGGAACGCCCGCGGCGTCCCGGAAAAAGAACGGCCCGGCGGGAAGCCGGGCCGAGGAAGACCACAGAGCCGCCCCCAAAGGGTGAGCGGTCCGCTCCGTCTCATCGAACCCGGCGGCGCCTCCACTCCCCTCGACCTGAACCGCAACGGCGGCCCTGTCCGGTGGGCGAGCGGGCCGAAAGGTGGAGGGCATATCCCTCGCTTCCGTCCTTTTCAACTTCCTGCGCGTACAACCCCTTCAAAGGTAGGTATCGGAGGCCATCCGTCAAGCGGCGCGCGACCCTTGAACTCCCGCGATCAGGAGATGGTCCGGCTCCGGATCTCGCTCTGCACGCGCTCGACGAACTCCCCCCGGGGCATGACCTCCTGCTTCTTTCCGTCTCCGCGCTTCCGTACGGCCACCGTTCCCTCTTCGATCTCCCGTTCCCCGATTACTCCCATGTACGGGATTTTTCGCATCTCGGCCTCGCGGATTCGATATCCCAGACTCTCGCGCTCGGCGAGCTCCGCCCGGATTCCGGCGGCGCGCAGCTGCTGCACGAACGCTCCTCCTTCTTCGGCGAACTGCTCGGAAATCGGGAGAACCCGGACCTGCTCGGGTGCCAGCCAGAGGGGGAAGGCGCCCGCATAGTGCTCGATGAGTCCCCCGACGAACCGCTCCATGGACCCGATGAGCACCCGGTGGAGCATGACCGGGCGGTGCCGCTCGTTGTCCGCACCGATGTACTCGATCTCGAAGCGGTCCGGCAGGTTGAAGTCGAGCTGGACGGTGGGACCCTGCCAGCGCCTACCGATGGCGTCGATGAGCTGGAAGTCCAGCTTGGGGCCGTAGAAGGCGCCGCCCCCCTCGTCGATGGTGTAGTCCACCCCTCGCTCCTCCAGGACCTGCCGGAGCGCCCCGATGGCTCGGTTCCAGACTTCCTCGGATCCGAGCGCCTTCTCGGGACGGGTGGCGAGGGCGACCGTATAGGGGTAGCCGAAGGTGGCGAGCATCTCCTCCACCAGATCCAGGAGCGCCGCGATCTCGGAGGGCACCTGCTCCTCGGTGCAGAAAACGTGGGCGTCGTCCTGCGTGAACCCGCGCACCCGCAACATCCCGTGCAGCACCCCGCTCCGCTCGTACCGGTAGACCGTCCCGAATTCCGCATAGCGGATGGGGAGGTCCCGGTACGACCGCTGGTGGGCCTGGTACACGCAGATGTGACCCGGGCAATTCATGGGCTTCGCGCGGTATCTCGCTCCCTCCACCTCCATGGCCCCGAACATGCCGTCGCGGAAGTTCTCCAGGTGCCCGGAGATCTCGAAGATCCGCTCGCTCATGACATGCGGTGTGTAGACGATGTCGTATCCGTGCCGGCGGATGAGATCCTTCTCGTACTCCTCGATTTCGTTCCGGACGATGGCGCCCGCGGGCTGCCAGAGAATGAGCCCTGGGCCGACCCGTTGATCCACGGCGAAGAGATCCAGTTGACGTCCGAGGATGCGATGGTCGCGCTTCTTCGCCTCCTCGAGGCGCTCGAGGTGCTCGTCCAGCTCCTTCTGCTTGAAGAAGGCGGTCCCGTAGATGCGCTGTAGCATCTGGCGCCGTTCGTCGCCCCGCCAGTACGCACCGGCGGCGGAGAGGAGCTTGTAGTGGCGCAGGCGGCCGGTGGAGGGGACGTGAGGCCCCTTGCAGAGGTCCAGGAAAGGGCCGTCGCGGTATACAGTGATCACCTCGTCATCGGCGAACTCCTCGAGGCGCTCGAGCTTCAGGGGATCGTCCTGGAAGAGCTCCCGGGCCTCCTCCTTCGTAACCTGCCGCCGCTCGAAGGGAAGGTTTGCCGCGATCACCTCCTCGATGGTCTTCTCGAAGGTCTCGAGGTCCTCGGGGGTGAAGGGCTCGTCGACGCCGAAGTCGTAGTAGAACCCCTCGTCGATGGCCGGCCCGAACCCTATCTCCGCCCCGGGATGGTGTTTCCGGACGGCCGTGGCAAGGACGTGGGCCGCGGAGTGCCGGAGGAGCCCGAGCGCCTCGGGATCCCGCTCCGTGACGAGGCGGAGACGGCAGTCGCCGGGGAGGGGACGGTGGAGATCCACCATCTCGCCGTCCACCTCGCCGGCGAGCGCAGCACGGGCGAGGCCGGGGCCGATCTCGGAGGCGACGTCGTGAGAGGTGGAGCCTTCGGGCACTTCGAGAACCTTCCCGTCGGGAAGGGTAACCTGGATCGTACCGGCCATCGGGATGTCGGGGCATGGCGAGGAAGGATGCGCGAGCGAGGCTACCGTCCCCGGCTGCGCGCCGTGGCCGGAGATTAATGCCCCCGGGTGGCAGGGGTCAACGGGCCACGCACGAGGCCCCTTTCGGGATCCCATCGCGGGCGGGTATGCTTCGCTTGAGACCCCGCATCATCGAGCCCACTCCAGCCCCCGTCGACCATGCCCGTGTCCCTTGCTCCCCTGCTGTGCCTTCTCCTTCTCCTGGGCGGGTCCTTCGCGGGCCCCCTCCTCGCTGCGCAGGAGACCGGATCCGCCCAGTCGACCCAGGAGGATGCCGTGATGGCCACCGTGAACCGCCTCTTCGACGGAATGCGGGCCCGGGATGGAGAGGTGGTGGCCTCGGTGTTCCACCCGGAGGCCCGCCTCGTGACCACAGCCGTGACACCGGACGGGACGCCCAGCGCCTCGGTCCAGCCAATCGAAGGGTTCGTAGCCGCCGTGGGGCAGGAGGGGGCTCCCTGGGACGAACCCCTCTTCGAGACCGAGGTGCGGGTGGATGGGCCCCTCGCCGATGTCTGGACCTTCTACCGTTTCTACCGCGGCGAGGAGTTCAGCCATTGCGGCCACAACTCGATCCAGCTCGTGCGGACCTCCGAGGGGTGGCGGATCATCTCCATCGCGGACACCCGCCGGACGGAGAACTGCGACGCCCCGTAGGCCCTCGGAAGGGCGGCCCGTACGTTCTCGCTAACGCGCCTCCTCCACCGAATCCAAGCGGTCGAGGCGGACCTCCTGGCCGGACGCGCTCCTTAGGAACTCCTCCGCGCCTCGCGTGAAGACGTCCACGATGCGGTCCACAAGTTCCACCGCCTCGCCCTCATCCGTTCGGAACGCGATTCGGCACCGGGTCTGCAGGGTGGCGAAGGCTTCGAGGCGGTCATGGACTGAACAGTCGATGGGGCTATAAGGCGGTTGGTCGGTCATGGCGAACGCTTGGCTCAAGGGGGTCCGGGTGGTCTCAGGTGCCCGTCGGATGTACTCGAAGGCAACGTCCCGCGTGGCTCCCCGCAGTCCGTTCAGATAGGAGAGACCTCTCGTCACCGAGAAAGGGGCGCCGGTTACCGTAGCGAACCGGGTTGGGAGAGCGGTCCAGATGGCGGCCCGGAACCCACCCGCCCTGAACCAGTTCGCGAGCGGCTCGAGGTGGGTCGGGAGAGGTGAGGATGACTGGTTTGCCCCGTTGCCGGTCTCCCTTCGGACGATCCCGATGTGCTCGATGGCGCAGGCCTCTCGCTCCGCCAGGTTTCGCCTCGCGTCGTCCGGAGGGAGGGGGGAGCGTGCGACCCAGGTCTGGACCGCCACCCCGTCCACCGGATCCACCACCAGGGTCAGGCGTCCGTCCGTCGTCACCCGCGAGAATTCGATGGGGAGGCGAGGGCCGGTGGGTTCCCAGCGGCCGGTGACCCTCAAGTTGCGGGGGGACCAGAGGAGCGATCCCCACGCGATCACGGCGGTGTGGCTCATGCTTCCCTACCTTCCGAGCACCCGGTGAAGGCCCGTGGATCTCGTTGGGGGGAGGTCACGGAGCCTCCCGGATCAGCGTCGCGTAAAAGAGGGCGGCATCCCTGATCTGCTGGATCGGACAGGCTTCGTCCCGCGCGTGAGCCACGGCAGGGTCGCCGGGTCCGAACCCGATAGTGGGGATCCCAAGGGCGACCGGAGTGACGGCGTTGGTGCTGAAGTCCCAGAACCCGAAGGGACGCGACTCGTGTGAGAAGACGCTCCAGAAGGCTCGCTCGCAAGCCGTGGTGAGCGGGTGGTCCTCAGCGAGGGACCAGGAGTCGTGGACAGGATAGTATTCCACCGGCATCCCGGTCCAGCTCGTTCGCCGGACGGGGGCGACCTCCCAGGAGGCGTCCTTTCCCTCGGTGAGCGCCACCATCTCTCTCTCCACCAGTGCCTGGTCCTCCCCGGGCCCGAGCCTCCGGTCGATGTGGATCTCGCATTCGCTGGGTACGGCGTTGAGCGACGCTCCCATGCTCTCGATGCGGGTGACCACGGCCGTGCCTCTCCTTCCCTTCGTTGCCGCGAGGCGCCGGTCCAGGGCCTCTACCCGCTGGAGGATGTCGGCCATCTCGGAGATCGCGTTCCTGCCCCGTTCCGGAGTGGCTCCGTGGGCGGAGGTCCCCCGGGTTCGCACCGTGACCAGCGCCTTTCCCTTGTGTCCCAGGACGATTCGATTGTTCGAAGGCTCGCAGACCACGACTGCGTCAGGCCGAATCCCGGTCTCCTGCAGGAGGTGCTTCAGGTTCTCTCCGTCGCAGTCCTCCTCCATGACGGTGGCAGACACGTACACGGTCCTACCCTCGAGCCAGCCCCTGCGCTTCGCCATGGCCGCACCGTGGAGTGAGGCCGCCAGTGCCGCCTTCATGTCCGCGGAGCCCCGCCCGTGGAGGAGGCCGTCCTGGATTCTGCCCTCGAAGGGGGGGATCCGCCATGCCTCCTCGTCCGGAACCTCCACGGTGTCCATGTGCGAATCGAGGAGGAGCACACGCTCCCCATCGCCGACGCGGCCCAGCACGTTGCCCATCCCGTCCAGCAGCACCTCGTCGAAGCCGAGCGCCTCCATGCGGGCCACGACGTACCGTGCCACCTCGGCCTCCTGACCGGAGTAGCTCTGGATGCGGACCAGCTCCCGCGCGCAGGAGACGACCTCCCGTTCTACGTCCATGTCACTCACCCCAGCGATATCGCCCGCTCACCTTCATCTCACCCCCAAGGAATTCCACCACCTGTTCCCGGGCCACCGGCATCCCATCGGAGTTCAGCCAGAGGGTCGCGCGCCCGTCCGGCTGATTCTGTACGAAGATCCGGAATGCGATGCCGCGCTCGCCCTTCCAACGTCAGCTCGTTCCCATCGAGCAACTCCAGGCGGCCCTGGATCGAGGCCTGGCACGCCCCCTCGGCGGTCACCTCGAACGCCACCTCCCGTCCCCGCGCCGAGAGCAGCTGCTCCTCAAGCGTGCTGAGGACCTCCTCTGGGCTCGGCCGATCCGAAGTACCGCTATCCGATGCGTCAACCCGGGGTGGTGTCCCGCCCGAACACCCCGTGACCCGTATCGTTGCCAGGAGCGGAGCAACCCTCGTGATTCTGTGCATGCGTTCCTCAACTCAAGGACCCGGGACCAAACGACCGCCGAATGCGCACCTGCGCCGCACCCTTGTCCGTCGAGTGGAGTCCTGCACCGAAGTGCTCCATGTCCACCACGGCGAAGCGCGATGCCGTGCCGGAGGTCGCGAGGAGCATCTCCCGTGGGGGCTTCTCCGTACACCCTCCCCCCGCGATCAGAAGAACCCGCCGCGGAATCTACGGGTGGTGAAGCGGTTGTTCACCACGTTGTTGTAGATCGAGCCGAACTCGTAGGAGAGACCCATGGAGAGTTCATAGGTGAAGTCGGTGGGGCGCTGGAACCGGCCGAGCAGGATCTCCTCGTCGGTGAGGCCTTCCCGCGAGATGAAGAGCTGATCTTCGATGAAGGCCACCCCGCCCCGCACGTCCAGGTTGAGTCCGCGGAGAATCCGGAACTCCAAACCGCCCGAGAGGGACACGCTCCAGCGCTCCAGATCATGCAGAAACTGGCTCGCGTCGAGGGACAGCCGCGACTCCCCCCACGGCTGACGCTGAAACAGCTCCAGTCGGAGCCGTTGTTGGGGTCGCGTCTCGGCCGTCTTGAAGTAGATCGTCTCCTCCTCCCATTCGAAGTGCTGCACTCGGAGGTCGTAACGGGCAGTCAGCGACTGGCGGGGCGCTTCCTCGTAGGGGAAGAAGCTGTATTCAATGGCGGCAGCGGCGTCGGCACCGAAGCGCTGGTTCCGGCTCGTGGAGGCTCCCGCTCCCGCAATGAACCCGAGCGACCAGTGCTCGGCGAGGGTGTACGCCAGGAGGACGTCCGTGCCCCAGTCCGTGCGTTCGTCCACGATCGTCTCGCCGCTTCCAAGCTCCCGCTCGTCGCGGCGCTGGCTCCCGTCGGCCTCGAATTCGAACTTCCACATGGGCGTCGTACGGGAGGCCTCGAACGAGGCGGAATATCTCCGCTCGCTTTCCGTTTCTTCGCCTTCGATATCGAAGTCGCCCCCCACCTCGAACACCCAGAAGTTCCACGGATCGTCCACCTGGTCGGTGCCCGCGAGCCGGGCGGGATCCGGCCCGTCCGACCCCGCGATGCCAGTGATCTCGAAGACAGCCGGACGCCCGATGGCCGCCGAGTACCGTGCGAGCCCTGCGGCGATGGTGCTCGTGAGCGCCCGCACCACCTCATCGTCCGTGTCGGTGGAGGCCGTGGTCAGCCGGAGCTGGTCGTCGTCGTCGTCCAGATCGCCCTGCCCGATGAACTCGAGGGTGAAGACGGATCCACCACCCCCGGTCTGGGTGCTGGTCACGATGAGGTGGATCTGCGCCAGAGTGCGGTCCCGTACCCAGTTCACCCAGTCGATCTCGGTGCGGAAGTAGGTGGAGTCGCACCGGAAGGTATTGCAGTCCAGGAAGACCCGCAGGGCGCCTCCTCGACCGGCATCCTGGGCGGCGGCCCCCGATGGCGAGAGCCAAAGGGAAAAGATGAGCGCCGCGGCGGTCGCGGTCATGGATGCGAGCGTAGGCCTCTTATCGTTCACAGGGTATCCCCCAATGGGATGGTCGGGTTCGAATGCATCTCCCAAAGTTAACGACGCACAAGGTCGAGTCAGGGGCCAGCCATGTACGAAATGCGTAAGAACGCTGTCGGAATAGGAGGCGCCCTCGCCTGCGGGATCGATGCACCGTACGTTCGGTTCGTGCGGCTTCTGCGTCTCGAGGGGCCGCATGTCTCCAACGCGCCGGATTCAACGGGCCTTGCCCGGGAAACGCATGCCACGACTCGCCTCCCACTCGCACCGATCTCCTCGCTTCCTTTTCCGGGCCTTCGGCGGCGGCGTCACTCCGTTCCGTTTCGCCGGGTCGCTCCGGGCGTGCGTTCTCCTCGCCCTCCCCGCATGCGCGCCAGACCCCGACGCTCCATCCGAACCCCCTCCGACGGCGGATGTCCAGGTGGAGGCGATCATCGAGGGGGCCTATGTGAGTCCGGTCACGAACACCCCCTACGGCGGGAGCCATGTCCGGCAGTACCCGGGACAACCGAGCGGCACGGTCACCACGCACGGGGAGGTGATCGTCCTCGAGCTCGACGAGGGAGTCGTGTCGGAGGAGAACCTCTTCGACCTGGACGGACGGACCCTTCGCTTCACCCCAGAGGGGGAGGGATTTCGCGTGGAGAACCTTGCTCTCGAGTGGGTGGAGGAGCGAGGCGAGGTCCTCCGTGGGCAGGCACTCGAGCTCGCCACCCCCTTCCCCTTTTCGGGTTCGACCTGGACCTCGGCGGTGGTCGACAACATGGGTCTCATCACCTTCGGGGGAGGCTACGACGACTTCGGCCTCGGGCGCTTCGTGCACTACGAGCTCGCGGGACCGTCGATGGTGGGGAAGGTGCCGGCCATTGTTCCGTTCCTGAAGCATCGGATGCGGGGAGAGCGCTATGTCCACGAGACCCCGGATCGGGTCGTGATCACCTGGGATCAGACGGAGCCGGCGGGGGGTCAGCAGGACTTCACCTTCGAGCCTACTCCCCACCTCTACCAGGCTGTCCTCCACTCGGATGGGCGCATCGACCTCTCCTACCAGGAGATGACTGCTCGGGACGCCATCGTGGGCGTCTTCGCCGTACCGTCGGAGAACCTGCCGCCGACACAGGCGGTCGACCTTTCGGCGATGGACCCGTCGGCCGAGCCCGCTCCCGCGGTGTTCGAGGGGTTCCATCGCTACGGTCTCCCCCGCGCGGAGAACCTGGCCTGCACCGTCATCGACGCGTTCGGAGATCGCTTCGACTTCATGGTCTGGTATTCCGACTTTCGGATGGACGACCAGGAGGCAGGGACGCGGAGCGATGGGGACATTTCCCAGGAGGTCGAGGGGATCGGCGATCGGATGGACATCGGCCGGCGACCGGAGGACTACTGCTCCGACGGACGCCTCCAGGTGACCTGGCATCAGCCGGTCTGGGTGGGCGCCGTCCAGGCCCAGGAATCGTCCCCGGACCGATCCTGGAACCGGTATGATCGGGCGATGGCCCAGATCGCCCACGAGCACGGCCACCGATGGTCGACCCGGACACAGGCCATCGTGAACGGGGACACGGTCGATCTGCGCGGGACGCACGTGCCCTGGGCGATGTCGGGGGCGGGGCACTGGCCGGGTGGCTTGCACACCCCCTCGCCCTTCCCCTATGGGGACGGCGAGCACGAGGGGTCGGTCATGGGGGGCGCGGTCTACCAGGACAATGAGGACGGAACCTTCACCGTCCTGGACCGCGGCACCATGCATCCGGCTTCGGGCTTTTCATACCTCGAGCTCTACCTGATCGGGGTGCTTCCTCCCGAGGAGGTTCCCCCCTTCTTCCTCCTTCAGGACACGGAGACGGTCGGGCGCGACGAGGCCGGCCGACAGGTCATCGAGGCCGACAAGATCGACATTACCCTGGCGGACGTGATCGCGCACAACGGCCCCCGCGTGCCTTCCGTCGAAGAGGCTCCGAAGGACTTTACGAGCGCATTCGTGGCGGTCGTGCTCCCTGGGCAGTCGCCGAGCCCGGAGCTTCTGGAGGGCACGGAAGGAATCCGCCGCCAGTGGATCGAGTACTGGGAGCGGATCACCGGTGGGCGATCGACGATGAGTACGGACCCGGAGGGATGAGGGGGGCCGAGACCGGAGGCGCGCTTCCCATGTCAGCTCGATGAGGCGCCCATGAGGCGGAGGACCTTCCTCGCGGCATTCGCGGCCGCGGCTGCGGCGCCCCTGCTGCTCCGCGCGCCCCCCACCCGGAGCGGGGATCCCTCCATCATCACCCTCTCGGGATCGGGCCCCGAGGGACGCTGGTTCGCGGAAACGTCGCTCTTCGGGAAGATCCTGACCCGCGAGATCCCGGGCCTGACCGTGAACGGCGTCATCGGAAAAGGGGTGTCGATCGGGAACATCCGGCGCATCGCCGCGGGGGCGGTGGAGGGCGGGCGCTTCTACCTCTTCGATCTCCAGGGCGCCCATGCCGGGGAGGGCACGGTCTGTTACTCGGGCGACAGCGGGCCGTGCGAGGAACTCATCGAGCTGGCACATGGGTGCGACCTCCTGATCCACATGAACCATCACTTCAGTGGAACCGAGCCAACCCCGGCCTACCGAGCGGCTTGTGGGAACCACCGAGACAATGCGATCGTCGCGCGGCGGGCGGGGGTGAAGGCACTCGTCCTCACGCACCTGCTCCCCGAGATCGATCGGCCGGGAGTGCGGGAGCGGATCGTCCGCGAGATCCAGGAGGAGTTCGACGGGCTCGTGATCTGGGGGGAGGACCTGATGGAGCTCACCGTGCCGGTGGCGGGGGTGTGAACCAGGGGCGCGCTCCCGTCGGCCAGAACCTCATCGGGGAGACGTCGGCGCTCCAGAGGGATTGCGGCGGCGGATCGGATGCCTCAGGATCCGGACCGTTCTCTCTCCTTCTGCCCCCGGGCAGCTCATCCATCTCCAGGACCCCCCACGCCGGTGACCGCACTCGAAGCCATCTTCCTCGGATTCCTCCAGGGAGCCACCGAATTCCTCCCCGTCTCATCTTCGGGGCACCTGGTGATGGGGCAGGAGCTCCTCGGGATCACTCTCTTCGGCATCACCTTCGAGGTCGTGGTGCACGTAGCCACGCTCATATCGGTGCTGGTGGTATATCGGGAGCGCCTGGTCGATCTTACCCGTCGGACTATGATAGAGCGGCAGGGGGAGGCCTGGCGGTACGTGGGGCTACTGGCGGTGGGCACGCTCCCCGTCATGGTCGTGGGCCTTACGCAGGGAGATCGGGTGGAGACGCTCTTCAACACTCCGGCCACGGTCGGCTTCGCGCTCCTCTTTACCGGGACCTTCCTCGTGAGCACCTGGTGGGCCCTGAAGCGGAAGCTCGAGGACCGATTCGGATTCAGGGTGGCCCTCCTAATCGGCCTGGCCCAATGCCTGGCCCTGATCCCCGGGGTCTCCCGCTCCGGAGTCACCGTCACCACCGCCCTGTGGCTAGGTGTGTCGCCATTGGAAGCTGCGGCCTTCTCCTTCCTCCTCTCCATCCCGGCCATCGCCGGCGCGGCGATCCTTCAACTTCCGGAGCTGACGGACGGAACGCTCGCGATCGCCCCCCTGCCCCTCGGCCTGGCTTTCGTCAGCGCCGCGGTGACGGGGGTCCTTGCGATCCGGCTCTTCGTGACGATGCTCAGAAACCGCTCGTTTCCCGCGTTCGCAGGGTATTGCTGGTTCGCCGGGCTCGGTTTTCTGACGTGGCTGGCGCTGGGCTGACCGACTATCCGCCCTGCATCCGCCTTGGGCCGAGGTATTCCCTTCTGAACTGGTGATGGGCCCGAGCCTCCTGCGGCCCACCGATCCAGTGCGTCGTGCCCGCCGTCACCCAGATGATCTCGTCGCTTACCGCGAAGAGGTCATCCACGTCATGACCGGTGACCAGGATCGCCGCACCCCGACCGCGAAGGGCGCGGAGCCCTTCCCGGATCAGCGAGCGATCCAGAGGAGCGACCCCGGCGAATGGCTCGTCCATGAGGAGGCATTCAGGATCTCGAATCATTGCCAGCGCAAGGGACACCCTCTGCTTTTCTCCGCCTGAGATGTCCGGTGGCCGTCGACCCAGAACTTCCCCGAGCCTCAACTGTTCTATCGCCTCCTCGACTCGGCCTCGGCCGTCGTAGATCTGGCCCACAGATTCCAGATGGTGCCGCACGGTGAAGAGTCCGGTCAGAGCGGAGCCCTGAGCCACGTACATCAGCCCTTCCTGGGCCAACTTCCAGAGTATGGGCCGTTCAATGAACCGGCCGTTGTAGACGATCCGGCCCCATTCCGGTCGGACCCGCCCTACCACGATCCGGAGCATGGTGGTCTTCCCTGCCCCGTTCCTGCCCATGAGAGCCGTCACCCGTCCCCGGTGAACGCTGAAGGCCGCAGACTTGAGGACCACTTGTCTGCCAAAGCTCTTTCCAAGCCCGTCGGCTTCGAGGATCGGGTGCTCTCCCGTCATCGGAGCACGATCTCCATCAAGATCGGAAAGGGGAGTGCGTTGACACCGATCGCAAAACGGGGAATGCCGAGATTCCCGAGGAAAAGGTCCTCATCCCGCCTCCGAGCATCGAGGTATACCACCGCTGCCGCGAGGCCGACGATCCAGATCTGCTGGAGCAGGTTCGGACTGGTGATCTCGACCCCCGCCGCGAGGACCCTGATGCCAACCCATGCGATCAGTCCGCGGGCGAGGAATGCGTTCCGGAAGGGGCCGAGTCTCAGCAGACGAATCATCTGGTCCGACCCATGGGTCCTGCGCGCTTCTTCATGCTCGAATCCTGGAGAGAGGAGCAGCCAGGACTGCGCGATGTGGCATGATGCTACTGCGCGCTTCGCGTGATCCGCGCGGCTACTACGTCGACCTCGTCGAACTCCCCGATCCTGAAGGCCCAGATCGTATCACCTCGTGCCTCCTGAAACCGAAGGCCATCCGGGAGTTGCATCCTCGCCACCAGGTCTCCGTCGGGGGACAACACGTCAAGATGAGCACCCGCCACTCCATAAACCAGATCGAAGGTCGAGTCGAGCCTTGGGAGTTCCCGTTGGATCCAGAGGCGTCCGTCGTGATCGAGATGGAGTCTTGAGAACAGTGCCTTCGTCTCCGACCGGGGAAGCCCCCCCACCTCCTCGACCACCTCGGCACCGACCTCCGCACGCGCACCGCCGTAACCGAAGAGCTCACGGTCGGTAATACAAGTGTGCGACTTGGCCTCGTCGCCCCGGCCGTATACGATCACCTCGTAGCGATCGGATCGAGGCGCCACCGCCCAACGATCCACCCCTACGGCGAGCAGCGTACGAGGCCATTCGGGACGCGCGAGCCGATCATACGCCGGGACCAGCCCATCGGGATACTCCGCCTCCCAGATCACGGAGCGCTCCCTATCTCCCGGCGCCGCGCGGGCGTACGTAACCGTCCCGTCTTCCGAAGCAGAAGAAGGCAACTCCACAAACACCGCGCCATCTCCTCGCATTCCAAACCACCCGACCTGGCCTGACGCAAACACGGGCGCCAGAAGGTCGGAGGGCATGCTCAGAGTCTCCGAGCCGCCGGACTCGATGTCGTAGCGTTCCAACTTGGACTGGGACGCATCCAGCGCGAGCAACTCACCATCAGGAGTCCAGGCCGTGGAAAGCGGGTTCAGTAATTCACCGGGCCCCTGGCCTCGTCCCGCCACAGGGTCCATCCACCTCCCGTCGACGTTCACCAACCACACGTCACCGCTGCCGAAATCGGCGATCGCCAGCGTGCCATCCGCCCGAACTCGGGCAGATGTGGGCATCATCAACTCAGCTCCGTCCTCCTCCAATCCCCCGGCGCGCCAGAGTTCGACCGCTCCCCATTGCTCCACCTCCGCCACCTCATCGGCTGTGACCTGGACGACGGGACCTTCAGGATCCGGCACCTCGCAGACCCATGTCTCCTCGCTCCCGCAACCGACCAAGACGAACAACAAGGGAAGCGGAACTGCCCTCCAAGGAGAGGATCGGGATTCCACCTTATAACCAACCTTTCAAGGGTGTCATCTCGCGAGGGTCTCAATAGAGGCGCGCAGCGCCGGAATCGGCAACCCGTGGCCAAGCGCTGCGGTAAAACCCACCTGTCTCACCGGCGATTGAAACCCCGTTTCATTGCGAATCGACGGCTTCCAGGAGATCGAGGACGGCTTGGGTCATGATCGCACGCTGCTCAGCGGCTGGTATTCGCGGCCGTCTGTCCATTGGCTGAAAGCCATACCAACCGAACTGCGAGTGATTCCCGCCTTCCACCCATACCCACCGCGTCTGGGCTGGGAGAAGACTAGCGTTCTGCTCGACTTCTGCAGGCGACGCGAGTCCGTCCCGTGTACCGACGACCTTCGTGACGGGTATATCGAGGCTGCTCAGGTCCACGTCTCTGGGGTGAGACGTACCGATCAGGACAAGGCCGGCGAGCCGCGGCTCCTGGGCGGAGATTGCTGAAGCCACCACGGCGCCGCGCGAGTGACCCCCGACGACGACTGCTCGCTGTTCAGGAACTGACGCCAGCGCTGCTGCAATCCGAATCCGAAGCTCCCGGGATTCGGCACCCCCGAAGGCGCCGCGGCTCGGGAGCTCTATCAGGAGAACGTGGTACCCTGCCTCTGCTACAGAACGGGCGAGTGGGGCGTACGCTCTAGGATCTACCAGGGCTCCCGGGAAGAAGACGAGTGTCGATGACCTCGGACCTGTGGCAGGGTTGAACCGCCAAATCCCTTCGGCGTATGCGACCGCGACCGTGTGATCAGCCACCGTGGCTGCTCGACCCTCGGAATTCGATCGGTACGCGATGAGGGACCACGCGACGAACACGGCCGTCGCGGTAAGGCCCACGGCCATCCAGATCCGTCGAATGACCGGCCAATGCCTGCGGATTCCCACGATAGGTTCTGGGTGCGAGTTCTCTACCCGCGCTTCGCTGCGTCGTTGATGCTGCCTTCCGCAAGCTTGTCGAGCTTATTGTCCGCCGCGTACTCCTGGTCGAGGATCTGGTTCAGGACTTTGGCGTCCGCTTCCCGGCCGAGAGCGCGTGCGTAGGCCCGTGCCGTGCCATATCCCGAGATTTCGTAATGCTCCACACGCTGAGCGGCGGCGATCAGGAAGGCGTCCCGCACTGCGGGCGACGCCTTTTCGTCGATCGCGTCCCCGGCCTCCTCCAGCAGGCCTTCCATGCCCTTGCACTTCGTGCTGCCAGGGTTCTCGTCCAGGTTTTGCAGAAGTTGGTGAACCTTCTCGAAGTGCTGCTCGGATTCCTTCAGGTGGCTTGCGAACGCTTCTCGCAGTTGAGGCGAGTTGGCCGCTTTCACCATTTCGGGCAACGCTTCGCTCAGCTGCTTCTCGGCACTGTACAGGTCCTTCAACTCGTGCACGTAGAGATCCTCGAGAGTCTTCAGTGACATGTCCGTTTCCCGGTGTCTGGTGAACAGTTCTGGACTCGCCCGGAGAAGCAGGTCCGATGCCAGATGCTCCTCAATGGCGGGGGCGACTGCGTGAGCGGCCCCACTAGCATTCTGCGGGTCCCTGATGGCACCCGAACGTCCCCCCATTCCGAAAGCTAATGGCTGGGGTCCCCGCCCGCATCACTTTTCTATCCGGCCTGGGCCGGCCGCAGGGAGCCGCATGAGATGGAGGCCTCGGCCGCAAAACACCACGCTCCCAGCCTTGCTCTACCTCGAGGCCCTCACCTCCATGGGCTGAAGCACGTCGACCGGAGCCGGAGCCTGTGCGTCTGGCAACCACCGGTACCACAGCGTTCCCGCCACCGCGACCAACACGTCATCCACGCAGGCATCACCTGATCCCTCCGCGAGCCCCGCCTCCGTTACCCGTCCCTCCCATCCCACCTTCAACTTTACGGTGGCCCGGCTGCCTTCCAGATCTGCGCGCCTCGCCCAGTGGCACTCCGGCTCCAAGGGAATCCCCGCGATGTTCACCGCTCGCGCCTCGAGCACTCGTTCCGGGGGTTCCTGGCGCTCCACCCCGTCTCCCAAGAGGATCCTCGGCGGGCCGAACGTAACATCGACCCATCTCACCTCCCCCTCTTCGCCACCCACCACCTTGGGGGGCACGGAGGACCGGTCGGGAAGGACAGTCCGGAACTCAGGGGAAAACCAGAACAATCCCGCGTGTAGGAGCACTGCAACGCCGAGTGACCACCCAAAGGTCCGGCGGTGCGTTCTCCGCAACTCCTCCGATCGACGCCCCATCACATCTCCAGTCGAATCCCGGGCGCAGTGGTGCTACCCTAGAAGGCCGTTGAAGAAGTAGCGGGGCCACCGTTGGGAGCGCCGGACCACCGCTGACGCGGTGGTGCCCCCCGAATCGTAGGCGGCTCGTCGACGGCATAGCCGTGGCTACGTCGAGGCGAGCCAACGACCGAGGCGGGTCCCTGCCGCCCCAACCCGCAGGGCGAAGGGGGGTTGCGGCCCTGGATCGTCGTTGGAGCCCCTCCCCGATGCTACCGCATCGCCTTCGGCGCTCCGCCTCGACCAGGAACCGCAAGACCCCTTCGCGGTGGCCCCGCTACTTCTTCAACGGCCTTCTAGTACCGGACCGAACCGGGAAACCGGTTGTTCACCACGTTCGCGAAAGTCGATCCCCAGCGGTAGTTGAAACCGAGGGACGCCTGGTGCTGATAGGAGGAGGGGAGTGACCGGCGGCCGAGGAGGATGTCCTCATCGTCGATCCCGCCCAGCGGAGTGTGAATGTTGTCGTTCACGAACGCCGTCTCCGCCGACACGTTGACCTCGAGTCCGCGGGTGATCCGGTAGCTCACGTCGCCGCTCAGGTTGAGTGAGTACAATGCAGTGTCGTGGAGGTACTGCGAGGTGCTGACACCGACTCCCGCATTCCCCCATTCCTCCTGGGCCCGGTACTGGATTCCGACACGGTGCTGCGGAAGCATGTCGGTGGTGACGCCATAGAGCGTCTGTTCGTGATACGAGGAGTACTCCCCTCCGATCGCGTAGTGGGCAATCATCTGCCGGCGGTTGGCCTGCTCGTAGGGGTAGTAGTTGTACTCCACCGCGGGGGCGATATTCAGGCGGAGTTCCTGATTGTTTTGCACCGAATTGTTGGCGGACACGTCGAATCCGACGGACACGTGCGGGGTCACGCTCCTGACGACGAGCGCGGATGCCCGGTAGAAGTTGATGTCGTTGTCCAGCCAACGGCCGTCGGAAAGCTGGCGACGATCGGTTCGGAGGTTGACGAACCCACTCACCTGAACCTTCCATTCTTCGGTAACCCGACCCGCGCTGAGACTCGGGTTGATCCTGGAACTGCGCTGCGTCTCTCGAAGATCCAGGTTTCCGGAGAGGCCGAAGCGGAAGGTCCAGTAATTCCAGGGGTCGTAGAGCGCCGACTCGGACCCGTTCGCAAGAGCGTCTTCCTCGCTTTCGGCACCGGCCGCCGGGCCGGTGAATCCGATTTCGAAGTCGCCTCCCATCCCGGACTGCACCGCGTAGCGGAGCAGCCCGATCCGGAGGGCATGGGTCAGGCCGTCCATGACCTCTGCCCTTACGTCCGTCCCCGCAGACGTGTAGGTCAGCGCGTCGGAGATCCCGGACGCTGGACCTCGACCGATGAAATCGAACGTGTACTGCAAGCCATCGCCACCGACGCCGGTACTCGTAAGGATTACGTGCACATCCGAGTCCGCCCTATCGCGGACCCAGTTGACGAACTGGATTTCGGTGCGGAAGTGATCGTCGTCGCAGTTGCGCCGGGTCTGACAGTCCAGGAATACCCTCGGCACCTCACGAGCGGTGGCTCGGCTCTCGGAGTGAAGCTGAGCCCCGGCCGGGGAAGCCCCCAGCAGGAGGAGCGCACCCGCAAGGCCGAGGGCGGACGTGCTGGTCCCCTTCCATCGCGTCCTGTTCATCGATGTTGCAATCCGGCTCGAGAATGTATAGTAAGCGCCCCGAGGGGCGGCACATATCGAGGTGCGTCGGGCGACCCTCGGCTCACAGTGTACAGCCAACGTACATGCTATGTCAACTCTGCGTATACCGCAGCGCAGGCGATCTACCCGTACCCTCTGGCCACGAACGCAATGCCGCGCGGTGGGCGGGCGCTACGACGTCAAATGTTTCCTCGGCTAAGATACCCATGGCTCCCGCAAGGGACCAGTACCCCACCAGTACCCCATCTGAGATGCGGGGCGGCCGTTTCGTTAAGTTCGGCAGTGCTCATCGCCTTTCCCCTCCGGCCCCCACGGGCTCAGCCTCCACCGAGGTCGCACCACGCTCCCCCTCACCGTCCAACTCGCCCGCGGTCGCAATCACCGGCACCGCTTCTCGGCCGTCGCCCACGTACGTTCTCTGAACCCAGTCCGACGCGTCGTCCACCAGGGAGTACATGACCGGCACCACCAGCAGCGTCAGCACGGTGGCAAAGATGATTCCGACGATGACGGCGATGGCCATGGGGCCCCACCAGGCCGCCTGCTCCCCTCCCCAGTAGAGGTCGGGATCGAGCTGGGTGAAGAGGCCGGAAAAGTTGAAGTTGAGCCCGATGGCCAGAGGAACGAGTCCGAGAGCCGTCGTCACCGCGGTGAGAACCACCGGACGAAACCGGGTCATCCCTCCCTGGACGAGGGCCTCGCGCCGATCCATCCCGTCTCGGTCCCGGAGGATGTCGATGTAGTCGATGAGGACGATGGCGTTGTTCACGACGATCCCCGCCAGGGATATGATCCCGACCCCGGTCATGATGATGACGAAGGGCATCTGGAAGACAATGAGCCCCAGGAAGACCCCCACCGTCGACATGATCACGGAGGTGAGGATGATCAGCGGCTTGACCACTGAGTTGAACTGGCTGATGAGGATGAACCCGATCAGCATGAGAGCGATGGCGAATGCCATGGTGAGGAACTCCTGCGCATCCGTCTGATCTTCCAGCTGACCGGTGTACCGAAGCTGGTATCCAGGCGGGACCCGCTCCGCCGCGAAGATCGCGAGCGTCTCCTGCACCTCCATGATCACGGCATTCTGGTTGTAGCCGGCACGTACCTCCGAGGAAACCGTCGCCACCCGGTCCATGTCCTTTCGTCGGATGGAGCCGAGCCCCTCGCCCACCTCCCAGCTGGCCACCGAGAGGAGGGGCACCTGATCCCCGGTCTCCGTGACCACCACCATGTCTTCCAGGGACGAGAGCTGGTCCCGAAAGCGAGGTGCCAACCGCACGGTGATATCGAACTCGTCGTTCCCTGTCCGATAGCGCGCAGCCTCGACCCCCTGGATCGCGCCCCGAATCGTGCTACCGACATCCGTGGTGGAGAGACCGAACAAGGCCGCCCGCTCCCGGTCCACGTGGACGGAGAGCTCGGGGCGGGCGTCGTCGAGATCGCTTGCCATCCCCACCAGCCGGTTCGACACGGGGGCGCTCCGCAGGATGGACAGCACCTCGTCGGCCAACTCCTTCAAGACGGCGGGGTCGTCGCCCGCGATCTCGATATTCACCGGTGCCCCGGTGGGCGGCCCCATGCTCGGCATGTCCGCGCGTACCTCGATCCCCGCCAGCCGCTGCCCCACTTCCTCCTGGATCACCGCCAGCGTCCGAAATGAGTCCTGTCCCCGGACTTCGTAGTCGACCATGGAGAGCATTATGCGCGCCTGGTTCTCAGCAGTGGCCCCGCCGGTGAACATGTTCCCCTCCCCGGCACCCACAGTGGCTACGACGGATTCCACATCGTCGAAGCCGCGCACTCCGCGTAGTTCCTCTTCGAGCCCTCTTGTCACCTCGTCGGTGACGGAGGCCCGGCTCCCCACCGGTGCCTCGACGTCGACCCAGAGCTGTGCGGGCGGCACGCCTTCGGGGAAGAACTCCACCCCGTGGTTCAGAGGGATGAATACAGCGAAGGTGCCCACGAACACGACCGCGCAGAGTCCCAGGATCACGGCCCGATGGTCCAGCGCCCAGCGGAGGCTCCCTTCGTAGCTGCGGACCACGCGAGGCATCCCCTTCTTCTGGAAGCGCCTGCCCACCCGGTCCAGGACGAACCGGTGCACCAGGTAGAGGAAAACCCCCGTAAGGGTGAGCGACACCGCGGCCACCAAGTTCGCCAGTGCCACGACGAGGAAGAGGGCCACGGCCCCCCCCACGAGCGTGCGGCGCGCAGCGCGAGTCATGGAACTACGCGGTCCCCCCTCCACCCGCATGAAGAGGGCGCAGAGTACCGGGAGGATGACGAGCGCCACGAAGAGCGAGCTCGAGAGGGTGATGATGAGGGTGAGAGGGAGGAACCGCATGAACTCGCCCACCACGTCCGGCCAGAACATGAGGGGAAGGAAGGCACCGAGAGTAGTAGCCGTGGCCGCGATGACCGGCATCGCAACTTCACCAGTGGCCTTCCGGGCCGCCATGGTGGAGCTCCAACCCTCCTCCATGTACCGGTAGATGTTCTCTACCACCACGATGGCGTTGTCCACCAGCATCCCCAGCGCCAGGATGAGGCTGAAGAGGACGACCATGTTCATCGTGATCCCCATGGCCGAGAGGACCACGAAGGAGAGGAGCATCGAGGTGGGGATGGCGAGCGCGACGAAGACCGAGGTGCGGACTCCGAGGAAGAAGAGGAGCACGGCGATGATGAGGAGGAGCCCGGAGATGATGTTGTTTTCCAGCGAACTCACCATCATGTGGATGTCGCGTGACTGATCAGAGGTGACGGAGATCGCGGTTGTGGGGGGGAGGCCGGGCTCTGCCTCCGCCAGGATCGCTTTCACCCGCTCTGCCGCCTCGAT
Organism: Gemmatimonadota bacterium; assembly: GCA_040905325.1. Lineage (GTDB taxonomy): Bacteria > Gemmatimonadota > Gemmatimonadetes > Longimicrobiales > Gaopeijiaceae > JBBDRS01. The sequence continues at coordinate 115,775 of JBBDRS010000038.1, forward strand.
GATGTTCTCTCCTGCACGCTTCACCACGTCGAGGGTCACGACGGGCGCCCCGTTCAGTCGCGCGAAGGAGGTGCGGTCCGCAAACCCGAACTCCACGCTGGCAATGTCCCGGACGTAGACGGCGCGTCCGTCGAAAGTGCCCACCACCAACTCTTCGATGATGGAGGGATCCACGAACTCCCCGTCCACTCGAACCAGGTAGTTGACGGAGCCCACCTCGATGGATCCGCCGGGGATGTTCACGTTCTCGTTGCGGATCGCGTCCACGACGTCGTTCAGAGCGAGGCCATAGTACTTGAGCCGGGAGAGATCCACGTCGACCTGTACCTCGCGGTCGAGCCCTCCCCTCAGGTCTACCCGCAGGATCCCCGGTACCTGCTCCATACGGTCCTGGAGGTCCTCAGCAATCTCCTTCAGGCGAACCAGGCCATACTCCCCGGCCAGGTTCACCTGCATGATGGGCGCCTCGGAGACGTCGATCTCGACGATCGAGGGATCTTCGGCGTCCGAAGGGAGCTCCGGGCGCGCCAGGTCCACCTTCTCCCTCACCTGCTGCAGGGCGTCATTCATGTCCACCGACGTAGCGAACTCCACGGTGATGGACGAATAGCCCTCGACGGAGGTGGAAAGCATCTCCTGAACGTCCGAGATGGTGTTGAGCTCGTCCTCCAGTGGCCGGGTCACCAGCGTCTCGATGTCGGCCGGCGACACCCCGGGGTAGATGGTGTTGACCACCAACATGGGGATGGCGACCTGGGGCGCGCTCTCCTTCGGGATGTTCACGTACGCCACGAACCCGGCGATGGCAATGAGGACAAAAAGCATTACCACGCTGGTGAGGTGCCGCAGCGCAAAGCTCGTGAGCCTGAACTCCTTGAAACGCGCCAGGAAGTCGGGATCGTCCTCGGGAATGCGCCCCGGGGTCCCGGGAAGATCCAGGGAAGAAGGCGTCCCCCGGGGGTGCGAACGTTCTTCCGTCGGGCGCTCCTTTCCGGACTCCTCAGTCATCCGGCTGCTCCCGTGTTCCTACGACCTGGATCCGATCCCCGTTCGCCACCTGGCTCTGCCCGGCCACGATCAGACGATCTCCAGCGGCAAGGCCATTTTCCACCACGACCCGGTTCGCCTGCGATCCGGAGAGGGATAGCCGGCGCACCTCAGCGAACTCACTCCCGTCGCGCTCGACGGCGACAAAGGCCACGAACCCCTCCTCGACCCGCACCACGGCCTCCTGGGGGATGACCACCACCTCGTTCCGCACGTTCCGGATGATCTCGAGGTTCGCGACCATCTCCGGCTTGATGACATTGTTCCGGTTGGGAACCCGCAACTCCACCGGAAAGGTGCGGTTGGCAGGATTGACCGTGGCACCGACGAAGGTGAGTGGGCCCTCAAACTCCTGGTCCGGGAGAACGTCGAAGGTGACTCGGGCGCTGGAACCGGTACGAATCTCAGCGGCGAACCTCTCGGGAACACCTCCGGTGACCTTCACGGGATCCACCTGAACCACGCGGGCGACGGGGGTTCCGGGGGACACCATCGTCCCCTCCTCCACCAAACGCTCCTCCACGATCCCGGCGATGGGAGCCCGGACCACTGTGCGGTCGAGCCTCTCCTGAAGGGCATCCAGAGCGGCCCCGGACTGCTCCGCCTGCGACCGGGCCTCGAGGTAGGCGAGCTCGGATCCGACGCTGTCGTCTTCGTAGAGCCGGCGTCGGCGCTCCCAGGTCTCTCGCGCCAGATCCGCACGGGCCCTGGCCTCTCGCACCTGGGCTTGAAGGGTGCCGTCATCGATCCGCGCGAGGACGTCCCCCGCCTGGACCGACGAGCCCTGTGCCACGGGCAAGTCGCGTATGACGCCTCCCTCCTCGGCCGCCACGAGTACATCGCGTTCCGCTTGCACGGTGCCGGAGATCCGAGCGGTCTCTGTGAAGGAACTGGTACGGAGCTCCTGCACTTCGACATTGATTACGCGCTCGTAGGCCCCCTCGGCCTGTCCATCGGCCTCCCCGTCCGCCTGCGCGTCGGTCCCGCACGCGACCACGAGCACGAAGGGCATGGGCAGCAGGGCTCGAATCACTCCACCCCACCCCCTCGGCATCCGACTTTTCCCTGACATTCGCAACATCCTCTGGTCATCCTTTTGGTTCGGGACGGGATCTTCCGCGCGATGCTCCATCCGGGGTCCGTCAGCGTCCGGGAAGCGGAACCTCCCCAACCAGCTCGTCCAACTCGGCCCTCGCCTGGAGATAGTCGTAGACCGCCTCCGCGTAGTTGAATTCGCTCTGGCGGAGCGCCACCTCTGCGTCGGTGAGCTCGAGATGGCCGCTCAGCCCCTCGCGGTACTGCGCGGAGACGATCTCGAATCCCCGCGTGGCCTGTTGGACGGCGAGCCGCTGCCCACGGCTGCGCAGTCGGGCCTCCTCGATCCGGTTGAGGACGTTTCGCAACTCGTCTCGGATCAGGTCGTGGGCGGTCTCGACCTGAAGGTCCGCAATGCGCAGAGCCGAACGGCCCTGGTCGATGCGCGCCAGCCGCTGACGCCCCGAGAAGATGGGGACGGTGACCTGCACACCGATCAGGCGCCCGTATCCGCGCTGCCCACCGAAGAAAGCAGGTCCGCCGTCCTGCTGGGCCTGGATCTGGTAGTTACCGAAGAGCGACACGGTCGGAAGCAGCTCCGCCTGGCTGGCGCGCAGTTCGGCGTGGCGCAGCTCCCGGTTCAACCCCGCCTGCTGCATGGAGGAACTGTTGACGCGGGCTCGCTCGAGGAGTTCCGTGAGGGCGGCGGGATCGGCGTCGTCCGCGAGATCCACCCTGTTCATCTCCAGGAGCGCCTGATTCTCGGGCGAGTTCGCCCCAGGCTGGTCCAGATGGAGTTCCGCGAGGTGACCCACCACCCGCAGCCGGGTGCCCTCGGGCAGATCAAGGCTGGACACGAGGTCGCGTTCGGTGCGGAGCGCCTCGTTGGCGGCCCGCCGAAGCTGAGGTTCCAGGTTCGCGAGCTCCACCTCCAGTCGCAGCACGTCGTAGGCCGAGACGAGGCCTGCGCGCTCCAGGGCCCGGGTCTCCTCGAGCGATTCCACGACCCTCCGGACGGACCGATCGATGAGGCGAGCCTGTTCCTCGGCCAGGAGGAGCTCGTAGTAGCTGACCCGGACCTCGGTGATCACCTGGTGGATCCGGCCTCGTAGCTCCTCGTCCTGGAGCGCCTCGAAACGACTCGCGGCCCCGACCCCGACGAAGGCCCTGGCCTCAAAAAGGGGCTGCTCGAAGGAGAGGTTCGAACTCCAGGCGTTGTCGCGCCCGAAGGCGACCGGGACGAGGTCGTCGGGATCGCGGTCGGGGTCGAAGAAGACGGCGGGAAGGAAGGTGACCGGCGGCGAGATGTTCCGGGTCCACGACGCATTCAGGTCGATGCGGGGGAAAACCTCGCCCCAGGCCTCCGAAACCTGTCCTGCCGCCTGCTCCACCTGGAGGCGTGCCTCGCGCACGTCCCGGTTCCGCTCGAGAGCCGTGGCGATGGCCTCGTCCAGGGGCAGGACCACGGGATCGATCCCCTCCAACCCCAGGAGCTGCTCGAGGCTCGTGATCTCCTGGGTGGCAAGGGGAGACACGCCTGCCAAGAGGCCCATGAGCACCAGCGCCGCGGTCCGCCTGACCTGCCGAAGGTTCATGCCTGCACCTCCTCGTCGGACGCCGCCGACCTCCGGGCATCGATTCTCTCCACCAGAAGGTCGCCACCGAGGCCGCAGAGAACGCGCTCGAACGAGTCGTGGTACAGGGTGCGAAATACCTCCTCTGAGACGCTCAGGAGACCCAACAGGTATAGGGAGATGAGCCCGAAGGCGTGCGACCAGAGGGTCAGACCGATGGCTTCGGGGGCGTCCCGTCGCAGGACCCCGGCTTCCACACACTCCCGAACCCTGTCGTCCCAGAACCGCTGGACGGCACAACTCCGCTCGGCGAGTTCCTCGGGCATCTCGTCCAGCCCCATGAACTCGGCGAAGGTGGACATCACCTGGAAGTAACGCGGGTGGTCCAACGCGAAATCCAGGTACGCCGTCCCGGCGCGCTGGAAACGGTCGTGGGGGGTGGCTCCCTCCAACGAGGTGTGCAGGTATTGTCCGAGCACGTTGTGGGCCTCCCCAACCACATCCATGAGGAGGTGCTCCTTGCTCTCGTAATGCCGATAGAGCGCGGGCGCGGTGACGCCCACGGAGCGGGCCACCTTTCGCATGGAGAACCCCTCGAAGCCGTCTTCGAGGTAGAGTTCGCAGGCGCAGTCGAGGATGCGGGCGCGGGATTCAGACATGGTGAACAGCGTAAACAAGCTCGGTGGGGCCGTCAAGTCCCGAGTTGTCGTACCGTACGTTTGATCCGGAACACCGTTCACAACGGCCTACGTCAGCGGGACGGCCCGGGACGCGACCGGCGCCCGCTGATCCTACCCTTTCCCGGGGACCATCAGTCGCGCGTGCCAGGAGTTTCGGGCGGGCCGTTCCCACCGTCCCTCCCGGAGCTCTCCCACCCGGGTCAGGGCAAGGTCGAATACGATGGTCTCCGGCCCCACGACCCCTTCCCGGGCCGCCGTCTTGAACTCGGCTCGGCTGACCCGGCGAACCCCACCATCCCCGCCTCCCTGTCGGAACCAGACGGGGCCCCCACCGACCATCTCCATCCCGAGATCCTGCTCCAGTTCGCGAAGGCCGCGCACCAGGGCATCGATGGAGCACCCCGAAGGCGGGGTGATACGATCGTCGGTGGCCACGAGCAGGAACCGCCCCTCCCGCCAATCACGGGATGCGGCCAGCGGGTGGCCGTGGGCCTTCCACCCCGCCAGGAAACGGTCTACCGCGTCCAGGAGGCGTCCCTCTTCATCCGGTTCCAGCTCACGGCTCACTCCGAAACACCAGAGTCGGGCCGTGTCGGGGAGGGCGGCGAAAGGGTCCTGCGGACGAGGGGTCGAATCGGTAGCCTGGGTAGTCATACCCTGAAGCTCATCGGGGTCCCGGGGGGCGTCAACCGCCCACCCTTCCGGCCGGGTCAGACCGCGTCGTCGGGCTCCACCGGCACCGGGCCGGGAACCCTCGACGCAATGGCAGCCGGCTCCCGGGGCACCTCCTTGTCCAGCAGTATCGCGATCCAGCGGAGGTCTTCCGTGTTCGCAAGCATGATCTTCATGACCATGGTGAGGGGAACTGCGAGGAGGGCTCCCACCGGTCCCCACACCCATGCCCAGAAGATGAGGGAAAGGATCACCACGAGAGTCGAGAGCCCGAGTCGGCGCCCCAGCAGGTGCGGCTCGAGGAGGTTCCCGAAGATGATGTTGATCACAAGGTAGCCCGCGGCGACCGCCAGGATCGGGCCGATCCCACCCATCTGGATCATGGCGAGGAGCACGGCGGGAATCGCCGCCAGAATCGAGCCGATGGTGGGCACGTAGTTGAGCGCGAAGCCGATGAGCCCGAGGAGAATCGGAAAATCGAGGCCCATCACCCAGGCCCACACCCCGATGCATAGCCCCGTCCCCAGGCTCACCGCGGTCTTGATGACCAGGTAGTCGAGGACCTCTCCCGTGATCTTGGTGAACCGCCCCAGGTCCTCCTCTCCGGCGCCCAGGACCGCTCGGAACTTGGCCGGAAAGATCGAGGCTTCCGCGAGAATGAAGACCATGATGAGGACCACGATGAATACCGCGGAGAGGAAGGTCGCACCCCAGGTCACGAGCGTCCGCACCTGGTCTATGATGGCGGCAGCGCTGATGATCTCCTGGAGCTGCCCCGTCAGATATTGGGAGGCCGGAATGCCGCGCTCCTGGAGCGCGTCGATCCAGGACTGATAGATGGCGTTGAAGCGCGACGCGTACCCGGGCAGACGGTCCTGCAGGTCGGCGAGCGATTGCGTAGCCAGGAGGACGACGACGCCGAGGATGGCCAGGTCCAGGAGAACGGCGAGCGCGATGGCGAAGGGGGTGGGCAACCCCTTCTCCCTCAGCCAGAGCATTACGGGGAGGGAGAGAATGGCCAGGAAGAAAGCGAGGAAGAACGGAACCAGGATGGGAGCGCCCGCGCGGAGCCCCGCGACGACGATGACCGCCGCAGCCATCAAGACGAGGAAACGACCCCCGGGCCCCACCTCGGCGTTGATCCCTTTCACTTGATTTCCCTTCCCCGAATTTGCGAATCCGGAACTGCCGGCATTTCTCGGTGTGCAGAACACGGGACACCCACCTCTACCGACTTCGTTCCGACGGTGCCCCGACCCCGCACGCCTCCGCGCCCATGGCAGAAGCCGACAGCTCCAGGACGACCCACCCGAACATTCCGTCGGACGACGACGCCCTCCTCGGCCAGTGCCGGGTCGACACCTTTCGCTCGGGTGGAAAGGGAGGTCAGCACCAGAATACCACGGAGAGCGGGGTTCGCCTCACCCATCGGCCCACCGGCGTGGTGGTGACGGCCAGGGACGAGCGCAGCCAGCACAGAAACCGCCAGATCGCCCTGGAGCGGCTTCGAGCGCGCCTGCGCGAACGATACCGACCGCGAAAGAAGCGCAAGCGGACCCGGATTCCGAAGCGGGAGAAGCGGAAGCGGCTCGAGGCGAAGCGTCGGCGCGCCCGAAAGAAGGCCCTCCGCCAAAAACCCCGCCGCGACGACTGAAGCCGCCGCCCCGCCTCCAAGAGAGCAGGTAACGGTTCATCCGTTCCGGCTCACGCGCGCCATGAACGCCCGTTCCTGGATGTCCAGGGAGCGGACGCCGGCGCTCTCCGCCTTCCTGAGAATCCGCTCGTACTCCTCCCGGTTCAGGGGATGCAGTCTGGAAGCGTCCACCTTCTTCCAGCGCTGGAGCTCGCGCTCGGTCGGAGCCGAGCTCCCCACCTGCGCCACCTCCACCTTCCTCTTGAACCGCTCCGCGGCTGAGTTGCGCTCCAGGAGCTTCAGGTAGATCCATCCCCCGACGAACCCCCCAAGGTGGGCGAAGTGCGCCACCCCTCCTCCTGTGCCCCCGAAGCCGGCCCAAACCGAGATGACCGCGAGGCCGATCACCAGGAGCCGGGCGCGGATCGGGACGACGCCCCAGATGTAGATGCGTTCGTCGGGCCAATAGCGGGCAAAACCCAGGAGGACCCCGAAGACCGCACCCGACGCCCCCACGATGAGGCCGTACGGGGTGAGGAAGGAGAGAATTCCCCCCATGGTGCCGCTCAGGAGGTACATGCCGAGGAAGTGTTTCCCCCCGATCCGGTCCTCGAGCCTCGGTCCGAAAAAGAAGAGGCCGACCATGTTGAAAAGGAGGTGCAAAAAACCCGCGTGCAGGAACTGATAGGTGATGATGGTCCAGGGGCGCTGGAGGCCCTGCGCCGGAATCCACCCGAAGTTGTTGAAAACCCAGGTGGTGGCGCCCGCGCTGATGAAGTACACCAGCACGTTGGCGATGAGCAGCCGGGTTACCCAGGGGGTCATGGAATACAATGGAGACAGTCCGCTGTGCGTGGGAAGGACAGATTATCGCCCGAGCGGTGGGCACGGGCAACGCCGCGCGGCCTCAAAGCAGTTCCTCGATGGAGCGGAGCACGTCCGCGGGCCGCCGCTCTCCCAGGTTGCACACGTACACCTTCTCCACGCCTCGAGATCTGAGACTACGGATCGTCCGGGCACAGACCTCCTCGGGCGGGACGCCTTCTTCGAACTCCGAAAGGAGCTCCTCGACGGGGACCGGAAAGAATCGCGCGAGGCGCCGAAGGGTCTCCGGATTGCCGCTCCGGTAATAGAAGACCCCGAAGAGCCCGGGAAGAGTGAGTCCCCCTGCCGAGGCGGCCTCGAGGAATCCGTCCACCGGCTCCAGCGTGTGGTGCGACACGATCTGCGTGAGGAAGTAGTCCGCATGCACCTCCTGCTCCACCAGAAATCCCATCTGCTCCCCGGGGTCGCGGTACGGGTTCACCCAGGTGCCCAGGGGAAGGCCCGGCGTCCCCTGCCGAATCCTGTCGCGGAGGTCGCGGGACCGCGGGAGGCAGCGCGGGGGGCCGACCTCGGTGTCTCCCCCTGTCACCGTCACCGCACCGAGTCCATACGACGCCGCCCTGCGCGCGAAGAGGAGGCAGTACTCCAGCGAGTGCTTCAGGGTGAGGAATGGGATGACACGGGAGAGATCTGCAGTGGGCCCGAGGTTTGTGGTGAGGAGGCGAAGGCTCTCCTCCTCCCGATCCCCCACCGCGTCGTCGGTGTAGAGGACGTAGCGGCCCTGGTCTAGGAGCCGCTTCAGCCCATGATGCGACTCGATCCAGGCGTCGAGCGAACGGCTGGCGTCCATCCCGGAGCGGGGAGGGCGAAGCTCCACCGCGTGGAGGGGCCCTGGAGCGCGGAGCACGTCGAGGAAGGGAGTCCCGCCGCTCACCGGACACCTCTGCCCACCGGAAGCTCCCGGGACCCCCGCAGGTCCTGTACGATCCGGAGGGCGAGCTCCATCCCGCCCCTGGCCGTGTAGAGGTGCACCCCCTGCACGCCCGCGCCCAGCGACCCGATGGTCTCGAGGGCGATGCGCACCCCTTCCTCCTTCGCCTCGTCCCCTCCGCGGGCCTCGGCATTGGCCATCCGCTCCCTCACTTGGGCGGGCACGTCGATCCCGGGCATTTCATTGTGAAGGAACTCGGCGCTTTCCAGCGAGTCCAGAGGCCAGATGCCGGCCAGGACCGGAATGGATGCACCCTCGTGCTCCTGCAGGAAGCCGTCCAGGATCTCGGGGTCGAAAATGGGGCGGGTGACCGCGAAGTCGGCTCCGGCCTCGACCTTCCACCGGAACCGTCGATGCTCACGCTCCGGGTCGGGCGCGCTCGGATTGAGTGCCACACCCACGACGAACCGGGTGGGAGGATCGAGGGGATGCCCCCCGGGGTCCGCGCCCCGGTTGAGTCTCGCCAGGACGTTGGTGAGGCCGATGGAGTCGATGTCGTAGATGGCGGTCCGGTCGGCGTAGGGTCCCTGCCGATGGGGCTCTCCGCTCACCACCAGGAGGTTCCGGACCCCGACGGCGGCGGCGCCCATGAGGTCCGAGATCATTCCCAGCATGTTGCGGTCGCGGCAGGTGTAGTTCGGAAGGACCTCCACCCCGGTCTCCCTCGCCACGAGCTCCGCCGCGGGGAGGGCCGCCATCCGGACGACGCCGCGGGGAGTATCGGGAATGCTCATGAAGTCCACCCCTGCTCGGGCCGCGGCGGCCGCACCCTCCCGGAGCGCCGCAGCGTCCCAGCCGCGTGGAGGGACCAGCTCGATCCCGGTGACCCAGGCACCCTCGGCGAGCTTCTTTCCCAGGGGGGAACGCTCCGCCAGAGGCGCGGGGTCACCCCCGCCGACACCCGCCTCCGGGCCTGCGCCATGCGCCGGCCTCCGGACCATCAGCGATCCCGCAGGCGCGCCGGTTGCCGTGCCCCGGTCTCGTGCCGACTCCCGCTCCCCCGCCTCGATCTCGGAGATCACCTGGGCCATGGCCCTGATGTGGTCCGGGGTGGTCCCGCAGCAGCCCCCGAGAAAGCGGACACCGACCTCCACCATCCGGCGGGCATATCGGGCCATGTACTCCGGGCTCGCCATGTAGATCTTCCGTCCTTCCACCGCCCGCGGCAGCCCCGCGTTTGGCTGTGCCGAGACGGGCAGGTCGGTGAACTCGGCCATCCGCTCCACCCCCTCCAGAATCTCAACCGGCCCCACGGAGCAGTTCAGGCCGATGGCGTCGACCCCCCACGCCTCCAGGTCGTGGACCGCAGCCTCGATCCCCGTTCCATAGGCGGTACGCCCTCCCTCCTCCACCGTGAACTGGGCCATCACCGGGAGGGAGGAGCGTTCTCGGATCGCCCGGAGCGCCTGGTGCAGCTCCCCGAGGTCCTGGAAGGTCTCCAGCAGGAAGCCGTCCACGCCACCTGCCAGGAGCCCGTCCACCTGGCGCCCGAAGTAGCCTCTGGCCTCCTCCTCGGAGGTGGGGCCCCACGGCTCGATCCGGATTCCCAGGGGCCCGAAGGCTCCGAGCACCAGCACGCCGGGGATCCCCGCCCGCCGGATGCCCGCCCGCGCACGCTCCACCGCAGCCTGGTTCACTTCCTCCGTCCGGTCGGACCATCCGTGTGCCGAAAGCTTCACGGGGTTCGCACCGAAGGCATTGGTGGAAAGGATGCGGGCTCCCGCCCGGACGTACTCGGCGTGGACTTCCTCCACCAACTCGGGCTCGGTAAGGTTCAGCGCGTCGTAGCAGACGTTCACGAAGAAGCCGCGCTCGTAGAGAAGGGTCCCCATGGCCCCGTCCATCAGGTGGATGCGGCCGTCCCGCAACCGGTGCCGAAGGGGAGCCCCCGGATCGAGCTCGGGGTTCACCGGCCCTCTCCGGATGCGGGTGTTTGGGGGCCCCCGGCACCCGCCTCGACCCGCTGCGCCGGGCTTGCGGGGTCGTACGCCAGGTTCGGAGACAGCCAGCGCTCTGCCTCTTCCAGCGTCATTCCCTTCCGCGCCGCGTAGTCCTCCACCTGGTCCCGCCCGATTCGACCCACCCCGAAATAACGTGCCTCCGGGTGGGCGAAGTACCACCCACTCACCGAGGCCCCGGGCCACATGGCGCAGCTCTCCGTGAGGCTCACCCCAATGCGACGCTCGGCGTCCAGGAGCCGGAAGAGGGTACGCTTCTCGGTGTGCTCGGGGCAGGCGGGATACCCGGGGGCGGGCCGGATCCCCCGGTAGGCCTCGGCGATAAGCTCCGTGTTTTCCAGCCCTTCGTCGGGGGCGTAACCCCAGAGTCGCCGGCGAACCTCCGCGTGCATCCGCTCGGCGAATGCTTCTGCCAGGCGGTCGGCCAGCGATTTCGCCAGGATGCTCCGGTAATCGTCATGACGCGCCTCGAACTCCTGCACCAGCGCCTCGAGGCCGACCCCGGCGGTGACCACGAAGGCCCCGGCAAAGTCGGCCACACCACTCTCTCTCGGCGCCACGAAGTCCGCCAGGGCCAGGTTGTCGGGGCGCCCACGCTTGTCGAACTGCTGGCGGATGGTATGCACGCGCCCGACCACCCGCTCCCGCTCCGGACCCGCGTACAACTCCACGTCGTCTCCCACCGCGTTCGCGGGGAAGAGTTGCACCGCGGCCCGTGCCTCCAGGAGCTCATCGGCCACGATCCTGTCCAGGAGCGTCCGGGCGTCGGCCAGGAGGCTCCGAGCCTGCTCCCCCACCACGGGATCTTCCAGGATGTCGGGGTACTTCCCCCGGAGCTCCCAGGTCTGGAAGAAGGGGGTCCAGTCGATGTACTCGACGAGCTCCGGGAGGGGGTACTTTTCCGCGATCCAGGGTTCGAGGGTGGACGGTATGGGTGGGGTGTACGCCTCCCAATCCAGGCGTACCCGGCGCTCCCGAGCCTCCTCGAGGGAGAGGAGAACCCGGGTCTCCTCCCGTGCCGCCCTCCGCTCCCGCAGGCTGGCGTGGGCCGCCTCTACCTCCTTCACGTACCCGTCACGCCGGCGCCGGTCCAGGAGGCTCCCCACCACACCCACGCTCCGGGACGCATCCAGCACGTGCACGACCGGCCCATGGTACGCCCCGTCGATTTTCACTGCGGTGTGTGTGGGGGAGGTGGTGGCCCCCCCGATGAGGAGGGGGAGCTCGAACCCTTGCCGTTCCATTTCGCGCGCCACGTGGACCATCTGGTCCAGCGAGGGAGTGATGAGCCCGGAGAGACCGATGATATCCGCCCGCTCCTCCCGGGCCCGCTCCAGGATCCGCTCCGCGGGAACCATGACCCCCAGATCCACCACGTCGTAGTTGTTGCACTGCAGAACCACGCCCACGATGTTCTTTCCGATGTCGTGGACGTCGCCCTTCACGGTGGCGAGAAGCACCTTCCCCTTCGCCTCCGCCTCGACCCCGTCCTCCCTCTTTTCCGCCTCGATGAAGGGGATGAGGTACGCCACGGCCCGCTTCATGACCCGGGCACTCTTCACCACCTGCGGGAGGAACATCCGCCCGTCCCCGAAGAGGTCGCCCACCACGTTCATCCCCCGCATGAGAGGCCCCTCGATGACCTCGATGGCCCGGTCGAAGCGCTGTCGAGCCTCCTCCGCGTCCTCCTCGATCCAGTCGGTGATCCCCTTCACCAGAGCATGCTCGATCCGGGACTCCACCTCCTCCTCGCGCCAGGAGAGGTCCTCCTCCAGTTCGGTCCCCTTCCCCTGGTACCGTCCGGCCAGTTCGGTGAGGCGCTCGGTGGCCTCCCCGGTCCGGGCGAAGAGGACGTCCTCCACCGCCGTGAGGAGCTCCTCGGGAATCTCGTCGTAGACGGGGAGCGCGCCGGCGTTCACGATGGCCATGTCCATCCCGCGCTTGATCGCATGGTACAGGAAGGCGGCATGCATGGCCTCCCTCACCTGCGGGCTCCCCCGGAAGGAGAAGGAGACGTTGCTCACCCCGCCGCTCACGTTCACGTGCGGACAGCTCCGCTTGATCTCCTCCACCGCCTCCAGGTACTCGATGCCGTAGCGGTCGTGCTCCTCGATGCCCGTGGCCACCGCGAAGATGTTGGGATCGAAGATGATGTCCTCGGGGGGGAAGCCCACCTCCTCGGTGAGGATGCGGTAGGCGCGCCGGCAGATCTCCACCTTCCGATGTGACGTGTCGGCCTGCCCCTCCTCGTCGAAGGCCATGACCACCACGGCAGCCCCATACCGGCGCACGAGGCCGGCCTGCCGCCGGAACTCCTCTTCCCCCTCCTTCAGGGAGATGGAGTTCACCACCCCCTTTCCCTGGAGGCGCTTGAGCCCCGCCTCCAGGACATCCCACCGCGAGGAGTCCACCATGACGGGGATGCGGGCGATGTCCGGCTCTGCCGCCATCAGGTTCAGGAAGCGGACCATGGCGGCCTCCGAGTCCAGGAGCCCCTCGTCCATGTTCACGTCGATGATCTGCGCCCCTCCCTGCACCTGGTGGCGCGCCACATCCAGGGCGGTCTCGTAGTCCTCCGCCGTAATGAGCTCGCGGAAGCGTCGGGAGCCGGTGACGTTCGTGCGCTCGCCCACGTTCACGAATCCCACCGTATCGTCCATGGTGAGGGGCTCGAGCCCAGAGAGGCGACACCAGGGCTCCAGACCTGGGACTTTCCTCGGGGGGAGGTCGCGGACGGCCTCCGAAATGGCGCGAATATGCTCCGGCGTCGTCCCGCAGCAGCCGCCAGCGACGTTCAGGAAACCGGATTCCGCAAATTCCCGGACCGCCGCCGCCATCTCCTCGGGTCCCTCCTCGTATTCCCCGAACTCGTTGGGGAGTCCCGCATTGGGGTGGCAGCTCACACGGGTGTCCGCCGCCTCGGCCAGCGCCTCCACATAGGGACGCAGCTGGTCGGCCCCGAGGGCGCAGTTCAGCCCGATGGAGAAAAGCCCCGCGTGGCGGACGGAGTGAAGGAAGGCCTCCGTGGTCTGACCCGAAAGGGTGCGTCCCGACTGGTCGGTGATGGTCCCGGAGACCATGATCGGCACCTCCTCGTCCTCCCGCTCCTCCAGCACCTCCCGGATGGCGAAGAGGGCCGCCTTCGCATTCAGGGTGTCGAAGACGGTCTCGACCATCAGGAGATCCGCGCCGCCGTCCAGGAGGGCGCGGGTCTGCTCCGCGTAGGTGGCCCTCAGCTCGTCGAAAGAGACGGCCCGGAAGCCGGGGTCGTTCACGTCGGGCGAGAGGGAGGCGGTCCGGTTCGTGGGCCCCAGGATCCCGGCCACGAAGCGGGGGCGAGTGGGGTCCTCCGCGGTCACTTCGTCGGCCACACGTCGCGCCAGCTCGGCCGACACCCAATTCAGGTGGTAGACCTCCTCCTCGAGCCCGTAGTCCGCCAGCGACACGCTGTTGGCGTTGAAGGTGTTCGTCTCGAGAATGTCGGCGCCGGCCTGGAGGAAGGCCCGGTGGATCTCGCCGATGACGTCCGGGCGGGTTTCGCTCAGAAGGTCGTTGGCACCCTGGAGCTCACCGGGACGGTCGGCATAACGCTCTCCCCGGAAATCCTCCTCCTGGAGACCGTAGCCCTGAATCATGGTCCCCATGGCCCCGTCGAGGACGAGGATCCTGTGGGAGGCCGCATCCAGAAGGGCTCGCCGGCGGCGGGCAGGGGAATCGTCCGAGCGGACGGTGGATCTGTGTTCGGTCACGCGAATACTGCTCCTTGCATTCCACCCCGGCATGGTCCGCCCCCTGCGGACGGGGGCCGGTTTCAGCGGCTGCTCCAACGGGGGGAAAGAAAAAACCCGCCGCAAGGAGCACGCCGGGGAGGAGCTTTTTAGCGGTTCGGTTTCCCGGGTCGCAATACGCCGCAAATCACCCCGAGCTCAAGAGCTCACGCACAAGAATAGAACTCCGCCGCGGCGAATGCCACCCCCGGTGGTGCTGACGCTTGACTCTCCGGTGCGCCCCGGGTAGCGTTTCACACATGATGACAGACCCATCCAGCCTGTTTCGGACCCGCTGCGACCGCACCGCATCCTGTACACCGTCAACCGCGGTGGAGGGCGAGGCGAGTATTCCGGACCGGGCGCAGGGCGCCTGATCGACGTCCCCCCGGGACGATGGTCCCGGACGAGGGAACCCCCGGCCTCCTCTCCTCCGAGAGGGGGCTTTTTTGATTCGCGGCGGCACAGCTGGTACAACAGGACGCGCACCCAGGCACGAGGTAGACCACTAGATGGCACACGAGGCGAGCAACGCCCCTGCCCCGCTCGGAATCTTCTACGAGCACCCCGACTGGTTCCGTCCGCTCTTTCGGGAGCTGGACAGCCGCGGTGTGAGGTACGAGAAGATCCATGCCAGGGGCCATCACTTCGACCCTGGCGAAGCGCAGCCCCCCCACCCTGTGGTGTTCAATCGGATGAGCCCCTCGGCGTACCTCCGGGGAGAGGGGGACGCGGTCTTCTACACCTCCGCGTACCTCGCCCACCTGGAGCGGCGGGGAAGCCGCGTAATCAATGGCTCCCAGGCCTGGGCCACCGAGATTTCGAAGGCCATGCAGGTGTCCCTCCTGGCGGAGCTGGGCCTGCCGTGCCCCCGGACCCGGGTCATCCACGACCCCTCTGCTGCGGCGGCGGCCGGTGAGGGGATGCGCTTTCCGGTGGTGGTGAAACCGAACGTGGGAGGGAGTGGTGCCGGGGTCATCCGTTTCGAGACCCGGGAAGGGCTGGCGGCGGGCGCCGCGGAGGGACGGCTCGACTTCGGGATCGATGGGACCGCCCTGGTCCAGGAGTTCATCCCCGCCCGGGAGGGAAGGATCGTTCGGGTCGAGGTCCTGGAGGGGCGGTTTCTCTACGCCATCCGGATCTATACTCCGGGGGACAGCTTCAACCTCTGCCCCGCCGACGTCTGCCGGAGTGTGGACGGAGCCGAGCTGGAACGGGCTGCCTGTCCGGCGGACGCGCCCCGCAACGAGCTGCGGGTAGAGGGCTACGAGCCGCCCGGCGAGGTGCGGGGCCAGGTGGAGCGGATCATGGCGCGGGCCGGCATCGAAGTGGGGGGCGTCGAGTACCTCATCGACGACCGGGACGGGCGACTCTACTACTACGACGTGAATGCGCTCTCCAACTTCGTGGCGGAGGGCCCGCGGGTGGTGGGCTTCGATCCGTTCGTGCGGCTGGCGGACTGGCTCGAACGCGAGCTCATGGCTGCCAGTCGCCAGGGATCCGGCCGATCTCCCACGAACCTTCCCCCCTCCCCATCTCCCTTTATCGGAGAAACGGTCTGATGCGTTTTGGATTCTGGCTCCCCATGTTCGGCGGGTGGCTCCGTAACCTCGACGACGAGGGGATGCCCGCCACCTGGGAATACGTGAGCCGCCTGGCACGTCGCGCCGAGGAGATCGGGTTCGACCTGACCCTTCTGGCAGAGCTCAACCTCAACGACATCAAAGGTCCTGAGGCGCCCTCCCTCGACGCCTGGAGCACGGCGGCGGCGCTCGCGGCGGTCACGAAGCGACTCGAACTCATGGTGGCAGTGCGCCCCACCTTCCACCAGCCGGCCCTCCTGGCCAAGCAGGCGGCGAACATCGATCGCATCAGCGGGGGCCGCCTCTCCTTGAACGTTGTCTCGTCCTGGTGGGCGACGGAGGCGCGCAAGTACGGCGTTCAGTTCGACGAACACGACGACCGCTACGCCCGGACCGGCGAGTGGCTCGCCGTGGTGGACGGGATGTGGAAGGAGCCGGTCTTCTCGTACGAGGGGAAGTACTACCAAGTGGAGGAGGCGATCCTCGAGCCCAAGCCGGTTCAGCGCCCCCGCCCCACCATCTACGCAGGAGGTGAATCCCCGGCCGGAAAGGACCTCATCGCCCGGTCGGCCGACGCCTGGCTGACCCACGGGGACCCCCCCGAGCTGATCGGCCCGAAGGTGGCCGAGATGGCAGCCCGCCGAGAGGCGCTCGACCTCCCGCCCATGAGCTACGGCGCGGCGGGATATGTGGTGGTGCGTGACACACCCGAAGAGGCCCGGCGGGAGGTGGAGCGCATCACGGACGTCCGCCAGAGCGCGCGAGGGTTCGCGAACTACCGCGACTGGACCGAAAACACCCGCCTGGAGCGGCGCATGAGCCTCCAGGACTACTCGGTCTCCAATCGGGGGCTCCGATCGGGGCTCGTGGGGACTCCAGAGGAGGTCGCCGAACGCATCCTCGAGTTCGAGAGGTGCGGCCTCGACCTCCTCCTTCTCCAGTTCAGCCCGCAGCTCGAGGAGATGGAGCGTTTTGCCGAAGAGGTCATCCCCCTGGTCCGCGAGCGCTCGGAGGAGGGAGTAGCGTGACGGACCCTGCCCCCCCGGTGGTCGACGACTTCATCGGTCACACTCCGCTCGTCCGGCTCCGCCGCGTCGTGGAACCGGGGATGGCGGAGGTCTGGGTGAAGCTCGAGGCGGCGAACCCCGGAGGGTCCATCAAGGACCGGACGGCGCTCGCCATGGTCCTCGATGCGGAGGAGCGGGGCCTCCTCTCCCCCGGAGACACGATCGTGGAGCCCACCTCCGGGAACACCGGGATCGGACTCGCCCAGGTGGCCGCATCCCGAGGGTACCGCCTGGTCCTCACCCTCCCGTCCACGATGAGCGTAGAACGGAAACGCACGCTCGAGGCGTACGGGGCCGAGCTCGTCCTCACCGACCCCGAGCGGCGGATGCTCGAGGCCATCGAGGTGGCGGAGGAGATCCGCGACCGCGAGGGCGCCTTCCTCCCCAACCAGTTCTCGAACCCCGCCAACCCCGAAATCCATTATCGCACTACCGCTCCGGAGCTCTGGGAGGGGATGGGGGGAAGGATCGACGCCTTCGTCTACGGATCGGGAACCGGGGGGACCATCAGCGGGGTCGGACGCTACCTGAAGGAGCGCGACCCCTCCATCCGGGTGGTGGCGGTGGAGCCCGGCCGGAGCGCCGTTCTCCACGGGGAGCCCCGGGGCGAGCACGCCTTCCAGGGGATGGGGCCGGGGTTCATCCCGGACAACCTCGACCGCTCCGTGATCGACGAGGTCCGCAAGGCCTGGGAGGAGGCGGCGTTCCCGATGGCCCGGCGGCTGGCCCGGGAGGAAGGCCTCTTCGTGGGAATGAGCAGTGGCGGGATCGCCCAGGCCGCCCTGGAGGTCGCCGCGGAGCTCGGCGAGGGGGCACGGGTGGCCTGCATCGCTCCCGACGGAGGAGCGCGCTACCTCACCACCACCCTTTTCCATGGCGACCCGCTGGGACGGGAGGACGAGGACGCCGACCGAGGCGAACGCGAGTGAAGAGTGGGCCCGGCAGGAATCGAACCTGCGACCCTTCGATTATGAGTCGAGTGCTCTAACCGCTGAGCTACGGGCCCGAAGGGGACGGCGACCGGAGCGAACCGGCCGCCGCCCCGTCGATCAGTCTCCCACTGTGTATCGCAGCCGGGCGGCGACGCCCTCCCCTTCTCGATCCAGAAGCTCTGCCCCCTCCCCCGACAGCTCCTCCACCTCGGCGTGGTGCTCGAAGGCAGCGCCCACCAGGTGGTCGGCGTAGTCCGGATTCCCCCGGAGGAAGCTACGACTCAGGAGGAGGGTGTCCACACGCGCCTCTTCGAGCGCCTGCTGCACATCCACCGGTCCGAGCGCACCCTTTCCTCCCGCCCTGGCCTGATCGATAACCGCCTTGAGGAGGCTGCGCTGCATGGACTGGTTGAGCGAGGAGGCGGCGGCCTCCAGTTCGTCACGGACCTCGGCCTCCGACATCTCGAGACGCAGGGATCCACGCTCCACCACCCGATCCTTCACATGGGGAGGAAGCTGCGCGAGGGCGCCCTTGACGGCCTCCGGCGTCCCCCCGATCACGAGCACCCCATCGGCACCCAGCCGGTCGATGACGAGCTCCATCAGCATCTTGAGCATCCGCTCGGACCCCACCTCCAGGTATTTCTGGGCGGCGTCGGTACCGGTTTTTCCTCTCACACCCGAATGGCTCGTAGCGCGCTTGGAGACGTTGATGTCGGTGAGGTCGCCCAGAAAGGTCTCGGCGCTGAGAGCGTGCGGCTCGGTGAGCTCCCCATCGCGGTACTCGAAGATCCGGGCCCTGCGCGAGTCCACCAGGACGGTGAGAACCAACCGCTCCTGCTTCAGCGCCCTGACGTAGGGAGCCACGCGAAGCCCTCCCTCCCATCGGACGAGGTCCGGCATGGGAACCCGGACCAGGTCCGCATAGACGAGCTCATCGGCCGTCGCGAAACCCACCCAGCCCCGGTCGGGGAGGAAGCTGTCATAGCCGTCGAGGACGGTCTGGATCCTCTTGAACGCCTTCTTGAAATCCGCCTCGTCCTCGGGCGACTCTCCGTTCACGAGGCGGCGAGCCTCGGTGACCTGTTGGTCCAGATGGCGGCGCCAGACCTTCCGCTCGGCGAAATCGGTCGCGTTGCCGTCCAGATACACGCTCAGCACCTTCTCCTGACGGAACTTCCGATACAGCTCCACCAGTTCGTCATGCGTCAGCATGGCACTCCTTTGTCGTGGGGTCCTCCTGCGTTCTTCACCTGATTCCCCTCGGGCCGTTCCGGGTTCCGAAGGGATCGTTCCCGCCTTCGACGGGTTCCCTTCTCCAACCTATCTGATTCCCACGCCGATCTCCATGTCCGCACCCGACCGCACCCTGTTCATCGCCGCTGCCCGCCGCATGGTCCGCGAGCAGCTGGAGGGCCGAGGCATTGGGGATCCGCGTGTCCTGGAGGCGATGGCTGCCACGCCGCGAGAGGCATTTGCCGCTGGGACGGATGGCCTGGACCCCTCCCGGGCATACGCCGACACCGCCCTCCCGGTGGATCGCGGTCAGACCCTCTCCCAGCCGTACATGGTGGCCGCCATGACCGAGGCCCTCGCCCCCATGCCCGGGTCGCGAGTCCTGGAGATCGGAACCGGAACCGGATATCAGACGGCGGTGCTCGCCAAGGTATCCGGACACATCTGGACCATCGAGCGCGACCCGGTTCTCGCCCGGGAAGCAACGACCCGCCTCGCGGAGATGGGAGTGGAGAACGTCGATTTCCGCGTGGGTGACGGCACCCTCGGATGGCCCGAGGCGGCACCTTTCGAAGGGATCCTCGTCACCGCCGCCGCCCCCTCCATCCCGGACCCGCTCCTGACACAACTTGCAGTAGGTGGGCGGATGATCATCCCGGTGGGGTCCCGGGAGGTGCAGGAGCTCCTCCTGGTGGAGAAGAACGAAGAGGGGATCGAGTCACGGGCCCTCATGGAGTGCCGCTTCGTCCCCCTCGTCGGGGAGGAGGGGTGGCGGCCCGACGGAGGTCGGACACCTCCCGCTCAGTGAGCTCGCGCCATTCTCCTCTGGGAAGATCGCCCAGGCCGACGGGACCGAAGCGAACACGCCGGAGCCCGCGGACCGGGTGACCGACCGCCTCCAGCATCCGTCTGACCTCACGCTTGCGTCCCTCCCTCAGCACCATGCGTACGAGGGAGCGCTCGCGCTCCCTTCCCGACCGCAGGATTTTCACCTTTTCCGCCTTCGCCGGTCCATCCTCGAGCTGCACTCCGGACTGTAGCCGGGCGAGGGTCTCGCGGGTCGGTTCTCCTACCACCAGGGCATGGTATTCCCTCGGCACCTCGGAGGAGGGGTGCAGGAGCCCGTGTACCACGTCGCCGTCGTTGGAAAGGAGGAGGAGCCCCTCCGTGTTGCGGTCGAGCCGCCCGACGTACCGGAGATCCGACGAGTCCGGCGGGAGGAGCGAATAGACCGTGGGCCGGCCGCGCGGGTCGCGTCGCGTGGTCAGGACCCCTCTGGGCTTGTGGAGCATCAGCCACCGCTTCGCGACGAGCCGGACCTCGCGACCGTCCACCTCGACCCGGTCGCGGCCCGGATCCACCCGGATCCCCGGGGTGACCGCCGGCTCGCCGTTCACCCGCACACGCCCACGGAGCATGAGTGTCTCGGCCTCCCTTCGGGACGCCACTCCCGCCCGGGACAGAAATTTCTGGAGGCGCATGCCGCCCTCGACCTCGGTCATTGGTCCTGCACGTCCTCTCCCTCGTCCTCCGGGAAGATGGGCGCCGTACGATCGCGGAGGACCACAGGGAGGTCCTCAGGACGTGGGAGGTCCTCGAGGGATTGGAACCCGAAGTGCTCGAGGAAACGGGTCGTCGTCCCGTAGAGAAGGGGGCGTCCGAGTCCCTCGCTCCGCCCGACCACCTCCACGAGACCCCGATCCTGGAGCGTCCGGATGACCCCGGACGACCCCACCCCTCGGATGTGCTCCACCTCGAGACGCCCAATGGGTTGGCGGTACGCGATGATGGCCAGCGCCTCCAGGGCGGGCCCGGAGAGCCGGGAAGGACGGGGGACGTTGTCGAACCGCTCCAGGTAGGGGACGAACTCGGGACGGGTGAGAATCTGATATCCCTCGGCCAACTCAACCAGGTCGTACGCCCGCTCGCTCTCGAGGTAGAAGGTGCGAAGCTCCTCCAGCGACCGCTCCACCACGTCCTCGTCCAGCGACTCGTCCGCGCGGGCGATTTCATCCGAGCGGAGGGGGGCGTCGCTGGCGAAGAGGACGGCTTCGATAATCTGATGGGGTTTCATCGCTCTCCGTTCGGGTCGGGAACGGTGGAATCGGGGTGGATCGGAGGATCAGTGGTCGCGTCGTCGGACGCGTCATCCTCGTCCCGGCGGTAGATCCAGAGCTCCTTGAAGGGACCCGATTGCCGGAGGAGGATGCGACGCCGACGACTCAGCTCGAGGCCGGCGAGGAAGGTCATGACCCCGTGGATCTTCTCGCGAAACGGCTCCAGGAGTCGCCGAAACTCCACGCCGGTTCCCGACCCCAGTGAGGTCAGGATGAGCTGGGATTTCTCTTCCATCGAGACCGTCCGTGGGGTGACACGGTGATCGCTGTCGAACGGCTCCGGGAGCCGCACATCGAGGGCGGCGGCGAGGACTTCCTCCCACTCGGTCTCGAGGGGCACATCCTCGAAGGAAGGCCGAGGGCGTGCCTCGAGATAACCCTTCGAGCGCCGTCGGGCCCGCTCCGCCTCAGCCCGACCGAGACGCAGGGTGATCTCGCGGATCTGCTCGTACTCCAGGAGACGCCGCACCAGTTCGGCGCGAGGATCCTCGTCCTCCTCCTCGGAGGGTCGTGGGAGGATCATCTGCGCCTTGATGCGCACGAGGGTAGCCGCCATCTCGAGGAAGCTGCCCGCCGAATCCAGGTCGTGGGCCTCGATCTCCCTCACCACTTCCAGAAACTGGTTGGTGATCCGCGAGATGGGGATGTCGAAGATGTCCACGTCCTGCTCCCGGATCAGGTGCAGGAGAAGCTCCAGCGGACCCTGAAACCGGTCGATATCGACCACGAACCTCTTGCTCGAATCGGCGGGAAGGCGAGCCGTCTTCACCCTCCGACCTCCGCGCCGCGGTATCCGCCGGCGGCGGGCCCAGCGTCGCCCAGGTCCCGTCGGCCGACCCGGGAGAGGGCGGCATCGTGCAGGACCATGGCGACGAAGCGCATGGGGGCAAGGTTGATCCATTCCATGGGAGGAGGAAGCTACCGGGATCCCGGACTGCTCACCACCCCCGACTGTGGCAGGATTCGGGATTGCATAGTCGCCCGGGTCGATGTAGCTTTCATTGCTTCGCGAAGGAGTGCCGGAGGACTTTGGATCGATCCGAGGGTTGGAATGCCGAACATCAAGAGTGCCAAGAAGCGGATGGAGCTGGACCGGAAGTGGGGAGCCCGCAACGGGGTCCGCCGTTCCCGTCTGCGCACGATGATCAAGCGGGTGCGAGCCGCCGAAGACGTCGAGACCGCAGAAGCGCGCCTGAAGGAGGCGCTCTCCCTGCTGGACCGTGCTGCGCGCAATCGGCTTCACCACCCGAACAAGGTCGCCCGGCTCAAGAGTCAGCTCCAGCGCCACGTCGATGGGCTGAAGACCGGCTGACGACGAGTCCGATCCCGATGTGAAGAGGTCCCCGGAGCCCCCGTGGTTCCGGGGACCTCTGTCGTTCAGCCTCCCCCTCCCGTGCTCCAGACGGTCCGGCCGCCCACGATCGTGCGCACGGCCCGGCCTTTCAGCTCCCACCCGCCGAAAGGCGTGTTCCGACTCCGCGACTCGAAGCGCTCGGGGTCCACGATCCACTCCACGTCGGGGTCCACGAGGGTGACGTCTCCGGGGCCTCCCTCCCGGAGATCTCCACCGGCAAGGCGGAAGGCCCGGGCGGGCGCTCGGCTCATCCGTTCCACGAGGGTGCTGAAGTCGATCCGCCCGGAGTGCACGAAGTGGGTGAGGAGGAGTCCCAGCGCAGTCTCGAGGCCCACCACCCCGAAGGGCGCATCGTCGAACGCCTGCTCCTTTTCGTCGTAGTGGTGGGGCGCGTGGTCGGTGGCGAGAACGTCGAGGGTCCCGTCAAGGAGACCCGTCACCACCGCCTCCCGATCCGCCGCCGAGCGGAGGGGGGGGTTCATCTTGGCGTCGGTGCGGTACCCCTCCACCGCCTCGTCGGTGAGAAGCAGATGATGCGGGGTCGCTTCGGCCGTCACACGGACGCCCCGCGCCTTTGCCGCCCGGATCGCCTCCACGCCGCGGCGGGTGGAAACGTGCTGGATGTGGATGTGCCCCCCGGTGTGCTCGGCAACCAGGAGGTCCCTCAGGATGTGGACGTCCTCCGAGGCATTCGGCTTCCCCCGGAGCCCCATCCGCGCCGACACCACTCCTTCGTTCATGGCGCCCCCACGGGAGAGCCCCAGGTCCTCGGGATGGTCCGCCACGGGGATGTCGAAGGCCTGGGAGTACTCGAGGGCCATCCGCATAAGCCCGGAATCCATGACGGGGCGCCCGTCGTCGGTGATCCCCACCGCCCCAGCCCCCACCAGTTCCCCGATCTCCGTGAGGCGCTCCCCCTCCTGGCCGATGGAGAGGGCGCCCACCGGGTAGACCCGCGCCATTGCCGCAGCGCGGCCCGCAGCCGCCACGAAGCCCACCGTCGCGGGGGAATCGATGACGGGGTCGGTGTTCGGCATCGCGCAGATGGAAGTGAACCCGCCCGCCGCCGCGGCTCGCGCGCCGGAAGCGATGGTCTCCTTCCGCTCGCCCCCGGGCTCCCGCAGGTGCACGTGGACATCGACCAACCCCGGGGTGACCACGAGGCCCCGGCAGTCCACGACCTCGCCATCCTCCGGAGCCGGTAGGTTCTCGCCCAGGCGTGCCACCCGCCCGTCCGCCAGGAGGACGTCCAGCTCCCCATCCAGCCGCTGCTCCGGGTCCACCACCCGTCCGCCCCGCAGGAGCACTTTAGCTTCGCTCATGCCACTTCTCCCTGACCCTGTTTCGCCGCCTCGGCTCGCTCGGGAGAGCCCCCGGCGAGGAGGTAGAGTACCGCCATCCGCACCGCCACGCCGTTGGTGACCTGTCGTAGGATCACCGACTGGGGGCCGTCCGCCACGTCCGAGTCGATTTCCACACCGCGGTTCATGGGCCCCGGGTGGAGCACCAGGATGTTCTGCCGTGCCCGCTTCAAACGGGGGGTCGTGACCCCGTAGAATCGGTTGTACTCCCGAAGGGAGGGCACGAACCCCCCCTGCATGCGCTCGAGCTGCAGCCGGAGCACGTTCAGGACGTCCGCCCACTCGATGGCCTCCTCGATGCGCCGGAAGACCTTCACGCCCAGCGACTCCAGGCCCGGGGGGAGGAGGGTCATGGGCCCGCAAACCCCCACCTCACCCCCAAGCTTCAGGAGGCCGAAGATGTTCGACCGAGCCACCCGCGAGTGGAGGATGTCCCCCACGATGCAGACCTTGAGTCCCTCCAGTTCCGGCCGGTGGTCCCGTATGGTGAGGATATCCAGGAGGGCCTGAGTGGGGTGTTCATGGGAGCCGTCGCCCGCATTGATCACGTTCGAGGGGATCCGCTCGGCGAGAAACCGGGCGGCCCCGGAGGAGGGGTGCCGGATAACCACCATGTCGATGCGCATGGCTTCGAGGTTCCTGGCGGTGTCCACCAGGGTTTCCCCCTTCTGAACGGAGGAACCGGAGGAGGCGATGTTCACCGTGTCGGCCCCGAGCCGCTTCTCCGCGAATTCGAAGGAGACGCGGGTCCGGGTGGAAGGCTCCATGAAGAGGTTCACGATGGTGTTGCCCCTCAGGACCGGCACCTTCTTGATCCGGCGTTCCGAGATCTCCTTGAAGGGCTCAGCGGTATCGAGAATCGTCCGGATCTGGTGCGCGGAGAGCTCCTCGAGCCCGATCAGATCCTTCCCCAGCGGAGAGCGGGGGCGGGTCATGCGGCCGCCTCGGGTCGCGGTACCAGCTCCACGGCCAGGCGGCCGTCCTGCTCCGGGACGAGGACCTCGACGATCTGATCATGCCGGACCTCCACACGGCGCCCCACCACGTCGGGCTGGATGGGGAGCTCCCGCCCTCCCCGATCCACGAGGACGCAGAGATCGATCCGGGCGGGACGTCCCCAGTCCATCAGCTCGTTGATGGCAGCTCTGACCGTGCGTCCCGTGAAGAGGACGTCGTCCACGATGACAACTGCACGCCCTTCCACACCCTCCAGGGGGAGGGTCGACTCGCCCACCACGGGACGGGGCCCGATCGCCATGAGGTCGTCGCGGTAGAGGGTGATGTCCAGCGCCCCGGACGGAATCTCCACCCCGCCCTCCTCCTCGATGTACCCCTGGATCGCCTCGGCGAGCTCCACTCCCCGGCGCCGGATCCCCAGGACCAGGAGGTGGTCGATGCCCCCGTTGCGATCGATGATCTCGTGCGCCATACGGCGGAGGGCGTCCTCCACCTCGTCCTTGTCCATCAGAACCTGCCGTTCCTTCGTAGCCATCGTGCGCTCCTGGATCCCGAAGCGATTCGGCGGGCGGCACGATGCAGCCCGGGCGAGCGGTCGGCTCCGATGGACTGGGCCTCCCGTCGGCGCGCGAAAGCTAGGCCGGGGACGGAGCGGGTGTCAACGCACGGGGAGGGGGCTCCCCAGCCCCCCGTTTGCGGATCCCGCCGCGATCGATGAAGTTGCTCCGGCCTCCGCCCCCGGGGCGTCCCGGGGCGGCCCACTTCCACCCTCCCGGAGGATGATCACGTCGATGGTGTCCATCGAACCAGGTTGGCTGAGTCTCGTCCCCCCCGTCGTCGCCATCACCCTGGCCCTCGTGACGCGTGAGGTGATTCTCTCACTCTTCGCCGGCGTATGGATCGGAGCCCTCATCCTGGCGGGCTACCATCCCATCTCCGGCACCGCCGACTCGCTGGACTTCCTCCTGGCCGCCCTGGTAGACCCGGACCACATGGCCATCATCGTCTTCAGCCTCCTGCTGGGGGGGATGGTGGGGGTCATGGCCCGGAGCGGGGGGACGCAAGGGATCGTGAAGGAGCTGGAGCGACTGGCCACGACCCGTACCCGCGGACAGCTCCTCACCTGGGCGTCCGCCGCCTTCATCTTCTTCGACGACTACGCCAACACCCTCATCCGGGGGAACGCCCTCCGGCCGATGACGGACCGACTCCTCATCTCCCGTGAGAAGCTCGCCTACATCGTGGATTCCACGGCGGCCCCCCTGGCAGTGAGTGCGGTGGTGACCACCTGGATCGGGTTCCAGATCACCCAGGTGCGCGATACGCTCTCCGGTATCGCGGAGCGCACCGCCGACCCAGAGCTGGCAAGCCAGCTCCAGGCGGGGGCCGACAACGCCTTTCTCATCGTCCTCCACTCGATCCCCTACCTCTTCTACCCCATCCTCGCGCTCGCCTTCGTCCTCATGGTGGCGTTGATGCGGCGTGACTTCGGACCCATGTACCACGCAGAGCGGCGCGCAGCGTCCGGCGAGGGGCTCATTCGACCGGGAGCGATGCCGGCGGCCGACCCGACGTCCGAATCGCTTCGCCCTCCCCCCGACGCCCCCCACCGCTGGTACAACGCCGCGGTCCCCGTCCTGGCGGTGATCGGGGTGGCGCTCGTGGGCCTGTGGCGGACCGGGTCGGCAGGGCTCGAACCCGGGGAGCGGACGCTGGGAGAGCTCATCGTAGCGGTCATCGGGGACGCCGACCCCTTCGCTGCCCTCCTCTGGGCCTCCTTCACCGGTTGCGCCGTGGCCATCGCCATGGTGGTGGGGCAGCGGATCCTGAGCGTCACGGAGGCGCTCCAGGCCTGGCTCGGCGGGATCCAGTCCATGCTCCTGGCCGTGATCATCCTGGTGTTGGCCTGGGGGCTGGGAGGGGTCACAGGTGACCTCGAGACGGGGCCGTACCTTGCCTCCCTCCTGCAGGATAGCCTCCCACTGGCCATCCTCCCCGGGCTCGTCTTCATCATTGCGTCAGCCACCGCCTTCTCCACGGGGACATCGTGGGGGACCATGGCGATCCTCTTCCCCGTGGTGATCCCCCTGGCGGTAGCCATGGGGGCCGGGGTGGGGTTTGCCGGTGGAGAACACTACGCAGTCCTCCTCGGGACGGTGAGCTCGGTGATGGCGGGAGCGGTGTTCGGGGACCACAGTTCCCCCATCTCCGACACCACGGTGCTCAGCTCCATGGCGTCGGCCTGCGACCTCGTCGACCACGTGCGGACCCAGCTTCCCTACGCACTCGTCGTGGCAGGGGTCGCCCTGGTCGTGGGGGAGTTACCTGCGGCGGCCGAATGGATCCACCCGATCTGGTCCATCCTCGTGGGCGTGGTGATTCTCTACGTGGTGCTGAGGGTCTTTGGACGGGATCCTGCTCCGGCCGCCCCGGGGGGTTCGGAGGGCGCCTGAGCTTGCCGGCGGCTCAACCGCCCCGGCAAATCAACCCCGGTGCTGGCGAAAAAAATCCCGGAGGAGATGGCCGCACGCCCCGGCGAGGACACCCGAGGTGACCTCGATCCGGTGATTGAGCCGGGGGTCCTGCACGAGATTCCCGAGACTCCCGGCCATTCCGGCCTTCGGGTCCGAAGCTCCGTAGACGAGCCGATCCACGCGCGCCTGGATGAGTGCCCCCGCGCATAGTGCGCAAGGCTCCAGCGTGACGTAGAGGGTCGCCCCCGGAAGCCGGGCTGCACCCACCCGGGCACCGGCCGCGCGGAGCGTCACGACCTCGGCGTGCCCCGTGGGATCGGACCACGCGAGGGTCCGGTTCATCCCCTCCGCGATCACACCGGAGTCCCGCACGACCACTGCGCCCACCGGGACCTCTCCCCGAAGCCCAGCCTGCCGGGCCTGTTCCAGCGCTCGCGCCATCCACATGCGGTCGCCGGGACGGACTGGAGACTCCACGACCTCCAGCGGCCCAGCGGGGTCGCGAATCCGACGAGGCACCCCCTCCAGTCGGGGATCCGGAGAGAGGGGTCGGAAGGTCAGTGTGCCGTCGTGCTCATGGGGATGCGCCCGCCACCCAGCCGGCGATGGATCGCAGTTACACGGCCTGCAACATCGAGCGAGGCGGGGTCGTCCACGACGGTCGGATCCCCCCCCGTGATGGGCTGCAGAAGGTACTGGCTGCCCCGTCGCGAGAAGCGCCAGAGGGTCTCGCTGCCACCCCGTCCCTGAAGAACCAGGTCCCCCTCACGGGGTGATCCCGTGCCCACGGGCTCCACCAGAAGGAGGTCCTCGGGTTCGATGCCGATGGATCTCCACTGCTCGCCACGGACACGCAGGAAATAGGACCCCTTCGGGCCGGAAAGCCGGCGATCGAGAGTGAACTGGGACTCCGGCTCGGCAGCTCGTCGCGCCGCGTCCCCATCGGGAACCTGGGCGAAGCAGGGCACGGAAACCGCATCTGGCTTCAGGTCGACCCCCAGGAGCCGCACTCCGCGCGACCGGGAGGGGTCCCGCTCCAGGTATCCCTTCTCCGCCAACGCCCCCAGGTACTCGGAGACGGTCTTCGTGCTCTTGATTCCGAACTCCTCCCCGATCTCCCGGATGGAGGGTTGGTAGGTATTCGAGCGGAGGTACCGGACCATGTAGTCCAGAATGTTGCGCTCGAGTTCGTTCAGGGGCACGGGCATACCCAGTTCTCCGAGGAGGGGCGACACGTCCGGGCCCCCCCGCGCGGCTTCGCCGCCAGGAGCTGGACCCGAACCAACGGTTGGCACTCAGGGCATCAGCTTAAGTCGCCCTTCGAAACGGTGTCAAGATACATCTGTTCCCGCGCTCTCGGGCGCCTCCCTGATTCGCGCGGCGCCGGCGGCGATCCTGGAAAGGCTTCGGGCCCGTCCAAGGAGGACGAGCACCTCGAAGATTCCGGGGCTGGCGGCCTCCCCCACGAGGGCCACGCGAAGGGGGTGGATGAGCTTCCCTGCCCCCACGCCGCGCTCCTCGGCCAGCGAGCGGAGCTCCCGCTCCAGGGGCGCCTCCTCCCAATCGGCGCGCTCCAGCCTGTCGTGGAGCGCCTCGAGGTGGCTGCGGGACGAGACCGGATCCCGAAGCCAGTGCTTCCGCACCGCCCCCGGGTCGTAGTGGAGCTCCTCCAGAAGGTACGGTCGCATCTTGAGGGCGATCTCCCCGACCGAACGGGCCCGGTCCTTGAGGAGCTCCAGGAGACGGAGGAACCATTCCCGGTCGTCCTCGAGGCGGGCTTCGGCCGCCGACCGCGCATCGCCCAGGTGCGCCATGACCTCACCCACGAGGCTCTCTCCGTCCGCGGCGGCGAGATGGCGGCCATTGATCCATTCCAGCTTCTGTGGATCGAAGACGGCGCTCTTCCGCAGAACCCGGTCGAGGGAGAAGCGCTGCACCAACTCTTCGCGTGTCATCACCTCTTCGTCCGTACCGGGCGACCAGCCGAGGAAGGCCAGGAAGTTCACCATGGCCTCCCCCAGGATCCCCAGTCGGGAGTAGTCGCCCACCGCCGTCGCCCCGTGTCGCTTGGAGAGCCGCTTGCCGTCCGGCCCCAGGATCATGGGGAGGTGCGCAAACTCCGGGACCGGGTGGCCCAGCGCCTCGTACAAGAGGATCTGTTTCGGGGTGTTGGAGAGGTGGTCGTCGCCCCGCATCACGAGGTCGATGCGCATGTGGGCGTCGTCCGAGACCACGGCGA
The DNA here is from genome assembly GCA_040905325.1 of Gemmatimonadota bacterium. Classification (GTDB taxonomy): domain Bacteria; phylum Gemmatimonadota; class Gemmatimonadetes; order Longimicrobiales; family Gaopeijiaceae; genus JBBDRS01. Next base: position 145,277 of record JBBDRS010000038.1, read on the forward strand.
GGTTGTAGGTGGGGCTTCCGTCACTTCGAAGGATCACGAGATCCTCGATGTCGGCGTTCCGGAACCGAGTCGTGCCGTGCACCCGGTCCTCCCAGACCGTCTCGCCTTCCGGGATGCGGAAGCGGATGGCGTGGGGCTCCCCGCCGGCCGCCCGCGATTCCGCCTCCTCCGGGCCCAGCGCCTTCGCCCGCTCCCGGGGATAGCGCACGACCCGATCCGGATCGTTCTCTCGAACCTCCGCCAACTCCTCCGGGGTCGTGAAGTCGCGGTAGGCACGCCCCTTGTCGAGGAGCCGCAAGGCCTCTTCACGGTGCCGCTCCACACCCTCGGCCTGGAAGTAGGGCCCCTCGTCCCAGTCCAAACCCAGCCATCGCATTCCGTCCAGGATGGCTTCCACCATCTCCGGGGTCGACCGGGCCCGGTCGGTGTCTTCGATACGGAGAATGAACGTGCCCTGCCCCCCGCGCGCGAGGAGCCAGTTGAAGAGGGCGGTTCGGGCGCCACCCACGTGTAGGTATCCCGTGGGCGACGGGGCAAAACGGACGCGGAGGCTCATGGGACTCGTCTACGGGCTGGTCTGCGGGAGTGGCTGGGAACGCGATGGCCCTCCCGGAACCTCGCCCCGGAGGGTTCAAACTGATAGAGGAGGTACGTCTCCCTGTAAAGGAGGGGGTTCCGGACTCCGGGCGGCGTCCAATTCCTCTTGCGTACGGCCCGCCCGCTCGAAGAGGAGGTAGAGGGAGGGCGTGGTGACCAGGACGAAGAGGGTGGAGGAGAGGAGTCCCCCGATGAGAGCGTAGGTGAGTGCGTTCCAGATGGTCGCGTCGGCGGCCCGGGTGAAGAGAACGAGGGGAAGGAGGCCCAGGACGGTGGTGGCGGTGGTCATGAGGATCGGACGGATTCGCTCGAGCGTCCCCTGCATGATCGAGTCGAAGAAGGACAACCCACCCTCCGCCCGTACACGGTTGATGTGATCCACCAGGAGGATCGCGTTGTTCACCACGATACCTCCCATCATGATCACTCCGATCCGGGCTTCTCGAGTGAAGGACGCACCGGTGTAGAAGAAGATGAGGAAGACCCCGATGAGGGCCATGGGCACCGCCAGGAGGACGACCATGGGCTGACGGATGGACTCGAAGAGCGCGGCCGTGACCATGAAGACGAGCCCGATGGCCACGAGGAGCACCAGCGCCATCTGCTCCTCTTCCTCCGAGGTGATCCGCCAGAATGTGCGTTCCTGCATGGAATACCCCGGAGGGAGAAAGGTCGCCTCCAGCGCCTGATCGCGGATCACGTCACCCAGCGGCCGAGGCCCGCGGAACTCGTAGGCCACCGTCCGCTCGTACTGCTGGTCCTCCCGGAGAATCGTGGTCAGCACACGCCGCTCCTCCACCTGAATCAGGTCCCCCAGGGGAAGCCGGACGCCCCTGGAAGTGGTCACCACCATCTCCCGAAGGTGCTGCACGTCCGCATCGCGGAACCCCTGGAGGCGGACCTCGAGCCCCACGACCTCCCCGCCCAGCATGATGGGCGACCCCTGTCCCCCTCCCCGGAGATTGTCGGCCAGAAGCTCGGAAACCTCCCGCACCGAGACCTGGTGCCGAGCTGCGGCATCGCGATCGATACGTGCGACGAACTCCGTAGCCCGGTCGCGAGTGAACCCCGAGGAGGCGTTCGTGTCCACTTCGTGGATCCGCGAGTGTCCCTGGAGCCTCGACCCCAGGTCCGCGGCGATCTCCGCCAGTCGCTCGTAGTTGTAGCCCAGGAAGGTGATACGGTAGTTGGGGGCCGCCCCTCCCATCCCCCCACCGAAGGAGGGGCCCTGGCCGATCACCCGCACGTTGGCTCCGGTGAACCCGAGGGAGAACGCGCGAAGTTGCTCTTCGATGACCAACGGCACCGCGGTGTACTCCAGCTCCTCGGGAAACTCCACCCGAGTCTGGGAGTTCACGCCGTTCACGCGGGTCTCGAAGCGTTCCACCTCGGGCATGCGGGCGATGCGGTCCTCGAAGAACCGGGTCAGGCCGTCCACGCGTTCCAGATCCGTCCCCCGCGGCATCGTGATGGTGATCAAGACGAAGCTCCGGGCCTGGAAGCCCCCACCTCCCCAGACCGCCTGCCTGTTGACGTAGTTCTCGAACAGGTAGAAGCCCCCGCCGAAACAGACCATGGCCACCACGATGGTCACCCAGGGGGCCCGGAGGGTGGCGCCGAGGAGTCCCGCATAGAACCGGATGTAAAGGGGCGACCGCTTGCCGGAGTATGCGGGAAGGAGGCGATCGCCGCCCTCCAGGGTCACCCCCCCCTCGGCCACCGGCTCGGGAGTCCCATCACTGGAACGCCGGCCGGAATCCAGGAGGCGGGCGGCCAGCGCGGGGATGAAGGTGAACGCCACGAAGATCGAGGCGACGAGGGTCAGTCCCACCACCACCGCCAGGGGAAGGTAGTAGATGCGCAGCTCCCCCTGGAGATAGAGGAACGGAACGAAAACGATGCAGGTGGTGGCGGTGGAGGCGAAGATGGGAAGCACTACGTCCCGCGCACCCTTTTCCGCAGCCTGCTCCGGAGCGAGGCCCTGCTCCCATTGTCGGAAAATGTTCTCGAGGACAACGATGGAGTTGTCCACGATGAGCCCGAACCCCAGGGCGAGCCCCATGAGGGTGAGGAGGTTCAGGGAGAGCCCTCCGAAATACACGAGATTGAGCGCGATGAGGACGGAGAAGACGATGGTCGCGAATATGATCCCTGCGGAGCGGAAGGACCTCAGGAATCCCAGCAGGACGAGAAAGATGACGAACGCCGCGATGGCGGCGCGGTTCGTGAGGTCGCTGAGCTCGGCGCGAACCTCCTCACTCTGATCGCGGACGAGAATCATCTCGGCGCCCCGGGGATTCAGGGCCTCGAGCTCCTCCACCCGGCTCTTCACCTGATCGGCAAGAGCGACGACGTTCACGCCCCGGGAAGGCTGGATGGCGAACCCCACCGCCGGCATACCATTGATCCGGAAGTAGGAAGTGGGATCCTCGAAGGTGTCCCGGATGATGGCCACATCGTCGATCCGCACCGGAGCCTCCCACGTCCCCGGAAGATACGCCTCCCGAACGTCCTGCGGGTCTGCCGGGCGGGTTCGGATGGTGACCGTCCACTCCGAATCCCCACTCCGCACGGCGCCCGCCTCCCGCACCAGATCCAACTCCTGGACGGCCGCCCGCACAGCGGTGGACTGGAGCCCCAGGGCGGCGATGCGATCCGGGTCCAGTTCGATCTCCAGAAGGCGGTTGCGCCCACCCTCGATCTCGATGGCGTTGACGCCCTGAATCCGGAGGAGCTCGGGCTCCACCACGTTCTGCAGGTGAGCTCGAAGTGCCTCGAGAATGAGAGGACCCGTGAAGGTGTACTGCAGGAAAGGCTGCGTAGCTTGCTGTCGAAACTCCTGGGGGACGTAGGGCTGGACCATGAGGGGGCGCACGCCGCGGGGAAGCTCGTCCTCGAGGCTCACCATCCGCTCGGAGAGCTCCATCCGCACGAAGTCCATGTCGACCTCGCGGCTGAACTCCACGGTGACGTTCGCCCGCCCCTCCTCGCTCCGGGAGGTGATCCGACGCACCCCCTTCATCTGCTGTATGGAGGATTCCACCGGGGAGGTGGCGAACGCCTCTACCGTCTCCGGAGAGCTGCCCGGCCACGAAATGGAGACCGAGAGTTGCGGAAAGCTCGCATCGGGGAGGAGTTCGAGGGGAATGTTCTTCCACGCGGCGATCCCGAGAAGTGCCACGCAGACGTAGACCATGGTCACGGCCACCGGCCGCCGGATGGAGAGGCGGATCATCCGGGCCCTCCCGACCGGGCGATCCCGGGGCTGAGTGCGGGACTCCTGGACTCGGCGGGCTCGCTCGCCCGAGCGATCTCACTTCTCCCGACAAGGGAGGTCCGCACCCCCTCGACGACCGAGAAGAGGACGGGCACCACGATGAGGGTGAGAAGGGTGGCCACGATGAGTCCGCCGATCACCGCGATGGCCAGCGGCGCTCGAAGATCCGCCCCCCGACCAATCCCGAGGGCCATGGGTGTGAGACCCAGCACCGTCGTGACCGTCGTCATGACGATGGGGCGCAGACGGACCAGGCCCGCCTCCACGATGGCGGCACGCAGCTCCACGCCGCGCTCGCGGGCCTGCACGATGAAATCGACCTTCACGATGGCGTCGTTCACCACGATCCCCACCAGGATCACTATTCCGATGAGCGACATCGTGTTCAGCCCCTCCCCGGCCACCGCAAGGGCAAGGATGGCGCCCACGAGCGCCAGGGGCACCGTCGCCAGGATGGTGAACGGGTGCACGAAGGACTCGAACTGCGCGGCGAGGATCATGTAGACGAGAATCAGGGCAAGACCGAAGGCGAAAGCGAGGTCTCGAAAGGACCGACGCATCTCCTCGTTCTCACCACCCACGTCCACCCGCAGGGCGGGAGGGATCACCGACTCGTCCAGTACCTGGTCCACCTGTTGGATCGCAGCATCCAGTCCCCCTGCCCGAACGTCGGCCAGTACGGTCACGATCCGCCCCTGATCCACCCGCCGGATCTCCGCAGGACCGAGGGTCTGCTCGATCTCCGTGAGCTGCCGGAGGGGGACCCCTGCCACCTGAAGCCGGTCCAGTGTGGCGCGGTCATAGCGGAGTGCGTCTGGAAGCCGGACCATCACCGGAATTTTCCGGTCGAAGGAGAGGAACTCCGTGGCGAGCATCCCCCGCATCCCGTGCTCGATGGCCGTGGCCACCTCGCTGGGTCGGAGCCCGTACCGCGCGGTCTCCTCTCTGAGGATGTGCACCGCGAACTGGGGATGCCCCCGTTCGGTCCCCACCCGGAGGTTCGTGACCCGGTCCGCCTCCTGGAGACGCGCAGCTACCGAATCGGCGTAGTTCATGGCGAGCTCCAGATCCTGTCCCCGGATCCTCACGGAGATGTCGGCATCGGATCCGCCCAGGAGCTGTCCCAGCGCGGTCGCCTGGCCGGCCTGGACCGTGACGACTGCCTGCGCATCCACGCGCTGCAGGGGTTCCCTGATGCGATCGAGGACCGGGGCCGTCTCCGCTCCCTCCTGAAGGCGCACCTGGAAATAGGCGGTGTGCAGCCCCGACGGGTCCTCCGAGGAGGCGAAGCGTCGCACGTCCCGGCCAATGTGCCCGAAGACCGCCTCCACGTCCGGGTCGGACAGCAGGATCTGCTCCAGCCCCCGGGAGAGCTCGTTCGTACGCGAAAGGGCGGTCCCTTCGGGAAGCTCGACCTGCACCTCGAACGCTCCCTGGTCCACCCGGGGAAGAAGATTCCGATCGAGCGACAAGGCGGCGAGCCCGACCGTCAGGAGGACGCCCCCCGCCAGGGCCAGCACCGCACCCCGGTGATCGAGAGCCCATTCGAGAACCCGATGGTAACGTCCCGTGAAACGGTCGAAACCCCGGTCGAAGGCGGCGAGCGGACGGGAGAAGACGGTGCGCCCCACCCACCGCGCCCCATCCCACCAGAAGAGGAAGAGCTCCTTCGCCACGGCCCACCCCATCCGCACCACCCAAAAGGGGAAACGCCAGATGACATGAAGGACCCACGCCACTCCCCGGAAAAAACCAGGCGGGCGTGGACCCGGCCGGAGAGGCTTCGGATTCCTGGACTCCTCCCGCTCTCCGACCCGGAATCTGGCCGCCATGGTGGGAAGGAGGGTCAGCGCCACCAGAAGCGAAGCCAGGAGCGAAAAGGCCACCGCCAGGGAAAGGTCCCGGAAAAGCTCACCCGCGACCCCCTCCACATAGATGATGGGACCGAAGACCGCGATGGTGGTGAGGGTCGAGGCGGTGATGGCCCCGGCCACCTCACGGGCCCCCTCTCCCGCGGCCCCTGTCGCGGAGCCCCCGGCCTCCCGGTGCCGGAAGATGTTCTCCAACACGATGATGGAGTTGTCCACCAGCATTCCCACACCCAGGGCGAGCCCGCCCAGACTCATGATGTTGAGGGAGACGCCGAAGACCTCCATGAGCGCAAAGGTCCCCACGACGGAGATGGGGATGGCCAGCGCCACCGCCACCGGGTACCTGGGTTCGCGCAGGAAGAGAAAGAGGACCAGGAAGGCGAGAACGCCTCCCCAGACCAGGGCGGACCGGACGTTGTCGATGGAGTCGCGAATGAACCCCGCCTGGGAGTGGGCCACGTCCAGGGAGACCTCCGGGAACTCCTCTCGCAGGAGGCCCAGGACTTCGTCCACGAGCCTGGCGACCTGTACCGTGTTCGCTCCGGACTCCTTGAAGATGAGCAGTCCCACCGACTCCTGCCCGTTGTACCGCGCCAGGGACTCCCGGTCCGCGAACCCGTCCAGGACCCGTCCGATGTCCCGCACGTAGAGAGTGCGCGGGCTTCCGCCCTCCGTCGCTTGACGCGCCACCACCACGTCCTGTATCTCGGCCACGGTGCGGAACTCCCCCTCGGTCCGCAGGGGGTAGCGAGCTCGACCTTCCAGGATGGTCCCGCCGCTGCCCTGGTAATTGGCCGCATCCAACGCCTGACTGATCTCGGCGATGGAGAGTCCGTACGACTCGAGTCGCTCCGCGTCGACCTCGACCACGATCTCGCGCTCGAGCCCCCCGGACACGGAGGCCTGCGCCACCCCGTCGAGCTGCTCGAGGCGCCGTCGGAACACGCTCTCCGCCAGCTCTTTCGTCTCCCAGAGATCGTCCCCCGCCACGGACACGACCATGATGGGCTCCGACTCCGGATCCACGCGGAGGAGCTGGGGCCGGGTCGCCGTCTCGGGGAGTTGCGCCCTGACTCCATCCAGGCGCTCCCGGGTGTTGAGCATGGCGAAGTCCATGTCCATTCCCCACCCGAAACGGAGGGTCACCAGGCTCACGCCATCCCGCGAGATGGAGCTGACCTTCTCCACACCGGGGACCCCGACGGCCGCCCGCTCCACGGGCTCGGTGACCTGGCGTTCGACCTCCGCCGGGGCCACCTCCGGATAGGAGGTGTAGATCACGAGCCGGGGGTAGCTGACGTCGGGGAGAAGGTCGATGGGGAGTCGGGAAAAGGAGATGACTCCCAGGAGGAGGATGGCCAGGAAGAGCATAGCCACCGCCACCGGACGCCGAACCGCGAGGGTGGAGAGAGACATCGTCAGCCCCCGCCGCCGCTGCTCAACTCCAGCATCTCCCCGATGGAGAGCCCCACGGCCCGCTCGAGCGCGACCCGCGCCTGCTCGAAGGAATAGCGGGCGGTCACCACCTCCCGCCCGGCGGCGGCGGCCTGCTCCTGGGCGTTGAGGAGGTCGAGGTAGGACTGGCTCCCCAGTCCGTAGGCCTCACGTGCGAGCCTGAGCTGCTCTTCGGCGAGCTCGGCGCGACGGCCCTGGATCTCGAGTTGGCGGGCGGCGGAGCGGAGGGTGTTCACGTGCCCCCGGATCTCCTCCTCCAGCTCGCCCCGCACTTGCCGGAGTCCCTCCTCCTGGTTCCGAATCTCGAGCGCGGTGCGCCGCTCCTGCCCTTGCCGGTTGAAGTACTGCCCCACATCGGGAAGGCGGATGCTGACGAAGACGCTCCGGTCCCACTCCCCGTCGGGATTCGGATCGAAGAAGGCCTCCCCACCCCGTACGAACCCCTGCCGACCGGTGGACATGTTCACGGAAAGAGTGGGCAGCCACCAGTCGGCCCGCACCATGTCCACGGAGCGTCGCTGGGCCCGGAGCCCGGCCTCCGCCTGCAAGACACTGGGATTCTGCTGACGGGCGATCCCGACGAGGGCCTCCGGGTCCAGGGCCTCGGGATCGAAGAACTCGAGCTCCACAGGGACGATCCGGAACGAGGGGAGGTCCGGATCCCCGATAAGGTTCCGCAGGGCGAGCAGGGCGGACTCCATCTCACGCCGACTCTGGTCCAGGGCATGCTCCTGTTCGGCGAGGCTGAGCTCGAGGGAGACGAGGTCGATCCGGTCTTGCCGGGCGAGGGCGTAGAGCCGTTCGGCAAGGTCCCGGTTGGCTCGCGCCGCCACCAGCAGCTCTTCCTCGACCTCCAGGGCAGCCCCCTGTTCCTGGGCCTCGAGATAGGCCTGCGTAAGCTCGGCGCGGAGCTGGTGGGTCTCCGTGGATACGGCGATCTCCCGTTCCCGCGCCTCCTCCCTCTGCACCCGGAGCCGCAGGAAATCGGCCGCGTCGAGGGTGAAGGCCATGGAGATGGACTGGTTGGACCGGGAGGTCTGGACCCATTCCACGACGTCGCGAGGAAGTGGCTCCCCGAAGTTGTCCTCCGCGATCGTCTGACGGCTCCAGCTCATGGAGGTGCTGAGAAAGGTCAGAGACGGCTGCGGGAGGATCTGGAGCCAGGCGTCCCGCCGGTCCAGCGCATTCAATTCCAGGGAGTTCGTGATCTGCCTCAGCGCCGGATTGTGGATTTCGGCGCGCCGGATCGCCTCCTCGAGGGTCAGCTCGTGGAGGTCGCCCCTCGACACATCCTGCGCCGCCACCGGCGGCACGAGAAAGAGAAGGAGGGCCGGAAGGAAAGCCGCGGCGCTCTTCAATTCCCCACCCCCACTCCGACTGCCTGGACGTTTTCCACCAACCGGATCGCCGTGTCGTGCGCGAGCCAGTGGTGGCCGTCCACCAGGACGATCTCCCCCGGCTCGAGCATGCGGGTTTCCTCGTGGGGAACGATCTCCACGTGGGTCTGGTTCCGGAACCCGGTGGTGACGTATCGCCATTCGGAAAAGGCCTCGCCTCCCTCGGTCAGGTCCCGGGCAATGAAGACCACGTCCCGCCGGTCCCGCTCCACCACTGCCTCCCGGGGCACGAGGATCCGGTCGGGGTACGCCTGCGCCTCGACGGAGACCCGGGCGTACATCCCGGGCCGGATGCGGTGACCCGGGTTCGGCATGACGAGGGTCACGCGCGCACTCCGCGATTCTGGGTCCACCAGGGGGTTGGTGGACTCCACCCGCGCGGTGAACTCCTCGGTGGGGAGCCCGGGGAGCCGCACGCTGGCCCGGCGCCCCTCCACCATGTACTGGATTTCCCCTTCGCCCACATTGACTTCGATCTTGATGGGATCGAGCTGCAGGAGGGTAAGCACCTCGCCCCCCGTGGAGAGGAAGGCGCCCTCCACGGCGAGCAGGTCGGCGATGCGCCCGGAGAAGGGCGCGCGCACGCGCGTCCACTCGAGTTCCTCCCGCGCCCGCTGCAGATCCTGCATCCTGGCGTCGATTCCGGTGGACGCCCGGATGATCCGCTCTCGGCGGGCCCTGGTGGAGTCGTCCACGACCCCGAAGATCCCCCCCGGCTCGACCTCGACCATGCCCGCCTCATACTCGGCCTCCGCGGCGGTCAGGGCGAACTCCGCCTCGGCCACGTTCCGCGCGGCCTGCACCGTATCGAGCTGGACCAGGAGGTCCCCCGCCTCGACATAGTCGTTCTCCTTCACGAAGACCGCCTGGACGACCCCCTCTGTGCGGGTGGCAATCTCGCTCTTCCGGTACGCCTCCGCCTGGCCGTCGGCGATGACCGGGACCCAGAGGGTGTCCCGGAACACCTCCACGCCCTCTACCACCTGGGCGCCGGCGAATTGAGCCGCCGATTCCACCTCGACCCCCTCGGTGTCGGGAAGCTCGGTGCCCTGGGCGGTGGAATCGTCTCCACCTTCGGAGAGGAGACGCCATCCGATGCCGGCCACCAGAGCGGCGAAGAGGACGAAAACGGTCAGGAGACTCAAGATCCCTCGAGATAGCTTCATCGGCTCGTCCTGGACGAATCGGCACGAACGGATCAGGAAGTGCGGTGCTTGTTTCCGCAGAATCTCGATCCGACGACGGCCCCTCCCTCTGGGACCACGGCAGTCCGCATGGGGTTGCACGGCTGTGGGCTCGCGCGGTCACGGGACCCAGCCCGCCTCCAACCTACGCCCCTTAGAAGGTGCCGCACCATGGGTATCCGGGCACATCGTCCACCTTACGCGCCTGGCCCCTTACCTGTCAACGAATGCACCCGTTTGAGTGCGGCAGGTGTTAGGTTGGGCGGTCTTCACATTCCCCCCTCACCTCCGCCCTGAACAGATGCCCCGCTTCTCCGCAGCCCCGGCCAGCTTGCTCGCCCTTTTCCCTTCCCTCCTCCTTGCCGGATGCGGAGAACGGGAGGACTGGAGCCCTCTCGACGGCCCCTGGAACCCGGATCACCCCGAGGCCGCCGCCATCCTGTCGGCTCCGGATCGGATGAGCCCCATCGACGAGGAGATGGCGGAGGCAGGCGAGCGGTGGTACCGGACAAGGGGATGCCTCGCCTGCCACGGGCTGGAGGGAGACGAGGCGCTCGGACCCGGGATGGGGGGAATCAGCGAACGCCGGGAGTACGACTGGTTCCGGGGGATGGTGATGAGGCCCGACTCGATGCTCCGGGAAGACCCCGTGGCCCAGGCGCTCCTGGCGCAGTACCGCATCCCGATGCCGGATCAGGGGGTGGATGAGCTCCGGACCCGGGCGATCTGGGAGTACCTGCGGGGGCTCGACCGGGAGCGGGCGGGATCCGCCGGGGAGGCTCAGCCCGCGCCGTTCCCGTAGCGCCGTTCCACGTAATCCAGCAGGATCTTTTTGAACTCCCCCACCAGACCCTCGCCCTTCAACGTCGTGTGGTGCTCCCCGTCCATGTAGACAGGGGCCTTGGGTTCCTCGAAGGTGCCCGGGAGTGATATCCCCAGGTTGGCATGCTTGGACTCCCCTGGGCCGTTCACCACGCATCCCATCACGGCCACCTCCAGCTCCTCCACTCCCGGATACTTCTCCCTCCACTCCGGCATGGACTCCCGGATGTACCCCTGGATTTCCTCGGCCATCTCCTGGAAGAAGGTGGAGGTGGTACGGCCGCAACCGGGGCAGGAGATGACCTGGGGCTCGAAGCTCCGGATCTGGAGCGACTGGAGGATCTGCTGAGCGACGCGCACCTCCTCGGCCCTGTCGCCTCCCGGACGGGGGGTGAGGGAGACCCGAATGGTGTCGCCAATCCCCTCGATGAGGAGGACGGAGAGCGCGGCGGTGGTGGAGATGACGCCCTTGTTCCCCATTCCCGCCTCGGTGAGCCCGAGGTGGAGGGGGTACGCGGTGAGGGGTGCGAGCTTTCGATAGACCGCGATGAGCTCGGGCACCGCCGAGACCTTGGCGGAGAGGAGGATGCGGTTGGAGGGAAGGCCCGTCTCCTCGGCCAGCTCGGCGGAGCGGAGAGCACTTTCCACGATGGCGTCGTGGAGGACTGCCTGGGCCTCACGGGGTTCCGGTAGCCGGGCGTTCCGGTCCATGAGCTCGGTGAGGAGCCGCTGGTCCAGGGACCCCCAGTTCACCCCGATCCGGACGGGCTTTTCGTTCTCGACCGCGATCCGGACGATCTGCTGGAAGTTCTCGTCCCGGCGCTTGGCCCCAACGTTCCCCGGATTGATGCGGTACTTCGCCAGCGCTTGCGCACAGTCGGGGTAGCGGTCCAGGAGGAGGTGCCCATTGTAGTGGAAGTCGCCTACGATAGGGGTGGAGACGCCCTGGTCGCGAAGGCGCGCTACGATCTCGGGAACCGCCTGCGCGGAATCCTCGTTGTTCACGGTGACGCGCACGAGTTCGCTCCCCGCTTCGGACAGTTCCGCCACCTGCGCCACCGTCCCCGCCACATCGGCCGTGTCGGTATTCGTCATGGACTGGACGACCACGGGGTGGGGCGCCCCGACCTTCACGCCCCCGATATCCACCACCTTCGTGCTGCGACGCTTCCAGATGCTCAACGCGGTGCCTCGATGTTTCGTTATGGAAGGGTACTGCGACACGCGGAAATCTACCCGATCGCCGGAGGGGATCCAAGAAGGGGCGCTCGCTGGGTGGGGGTGGCGGTACGGCGATCTGGACCCCAGACTTGAAGGGGTCCGCGGAGCTACGCGGGCGCTCGGCGTCCCCGGGACGCCCGGTTCCCGGTGAACCCTGGACGAGACCATATGAAGACACCGAATCGCCATATCCCATGCTCACCCGCGATCATCATCGGGGGCGTGCTTCTCATAGGCCCGCTCTGTCCGTCCCCTTCGCTTGCCTCGCAGGAGGTTGACTCCCGGCGGGGCACCGTCCAGTTCCGGGCGACCCTCCAGGCGGGAGCGTTCGAGCGATCCCTCCCCCCGGACCACCGTTATCACGCCATCGTCCACGCCGAGGGGGGGGCGGCGCCGAACGCGCTCTTCGTGACGGCGGTCCCGGATACGACGCTGGCCCGCACGCTGCGCGCGATGGGCGCGGATGACCAGGGCGGCATCCCTCTGTCCGCATGGCGACTCCGCTGGGTGCCGTTCGTCTCAGCGCCCACGGCCAGGGTCACCGGGACGCCGGTGTCGGTGACTGTGACCTGGGACGGCGCGCCGAGAGAGTACGCGCTGACGGAGCTCCTGAAAGACCCGGGCGGGCGCGGGGTGGACATCCGGTTCGGGGGCCACGAACACCACAACGAAGAATGGGCCTCCGGGTGCATCCTCTGCCTCTTCTCCTGCCCCGGTGGGGTCCTCTCGAACGCGTCCTACACCATCCGGGACCACCAGCGCGGCGTGACCGACTTCGCGGCGTCCGATCTCCTTCCGCCGGACGGAACGGAGGTGACCATCACCTTCACCCTCGAGCCGGGCTGACATCATCCCCGGGCTCAGGCGTCGATGATGACCCGGAGGTCGGGGTCCAGCTCCCCCGCCGCCCGGTCCCGCGTGAGGCAGGAAACGCCAAAGAAGGCGAGGAAGGACGTGACCAGAGTCAGTCCGGCGATGGTGATCCCGGTGGGCAGGGTGAAGGCGCCGACAAAGGCTGCCACCTCCAGAACGATGGTTCCCACCAGCCCCACCGAGATGGAGGCGATGGCCCCCGCCCGGGTCGCCCCCTCCCAGTTCATCCCCACGGCCAGTGCGGGCACCAGGGTGGAGGCGAAGAGCCCCCAACCGAAGATCCCCAGGAAGGCCACCAATGTGCCGGAGAGCTGCGCCGCCCCTGCTGCCGCCACGGTAATTCCAACGGTGGCGACCCTCCCCCAGAGGAGCTCATCCCCGATCCGGCGCCCCACCGCCACCGGGAGGTCGTGCACCAGCGCCGCCGCGCCGACGTTCATGAAGGAATTCAAGGTGCTCATGATAGCGGCCACCACGCCGCTGAAGACCAGCGCGGCCAGCAGGATGGGGGTTCGCTCCAGCAGGAAGAGAGGCGTCGCCTGATCCGGGTGCGTAAGAGCCGGGAGCTCTCCCGCCACCACGAGCCCCTTCACCGCGAGGCCCACTCCGAAAAAGAGAAGGACGCTCAGGCAGAGGGCCAGCGCGGACAGGAGCGGATACCAGCGGAGAAGCCGAGGCTCCCTGAGCATGTAGAACTTGTGCAGAACGTGGGGTTGGCCCAGGACGCCCATGGAGAAGACGAAGAAGAAGGAGATCGAGGCGAGGGGACCGATGTGGCCCCACGGCTCCAGAAACCCCGGGTCTTCGGCGAGGATCGAGGTGGAAAGGCCCGCAAGCCCTCCCCCTCCTCCGCCGGCCCCCAACACGTAGAGGAAGACGAGGACGGAGGCCGTCCCCATGACCGCGCCCTGGAGGAGATCTGTCCAGATCGCCGCCCGAATCCCCCCTCCGGCTGTGTAGAGGAGCGTAACTCCGGCACCAATCCAGATTCCCCATGCCAGTGAGGTCCCGAGGAGGGCCTGCAGGACCACGCCCATGGCCAGGACGTTCGTGGCCATGTAACCCACCACGGCGAGGAGGACGGAAGCGCCGGCCAGCCCTTGTGCCGCGGGGGAGCGGTACCGCGCCCCGATGGCGTCCGGAAGGGTCATGACGTCTCGCACCTCCGCCAGGAGACGCAGCCGCTTCGCCAGCACCCAGGCACCCACCGCATTGGTGATCCCGGCGGGGAGGATGATGAAGAGCGCCCCGAGCCCCACCGTGTACATGAGCCCCGGCCCCCCGATGAAGGTGAAACCGGAGAGGGTGGCCGCCACCGCTGAGACCGAGAGGGCCACGAGCCCGATCCCCCGCCCCGCCAGGAAGAAGTCGCGGGCCGTGCGCGTGCGCCGGGTGGCCACCGCCCCGATGAGGAGGACGAGGGCGAAGTATGCGCCGAGGAAGGCGAGGACTGCCGGTTCCGCCGGAACCGGGATGGGGGTGGTCTGCAGGAGCCCCGATGGGTTCACGAGTGGCTCCTTCTGGGATGGCGGGGAGCCTCGGGCGTTCCGTCTACTTCCGAAGGGAGAGCTCCTTCCCCTTGGCGGGTCGCACTTACCTCATCTCGCGCCCGTCGTGCCTCCTCCCGCACCCGCTCCAGCTCACCTTCTGCGAAGCCGACGGTCGGGAAGACCCAGGCGTAGCCGAGGGGCACCAGAAGGAGGGGGAGGAGCCCGGCCCCGTAGACCATCAGCGCCGCCGCCGGGGGAAGGCCTCCCACGAAGCTCGAGTCCGAATCGGGTGGGGGCAGGAGAAGCCCCGCCCCGATGCTCCCCACCAGGAGGAGCGAGGTCAGGGCGAGGAGGCCGACGAGCCGGGGGGGGGGGGGGGCCCCCCCCCCGCCCCCCCCCCCGGCGGGCGGGTGCACCCCGCCCGGATCCCGCCCCGAGGATGGAAACGAAGGCGAGGCCGGCCACGCTTCCCACCAGCAGAGACCAGGGCGCCCAGACCGGCGCTCCCCCGGGGAGGAAAGCGGCAGCGTATGCGAGCGCCACAAGCCCAAGGGAGCCCGCCAGGAGGTGTCGAGCCAGGGTTCGCGACATGGTGGAGCGGGTCCTCCTGAACGGTCTCGAGGTCACAGGGGAGGTCGAACCTCGCCTCGCCGACGGCCTCACCCTAACCCCTCGGCGCTCCCTCCTCCAGTTCCCGGATTTCGGAACCACACTCCGGGTCGGGGGTCGATTCGCCTCGACCGAGGGGAATCCCCCACTTACCGACGCCGCAGACAGCAAGGAAGCCAGCGCATGGCCGCACCGCACTTTTTCGAGGAAGTCAACCGCTATTTCGACCTGGCCGCAGAGCGCCTGGACTACCCTCCGGGCCTTCTCCCCCAGATCAAGGCCTGCAACTCCGTCTTTCACGTGAGCTTCCCCCTGGAGCGCGACGACGGGTCCATCGAGGTCATCCACGGGTGGCGGGCCCACCACTCCCAGCACCGGCTCCCCGTGAAGGGAGGGTTTCGACTCACCCAGAGGGCTTCCGAGGATGAGGTGACGGCTCTCGCAGCCCTGATGACCTACAAGTGCGCCCTCGTGGACGTCCCGTTCGGAGGCGCGAAGGGCGCCATCCGGATCGAGAAGGACGACTATTCGGAGCGCGAGCTGGAGCGGATCATCCGACGCTACACCTTCGAGTTGGCGAAGCAGAACTACATCGGGCCGGGAGTGGATGTGCCGGCACCCGATATGGGAGTCGGCGAGCGGGAGATCGCCTGGATGCTGGACACGTACATGGCGATCTCAGGAGGTGAGCTGAACGCTTCGGCCTGCGTCACCGGGAAGCCGGTGAGCCAGGGGGGGGTGCGAGGCCGAACGGAGGCCACCGGGCTCGGAGTGTACTTCGGGATCCGGGAAGCGCTGGGGTGGGAGGAGGAACTCGAGCGCCTCGGCCTCACGCCCGGGATCGCGGGGAAGTCGATCGTGGTCCAGGGGCTGGGAAACGTTGGATATCACGCAGCGTTGTTCCTCTCCGAAGCTGGGGCGAAGATCACCGGCGTTCTGGAACGGGAGGGGGCCATCTACGATCCCGACGGGCTGGACGTGGAGGAGATTTACCGACACCGCGAGGAAGGAGGGTCGATCCTCGATCTCGACGCCGAGACGAAGCTGAGAGCCGAGGAGTCGGCGATCGGGCTGGAGTGGGAATGTGACATTCTCGTGCCCGCCGCGCTGGAACACGTCATCCGCGCGGAGAACGCGCCCAGAATACAGGCCAAAATCGTCGCGGAGGGCGCGAACGGTCCAACCACCGCCGACGCCTACGAGATCCTCCAGCGCCGGGGAATCCTCCAACTTCCGGACCTCTACCTGAACGCCGGCGGAGTGACCGTCTCGTATTTCGAGTGGGTCAAGAACCTGACCCACCTCCGATTCGGGCGGATGGAGCGCAGGTCCTCCGCCATGGCCAACTCCCGCATGCTCCGGGCGGTGGAGGGGCTGGTAGGAGCGGAGTTCCCCGCCACCACCGTGGGAGAGGTGGCGGTCGGCCCCTCGGAAGCCGATCTCGTGCGTTCAGGGCTCGAGGAGACGATGGTCGAGGGATTCCGTGAGATCCGGGATACCTCGAAGGAGTTCGAGGTCAGTCTCCGGATCGCCGCTTTCATCAATTCGATCCGGAAGGTCGCCCGCGCCTACTCGGAGCGGGGCATATTCCCCTGACGGGGGAGAGTTTCCGGTTCGGAGGAGGGGGTGCCTGACTCGGACGTGGAGCGGAGGGGGTGGGACTCGAACCCACGTGGGCATACACCCAACCTCGGTTTTCAAGACCGGTGCCTTAGCCGCTCGGCCACCCCTCCGAGGTAGGAGGGGTGGGTCCGCCCCGCCATAACGGGCAGCCGCTCCCCCTCGATCCCATCGCCACGTCGGACCGTTGCGGGGTCCGGTGCGGTGACGGGTCTCTCCCTGAAGATAGACGATTTCGGCATTGCGTTGGAGGGGGCGGCGGGCGACGCTTGCTGCGGGTTGGTGACGAGACCGCCGGGTCTCCGGGCGTGGGGGGACGGACGTCCGACAGCCCCCCTCCAACGTCCCATTCAGCTATGGACGACTTTTCTACTGGCGAGAGGGTGGAGGTCCCGCCCGCAGTCTGAATCGGCACATCCAGGCGCCCGGCGGGCCCCGTGCGGGCGCCGGAGCCACTACCTGGGCCCGCGACACCTCGCGGGGCCACCTCGCCCCTCCTGAGGCCGCCCAGGAGCCCGCCAATCCCCCCGTTATATTTCATGCAACTGTTTGTTGCACTGTTACTTGGGAGGAGGTTATGGGATACGCTACCGGGGGGTCGAGCGGGTGGACAGACGTCGTCGGGCGGGGCATTGCTGGCATCCTCGTTCGGGAGCGGGATGCGGTGCGGTACGGAGCGGCCGGGCGGGGTGACTCCGACCCGCAGGGGCATGCCGATCCCCGCGCCCTTCCCGACATTCCCTCTGATCTCGACACCCTCCCGGACCTCGCCCGCTACCGGGCGCTCGAGCCCGCACCCGACCCATTCGAGATCCCCGACGAGCTCGAGTCCCTCCAGGCCGCCGTCGTCACCCTCGCCGCCCACATCCATGCGGCCAATTACCGCATGCTCACCTACATCGCCGAGTTCGACCGCCTCGGCGGCTGGCAGCTGGCCGGCCACCGCAACTGCGCCGAGTGGCTCCACTTCCACACCGGGATCGATAAGGGCGCCGCCCGCGAGCGGGTCCGCGCTGCCCGCGCCCTACCCCGCCTCCCCCTCGTCTCCGAAGCCATGAGTCGTGGAGAACTCAGCTTCTCCAAGGTCCGCGCGGTGACCCGGCTGGTGGAGGATCTGGCTCCGGAGAAGGGGGAGGACGCCGAGGCCGCCGCCGCATCGCCCGCCACCTCGGCCGCCGAAGCCGAGGTCCTCTCCTATGCCCGGGCCTGCACCACCGCCGAGCTGGAGCGGTTCGTGCAGAGTTGGCGCCACGTCGGCCGTGGCGACGAGGCGGAGCTCGAGCGACGCCGTCACCGCTCCCGCTCCCTCACCGTCTCCCCCGACGGCGACGGGATGTACCGCATCCGCGGCACCCTCGACCCCGAGGTGGGCGCCCTCCTCATGCGCGCCATCGACTGGGCCAGCGACCAACTCTTCCATGCCGGTGACGACTGGGCTCCCGAGGGTGGCCCCCGAGGACCCCGCACCGAGGAGGTCACCCCCCGTCAGCGGCGCGCCGACGCCCTCGGGCTCCTGGCCGAGCTGGCCATGGGGGGTGGGGCTGTGAGCGCGGAGAGAGCGCGAGAGGATGACGCAGGGTCGAGCGGGGACGGCTGCGGCTGCTCCGACCACCCGCCCGCAACCCACACCGCCCGCCAGCGCGCCACCGCCTCGCGCCTCTCCAGCTCCCGCCCCGAGCGCTACACCGTCATGCTTCATGTGGATGCGTCGACGCTCGCGGATGCGGGCGGGGCCCACTCACGCGCGGAGTCCGATGTCGGAGCCGGCACGGGATCGTCCGACTCGTCGTCCGCCGCCTCCACCACCCCATCATTCACCCTCTACTCCCACCTCCAGGACGGTACGCACGTTTCAGCTGAAACGTCTCGTCGCCTCGCCTGCGATGCCGGCGTGGTCCGCATCACCCACGCCGCCGACGGCTCCATCCTGGATCTCGGTCGCAAGACCCGCACCCTCTCCCCTGCCCTGCGCCGCGCCCTCGAGATCCGCGACGGCGGATGCCGGTTCCCAGGATGCGGGCTCCGGTTCACCGAGGGACACCACATCGTCCACTGGGAGAATGGCGGCGAGACGCGGCTCTCGAACCTTGTCTCTCTCTGCCGCCGCCATCACCGCGCGGTCCACGAGGAGGGGTTCCGCGTCCAGGTCTTCTCCGACGGGCGCCTCCGCTTCCTCGATCGCCTGGGCTGGCCCCTTCCCGACTGCCCTCCGCCTTCCCGTCTCACGCCCGACCCGGTGGAGCGACTCATGGCGGATCACAAGCGCCGCGGCATCGATCCCGACGAGGACACCCCCGCTGCCCGCTACCGGCGTCGCGCCGACATCCCCTGGGATCTGGAGGCCCGCGCACGGGAGGCGGTGGATGGGTGAAGCAGGGGGTTCGGGGGATGCGGCCCAGACCCGGGAGGCCGTGTATGGCGCCGCCCATCACCTTTCCTCAACCTGCAGCACCAGCACGAACGGCACCCCCGACTCATCCTCCATGACCCCGACCACCCTCCCGTCGGCGAACCGTGGATACCACGGCCGGAATCGGGCCGGCTAGCGGAGTGGCTCGCCCGCCCCTCAGTGCCGAAACAACCGACGCCCCGTGAGGATCATCGCGATCCCGTGCTCGTCGGCCGCTGCGATCACCCCTTCGTCGCGGACCGAGCCCCCTGGCTGGATGATGGCCCGCGCACCGGCCTC
The DNA here is from genome assembly GCA_040905325.1 of Gemmatimonadota bacterium. GTDB lineage: Bacteria > Gemmatimonadota > Gemmatimonadetes > Longimicrobiales > Gaopeijiaceae > JBBDRS01. Next base: position 164,382 of record JBBDRS010000038.1, read on the forward strand.
GGCGGCGGCGTCCACCCCGTCCCGGAAGGGGAAGAAGGCGTCGGAGGCCAGGACGCACCCGGTCAGGTCGAGGCCTGCGTCCGTCGCCTTCTGCACGGCCAGCCTCGACGAGTCCACACGCGACATCTGTCCCGCGCCGATCCCCAGGGTGGCGCCACCCCCCGCGAGGACGATGGCGTTGGACTTCACGCCGTAGACGGCGGCCCACGCGAAAGCCATCTCCTCACGCTCCTCCGTGGTGGGGACCCGCTCGCTCACGATCTTCAGGCCGGGGTCCTCGACGCCGAAGAAGGGGGGCGCGGGGGGGGTCTGGACGAGGACGCCTCCGTAGATCCCCCGGGGTACGAGCTCGCCCGGGGCGCGATTGTGGCCGGCCAGGAAGTGGGCAGCCGACCGCCCCACTGGGTCCTCTTCTGGGAGCGCGGCGAATGCCTCTGTTGCGGCCGACCCCAGCGATGCGGGGAACGCAGCGTCTGTTTCGCCACTTTCCTCCCCTCCAGGAAATGACAGGAGGCGCACGTTCTTCTTCCGGGTCAGGATCTCCATCGCCTCCGTACTGAAGGATGGGGCGACGAGGCACTCCACGAAGAGTTCCGAGATCTCCTGGGCGGCAGTCGCGTCCACCTCCCGGTTGGTGGCGATGACCGAGCCGAAAGCGCTCACCGGATCACAGGCCAGCGCCTTCCCGTAGGCCTCTGCCACCGTGTCTCCCACCGCGAGTCCGCTCGGGGTGGTATGCTTGATGATGCACACTGCGGGACGGGGAGACAGGGCGAATGGGGAGAGGGAGAGGATTGCTCCGTCCAGGTCCAGGAGGTTGTTGTAGGAGAGGGCCTTGCCGTGGTGCTGAACCAGGCCACCGATGCCGTGACCACCCTGGCCTGCCGCCTCATAGAAGCCCGCGGCCTGATCGGGGTTCTCGCCGTAGCGGAGCTGCTCCTTCCGGGCCAGCGTCAGGCTGAGGTTCGCCGGGAGGCGGCGCGCGAGTGCAGCGTCGTCGCCCGGGCTCTCCTCCTTTTCCAGGTACCCGGCCACCGCCTCGTCGTACGAGGAGATGTGCCGGAATACCTTCGCGGCCAGTTCCCGCCGGAGGGGGAGGCCCTCGCCACCCGGCTCGTCCAGGCCCTCCAGCACTCGGCCGTAGTCGGCGGGATCCACCACGACCAGGACGTTCGCATGGTTCTTCGCTGCGGCCCGGATCATGGTGGGTCCTCCGATGTCCACCTGCTCCATGGCTTCGCTCACGGAGACTCCGCCCTTCCGGATCGTCTCCCGGAAGGGATAGAGGTTCACCGCTACCAGGTCGATGGGTCGGTACCCGTGGTGCGCGAGGGCGTCGAGGTCGGCGGGGTGGTCCCGTCGGGCCAGGAGCGGGCCGTGGATCGCCGGGTGGAGCGTCTTGACTCGCCCGTCCATGATCTCCGGGTGCCCGGTGATCTCGGAGACCTCCGTCACGGGGAGTCCGGCCTCCCGGAGGGTCCGGGCGGTCCCCCCGGTGGAGAGGAGCTGGAAGCCACGCTCCACGAGGGCGCGGCCGAACTCCTGTATACCGGACTTGTCGGAGACGGAGAGGAGGGCTCGGCGCGGGGTGCTCATCTATGTCGTCCTGTGTCTTCTGGTTCGAATCGGAGATGAAACCGGGGATGCCCGACCTCACCCTGCGGAATCGTGCGGGGCTCGCGACCGGCCGAGAGGGCCCGGGCGAGCTCGTCGACAGCCGCCGGATAGAGCTCATGCTCCACCGCGGTGACCCGGGCGGCGAGGCCCTCGGGGGTATCGCCCTCCATGACGGGCACGGGCCACTGAGCCAGGATACGCCCCCGATCGTAACGCTCGTCCACGAAGTGCACGGTGGGCCCGGTCACCCGGACACCCGCCTCCAGGACCGCCCGGTGCACGTGTAGCCCGTACATCCCCTTCCCCCCGAAGGCGGGAAGGAGGGCGGGGTGCACGTTCAGGACCCGTCCCCGGAACGCCTCAACCACGCGCGGAGGGACGAGGCGCAGGTAGCCGGCCAGGAGGCAGAGGTCGACCGCAGCCTCCCGGAGCGCGCCGAGGGTCTCCTCCCCGACGTCTTCCACGGCGCGGTCCTTGACCGGGACGACGGCAACGGGAATCCCCCTTCTGCGGGCTCGGTCGAGGGCCGGCGCATCGGGCCGATCGCTCACCAGGACCGCAACGGTCCAGTCCGCCCCCTGCGTGTGGTCGGCCAGCACCTCGAAATTGGAACCCCGCCCCGACGCGAAGACTGCGGCGCGAAGGGTCAAGCCCGCTCCCCCGCGGTGAAGGGGGCGAGGAATGGATTTCCCCGCCGCTCCCGACCCACGGTGGTCTCGGGACCGTGTCCAGGCTTGAGCACGGTGGCATCCGGGAGGGTGAGGACCTCCTCTCGGATGGATTGGAGGAGTTGCTGCATGTCCCCGCCGGGGAGGTCGGTGCGACCGATGGAACCGGCGAACACCACGTCCCCCACCAGGGCGAGACCCTGGCCCGCGCAGTAAAGGATGACGTGCCCCGGCGCATGTCCCGGCGTGAAGCGCACCTCAAACCTGTGCCCGCCTACCCGCACCTCGCTCCCGGGCTCGAAGAAGACATCGACCTCGGGGAGGGGACCGGAAAGCCTCATCCCGAAGGCTTCGGCCTGAGCGGCGGCCCGCTCGTAGAGGGGGAGATCGTCCGCGTGGAGATGGATCGGGGCGTCCACTGCTTCCCGGACGAGGGGGAGGCCTTCCATGTGGTCCAGGTGGGCGTGGGTGAGGAATACGGCCTCCACCTCGAGGTCATCGAGTCGGACCGTCTCCAGGAGAGCCGGCACTGCTGCCCCCGGATCCACGATGGCCGCATGACCGGTCGCCGCACAGTGCACGAGGTAGCTGTTCTCCTGGAAGGCACCGCCGGTGAAGGAGCGGACCACCAGGTCGCTCCCGGCCGCCTCCGGAGGGTCCTGCGTCATGCGCAGCCGCACCCCTTGGGTCGGACGCCGGCCAGCTCGAGCTCCTCCTCCTCGGCGGAAGGGGCGGTCCAACCGCCCGAGAGCTCCAGCATCCGGCGGAGGGACCGCTCGGCCCGCTGCCGCACATCCTCACCCATGGTGAGCTCATGTTCCCCGTGATCGAGGCACCACGCCAGCTTGGAGAGGGTGTTCAGCTTCATGTTGCCGCAGACCGCGGCTCCGGAGAGGGGGATGAACGTCTTGTGTGGGTATCGCTCCCGAAGCTGGTCGACGAGTCCGCGCTCCGTTCCCAGGATGAGGGAGTCGTACTCCTCCGCCATCCGAACCATCCCTCCGGTAGAAGTCACCTCGTCCGCCTCGGCCAGGAGCTCCTCACGAGCCTCGGGATGGATGACGACGCGGGCCTCGGGATGCGCCTTCCGCGCCCGGTCCAGCTCATCCAGGACGAGGTCGTCGTGAACGTAGCAGTAGCCGTCCCACGCCACGATGTTGTCGCGGCCGGTGCGTTCCTCGACGTAGCGGGCCAGGTTCCGATCCGGGACGAAGAGGATCGTCCGGTCGGCAGGGATGGACTCCACCACCTGGACGGCGTTGGAGGAGGTGCAACAGATGTCCGACTCCGCCTTCACTTCCGCGGTGGAGTTGACGTACGCCACGGTGACAGCGTCCGGGTGCTCGGCCTTGAGCCGCCGAAGCGCCTCGCCCGTCACGAAGTCCGCCATGGGACATCCGGCGCGCGGGTCCGGCATGAGGACGGTCTTGGAGGGGGAGAGGATTTTTGCCGTCTCCGCCATGAAGTGCACGCCGCAGAAAACGATGGTGTCCGCGACGGTCCCGGCGGCCTCCTGGGAGAGCGCAAGGGAGTCGCCCAGGAAGTCGCTGACCTCCTGAATTTCCACTCTCTGGTAGTTGTGGCCCAGGATGACGGCGTTGCGCTCCGCCTTCCGCCGGACGATCCGCTCGGTCAGCTCTTCTCGGGAGAGAGCTGCATAGTCCAGGGGAGTGGGAAGGATCTCACGTAGAGTCGTGGTCATGGGCAACCTCCCACCGCGTGGGAGCGCGGCATGTGGGGAATCAGATGGTGAAGGAGCTGCCGCACCCGCACCCGCCGGCCGCCGCAGGGTTCTTGAACGTGAAGCCGGACCCCATCATGGTGGTCACGTAGTCGATCTCCACCCCTTCGAGGTACTGCGCGCTGAAGGGATCCACGAAGACCCGGATCCCGGAGTTCAGGTCCAGGATCTCGTCATCGTCTTCAGGTGCGTCCTCGATATTCAGCCCGTACTGGAACCCCGAGCAGCCCCCCGGGAGGACGGCGACCCGCAAGCCGGCATTCGACTCGGCGCCATGATCCTCCATGAAGGAACGGACCTTCCCGATAGCGACCTCGGAAATCTCAATCTGCATGATGATTCGTACCCTCTGTTGTGTCCCGCAGTGTAACAGTGGACCTGCATACCCGCAGCCGTATCGTAACGGCTCGGTCCTCTGGGAAAGGTACCCCGGAGCGCCTCGAAGGGTCAACCGGGGAAGCCCCCCGACTCCCCGTGCCACGAGCCCCGTGCCAGGGGATGCGCCTCAGGCCGAAGAAAGCATCCGGCGCGCCGCTGCCAGCAGATCCGGCTCGGCCGGGAACTCCGTCGAAAGACGAGGCAGTTCGTCCATCCCGTGGCCGGTTCGGACCAGGATCCCCCTCCCCCCCAGCTCCCGCGCCGGGAGCAGATCCCGCACCCGGTCGCCCACGAACCAGGAGTCCTGGAGGGAGAGACCCATCTCGCGTGCCGCACGGCGGTGGAGGCCCGTGGCCGGCTTGCGACAGGAACAGGGCCCACCCACTTCGGGGTGGTGCGGGCAGTGGTAGCTTCCGTCCAGGATGAGTCCTGCCTCTCGCAGGAGTGCATCGAGACGCCCAGCCACGCGTTCGTAGTCCCGCTCCCCGAAAAGGCCCCTGGCGATGCCCGACTGGTTCGTCACGACCACGAGGGCGAACCCGCTGCCGCGAAGAAGGGACAGAGCCTCGGAGACACCGGGCAGGAGTTCGACGTCGGAGGGATCCGCCAGGTAATGGCGTTCCCGGATGAGGGTACCGTCCCGGTCCAAAAACACGGCGGGGCGCTGGGTCGTGGCAACGTCCGTTCCGCCGGGGGCTCCGGGGGTCATGAACCGTCGCCCACCCCGCCGTCGTCGTCCGTGTCGCCGTCGCCATCACCTGCGTCGTCCCCGTCCCCAGGATCGACCTCCGGATCCGGCACGGGCTCCTCAGGTGTTACGAAGTCGGCCTCCCCACCCCCACCCGGCAGGCCGTGGAGGTTCGTGACCCCTTCCAACTCGACGCGGTAGGGGGTCGCCCAGTCGAGGGGACGATTCAACACCAGGACCAGGACCTGCGCCGGCGGAATGAAGTCATCGGGGAGGGAAGCGGGGGCCTCCTCCACCTCCACCTCGACGGCTTCCTCCACATCCGCCTCCTCGTCACCCTCCTCCCGGGCTGCCTCCGCCTCCGCTGCCAGGCGGGCCTCCCACTGGTGGAGATGAAGGACTTCCACCACCTCGGGCGCGTCACCCTCGTCCCGGATCAGGCGCGCGACGACCCCCTCCGGGGACCAGCCGGGATCCAGGTGGTCATCAAACTCCAGGCTCAGGCCCAGTGAATCGACCGGCTCCGCCTCGAGGAGGACCGCCGGGGTGGTGTCCGGGGGGAGGATCGCGAGCTCCGTCACCACGATGGTGTCGCCGAGCGCCAGATCGACCTCCACCAGGTCCTGCGGTTCCAGGAAGTCGGGCTCGCGGTTCCGGTTCAGGTCGTCGAAGGCCAGCAGGCTGTAGCTCCCGGAAGGGAGGTATGGGAAGGTGAAGATCCCGATGGAGTCGGTCACGGTGGAGTGCACCGGCCCCCCGTCCCCGGGAACGGCGTCTACCCGGGCCGCCACCGCGTCCTCTCCAGTAAGGCGATCGGTGACGAGCCCTGCCAGCACGTTGGGCTCGAACTCGGGCCCGGTGGAGAAGAAGAGGTCGTAGGAGGCCCCCAGGGTGTTCTGCCAGAGGTCCTGGATCGTGGGGAGGAGGGTGACGCGGTAGACGGTGCTCCCACTGAACCCTCCCTCCATCCGGACCTCCAGCCCGCTCCGGCGATGCTCTACCGATATCTCCCCGGTGCGAGGGGAGACCACGACGCCGTCGCGGAGCTGGCCCTCGGTCGCCCGTTCGCTCACGCGTCGGTCGAACTGGAAGGAGATGGCGTCGTCGAAGGGCTGGACCACGGCCATCTGCTCGGGGGAGGTCGTCACGACCTCGAGGGGGAGCTCCGGAACGTCCCCGCCCCGGGGGCTCCCCGGCCGCGCGCACCCGGCCACCCCGGCGAGAAAGAGAGCGGCGACGAGGGCCCCGCGAATCCGGGTCTCCTGAGGGAGCCCCTTCCTCATCCGCCCGCCAGTCGGGAACGCTTCTCCCGAAGCTTGTTTCGCTGGTCCAGGAAGGATGCTTCTTTCGCCCGCTCCTTCTCTACCACCTCTGCCGGCGCCTTGGAAACGAACTGCTCGTTGGAAAGCTTCCTCCGCGCCCCCTCGAGCTGTGCCTCCAGACGCTCGATCTCCTCCGCGAGGCGTTCCCCTTCCCGCTCCAGATCCACCAGGTCGGCCAGGGGGAGAAAGAGCTCGACGCCCGCGGTCAGGATGGCAGTGGCCCCCACCCCCCGTCCTTCGGTCTCCCCGAACTCGACGGAACCGATCCGCGCGAGTTGTGCGAGCCGCGGGGCCTCATCCCGGAAGAACTCCTGCATGGAGGCCTCCGCGCCCTTCAACACCACCTCCACCTCGGCTCCCTCCCCGACCCCATACTCCTTCCGGAGGCTCCGGGTGGTCGTGACCAGCTCCTGGAGACGGGCGATCCGCTCCTCGGCCGCGCCGTCCGCCCGCTCGGGATCGGAAGAAGGCCAGGGGGCCACCAGGAGGCGCTCCGGCCGCTCCCCTCCCCGGGGCCAGGGGATCCGGTCCCAGAGGTGCTCCGTCACGAAGGGCACCAGGGGGTGCAGGAGGCGCAGGGTCCGGTCGAAGACGTGGACCAGCACCGCCCGGGCCACGGCTCGCGACCGTTCCCCCTCCTCTCCCCGGATGCGCGACTTGATGAGTTCCAGGTACCAGTCCGCGAAGTCGCCCCAGAAGAAGTGATGCGCCCGGTCCACCGCATCGTGGATCCGAAACCGCTCCAGGCTGTCGGTGATGCCGGCAGAAGCGCTGCCCAGGCGGGAGAGAATCCAGCGGTCCGCGACCTCCAGATCATCCGCGACGGCGTCCAGCGGCTCCACCTCGTCCTCCCCCACCGACATGAGGGTGAAGCGCCCCGCGTTCCAGACCTTGTTGGCAAAGTTCCGCCCGGGGGCGAAGGCCGCTTCCAGGTCCTCGTGGTCCAGGTGGATGTCCGTGCCCACCCCGCACATGGAGAGGACCGTGTAGCGGAGGGCATCCGCGCCGAAGCGATCCACCACCTCCAGCGGATCGATCCCGTTCCCCAGCGACTTGGACATCTTGCGGCCTTGCGCGTCGCGGACGGTGCCGTGGAGAAAGATGTCCCGAAAGGGGGGCTTTCCCCGGAACTCGTACCCGGCCATGACCATCCGGGCCACCCAGAAGAAGAGGATCTCCGGCGCGGTGACCAGGGTGTGACCTGGATAGAAGGCGCGCAGATCATCTCCCTCTTCGGGCCAATCGAAGACCGAGAAGGGCCAGAGCCACGAACTGAACCAGGTATCGAGGACGTCGGGGTCCTGTTCGATCTCCGCGCTCCCGCAGGCCCGACACTTCGTGGGGTCCTCCCGCTCCACCATGACCTCGCCGCAGCCCTCTGCGCGGCAGTACCAGACGGGAATCCGATGCCCCCACCAGAGCTGGCGCGAGATGCACCAGTCCCGGATGTTCTCGAGCCACTCCTCGTACACCTTCGTCCAACGGTCCGGATGGAAGCGGATCTCTCCAGAGCGGGAGGCGGCGAGAGCCGGCTCGGCCAGCGGCTTCATCTTCACGAACCACTGGTCGGAAAGACGCGGCTCGACGACGGTGTCGCAGCGATAGCAGCGCGGGACCCCGTGACGGTGTGGCTCAGAGCCGGCGAGGAGGCCCTCTTCCCGGAGCGCTGCGACCACCGCCTTCCGGGCGTCGAACCGATTCAGGCCGCGGAAGCGCTGCGGAACGGCCTCGTTGGTGGAGGCCTCCGGGGTAAGGATGTTCAGAACTTCGAGCCCGGTACGTTTCGCGATCTCGAAATCGTTCGGGTCGTGTGCCGGGGTGACCTTCACCATCCCGGTCCCGAACTCCGGGTCGACCCAGTCATCCGCCACGATCGGGATCGTCCGTCCGGTCAGGGGGAGCTCGACCTCGAGCCCTACGAGGCCCTGATAGCGCGGGTCGTCAGGATGGACCGCGACGCCGGTGTCCCCGAGCATCGTCTCGGGCCGGGTGGTGGAGACGGTGAGATACCAGCGTCCGTCCTCGAGCTGTCCCAGCGTCTCCGCCCCGGAGGCGCGGGCAGCCTCGGCAGCGACGGATGTGAGCGGGTAGCGAAGATGGTGGAGCTCGCCGTCCGACTCGACGCCCTCCGCCTCCTCGTTGGAGAGGGCAGTCCCGCAGCGGGGGCACCAGTTGATGATGTACTCGCCCCGATAGATGAGCCCTCGCTCGTGAAGGCGCACGAAGACCTCGCGGACCGCCTGGGACAGCCCTGGATCCAGGGTGAAGCGAGTGCGCTCCCAGTCGCACGAAGCCCCGATGGCCTGAAGCTGGTCCAGGATCGCGCCCCCTGTCCCCTCCACGAACTCCCACACCTTCTGGACGAAGGCCTCGCGGCCGACGTCGAAGCGGGTCTCGCCCGTCTCGTCGGCAAGCCGGCGCTCGACCACGTTCTGCGTCGCAATGCCGGCGTGATCCGTGCCCGGGACCCAGAGAGCCGCGCGCCCCTGCATGCGCCGCCACCGGATGAAGACGTCCTGGACGGTATTGTTCAGACCGTGCCCCATGTGGAGGACCGCCGTCACGTTCGGCGGCGGGATCACGATGACGTACGGCTCTCTTCCCTCCTCCAGCACCAGGGACGCGGGCGTGTGGAAGCGCCCCTCCTCCCGCCCGCGGGCGTACAGGGGGCCTTCGATCTCGGCCGGATCGAGACGTGGAGAGAGCGCGTCGGACACGTTCACCTCGATTGGAGTGAGTTCAGGGGGTGGAACCGGAGGGCGAGCACCGCGAGCCTGGCGGGGCCGCCGCCGGGGAAGCGTCGAAGCATATTCAGGGCGCCGGGGGCCGTCAATTTCGAGGCCCCCCGGGGCACGGGCTCAGGGAGGGTTCCCGGAGCCCTCGTTCCCGTCTCGCTCCTCATCGAGGCGGCGGCGGATCTCGCGCGCCCGGTTGGACCAGAGCTCGCGCATCTCGGCCGAGGCCGCTCCCCGCGCGATGTCGTCGTAGATCCACTGGCGGCGACGCAGCTCATCCCGCATGCCGGGGGGAACGTCGAAGGTGACGGGGAGAGGAATGGAGAAATCTCCCAGGTGGAGCGTCCCGGGAGACACGCCCCAGCGGCGGCCGTCGTCATCGGTGTACGTCCAGTCCAGCGCCTGCGACCGGAGTGCCTCGGCCACCGCCATGGAGTCGTTCCAGTTCCGGATCATCCCATGGACCAGGAGCTGGGCCCGCTCCATATCGGTGAGCTGAAGGCTCTCACTGTCCAGCGGGAGCCAGAGCCGCGGGTCCACGTCGCCCGGGCGCAGCCGCTCAGCGACGGAGAGCTCGCGCTCCTCGGCCTCTTCCGCATCGACCACGGCTTCCTCTTCGACCACGGACTCCTGTTCCTCTTCGGCCTCGTCCACGACCGGGACCTCCACCTCCACCGCCGTCTCCTCTTCCGCTATCTCCTCCACCACCTCGACGGGCTCCGCGTCCTCCTCCTCGTCATCGGGCTCCACCAGGAGCACGATCTCCATGTACGATTCGGGATCCCGGGACTCTTCGACCGGCCGCTGTGGGAGTTCGGGCGAGATGCGGTCCATCAGGAAGGGGTAGACCGCGATGAGGAGAACGTGGACGAGGATCGAGATCACGGCCCCCCATCTGGCCGCCCGCCCCTCGCGCCGGTGGGCCGCGGATGGCTCGACGGAGGTTCCGGTGGCCTCGGGAGAGGAGGGGGAAGGACTCATCGCATTTCGTAACCCCTGCGGCGCGGGCGGTTCCGGCCCGGCGTGGGTACCGGGGTACGTCCGGTGGGGCCGTCGGACACCTCAGCCGGAGAGGGAGGCCAGGCGCTGGATCCCCTCCCGGATCCGGGGCCCAGGGAGGGTGAGGGCAATTCGGAAGTACCCTTCTCCCGCCTCGCCGAGTGCCCGCCCGGGGAGAACGACTACACCCGCCTCATCCAACGCCCGGCGGGCGAAGTCCAGCGAGCTCTCTCCTCCCGGCACCGGAACCCAGAGGTACATCGTGGCTCGCGGGGAGTCCACAGGGAATCCAGCTTCCCCAAGTGCCGCCACCGCCACGTCCCGCCGCTCCCGAAATCGCTCCACATTTCGGGGGACCCAGTCCTGCCACGATTCGAGCGCACCCACTCCGGCCTCCTGCACCGCGAGGAAGACCCCCGTGTCCACGAAGGTCTTGAAGCGAGAGAGGATCCCGACGAGCTCCCCGTTGCCGGCCGCCCACCCCAGGCGCCACCCCGTCATATTGTACGTCTTGGAGAGGGAGTGGAACTCGATGCCCACCTCGTCCGCGCCCTCGAACTCCAGGATGGAAGGCGGTCGATACCCGTCGAAGGCCATCTCCGAGTAGGCGTGGTCGTGCAGGAGGACGATCCGGTGTTCGCGGCAGAATTCCACCGCGTCTTCCAGGTATTCCCGGGGAGCCGAAGCGGTGGTCGGGTTGTTCGGATAGTTGAGGACCAGAACCCGGGTCCGCTCCACGACCGATTCCGGGAGCTCCCGGAAGGGCAGGAGGAACCCATTCTCGCGGCGCAGGGGCACGAGGTGGGGGCTCGCCCCCGCGAAGACTGTTCCGCCCCGATAGGCCAGGTACCCGGGATCGGGGATGACCGCCACGTCACCTGGACCCAGTACGGCCATCAGGAAGTGGGCGATCCCCTCCTTCGATCCGAGCAGGGGGAGGAGTTCCCGATCCGGATCCGTCTCCACCCCGAACCGGCGCCCCATCCATTCGGCCACGGCGTGTCGAAAAGCCGGCAGCCCTACCTGGAAGGGATAGCGGGAGTTGCGCGATTCCCCGACGGCCCTCCGGAGCCGTTCGACCGCGAGAGGAGGGGGAGCCAAATCGGCGTCCCCGGCCCCCAGGTCGATGACGTCTACCCCCTGAGCCCGGAGCCTTCTGCGCCTCTCCGGGATGTCGGCGCCAGGATAGGGTGGGAGGGAGTCAAAGGCCGAAGAGCGAGGGGGAAAGGGGGCTTTCACGCGTCCGAAGCCCTCAGTCGTCCGGTCCGGTGGCGGCCACCACCGGATTCGCCACCGATCCCACGCCGGCCACGGTGACCTCCACCTCGTCTCCGGGCCGGAGGGGGCCGACCCCGCTGGGCGTGCCGGTCAGGATGAGGTCTCCCGGCTCGAGGGTCATGGTGCGCGACACGTACTCGACGAGGAGGCCCGGGGAGAAGACGGCGTCGGAAAGCGGGGCATCCTGGACGACCTCGCCGTTTAGACGGGTCGTGACGGAGAGTGCCTCGATGGGCACTTCGGAAATCGGCACGGGGCGACCCAGGGGAAGGAAGGAGTCGAACCCCTTCGCTCGGGTCCACTGGTCCTCCGCCCGCTGCAGTTCGCGCGCGGTAATGTCGTTTGCCGGAAGGACATAAGAAATGTACCCCCACCCCTCCCCTTTCGGCACGTGTCGCGCGCGCTTCCCCACCACGAAGGCGATCTCCCCCTCGAAGTCGACCCTCCCCACGTCGGCTGGGAGGTGGATCGGATCTCCCGCCCGGATGATGGCGGACGGAGGCTTCAGGAAGAGGAGGGGGCGGGTGGGAATCTCGCTTCCCAGTTCCCGAGCGTGCGCGAGGTAGTTACGCCCCACGCAGACGACCTTGGAGGGATTCGCACCGGGCTCCATGATGGAACGCGCCCCGGAGGCCCTACTTGCCAGGACCGTGGTAGCGGTAGCGGAGCGTTCCCACGAACGCCACCACCGCCGCCGTTCCGAGGAAGAGCGCCGTCACCGTCCACCAGAAGAAGACGTCCGGGTGATCGGCGGCCCGCCCCGCGAAGGCCGCCTGCAGCGCCATGAAGGTGAAGACCAGCCAGACCACGCCGACGAGGATCCCTGCGATGCGCGACATATCCCTCTTCCAGATCCAGTGCTTGCCTCTTCCCGAACCGGCTCGTCCGCCGGTCGCGGGAGCTTTCGGACGCCGGCGATCCGCCGTCCACGCCTCCAATCTACGGCTCACCATCCCCAGAGCAACCGAAGGGCTCCCGCGGGTTGGCGTAGAACTCTTGCAGGCGACCCCTCAGATCGGCCCAAGGGCCCCGAACCAGGGGAGCGGGTGGGAGCGAGCTCCGAAGCACGCGCCCGTACCCCCGCGTCAGTATCCGGTCGTCCAGCAGAAGAATGGCTCCCCGATCTCCGCCCGATCGGATCAGGCGCCCAAACCCCTGCTTCAGTCGGAGAGCCGCCAGGGGAAGGAGGTAGCCTCGGAACGCGTTCTCGCCCCGGGCCTCGAGGGCCTCCATGCGGGCCTGGGTGATGGGCTCGGTCGGCACGCGGAAGGGGAGCTTCTGGAGGACCAGCCCCCTGAGGGGGTCTCCGGGCACGTCGACGCCCTCCCAGAAGGAGGAGGTTCCCAGAAGGAGCCCCTTGCGGGACCGGACGAACCGGGAGAGGAGGAGGTGCCGGGGTGCCTCCCCATGCACGAAGAGAGGCCAGCGGGTCTCGACCCCTTCGTCGCGCAGGAGCTGCGCGACCATCCGAACGGCCCTGTGCGAGGTGAAGAGCCCGAAGACGCCGCCGCCCGTCATCTCGCAGAGGTCGAGGAGGACCCGAGCCGTGGCGGCCTGGAACGGTCGGTCATCGGTGGAAGGCGGGAGGTCGGTAGGGACCGCGAAGAGGGCCTGGGAGGGATAGTCGAACGGCGAGGGGAACGTCGCCTCCGTCACCCGCAGCTCCTGCTCCGCGTCGGTCCCATCGACCTGGAGAACAGGCAGTGCATCCGAGAACGCGCGTTCCGGGAGTGTGCTCTCCCCCGGTCCCCCTCGCCCGCCGCCCTCCTCGGCCCCGAGTCCCAGCCGGTTGCGGAGAAAACGGAAGCCGTCACTCCCCACCGTGAGGGTGGCCGACGTCACCACCGCGGTCTCGACCCGATCGAAGAGCGCCTTTCGGAGCTGGGGGCCAGGCTCCACCGGAGCGGCGGCCAGGCGGACGCTCCTCCACCCCCCTCCCTCCCGGCCCTCCCCCTCGATCCATCGGACGAACGCATCCCCCCGGCCCTCCGGGGAGAGAACCAGTGTCAGTCCGTGACGCGCGGTCTCAAGACGCCGCTGGAGCGAGGAGAGATCCAGGAGGCGTTCCTCGAGCGACTCGCGGAGCCTCTCGTCGTCCTCTATCCGAAGCCGGAGCTCCTCCAGTTCACGCCCGAGCCGAGCGAAGGAAGCCGTGACATGCTCCAGGTGGGCCAGGACCTGCGGGTCCTCGCCCGGATCTGCGGGGTCCCCTTTCCCCAGGCGGACCGGCCCCTCCCCGCCGATGGGGACCAGGGGCTCCAGTTGATCGAAGAAGGCGGTGAGCGCCTTTCGGGCATCCTGCACCGCCGGGCGGAGACGTTCCCGGACCCGGCGGAGGAGGCTCGGACCCTCGCCACTCTCTCCCAGAGACACGACGCGCCCCTCAACCGAGGCAAGGACTCCCTTCCCATTCCGCTCCAGGCGGGCGAGGGTGCGGAAGAGTCCCGTGCGACTCACCTCGCTTCCGAGGTGGGACGTGGCGGCGTCCTCCGCATTGTGCCCCTCGTCCAGGATCACATGCCGGAAGGGGGGGAGGACGGCCGACTGCGCCCAGTTCTCGGTGGCCTCACGGAGCGCGATGTCCGCGAAGAGCAAGGCGTGGTTCACCACCAGGATGTCGGCGGCGTTCGCCTTCCGACGGGCGCGCTGGTAGAAACAGTCCTGGAAGTGGGGGCAGCGGGCGCGGAGACAGATGTCCCCGTCCGAGCGGACTTCCTCCCACACCTCGGAGGAAGGTGCCTTCGCCAGGTCCGAGAGCGAGCCGTCGGAAGTGTGTCGGCTCCACTCCACCAGGTCCCGAAGCTCCTCGCTCCGGTCGTCCTCGAACAGCGCCGGCGCCCCCTCGGCGGCCAGGAGGAGGCGCCGGATGGAGACGTAGTTCCCCCGACCCTTCACCAGGGACCAGCTCAGCTCCCCCTCCACCAGGTCCGCCACGAGGGGGAGGTCCTTCCCTACAAGCTGCTCCTGCAGGTTGATGGTATTGGTGGAGACGACGGTGCGCTCCCTGTTCCGGATGGCCCAGGTTGCTGCCGGCACGAGGTAGGCGAGGGACTTCCCCGTTCCGGTTCCCGCCTCTGCCACGAGGACCCCGCCACCGTTGAAGACCTCGGTCACGGAGCGGGCCATCCGCCGCTGGGCGGGACGATCCTCGAAGCCCGGGTGGCGGCGGGAGAGGGCCCCGCCAGGCGCCAGCACCTGGTCCACTTGTTCGGGATCCAGGAGCGCTCGTTCCCGGGGGGCCGGCGGCTCCACGACCATGTAGAGCGAGGTGCATTGGTTGTCGACGATCCCGGTGCCGAGGCCCTCTTCGTAGACCCGCGCCGCCAGATCCAGATCGGCGTCGGAGGGCTCCAGCAGTCCGGAAGGGTGGTTGTGCACGAGCACCTCTCCGACCCGGGCATCCCGGGCCGCAACCAGAACGGCGTGCCGGTTGCCGCGCGCGACCGCCCGCGGGTTCACGATGACCCGGTGCTCTCCCAGCTCAGCAAGGAAGCAGACCTCGCGCCCACCCGCCCGCTCGATTTCGACGCGCATCCTGCGGGCGGCCTCGGGACCGAGTGTGATCGGGGAATGTGCGGCCTTGGGGGTCAGTGTCGCCTCCCTGCGCGAAGCCTCACGTCTTCTGGGGTGAGGGGCGTGCTGACGGGAAGAGCACGTTGTTCAGGATCAACCGGTACCCCGGGGAGTTACGGCGTAGGTCGAGATCGGTATGGGCGTCGCCGATCTGGTGTTCCGGGTCCTCGGGATCGTGGCCCCCGTAGAAGGTCCAGGTTCCCTCCCCCAGGGTCCCGTGGATGTACTTCGCCCGCGAGCCCTCCTCGCCCAGGACCGTCACACCGGGCTTCAGGCGATCCTTCCGGAAGGCGGTGGAGAGTCCGTAGAAGTCGGGGAGGATGGACTCGTGGTTCTGGACCAGCATGCTGGGAATCGGATCGAACTTCGCGCTGAAGTCGAAGAGGCGGAAGCTCCCCAATTGCTCCCTCCAGACGGTGTTGACCTGGTGGGTGTCGATATCGGAGAAGGCATTCACCGAGGCGGACGTCTGGATCTGCGCGCCCTGGAAGGCGAAGGTCCGACTCCAGTCCATACGGGCACTGGCGTCGGGGTCCGGAGGCCGGCCATTCGCGTACGACGCCGTAATGTCCGTGCCATGGCTCCCCAGAGCCAGGTCGATGGTCTCCGCCGCCGAGCACATCGCGAAGAGAAAGCCGCCGTCCTCGACCCACTCGCGGAGCGCCTCTGCGACGGCCCGCTTCAGCGTCGGCACGTCGTCCATCCCGAACCGCATGGCCATTTCCTCGTTCCGCGCCACCTCGTCCTGCATCCAGGGCTCGCCGGCGTAGGTCCGATAGAACTTCGAGTACTGGCCGGTAAAATCCTCGTGGTGGAGGTGGACCCAGTCGTAGTCGACGAGCGCACCGCTCAGGACCTCAGCGTCCCAGATGGTCTCGTAGGGAATGCCCGCATACTCGAGCGCGAGGGTCACGGCGTCGTCCCACGGCTGCGTGTTGGGTGGGGTGTAGATGGCGATACGGGGTGTGGTCTCCAGGGGAATGGCCTCCATGTCCCCGTCCTGAATCACCGCCCGGATCCGGGCGACCTCCCCCCCGTCCACAGGGGTGACCGATACACCTCGCAGCGCAGCCTCGCGGCGAACCCCCTCCATGTCGGGGAGAAGAAAGGCTCCGTCCTGATAGTTGAGGAGCCATTCTGCCTCCTCCCCCCGCTCCAGAACCCAATAGGTGAGGCCGTATGCCTTCAGGTGATTCCGCTGCTGCTGGTCCATGGGTACGAGGAGATGCTGGGCATGCAGGGGCCCGGGCCAGCCCATGACCAGGAGGACGACGGAGGCCAGACCCACGATCCACGCACGACGCGTCCAGCATTCCATGCTCAACCTCCAGTCTCCCGAATCCGTGCCAGCAACCGCCGCGCCTCGGCGGAAAGCGGGTGGTTCGGGGCGGCGACGATCATCTCTTCGAGCATCGTCACGGCCCCGTCCCGGTCCGCGCCCGCATCTGCCCTGTGGCGCGCGGCGTACAACGTAGCCTCCATCGCCCGGGGAGAGTCCGGGAATTCCTCCAGGACCCGTTCCCACCATACGGCCGCCGACTCGGGGTCGTCACCTTGAAGCAGGAGTGCGGCAAAGGCCAGTATGGCCGGGCGGTCCTCCTCCGGCACTCCCTCGGTCTCCGCCGCCAATACCGCCGGCGCTCTTCCGGTCCCTTCGGAGGACGCGACAACCAGGAGGGCCCGTGCGGCCCGGCTGCCACTTTCCGGCGACACCTCCTCCACCACGGAATAGAGCTCGAGCCAGAGCGTGGCTTCGGGACCGGACGCCGTGCGGCCGCGTTCGAGGATCGCCAGGCGGGCATCGCCCCTCCGGCTCTCGACCAGGAGGAGGGCGGGAATGGAGTCCAGGGAGACAGGCAACGTATCCGCGACCACCGTGCCCGCCGCGCGCGCCGCCTGGAGGCGGATCTCGGTG
Source organism: Gemmatimonadota bacterium (assembly GCA_040905325.1). Classification (GTDB taxonomy): domain Bacteria; phylum Gemmatimonadota; class Gemmatimonadetes; order Longimicrobiales; family Gaopeijiaceae; genus JBBDRS01. The sequence continues at coordinate 181,296 of JBBDRS010000038.1, forward strand.
CGCGACGAAGGTGCCTCCCCATGGGCAAACCCCGGCTGCGCCGCCACGAGGATCCCCAGCACGACCCAACTCCTGGCCCATCCCAACGCCCGTCCCCTCGTGCCCGGGATCATCCTTCTCCCCCGCCGTCGGACCCTCGGTTCAGCCGCTCGAAGTACTCCAGCACCATTCGACGCTCGGCGGGCCCGAGCCGTGCGAGCTCCGCAGTTGTCGGAAGAGGGATGCGCCCCCCCCGGAGCACCTCTTCGGAGAGGGGCTGCACCACGCTCAACTCCACGTCCTGGGCCGGGCTTCCCTCGCGTTCGTCCGTAGGTCCGTCCCGCTCAAGGGTTCGCCCCGCATCCAGGAGCCGCTCCAGGAGCTCATCCTGCCGCTGAAGGGTTTCCGACTCCAGGCGCCCCTCTTCCAACTCTCCCGCGAGTTCCCCGGCCTCCGCCGCGAGCTCCTCCAGCATGGCCGCCATGGATTCGCCCCCGGCCAACTGGGAGAGCTCCTCGATGGCACCGGAGATGGCGTCCTGGGAGGCCGCCATCTCCTCCATGCGTCCGGCGGCTCCCTCCATATCCATTTCGGCCATGAGGGACTGGCCCTCCTGGTTGACGGCCTCCTGCTCGCCCGCCAGCTCCTCCAGCGACTGGAGAAGCTCCTCCATTCCCATCGAGTCCCTGTCTTTGCCCACCTCATCCATCGCAGCCAGAGCGAGGTGGGCGGCTTCGTTCAGGCGGTCTACCACCTGGCCGGCGGAGCTGGCCGCCCGGGTCCGCTCCCCCTGCGTTCCCACGACCAGTTGGACCGTCTCCTTCACCCCTCCGAGAGCGCCATCGAGCGCCTCGCCGAGCTCCTGCCTCAACGGCCCCAGCTCCCGCGTCTCCATCGCGACCCGGCTCGCCAGGACCCCGATGGCCTCCACCAGGACGACCTCCTCGGAGCGGAGGCTCAATCCCTCTTCCTGGGTTCGGGCGGGCAACGCATCGCCGATCTCCGCCTGCCGCCGCGCGAGCGAGAGCGCGTCCCCGGCGGCGCGCCGGAGCGCGTCTCGCATGGCCTCCTCCCACGCCTCCATCCATTCCCGGCGGGCCTCCTGCATGGCCTGAACGGCCTCGTTCGCCTCCTGGCCGGCCTGCTGAGCCGTCTCGGAAGCCCCCGCGGAGTCGCCCGCCTCAGCGGCAGCGGCGGCGCGCTCCATAGCCTCCCGAGCCTCCTGCAGCTCCTGGAGAGCCTCCTCCGTCATCCCCGCAGCTTCCAAGTCCCCACGTTCCTCCAGGCGCTGGCCCAGCTCCTCCAGGCGACCCTCGGCTTCGGCGGCTGCGGCAGCGAGGGAGTCCTGAACCGCCGAAGCGTCTTCGGCCTCCATGCGCTCCGCGAGGGCGGCCTGAGCCTCCGCCAGCTCCCGCAGTTCCTCCTCCGAGCCTGCGAAACTCTCTTCCAACGCCTCCCGCTGGAGCCGCTCGAAAGCCGCCTCCAGCTCCTCGGCCAGCTCGGCGCGGGCCGCCGCCATCTCTTCGAGCTCGCTGGCTCCATCGGCGCCCTCCCCACTGGCGATGCGCTCAAGGAGCTCCTCCATGCGGGCCTGCTCTTCCGGACTCGCCAGCTCCCGCATCAGATTCGCCAACTCCCGAAGCCGCTCCTGGAGCCCGCCGTCGTCCTCACCCAGGCCCTGCAGTGAGCGACGCGCATCGTCCAGGGCCGACCCGGCCTCCTCCAGCTCCGCGGAGAGTCCCGCCTGGGATCGTGCCGCTTCACTCAGCTCCTCCCTGGCCTGGTATTCCATGGAGCGGTCCCCTTCGGACCCGCCTCCCATACGGGCCTCCTGGCTCCGACGTCGCAAATCCTCTGCGTCGGCTACAGCGCGTTCAGCAAGTGCGCCGACGCGTTCTCCGGTTTCCTCGATCCTCTCTCGCGCCCGGTTCCGCATCGCAACGGCCGAAGGCACCCGGAGGCGGTACTCCCGCGTCTCCCCGACCTGGGCCCTGGGAGAGGCATCGCCCGCCCGCGCCGAGAGGAGCACCTCCTCCCCAGGTCGGAGTCCCCAGTCCACCAGATCGAGCATGGGACGGAGACTGACACTGCGGCGACGATCGGTCGTCATCCGATCCACCACCGGCTCCCGCCGCGCACCGTCCCTCTCCACTCGAACGGCTCGTATCTCCACCCATTCCAGCCCGTGATCATCCGACGCTTCCAGGAGCAGGGGGAGCCGGAAGCTGGCGGGCAGGTCCACGTCCGCGCCCGGGACGGGGAGGTCCACGGAGGGGGAGAGGTCCGGGATCACCACCAGCTCGATGGGATCGGGAAGACCGTATTCGAGGGTGTCATCCCCGTACCACCACGTGACGCTCGCCGAGGCGCGGGGACGCCACTCGCCGGAGAACCCACCTTCCTGGACCTCGAAGGCCTCGAGGAGCTGACCGCCCTCGTCCAGAAGTCGGACTTCCGACGCCGCGCCGCCGAGCACGTTGCCCCGGAACACGATTCTCGTCCCTTCGGGGACGGCGAGCTCCGGGGGCGAACCCCGGTGTACCTCGGACGGGAGGCCGGTATACCCCGGGAAGGTCACCTCCACCGTGACGTCGGTCACGAGCGCTGTCTCCGCGACGGTGATGGAGGCTTCTCCCGTCCGCCCGCCATCCGGCGAGGTGGCCCAGTACCGGACCTGAGCACTCAGCGGGGGCAGCACCCATGACGCGGCGCCGTCCTCCACGACAAGTACCTCCTCCCGGAGGGGCTCGCCCACCTCCTGCCAGTGGAGTGTGACCTCTTCTCGGCCTCGTGCGACCACGACCAGCTCGGGGGTGGACCCACGCGGGAGCCTCGCGTCGCCCGGCTCCAGCGCCAGTGGAGGGAAGGCCCCGGCGGCGAGGACCTCCCCCGGATTCAGGAGCCCCGACCAGGCGACCCGGGCCCGGTCCGGGGCGACGGCCGCGGCGATGGTGAGGAGGAGCGTGGTGGCCAGGGCGGCCGCAGCCCCTCCCCGAAACGCACGGCCCAGCTCCCGGCCGGGCGTCCCCGCAAGCCGGGCGGGCCCGACCCCCAGCCGCTGGGTGAGGCCCTGGGCCCCTGCCGCGATAAGGGCAGGCGACACGCCGGCGGGAGGCGACCGATCCAGCTCCAGCTGCGCTCGGAGCGCTCCGGAGGGGAGGCCGGCTTCGCGCTCCACCTCGCGTGCCAGCTGCTGCTCCCGGGTCCAGGCAAACAGATAGCGAACGAGGCCGAGGGTCAACGCAACCAGCGCACTGGCCCCGAGGAAGAGGAGTGCCAGCGGAAGATACGAGCCGGGCCGCCACCCTCCGCCCCCTATCGCCCACGAGACGAGGAGCACGGAACCGAGAACGGAGACCCCTCCTACCCCTCCCAGGAGGCCTCCCCGCAAGCGGAGATACGCCGCAACGGAAGCCACGACGGATTCCGGGGAGCCCTGGGCCCGGCCGGTCAATCCACCCTCCGGGAGAGGGCGTATACGAAGAGGTTCACTCCCATACGGAACGCCTGCTCCCGTCGTTCGGGAGGGTTGTCATGGACCGCCGCGTCCTCCCAACCATTCCCCAGGTCGGTCTCGTAGCTGTAAAGGACTACGAGGCGCCCCTCGTGGAAGATCCCGAATGCCTGGGCGGGATGCTCATCGTGCTCATGGATTTTCGGGATACCGTCCGGGAACTCGTAGAAGGCGTGGAACACCGCGTGATCCGGTGGAAGCTCCACCATGGGGCGATCCGGATAGAGGAGCGACATCTCTCTGCGGAAGGCCTCGTCCATCCCGTAGTTGTCATCGGCATGGAGGAACCCTCCTCCGCCCAGATACTGCCGGAGCGCCTCTCGCTCCTCCGGGGTGAAGACCACGTTTCCGTGGCCCGTCATGTGGAGGAAGGGGAAGTCGGAGAGGGTGGGGTCAAGGGGGGTGACAACGGTCTCCCGCGGAGCCACAGGGATGCCCGTCCGTTCCCGGATCGCCTCCAGAAGGTTCGGAAGGGAGGAGGGGTTCGCGTACCAGTCGCCCCCGCCCCCGTACTGCAGGCGCCCGATGGTGAGCTCCACGCTCGGCTCGAGCGCCTGGTTCCCCCCGGGGATGAGCCCCGAGATCGCACCAAGCGGCGCAAGGAGGAGTGCCAGAAAGGTCGGGATGCTCACGGTCGTCACCGGGACGGAGGGGTACTCGGGGGGTTGCGATCTTGTGAGGACGGCGTGGAGGCGTCGGACCCACGAGAGAGGCGTTGAACGATAGCGTACACCATGTTCCGCGGGAGTCCGAGGCGACGCGACACCTCCCGTGCCGTCCGACTGGGAGCGCGTCCCTCCTCCAGGAGCGCCGATGCCAACGCCTCCACCGCCGCTTCGTCCACCTCGGCGGTGGATTCCTCCTCCGTGGAAGGTCCCACCACGAGGGTTATCTCTCCGCGCGGTGGTTCATGCTCATAGTATCGGGAAAGCTCCCCGAGGGTTCCACGTCGGACCTCCTCGTGCAGCTTGGTCAGCTCCCGGGCCACCGCGGCTTCCCGGGCCTCCCCGCAGACCCGCGCGAGCTCGCTCAGCAGACTGCCCGTCCGGGGCGGCGCCTCGAAGAGGACGACGGTCTCCGGCGCCGAGGCCACCCGCTCGAGGAAGTCCCGTCGCGCCACACCCTTCCGGGGCGGGAATCCGAGGAAGGTGAACCTCGTGGCGGGAAGTCCAGACGCGACCAGCGCTGCGAGCACCGCCGACGGGCCGGGGATGGGGACCACCCGATGCCCCGCTGAGAGCGCGCTCGAAACGAGCCGCTCTCCGGGATCGGACACAAGAGGAGTTCCCGCGTCCGAAACCAGGGCGACCTCCTCATTCCGCGCCAGTCGCTCGAGCACCCCTGCCCGCTCCGCCTCCTCGTTATGCAGGTGGAACGACCGGAGAGGCACCGTCAGCCCCAGGTGCCGGAGGAGAATCGAGGTCCGCCGGGTGTCCTCTGCCAGGATGAGGTCGACCTCGCCGAGCACACGTGCCCCCCGCGTGGAGAGATCGTCCAGGTTCCCGATCGGGGTGCTGACGAGGTAGAGAGTTCCCATGGTTCAGCGAATCGGGGGCCCGCCCGGGATCCTCCCCGGACGAGCCCCCGACGTTCCGGGGCGATGCCTCCAGCGCGTCAGACGTGCTCCTGGATCTTCTTCTCCAACTGCGCCTTCGGGACGGCGCCCACTACTGTGTCGACGTGCTTCCCATCCTTGAAAAAGAGGATGGACGGGATCGACCGGATCCCGAAACGGCTTGCCGTCCGGGGGTTCTCGTCGACGTCCAGCTTCCCCACCACCACTCCACGGTCCTCGTATTCGTCGGCGAGCTGATTCACGATCGGCCCGACGATCCTGCACGGACCACACCACTCGGCCCAGAAGTCTACCAGCACGAGCCCCCCCTGGTCCTCCACAGACTCGGTGAAATTTCCGTCGGTCACGGTTCGCGTCTTCGTCGCTTCTGCCATTTCCATCATCTCCGGTTGGGGTCCCCGGGGGCTACTCCGCTCCCACTCTCGGGACCCTGAATCTCGATTTCAGGTACTGCACCGATCACCTCTCCAGGCACACCCTTCGAGGTCATCGTCCGACCATGACGCCCTTTGACATCGATCATGTGGGGGTTGCGACCCCCTCGATCACGGACACCCGGTCCCTTTACGAACTCCTCACGGGGGCGCGTTGTTCCGAGCCAGAAGTTCTTCCCGCCCAGGGCGTCACAGTGGCGTTCATCGGAAAGATCGAGCTCTTACAGCCTCTCTCTCCCGATTCTGCGGTGGGCCGTTTTCTGGCCCGTCGAGGCCCAGGACTCCACCACCTCGCCTTCCGTGTGGACGATATTGCTGCCAGTCTCGCCATGCTGGAAGCCGAAGGGATGCGCCTCATCGACCGGGAGCCCCGCCGCGGGGCCCGCGGCCACCAGGTCGCCTTCGTCCACCCCTCGAGCACAGGTGGGGTGCTCTGGGAGATCGTCCAGAACGCAACGGACCCTTGACCCACCCTCCGACCGGCGCCAGGGGTCCTACCTCGCTCCCGTGATCCGGTCGAGTCCCACCTCCTCCACGAGCCATTGACCGTCCCCAGCCCTGACCACCACGAAGGGGACGGCCTCGAAGGTCCTCCCCCCTCGCTCCAGATCGACGGTGATCGTCCGGGTGGGCGCTCGGCGTCCTGCCAGTGAGGACTCGCCGCGCAACCGATAGTCATCGTGCTCCAGGATCTGCGCGATCGTATTCAACCGGACCTCCACCGCCTGCCACGAGTCGCAACGGCGCGACACCCCCACCCACGATCCCATCCGTCGGAAGGCACATCCCACCGGGGAGCCAACTCTTTCGAGGATGGGTCCGTCTGCGGTCCCGAACAGCCTGGACATCGACTCCAGATCACGGGTGTTCGCAGCCTGGAGGAAGCGCTCCACCGAGAGCATCGGCTCCGGCCCCGACGTCTGCGTGAAGGGGCCGGTGGAGGAACACGCGGCGGCTCCCATGAGGAGAGCAAGCAGGAGGAACGTCCTCACTGTCCGTTGCACGTGCATCCACCGCTCCCGGTTGGCGATTCTCGATCCGGCGCCGACCTCTGCCCGCGCCCCCCCGGACCCCTCCGGAGGACAGCCCGTAAGATGTAGGATCCGGGGGTGCGGCGACAGCCCTGGATCACGACTCGGAGTGGGCCGGTTCGGTGATCGCGAACTCCACCTCCCCCCCTTCGACCGGAGGCCGGAGCACCCGGATCACGGTACCCTCCTCCACATCGAGCTCCAGCAGCCTCAGCGCGAGCGGATCCTGGATGCGTTGCTGCACGACCCGCTTGAGCGGCCGCGCACCGAAGGCGGGATCGTACCCCTCCGAGGCGAGGATCGTCTTGACCTCGTCTTCCACCTCAAGCTGGACGCCCAGATCGGCCGCCAGTCGGTGGACCCTGGTCAGCTGCAGATCCACGATCCTCCGGAGATCCTCCCTGGAGAGGGGACGGTAGATGATGATGTCATCGATCCGGTTCAGGAACTCCGGTCGGAAATGCTGGTGCATCTCCCGGCGCACCCGTTCTTCCACGTGGTCCCACTCACCGCTCTCCGCCTGCTCGAGGATGAACTGGCTCCCGATGTTGGAGGTCATGATGATGACCGCGTTCCGGAAGTCGACCGTGCGCCCCTGGGCGTCGGTCAAGCGCCCGTCGTCCAGGATCTGGAGGAGGATGTTGAAGACCTCGGGGTGCGCCTTCTCGATTTCGTCGAAGAGGATCACCGCGTGCGGACGGCGGCGCACCGCCTCCGTGAGTTGCCCACCTTCCTCGTAGCCCACGTACCCCGGGGGTGCGCCGATCAGCCTCGCTACGGCATGCTTTTCCATGTACTCGGACATGTCGATGCGGACCATGGCGCGCTCGTCGTCGAAAAGAAACTCCGAAAGGGCGCGTGCAGTCTCGGTCTTCCCCACGCCCGTCGGCCCCAGGAAGATGAAGGAGCCTACGGGCCGATCGGGGTCCTGGAGTCCGGCCCGCGCGCGCCGAACGGCGTTCGCTACCGCCTTGAGCGCCTCGGGCTGACCCACCACGCGTTCTCCCAGGAGCCCCTCCAACTGGGTGAGCCGCTCCCGCTCGGATCCCAGGAGCCGGCTTACCGGAATCCCGGTCCACTCGCCCACCACCTCGGCGATATCGTCGGCACCGACCTCCTCACGGAGGAACCGATGCTCCCCATCGGCCTCCTGGAGCCCGGTCTCCGCCTCCAGAAGCTCTCGTTTGAGCGCAGGGATCTCTCCGTACTGGAGCTCCGCGGCGCGCTGCAGGTCGCTGCTCCGGGTGGCGCGATCCGCCTCCGAACGCAGCTCGTCCAGGCGTTCCTTCAACTCCTGGAGGTGGGTGATGCTCTGTTTCTCGGCCTGCCACTCCGCCTTCATCGCCGAGCTCTCCTCCTGCAGCTCGGCCAGCTCGGCCTCGATCCGCTCGCGCCGCTCCACCGCCGACCGATCCTCTTCGGCCTGGAGGGCCTGTCGCTCGATTTCGAGTTGGGTGATGCGTCGCTCCACCTCGTCGATCTCCTGGGGGAGCGAGTCGATCTCGATCCGGAGGCGGCTCCCCGCCTCGTCCATCAGGTCGATGGCCTTGTCCGGGAGGAAGCGGCCTCCGATGTATCGATCCGAGAGCCGAGCGGCAGCGATAAGGGCGTCGTCACGGATCCGGACGCCGTGGTGGACCTCGTAGCGCTCCTTCAGCCCCCTCAGGATCGCGATGGCCTGCTCCACACTGGGAGGCGCAACGAACACTGGCTGGAAGCGCCGTTCCAGCGCCGGGTCCTTCTCGATGTGCTTCCGGTACTCGTCGAGGGTGGTCGCCCCGACCAGACGGAGCTCGCCCCTGGCCAGCATGGGCTTCAGCATGTTCCCGGCGTCCACCGCACCGTCCGCGGCACCCGCCCCTACGATGGTGTGAAGCTCGTCGATGAAGACCACGAACTGCCCTTCGGAGTCCGTGATCTCCTTCAGGACCGCCTTCATGCGCTCCTCGAAGTCCCCGCGAAACTTGGCGCCGGCGAGCATGGCGGAAATGTCCAGCTGGAGCAGTAGCTTCCCGGACAGCGAGGTGGGCACGTCGCCCTCCACCATCCGCTGCGCCAGCCCCTCGACGATGGCGGTCTTGCCGACGCCGGGCTCCCCGATGAGGACCGGATTGTTCTTCGTCCTGCGGCCCAGGACCTTGATGACCCGCCGGATCTCTTCGTCCCGCCCGATCACCGGATCGAGCTTGCCCTCCCGAGCAAGGGCGGTGAGGTCTCGGGCATACTTTTCGAGCGCCTGGTACTTCTCCTCGGGGTTCTGGTCGGTCACACGGTGCGAGCCTCGGATGTCCTCCAGCGCCCGCCCCAGCAACTCGCGGGTGATCCCTTCCTCGCGGAGGAGGCGCCCGGCATCGTCCCGCTCCTCGGTGAGAGCCAGGAGGAGATGCTCGGTAGAGAGGTACTGGTCGCCCATCTCCCTGGCGAGGCCCTCCGCGACCTCCAGGGCGCTGCGGAGAGCCCGTGTGAGCCCGGGGTCACTTCCACCCTCGACCCGGCCATATTGTCCCAGCCCTTCTCCTACCTGGGCTTCCAGCGCCGGAAGGTGAGCGCCCGCCTTTTCCAGAACGGGTCGCACGATTCCCTCCTCCTGGCCCAAGAGAGAATGCAGGAGGTGGAGGCCGGACACCTCTGGATGCCCGGACTGCCGAGCCATCCGCGCCGCTTCTTGAAGGGCTTCCGCCGCCTTGATCGTGAGCTTGTCGAGACTCGCCATGTCGTCTGCACCCGTTTCTGGAATCTTGAGGCAGGACCCTGCCATATCGGCGGTCCGTTGTGGGCCCGGCACTTCGGAACCTCCGCCGCCTTGGCGGGGAGGGTACCGGGGCCCCAGGCTCCATCGTTCAATGATTCAAGTTCCGGGCCAATACCTGAGCCCAACCCGGCGACTCAGGTTCCAGGCGCTCCCTCTCCGACGATCTGCTTCATGAGGGTACCCGCGGGAATGGTCTCCCCTGGCCGGTAGCCGTTGATCACCCCCACCGTCTGCTCTGGCTCGGTCGACGGGTACCTCCTCTGGAACTCCTCGATGGTCATAGCCCTATCGATACGCACCAACTCGATCCGCCGGGGCTCCACCCCCAGGACCGCGGGGTCGCTCACCGGGGCGAAGGACCGGAGCGCCTGAGTGATGGCATTGCCCCGCGCGCTCCAGACGTCTTCCCCCGAATAACCCAGAACGCGGAAGGTGACGTTCTCATGGCGGACGAAGAGGACCCGGCCGCGAAAAGTCCCGCTCTCTTCCCGGTGCCGGAAGTCGAGCCACGCGGCGGGGAGCCCGTTCACCGCTTCGCTCGAGGTCCCGAGGACCTCGACACCCGACCCGCTTGCGAAGGCGTCGCGCGCCGCGGCAGGCGACCCTTCCTCCACGATGGTGAGGATCATGGCCGCGTCCTGTTCCCCGCTCATACCCTGCACGGCGGTCCGCATATTGGCCGTTTGCCAACCCGCGGGAAACTGCATCCGGAACGCCATCTCCGGGTGGAAGAAGGTGCCGTCGAGGAAGTAGCCGTCACGGGGATCCGCTCCGAAGATCATCCCCTCCAGCCGCTGCAGATACGCATCCCGGTCGTCGCGGCTTCCCGTCAGCTCGGGGTTGGGGCCGGTCGTCCGATCCAGAATCCGGTCCCTCCGGTCGAGAGGATCGGGGTGTGTAGAGAGGAACCCCGGCACCCGCTCCCCGTCCTCCGCCCCCGACGCACGAGCGAGCATATCGAAGACCCGGGCGACCGCTCGTGGATCGTAGTCCTCGCCGATCATGTAACCGAGCCCGAGGTCGTCCGCTTCCCGTTCCGCCTCCCGGGAATTGGCCAGGAAAAGAAGCTGGAGCCCCGCTCCTGCGGCCTCCCCGAAGGGCCGAAGATCCGGGGCCAGGATCATTCCGAGCCCCAGCCCGACCTGGGCCAGCTGCGCCCGACTCACCCGCGTCACTCCGTGGCGGGCGGTGACGTGTCCGATCTCGTGGCCGAGGATACCCGCCAACTCGGCGTCCGAGGTCAGGTGGGCCATGATCCCGCGGGTGACATATATGAATCCGCCCGGAAGGGCGAACGCATTCACCGTGGGATCGTCGAGTACGCGGAAGGTCCAGGGAAGGTCGGGTCGTTCCGAGTCGGCCGCCATGGACTCCGCGATGCTCGTGACCCACGCCTGCAGGTCGGGATCGTCGTACTCCCCGAGGGAGGCGACGATGTCCTGGTCCGCCTCCCGACCCATCTGGATCTCCTGGTCCTCGGTGAAGAGGACGAATTCCCGCTCGCCGGTCACCGGGTTCACGGCGCACGCCGAGGTGGTCAGGAGGCTCAGGCCGATCAGCCCCGGGAAGAGCGTCCCGCGGAGGAGGGCGAAAAGGCGTGATCTGCTCATGGACTTTCCCTCGGTGTGACGGTCGACCGCGGCTTCCGGAATAGTCCCGGGACGGCAGGGTCGCCGGTGATGAGATGGGGCCCCAGCGGAGGCCCTCCATGCGTCACTACCCCGGTTCAGCGCGCCTCGTTCACGCCGCCCCTACTATCCCGCCCCTGAAGGGTGCGTCAGAACGCTGGACCCAGCAGGATGCCGTTCGTCCAGAGCTGCCACCCGGAGTACCAGAAGAGCCGGAAGAGGGGATCATCCGCGAAGAGGATCACCTTCCCACTCCCTACGCCCACCTCCACTAGCCAGGCGCTCCGGTCCATCCGTTCGAGGTGTCGCTCGCGGACGACTCCCGCCACCTTGTCGACCCCCTCGGGGAAGTAGGCGACCGAGGAGAAATGCTCCTCCGGCTCGAAGGCCCGCCCGGTGGAGAGGACGAATATCTGGTCGTCATAGGTGGCCGCCGCCGCCCCGAACCCGAGGGGATGGCCAGGATCCAGCGAGGTCTTGAGGATGGTGCCGGGAACCCGATCGAGGCGGCTCTCGAGCTCCCGCTCCTCCCGTGTACGGAGGGCCTGGACCAGCCGCTCCTCCTCCTCGTCGACCTCTCCCTCGCCCGGGGGTTCGGTCCTCTCCTCCACATCGAACCGGGGAGCCAGATCCCGTGCGGCGCTCCCCACCGCCAGCAGGGTTCCGCCGTCGCGCACCCACGCCTCGATTCGATCCATTCCGCTCGCATCGATGGCTGAGACAGGACTCCCCTCGGGGACCACCAGAACGTCGTACTCGGCGAGATCGACGGAACCCACGCGGTCATGTTCCAATGCGTCGAAAGGGACGTCCAGGATCCTCTCCAGGAAGTACCAGTGTGCCCCGTAGCTGGTGGCGGAGCTGCCCTCCCCGCCCACGAGGGCGATGGAAGGGAGGGAGATGGGAGCGGCATCGTTCGTGCCCAGATCCGGGCCCTCGGTCACCCGACCAGTCGCGATTGGAACCACCGCGCCCTCGAGCCCGGCCGTCGCCAGTCTGGCATCCAACCCCTCGTTCCGACCCCGCGGAAAGAAGAGCGTGCCCCGAGGGAAGGCCGTCCCGTCCAGAGTAAAGCTCTCCGAAAGGGACACCGCCCGGCCTCCCTCCTCCAGAAAATCGACGAGTGCCCGGGCGTGTGCGAACGACGGGGCGAGGAGGTACCCGTAGCTTCCACGGGCCAGGCTGGACATCGGCTCCGGGCCCGGCCCGTCGGCATCCCAGGGAACCCAATCCCCACCGGTCGCTCCGGAGATGGAGTGCGCCTCCACGCCGTAGGCATACGGCAACGCCCACGCGGTGATGTCGTAGGTTGTCTCCGCTTCGAACTCGTTTTCGGGACGCAGGAGAGCGGCCGCGAGGCGACCCCGAGGCTGCCGCGCGGGGATCCGGAGGGTCCCGGGAGGAAAGACGTCCCGCGCATCGAAGCCCGGGTGCAGCGTGGCGGAGGCCTGGAACTCCGCCGTGGCCCGCTCGACCTCGACCTCCTGGATCCTCAGCAGCTTCACAAGGGCATCGAGCCGCCCGGCGTCCGAGCCGGGAACGAGCAACACGTCATCGAGGCCGGCATCGACTTCCCGGTGTATCGCGGCAAACCCCAGGAGGAGATCGGACCTCCCCGCCGCGGCCGTCCGCAACGTCGCGCTCGCCGTAGTCCGATGCCCCAGGGCGCGCTCCCGGAGAGTCAGGAGGGTCCCGTCGGGACGCTCTACCAACAGCCCGGCACGCCCCCCCCCACCCTGCTCGTAGGTCATCCCTACCGCCCCCATGAGGGAGGGCCAGGAGTCGCCGTACCCGGGATAGAAGAGGTCGAAGACCTGGCCCGTGTAGTAGAGGAGCCCTTCGGCATCCATCGCCCGCGCGTTCCCCGCCCCGAACCTCGCTCCCCAGTCGAGAATGTGGTCCGGGAAGATGTCGTTTACGGGGTCCGCCGCAGGAAAGAAGAAGTAGCTGGACGCATACCCCATCTCGTGGAAGTCGACGTGGACCTGGGGGTTGTACCGAAGGAAACGGTCCAGGCGCGCGCGGCTCTCGAGTTGAGTGAGCCAGGCCCAGTCGCGGTTCAGGTCGAAGAGGTAGTGGTTGAACCGGCCCCCGGGCCAGGGCTCCTGCCGCTCCCGCAGGTCGGGGCTCGGGTTGGGACGTGCGAGGGAGGCCTGGCGAAAGAAGTTTACGTAACGGTCCCGCCCATCCGGATTGGCTGCGGGGTCGATCACCACAACGAGGGAATCGAGGACCCCGGCAACCCCCGGAGCGCCCGATGCGAGATCGAAGGCGGTCCAGAGCGCCGCCTCCGACGAGGAACTCTCGTTTCCGTGGATCCCGTAGGTCAGGTAGATCACCGCCGGGTTCTCGGCGGCGATCTCGCGGGCGCGCTCTTCCGGCGTGTCTGGGTCGATGAGCTCCCGGTTGGCGGCGAGGATCTCGTCCATCCTGGCCCGGTAGCGCGGGAGGGCGACAACGGCCTGCAGGAGCGGTCGTCCCTCCACCGTCTCCCCGTATGTGTCGAGGGAAACCAGCTCCGAGGAATCCGCAAGCGTACGGAGGTAGCGCTCTATGCCCGAGACCGGGGTAAATCGCTCGCCGATTTCGTATCCGAGAACCTCGGCCGGAGATGGGACCTGGACGCTCGAACGCCCCGCGACCTCCGGCGTCCTACCCTGCGCGGAGATCCCGGAGGGTAAGGCGGTCAGGGAAATGGCCAGAACGGCCATGACAATCATGATACGCGCAGCGACCAGGGCACTCCGGCGAGCTGCAATGTTGGCTCTCGTCATCGGTCGGACCTCGACTTGGTTCTCTCTGAAGGGGACGCTCTGCCCGCGGCGGCTTGACCTCGCCCTGAAGCGGGAGCAGCTTCTCGGGTGCCACCTCGTCTCCAATCAGCTCCCGCACGCCTCACTCCATGCGCCTCCGCCTCCTTCTTCCGGCCCTCCTCCTGGGTGCTTTTCCCCTGGCTTCCTGCGATCCGGGTTTTCCTGGCTCGGAAGGCTCCGCCGCCATCGACACCGAGACCTTCATCGAGAGCTATGTGGATCTCAGGCACGAGGCCATGTATTGGGAAACCAGCAACCTTCCCGACAGCACCCGGACGCGGATCCTGGTGGAGCGCGGAGTGACAGAGGCCGACCTCCGTGAGTTCATCGCGGTGCACGGCCGGAACGTGCCGATGATGGAGGAGGTGTGGCTCGAGGTTCGGAACCGTGTGGAGGAGGCCACCGAGCCGGACGAGGACCCGTCGGGACCAGGGGCGTCCGCCTCCTGAGCATGGCCCGACAGCCGGAACACCCGCCTGCCACCCCTAACGGATCCGGAAGCTCATTCCCACCGCGAGAGCGCTCCGGTCCCCCACCGATCCCGCAAACCGAACCGCCCATCCGGGATCGAACGCAAGGTCGATCCCCAGGTCTACCACGAGCCCCAGATCCAGGTCGCCGTCTCCTCCGAAGTGTGCGTCCAGGACGACTCGGGGGCTGGCGTAGGGGTTGAACCAGACTCCGTCGGCCTCGAAGTCCGTCCCCATGGAAACGCCGAGGGGAGCGCTGAGGACCGCGTCGTCGCCCACGCCGATTCCCACGCCGGTGACCCAGGCCACATCCATGGGGAAGTCGGCCGAGCGGCGGAGAAGCATCCCCGAATAATCGAGGCCTCCGTAGACCGCGAGTCGATCCCGGTGGTCCTCCGCCAGCCCGACCCGGAACCCCAATCCGCCAGGAGCCGTCGAGGCCCTCCAGGTCGAGAGTACGCCGATCCCGCTACCGGGGTATGGGTCGACCAGATACACCCCCCATCCGGCCGGGGTGTTGGGGGCCACCATGAGAGGCGAATCCCAAGCCACCTGCGCCGCCCCCGGGGAGGTCGCAAGGAGGAAGGAAATGGCCGCCAGCATCGGTGCCAGGGTCTTACGCATGTCGGGCTCTCCAGAATCTCACGGTCCGAGTCGTTCGGCGGGTTTCACCCACTGCCGCCAGCTCCATCGGCGTTCGAAGTGCAAGGCGGGTGCCAGCATGGGCTGCCTGTCCTGACTACTCCCACTCGATGGTGGCCGGCGGCTTCGAACTGATGTCATATGTCACACGGTTCACCCCAGCCACCTCGTTGATGATCCGTGTGGACGCCCGACCCAGGACCTCGTACGGGAAGGGATACCAGTCGGCGGTCATCCCATCGCGAGAGGTCACGGCCCTCAGGGCGATCACGTTCTCGTAGGTCCGGCTGTCGCCCATGACCCCCACCGAGTGCACGGGGAGGAGGACGGCGAACGCTTGCCAGATTTCGTCGTAGAGGCCGGCCTCCCGAATCTCCTCCAGGTAGATCGCGTCGGCCTCCCTGAGAACCCGGAGCCGGGTCTCGTCCACCGCCCCGAGGATGCGGATTCCGAGGCCGGGTCCCGGGAAGGGGTGGCGCCCCACGAAGTCCTCGGGGAGCCCCAGCTCGCGACCCACGTTGCGCACCTCGTCCTTGAACAGCTCCCTCAACGGCTCGATCAGCCCGAAGCGCATGTCCTCGGGAAGCCCTCCCACGTTGTGATGCGTCTTGATGGTGACGGAGGGTCCGCCGGTGGAGACGGATTCGATGACATCGGGGTAGAGGGTTCCCTGGACGAGGAATCGGGCATCCGAGCCCTCCTCATCCGCGGTCCGCTCGAAGATCTGGATGAAGGTCCTCCCGATCGCCTTCCGCTTCTCCTCGGGGTCCACCACCCCATCCAGGGCCGCCAGAAACTCCTCGCGGGCATCCACCACAACCAGGCGCATCCCCATGTGCTTCCGGAAGGTCCGCTCCACACTCTCCCGCTCCCCTTTCCGCAGCAGCCCGTTGTCCACGAAGATGCAGGTGAGGCGATCGCCGATCGCCCGGTGGACGAGCGTCGCGGCCACAGAGGAGTCCACGCCCCCCGAAAGCCCGCAGATGACGTGGTGCTCCCCGGCGGTCTCGCGGACCCGCTCGATGGAGTCATCCACGAAGGCTCCGGGCGTCCAGGTGGGCTCACACCCGGCAACCCTGAACAGAAAATTGGAAAGAATTTCCTCCCCCCTGGGGGTGTGGGCCACCTCCGGATGGAACTGGACCCCGTAGATCTCCCGGTCCACCGCCCGGAAGGCCGCCACGGGGAGCGTTTTCGTCGACGCGAGTCCGCGATATCCGGACGGGGGCTGATCCACGTGGTCCCCGTGCGAGCACCAGACCCTCGCCGGCTCCCCGGGGTCGAACCCCTCGAAGAGATCGGTATTGTCCTCCACGCGGAGATCCGCACGCCCATACTCTCTCTGGCCCCGCTGGACCTGGCCCCCCTCGATCCGCGCGATGAGCTGCATCCCGTAGCAGATGCCCAGGATCGGGACGCCCAGTCGCAGCAGCTCGGCATCGAGGGAGGGGACGTCCGGATCGTAGACCGAGGCCGGCCCCCCCGAGAGAACGATGGCCCTGGGCGCCCAGTCGCGGATCCAGTCGATGGACCGGGTCGGGGGGTGGATCTCGCAGAAGACGCGCTCCTCGCGGATCCGGCGCGCGATGAGCTGGGTGTACTGCGACCCATAGTCCAGGATGAGTACTCGATCGTGGGCCGTCGAGTCCGTCATGATCAGTAGGCCCTCGCCCAGACTGCCTCGGTGCGCGACTCGCCTTCGCCACTGACGCAGCGCGCGGGGGGAGAAGACGACTGGAAGTCGGGGTCCGGCAGACAACGAAGGGTAGCGCGCGTCTCCTCCTTCACCCTGGCTTCTACGGCGGGGTCGCCGTTCCAGCCCGTGTAGACGAATCCACCGGGACCGTCGAGGATCTCCTTCATCTCCTCGATGGACGTGACCCCGCGGTGAGAGCGCTCCTCCCTGCGGGCGCGGGCACGCTCCAGGAGCTCCTGCTGGAAGGCCTCGAGCCGCGCGGGCAGGCTCGAGATGACCTCACCCTCCGGGAGGAACTCCTTACCCTTCTTGCCGACGTCCTCCTGCCGGACGCGGCGCACCAGCACGAGCTGGCCGCTCTCCAGGTCACGGGGTCCGAGCTCGATGCGGAAGGGGACGCCTTTCCGTTCCCATTCGTAGAAGCGGGCCCCCGGGCTGAGGTGATCGCGGGAGTCCACCCGGACCCGAATCCCCTGCTCGTGCAAGCGCGTTCTGACCTCCTCGGCCTTCTCGAGCACGCGCGTCCGGTCCTCGTCGCTCCGATGGATCGGAATGATGACCACCTGGGTCGGGGCGAGACGGGGGGGGACGACGATACCCTGATCGTCCCCGTGGGTCATGACCATCCCTCCCACCAGCCGGGTGGAGACCCCCCAGGAGGTGTTCCAAGCATACTCCTCCGTGCCTTCCTCACTCTGGAAGGTGAGGTCGAACTGACGGGAGAAATTCTGCCCGAGGTGGTGCGAGGTGCCCGCCTGGAGCGCCCGCCCGTCCTGCATCATTCCTTCGCAGGCGTAGGTCCGCACGGCACCAGCGAACTTCTCCGCGTCGGACTTGAGCCCGGTGATTACCGGCATGGCGATCCAATCCTCCATGAACCGCCGATAGAGGTCGAGGATGAGGAGGGTCTCCTCCTGAGCCTCCTGGTCCGTAGCATGGGCTGTGTGGCCCTCCTGCCAGAGAAACTCCGACGTCCGCAGGAAGAGACGGGTCCTGAGCTCCCAGCGCATCACATTCGCCCACTGGTTTATGAGCACGGGGAGATCCCGGTACGACTGAACCCACTTCGCATACATCGCGTAGATCACGGTTTCCGACGTGGGCCGGATGACGAGGGGCTCCTCGAGATCCTTTCCCCCGGCGTGGGTTACCACGGCGAGCTCCGGCTTGAACCCCGCGACATGCTCCTTCTCCCGCTCGATGAAGCTCATCGGGATGAGGAGGGGGAAGTACGCGTTCTCGTGTCCCGTCTCTTTGAAACGGTCATCGAGGGCCCGTTGCATCCGCTCCCAGATTCCGAACCCCCAGGGACGGATGACCATGCTACCCCGGACCGGGGAGTGGTCGGCGAGCTCTGCCCGGAGGACGACTTCGTTGTACCAGGCGCTGAAATCCTCGTCGCGTGGCGTTATGCGCTTCTGATCGGACATTATGCTCCGTCCCTGGATCGGTTCATGGAATCTTGTTGAGCTTGGTCCCGCCGGGTCTGAGCCATCCGTTCTCGCCCGAGCACGACCGCTCCCGGAAGGACGAAGAGGAGGAGAGCAGCCACGCCCCAGATGAGGCGGAAGGACCAGTCGTTCCCCGCCGTGAGCAGGAAGGCCACCATAGCCCCACCACCCAGCGCCAGCCCAGCGGCTCCGACGAGGATGAGGTACTCGAGTGCATTCAGCCGGCGGATCACCCTCTCCATGTCCTTCCGGGTTTCCTCGTAGCCGCCCTCGTCACTCACTGCCTCACGTCCGGGTTCCGGCTTCCGCGGGGTCACCCTCTGCGTGGGCGGCACCTGTCGGAGGGAGATCGAGCTTGGATTCCAGGTCGAGAAGAGCATCCAGGCCGACCTCCCGCTCCGTGCCAGAAGTCATGTCCCTGAGGGTCGCCACACCGCGACCCACCTCATCCGGGCCGAGGACGATGGTTCTCCGCGCGCCCTCGGTGGACGCCGCCGAGAATTGCTTCCGGACCGACTGACCGCCGAGGGAGTAGAGGACCGAATTCCCAGCCGCCCTGCGCACCCCCGCGATCCTCCGAGCCAAACCTGCCTGCTCCTCGCCGATGGCGACGATATAGAAGTCGACGGACCGGGTGGTGTCAGGGGCCATTTCGCGCTCCCTCAGGATCTCCGAGAGAACTACGTCGCCCATCCCGAATCCCACCGCGGACAGGGACTCGCCGCCCATCCGTTCGAGGAGGCTGTCGTAGCGGCCCCCGCCGCAAATGGCCCGGAACTCGCCCGCGCGATCGAATACCTCGAACACGACGCCCGTATAGTAGGCGAGCCCCCGCACGATGGTGAGATCGAAGGCGACCCTGTCGCCGAATCCCAGCTCCTCCATCGCCGCCAGGAAGGCTCGGATCTCCGCGAGGGAGCCCGCCACCTGGTCGTCCTCTCCGAATGCCGCCTCCACACCCTCCAGCCCCGGGGTGCCGAACAGATCGAGGATCCGCTCCGCGGCATCCCGGGCGAGCCCCGCCTCCTCCACGAGCCGGTCACGGCTTCGCTCCGCCTCTTCCCGCTCGACCTTGTCGATCACGGCGTAGGCGGCCAGGAGGCGATCCTGGGGCACTCCGGCGCTCCCCAGGATTGCCGCCAGGAGCCGCCTGTCGGAGATCCGGGCGACCACCTCCCCGGCGCCGAGACCCAGCTCGGCGAGGCTATCCAGCGCCACGGCTAGAACCTCGGCCTCCGCCCCCATCCCCTCGGCACCGACCAGGTCCACGTTCCACTGGAAGTGCTCACGCAAGCGGCCCCGTTGCTGCCGCTCGTAGCGGAAGAGTTGCGGTATGGAGTACCAGCGGATCGGCTTCGGGAGCGCTCGGCTCCGCTCCGCCAACATCCGAGCGAGGGACGGGGTCATCTCCGGCCGCAAGGCGACCTCACGACCTCCCTTGTCGGTAAAGTTGTAGAGCTGGGTGACGATCTCGTCACCGCTCTTCTCGGTGTAGAGTCCCAGCTCCTCCAGGGGCGGGCCGTCATATTCCACAAAGCCGTAGCGCCGGGAAACCCGGCGCCACGTTTCGAAGATGTGCGATCTCAGAGCCAGCTCCTCGGGAGGGAAATCCCTGAATCCGGGGAGCCGGGAAAACCGACTCGGTCGTGACATGGCGCGAATCTATCCGAAATCTGCGGAGGTGGGCAAGGCTTCGACGGGGATGCGATCCAGATGCCGCAGGGTGTCCCCGACGATCGCCGAGGACCCGGTCACCACAATCGTCCCGCTCTCCCCGGCCAGCTCCCGCCCGAGCCCGAGGGCAGCATCGAGTTCCGTCTCGAGGAGGGCACCCGGGAATCGAGCAAGGAGCGCTTCGGGATCCCACCGTCGGTCTGCCAGCATGGAAGGAGGGACGGTCAGAACGAGGTGCTCGAAGACCGGGCGCAACATCTCGAGGAAGGTGCCGTGGTCCTTCTCGAGCACCATCCCCACCACCCCGACCTTGGGTTCCGGGAGATCAACCGAGGTCAGGGTCGCAGCGAGGGCCGCGGCCGCTCCAGGGTTGTGCGCGACGTCGAGAACCCAGCTCCTCCCCCCCTCGTGTTCCACCTGGAAGCGGCCCGGAACCCTCGCCGAGGCGACGCCGCGCACCACAGCTCCGGAGGAAACGGCCACGCGGGGTGGGAGCACCTGGAGCGCCCGAACCGCGAGGGCGACGTTGTGGAGCTGATGTCGGCCCACCAGGGGAGATTCCAGCTCGAGCTCACCCCAGCGTCGGGTCGGAAGCGTCATCCGGAGTCCGTCGACCGTGTAGGTGCCTCCCGGGTTGAGGATCCGGGTCAACGGGACGCCCAGTGTCGCCGCCTCCTGGGTGAGCGCCTCGATCACCGCCGGATCGTCGGATGCGGCAAAGGCGCTGACCCCGGGTTTGAAGATCCCCGCCTTTTCACGTGCGATGGCGACCACGCTGGAGCCGAGCATGGCCTCGTGGTCCAAGGACACGCTCGTGATGGCCGTCACCACCGGGGTCACGACGTTCGTGGCATCGAGCCGCCCGCCGAGACCCACCTCCATGACGGCGACATCCACCTCCTCCCTCTCGAACGCGAGAAAGGCGAGGGTGGTCGCGGCTTCGAAGAAGGTGGGGCCTTCCCGTATGAGTATGGGGCGGAGCTCGTCGGCCCAGGCCAGCAGCCGGTCTTCGGGGATCGGCCGACCGTCCACGAGGAAGCGCTCCCGAAAGGAGAGGAGTTCCGGCGAGGTGTAGAGGCCGACGCGATACCCGCCGGCCCGCAGAATCTCCGCCCAGACGCGAGCCACGGTCCCCTTCCCGTTGGTCCCCGCGACGTGCAGGACGGGCGTGGTCCGCAGGGGTTCCCCGAGAGCACCCAGGATGCGCCGCGTGCGCTCGAGCCCCCATCGCACCTCCCCCGGCAAGGGAGGAAAGAGCCGCCCGGGAAGTGGATCCCCGGTGATGGGGCCCCGTGAGACAGAGCGACCTCCCTCGCCCTCCCGAGGGCTCACCCAGAGATTCCCGGCGCGGGTGCCCACATGTGGCGAAGGAGTTGCACCACGCTCGCCCGGAGTCGCCGACGATCCACGACCTGATCCACCATGCCGTGCTTGAGGAGAAACTCGGCACTCTGGAAGCCCTCGGGAAGCTCCTGCTTGATAGTCTCTTCGATCACCCGCGGTCCGGCGAACCCGATGAGCGCCCCCGGCTCGGCCAGGTTCACGTCACCGAGCATGGCGAAGGATGCCGTGACCCCGCCCGTAGTGGGGTGGGTGAGGATCGAGATGAAGGGCACTCCGGCCTCGTGAAGCTCGGCGAGAACGGTTGATGTCTTGGCCATCTGCATGAGGGAATAGATGCCCTCCATCATCCGCGCACCCCCCGAGGCGGACACGTTCAGGAAGGGCCGCTCCTCCTCGATGGCAATGCGTCCGATCCGGGCGATCTTCTCGCCCACCACCGACCCCATCGAGCCGCCGATGAAGGAAAAGTCCATGACCGAGAGTGCGGTGGGAATCCCGTCGAGAGTCGCCCTGCCGGTCACCACCGCATCGTTCCTTCCCGTCTTCGCCTCTGCGGCTTCGAGCCGGTCGGCGTACTTCTTCAGGTCGCGGAAGCCCAGGGGATCGGCGCTGGCAAGTTCCTCGTCGGTCTCCCGGAAGGACCCCTCGTCGGTCAGGATTTTAATGTACACCTCGGGTCCCACCCGAAGGTGGTGTCCGCACTCGGGACAGACATGCAGATTTCGCGAGAGTTTCTCACGATAGAGGATCTCTCCACATCCCTCGCACTTCTCGAAAACGTCAGAGGGAACGTCCCTGCGATCATCGCCGCTGATGGGCTTTCTGGGCTTTCTGAACCATGCCATCCGTTGAGCCTCCCCGGTCTCTCCCACCCTCCGCTGCTATGCATGGTCCCCTCGAGGCACCCTGACGGAGAGGGCCACGAGGGCCCAGCAGGTCAGGAGGAACGTCCCGCCATAACTGAGGAAGGGCAGCGGAATGCCGGTGATCGGCACGATGCCGATCGTCATCCCGACATTGATGAAGATGTGTACGAGCCAGGTTCCGAAGATACCGAAGTGAACCAGGCCCGCAAAGGGATCCGAGCTGGCCTCGGCCAGCTTCACCAGCCGCGCCAGGAGGAGCCCGAAGGCACAGAGGACCAGAGCCACGCCGAGGAATCCGAATTCCTCGCCGATCACACTGAATATGAAGTCAGTATGCTGTTCCGGAAGGAAGTCCAGGCGCTTCTGCGTACCCTCGGTGAATCCCTTGCCCGTGAGGCCCCCGCTCCCTATGGCCACCTTCGACTGGATGAGATTCCACCCAGCCCCCCGGGGGTCCAGGGAGGGATCGAGGAATACCAGGAGACGGTTCTTCTGGTAGTCGGCTAGCTGTGCCCAGAGGGGAGGAGCGATGGTCCCGGCCGCCAGGTTCGCCAGGAGGACGGTGGCCCATTCCACCAGAAACAGGCGATGCCGGAACGCGTAGAGAAGCGCGATGAGGCCGAGGAAGTAGGTGGACCAGACGAGCGTGCTGAAGGAGAGGATCAACGCGATCCCTGGGGACGCCAGGAGGAGGAGGAGGAAGGGGGAAGTCCCCGCCCAGAAGAGGGCCGCGAACAGAATCCCCACGAAAGCGAGAGCCGTCCCCAGGTCGGGCTGTAGAACGACGAGGCCGATGGGGACCCCGATCAGGGCGGCGGGCCCGATGAGCTCCTGCAGGTTCTGGGGAGGGCCCTCGCGTACTGAAAGGACCCGGGCGAGTCCCAGCACCGCCGCGAGCTTGGCAAGTTCGGCGGGCTGGAAACGGACCGCGCCTATCCCGATCCAGCCCTCAACTCCCTCGGCGGTCCCCACCCCGGTCCCCACGAAGAGCGTCGCTGCAAGGAGGATCACTGCGAGCCCATAGATCGGAAGGGCGGCCCACTCGATCCAACCGGGCCGGATCTTCCAAGCGACGGTGAAGACGCTCAGTGAGATGAGGAGCCAGAGGAGCTGACGTCGCCAGGCGCCCTCGGTCACGGGGCTGGGAATGTTCAACACCCCGGCGGAGTAGATCATCGCCACCCCGAAGAGGGACAATGCGATGGCGGTTCCGGTCAGAACGGGGTCCCCCGCCCACTGCCTCAGCCTCTCCACGGTACCGGGTCTCGGGGAGCTACTGTAGAGCCCACGGCGCCGGCACGCCCGCGGCATAGTGCTCGCCGAGCGTCTGGATCGTGTCCACGGGGATTCCGTATTTGCGGCGGAGGTGGAAGTCTACCGCCTTCGCCGCGAGGGGCGCAGCACCTCCCTGGGATTCCTCGAGGAGGGCGACGATCACGACCTCTGGTGCGCCGCCTCGCGGACCGGCCATCCCCGCGAACCAGGAGTGGGGCAGCTCGCGGTCCCCGGTGGCCTGTGCGGTCCCGGTCTTGCCGATGAAGTCCCAGTGCTCGAGGGAGGAGAGCCGGGCCGTCCCCTCGCTCGTCACCTGACGCAGGCCCTCTCGGAGGGCCTCCAGGCTCGACGGACTCAGGTCGAGACGCCACTGCTCGCTGACGTCGCCCTCTCCCGATGAGCGGAGCAAGCGGGGCGCCGGGGCACTGCCATTGCCGGCGAGGGCCAGATAGAACTGGGCCATCTTGAGCGGCGTCTGGTCGTTCGGGCCCTGTCCGATCACGAGCGAGAAGACCTCGTTCTCGAAGGGGCGGTAGTTGTGGACCCGCCACCACCAGTCGAGGCTCTCCGGAAACTCCCCCGCCGACTCGCTGGGGAGGTCCACCCCGCAGGCCTCGCCAAAGCCCAGGCGAGTCCCCTCCTCGACAAGACGCTCGAGCCCGATCCGGAGCCCGAGCTGATAGAACCAGACGTTGCACGACTGGGCGATGGCACCAGCCAGGTCGAGGTGTCCGTGCCCTTCGGGCCTCCAGCACCGTCGAGTCACGCCCTGGAAGGTGTAAGACCCGAAACAAGGAGTGGTCATCGTCTCGCCCGGCTCCACCACCCCGGCCTCCAACCCGATGGCGGCCGACGCGAGCTTCCAGGTGGAGGCGGGCGGATATCGCCCCACTACCGCGCGATTGAAGAGGGGGCGTGAGGGAGCCGTGTTGAGCTCCTCCCAGAGCAATCGGGAAATTCCTCCCACGAACTCGTTGGGATTGAAACCGGGTGCGGAGTAGAGGGCCAGAATGCCCCCGTCCTCGACGTTCAGCGCCACCACCGCTCCCGAGGTGCTGTCGGGAAAGATCTCGTGGATGAAGTGCATCATCTCGAGATCGAGATTCAGTTCGATGACCTCGCCTGGAATCGCATTTGCGGCCGCCTGGCCCTCGAACGAGCCGACTACCCGACCGACTGCGTCCACCTCCAGGTACCGCACCCCATGTTCCCCCTGGAGGCGGCCCTCGTACTGACGCTCGATCCCGTCCTTCCCTACGATCATTCCCTGCTCGTATTCCTCGAAAATGGGACTCTCGAGTTCGGCCCCGGACACCTCTGCGACGTAGCCCATCACATGGCCCAACTCCTCGCCCCCCATGTATCTCCGGCGCGGTCGCATCTCGAGGAATACGTCGGGAAAGTCCGCCCTCCGCTCCGCCAGGGCGGCGACAGCCTCATGATCGGCGTTGGCCGTAACGAGGAGCGGGAGGCGTCGATTCACCCCGGCACCCTCCACGAGAGCGTCGATACGTTCGGGTGATAAGTCCAGGTAGGGAGCCAACCTTTCGAGAGTGGCACGGATGGAATCCGACGGCGCGGGGAAGAGGGAGATCGAGTAGGACGGGACGTTGTCCGCGATGATCCTGCCGTAGCGGTCGAAGACCGTCCCCCGGGGGGCAGGAACCTGCACCACCCTCAACCGGTTCGAGTCGGACTGGAGGGCCCAGGTGGATCCCCGGACTACCTGGGCGCGGAAGAAGGAAACCAGCAGCACGCCCATCAGCACACACAGGACGATGAGCGCTATGCGGGCCTGCTTTCGCCGTTCCGCCGGATGTCCCCCCTTCATGATCTTGACCCTCCGCTCATTTTACGCTGAAACCAGCACGTCATCTTCGAATCCTTCCCAATCCGGAGTCAACTCGACGGATCCGACCTCCACGCCCCCGTCAGAAGAAGGATCGCGATCCCCACGACCGCGGCGTACCCGGCATCCACAGGAGCTTCCACCAGGAGGACTACGCCTCCCCTCCGAACTTCATCGCCGGCGAGCAACCAGTGGAGCGCGGCCCTTATCCACGTGCCCAGGACGAGGTACGTCATCAGGAAGAAGAGCGACTCTCCCAGAAAGAGATCCCTCGACCGGGCGCCTACGATCCCCAGGAGGCTGCAAGTCAGCGCGTTGGACCCGAAGGCCAGGAGGGAAAAAGCGTCCTCCATGATCCCCAGCAGAAAGCCGATCCCGGCCGCCGTCCCGGTGCGTACCTCGCGAGCCGCCAGCAAGAGACCCACCGCCAGGAGATCCGGAGCTACTCTTCCCAGCCCGAACCCCACGTGGAGAAGAAAGTGCAGGACCGGAAGAAGGACCAGGACCAGCCGATAAAGGGTCGCATGCCTCACTCCGGCCCCCCCGGATCCAGATACTGCAGGCCCTCCACGATGGTATCGGGAGTGGATGGTTCGACCCAGAGGCGTAGGCCCTCGGGGGCCGAGGCCTCGACCTCTCCGGTCATGACCAGAATATGGTTCGCGGCCGCCGGTCGGACCGCCGGCTCCACCCAGTAGGCACGGCGCCACCCCGCCTCCGCCTCAGCGAGTTCGGCGACAGTCCCGATGAGTATGCCCCGGGGGTAGACGCCGCCCCTGCCCGAGGTCACCACCGCCATGCCCTCCTCGAGTTCGGTGTGATACGGGACGCCGTTGAGGAGGAGCCGATCCTCCTCTCGGAACATCCCGTGTCTCGGCTCGACGAGGCCAAAGGCCTCGCCTCCTAGCGTCATCGCGCCCACCCCGAAATCGGGGTGCGTCCAATCCATGGCGACGGCGCTGCGCTGTCCGACCTCCCGAACGAGACCGACGAGGCCCGCCCCGGACACCACAGGATCGTTGATCGCCACACCGTCCTCACTACCCGCATCGAGGAGGAACATGCTCTCCGACCCCCGAGTCCCGGCCCGGATGACGCTGGCGGAGCGGAATCCAGGTGGCGCGCGGTCCGCGAGGCCGAGGAGCTCCCGAAGTCGGTCGTTCTCCTCCCGGAGAGGCCGCTGGCCCGCGAGAGCCGCCAGGGCCGCATCCAGCTCGTGCTGGAGCTCGGTCATCTCGACCGACCGGACGCGTGCCTGCTGGATCGATCCCTGAAGGACGAGGAAGGGAGCCAGCACCGTACCCCTCAGGACCCCCGCGACTTGCTCCTGAGCGGCCGGCGGAAGCACGATCAGCACCGCCGAGAGCAGGATGAAGCCGAGGGAAGCCAACAGGTTTCCCCTCGTTCGGGGCTGTGACTGATCCAGCTCGAAGTGCGGCATCGACCGCTGGGTCCCTCAGGAGTGAAGTCGGAGAGTACGATGCGTCCGGTGGGAAGGACGCGATCAGGTTGCCAGGACTCCCCTGTACTTGCCAAGGTCGTCGAGGATCCGGCCGGCGCCCCGCACCACGCAGGTGAGTGGCTCTTCATCCACATGGATCGGCAGATTGGTCTCCTGCGCCAGCAGACGGTCCAGTCCCCGGATCATCGCGCCGCCCCCCGTCATGACGATCCCCCGGTCCACGATGTCCGAGGAGAGCTCCGGCGGGGTGATCTCGAGCGCACGCCGCACGGCCTCGACGATCGCCTGGATCGGCTCCTGGATGCACTCCCGAATCTCCTCGGAGTGGACGGTGACGGTCTTCGGAATTCCGGAGACGAGGTCCCGACCTTTCACATCCATCGCCCTCTCCTCCCCGAAATCGTAGGCCGACCCGATCTGAATCTTGACGGCCTCCGCCGTGGGCTCCCCAATGAGGAGGTTGTAGTTCTTCCGGAGGAAGGTCACGATCGCGGAGTCCAGTTCGTCTCCGCCCACTCGGATCGAGGTATTCGAAACGATCCCGGAGAGGGCGATCACCGCGATCTCTGTGGTACCTCCCCCGATGTCGATGACCATGTTTCCAGTAGGGGTCTCGATGGGCAGACCCACGCCGATGGCCGCGGCGGTCGGCTCGGCGACCATGTAAACGGCCTTGGCTCCCGCCGCCATCGCGGAGGAGCGTACGGCCCTCCGCTCGAGCTCCGTGATCCCCGATGGCACCCCCACGATGACCCGGGGCTTGATTCGGAAGATCCTCTTCGAGGTGACCTGCTTCAAAAAGTGGCGGAGCATCATCTCGGTGACGTCCACGTCGGCGATCACACCGTCCTTGAGTGGACGGACCGCCTCGATGTTCTCCGGCGTCCGGCCGAGCATCCGCTTGGCCTCCAGGCCGATCCCGAGAATCCTCTTGGTCCCCTTCTCCACGGCCACGACGGACGGTTCGTTGAGGACGATCCCCTCGCCCTTGACGTATACCAGTGTGTTGGCCGTGCCAAGGTCCACGGCGATGTCGTTCACCGGGATCAGGGAACCCGAATTCAACCACTTGGAGAAGGAGGCCAATGCTTGGAAGCCCGGTGGGGGTCTGCAGGTGGGCGGAAAGGTGAAACCGGGCCGACCTGGCCCCGGGAACGCCAAGGATTCTAAAGTTCACCGCGGGGTAGGGCAAGGCGCCCGGTGGGGTAGCGGCGCGCTGGCCGCGTCAGCTCCTGCCCGTACTTCCGAACCCGCCTACCCCCCGATCCGTCTCCTCAACCGCGTCGGTCTCCACCACCGTGGGGCGTTCGAAGCGGGCGAAGACGAGCTGGGCCACCCGGTCGCCCCTGGCGATGGCCACGGGGTGGGACGAGAGATTCATGAGGATCACCTTGAGCTCGCCCCGGAAATCGGGATCGATGGTACCCGGTGAGTTCGGGACCACCACCCCCTCTCGAAGGGCGAGGCCTGAGCGCGGACGCACCTGTGCCTCGATCCCCGAGGGCAGCTCGACGACGAGTCCCGTCGAGACGGCCTGGGTCCCCCCCGGTTCGAGCACGACGGCCTCCGCGGCCCGGACGTCGTAGCCCGCCGCCCCCTCCGTGGCCCTGGAGGGCAACGGGAGATCGGGGTTGTGACCGAGGCGCTGGAACCGGACCTGGACATCCGCCATCAGGAGGCTTCTCCGAGCATCTGGTCGATGGGGGTCGCCACCATGTCGAACGCCTCGGCGACTCCGGGATAGGTGACACGGCCATCTGCCACGTTGACGCCGAGCCGGAGCGCCGGGTCCTTTCGGCAGGCCGCCTTCCATCCCTCGTCGGCCAACCTGACGGCGTAAGGAAGCGTCGCGTTCGTGAGGGCGAGCGTGCTCGTGCGGGCCACGGCGCCAGGCATGTTCGCCACGGCGTAGTGGATGACCCCGTCCACCTCGTAGATGGGGTCCTCGTGTGTGGTGGGCCGGATGGTCTCGACACACCCGCCCTGATCCACCGCTACGTCTACGATCACCGCTCCGTTCTGCATGAGGGAGAGATCCTCCCGGGTGACCAGCGAGGGAGCCTTTTTCCCGGGAAGGAGCACACCGCCGATGAGGAGGTCCGCGGTGCGGAGCTGCTCACGGATGTTGTAGGGGTTGGAATGGAGGAGCTCCACGTTGGCCGGCATGACGTCCGAGAGGTATCGGAGGCGGGTGAGGGAGATGTCCAGAAGCGTGACGTGGGCGCCGAAGCCGGCGGCCATCTTGGCCGCGTTGGATCCCACCACGCCGCCACCCAGGATCACCACGCGGGCCGGGAGGACGCCCGGAACGCCTCCCAACAGCAGACCTCGCCCGCCGTAAAAGCGCTCCAGATACTTCGCCCCCTCGAGGATCGACAGACGACCGGCCACCTCGGACATCGGGGTGAGGAGGGGGAGCTCACCGTTCTCGAGCTGGACGGTTTCGTAGGCGACCGCGACCGCGCCCGAGTCCATGAGCGCCCGGGTGAGCGGCTCGGAGGCTGCAAAGTGAAAGTAGGTGAAGAGGAGCTGGCCCGGCCGGATGAGGGGCCACTCGGAAGCGATAGGTTCCTTTACCTTCACGATCATCTCCGCTCGTGACCAGACCTCTTCCGCGGTCTCCACAACCTCCGCGCCCGCAGCCTGGTAGGCCTGGTCGGGGAACCCGCTTCCCTCCCCCGCTCCCGCCTGCACCATTACCCGATGACCTCTGCGCGTGACCGCCTCGACCCCGGCGGGAACCATGGAAATGCGGTACTCGTTGGCCTTGATCTCCCTGGGCACCCCGATGTTCATTCTACCCCCTGTATCCTGGTGGCTCGTGCGGAGAAGACGCTGTGTCAGGCATGTCCTGGACCGAGGCGCAGGATCGTCTGCCCCTCCGGATCGAAGAACCGGGCGCTGACGTCCGCAACATCCTCGATGGACACCGTCTCGATGGCCTGCAGTAGCTCATCCAGCGTGAGTCGTGGCTGATCGTACAGTGCGAAGCCGGCGAGGCGAAAGAGGCGCGAGGAAGTTGATTCGAGCGAGAGCATCACCTGTCCCTTGACCTGATCCTTGACCTTCCGCAGTTCCTCGCCGGAGAGGCCTTCGGACGCCAGCCGCTGATACTCCTCCAGGACTGCGTCGATGGCCTTCCCCGCCGTGCCCGGACGGGTCCCGACGTAAACGCCCGTGGAACCTCCTCGCGAGTGGAAAGCCTGGAACGAATAGACCGAGTAGGCCATGGCGAGCTCCTCGCGGATCCGCTGGAAGAGACGCGAGCTCATACCCCCTCCGAAGGCCGACGAGACAAGGACCAGCGGGAACCGCGCCGCATCCGTCCGGGGTGGCGTCCGCGACCCCACGACGATGTGGCTCTGGGCGAGTGACCGCTCCACCTGGATCTCCCCGATGGGTGCGTCCCCCTGCGGCCAGGGAATGGGTTCCGCCGCGTCCCCCGCAGTCCCCGAGAAGTGCCGCTCCACCATCTCCACGACCTGCTCGTGCTCGAGATGTCCGGCGGCGGCGACGATGAGCTCCCCCCCGAGATACCGCCTTTCGTGGATCTCCCGCAGCGCCTCGATGGGCAGGCTGCGAACCGAGTCCGCGGTCCCCAGGATCGAATGTCCATAGGGGTGATCGCCCCAGAGCTTTTCACCATGCAGTTCAAACACGAGGTCGTCGGGCACGTCCTCGACGGTGGCGATCTCCTCGAGTACCACTTCCCTTTCGAGCTCGAGGTCCGTTTCCCGAAGAAGCGGATTTCGTACGAGATCGGAGAGGACATCCATGGCCACCGGGAGGTGCTCGGACAGGACCCGCGCCTGATAGGACGTGTGCTCTCGCGACGTGAAGGCATCCAGCGAGCCCCCCAGCCGCTCCAGGGCCATGGCGATCTGGTGCGGTGTCCGGGTGGTGCTGCCCTTGAAGACCAGATGCTCCAGAAGGTGGCTCGCACCGTAGAGTTCGGGGGGCTCGTGCGCGGAACCCTGGCGCACCCAGACCCCGACCGACACGGACCGGACGCCGGGGATGGACTCGGTCAGGACCCTCGTCCCCCCGGGGGTGAGGGTTTCGTTCATCGTGCCGTGAACGAGCCCGACGTCCGCAGTGCCGTTCACGGGGGCCGAGGCGAACGAAGCCGCCCCACGCGCCGACGGCGCAGCAGGGGCTCTCGAGCCCCCACTGCGCCGTCGATCCTCGACTGCTGGACGCATCACCGGCTGGCCGCCTCGACCTCCGCGACCTTATCGCCCTCTTCTTCGATGGCTGCCCGGCGGGAAAGACGAAGCCGGCCCTTTTCGTCGATGGCCAGGAGCTTCACACGGGTGATGACACCCCGCTGGAGCACGTCCTCCGTGTTCTCGACGCGTCCGTCCGCCAGCTCGGAGATGTGGCAGAGGCCCTCCACGCCGGGAATGATCTCGATGAACGCTCCGAAAGTCGTCGTGTTCTTGACGGGACCCTCGTAGACCCGGCCCACCTCGGGCTCCTGCACGATGGCCTCGATCATTTCGCGCGCTCGAGTCGAACCCTCTCCGGTGACCGACGCGATTTTCACCAGGCCGGAGTCATCGACCTCGATGGTCGCGCCCGTCTCGTCCTGGATCGCGCGGATGGTCTTGCCCTTGGGTCCGATGATTTCCCCTAGCTTCTCGGGGTTCACCTGCATCGTCGTGATCCGGGGCGCGTGCGGGGAGAGCTCGTCGCGCGGCTCGGAGATGGTCTGATCCATGATGTCCAGGATCCCGAGGCGGGCCCTCGTGGCCCGGGTCAGCGCGTCCTGAAGGATCTCGCGGCTGAGACCTTCCACCTTGATGTCCATCTGGATGGAGGTCACGCCGTTCCGCGTTCCGGCGACCTTGAAATCCATGTCACCGAGTGCGTCCTCCATCCCGAGAATGTCGGTGAGGATCGCGACCTTGTCGCCCTCCTTGATCAATCCCATCGCAATCCCGGCGGCCGGGGCCGAAATGGGAACGCCCGCGGCCATGAGCGCCATGGATGTCCCGCAAACCGAGGCCATGGACGACGAGCCGTTCGACTCGAGCACATCGGCCACCACGCGAATGGTGTAGGGGAAGTCGTCGTATTGCGGAAGGAGGGGCTGGATGGCGCGCTCCGCGAGCACCCCGTGTCCAGTCTCCCGCCGCGAGGTACCCCGCATGGGCTTCGCCTCACCGGTGCAGAAGGGCGGAAAGTTGTAGTGCAGCATGAAAGACTTCTTCACTTCCTCCCGCGCGTCGATGCTGTCGATCCGCTGCTCGTCGCGGGAAGTCCCGAGAGTCGCCACCGCGAGGACCTGGGTCTGCCCGCGGGTGAAAAGGGCCGAGCCATGGGTGCGAGGGAGGATGCCCACTTCGCACTGGATGTCCCGTACCGTGTCGAGGTCACGACCGTCAGGCCGGCTCCCCTCGTCGAGGATGAGCTGGCGCATCACCTGCTTCTCGATGGAGCGAAGGATCTCGCCTACCTTGGACTCGGCTTTCCCGAATTCCTCGGGAGAGAGGAGATCGCGGAGCTGGGTGGTGACGTCCTCCCGCACCGTGCCGAGCGCCTGGTTCCGCTGCTGCTTCTCGGTGATGGCCATCGCCTCGCGGATCCGCGGGCGGGCCAGCTCCGACACTTTCTGTCTGAGCGTTTCATCGGGAAGGGTCGAGACCCACCCCATGGTCGGCTGGCGGAGTCCCTCGATGAGTTCTTCCTGGATTTCGACGAGCTCCCGAATCCCCTCGTGCGCGACTTCGAGTCCCTCGAGGATCTCATCCTCGGGAACCTCGACCGCGCCGCCCTCCACCATGAGGAGCGCGTCGCGGCTTCCGGCGACGACGATCTCCACATCGGAGTACTCGAGCTGCTGGAAGGTCGGATTCAGGATCCAGTTGCCCCGGATGCGGCCGATGCGCACCGCCGCCACCAGGGTGTCGAAGGGGATCTTCGAGATGTTCAGCGCCACGGAGGCGCCAAGAAGCCCCAGGACGTCGGCGTCGTTCTCCTGGTCGGCTGAGAGAATGTTGCAAATGATCTGCGTCTCGTTTTGGAACCCCTCCGGAAAGAGAGGCCGAATCGGACGATCGATCTGCCGTGCCGAGAGAATTTCCTTTTCGCCGGGGCGCCCTTCGCGCTTGAAGAATCCCCCCGGGATCTTCCCCGCCGCGTAGGTCTTCTCCCGGTACTCCACCGTGAGGGGGAAGAAGGGGAGGTGCGTCGGCCGGTCCTGCGCCGTGGCGGTGCAGAGCACTGCCGTCTCCCCGTACTGTACGAGACACGATCCGTGGGCCAACTTGGCCAGGCGACCCGTTTCCAGGGTCAGGGTACGTCCCGCGAACTGCCTTTCGATTCTCTGCATGTTCTTCGCTTTTTCCATTTCCACAGATTGACGTTGGGCGAGGGGAGGGTGTGAGGCCTCCCGCGAGCCCGCTTCTTCGTTCCATGCTCTGCGGATCCGGGGCCGGTGCGACCGCCGAGCCGAGGGGGGACCGATGAGGCCCACCGCCGGACCAGCCGCATGATCAGGGCCGACCGTTGCCGGTCCCAGAGCGTGAAACGAGACACGGCGGCCGGGGAATTCCGGTCGCCGCGTCGATCCTATCCTACTTTCTGAGTCCGAGCGACTCGATGAGCTCTCGGTACCGATCCAGATCCGTCGCCTTCAGGTATTCAAGAAGGCTGCGCCGACGACCGACCATCCGGAGGAGTCCCCTGCGGCTGTGGTGATCGCCCTTGTGCGTCCCGAAGTGGTCGCGGAGGTGGTTGATCCGGTGTGTGAGGAGCGCGATCTGGACCGAAGCGCTTCCACGATCGTTTTCGTGGACCTGATGTTTCTGGATGATTTCTTCTTTCGTCATGGATACCTGGCCTCTTCCAGAGCTCGAAGCTGCAGGAGAAGCCGTATGGGGTGCGTTGCTGACGGGAAACCCGTCGTGCCTGAGTGTTCAGCCTTGTACGATAATGCGTGGACACCCGACGTACAAGGCGGGAGCAGGACGCGCTGAGGGCCCAGAGGTGTAGAGCGCGTTCACGGGCCCGCCAGCGCTGCGCGCGCCAAACGAACGTCGGTTGCCATCTGACGGATGAGCGCCTTCACACTCAAGAAGGATTCTATTCGGCGAAGGAAGCTGACGAAGTCGATCCGCAGTTCGGCACCGTAGAGATCGCCGTCGAAATCGATCAGGTGCACCTCCAGGGTGGGCGTCGAGCCTTGGAAGGTGGGCCGCGGACCGAGATGCAACGCTCCATCCACCGAACCACCCGGGAGCATGGCCCTGACCGCGTAGATCCCCTCCGGAGGCAGGAGCTTTGTGGGATGTCCGACGTGCAGGTTCGCTGTCGGAAAGCCGAGGTCCCGTCCCCGCCCGTCCCCCCGAACCACCATCCCGCGAAGGGAATACGGCCGGCCGAGACCCTCCCTGGCCCGATCCATTTCCGACCCCGACACGGCGGCCCGGATCCGACTGCTGGACACGGGCTCATCGCCCATCGCCACCGGACCTACCACATCCACGTCGAAATCCAGCTTGCGGCCCAGCGCCTGGAGCGTGCCGACGTCGCCGGACCGCCCCCGACCGAAACCGTGATCATACCCGATGACCAGCTCCTTTACCCCCAGCCTTCCAACGAGGATGTCCTCGACGAACCGCTCGGGCGAAAGTCTCGACAGTTCGGGGGTGAAGCGGAGAAAGAGGGCATATTCGAGGCCGCTCTCCGCGAGGATCTCCTTCTTTTCCTCCGGCGTGGTGAGGAGCAACGGGGCGATCTTCGGGTTGACGACCCGTAACGGATGCGGGTGAAAGGTCACGAGCACGGCCCGCCGGTCCGCCGCGGCCGCCCGTCGCCGGATCTCCTGAAGGACCGCCCAGTGGCCGCGATGAACGCCGTCGAAGGTCCCGACCGTCACCACGGTTCCCCGACCGTCCGTGGGGATGCCCGACGCCGGCCACTCCAGAGAGGCGCCATCGCCCGACCGCTCGGACATTCCGCTCATCCCTCCGTGAAAACCTTCCGCGGACGCAGCTGTCCATCCTCCGCCACGGCGATCGCGACCAGGCGCCGACCCTCTGCCACGACCACGGGCTCGCCGGACCGAAAATCGCCCCTGGAGACATCCAGCCGCTGCCCCGACCCCAGCCGGCGGGCCTCCTCCTGGCCGACATCATGCCGCGGCAGATGGGCCAGGGCATCGAGCGGATCCACCCACGCCCCCTGGACGTTCCCGGCTGATTCGAGCTCGGACGAGGGCACGGCGTCCTCCACGTCGAAGGGACCGATCCTGAGTCGACGGAGCGCCGAGAGGTGGGCCCCGACCCCCAGGCGCTCTCCGAGATCGCGGGCGAGGGACCGGATGTACGTACCCGTGGAGACAGTCGTTGAGAACACGATCCGGGGAAGCTCCACCCGGTCGAGCTCGATGGAATGCACCTCAATCTGCACGGGCTCGATCTCCACAACCTCCCCCCGCCGGGCACGAAGGTATGCGGCCTCCCCCTGTAGCTTCTTGGCGGAGAAATCAGGCGGCCGTTGCTCCTGCAGGCCCACAAGGTCCTCGAGCGCCTGGCCGATGGCGTCGGGCTGGAGGTCCCGCCAAGCGGGGTTCTCCAAGACCACCTCGCCTTCCGGATCGAGGGTGGTGGTGACCTGCCCGAGGCGCGCCGTAGCGACGTAGCTCTTGGAGAAGCCGTGGAGATACTCCGCGATGCGCGTCGCCTTCCCAATACAGAGCAAGAGGAGGCCGGTCGCGAAGGGGTCGAGGGTGCCCGTGTGACCAATCCTTCGCACTCCGAAGCTGCGCCGGGCCCGAGCCACTACGTCGTGCGAGGTCTCCCCGCCACCCTTGTCCACCAGGAGAAGACCATCCCTGAACCCATCCGGGAAGGTCACTTCTGCCCTCCCTCCGACTCCCCAGAGGCATCGTCGCCCTCACCCGTCCCCTTGTCGGTATCCACCCCGCGCCCTTCGTCGCCCTCGGGATCGGGGGGAAGCACCTCACGGAGAATGCTCTCGATGCGGAGGGCGTGGTCGAGTGTACGGTCCAATTCGAAGCGCAACTCAGGGATTCGGCGAAGGCTGAGCCGCTCGGCAAGCTCCCGTCGCAGGAAAGGCTCCGCAGCCTCGAGGCCCGCCAGGAGCTCCGGGCCGCGCTCCTCGAGGTCCTCCCCCGGCCCCGGTCGCACGTAGACTCGCGCCAACCACAGGTCGGAAGTCACCTCCACGTCCGTTACCGTCGGCGTGCCCACGCGGGGGTCCCGTACGTCCCTGTGGAGGATGTCCGACACCTCTCGTTTGAACTGTTCGTTCAGTCGGGCCGTTCTTCTGCTCATTGCGAACCATCCCTTGCTGTGGGATCCTCTCGCGCGCCGCCGTGCGGCGCTGTCAGACCTGCTCAGATCGGAAGGAAAGGACGACCATCCGTCCTTCCTCGGCGACGAACGCATCCACCTTGGAGGCCACCGAGTCCGCGAGCCGCCCATCCGATGCGACGACGGCAGCAGTGAGCTCGGCTCGGTCGTGGACGTCCTGGTGATCGGTCTCCGCGACGGAAAGGTGAAAGCGACTCCGGATCCGGTCCCTGAGAGAGCGGACGGCCATCCGCTTCTCCTTCAACGAGCGGCAGCCGGGGATCGCAAACTCCCACGTGAGGACGAGAACGGTGGCCATTGTTCGCCTGAACCGGAAAGCCGGGAACGGGCCGGAAGGAGGGAGGTCGTCAGCTGGCAGCGCCCCCGGCCGAACTGGCCAGGGTGCGAGCGAACTCCTCCACCTGGAAGCACTCGATCATGTCACCGACCTTGATGTCGTTGAAGTTCGCGATTCCGATCCCGCACTCGAATCCCTCGCGGACCTCCTTGACGTCGTCCTTGAAACGCTTCAGAGAGGAGATCTCGCCCGTGTAGACGACCTGCCCGTCCCGAACCAACCGGACCTGGCTTCGTCGGTCTACGATGCCTTCGGTCACGTAGCAACCGGCGATGGCACCTACCTTGGTGATCCTGAACACTTCGCGAACCTCGGCGGTCCCCAGGAGTGTCTCCCTCTTCTCCGGCGCGAGCATTCCCTCCAGCGCGCTCCGGATTTCATCCACCGCCTCGTAAATCACCTCGTAGAGCCGAATATCCACCCCGTTCTGCTCCGCGAGTTGACGCGCGTTCAGGTCGGGACGGATGCTGAAGCCGATGATCACGGCACCCGCGGTCTCGGCGAGGAGCACATCCGATTCGTTGATGGCACCCACCCCTCGGTGGATGATTTCGACCCGCACCTCACCCGTGGAAAGCTGCTCCAGAGAGTCGGCAACCGCCTGAACGGAGCCGTCCACGTCCGCCTTCACAATGATGGGCAGGGTACTGACCTCGCCCGCGGACATGAAGTGGGCCAGGTCCCCGAGCTTCAGCCCCCGATCCTTGATTCGGAGCTGTTTCTCGCGTTCCAGCCGCTGACGGGTCTGCGCGATCTGAGCGGCCCGGTCGGCATCCATGACCTGGAGGGTATCTCCGGCCTGGGGGACTCCTCCCGCTCCCAGAATCTGAACCGGTCTTCCGGGAGGGGCCACGGCGACGGGCTTGCCACGCTCATCCAGCATGGCTCGGACACGGCCGTCGTATTTCCCGCAGATGAAGGAGTCACCCACCTCGAGCGTTCCCTTCTGGACGAGAACCGTGACCACCGCACCCTTGCCCACGTCGAGCTTGGACTCGATGACGGCCGCCTCGGCCTCCCTATCGGGATTTGCCGTGAGTTCGAGCAACTCGGCCTGAAGCAGAATCTTCTCGAGCAGGTCGTCCATCCCCTTCCCGCTCTTCGCGGAAATCTCGGCCACCAGAACGTCACCCCCAAAATCCTCGACGGTGACTTCGTGCTGGAGCAGCGCCTGCTTCACCCGACCCGGATCCGCAGCGGGAAGATCCATCTTGTTGATCGCCACGACGATGGGCACGCCGGCGTTTTTGGCGTGAGAGATCGCTTCGATGGTCTGAGGCATGATGGAATCGTCCGCCGCCACCACCAGGACCACGATGTCCGTTACGTCGGCTCCCCGCGCTCGCATGGCGGTGAAGGCCGCGTGGCCCGGGGTATCCAGGAATGCGATGGTCCGCCCGTCGTCGAGCTCGACGTGGTAGGCCCCGATGTGCTGGGTGATCCCTCCGGACTCGCCGGCCACCACGTTGGTCTTGCGAATGGAGTCGAGGAGAAGCGTCTTCCCGTGGTCCACGTGTCCCATCACGGTCACGACCGGAGGCCGCGGCTTCAGGTCCTCCGGATCCTCCACTTCCTCCTCGACCTCTTCCTCGGTTCCTCCGGTGTACTCTTCCTCCCGGACCGCGCGGAAGTTGAATTCGTCGAGAAGCAACTCGATCTGATCGAAGTCGAGCCGCTGGTTGATCGTGACCATCAGGCCGAGGTTCTTGAAGGCCGCCCCCACCAGTTCGGTGGAGGGCACGTCGATGAGCTCGGAGAGTTCGGCCACCGTAAGAAACTCATTCACCCGAACGGTCTTGGCCTCCTCTTCCTCCTTCTGCCGGACCACTTCCTCCTGGGCCTCCCGCTCCTCGCGGGAAGGCTGGCTACTCCCCTTCCGTCGCCGCTTCTTTCCGCCGCCCCCACCGCCCTTCAACTCCGCCATGACCCGCTGGATGTTGTCCTGGACGGCGTCCTGGTCCACTCGCTGGCGTCGCTTTCCCTTCTTCTTCTCTTTTCGACGGCCCTCGGAGGTGTAGCCGCCGGCCTGGATTCGGACCTGCCCCCCCGGGCCTGCGCTCGCAGCCGGAACCGGTTTGGGCTCTTCCTCCTCCTTGGCCTCGGAACTGGCACGTGCCGGAGCGGGCGATTCGGATGCCCCGCCCTCGGAGACGTCGGAGGGAAGACGCAGGCGTCGCTTCTTCCGCGATCCCTCATCCCCCGCTTCCTCCCCGCTCGACTCTGCCTCCTCCCTTGCGCTGGACACCGAATTCTCTTCGTCCGATGAGGTTTCGGAGGCCTCGGACGCTACGGAAACCTCGGCGGGTTCGTCCTCGGCGGCAGAGGAGGTGGGCGTGGCGTCTTCGACTTCGCCCTCCTTCGGCTCCGCTTCGGCGCTCACCTCCGTCGGCTCGTCGACCGCTTCGGAGGGAGCGTCGGCGGCCTCCCCCTCCGTGCCTCGCTCGGGCGCGCCTTCCTCGTGCGCGTCAGCAGCCTCCTCCGCTCCGGATTCGGCGGTCTCCGCACCCGCGTCCTCCTCAGCATCGGCGCGACGTCGACGGCGACGGCGGCGGGGAGTACGAGACTCCTCGATGGCCGCCTGCACGGCCTCGGCCGCATCCTTCGTCCCCGCGCGACGCTCCTTCTCAACCCGGGCCAGCACCCGTGCGACATCGGCGTCATTCACCTTCGCCCTGGCATCCGGAACGGGAATTCCCATGGCCCGAAGGAGAGAGAGGACCGCCTCCTTGGAGACGCTCAGATCCTGTGCTAGTTCTGCCACCCGCATCGCTACCGCGTTCCTCCTTGGCGTTCGGTGCCCGCACGGTCAGCCACCCCATCATGGGGGTGGCTCCGCATCAAACCCGAGAGCGCTTCTGCAAACGATTGTGTCGTGACGGCCAGAGCGGAAATCGGAGCCTGTCCGATGGCCAACCCGAGCCGTTCACGACTTTCCATCCAACGCACCACCACTTCTCTCGCCTCGAGGAGCCCGGTCAACTTCCCCAGTTGGCCCGCCGAAGCATCCTCCGCCAGGATCACGAGTCGAGCCTCCCCGGACCGGACGGCATCGCGCACGGCCGATACGCCGCGCACCACCGAACCAGCCCGCCGGGCGAGGCCCAGCAGGCCGAGCACCCGCTCGTCAGCTCCGGGCTCCGTCGTCATCCCCATCACCCGGCCGGTCCGTCGGAGCAATGGAAGCCTCTTCCTCCTCGGCGTCCTCCTTCCCGGCGTCTTCGGGCGAGCCGCCTTCGGATGCCTCACTCGCCGGCTCTTCTTCGACCTCGACTGTCAGCTCATCGATGATGCCGAGGAGGGACTCCACATCCTGGGCCTCGAGGCCCTCGACCTTCTCGAAGTCCACCCGCTCCAGGTCGATAATATCGAGAAAAGTACTATATCCAGAGGCTTCCAGGGCCGCCAGAGCGGAGGCGGGCAGGTCCAACTCCGAGAGAGGGAAGTTGGCGGTCTCCATGTCGGGATCGTCGTCACCGGTGAAGAGCGCGGCATCGGCTCCCCTCTCCAGCCACTCCCGCGACCCATAGAGGTCGATCTGCCACCCGATGAGCTGCGACGCCAGGCGAAC
This sequence comes from Gemmatimonadota bacterium, assembly GCA_040905325.1. Classification (GTDB taxonomy): domain Bacteria; phylum Gemmatimonadota; class Gemmatimonadetes; order Longimicrobiales; family Gaopeijiaceae; genus JBBDRS01. Next base: position 220,998 of record JBBDRS010000038.1, read on the forward strand.
GTTCTGACCGTTCCGCCCGATGGCGAGCGAGAGCTGGTCCTCGTCCACGATGGCCGTGATAACCATCTTCTCCGGGTCGGAGATCACCTTGGAGACGCGCGCAGGAGCGAGTGCGCGTCGGGCGAAGATCTCAGGATCGGGGTGCCACGGCACGATGTCGATGCGCTCCCCGCCGAGCTCCGAAACCACCGCCTGGACCCTCGACCCCTTGAGACCGACACAGGCACCCACCGGGTCGATGGATTCGTCCCGGGACCATACCGCGATCTTGGTGCGTCCGCCGACCTCCCGGGCACGCGCCCGGATCTCCACGATCCCCTGATAGATCTCCGGCACCTCCAGCTTGAACAGGGCCTCGACGAAGAGGGGATCCCCTCGGGAGAGGATGAGCTTCGGGCCCTTCGGCGTCTCATCCACCTTCTTGAGCACCGCCCGGATCGGATCTCCCTGCCGAAAACGCTCCCGCGGGTTCTGGTCCTTCCAGGGGATGATGGCCTCGGCGTCCTTCGCCCGGTTCATCATGACCACGATCTTCCCACGCTCGATCTGCTGGACTTCGCCGGAGAGGAGTTCCCCGACGCGGTGCTGGAACTCGTCGCGGATCTTCTCGCGCTCACCCTCCCGCACCCTCTGGACGATCCTCTGCTTCGTCGCCATCACGGCGTTCCGTCCGAACTCGGAGAAGTCCACGGGGATTTCCATGACGTCTCCGACCTCGTAGGTCGGGTCGTCCCAGCGAGCCTTCTCCAGCGAGATCTCGGCGGAGGAGTCCTCGACCTCCTCCACGACTCGTTTGAGCACGATGATCTCAATCTCCCCGGTTCCTTCCGCAATGTCGATCTCGGCCCGAACATTCGGTCCGAAGATCCGACCGAGACCGGCCAGGATCCCATCCCGGATGAGGTCGTTCATGTCCTCGTGGGAGAGGCTCTTGGAAGCCGCCATGTCCCGGATGGCGGCCACGATCTGTCCGGCGTTGGCCATAGTCACCTCATTCCGGGGCTAGCCCGGTATTGATATCACCCCGCGCATCGGGGCGGGTCAGGGAGGGGTCGCTCAGCTGAAGCAGCTCAGCCCTCCTCGTTCCATCGATAGACCAGATTCGCTCGCTGAATCTCCTCGCGAGGGACCTCTACGAGCTCCCCCCCCTTTCGACGAATCTGCACTACGTACTGTGCCTCCCCCCCGAGAACGGCCTCGAGCACGCCCTCCAGGCGGGACGCCCGGGTGCCCCCCAACGGAGCACGCCCCTTCAAAACCACTTCCTCCCCTCGAAAACGGACGAAGTCCCGCCGGCGAACCAGCGGTCGTTCCACACCCGGCGACGACACCTCGAGGGTATACTTCTCCGAGAGCGTCGGGTACTCGTCGAGCCAGGGTTCGAGCTCCCGGCTCACCCTGACGCAATCGTCCACGGTGACACCCTGGCCAGAGGCGGACTCAGGGTGATCCACCCGGAGACGCAGAATGGGCCTGCGATCACTGCCGGCCCATTCAATCTCCACCACCTCCATCCCCAGCTTCGCGACGCGAGCTTCCAGCTCGCGGTCGATCTCCGGAATCGCCGTAGCCAACCGATCCTCCCTTACCGACGCCCGAAACCCTGCGCCGACCCCCGACTTCGGAGATCGTAGCAACAAAAAAGCGGGGGCCACCCGCTCCCCCACTCGAAAAAGAGCCGCCTCCGCGGCTGCCTCATCCGATACCTATGATATGAATTTCGAGGGTTTCCTTCAAGAGCCGAGGGGCGCTCGGGCCGGGGCGCGCCTCCTCAGGGCGTGTCGTCGTGGCGCTCGATCCGTGCCCCGAGGGCTCTCAACCGGTCGTCGATCCGCTCGTAACCCCGCTCGATCTGCTGAATGTTGTGGATCCGAGATACCCCTTCGGCGCCGAGGGCCGCGAGCAGCAGAGCCATCCCCGCCCGGATGTCGGGACTCTCCAGGGAGGCCCCCCTCAGCTCGCTGGGACCCACCACGACCGCCCGATGGGGATCGCAGAGGACGATCCGGGCGCCCATCCCCACCAGCTTGTCGGTAAAGAACATCCTCGACTCGAACATCTTCTCGTGCACGAGGATGGTCCCCTGACAAATGGTCGCGGTGACGAGGGCGATCGAGGTGAGATCGGCGGGAAACGCGGGCCAGGGACCGTCGTCGATCTTGGGTACATGGCCGAAGGCGTCCTGGCGGACCACCCGGTCCCGGTTTCCATGGACCACGAGGTCGCCGCCCTCCCTCTCGCAGACTACGCCCAGGCGCTCGAATCCTAGGAGCGTCGAGTCCAGATGGTGGAAAGGGGCGTCCCGGACGGTGAGGACACTTCCGGTTATCGCGGCGAGACCGATGAAGGATCCGGCCTCGATGTGGTCCGCGCCAATCCGAAAGGTGGTCCCACCCAGCTCGGTCACGCCCTGGATCCGTACCTGGTGGGTGCCGATCCCCTCGATCCGGGCTCCCATTGCCACGAGCTGGTGGCAGAGGTCCTGCACATGGGGTTCCGCGGCTGCGTTCCGCAGGAGCGTCTCCCCGCGGGCGAGCACGGCCGCCATGATCGCGTTCTCGGTGGCCGTTACCGACGGCTCGTCGAGGAAGATGTCCGCCCCCTCGAGCGAGTCGGCCTTGATCCTGAAATCCTCCGGAGTGAAGGTCACCCCTGCGCCGAGCGCGCGAAAGGCGAGGAAGTGGGTGTCGAGACGACGCCGACCGATGACGTCCCCCCCGGGGGGAGGGAGGGTCACGTTTCCGAATCGGGCGAGGAGCGGACCCGCGAGAAGGATCGAGGCGCGGATTCGCTCGGCGAGCCCAGGGTCCGGACGCCCCACCCTGACCTCACCTGCGTCCACGCGAACCCGGTCCGGTCCGAGCCATTCCACGTCCGCACCCAGCGACCGGATGATCTCGAGGAGGGTTTCCACATCCCGAATCCGGGGGACGTTTTCCAGAATGACGGGCTCCGCCGAAAGGAGCGTGGCCGCCAGGCAAGGGAGTGCCGCGTTCTTGTTGCCGGTTGGGCGAATTTCGCCCGAGAGGGTGTGTCCGCCCTCAACTTCGAAGTGAGCCATGTCTGGGCGCGTCGGAATGCGGATGGAGCGGGGTCAGGAGACCGTTCCGCTGCGAGGCGGCGACCTTCGGACGGTCGGGCTCGGGAAGTTACGGGAGGGATCCCGGGACTACAACCGCTACCCCGGCGATTCCTGCGGGGTGGAACGGAAAGGGTCCTCGAAGTTATCCTCAAGACATGATCCCTCTGACGCTGTTCTCGGCTCTCCCCGCCGCTCAGGTGGCGGACACGGTAATGTCGGTTCCCGTGCGCGATTCATTCGACATGATCTTCGGCATCACGGCGGGGATGATCAGCATCACCCTCCTCGGGTTTCTCGCCGTCCTCGTGTTCCTCATCCTTCAGACCCGGCATCTAAACCGGCTCCTTCAGGAGATTGCCGGTCGGATCGCCACGGATCGAGGAGTGGAGCACCTGCGAGGAGCGGCAGGAAACCTGGAGCAGGTTTCCCGCACGCTCGCCGACGAGGCGGAGGTCATTCGCGGCTCGGGCCGGGAGCTCGCCACCCGGATCGAGCGAATCTCCGACCGGATGGAGGATCGCATCGAGGAGTTCAACGCTCTCATGGAGGTGATCCAGTTGGAAGCCGAGGACGTCTTCGTGGACACCGCCAGTACGGCCCGCGGGGTGCGACGGGGGATCGGCCACCTCGGCTCCGCCAACCGGAACCGCGGCCGTGAAGGAAGGAGGGCACGCGATCGGGAGCGCCCACCTCCGCCCCCGACGCCGGGCTTCTCACCGGGGAGGTCGCCTGGTCCGTCCGGAGCCGGCCCGGCCGTCCCCGGGGCCCGTCAGGCTGACCCCCCCGCAGTGGAGGAGGAGTGATGGATCGCCCCCAGAGGGATTCGGTGGAGTTCCTGCTCGGAGTGCTCCTCGGAGCCGCTTCGGGGGCCCTGTTGGCCGCTCTCATGGCGTCCGAATGCGTCCCGCGTGGCCACGCACGGCGATGGTGCGGAGCGGGCACCTGAGCCGGAGAAGGTCCCCGTGTACTACCTCCTGAGCTCCGTGGCATGGGCGTGCGCCTGGCTCCTCCTCACTCCGGGTGAGCTCCTCGCGTGGGGACCTGGCACCCACATCGCCATCGGCCAGGCGGTCCTTTCGGCCAGCCACATCCTGCCGCCCGCGATTCGCGCCACCCTGGAACGGTATCCCGTCGCGTACCTCTACGGATCCGTCGCGGCCGATATTTCCTTCGCCAAGAAGTACGCGGACGCAGGGCGCCATTCGCACAGTTGGCACATTGGGCACGAAATCCTCGACACGGCGGAGACCGAGGAGCTCCGGGCTGTGGGACTGGGCTATCTCTCCCACCTTGCAGCCGACACGATCGCACACAACCTCTACGTGCCCCGAAGGCTCCTCCTGACCCCCACCACCGCCGCGTTGGGGCACACCTATTGGGAGCACCGGATGGACGTGCACCTGGGGGAGCGGTTCCTGGGCACGGCCCGAGACGTGGTCCTGCACCACGACCATGCCGAAGCGGACGATCTCTTCGATCAGGTGCTCTCCCGCACCATCTTTTCGTTCCGCACCAACCGGCGCCTCTTCCGGGGAATGATCGCCTTCCAGGACGCGGAGCGGTGGAAGCAGATCTTCGACGGGATCCTCCGGCGGTCGCGGTTCGATCTGCCGACCGCGCTGCGCGATATCTACATGCGTCTGGCCTTCGACTACGTGATGGAATCGATGGTGAGCGACGATGGCGCGCGTGCTCGCGCACTGGATCCCATTGGGGATAGGAACCTCAGGATGGCGAAGAAGCTCCGACGGGAGGCGCTGGCAAGAAGCGGGGACAGGGAGGACCCGGAGGCCCTGTACGAGGCCGCCGACACCTACTTCCCGCTTCCAGGGGATCCGCTGATCTATGTGCCACGAGCCAACAACATCGAGATCCCCGGGCTACAGCTACCGTCCGAGCTGGGGATGCCGGAAAAGCCCGTTACGGACGAGGAGACGGGGGCCGGCGACTGACACCCTGCTTCCTCAACCGCCTTCCAACGCCCGTCCCAGACTCCGCGCCACCTCCTTGGGATCCGCCTTCCCTCGCGAGCGCTTCATCACCTCCCCCATGAAGAAGCCCTGCAGGCGCCGCTCCCCTTCGCGAAACCGCTCCACCTCCTCGGGATTCGCCTCCAGCGCCTCCCTGATCCACTCATCCAGAAGGGACGCATCCGACACCTGCACCAGATCCTTCTCCGCCACGATTGCGCTCGCCCCCTCCCCTGTGGCGACCATTTCGTCCAGAACCTCTCGGCCGGCGTTCCGATTGATGGTGCCGTCCGAGACCAGTGCGATGAGCTCGGAGAGCCCGGCGGGACGGACATGGAAGGTGTCAGCCGTTTCACCACGGCTCTTCATCAGCGCCAGCACCGGACCCATGATCCAATTGGATGCCTCCTTGGCATCGCCCACGATCCCGGCCACTTCCTCGTAAAAATCGGCCAGAGCACGATCCGAAGTCAGAACGCCGGCATCGTACGTGGGAAGCCCGTATTCGTCCACAAATCGGTTCCGACGGGGAATGGGAAGTTCCGGGAGGCGATCACGTTCCTCCTCGACCCACTCCCTCCCGACCATCAGTTCCGGAAGATCTGGGTCCGGGAAGTAGCGGTAGTCGTGGCTCTCTTCCTTCATCCGCATGGGACGGACCTCTCCCCTTCGCTCGTCCCAGAGGAGAGTCTGGTGGTCCACTGCGCCCCCTCCCCGAACGATGTCGATCTGCCGGGCGATCTCGACCCTGAGCGCCTTCTCGACCCCCGAAAAGGAGTTCATGTTCTTGAGTTCGGTCTTGGTGTGAAGCGCCGTGTCACCCATGGGACGGACGGAGACGTTCGCGTCGACCCGGAGCGACCCCTCCTCCATGTTACAGTCGGAGACGTCCAGGTACTCGAGGATGTGCTTGACCTGCTGGAGGTACGCCCGCACCTGGGCTGGAGTCCGGAGGTCCGGTTCGGACACCATTTCGATGAGGGGCGTGCCGGTGCGGTTCAGGTCCACGGCGGTCGCATCCTCGAAGCGATCGTGGATCGACTTCCCCGCATCCTCCTCCATGTGGATTCGACGTAGCCTCACGGAGACGGTCTCTTGCTCCGTCTCCAACTCCACGTCGACCGTGCCCCCCGTGGCCAGCGGGAGCTCGAACTGAGAGATCTGGTACCCCTTGGGAAGGTCGGGATAGAAGTAGTTCTTCCGCGCGAAGACGCTCCGTTCGTGCACGGTGCACCCCAGGGCGAGGCAGGCCCGGATCGCGAGGGATACCGCTTCGCGGTTCAGTACGGGGAGGGCGCCGGGAAGGCCGAGACAGACGGGGCACACATTGCTGTTCGGAGCCTCTCCAAACCCGGTGGAGTCGGCACAGAAGAGCTTCTGCTCGGTCCGGAGCTGAACGTGGATCTCGAGACCGATGACGGCTTGGTAGCCGTGAGCACCCCCTTCACCTGCGGATGGCGGTGGGGTCATTGCGAAACCTCCGCACCCGATGGCCTGCCCGGGACGGGCACTGGCGGCATTCTCTCCTCGAGCGTGCGGGCCGCGGCGAGCATCCGCCCCTCGTCCCATGGGGGCGCAAGGAACTGACCGCCCACGGGGAGGCCGCCCGATTCCCCGATGGGGACCGACACCCCCGGGATTCCGGCGAGGTTGGCGGTCACGGTGAAGACGTCCGACAGGTACATGGCCACCGGGTCCTCCGTTCGCTCACCCAGCCGGAAGGCCGGGCCGGGGGAGGTGGGGGTGAAGAGGAGGTCCACGCCCGCCTCCCACACCCGGTCGAAGTCACGCTGGATCAACGCCCGCACCTTCTGCGCCCGCCCGTAATACTCATCGTGATATCCGGCGGAGAGCCCGTAAGTGCCCAGCATGATTCGTCTGACAACCTCGGGACCAAACCCTCGCGAACGCGACTCCTCGTAGAGGTCCAGGGTGGACCTCGCGTGGGGAGCCCGCCTCCCGAAGCGCACCCCGTCGTACCTCGCCAGATTCGATGAAGCCTCGGCCGGAGCGATGATGTAGTAGGTGGGGACGGCGAACCGGGTGTGTGGGAGGGAGACCGCCCGTATCTCGGCCCCCGCAGCTCGCAACTGCTCGACCGCTTCGTCGAAGCGGTATCGAGTCTCCGGATCCAGCGAATTCGGAACGTACTCCGCAGGAATCCCGACCACACGTCCCCCAACACCCTCCTCGAGGCCGCCCAGGAGATCCGGAACAGGACGCTGCACGGAGGTGGGATCCCGCGGGTCGTAGCCGGCGACCGCCTGGAGGAGGCGGGTGGCATCCTCGACGCTGCGGCCGAAGGTCCCCACCTGGTCCAATGAGGAAGCAAAGGCCACGAGTCCGTACCGACTCACCCTGCCGTAGGTTGGCTTGATTCCGACGACTCCGCAGAAGGAGGCGGGTTGGCGGACGGACCCACCGGTGTCAGAACCGAGGGCGACGGGCACGACGCCGGCCGCGACGGCCGCCGCCGACCCTCCGGAACTCCCCCCCGGGACCCTGCCGCGGTCGTGCGGGTTCCGCGTGGGGCCGTACGCGGAATTCTCCGTCGACGATCCCATCGCGAATTCGTCCATGTTCGTTTTCCCGAGCACGAACGCCCCGGCCTCCCGCGCCCGTCGGACCACGGTGGCCTCGTAGGGAGACCGATAGCCCTCCAGAATGCGCGAGCCGCACGTCGTAGGAAGCTCCAGGGTGCAGAGATTGTCCTTCACCGCGAGCGGTACGCCCGCGAGCATCCCCGATTCCCCGGACCCCTCGATGCCTTCCGAGAGCGAGAGGAACGCGTTGAGGCCCTCGGCACCCTGATCCATCCTACGCGCCCGCTTCATCGCTGCCGTTGCAGCCGAGCCGCCCTCCCTCCCATCCTCGACGCTACCCGCAGGAGCGGGCGCAAGAGTGGAGTCGGTTCCAGCATGGCTCACGCGCCCTCCCCTCCCCCGGAGTTCCCGTCGAGCGCCGGGAGCTTTGGAACCGTGAAGAATCCGTCCCGCCAATCGGGAGCACCGGAAGCAGGAGCACCTCCCAGGAGTGAGTCCGGGGTCAACGACGGATCGCGGAAGAGTACCGGCTCCTCGGGAAGGCGCACGGCGGCCTCGACGGACGACACGTCCGCCTCCTCGAGGGTCCGGATGTGTTCCAGGATCCCATTCAATTCCGCCGTCAGGCGGTCGGTCATCGCCTCGTCCGGGCGCAAGCGCGCGAGCGCCGCGATCCGCCGGACCTCCTCCGGTCCTACCGCCATGGACTTCTCCCGATCTGGGTCCTCATTTCAGAACTCCTTCTGTAGCTTCGCATATCGCGCGAGCAGCTTCTTCCGACCGGAACGGTCGAAGTCCACAGTGACACGCAGGTCCCGCCCAAAGCCGGAGACATCGGCTACGGTCCCGCTGCCGAAGGTCTCGTGCTCCACCCTTTCGCCCTTCACCAGGTGGGGCAGATCCTGGTTCAGCCCCTCCTCGAACTCCCGGTCCTCCACCGCCCGACGAGCCCCACTCGCGACCACAGAGCCGAAGGCCGTATCCCGTCTGGAGGCACCGCCTTGCCGCGAGAGCGCCTGTCGCTCGCGGTCGAGTCGCGGCGAACGGCGGGACTCCACTAGCGATTCCGGCACGTCCTCCACGAAGGAGGAGAGCTGACAGAACATGAAGTCCCCCGCGCGCCGCCGCTCGCGGGCCCAGGAAAGGTACAACTTCCGCTCAGCCCTGGTGATCCCCACGTAGAAAAGGCGGCGCTCCTCCTCGAGCTGGATCGGCTCGTCGTAAGCTCTCCCGAGGGGGAAGAGCCCTTCCTCCAGCCCGGCGATGAAGACAGATGGAAATTCGAGCCCCTTCGCGTTGTGGAGGGTCATGAGGGTCACGGCATCCGAATCTGGATCGTGGCGGTCGATGTCCGTCACCAGCGCCACGTGCTGGAGGAAGAGATCGAGCTCGGTGAAATGATCCAGGGCACCATCCTCCTCTGCCTGCTCCACCCGGGACGAGTCGAAATCCATGGCTCCCGCGACAAGCTCCTTCACGTTCTCCGCGCGGTCTTCGCCGTCGGGTCCCTCGTCGCGGAGATGAGTGAGAAGGTCCAGCTCTTCGATGAGCTCCTCCAGGAGCGGTCCCACCGAGAGGGTGGCCGCCCGGGCGCTGAACCGCTGAATCAACTCGCTGAAGTGCTGGATTCCTCGGGCGCCGCCGGCGTGGAGCGCAGGGATCCGGTCGGTCACCAGACCCGCTTCCAGCAAGGGAAGACCCTCCTCCCCCGCCCACTCCACCAGACGTTTCCGACTCGTCGCCCCCACACCCCGCTTGGGAACGTTCACCACGCGCTCGAACGCCGCAGAGTCCCGCGGATTGGAGATGAGGCGCAGGTACGCCAGCACGTCCTGGATCTCACGCCGCTCGTAGAAGCGCACGCCCCCGACGATCTGGTATGGAAGTCCTCTCCGCCGGAACGCGTCCTCCAACGCGCGAGACTGTGCGTTCGTCCGGTAGAGCACGGCGAAGTCCCGGTAGCGAGCGGCGTCGCCCTCCCTGAGCCGGGCCTCGACCTCCTCCCCGATCCACCCCGCCTCGTCCCGCTCGTCCGCGGTCTCCACCAGGCTGATCCGTTCGCCTGCGGAGGCCTCCGTCCGCAGCGTCTTGTCCTTCCGGTGTATGTTCCGCCGGATCACCTCGTTCGCGGCCTGGAGAATCGTGGATGTGGACCGGTAGTTTCGCTCGAGACGAACGACCTTCGCCCCCGGAAAGGTGCGCTCGAAGTCGAGGATGTTGGAGATATCCGCGCCCCTCCAGCCGTAGATGGAGTTGTGCACGCAGATTCCCCCCGCCAGGTAGTTCCGAAGCGAGGCGACCGAAAGGTCGTGGACGGTCCCCTCGAACCATTCCACGACCCGTGCGGCGATCGCGTCGGGGCCCAGCGTCCCATCCGGTCCCAACGCCGTCACTTCCATCCCCGGGAAGAGGTGGCTGAGCGGGAGGAGGAGATAGGTCCCGACCTGGTCCGGATCGCCCCCGGCGTCCCCGGGGAGCCGGGCGTCGAGGTGGAGATGCCCGTCCTCGTGGGCGGCCCCTGTCGAGCCGGATGAGTCCGGATCGACGAGAGGATGCTCCGGAAACAAGGTGAGTTCGGAGAGGAAATCCTCCATCCGGTGGACGGCGATGGCAGCCGGATCCGCTCCACCGTCGCAGGGAAGCCCAGCGCCCGACCGGGCCGCGAGCCGACGCGCCTCCCGAAGGGCCGCACCGGCGAAACGGGCCGTGTCCAGGACCCAGCTCCGCCGGACCCGGGGGACGCCCGGCCCTCCCGGCGGCGGAGTTCCAATCCCCCGGCCGTCGGGGCCGCCCTCCCTGACCTCTAGCCAGTAACGGAACGCCTCACCCGGGGAGTCGGGGACTCCTTCCCGGAGCACCACGCACCATCCATCCAACGCCCCTCCCCACCGCCCGAAAACCATGTGATTCGGCGTGCCGACCAGCTCCCTCCCCCCCTCCGTCCGGATGCGCACCACGGGGCCCCGGTAGCTCTTGGGAGGGTGCGGCGCCGCCACGGCGGGGACGGTCCTTCCTCCTCCCCCGGCGGCGAGTACCGCGTCCCCCGACCGGACCCTCTCCACGGCAGTCGAGCCCTCCGGGCCCGCGATGGGTGTTCCTGCCACGACGCACTGATCGTCATCGCCGACGACCATGAGGTTCCCGTGCCCCCGAGCCAGCAGTTCGAGGAAATGGAACTGCGCCCGGTTCGTGTCCTGGTACTCGTCCACCAGGATGAAGGAGAATCGCTCCTGGTATCTCGCCAGGAGCGTGGGTTGCGCCCGGAACACCTCCACCGGCTTCACGAGGAGGTCGTCGAAGTCGAAGGCGTTCTGCTCCCTCAACGAGTTCTGGTAAGGGCCGTAGATGCGGGCAACGGTGCGCAGGAAAAAGTCGAACCCCTCCCCGTGCCGCTCCAGGAACTCCGATGGAGGTACGAGTTGGTTCTTGGCATCGGAGATCGCAGACCGGACCGCCTTGGGTTTCCAGCGCTTCGGGTCGAGATCGAGGGAAGTCATCACCCGCTTGATCTCCCGCAGGCTCTCCTCCGCGTCGAAGATCGTGAACGCCGGATCCCACCCCATGGACTCGGCGTGCCTGCGCAGGAGCCGCGCTCCGATGGAGTGGAAGGTCCCGATCCAGGCGCCGACCGGGTCCCTGCCCAGGACGGTCCGGATGCGGTGCCGCATCTCCCCGGCCGCCTTATTCGTGAAGGTCACGGCGAGGATCCCGCGCGGCGGCACGCCATGCTCATCTATGAGGCGCGCGATCCTTGCGGTGAGGACCCGTGTTTTGCCGGATCCGGCCCCCGCCAGGACGAGCATCGGACCCTCCACGTGGCCGGCGGCCTCCGCCTGCTCGGGATTCAATGCGGGAACGTCGCGGGGGCCTGAAGCGAACAGATCGGGTGAGGATGTCACGGCGGCGCGTCTAAAGCTCTGGCGATTGAAGGAGGTCGGTTGGTTCGAAGTCCGGCGTCCTGATTCAGGCGGTGCCCGAAGGCGCGGGAAATTCTTCTCCCGCACCCCCCTAGACCGTCTCCCCGGGATCCACCACAGGGAGACGTATCTGGAACACACTACCTCGCTCACCCGTGCGGAGGAGCTCGATCGTCCCCCCGTGGATCTGCTCCACTATCCTGCGGGAGAGGGACAACCCGACCCCCCACCCTCCCGACTTGCTCGATACCCCTGGCTCGAACAGGCGGGACCGGATCTCCGGGTCCACACCGGTCCCCGTGTCGTGGACCTGAAGGGTGACCCAATCGGGCTCTCGATGGAAGGCCCGCATGGTGATGACACCACCCCGCCCCGCGAGGGCGTCGAGGGCGTTCTTCACCACGTTCTCCAACGCCCACACGAGCAGGACTTCGTTCCCACGGACCGCTGGAAGCCCCCGGTCCACCTCGACCTCCAGCCGCATTCCCGGTCCCAAGCGTGGAATCCGGGTGTTCAGATACCGCTCCACCGACCCCACCACGTCGTGCAGCCGCAACGGGCCGAACTCCGTCTGGCGTCCGATCAACTCGAACCTCCGACTCACCCGCTCCAGGCGCTCCACGTCCTCCCCGATTTCCTCGGCGATCTCGCCCTCCACCATCCCGCCCGGCCGCTCCGCGGGTGCAATTCGCAGGACCTCCAACCATCCCTTCAGCGAGGAGATGGGGGTGCCGAGCTGATGGGCGAGCTCCCTGGCCATGGAGGCCCACGCCCGCTCCTCGTCAGCCCGCCGTTGAAACCGCACCAGGAAAAAGCCGCCCACCACCGTCAGAAGGAGGCCGACCACCTGGAACCATGGAGTCCACCGAAGCCGCTGGAGCTCAGGGGGGTCCCCATAGTGGATCAGGAAAAGGTCCGGATCCCCCACGGGCGGATTCCGGGTCGCCAGCTCCCGCGCATACTCCCGGGCTCGCTCCTGGCCTTCGCTGGTGTCGAGATCCGCGGAGAACGGGAGGTTCGCTACAGCCTGAATCGTGTCACCGGGCCCCGAGAGGATGAGGGGAACCCCGGACTCCAGTATGATCTCCTGAAGCCGCCAGAGCACTTCGTCCGTGCGCCGCGAACCCGTCACATCTTCATCCAGAAGGGGGACGTCGGGCTCCAGGAAGCCCCGTTGTACCTCCGCGAACATCCGTGTCATGGTGGCGGTGTCTTCACGGAACGTGTGGACGATCTGCTCCGTGTAGACGAGATACCAGCCGAGAAGTCCGAGAAAGAGGAGGAGGAGGGCGAGGGTGAGGTTGCCACGGGACATGGCCACCCCCCCTCAGGCCTCCAGCCGCTCGACACCCATTCGCCCCGCGAGGAGGTCGGGAAGGCGCACGCTTCCATCTTCCTCCTGGTAGGTCTCGAGGAGGGCGACGAGGAGTCGGGGAAGGGCGAGTGCCGAACCATTCAGCGTATGGACGAACTCTGGACGCTCTCCTGGGGCCGGCCGGAAGCGGAGGTCCGCTCGTCGCGCCTGGAAGTCGGTGAAATTGCTGCAGCTGGAGACCTCGAGCCAACGTTCGACCCCCGGCGCCCAGACCTCCAGATCGTAGGTCATGGCGGAGGAAAAGCCGAGGTCCTCCCCCGCCAGACGCACGACGCGGTAGGCGAGGCCCAGTTCCCGAAGAATCCGCTCGGCCTCCCCGGTCAACTCCTCGAGGGCTTCCCGGCTCCGCTCCGGTCGTTCGTACCGGACCAGCTCCACCTTGTCGAACTGGTGGACGCGGAGCAGCCCTCGCGTGTCCTTCCCGGCGGCCCCCGCCTCCCTTCGAAAGCAAGGCGTGTATGCCGTGTATCGGAGTGGCAGCTCGTCCGGCGGGAGGAGTTCTCCGCGGCGCAGGTTCGTGAGCGGGACCTCCGCGGTCGGGATCAGCCAGAGGTCGTCCCGCTCGGTGACCCAGGATTCCTCCTCGAACTTCGGGAGCTGCCCCGTCCCGGTCATGGACTCCCTCGTCACCAGATAGGGAACCCGGAACTCTTCATACCCGTGCTCGGTGGTGTGGAGCTCGAGCATCCAGTCGACGAGGATGCGCTGAAGTTTCGCCCCGGCGCCCCTCAGAACCGGAAACCCGGATCCCGAAACCCGTGCGCCGCGTTCCAGGTCCAGGAGACCCAACCTCTCGCCGAGCTCCCAGTGGGGGAGAGCACGGAAGGAGTGGCGCACCGGTTCTCCCCACTCCCTCAGGACGACGTTCGCCTCCTCCCCACCGGGCTGGACTTCTGCGAGAGGGACGTTCGGGGTGTCCAGAAGGATTTCGTCGATGCGTTCTTCGGTAGCCGTCACGACCTTATCCAGCCCGTCGATCCGCTCCTTCACCTCCCGCATCTCACCGATCGCTCCGTCGGCGTTCTCGCCCTTCCGCTTCAGCTCCCCGATACGTCGCGAAACCTCGTTCCTGCGAGCTCGCAGGTCGTCGCCTTCCGTGATGGCATGCCGTCGCCGTTCATCGAGCGCCAGAATCTCCCCCACCGGATCGGGATCGCCCGTGAGGCCACGGCGCGCCAGACCCTCTCGTACCGCGTCCGGCTCGGACCGGATCAGCTTGATGTCGATCATGCCGTTACATCCCGGGTGGTATCAGCCGGCGGTTGTTGCAGTCGGGACTCCGGTCGTGCTTGAAGACGAAGACACCTTCTGAGTGGTCGACCTCCAGGGCCTCGATCCGGCCGTAGAAGGAGCAGAGGAACCCGAACTCATTGACCTGGCGATGGCTTCGGATCACGAACACCTCCCCCGCCGCGAGAGCCACCGGCTCCCGGGTAAGGTACAGGGCTGTGTCCGCCGGCGCTTCGATCAACTGTTCATACGTCATCCCCGGCATCGGGACGATTCCCGCTCCTGATGTCTCCCCGAGGTATCCGGGGGGAATGAGATGGAGGACACCCCCCTGCCGCTCGACCGCGAAGTCCCAGCGTCCCTCCACGAAGGGGTCCTCGAGCACGACTCCGACGCGCTCGAACAGGTCGAAGGCGGAAGGCCGGTTGAGTTCGGCGCGATCGAGGGAGTAGAGGGTGGTCTCCTCGGGACGGAGTGCCCAGGGCACCTCGAACGAATCCCCCTCACACCCCGCCAGAACAACGAGGGGTACCAGGAGGGCGAGGAGCCCTCGGCGGATGGTTGGTATCACTTTGCAATCTCCTGGGCGTACTGGGGACGGGCCGACGGGATTCGGCCCGGTCGGCCGGGTCCCCGTCCGGCGTGGAACCGGCCCTCTGGATTCCGGATCGAACTCGTCCGCTGATCCCGCCCCGGGCTGGGCGGAGCGAAGGTTGCAACGCTACCCGGATGGCCCCGCGAGTGTCAAGGCCGAAACCACGCGGTTTGCTTGACTTTTACCCGAGTCGCCGGATAGGTTTCCGCCCGACCATGATCCGCTCGTCGAGCCGGGCTTTTCTGCTGGAGACCTGCTGTCCTGCGGTCGGCACGGCCGCCCGTGAAGAAGTGGATCCCTGCAACGGTTCCACACCGCGAACGACCAGGAGAAGCCATGCAGGTGGAGCCTCCCTCCCGGGCCGGGCCGGCCCACCTCCTCATCGCCGAAGACGAGCCTCACATTCGACGTATTCTCATGACGCTCATGGAATCGTCAGGCTTCGAAGTCGAGGTGGCGCTGGATGGACGGCAGGCCCTCGAGCGACTCCAGTCGAGCAAGCGCTACGACCTGGTCCTGATGGATCTCCTGATGCCGTACCTCTCGGGGCTGGACGTCCTCGCTGAAACCCGGAAGATGCCTCACAGGATGGGGCTTCCGGTGGTGATCCTCACCGCCAAGGGACAGGATGCCGACCGGGAACAGGCGATCTCGCTGGGTGCGGCGGACTTCGTGACCAAGCCCTTCAGTCCGAAGAAGCTCCTCAAACGCGTGGACCAGCTCCTTGCCTCAAGCTGACCCTGAACTCTCCGTCGTGGTGCTCGCGGGGGGCATCGGCTCGCGTTTCTGGCCGGCCAGCACGCCCGCCCGCCCCAAACAGCTCCTCCCCCTGGCCTCACCGAGGTCTCTCATCCGGGACACCGTGGAGAGGGCCCTGGCCCTGGTTCCGGCCGACCGGCTGAAGATCCTGGCAGGCGGCCACCTCGTGCCTCCCTTTCGGCGAGAACTGGAAGGGCTCGGCGACGACGCCTTCTGGGTGGAGCCGCGGGCCCGAGGCACGGGCCCCGTCCTGGCCTGGGCGGCGCATCGGATTGCTCGCGAGCATCCGGAGGCCGTCATGGTTTCGCTCCACTCCGACCACTTCATCGACCCGACCGACGCCTTCCGGGAGGTGATCCTCCGGGGGGCCCGCATCGCCGCCCAGACCGGCGCCCTGGTCACCGTCGCGGTACCGCCCGATCGGCCCGAGACCGGATTCGGATACATCCGGATGGGGGATCCCCTCTCGGAAGGAGAGGAGGGGTACCAGGTCGCTGCTTTCATCGAGAAGCCGGACGCGCCCACAGCGAGACGGTATGTGGAGGCAGGGTACCTTTGGAACAGCGGAATCTTCATCTGGTCCGCCTCACGCTTCCTCGAGGAGGTGAGGCTGCACGCACCCGAGATCGGAGATCACCTGCACCTGCTGGATCAGGACCGGGAGGAGGAATTTTTCCAGACGGTCCCGGCGATCTCCGTCGACGAAGCGGTGCTCGAACGGAGTGGTCGCGTGGGCACCGTCCCGGCCACCTTCCGATGGGATGACCTGGGAAGCTGGGACGCCCTATCGCGAACGCGGACTCCCGATGACGACGGCAACGTGGTGGAAGGGGAGGCATACCTTACCGAATCCAGGGGAAATGTCGTCTGGGCGGAGGACGGCCCCGTGGCCATGTTCGGGGTCGAGGACCTCGTGGTGGCGCGCGCTGCCGGGGTGACCCTCGTGGCGCCGCGGAACCGAGCCGGTGAACTCAAGCGCCTTATCGCGCGGCTCCCCGAATCGCTCCGTGATCGCCCCCCCCGGGCACCGGAGGGCGACGAGTGACCCACCTCTACCTCATCGAGGATGCGGCCGCCCACCGCTGGGAACCCTTCGCCCGCACCCGCCCCATCGGCGAGCTTCTGTTCGGCACCATGCTCCTCCGGGAGCGGGTCGAACACTGCCTGCGGCTCGAGGTGGCTGGTTATGTGGGGCGGGATGCCCTCGTCGGGTTCGAGGAGGAAGGATCACCACCGGTCCTTCCAGCGGGCTCCCCGACACTCGAGGAGCCGGTCATGGCGCTCAGTTCCCGATTCGTTCCCCCGGACCCGGGCACGCCGGAGCTTGCGAGATTGGCCGAGCTCCTCGGCCGCTCGACCGGGTCCCGCCTGCGGCTCGTCGTGGGGGGGGTGACGGCGGGGTGGATCCTTCCTCCCGGGACCCGGCTGCCGCCGCTCCCGGGCGACGGCGAGTTCGAGGCGTTCGAAGTGGCGGGGAGCCTTCTATCGGATCCATGGACGCTCATGAGCGTCAATGCGGCCCGCACGAGCGCCGACCTGCGTGGATCGAGCAACGCAGGGGAGACCCGCCGCCCTCTTTCCCGCGTCGATCTCCCCGGGGTCCACTTTCTCGGTGGTGAGGCCGTCACCGCTGGATCGAGCGTCGACGTCGAACCCGGTTGCATTTTCGATACCCGGCGGGGCCCCATCCACCTCGGGGACGGGGTGCGGGTGCAGGGTCCCGCCCGAATCGAGGGCCCGTCGTTTTTCGGGAAGGGTTCCGTGGTGCTCGGTGGAACGCTTTCGGGGGTGAGCTGCGGACCGGTCTGCAAGTTGCGGGGCGAAATCGACTCCTCCGTGCTCCTCGGCTACGCAAACAAGGCGCACGACGGTTATCTCGGACATGCCCTCGTGGGGCGGTGGGTGAATCTCGGAGCGATGACGACCAACTCAGACCTCAAGAACAACTATGGCAACGTGAGGCTCCCCCTCGCCGGAAGGGATGTGGACACCGGCCTCATCAAGGTGGGCGCCTTCCTCGGGGACCATGTGAAGACGGGCATCGGCACCCTCCTTTCCACGGGGTCGATCATCGGCGCAGGCGCGAACGTGGTAAGCGAGGGCCTGAGCCCACGGTCGATACCGCCCTTCGCCTGGATTACCCCCGGAGGGACGACGACATACCGCAAAGAGCCCTTTCTCGACACTGTGGAGCGGGCGATGGCCCGCCGAGATGTGTCGCTCCCCGACGGCATGCGTGGAGTCCTCGCCCGTGCGTGGGAGGAGTCGCAGGCCGGGGGTCCGGGCGCCGGGGGGGGGTGCCCGTGAAGGTCTGCATGCTGGGGAGCGGTAGCCGTGGGAACTCCACCCTGGTCGCGTCCGGGAACACCCGCGTGCTGATCGACGCCGGGTTCTCGGGGCGGCAACTGCGCGAACGCCTGCGTGAAGTGGGGATCGAGCCCGAAGAGATCGATGCTGTGGTGGTGACCCATGAACACGGCGACCACACGCGTGGCGCGGGGGTCTTCGCGCGGCGTCACGGGACGCCCCTCTATATGACGCCCGCCACCCGGGAGGCATGCGGGCGACTCCTTCGCGGGGGGGAGGAGATCCGGAGCTATCGGCCAGGCACGCCCTTTCGCATCGGGAGCCTGACGCTGGAGCCTTTTCTGACCGTGCACGACGCCCGGGATCCGGTGGCCGTCACCGTAACCGGCCTGGAATGCGGCACCCGGGTCGGTGTGGCGACGGATTTAGGACGCCCCACCGCGGCGATCCGGCACTCCCTGCGGGAGTGTGACTTCCTGATCATCGAAGCCAACCACGACGAGTCGATGCTTCGTAGCAGTCCCTACCCCGTCGCCGTTCAGGCGAGGATCGCCTCGAGCCACGGACATCTCTCGAACCATGCCGCGGCCGCCCTCGCCTGCGACCTCGTGCACCCCCGCCTCGCCGGGATCCTGCTGGCCCACCTCTCGGGGGAATGCAACCGACCCGAGCTCGCGCTCGAGGTCGTGAGGGCCGCATTGGGGAGGACCGGGTGGAAGGGGTGGGTGGAGGTCGCATCTCAACATGTCCCCACACCCTTTCTGGACATCAGCCGGATGAGACGCGAAGCTGGCCCCGATCAGCTCTCTCTGATCTGAGAGTCCGGAGGCTGGCCGGGGCCCGCCCCATGTCTTCCTCAGCCTTCCAGCTACATCCCGAAGAGCCGCAGAAAGTCGTTGCCCAGCGCTAGAGCCATGATCCCGATCAGGATCACGAACCCGACCTGGGTCCATCTCATTCGCTGCTCGACCGAGACCGGTCGCCCTCTTACCGCCTCGATGGTGAGAAATACCAGGTGTCCCCCGTCCAGGACCGGAATCGGAAGCAGGTTCAGGATGGCGAGGTTGACGGAAAAGAGCGCCATGAAGCGAAGGAACGCCGGCACACCCTCCGCGGCTGCCTGTCCGGAGGCCTCACCGATCGTCACGATACTGCCCAGGTTCCGCACGGACACCTGACCAGTCACCAGGTCCTTCAGGAACGAGAGGATGAACTCGGTCACGAAGACGGTCTCACCCCACCCCACGGCCACCGCCTCGACGATCGGGACCGGGTTGTAGACCACGGGGGGCCCCAGCGACTGGACACCGATCTGGCCGATGGTGATCGTCTCCCCGCCCGCGCCGATCGCTTCCACCGCATCGGGAGTGATCGTGCGGACCAGCTCCCCTCCGTCCCGGCGGATCGTGACACTGATGTTGACGTCGGGGCGCTCCCGGATGAGACTCTGGAACTCGGGCCAACTCCCGATCGCCTGACCCTCCACGGCCAAGATCCGGTCACCTCTGGTGATCCCCGCTCGGTCGGCCGGGGTCCCGGGAGAAACGAATGCGATCTCGGGATCCGACCAGGGGCCGATCGAGCCCGCCATCCTCACCCGGTCCTCCTCGCGTGGCGGGACGTCGAGGCGGACCTCTCCGTCCGGATCGGAAAAGCTGATCGTGAGGGGACCGGGAGACGCCTGAGCGAGCGCATCCCGCACCTCTCCCCAATGGGCGACCTCGCGATTTCCGATCCGGTCGATGGTCGCCCCGCTGGGGATCTCGGCGAGCGGAGCCGCCCCCTCCGGTAGGCCACCGACCTGAACCTGACCCACCCGGGTCGTGTCCGCTTCGGCTGTGCCCCATCCCGCCGCGACCACCGCGAATGCACCGAAGGCGAAGAGCATGTTCATGATGACCCCGGCCGAGATCACCCAGGCTCTCGCCCAGACCGGCCGGGAGTCGAAATCGCCCGTTCCGGACGTGCCCCGGGGTCGAACGTCCTCGCCATCGACCGCCTGCCGATCGGGCCCGCCCTCCTCCCCTTCCGTCGTCGGCCCTCCTTCGATCCGCTCCATCACCTCGTCGTCCATCCCCGCCATTTTCACGTACCCACCGAGCGGAATCGCGCTCAGGACGTACTCCGTGTCGCCCTTCTGGTACCCCCATACCCGGGGTCCCAGCCCGATGGAGAAGCGCTCCACACGGATCCCCACGGAACGGGCGGCGATGAAATGCCCCAGCTCGTGGACGAAGATGAGGACGCCGAGAACGATGATCGTGGCCAGTATGGTCATCCGTTGCTACCCACCGTGGTCTTCCGCCGTGAAATCAGGTATCTCGCCCGCCGGCGTGCGGAGCGATCCGCTTCGGTCACTTCGTCGAGGCTTTGGCCGGAACCGGACTCCGATCCCGCCAGGACCTCTTCCACCACGCGCGCCATTTCGGGAAACGAGATTTCGCCTCTCAGGAACGCCTCCACCCCCACCTCGTTTGCGGCATTGAAAATCGTGGGAGCGATCCCTCCGACCCGCCCGGCGCCGATCCCCATCGAGAGGAGGGGGAACGCATGGTGATCCACCTCTTCGAAGGTCAGCGGTGAGGAGCGAACGGGGTCGAAGGTCTGCAACTCCGGATCCGTCAGCCTCTCGGGATAGGAGAGAGCGTAGAGGATCGGGAGTTCCATCGTGGGAAAGCCGAGTTGTGCCAGCACCGAACCGTCGATCATCTCCACGAAGGAGTGAACGATGGACTGCGGGTGCACAACCACGTCGATCCGGTCATAGGGAGTCCCATAGAGGACGTGCGCCTCGATGACCTCGAGCGCCTTGTTGGCCAGGGTGGCTGAATCCACGCTGATTTTTGCACCCATGTCCCAGGTTGGGTGACTCAGGGCATCCGACGCCGTGACGTGCAGCAACCGGTCGGGAGACCAGCCCCGGAACGGCCCACCGGAGGCGGTCAGAACGATGCGTCGGACCTCCTCCGGCCGGCACCCTTCGAGACATTGGAGGATCGCGGAATGCTCCGAGTCGATGGGTATCAGCTCCCCGCCCGCGCGCTGAAGCGAGTCGACCAAGAGGGGGCCGCCCGCGACCAGGGATTCCTTATTGGCCAGAGCGAGGCGCTTGCCGGCGTCCAGCGCCCTGAGCGAGGGCTCGAGCCCGGCGAAGCCTACGAGAGCGTTTACGACGACGTCCACCTCGGAGAGGGCGGCGACCTCTAGTAGCGCATCCCTTCCACCGGCCCACCGTCCGTCCGGCTCATCGAGGGCGCCGAAGGCGTCCTCGTCGGCAACGACTACGTGCGACGGGTGGTGACGGCGAACCTGCTCCTCCAGGAGCTCGACGGAACGATTGGCGGCCAGCGCCACGACCTCGAAGCGGCCGGGATGCCGGTCCACCACGGCAAGCGTGCTGATCCCGATGGAGCCCGTGGACCCCAGTACGGCGATTCGGATCATCTGGTTAACTGCCCGACCGGGACACGAAAAACCCCCTCGCGGCGGTCCCCCCACTCCTTTAACAGCCTTCTAGTCATGTCAGTGGCTGATCCAGAGCAGGGCATAGGTGATGGGGAGGGTGAGATAGACCCCATCGAACCGGTCCAGGATCCCCCCGTGCCCCGGAAGAAGCGCCCCCGAGTCCTTCACTCCGGCCTCTCGCTTCAGGACCGATTCGGAGAGATCACCCACGGCTCCGGCGACCCCCACGGCGAGTCCGATTCCCCCGGCGAGCCAGATTGGGAGTCCGATCGGCGTCCAGGTGTGGAGGAGGAGCTCGGAGTAGAGGATAGCGCCCACGACCGCACCGCCGAGGCCGGCGAGGCTTCCCTCCACCGTCTTCCCGGGGCTCACAGACGGGAGGAGCTTGCGACGTCCGAAACGGACGCCCACGAAGTACGCCGCGGTATCCGCGAACCAGGTCATGAAGAGGGGGAAGACAAGGATCAGGGTCCCCTCCCACCCCGCGGTGAGGAGGCCTTCGGGGAATCCCCGGAGGAAGATTGCGAAGGCCATGGGGATCGCGGCATACGCCACGCCCACGAGCGTAACCGCAGCCGACGCGAGCGGAGCTCCTGTCGGCCCCCTCCGGAAAACCGCGGCGGCGAGGGCGAGCAGGGTGACCCCCAGGAGAACCCCCAACGCACTGGGAGCCCACCCGGCAAAGGTCCCGAACCAGGCAGCGAGGCCGATGGTGACCGCCGCGCCCGAGAGCCCCAGCGAAACGAAGGGTCGGACCCCGCGGGCGGCAGCGAGACCGTAGACCTCCCGCACTCCGAACACCGCCAGAGCGCCGATGACGGCCGCAAAGGCCCACCCCCCCAGATAGACGACGCCCAGGCCTACAGGAATGCCGATCGCGGCGACTCCGATGCGCCGCCCCAGATCACTTGCCACCATCTCCGCGGCTATCCCGCGTCGACCCGGCCGAAGCGACGCTCACGCCGCTGGTAGTCGAGGACGGCCTCCCGCAGATCGTCACGGCCGAAGTCCGGCCATAGCACGGGAGAGATGTGGATCTCCGTATAGGCCAACTGCCAGAGCATGAAATTCGAGAGGCGAAACTCTCCCGATGTCCGAATCAGGAGATCGGGATCGGGCAGCCCACGGGTGTGGAGCCGTTCCTCCAGGTCAGACCTTTCGATCGACTCTGGATCCAGTTCCCCCTCCGCCACCGAGCGTGCAAGGGACCGCACCGCGTGCAGAAGGTCCTCTCGGCCCGAATAGGAGATCATCAGGTTGAGCCTCAACGCTCCACCCCCTCTCGTTACCTCCTCGATGCGGCAGACGGCCGCTCGGGTTTCCTCGTCCATGCGAGAGAGATCGCCAAGGACCCGCACCTCCACCCCGCGCTCCCGCAGCTCGTCGCGCTCGCTTTCCGCGTAGACCTTGAGCAGGGTCATGAGCGCCATGATCTCCTCCTGGGGCCGCTGCCAGTTCTCGGTGGAGAAGGCGAAAAGCGTGAGAATCCCTATCCCCGCCTCGACGGCGGCCTCGATGACCCCCCGCACCGCCTTCATCCCCTCACGGTGGCCGGCATGGCGCGGAAGCCCCCGGTCGGCAGCCCATCGACCGTTGCCGTCCATGATTACGGCGACGTGGTTCGGGACGGGGTCCTCGAAGCGTTCCGGGCTGTCTCGGGAGGTAGTCATATCTGCAACTTGCCCGAAGGGTGACGGGGGTGTCAAAAACAGGACCGGGTTCTCCCAAGCCCTTATGCGGCGGCCAGGCGCTCACCTTCGAGCGCTCAGACCTTCAGGACCTCCTCCTCCTTCGACTTGAGGAGCGACTCGATCTGCTGCGTGTGCTCGTCGGTCAGCTTCTGGATCTCGTCGAGAACGCGTCGCGCCTCGTCGTCGGATAGCTCTCCATCCTTCTGCAGCTCCTTCACCTCGTCGTTCCCTTCCCTGCGGGCGTGCCGGATGGAGACCCGGGCCTCCTCGGCGATCTTGCCCAGGAGCTTGACCATTTCGCGCCGCCGCTCCTCCGTGAGGGCCGGAATCGGCACCCGCACGACCTGACCATCGTTGGCGGGGTTGAGCCCCAGGTCACTCTGAAGGATGGCGCGCTCGATCTCGCCAATGAGTGACGGGTCAAAGGGCTGCACCACGAGGAGCGAGCCTTCGGGAACGGAAATGGACGCGACCTGTTTGAGTGGCACCCGCGAGCCGTAGGCTTCCACGCGCACGGCGTCCAGGAGCCCCGGTGTGGCCTTGCCGGTCCGCACGGTGCCGAATTCGCGGCGGACGGCTTCGAGGGTTTCCGTCATGCGGTCCCTGACATCCTTGATCGTGGGCATTACGTCTTCCTCTCGGTTGGCATCCGACAAGACGCCCGGTGCGCCGAATTGTCCGTTCGATGCGCAGGTCGCCGAATTGTTTCCCTCCGACCGGCCCCGGCCTGCATTTCACCCGAAATCAAGAGACCAGCGTACCGACCGCCTCACCCCTGATCGCGGCCGCCACCGCCCCTCCGCGCTCCAGATCGAGCACGATGATGGGGAGATCATTGTCCTTGCAGAGGGAAACGGCCGGGGCATCCATGACACCGAGCTCCTGCGCCACCACCTCCTGGTACGACACGGTGGGCAGAAACGTGGCATCGGGGTCCTTCTCGGGATCCGAGGTATACACCCCAGACACTTTGGTAGCCTTGATGAGGACGTCCGAATTCATCTCGATGGCACGAAGGACGGCGGCAGTGTCCGTGGAGAAGTAGGGGTTCCCCGTCCCTCCAGCAAAGAGCACCACCCTTCCCTTCTCGAGATGCCGGAGCGCCCTCCTCCGGATATAGGGCTCCGCGAGTTCCTCCATCCGGATCGCGGTGAGGACCCTCGTCTCCACCCCCTTACGTTCGAGCATGTCCTGAATCGCCATCGCGTTGATGATGGTGCTCAGCATGCCCATGTAGTCCGCAGTGACCCGATCCATTCCCCGCTTCGACGCGATGGTCCCGCGCAAGATGTTCCCTCCTCCCACTACGAGACCCAGGACCACCCCCATCGCGTGAACGCCCTTGATCTCCTCCGTCAGGCGGTCCACTACGGGTGGGTCGATCCCGAATCCCTTCTCTCCGGCGAGCGCTTCACCCGATATCTTCAAAAGAACGCGCCGATACTTCAGCTCGGGATCAAGGGTCACCTTCGGGCTCCAGGCTGGAAGGTCAAGCCGACTCGCCCACTGCGAAACGAGCGAAGCGGGCAACCTCGATTTTCTCGCCGGTCCGCGCGGACACCTCGGTTACGACCTGTTCGATGGTGCGCTCGGGATCCTTCACGAAGGGCTGACGGAGGAGTGTGTTCTCCTCGAAGAATCGCCGGAGCTTCCCCTCTACGATCTTCTCCTGGATGTTTTCCGGCTTTCCTTCGTTCTTGACCTGCTCCACGTAGACCTGTCTCTCGCGCTCGATCAGGTCTTTGGGGAGATCGTCCTCGCTGACAGCCTGCGGGTTGCTGGCAGCAATGTGCATCGCCAGGTCGCGAGCCAGATCCTTGAAGTCGTCGGTGTTGGCAACGAAGTCGGTCTCACAGTTGACCTCCACCAGCACTCCGATCCGGCCTCCATGGTGAAGATAGAACCCGACGGTTCCCTCGTTGGCGGCCTTTTCCGCGCGTTTCGCGGCCTTTGCGGCACCTTTGCTGCGGAGGAAATCAATGGCGGCTTCGAGGTCGCCGTCGGACTCCTCCAGCGCCTTCTTGCAATCCAGCATCCCGGCTCCGGTGCGGTCCCGGAGCGTCTTTACGTCCTTGGCACTGATGCTCATGTCTGTCCTCTGTCCGCCTGCGTGGGTCATCTGTTCGAAAAAAGGCGGGAGCGGCGGCCGACGGGAGGACGGGCATTGAGCCCACCCCCCCGTCACCTGTCCGCTGCCGCCTCGGTCGTTGATCTTTGCATGGGCGCCCCTTTCCGTCTGGCGTCCATTGCCGGGGCCTCGCCGGAAGCGCGAGGTAGGCCGGGCAATCGAGGGGTGGACTCCGCCTACTTCGCGGTATCGCTTCCCTCTTCGGGCTCGGCCGCTTCGGCGGAACCTGTTTCCGCCTTGGAGGGCGCGTCTGCCTCCCCCGTGGAAGCGGCAGTCGCCTTCTCCTCCTTGACCGCACCATCCCCGATGGCTTCGGGCGCCTTCTTGGCCGTCGCCTCGACGGGAGTGTCGCCTTCCGGCTCACCCGCTGGCTCGTCCTTGGCATTCTGGTCATCGCCCTTGATCTGGGCGATCACCTCCGGCCGAGGCATGCGCCGGCGGCGAATCCGCCGCCGCGGCAGGTCCTCTGATGCCGCCGACTTTTCTCCCGTCTCGGTGGAGTAGGTAGTGGCCTCCTCCTCGGCACGGCGACGGTCACCCTCCGGAACCTCCCTCCTGGCCGACACGACGGCGTCGGCGATTGCCCGGGTGATGAGCCCCACCGACCGGATGGCGTCGTCGTTGCCAGGAATCGGGTAGTCGATGAGGTCCGGATCCGCATTGGTATCGGTGATCGCGATGACGGGGATCCCCAAGCGATTCGCCTCCCGCACCGCGATGATCTCCCGACGTGCATCCACTACGAAAATCGCCCCCGGAAGGCGCGACATGTCCTTCACCCCGGAAAAATACTTGTCGAGCTTCAACCGCTCGCGATCGAGAAGGAGCCTTTCCTTCTTCGTGTAGAACTCGAACGCGTTCTCCTCCTGACCCCTCTCGAGCTCCTTCAGCCGGCGGATCTGCTGTCGGATCGTCTCGAAGTTCGTGAGCATCCCACCAAGCCAGCGCTCCGTCACGTAGAAGGAGCCCGAGCGTTCGGCTTCCTCCACGACGATCCCGCGAAGCTGTGGTTTGGTGCACACGCAGAGGACCCGATTCCCCTTCAGCACCGTTTTGCGTGCGACATCTTCCGCCGCGCGGAGCCGATCGACGGTCTTCCGCAGATCGATGATGTGGATCCCGTTGCGCTGGGTAAAAATGTACTTGCGCATCTTCGGGTTCCAGCGGCGGGTCTGATGCCCGAAGTGGACTCCCGCCTCGAGAAGCTCGTTGAGGCCCACGTCCTTCGTCTGCTGCTGCTCCATACTCTGCACGACCCGTAAGTGGATTAACGCTTGGAGAACTGGAAGCGCTTGCGCGCCTTGGGACGGCCCGGCTTTTTCCGTTCGACCTTCCGGGAATCCCGGGTAAGCAGTCCCGCCTTCCGGAACGCCGGTCTCACCAACTCGTCCTTCTCGACGAGGGCGCGGGCAACGCCCAGGCGGACTGCGTCGGCCTGGCCGGTGATCCCACCCCCGTCCACCCGGACGAAAACGTCGAACTGCCCATCGTATTCCGAGGTCTTCAACGCTTCCTCGGCCCGCTTCCTGTGGAAGAGACGCGGAAAGTACTCCTGCAGCTCACGGCCGTTCACGGACCACGAGCCCGAACCGGGACTAAGGGTAACACGCGCGACGCTGGTCTTCCGTCGTCCGACGGCCTGGTAGCGTTCCTCTGTAGACTGCTGTGACATGTTTTCTCAGTGACTCCGTTGCGGGGACCGGATCAAAGCTCGAGGGGCCTGGGCTGCTGCCCGTGGTGGGGGTGCTCCTCACCGGCGTACACTTTCAGCTTCTTCCGCATTTCACGGCCCAGCGCGTTCTTGGGGAGCATTCCCTTCACGGCGAGCTCGATGACCCGCTCGGGGCGGGACGCAAGCATCCGGCGGAAGGGAATGAGCTTCTCTCCCCCCATGTAACCGGAATGCCGGAAGTAGGTTTTTTGATCCGCTTTCTTCCCGGTCAACGTGATGCGGGAGGCGTTGAGGACCACGACGTAGTCGCCGGTGTCGAGATGCGGCGTGTAGATCGGCTTGTGCTTGCCCCTGAGAATCCGGGCGATCTCGGTGCACACGCGGCCCAGGGGCTTTCCGGCGACATCGACGACCCACCACTGTCGGTCGATCTCGCTCGCTTTGGGTGTCAGGGTCTTCATGTAGTTTCCAGGACGGACGCGACCATTCAAAGACAGAGCTTTCAAAGGTATTTTCACCCCTCTCGGGTGTCAACTGCAGGGAGACCGCGGCAGCCCGGAAAAGGGGCAAAATCCCGGGACTTGGATGAGGGGGCCGGCGATGCGCTGCACGGAAGAGAACATCCGGCGCGCGGGCCATGGAGTCGAGGAGTGACGCCTCGGGGAGAACCGACCGGAATGGACGCCGCCGGGCATTCAGGTCCCGAAGGACCGCAGAAGGCGGGAACGTGACGCGTGCCTCAGCCGGCGAATCGCCTGCTCCTTTATCTGGCGAACGCGTTCCCGGGTGACCCCCAGGTGCACCCCAATCTCCTCCAGGGTCATGGGCTCCTGATCGTCGAGCCCGAAATAGAGCCGGACCACTTTTGCCTCGCGTTCCTTGAGCGACGCCAGGACCCGATCGACGGTTCGCTTCAACTCTGCCTCGATAGCCTGCTCCTCGGGGGCGGCGATGCGAGCGTCGGCGAGATAGTCCAACATCCGATTGTCCTCTCCGGGTGTCAGGGGCGCGTCGAGCGAGAGATGAGGGCGCGCCACCCGGAGGCCGGTCGCAACCTCGTCGCGGGTGAGGTCGAGGCCCCTTGCCAACTCGTCGGTGGTAGGCTCCCGGCCCAACTCCT
>JBBDRS010000038.1:248861-263141 GCA_040905325.1 Gemmatimonadota bacterium
TGGGGGCCGGACTCGCGGCTGATCCGGTGGACCGTGCTCGCCCGGTTGAGGGGAACGCGGACGATCCGGCCCTGATCGGCCAGCGCTTGCAGGATCCCCTGCCGAATCCACCAGACCGCGTAGGAGATGAAGCGGGTTCCCCGGGTCTCGTCGAACTTGTGGGCAGCGCGGATCAGTCCGACGTTCCCCTCGTTGATCAGGTCCGCCAGCGGCACACCGCGGTTCTGGTACTTCTTGGCCACCGAGACCACGAAACGGAGGTTGGCGCGGATGAGTCGTTCCAGGCTCTCGGCGTCCCCTTCGCGGATCTTCACCGCGAGGACCCCTTCCTCGTCTCGGTCGATCAGGGGGTACCGGCTTATTTCCTCGAGGTAGCGATCAAGCACACTCCCCAGTTTGCCCGAATGGCGCCCGGACGAGTCGCCCGATGCCCGGTACCTGCCCGCCAGAAGGCGCACGCTACGGGGATCGGGGTCGTCCTCCCCCCGACGCCGTGTACGCGACATGTCCCGGTCGATGACCATTCGTCAACTCCCCGCGGTTGTCCAGCGGTTTGCGCCCCGAACCCTGACGACCCCAACTCGTGAATACGCACCCGGCGCTGATCGTTCCTTCTTTACCGCACTCGCCCGCCGATACGATCCCACCGGATCTCGTGAAGTAGTCCCACTCCCTGGTCCAACTCCGGTTCGGAGGAGTAGTAGACGATCCAGGGGCGGCCCCGAATCGACTCCCTTTCCACGAACCCCCAGTAGCGGGAGTCCTCGCTGTTGTCCCGGTTGTCGCCGAGAACGAAATACCGGCCCTCCGGCACCACGATGGGCCCCCAGTTGTCCCGGGACGGGCGATACCTGCCACGGCGCGCACCCTCCGGAACGAACCGTGCCTGCCAACTCATGCCCGGGTGCACGGCATCTCCTTGCACATCATTGTGCCGCACGTAAGGCTCGTGAACTCGCTTCCCGTTCACGTGCAGACGCTTCCGGCGCATCTCCAGGGTGTCGCCTGGCATCCCCACCAGGCGCTTCACATAGTGTTTGCCGGGCTCATGCGGAGGGTTGAAGACGAGCACTTCGCCACGTTCCGGTTCGTGGAAAGACGGAAGCGAGAGGCCCATTCCGGGAATCTCGGCACCGTAAACCGCCTTGTTCACCAGGAGGAAATCCCCCGCGAGGAGAGTCCCCTCCATGGAGGACGTGGGGATCTTGAAGGCCTCCACGACGAGCGCCCTCACGCCAGCGAGGACGAGGAGCGCAAGGAATATGGACCGCACGGCATCCGCCACGGCTCGGAGGAGCCCCGAGGACCGGCTTCGAACGAAAGGAACAGCACCGCCCCCGGCCTCGTGGGCATCGTGATCGCGCCCCCCCCGCCGGTCAGCCTCCCGGGACGACGACGACCTTTCGTTTGGCTCGCTCATACGGGATGCCTCGTCTGACGCTCGTCTGCGTGCGACTGGCTCCCCGGGGGAGCCGCCCTCCTCCTCAGTCTACCCTGGCCGTTCAAACACCGTTCCCCGCGGGGTCGGACTGCACGAACGGGGCAGCACGACTCATTCCTCCCTCTCGAGTCCATGCCTCTCGATCTTCTTGTAGAGGTTCGATCGAGGCATTTCCAGCGAACGGGCGGTCTCAGACACGTTCCAGTCGTGCTCTCGAAGCTTGTGCGAAAGGAACGTCCTCTCGGCCGCCTCCCGGAACTCCGTGAAGGTGGGAATCGCGAGCAGAGACTCTTCGACCTCCCCCCCCTCCGACGCGACGCCCACGAGCGAAAGGACATCGGCTTCGGTGACCTCCGCACCGGAGGATAGGATGAGGAGCCTCTCCACGGTGTTCCGGAGCTCCCGTACGTTTCCCGGCCAGTCCAACTCCCAGAGTCGCTGGAGCGCCGCGTCGCTCAGCCGACGGACCGGAAGCCCCTCGTCCCTGACGAGGCGGTCGGCAAAGTGCTGGGCGAGCATGGGAATGTCCACCCTCCGGTCGCGCAGCGGCGGGATGTGGATTGGAACGACGTTCAACCGGTAGAAGAGATCCTCCCGGAAACGGCCTTCTTCGATCTCGTGCTCCAGCTCCTTGTTGGTGGCCGCAATCACGCGGACATCGACTTTTCTCGTCTTGTCGCCCCCGACCCGGGTCACCGCGCCCTCTTCCAGTGCCCGCAACACCTTGGCCTGCGCGGCGGCCGACATATCCCCCACCTCGTCCAGGAAGAGGGTGCCCCCGTCCGCGAGTTCGAACTTTCCGGGCCGATCCTGCACGGCTCCGGTGAAGGAGCCCTTCATGTGCCCGAAGAGTTCGGATTCGATGAGCTCCGAGGGGATCGCCGCGCAGTTCACTTCCACGAATGCCCGGTCGCGCCGCGGAGACAGCTGGTGGAGGGCCCTTGCCACGAGTTCCTTCCCCGTCCCGTTCTCGCCCGTGATGAGGACCCGGGCATCGGTCGGGGCAACCCGCTCGATCCTGTCGAGGACGTTCCGGATGGGCTGGGAGCCCCCGACAATCTCGTGCCGTGACTCGACCTGGGACCGTAATTCGGCCACGGACTCGGAGAGCCCCTTCAGGTCGAGCACGTTCCGAAGGGTGAGCCGGAGCCGCTCCGTGTCCAGCGGCTTCTCGAGGAAGTCGAATGCCCCTCGGCGAGTGGCCTCAACCGCCGTCTCGATGGTGCCGTGCCCCGAAATCATGATCACCTGGAGTCCTGGGTGCTCCGATTGAAGGCGTCCCAGGACCTCGATCCCGTCCATGCCCGGCATCTTTACATCGAGGAAGGCCACATCGGGCGGGCTCTCGTGCACGAGCCGCAGGGCCTCCTGGCCCGACGCCGCTCCCACCACCTCGTGGCCCTCGTATTCGAAGAGTTGGCGGAGAATCGAGCGGACCGATTCCTCGTCGTCGACGATCAGGATTCTGGCCATGATCCCTTACCCACAGCATATGATCGGGGGCGGAACACCGTCGCGCTCGCCCCCGACGTCCGGACGACCAACTCGTCCCCGTGGATCTCCGCGCTCTGGATTCCATCGGGGAGGGCGAAGGTGATCGACTCCTCGGGAAGCCCCTCCGGCCGCGCAGGATCGAGCGCCGCAGCCACGGGGCCATGAAACCTGCGCGGAATCGGCACCGCGGCCACATCGATCCGGCGGATGATCAGGGCGGATCGAGCCCCCTCGAGGGGAACCACCGAGCCCCTCAGCTCCATGGGAACGCTATCGGGAAGCAGGTGCCGTATTCTCTCGAGCTCGGGAATCGTGGGCAGGAGGGCCAGTGAGACCCGGGCGCCTATACGCAATTCCCCATCGCGAATCTCGACGGAAGGGTCGGTCACGCCTGGCGGGAGTACATTCAGGGCGTGAAACCGTAGGATGCTTTCCAGCTCCGGACCCGAGAAGGAGGTTGAATCGGCAGTGGCACCCGCCAGCTCGGAATACCGATCCATGGCCAGGGCCCCCACCTCGGGGGAGACCTCCTCGATATCCTGGGGCCCGAAGCCCACCTCCTCCACCAAACCGGGGCCGAAGCGCCAGGCAGCGATAACGATGATCCCCAGGAAGATGAGCGCGACGACGCGCCCCAGGCAACCGCCGAAGCAACCGTTCAACAGGCTACTCCTCGGCTCCCTCTTCGGGCGGCGGCGGCTCCCTCAGCGGACTGGCATCCAGGACCGAATAAAGCGAGCCCTTCCTGGAGGTCTGGCTGCGCATCAGATCGACGGATCGGAGGTCGAACTCGCCCTCGTACCCGACCCCAGCCGCCAGATCGTCCAGGCCCCTGAAGGCGCCCGCACCCGCGTCCGAGTCGACGCGCCCCAACGTCACGTGGGGATGAAAGGCCCGCACCTCTCGCTCGAAGCCGTGGGAGGCCAGCCCCCACTCGAGGTCCTGCTTCAAGCACCGTAGAGCGGGGGACGGCGTCGCGCCCATCCATATGACCCGAGGCCGTCGAATGGTCGGAAACGCCCCGACGCCACTCAGCCGCAGGGGGAAGACGTCAGTCTCCGACGCGACCCGACCGATCACTTTTTCCAGTACCGGTAGCATCTCGGCTCGGACCCCCCCCAGGAATTTCAGCGTGAGGTGGAATCCCTCGGGCTCGATCCATCTGACAGGGAAATCCGTCTCCCGGAGGGGGCCGGCGGCCTCATGGATTCGGGCACGTTCGGATTCCGGAAGATTGAGTGCGATGAAGAGTCTCATGGGGTGGTTGCGGGTCCCTCTCGTGGAGTGTCAGCTCCGAGCTCGCTCGCCGGCTCGAGCCTCGCCCCCGGTCCCGGTAGCGAGCCTCTGCGGAGCAGCAATGGCATCGACCCCCTGGACGGCTCGATTCACGTCCTCCTCGGTCGAGTTCCAGCCCAGCGAGAACCGGACGGCACCAGTTTCGAGAGTACCCAGCAGCCGATGCACTTCCGGCGCGCAGTGCAAGCCCGCCCGGGCCATGACCTGCCACTCTGCGTCGAGGCGCCGGGCGATCTCACCAGGGGAAACGTGTCTGGACACGAAGGTTACGACCGCCGAGCCGTCGGGAGCCGGTGGAGAGAGGACCCGCACTCCCTCGATCTGTTCCAACCCGTCTCGCAGCTTAGCCTTGAGCACCGCCTCCCGTGCGTGGATCGCCGCGATCCCCTCGCGCTCGAGGAAGGCACATCCAGCCAGGAGACCCGCGATGCCGGGGATGTTGGGCGTCCCGGCCTCCAGGTGGTCGGGATAGGCGTCCGGCATCCGCCGCGATGTGGAATCTCCTCCGGTCCCCCCGCAAAGCAGTGGCTGCAACTCCACCCCCTCCCGTACCCACAGGGCGCCGATTCCCTGCGGCCCGAGGAGGCCCTTGTGGCCGGTGAGAGCCACGACATCGGCCCCATCCTCCGCAGGCGACGCAGGAAAGTGTCCCGCGGACTGGGCCGCATCCACTAGCACGAGCGCTCCCGCCTCGTGGGCCCGCCGGGCCAGAGCTGCGATCGGGAGGCTGGTGCCCAGCACATTCGAGGCCGCGTTCAGCACGAGGAGACGCGCGCCGTCCAGCGCTCGATCCAGCGCGTCGAGATCGAGAGTCCCGTCAGCACCGCCCGGGACCAGGATGACTTCCACCCCCCGAGTTCGGGAAAGGGCATCGACGGGGCGAAGGACGGAGTTGTGGTCATATACGGTCGTGACCACCCGGTCCCCCGCCTCCAGAAGCCCGTGGAGCGCGGTGTTCAGCGCATGCGTGGCATTGAGCATGAATGCCACGCGGCCGGGGTCGCCCGGTAGGCCGAGGAGCTGCGCGAGGCTCCGTCTGCATCGGAAGGCGATCCGCCCCGAATCCACTGCCACCCCGTACCCTCCTCGTCCCGGGGAAGCCCCGACGTCCCGGAGGAACAGGGCCATCGCCTCGGCGACCTCGGGCGGGCGCACGGCAGACGTTGCGGCATAGTCGAGATAGTGCATGGTTGGCAGGCTGGCGGGTGGGGGAGAGGATCCGACTAATTATGGAACGCATCCTCCCACGACGCCACACCCACCTGCCGGCTTGGGATGCGCGAGCTCAGTCTCCTTCGAGCCAGGTGAACACCAGGCCGGTCGGACAGATCCCGGTCGGCACGTCCCTGTCGACCGCATGGTCGGGGCCCAGGACGAAGACCCTGCCCGGACCATCACAGATGGGCTCTAGCGAATGGATGCGTCCCTCCGAATCCGCCGCCACGCCGGACGAACTCGGCGTTCCCGCAGGCGCGATGGCCTCCTCCGGCGGGTGAGGGAAGGTGCCCGACGACGGATCCCAGGTCGCCACGCCGAAGTTCCAGGATGAGACGTAGACCTCGCCGCCAGCGCTCCATGCGAGGGAGCCGGGGAAATCTCCAAACCCCTCGTGATGGCCCACCTCCGACATCGCCTCGACGTCCACGATCGAGAGCGACCCAGACGCCTCGCCGAACCGTCCGGCATTGAGCACATAGAGCCGGTCATCCGCGCCGACCAGCGCAGCCCCCGCGTTCTCCCCGGACAGTTCGATTTCACCCAGGACGTCGAGGCTCTCCTCGTCCAGGATGGTGAGGGTGGAAGTCCGAGCAGGAACGAAGTCGACCAGCTCGGCGTTCACCACGACAACCCGTCCCCCTGCCCTCGCGAAGGCGTTCGGGTAGGCGCCCGTGATGATCTCCCCGCCCAAGCTACCCCTTAGTACGTTGACGGGGGTGACGCTTCCACGGTCCGGGTTCGCGACGAGGGCGATCGAGTCGTTCAGGAAGATGGCACCGGTCGCCCCCGATCCCTCCGGGAGGGGAACAGACCGAATCGGCGCAGCCTCCTCCAGGTCTACGAGGATCGCGCTCGGAACGACTCCCATCGGGACGAGGGCGTATCGGCCGTGCACCGCCGCCGAGGTGGGTGTACCGTCCGCAACACCGAGCTCCACCGTTCGAACCTCCGCCTCCGGATCCTCTGTCTCGAAGATCGTGAGCGTGAGCTCGACACTGTTCACCACGACCCCCACTTCGCGCCGGTCGGGGAGGTCCCCCGGATCGAGCGGGCCGCTGTCACCACACCCGGAGGCGAGGAGTGCGATGAGGAACGACAGGCCGACCCCCCGGATCGACCGGGATCGGGGGCGACGCGGGGTGCCTGGTTCGATGGCATCGGATTCGTACATGGCAACACTCTCCATTCTTGTCTGTCGAGAGGTGGTCCGGCCGGGATCCTCCCAGCTCGGAGGCGCGGTCCCCGGAGCAGAGCTCAGCGAGCGGGGTGGATCCGCAGGGAAAGGGCGAGGGTCCGCCCCGGTTCGGGATATCCGTGAATGAAAGGCGATCGATCATCGAGTAGACGGTCGATCGAGAGGGCGGGTCGAAGCGTCCAGTCCGCAATGTCGAGCCGAACGCCGGCGGAAAGACCGACCGACCAGAACGGGGGGAGGGCGTTCACTCGTGCGGGTACGGGATAACGCACCCCGATGTATCGACCCTGGACGGAGAGACGGGAGCGTTCCCCCTCCCAGCCGAGGGACACGCCCCCGCTGCTTCGTGGACGGTACACGACCTGCGCGCCCGAGGTACCGCCCCCGTTGCGATATTCCACCCTCGTCGAGGTGAAATGGGCTTCGGCCGTGGGTCCCCCCGCCTGGTTCCAGAGTCGTGCCCGGACCTCCCATCCGTTCCGTCGGACGTCTACGTTCCGGGGACTCCAGACAAATCGAAAGTCGGGCGACCAGACGATCATGTCATCCACGTTCCCCCGGAATGCTTCGCCGGAGAGCTGGATCCGGGCCGGACCCACGGCAAGCTCCCGGTGCGCACCGACCTCGACCTCGCCACGGATCCGCTCGGCCCGGAGATCGGGGTTCGGCCGCACGCCGACGCCCTCCCGGAAGTAGAGGTCTCCGGCGGAGGGGGGTGAGAACGCGGAGCGGTGCGCGGCGTGGAGACGGAATCCCGATAGTTCGAGCTGGAAGCCAAGGTCGTGGGCGAAAAGCAACCCTCCGAGGACGCCGTCCCGATGCACCCGCACCGCACCGCTCCACCGCGGCTGGCCCGGCCATCCAGGAGTGGACACTTCTCCGTGGAGCGCTCCCGCGATCTCGGTGCGGCGTGCAGGAGTTCCGGTCTCCACGACCGTTCCAGATAGGTGCCGGGTGGTACTCTCGATGGATCCGCCCAGCACCCCTCCCCCGCTGCGGATGAGCTCCGCCCGGAGCGCCCCACCGAACTCCCTCAGTTCGGAGTGGTCGTCGAAGGGCAAGCCGAGGGGCGGTGAGGGGTCCCGGAACCAGCCGGAAACCCGGCGGTGCCGAACATCTCCGGCCAACTGCGTCCGCGCACCCTCGACCCTCCAGCTGGCGATTCCCGTCAGGCCGTGCTCTCCCTGTCTAGCGGTATGGGAAGGAGCGTAGCTCTTGCCCGGGATCCCGCGCTCGGTCTGATCGTGGCGGACCCTCACCGACCACTCCCCCTCGAGAAGTGGCCCCCGCCCCCCCAGATGAAGACCAATTTGCTCGAAGTCGGCGTTCCGACGTACCGGCCTCCCCCCGCCGAGCGCATCCTCCCGATCGAAGGCGAATGCACCATCGGCCTCCCGCTGCCGGAATCCGGCCTGGAAGCTCGCCGGGCCCACGGACCGCCTGACGACCAGGCTCCCGCCCCGTTCCCCGAGGTCCCCGACCGCGAGTTCGCCCTCGAGGGGATGCGTGGGGGAGCGAGTCTGAA
Organism: Gemmatimonadota bacterium; assembly: GCA_040905325.1. Classification (GTDB taxonomy): domain Bacteria; phylum Gemmatimonadota; class Gemmatimonadetes; order Longimicrobiales; family Gaopeijiaceae; genus JBBDRS01. The sequence goes on from JBBDRS010000038.1 coordinate 257,031, forward strand.
CGAGGAGGACCCCTCCCATCGCCCCGGCTCCGAAGCGCGCGCCCAGGGCCCCTGCGAGGAGCTCGACCCGCTCGACCGCCCCCGCCTGAAGGAGAGAGAGGTCGGCGACGCCGGTGAGGGGGTCATTGGCAGGAACGCCGTCGATGAGCACCAGGATCTGGTCCGCGGAGGCACCCCGCACGAGGAGTTCCTCCCGGCCACCTACCCCCCGCCGAACGACAGCCGCTCCCGGGAGGGTCGCGACGACGTCGCCGAGCGTTCGGGCCCCCGATGCCAAAATGGCCTCCCTCTCGAGGACGGCTCCGGAGCCCCGGGCGGTGGCCACCTGCACTCCCGGAAGGGTGAGGGGGCGCGGGGTCAGACGGAACTCGATACGGGACACCGTCCCGTTCCGGACCACGAGCTCCATGGTCTGGGGTTCATAGCCGAGGCGGGAGGCACGCACGTCGACGGTCCCTGGCTCGAGACCCCGGAAATGGAAGGTGCCATCCGCCGTGGTCACGGCAGCGCGGGCGCGCGCGGGAATCGTCACCTCGACACCCACCAGGCCCTCTCCCGACGCCACATCCACGACCCGGCCCCGCAGTTCACCGGGAAACTGGCCCGCAGCCGCCGGCGGCAGGACCGCGAGCAACCCTGCCACGAGCAGGACCGGGACCATGGCAGGTCGGGACAACCCCGACAGATACGAAAAAATGCGCACCTCTCGCCCTCGAAGAGTGCCTTCAGATCGACACGGGCGAGCAGGTCTCCTGACTCGAGGCGACGATCCCTCGCCTTCCCGAAGCCGTGGCTTCAGTGGCACTTCTGAGGGTGTCAGGGCCCGCAGACATCGCGGGGCCTCTTACAGTGGCGGGGCCGTGCCGGATTCACACCGGCTTCCGGGATGCTCGCCCGCACTGGTGAATTTGTGATTGTCAGTCTACGAGTGGTGGCCCTCCCGGTCAAGCGACCACGAGGCTCGGCGATCCAGGAGGCGGTACTGGATCGCCTCCGCCAGGTGGGCCCGCTGCACCCTCTCGACGCCCTCCAGATCCGCGATGGTCCGGGCCACCTTCAGGACGCGGTGAACGGCTCGAGAGGAGAACCCCAACCGATCGGCGGCTCTTCCGAGGAGTTCCCGGCCGTCGTCGTCGCAGGCGGCATGGCGCCGTAGGGCCGCCACCCCCATGGCGGCATTCAGGTGTATGCCCGAACCTCCCCCGTAGCGCCTTCGCTGAAGCTCCCGGGCCGCCATTACGCGCGCGCGCGCTGAAGCGGAGTCGCCCCCGACGGGAGCCCGGTCGAGCTCCGAAAAGGGGATCGGTGTGACCGGAAGATGCAGATCGATGCGATCCCGCAGGGGGCCCGATACCCGACTCTGGTATCTCTGGACCGCGACCGGATCGCAGGTGCACCGACCCGAGGTTTCACCGAGGTGACCGCAGGGACAGGGGTTCATGGCGGCGACCAGGGTGAATCGAGCCGGGAACCGGGCCCGTTCCCGAGCCCGGATGATGGTGATCTCCCCCGACTCCAGGGGTTGCCGAAGGACTTCCAGCGCCTGCCGCGGGAACTCCGGAAGCTCGTCGAGGAAGAGCACCCCCCCATGTGCCAGGCTCATCTCGCCGGGGAGGACCGGGGAACCTCCCCCGGCAAGCCCCGCCGACGAAATGGTGTGATGGGGAGCACGGAACGGACGGTGATCCAGGACCCCGGCCTCGTCCGGGAGGAGTCCCGCCACCGAGTGGATCGTCGTGACGTCGAGGGCCTCCTCTTGTTCCAACGGGGGGAGGATCCCGGGGAGCCGCCGCGCCAGCATCGTCTTTCCTGAACCCGGCGGCCCCAACATGAGCACGTTGTGCCCACCGGCTGCCGCGACCTCCAGCGCCCGCTTGATGGATGCGTGCCCCCGGACCTCCGCCAGGTCGCCCCCGATGTCCGGCCCTCCGCCCGATGCATGGCGCGGAGCGCGGGGACCCATCCTCTCCAACCGCTCCCAGCCCTTGAGGTGCGCCACGACGGCGCGGAGAGTCGTGGCTCCCAGGACCTCCAGACGGCTGCCCACCGCCGCGGCCTCGGCCCCGTTCGCGCGGGGCACCACCAGCGTCTCCACGTTGTCCCGAACGCACCGCCGAGCCATTGCGAGGGCTCCGCGCACCGGGCGCACGTCTCCATCGAGGCCAAGCTCTCCAATGAACGCCCGCCCTGCTAGACGCTCACGCGGGAGCTCACCGAACGCCGCCAGCAGGCCAAGGGCGAGTGGGAGGTCAAGACCGCTCCCCTCCTTCCGGACGTTCGCGGGTGCCAGATTGACCGTGATCCGGAGAGGGGGAAAGGGAAACCCCGAATTGACGAGGGCGGCTCGTACCCGGTCCCGACCTTCCCGGACGGCTCCCTGGGCCAGCCCGACCACGGAAAATGAAGGGAGGCCCGACGCGACGCTCACCTCCACCCGCACGGGAACACACTCGATTCCCTGGACGGCACCCGACGAGAGCTCGGCCAGCACGATTCCCCCTCTTCCGGTCAAGGGCGCCGGCGACCCCGGCGTCCAACCTATCCAAGATGAGGCCCGGGTCAGGGCTCCGGGATGGCAGAAGGGGACGGCCGCGCCACTTCGATCGTCCGAAGGCGAAGTGCCGTGAGCCAGGCACCGATGTCGTCCAGCCAGGCGTAGAGGGTCGGCGTGAGAGCGAGGGTGAGGATCGTGGAAGTCGTCAAGCCACCGATCACCGCCTGGCCGATAGGGGCGAACATCTGACCCATCCCCTCGGTGGCGAGGAATGCCATGGGGACAAGGCCCAGAAGCGTGGTCAGACTTGTCATCAGGATGGGACGCATCCGCGCCGTGCAACCCGTGAGGAGGGCCTCACGGCGCTCTATGCCCCGTTCCCTCAACTGGTTGACGAGGTCGATCATCACGATGGAGTTGTTCACCACGATCCCAACCGTGATGAGGATCCCAAGGAAGGAGAGAATCGAAAAGGTGGACCCGGTAAGAAGGAAGATCAGTCCCAACCCCGGTACGGCGAAGAAGATCGAGAAGTAGATGATGAGCGGGAGCATCAACGATTCGAAGAGAGCCGCCAGGATCAGGTAGATCAGAACGAGCGCCAACCCTCCTGCCATCATCATGTCCCCGAACTGCTCCTGCTCCTCCTGCCATCCCTGACCCAGATCCCACGTGTATCCCGTGGGAAGGTCGAAGACCCCCATGGCCTCCTGGACCTGGGCGATCACGTCGTCCCTCTGAAAGCCGGTGGAGATCTCGGCGGAGACGTTCACGGCCGTCTGGCGGTTTTCCCGCTGGATGTCCTGCGGACCGCCCACGACGACGATATCCGCCACGGTGGCCAGCGGGACGCTCGAGCCGTCCAACGCCCCGACGGCCAGGTTCCCGAGCTGGGCGATGGAGACCCGGTCCTCATCCCGGAGTTGGAGGAGCACATCCACCTCCCGCTCCCCCGAGCGGAAGCGGGTCGCCACCTGCCCCCGAAGCGCCCCGGCGACCGCCTGCGCCACTTGTTGCGAAGTGAGGCCCTGCCGCTCGGCGGCCCTCCTGTCCACCCTGACCCGAACCTCCTCGTTTCCCGACTCCAACGCGTTGTCGATATCGCTGATGCCGTCGACATTCCTTTCCAGGTGGAGGGTTGCCGCCTCGGCGAGCCGCGCGAGTTCCCCGGTCTCAGGCCCCACGAGCCGGACCTGAACGCCCGACATCTGACCGAAGCCCCTGCGTTGCCTCCACTCCACCCCGGGAATGACCGGCAGGACCTCGGTGATCTCCTCGGTGATCTGAGCCGTGGATTTTTCAGCGCCCTCGGAAAATGGTTTCAGCGTCATGAAGATCGTGGCGAAGTTCGACCCGGAAAATGACGACACGGTCTCGATTTCAAGTTCCTCGCGCCGCTCCAGGAGAATCGCCTCCGCCTCCGCGAACATCTCACTCCTCTCCTCGACGGAGATCCCCCGGGGAGTCGAGACCGCCATGCGGATGAACCGGTTGTCCTGCTCGGGCATCAACTCCCGGGGCAACTCCAACAGGATGAGCCCCCCGCCGAAGAACAGCGCCAGCGCGAGGGCTGCCGTCACATACCTGTGATCCAGGATCCGGTCCAGGAGTCCGCGGTACCGCCGATTCATCCATGCCATCGCACCCCCGACCGACGGCATCGTCCGCCCGAGGAGCCTCACCGCGAGGAGGGGCACCAGGGTAAAGGCCACGGCGAGCGAGGCCAGCATTGTCACGGAGATGCTCGTGCCGAACGACCGGAACTGCGTACCCATCTGCGTGGGCGGGAGGAAGAAGAGGGGGGTGAAAACGATCACCGTGGTAATCGTTCCCGCCAGGATGGCCAGCCCCACCTCGTTCGCACCGGTCACCGCAGCCTCCTCGCGATCGAACCCCATCTCCCGATGCCGGAAGATGTTCTCGACGACCACGACCGCGTTGTCGATGAGCATCCCCACCGCCAGCATCAACCCCGAGAGGGTGACGATGTTGAGCGAATCCCCTATGACGTAGAGGATCGCCACGGTGAAGATGAGCGAGACAGGAATGGCCGCGGCCACGATCAAGGTCGGCGTGATGCGCCTCAGAAAGAAGAAGAGGACGATCACCGCGAGGACGCCGCCGACGGCCCCGGCGCTCGCGAGGAGCCAGAGGACCTCCAGAATTCCCTGCGACTGGTCCTGCCAGATGATGAAGCTCAGCCCCTCCAGACCCGGCTGGCCGACGACCTCTTGCAGCGTGGCCCGCACCGCGCCCGCCACCTCTACGATGTTGGCGTCCGACTCCTTGAAGACCTGTGCCTGGCGCGCATTCCGCCCGTCCATTCGAAAAAAGAAGTCACGGTCGGGGAAGTCGTACGTGACCTCTGCGACATCCCCCAATCGCACGCCAGTGGAGCCGAGCGGGAGACGCTCGATCCCTTCGACGGAACGGAGCTGTCCCTCCGCCCGAACCAGGAACCTCGTCCCTGCCACCTCCAACTCGCCCGTCGAGTAGTCCTGATTTCCTCTGCTGAGTGCCTGGGAGATCATCGCGATGGTGATACCCTGGGACCTCATCCGGTCCTGATCCAATTCGATGGACACCTCCCGCGACTCGAGACCGGAAAACTCGACCTGGGCCACCCCTGAGACCTGAAGCAGGGCGGGTTCGATCCGACGTTCCACCAATTCGGTCAGTTGGGCGGGATCCCCCTCCCATGCAATGGCCGCCCTGAGGACCGGCTGCTCGTCGGAGGAGAAGCGACGGAGGTCGATCCGCTGGACGTCGGGAGGGAGGTCCGGCCGGACGAGTTCGATACGCTCCCGCACCTCGAGCGCCGCGAGATCCATGTCCGTACCGGGTTTGAACTCGAGCTGCACCTGACCACGGCTCTGCGAGGAGGTCGCCCGGATGGTCTCGAGGAAACGGACCGTGCCCAATTCCTCCTCGATCGGCCGAACAATCCGCCTTTCCACCTCCGACGGCGATGCGTCGGGATACGGAACGGTCACGGTCAGAGCCGGACGCTGGAAGGTCGGGAACATGTCCAGCGGGATCCTGCTCATGGAGAGGAGACCGAGCACGATCACCGTCACCACCATCATGCCGGTGGTGACCGGCCTGCGAACCGCAAAGCGTGGTATGGACATCAGCGACGATCCTTCGACGGGTTCATGACTACGCGGTGCCCGGTGCCGGGTCGCCCGCTGCCGCGCCCACCGGCACCGGGAGCTCCCCGGACTCTTTCACCTCTCCCTCGGACGCATCTCCGGGGCGTCTGGAGATTGTCTCCAGACGACGCCGCTCGCCTCGCGCTTCAACGAGCCGGTATAGCACCGGCACCACGATGAGAGTCAGGATCGTCGACACGATGAGACCCCCGATGACAGGGATGGCGAGCGGCACCCTCAACTCTGCTCCCTCCCCGGGAATCAGCGCGAGCGGGAGGAGCCCCAGGACCGTGGTGAGGGTCGACATCACGATAGGTCGGAAGCGCACACGTCCTGCCTCGATGAGCGCCTCGTCGAGGTCGTATCCCTCCTCCCTGCGCAGGACGTTCACGTAGTCCACGAGAACGATTCCGTTGTTCACGACAATCCCTACGAGCATCACCATCCCGATGAGCGCCACCACGG
>JBBDRS010000039.1:0-21558 GCA_040905325.1 Gemmatimonadota bacterium
GCGCCAACGAAGGAGATGGTCCCGTGCTGCCCGTAACCCGAAGGGCGCGGGGGGGGGGTGCACCGTCCAGAGGTCGTCTCTCCGCCTCACCGTAGCTCTGCTACGCTTCGTTGTCTTTCCTACTCTGCACAGGTGCGAGACCCCCGCGCGCGGCCACACCCCATTACCCGGACACGCTCCTAGCACACGAGTGCAGGCAGAGAAGACCGATCTGGGCTTCGTCCCCCTCCTCCACCTGGCCGGACGCTGGACCCCGTCTCCCGGCTGGGTGGTGTCCGGCGAGATCGACGGGCTGGCCGGCGGGCCCGGACGAGCCTTCGACGTGGCCATCGCGGCGGGTCGGGAGCTGGGAAGGGGGTGGAGCCTGCACACCGGCTACCGAACGGTGGAAGGCGGCGCGGATATCGAAGAGGTCTACAGCTTCGCCTGGTTTCACTACGGCACCGTGGGGCTGCGCTGGAAGGTGCCTTAGGACTGAAGGGGGGGCGAACCGACCCTACTCCGATTCACCCTTGCGTCGCCCAGGGCAGCCGACCTATGCGGCAGTGGAGCTGCTAGGCCCAGGAGCGTGTTGAACTCGCCTTGATCTTGACGGGCCCGAGCGTGGTCCCATATTGCGCGAGCGCTGAAACGGAGACTCCTCCCTCGTCGACTTGGGGCATCTTGCCGGGGGCCGACATCTCTCCGTCCTCTCCTCTTCCCATGGCCACTGCATGACGGTAAACACTCTCCCCGAAACACGCCTCGGGCTGCTCGATCGGCAGCACCTCGAGACGCTACTCAGGCTCTCCCAAGCCTTCAATTCATCGATCGAGATGGAGTCGCTGCTTCCGAGGATCCTGACGCTGACGCTCGATGTAACCGAGTCGGAGGCGGGTGCGGTCTGGCTGGTGGACGACGGACGGATTCGGTGTGCGGTCGCCGCAGGCCCCGCGAAGGCAGAGCTGGAGAAGTGCGAGCTGAACGGGGGGATCGATGCGGTGGGCGAAGTGATTACGACGGGGCGAACACTCGTCGTTGCCGACGCACTCGAGGATGCGCGCTTCGCGATCTATCGAGATGCGGCGAGCGGCTTCAAGACCCAATCCGCGCTGATTATTCCCCTGCTCGTGAATGGGAAGGGAGTGGGCGCCATCGAGTTGATCAACGACATCGGAGGCAAGGACCAGTTCGGCTCGGAGGACATCGCCTTCCTCGAGGCCCTCGCAGATGACGCCGCGGCCGCCGTACGGAACGCGGAGCTCTTCGAGGCGGAGCAACGGGCGCACCATTTCCAGACCGAACTCAACCTCTTCGGCCAGCTCTTCGTCACGGTCATCGTGATGCTGGCGATTGGGATCGGGCTCGGTTCGATCGTGGGGCAGGGCGTCTCGCCCGTGCTGGAGGTTGCCTATTCCTGGGTCGCGGTCCTGGTCTTCCTCGTCCCGATCCTGCACTTCTCCCGACGAAACGACATTCCGCTCTCGGAATTCGGAGTGGCGACCCAGGGGTGGAAGCGGTATGCCTTTGAGGGCGCGCTCTTCGCGATCCCCCTGATCCTGCTCATGCCGGTCGTGAAGCGGCTGATGTTCGGCGATACGGAACCCCTGATCACCTTCGCCCGGTATGCCGAATACCCCCGCATGCTCTTTACCTTCGATCTCCTCTTCTACATTCCCCACAGCTTCCTGCAGGAGCTGGCAGCGCGGGGGCTGATCCAGGGATCCCTGACGCGCTTCCTCGTGGACTCGAACCCCTTGGTGGCGGTAGCCGTGACCTCGGCGATCTTCGGCGTAGGGCACCTCTACGCGGGGATCTCCTTCGCCTTCCTCACGCTCGTCGTCAGCTTCATCTTCGGACTGATCTATCTGCGGCAGGGGTCCTTGGTCGGCGTGACCGTCACCCACGTGCTCTGTGGGCAGGCGGCCCTGGCGTTCGGGCTCTTTTAGCCTGGGGAGCGCGGTGATCGCCACCTACTCATCGAACAAATCCGCACGTGTGCCCATCCGCTCGAAAACGATCTCATCCCCGGAGACTCTGTAGACAAGAAGCCAGTCTGGCTTCAAGTGACACTCCCGGTGGCCCTCCCAAGGGCCTTTCAGTGAGTGGTCCCGATACTGCGGGTCAAGTGCGTCGCGGTGGATGAGGCGACCCATGACGACCCGGGCCACATCCAGATCGAATCCACGCCTCCGGCACCGATCGAGATCGCGCTTGAACTGATTGGTACGAGACGGCCTAAGCGGTAGCCGTCCCACGGGGTTCAAATACCCAGGTCCTCGAAGAGCGCATCAGCACTGTCGAATCGGGCAACCCCAATCCCCTCTTCGCTCTCCCGGAGCACGCGCTGGGTCTCGGTATTGAACGTCCGAACCGGGAAGGGCAGTCCCCGATGGAGGATCACCTGTCGATAGAACAGCCCAATGCCCTCCGAAGGGCTCAAGCCGCACTCCGAGAGGATCTGTTCTGCCTGTTCTTTGACGCTGGGCTCAAGTCGAGCCCGTGCAGTGACGGTCTTGGCCATGTCAGCCTCCTTTACGTGAACCACCCATAATGTAGCCCACTTCGGCCACACTGCAACCGCGTGGCGGACCACCACGGGGAGGCTCACCCGAATTTTTTCTGTAATCGTTCCCGGACCTTCTCCCACGGGATAGCGGAATCCGGGTCCGCTTCATGCTCCGCCAACTGATGGTCCAACTCTGCCTTCTGGGCCTCAGTCAGGGGAAATGCGTCCGCGTCCGCAGCGATGCTGTCCCACAGGTCCTCGACCAACTGGATTCGCTCTGCCACCGTCAGCTTCCGCAGGTCCTCCATCGATACACTCGACATTCTCACGCTCCTTCCCGGGATTGTCCTGATCGTAATCTGCTACGGAAGCACAGAGCGACATGGCGGTTAGCTCAACTGATCCGGAGTGGGCACTCGCCCTGGAATGAGGGGGGCACTTCAGCCGGAAGTGCCCGCCTGAATTCGACCCGGTGGGAACACAAGACGCGAGGCCGGGGAGGAGGTCGTTGCAGCCATATACAAGTACCAGTATATTTCCTTCCATGGACGAGAAACCCCGCGCCTTTGTCGGGAGTTCGCGCGAGGATCTTCGCGACTTCCCGGCTGACGCCCGGCGGCGTGCCGGGTTCGAACTGGACCAGGTACAAAGGGGACTCTTGCCGACCGACTGGAAGCCTATGAGTTCGATCGGATCTGGCGTCATGGAGATCCGGATTCACACCGGAGTCGCGCATCGCGTCTTCTACGTAGCGAAGTTTGAGGAAGCCGTCTATGTGCTGCATGCGTTCGAGAAGAGAGGGCAAAAGACACCCAAGCGAGACATGGAACTCGGACGAGCAAGGCTGTCCGAGCTACTCGCCCACCGCCGCAAGAGGCGGGGCTGAAAGGAGGAGGCGACATGGCTGACCAAATCACTCATTCGACAGGCAACGTCTTTGAGGACCTGGGCTTCCCCAAGGAGGAAGCTGAGAACCTCAAGGTACGATCAGCGTTGATGGCTATCATCCGATCCATCATCGACGAAGACGGTCTCACCCAGGCACGTGCGGCGAAACTCTTCAGTGTCACTCAGCCGCGAATCAGCGACGTCGTCCGCGGCAAGATCGAATTGTTCAGCATCGATGCGCTCGTGAACATGGTGGCCGCTAGTGGACGCCATGTCGACATCTCCATCGTGGCGTCCAAGAACGAGGTGGCGTAGCTCCTCTTTTTCCAGGCGGCGTGTCCCAGGCCCCAGAACGGCGCTATCGGTCCACGCTACTCGGCGGCGCCGAGGACCCATTTGCGGCGGAGCTCCCGAGCAACTTCCTCATGAGAAATGGTGCGACCAGCCTCGATGTCGGCCAAACCCCGATCAATCTGCTGGATGACGTAGAGGTGATAGAGGACGTCATCCACGGAACAGTCCTCAGGAAGGCGACCCAAGAGTTCCTGTACCCTCTCCTTAGTCTTCATGCACTCCTCCCTGGCGGCTGTCGTTTCGCAACTACCGTTCGCTTCGCAACTGGCGTTCGCTGCCTGTTACGGTACCCAAAGATAAGCCGAAGATCACGGCGCGCCCATGTCGTGGTAGAGCGTCGATGGCCGGATGCAGGGCCGCTACCTTGCGAAGGAGTTTCGTATCCACCACAGAAGACATGGAAGGTGTCGCAGCTCCCCTCAAGGGCGCTGAGTCCCCCTAGGAATCTGCAGGGCTTTCGATCTCCTTGAGATGTGCATATGTCATATGTACATTATGGCATGACCGAGCTCCGATTCGAATGGGACCCGAAGAAGGCTCGCACGAACCAGGAGAAGCACGGGGTCTCCTTCGAGGAAGCAGAATCCGTCTTCTGGGATGAGCAGGGGCTCTTCTTCGAAGATCCGGCTCCGGAGGACTGGGAGGAGCGGTTCATCCTGCTCGGATTGAGCGCTTCACTTCGATTGCTGCTCGTGGTTCACGCCCTACGAGACGAGGACACGATTCGCATCATCTCCGCGAGGCCGGCTACGAAACGAGAAGCTCGAGCCTACAACGAAAGACTGAGGTAATCGATGAAAGCTGAATACGACTTCTCCAAAGCCAAGAAGAATCCCTACGCCAAGCGCCTCAAGCAGCGCGTGACCATTCGCCTGGATGGCCGCACGGTGAAATACTTCAAGGCGCTCGCCGACGAGACCGGGATTCCATACCAGACACTCATCAATCTGTATCTCAGAGATTGCGCAGAATCGAAGCGGGAGCTCAATCTCGACTGGCGGCCGGAAGCTGAATCAGTTCGCTAACTAAGCTCTTTGCCCGAATGGCCGGGCCGCCTCTCTGGAGAGGGGGAATCGCTTGGGGTTTGAATCAACGGCGCCGCAGTCGTCCGTTGCCCCCCCTCCCCTACCCTCCCATCTTGCCCCATGGCTCCCGAACCCGAAAACCCCGGCCACCGCCAGGCAGGCACGGACCCCCATTCCCTTCCCTCCCTCACCCGCCTGGTGCGGGATTTTTCCCAGGCCCGGGAGTGGGGCCGGTTCCACACGCCCAAGAATCTGGCCATGGCGCTGGCCGGCGAGGCCGCCGAGCTCATGGAGCCGTTCCAGTGGCTCACGCCCGAAGAGGCCGACGCCCTGGGAAGCGATCCGGCGGCCCTGGAACGCGTATCCCAGGAGATGGCCGACGTGGCCATCTACCTCCTCCGGATGGCGGATGTTATGGGGGTGGACCTGGGAGACGCAGTAGTCCGGAAGGTGGAGCTGAACGACCGCCGGTTCCCGGTGGATGAGGTCCGGGGGAAGGCGCGGATGGATGATGGGGGAGAAGCACCGTGAACGCCTTCGTGGCTCCCACGGACCGCACCTGGTTCGACTTCCTCTCGGAGAAGGCGGCCCGGGGCGAGGTGGACGAGGTGAACTTCTGGCTCCCGAAGCCCTGGGGCGGGAGGTTCGGGGTGCTGTCTCCGGGGCAGCCCCTCCTCTTCAAGCTGAAGAGCCCCTGGAATGCGGTGGCGGGAGGCGGGTTCTTCTCCCACTACACCGAACTTCCCATCAGCCTGGCCTGGCAGGCCTTCGGTCCCAAGAACGGGGCTCCGTCCCTCATGGATGTGCGGGACCGCATCGCGCGCCTCCGAAGGGAAACGCCGGCTCCGTGGGAGGATTACACCATCGGGTGCATCCTCCTGGCGGAACCGTTCTTCTGGCCGGAGGAGGATTGGATTCCGGGTCCGCCGGGGTGGAAGGGGCAGATCGTCCGGGGCCGCACCTACGATCTGACGGTGGAACCGGGTCAAACCCTCTGGAGCCAGGTGTGCGACCGCCTGGAAGGGATGAGAGGGGTGGGGATACCGCCTGGTGAGGAAAGCCCGCCCCCCTTCCCCTCCCAATCGGAACTCTTCGGGGGAATGGGTGCCCCCACCCTCACCCCGCGGCGCATCGGTCAGGGCATCTTCAGCTCCATCATCCGGGACGCCTACGGTCGGGCGTGCGCCATCTCGGGGGAGAGAGCGCTACCGGCCCTGGACGCGGCCCACATCCGTCCCTTCGAAGAGGTCCAGGGCCACTCCATCCGAAACGGGATCCTCCTGAGGTCGGACATGCATCGGCTCTTCGACGCGGGATACCTCACCATCACTCCGAAGCACCGGGTGGAGGCCAGCGGCACCATGCGGGACGACTTCAACGACGGGGACAACTACCTGCGCCTCCACGGAACCCGGGTGGCGGTGCCGGAGCGGGAGGAGCTTACCCCCGATCCGGAGATGCTCCGGTGGCACAATGAGAATCGGTTTCGGGGGTGAGGTGAGCGAAAAAAGATGATCGTCTACCGCTCTCAGAAGTCCGGATTCAGCCGGGATGTCCAGACCGGTGCCATCGACGACATCATCCTTCAACAGGTGGTGGCGAAGCTGGGTCACCGCGTGGGGCCGGCTGAACAACGGTCCTGGCGAGCCTCGCTCCAGGACATGCACCTGGTTCTGCTGGATCCCGGAATCCCCGAGGATGCGGGAGTGGGGATCGAGTACCAGATCCCCCAGACTTCCAAGCGCATCGACTTCCTGCTGTCCGGCTCGGACGAGGCCAGGAATCAGCACACCGTCATCGTGGAATTGAAGCAGTGGGAATCCGCCGACGAAACTCGCCTCGACGGCGTGGTGCGAACCTTCCTGGGAGGGGGCATACGGGAGACGCCCCATCCATCCTACCAGGCATGGTCCTACGCGGAACTTCTCCGGGGGTTCAACGAGGAGGTCTACGACGGAGGCATCGTACTTCGACCGTGCGCATACCTCCACAACTTCCGGGACGGCACGTCCCTGACGGCGCCCGTTTACAGGGAATGGGTGGAACAGGCGCCCCTCTTCCTGAAGGGCGAGGTGGAGCAACTCCGAGCCTTCATCAAGAAGTGGATCCGCTACGGGGACGCAGGCGAGACCATCGTTCGCCTGGATGGGGCGCGCATCCGCCCTTCGAAGTCCCTGGCCGACAGCCTCGCTTCCCTCATAAAGGGAAACCGCGAGTTCGTCATGATCGACGAGCAGAAGGTGGTCTACGAGCGAGCTTTGGACCTGGTGCGTTCCACCCCTGCGGACGAGAAGCGGGTCCTGATCGTGCACGGAGGTCCCGGTACAGGAAAGTCCGTGGTGGCGGTGAATCTGCTGGTAGCCCTGAACCGAGATCGTGAGCTCGCTCAGTACGTTACGAAGAATGCAGCCCCCCGGGCTGTGTACGAGGGAAAGCTCACCGGCACCATGAAAAAGACACGGTACTCCAACCTCTTCCGGGGCTCCGGAGGGTTCACCACGGCCGAGCGAGGCACGTTCCGCGCCCTCATCGTGGACGAGGCCCACCGGCTGAACGAGAAATCCGGGCTCTACCAGAACCTGGGAGACAACCAGGTGAAGGAGCTCATCCACGCGGCCGATGTGACGGTCTTCTTCCTGGACGAAGATCAACGAGTGACGCTCCAGGATATCGGAACGCGAGAGGAGATCGTTCGATGGGCCAGGGAAGCCGGAGCCGGGGTGGACGAGCTTGGACTCCTCTCCCAGTTCCGCTGCAACGGCTCCGACGGGTACCTGGCCTGGCTGGATCATGTTCTGGGAATCCGGGAAACTGCCCACACCGACTTCTCCACCGTGGACTTTGACTACGACTTCAGGGTTCTGGAGTCCCCCTCGGAGGTCCGCCGCCTCATCGAAGAGAGAAATACCGGAGAAAGCCATGCCCGCATGGTGGCGGGGTACTGCTGGGATTGGGTGAGCAAGAGAAACCCGTCAGCCTACGACGTGGAGATCCGCGAATATGATTTCCGCATGCGCTGGAATCTCACACAGCACGGGAGCGGGTGGCTGTCCCATCCGGATTCCCTCTCAGAGATCGGGTGCATCCACACCGTGCAGGGTCTGGAACTGGACTACGTGGGGGTGGTGATCGGGCCCGACCTGGTGGTGGAAGATGGCGAGTTGGTGACTCGGCCCGAGGCTCGATCGAAGCATGATCGTTCCATCAGAGGTTGGAAGAAGCGGATGAAGGCCGAGCCGGAAGCCACCCAAGCCGAGCTTCGCCGGATCATCTTGAACACCTACCGCACGCTCATGACGCGAGGGCTGAAGGGGTGTTACGTGTATGCGGTGGATGAGGGGGTTAGCGAGTGGTTGAGGGAGGGGGGGATTCCTCGCCCTGAGAGTCGGCTACGCACTTCCTCGAAGTAGCTGTCTTCATCCCACCTCCCCCGCGCTTGCCCCGACTGCACCGTGACCGTCCGCTTGGCCCGCCGCGCTTCTTCCGTGTACCCGAACAGCGCTGGGACCACGAACCGTTTCCCCTGGGCATCGAAGAGCCGCGCTTCCACAATGAGAACCTCGGTTCTCTCGGTCTGCCGGTTCAGGAAATCCACAATGCTCTTGAGCTCCTGGGGCGCTTCCTCCATGAAGAACACCAGGCGGACCTGCCCTTCGCGGAGGTTCTCGATGAACCCTTCGATGAGTGCGTCGATGGAGTCGGCAGCCTCCGCCCCCAGATCGGAAAAGAGTTCCTCCATCGATCGCCCAATCCGGCGGGCCGACTCCTCCATGTAGCGACGGATCTCCGAGTGATCCCAGTAGTAGTGCCCGTTCGCCGCATACTCCAGCATCTGCCCCACCACCTCCCGCCGGGAACGGGTGTCCGCGTACCTCTTGCACTCCACGAAGGTAGGCACCCCATCCTGGTCCGTGAGAAGGAGATCCACACTCCAGCGCGAACCGCCCCCGCCTGGGTCCGGAACGGGCATCTCCTGCCGCACCAGCATCCAGCGGCGAGGACATTCCGGGTTGATCTGGTCTCCCGGGAGGAGGAAGAGGTTCCGAGCCAGGAGGTCCTGGAGCTCCGCCGCTTCATCCGTGGTGCGAACCGGCGTACAGGGGGACGCCCGTCCGCCGTCGGCGATGTGATAGAGGTGGGCCACGGGGGGGCTAGGGCAGGATCAGGTAGGCAGCCATCAGGTCTCCATCGAACTCGCGAATGCGAGCCGAGTGTGAGCGCAGGATCCCCTCGGTTTCTTCGACGCTGCAGTTGCCACGCCGTATCCAGATGACTTTCGGAGGAGGGCCGAAGACAAAGCTCATCTGCTGGAAATCATTATCCTTCGAGACAACCACGAAGCCCGCTTCCTTCGCATGCTCCCAGATTTCCCGATCTGAGGCTCGTGCCATCCCCAGATCGCGAACATGCGCGGACTCCGGGAAGATGTCTGCAAGGCTCCTCACCAGGCGCGGAGCCAGGTTCTGATCGAAGAGGAGCTTCACCGCCTCAGCCCGGAGGCGATGACATCAATCGCCGCTCCCGATCAGCCGCGAATGCGAGGACCGCCTGGATGTCTTCCTTCTCCAGATCCGGCAGTTCCGCCAGGATCTCGGCCTGACTCATCCCCGAGGCCAGGTAGTCGAGCACATCGGACACGGTGATCCGCATTCCACGGATACACGGCTTCCCACTCCTTTTTCCCGCTTCAATGGTGATCCGGTCTTGGTAGTTCATTCCTTCGTTACCCCCGGGAGATGCGGAAGGGCCCACCCCGCCGGAAACACACTGACCCAGATCCCCCTGGGTCGCAAGAGCTACTTTGCCGGGCGGGTGGTACACTGTCATCGTCCACGGACGGCGGCCCAGGCGTGTGACCTGGAGGCCCGAAAGGTCCTGGGGTATCCGAAAGGGTCAAGCGTCTTCCCCCTCAAGCTCGGCTAGCTCTCGGAAACGCCCCAACGTCCGAGCGATCAGACCCGTAATGCGCTCGGCATCGGGCAGAGCACCCTGGACCGCGTAGGCCGCCATGTCCTCCCCACGGAATTCTCGAGCTTGGTGTGCAAGATAGGCGCGAAGAGCTGGAGGTGATGCCGCAACTTCCCCGACGATCTCCGGCCGTCCGGCCACGACGCTGATCACGTCCTCGAGATCGTGGCTGGCCAGGAAGTCCGATTCTCCGCGACTTGCAAAGGCCTCCCACTTCGTCGCGAGGAATACGGGTGGGCTGGGGATCAGGATGACACGCCCATCACCGAGGTCAAAGGGTTGGGCATAAGCTAGAGCGGCTTCATACCACCGATTCGTGAACCCAAGAACGTCGCCGCTGACCGGCATCACGTCGAGCGCGAAGTCCTCGGGCGTAAGCCATCGACATATCGGAGCTCCCTCGCGCACGTCGTTCCTCAGGCCGAGTGAGCGGAGTCTCTCTTCGATTTCTCCATACCGGAGGCGAGTGGATGCCTGGACAACGATGTCAACGTCCGTCGTCGGGCGGACGCGCGTCGCTCCACGGGAGGTGATGAGAAGCTCCGCGACCTGGCCCCCAACGAAGACCACCTCGGGGAGAAGCGGCTCAATCCATCGCGCCACCGTCTCGAGCACCCTCCGGTTCAGGGAGGCAGGGTCACTCACTGGTCCGTGCTTGCTGGAGTTCCCGCCTGAGGATGTCCGCCGCGAGGCTCCGGTCTCGGGCCCTCCCCACTCGGAGGGCATCCACCAGCGTGAGCCACCGATAGAGCGCCTCGTTGCGCTCTACCAGATCGGGAGCGGAAGCGCACAATGGGACCAGGGCATGTCCCCGGGTCTCACCATCGGCGCTGGGCCAAACAACCACGTCTACTCCCGATAGGCGCTCGGCGAGCGCGGGGCCCGAATGAGCCGTCGGCACACCCTGGGTGTCCGGGCCGAGCTGACCAGGAAAGACGTACGGAACCCCATGGATCAGCAGCTCCAGAAGGGTAGTCACATTCACGCGGCCCCGATCGGCCATGAAGAGGCGGGCCTGCTCCAGGCGCTTCACGGAATTGTGCGCCTCACCCAGGCTGAGCCCGACATCCTGAGCCAGTTCACGATATGAGAAGCTAGGCGTCAGCACCAATTGCAGTGCAACGCAGATATCGTGCGGTCGAAGTGAGATCTGGGAGGGGCTCATGGCACCGTTTGTTCAAGGTTCACGAACCATGAACATAGCTTCAAGGCCAACCTAACGCCATCTTCACGGGTCCGCAGGCGTTCATGAACCATGAACTGCGGTCAACTCACTGATCAACGCGTCACCCGGTTGATGCAGCATGCGCCCGGCCAGCGCATCCATGCAGGCGCTGGTATCGCTCCCGAGTTCGGCCTCAGCCTCCAACGACTCTTCAGACCCCGGCCACCTTCTTCTCTTTCTCCTCGAGCTCCTCGAAGAGCTGAATCCGAACCTTCCCTTCCGGGAAATTCGCGCTGATCTCCAACTCGCCACCCATCGCTTCAACAAACCTGCGAAGGGAACTCAGGTACATGTCCGTGCGCCGCTCAAGCTTCGAGATCGTGGCTTGGTTCAGGCCTAGTACCTCGGCCAACTCTTGCTGAGAAAGCGCTCTGGCTTGCCGGAGTTCCTGAAGCGGGAGTTCAGCGAGCAACTCCTCGGTGCGCTTCCGGATTCGCTCCTGGCGTTCCGGAGCCATGCCTGCTCGAACCTTCCGAAAGCTGGTGGCCATTAGATCAAACCCTCCTTCCTGAGGACTTCGAGGTACTCGTCGTACAGGTCGTCGGCCTTCGGAACGAAGACGTCATACCAGCGGTCGTCTCCGGTCTTGTCCCCTGCGATGAGTAGAATGGCCACCCTTCGTGGGTCGAACGCATACAGCGTCCGAAACGGTCTGCCGTGCACCTGCGTTCTGAGCTCCCGCATATGGGAATGACGGGACGAGCTCACGCCACTGCTGTATGGAAACGGCAGATGAGGGCCTTGGCTCTCCAAGAGCCCGATCGTTGCTGCGACCTCCTCCTGTTCCTCCACCGGGAGGTGGTTGAACCACTCCAGCCATTCGTCGGTAACCTCGACCTCGTATGCCATCAGAGCAATATGCTCCATGAGGCATACCAGATCAACGGCACGAAAGGTCCCCACCGGCCAACTGCTGCGAAGCATGTGGCCCGGGCCGCCGACTGATCAACTCACCTCTGTGTCGTGTCCCGAGGGGGTTCTCGTCTCGCCTCGGCCTTGGCCGCCTCCCATTCCGCATCGAGACCCAACTTGGCCACCCATTTGTCGACATATGCTCGGTCGAGACGTGGCCAAGTCCGCTCCAGGAGCTGGACCACGTCGCGGCGTTGAAGAGCCGAATCCCCGAGGCTGCTCCATTCCATCTTCGAGATCACCACGTCCTCTAGACTCGCAACCGGCAATTCAACACCGAATAACGAGATCACCTCTCGCCGGCTGAACTCCTCCTGGCTATAGGCGCGGTCCCGCCGGACGATGAAGTCGGCCTTCCAACCGGACTCAGGCTCGATGGCGTTGAACTGGGTTCGGGCCTCCCAGGCCTCCTGGGCCGCACCTTGATCAACGTACCAGCCCGCCGAAAGCAGGCCCTGCACCAGTCGATCCAGGCCTGGTAGCTCGGTCTCGATTACGACGTCCACGTCCTGGGTCGCTCTCGGTACGGCGTAGTAGGCGGCCGCGAGCGAGCCCGTCAGCATGTAGGACACCCCCGCCTCGGCGAGGACCGCGACCACCCTCTCCAGGAACGCGGGCAGGCTCACTTTCCGCCGGGTAGTTCCACCCCGTGATCCTCCCACACCAGCCTGGCCACCACCTCCTCATGGGTCAGTTCTGGATGACGGGAGCGAATCCCAGCCAGGCGCAGTTCGCGCACGGCCTCGCTCAGTTCGATGGCGGCTCGGAATCGCGCCGGCCCATCCATCCCATCCAGCACGGCCTCATAGTGCGACCATGCAGTTGGCGCCGTATCAAGCGGACGTGAACTCATGTGGGGAATGTACTTCTCCCTCTAGGATCCTGCATATCCAAGGTGGAGGGCCACCCCACCTTCGCGGCCCTCTGGATGCGTGGCGAGCCGCCCAGCTCATCCTGGTGGCCATCCCCGACGTACTTCACGCCACTATCGTTCCGGCCAAGGTTCGATGAACTCGTGCCGAAGGTACTGCCTGATCAGGGAGAAGTCCTCGATGTTGTCGGTAATGAGGGTCGTGCCTGCCTCCCGACATGAGGCCGCCAGGAGGAAGTCGTTCACCAACGACTTGGGTATACTCCGCAGGTCCCGGCGTTCCTCGCGTGCCATCTCGGCGATTGCGGATCCAGCTTGATCCCAGGCGGCGTGAGTCGGTGTGATCACGCGCCCCGCCTTGATCAGGGGGCCCAATAGAACCTCCCGCACCTCTCGCGCCTTTGCTTTCGAATTCGCACCGACGAGAAGTTCGTGGAGTACTATCGAGCTAACGTGCGTATGCGGGGTGAAGTCTGCGAAGTAACGCAGCAACTCCTGCGCCCCTTCCTGACTCCGATACGCATGTACATAGAGGTTCGTGTCCAGTACGAACTTCTTCACGGTTCACGGTCATCCTCGAAGACGTTCTGGACTCCACCACTGCCCGCGATTCGTCGGATCCCGGCGCTCACTTCCTCGCGAAGCAGGAGAAGCGACAAGGCCTGATCCACGGCTTCGGTCTCGGTGTTCGCCCCGAGAAGCCTCCGGACTTCGTCCAGCTTGGTCTGATCGATATTCAGGTTCTTCCTGCGGATGTTCGCCTCCCGGCGACTTCCAGACTTGGCCTGCGCCATGGATCACCCTCCTGTGATGGATCTGTATACAGGAATTTTAGATCTGTATCAGGCCTGGCGCAATCTCCTTTGACAGGGGGAGGGTACACTGCCACGGTCCACAGGCGGCGGCTCACGGGTGTGACCACACACAGGAGTAACCCATGTACGTAGGTGTCGATGGATGTCGAATCGGCTGGTGCGCGATGGCCCTTTCACCGCAGGGAGACGCGAGCGTGGAGGTCTACCCCACTTTCACGGCCCTCTGGGATGCCTGGCGAGCCGCCCAGCTCATCCTGGTGGACATCCCCATCGGGCTGAAAGACGATGACCCCCGGGAGCGGCGGTGTGACCTGGAGGCCCGGAAGGTCCTGGGGTACCCGAGAGGATCGAGCGTCTTCCCCGCCCCTTCCCGGCGTTCTCTGGATGCGGAGTCGTACGCCGAGGCGTCGGAGCTCAATCGATCCAGCACCGGGCGGGGTCTCTCCCGGCAATCCTGGGCCATCGTGCCCAAGATCCGGGAGGTGGACCGGCTGCTCAGGAATGGAGCCGGCGCCAGGTCGTCCATCCGGGAAGTGCATCCGGAAGTCCTCTTCTGGGCGCTCTCCGGCGGAAGCCCCATCCTGACCCGCAAGAAGAAGCCCGCCGGCATTCTCGAACGCCTCCAGGTGCTGGAGTCGGTCTATCCCGGGGCGGAGGCGGTCTACTCCTCAGCGCTTCGTCGCTGGAAGAGAAGTGAAGTGGCCCGCGATGACCTGGTGGATGCCTTGGCCGCCGCCGTCACGGGGTGGATCGGTGGTGACCGGCTCCAGAGCCTCCCCGGCGTGCAGGAGGCCGATCCTCGAGGGCTTCCCATGGAGATGGTGTATGCTATGCCCGGTTGATGCAGGGTGCGGCGGAACCGCGCATCGATGCAGGCGCTGGTAGAGTTCAGGGTTCTTCTCGACGAGACGTGAGGCCAGGGTCCGGGCCTTGATCCCTCCGGTCGGCCCCTATATGCTTAACGTAAGCCGTTAAGTTCCTCCTCTGGCTACGGACCATGCGCTTCACTTGATCGAATCATTCAAGGACAAGGGCACGGAAGACATCTTCGATGGCGAGGATACGAAGGCGGCCCGGAAAACGCTCGCTTCCCATCTTCACGAGAAGGGAGCCGGCGTGCTTGACCGCCTGAACGCGGCAGTCTCGCTCCAGTCCCTATCGTTGCCTGGGTTACGGCTCGAGAAGCTCAAGGGTGACCGGAAGGGACAACATTCCATCAGGATCAACGACCAGTACCGGGTGTGTTTCCGCTGGACCGAGTCAGGGGCGGAAGACGTGCAAATTGTGGACTACCATTGATTCAAACGCCGGAGACCCCCTAATGCGCCGACTACCAAAGAACCGCCGACCCACCCCTCCTGGGGCCGTGTTCCTGGAGGATTTCCTCGTCCCACTGGGTCTCACGCAGAGGGAGGCGGCGGCGCGTCTCAAGATCTCCTATCCGCGGATGAACGAGATCATCAACGGCAAGAGGACGGTCACCCCTGAGACGGCACTCCGCCTCGCGAGACTTACGCGCACCGAAGCGGAGTTCTGGCTGAACCTCCAGCAGGCCGTCGATCTCTGGGACGCACTTCACTCCGAGCAGGCTGCAGACGTCGAGGAAATAGAGCCGGTCACGATAAGCTGATCCGCCCGCTATCCGCGAGGGACATGAATCGAAAGGAACGGAGGCTCTATGCCCAAGTCGAAGCGAAAGCTGGTTCCTGAGTTCTCCTCAGAGGCAGAGGAACAGGAGTTCTGGGCCACGGCGGATACGACGGAGTACTTCGACTGGTCGCAGGCTCGGATTGTGGTGTTCCCGAAGCTCAAGCCGACGACGACACCCATTTCCATGCGTCTTCCTGAGACGCTGCTCACGGATCTCAAGCGGCTTGCGAACGAGCAGGACGTTCCATATCAGAGCCTGATGAAGATCTACCTCGCGGAACGGGTGGCTCAGGAGCATCGCTCTCGTCGTCGCGGGACGAAGGTCTAACGAGGGTTCGAACGTGTCGCGGGACGGCGCGGCTGGCTGCCGTCGGTGCGGGATGGGTCCCCCGCCATAGAGGTCAACTGCCACTGGTAGCTCGACGAGAACGCGGCCTTGGGGGTTCCTGAATGAGAACATCCGCACCGAGATCGAGACCCTTGGCGAGTCGCCGAATCATGGGCAGGGTCAGGTCCCGTTTACGAGAGAGGACCTCGGAGACTCTGCCTCGGGAACCGATCATCGGCACGAGGTCCACCTGGCGAAGGTTCTTGTGCTCCATCCGGACTCGAATCGCCTCGACGGGGTCTGGAAGTTCGATGTCCCAGTGGCGGGCTTCATAGGCCTCGACAAGAGTTGCCAATACATCAAGGCGGTCGCCCCTCGGTGTCCCCGGAGCGGCGTCCATGAGCTCGTCGATTTCAGCGAGGACCGTCTCGTAATCTTCCTCGCTCCGGATAGGTCGTACCGTGATGTCCATTAGATAGTCTCCACGTCGATGCTGTCGTATTCCTCGTGGGTTCCCACGAAGCGAACGTAGACGATGCGGTATGCGTAGTTGATCCGCACGACCAGGCGGAACTTGTTCCCCGAGACGTTGAAGATGACCCGACCGTTCTTCAGGATGCTGGCATCACCGAAGGTCTGCTTCACATCGGCAGGGTTTTCCCAGTCCGCCGCCTTCACGGTACTGTGCCACACTTGGAGTTGTGTCTTGGCCCCGGCCCCCCGCGGATGCGTTTCCCAGAACTGACGCAAGGTTCGCTTGGCGATGATCCGCATGAGTAAAGCTAGCGTGCTCCCATGGTGGGAGCAATGCCCTCGCTCCCCCTTAGGGACGGTGAGGCCTGATCACCCAAATCAGACGGTCTCACCCGGTCAACAAGATCCGAGTCAGACCGGAGCATAAGCTTGGGCCGCGGCATCCCGCCCCGGATGGACTGATGGACCCCGCAGCGTGCGCGCGCTACGCCGCCTCCGCCCGCGAGGCGCTACAGCGACGGCTGGTGGGCGAAGGGGGCGGGCCGGAATAGGGGTCCCTGGGGCGACGGAAGATTACGGCTCGGAACTGCGCCGACCCGTCCGTCCCAGCCAGGCAGGTGACGGCCCACCTTCCCAAGCCTACCCAACCGTCCCGTTGCGGTCCCCATTCCCCTGGCCGCCACCCAACTGCGTCCGGTAACAATCGGGGCACATCCCATGCGACACCCTGGTCCCGCTTTCTTTCTCCAGGTGCGCTTCCACGGTCAGCCAGGTTCCTTCTTCGCCCTGGATCTTGTCGCACCAGGAGCAGATGGGAAGCAGGCGTCGGAGCTTCTCCACTTCGGCCTGGGCCGCCTTCAGCTCTGAGATTTGCGTCGCCATGATCACGGCTCCCACGACCTCGCCGTCATCTCGGATGGGCATCATCCGACTTCGATACCACTCCGACCCACCAGTAGGAGTCGTGACCTCCACCTCATATTCCTCGGTCGCCCCCGTGCGACGAACCGAATCCAACGCGGCCCAGAAGGTGGCTTTCGACTCAGGAGGCAGGACGGCGTCAGCCTGCATCCCCATGATCTGTTCGCGCTCGTAGCCCTCCTCGACTCGGTTGATGTAGATCATGATGCCTTCCAGGTCCACCACCACCACGACCTCCGGCACGGCCGATAGCACCATGCCGAGGGCCCGCGCGTCTCCGTCCACTCGCTTCATGAAATCGACCTCCTTGAGACTCGGCCTTGGCTCCCCTTCAGCAGATCTTTCGTTCCCGTCCCTACAGGAAAAGCATGGTGTGGGCAAGCCACCCAAGCAACTCGGTCCATTCACCATCAGGCGCGTGAAGCTGACGGGGGCGGACCCCGTCCATGGCGTCTGGCTCACCCCCTCGCCCTTCCTTTCGGAGAGGAGGATTCGGCTCCACGTTGGATGGATGCACCGAACCCTTCCGGGTCTCCGGAACGAGGCGCTCGCCCGCTGCGGTCGCCTGAACGGGTCGCTGGCCCTTCTTCTCACCTTCACCGGGTGCTCGGGAGATGCCCCCGAGAACGGCGGAGAGATTCCGGGCGCGATTCCGGAGGAAGCCGGGGAAGCCCTTTCCTTGGCTCCTGAATTTCCCCTCCAGGGGGCATTGCGCTCCGGTTCTCTCACGCTGCACGACGGCTCCCTCCTCTTTCACCCATGTGGCGCCTCCGAACCCATGTCCATCCAGGACACGGATGAGGGAGACGCGCGGGCCTTCCTCGCCGATGTGAACCCCGACGGCATGAGCCCCGTAACCGTCCTTCTCCGACTGTCGGGCGACCGCCTCAGCGCCCTCCGTTATGCGGGGCTGGAGGGGTGGAGCTGCGACGTGCTTCCCCCCGAGGGGGTGATGGAAGCCCGAGGCAACGAACCCTTCTGGTTCGTGCGGCTCCTCGAGGATCGGGTTCGAGTCGTGACTCCCGACCTCCCGGACGGCATCGAGTATTTCGATCTCGAGTGGGTGCCTTCCACGGGAGACGGGTGGACGCTGAGCGCCGAGCGCCGGCACGCGGACGGCGTCGAGTTCCTCACATTGACCATCGAGGAGCGCCGCTGCACCGACTCCATGTCCGGGGCGTGGTACCCTTACGCGGCGTCCCTCTCCGCCGGATTCGTGAGCGGAGACGGGTGTGCGCTGGAAGGGCGACGGTCCGTACCCCGCTGAACCTATCGTTACGGCTCGCCGAACAGTCCGATGGCTCCATTGGGGACGCTTCACCGTCTCCGAACCCGCACCTGGGCCTCCCCTTCCTCCTGGGACACGATGGTGGCGGACCGGCGTGTCAACCCAGGCGCTCGTATAGCTACCGGTTCGTCTTGAGGAATCGCGACGCCACCCCGTTCCCGCCGGACCCCGACCCTACTATTCCGCCCTCAACGCCTCCGCCGGAGGAATTCTCGTCGCTCGATGGGCCGGCAGCGCGGTAGCCGCCGCCACTACCCCAAGCAGCAGTGCGGACGCGCCCGTCCACGTCAGGGCATCGGTGGGCGCAACCTCGAAGAGGATCCCGGAGATCATGCGTCCCAGCGCCAGGGCACCGGCCAGGCCGATGGCCAGTCCGGCCAGCGCCGGTCCGAGCCCCTGCCACACGACCATCCGTACCACTCTGCCCGCCCGGGCTCCGAGGGCTATCCGCATGCCGATCTCCCGGGTCCGCTGGACCAACATGAAGGCGACCACCCCGTAGATTCCCACAGCGGCCAAGGCCACGGCCATGACGGCGAACAGCGAGAGCAACACCAGGTAGAACCGGGGCGCGGCCATTTGCTCGTCCACCATGGCGTCGAGGGATGACGGTTGGATCAACGGCAGTTCGGGGTCCAGAGAGGCGAGAACCGCCCGGGCTTCGGCCAGGACGGTGTGGCTGGGGCGGCCGGGGGCCCGGATCGCAACGTGGGGGAAGCTCCCGCCCACCTGGGCACTCGGCATGTACATCTCGGGGCCGGCAGGGCTTGTCACCTGGCTCCGGAAATCGTCGACGATCCCGACGACGGTGCGGGGTTCCACCTCGGGGTATCCTGCGGAAAGTTGCACCCGCATCCCCTTCCCCACCGGGCCCTCGCCCGGCCAGTAGCGAGCGGCGGCGGCACGGTTGATGAGGGCCACCGGCGGAGCGCCGTGGCGGTCGGTCTCTTCGAACGCCCGTCCCTGCACGACTTCGATGCCGAGCACTTCGAACGCATCGGGGTCCAGTGTCCGGTACGCGGCGCTGGGGCCCTGGCCCGGCTCGGGTTCCGGCAGGTCCGGTCGGATGAAACTTCCGTCGAGGTTCACAGTGCCGAACGGGATTGCGAGCCCGGTCGCCACGCTCTCCACCCCGGGGATGCCGTTGAGCCGTTCTTCCAACCGGTGGACGAATGCCAGCCGGGCGTCGGGGCCGTCGTACCGAGCATTGGGAAGAGCCAGCCGAAAGACGGCCACATCCGCCGTCGTCAGCCCCAGATCGACCGACTGCATCCCGGCAAGGCTCCGGAGCATCAGCCCGGCGGCCAGAAGCAGCATGATGGAAAGCGCGACCTCCGCCACGAGAACCCCGGCCCGGGTCCGCCGCCCGGCCCGGTCGCCCACGCCGCCATGGGCGTTCCGGCGAACCGCCTCGGCGACACCCTCACGAGACACCCGAAGCGAAGGGGCGAGGCCGAAGACAAGCACGGTCAGGGCCACGACGCCGAGGGCGAAGAGCGCCGTCGTCCCATCCATACCGACTTCGTCCATGCGCGGCAGTCCGGCGGGCGCAAGGCGAGGTAGCGTCGATGTGCCCAGCCAAGCCAGGAGCATGCCGCCTGCGCCGCCCAGCGAAGCGAGCACTGCGTTCTCCACCATGAGCTGGCCGAGGAGTCGACCACGGCCGGCCCCCAGCGCCGTCCGGACGGCGAGCTCTGTACGCCGCGTTCCGCCCCGAAGCAAAATGAGATTGGCCACGTTGGCGCATGCGATCAGCAGCACCATCCCCACGGCGCCCAGGAGAATCCAGAGGGCGGTCCCGGTATCCCCCACCACGATCTCCCGCAGGGGTGTGACGCGGTGAACCAGGTTCGCGTTGGAGTCCATGTAGGCGGCTTCGAGGTTCGCTGAGAGCTCATCCAACTCGGCCCGGGCCCGGTCCAGGGTCACGTTGTCGGCCAGTCGGGCTACCGCCGCAGTGAGGTAGCACCCTCGCCCGCACCCTTCGTCGTTGTTCTGAAATGGAATCCAGAGCTGGGCGTCCGACGGGAATCCGAACCCCGGCGGCGCGACCCCGACGATCGGGTGCGACTCGCCATTGACTGTGAGGATATCCCCCAACGCAGACGGGTCCCCACCCAGTCGGGTGCGCCAGTAGCCGTCACTTACGACAACCGCTTTCGGCCCCTCGAACCGCGCTTCATCCGCCGTGAAAGACCGACCCAGAACGGGCTCGGACGCGAACACCCGAAAGAGGTCCGGTGTCGCACGTGCGCCGGCCACCACCTCGGCCGGCCCGTCACCCGAGAGGGTGAGGTTCGCGGTGGTGTAGAGCGCGATGGACTCGATGGATCTCGCTTCTGCTTGAATGTCCTGGAAGTTCGGGCTGGACATCTGCCCCCCCGGGCGTGACGCCGGGTTCTCCCGATTATCGCCCCATACCAGCGCCAACTCATGGGCGTCGGGATAGGGGAGCGAACGGAGGAGCACCGCGTTCGCCACGCTGAAGATCGCCGTGGTGGCCCCGATTCCCAGCGAAAGGGTGCCCGCGACCGCCAGGGTAAACCCCGGACGACGGCTCAGTGACCGAATGGCGAATCGGAGATCGCTCAGAAGTTGCATGAAGGTGCCTCTCGGTCGCGGGTTGATTCTCAGGGATGAAGGTCGGACTTCGCCGGACGCTGCATCGGGATACCAGCGGAGTCCACCGTGCTGTCGGAGGGTCTAAAGGCAACCACCATGCCAGTCCGGATATGTCCGCGTAAGTGATTACGAATATGTATGTTACAGATCATCGTCGCGGTCACCCTGCCCTGCCCCGGTGTCCGGCCATGGGACAGACGGTTCAGATCCGGACACCTGATTGGTCCAGCCGGACGCAGTCGGCCCAGGCGGATGCCTTGGAGTCGCTTCTCGAACTCGACCGGCTCGCGGACCTGTCTCCGGCCCGGCTTCGGCCGGAACCCCCAGAGGACCGCGGCGCTCATGTGGCTCACGGCCGAGCCGTCCCGGCAGGCCAGCGCCGCGGACATTTCTCCTCGGTGCGGCGCCAGCGGCGGCCCCGCGCCATAGACCCCGCGGTGAATGGGCTGGAGCCAGCCGGACTTCACTCCCCCGTCCACGAAATGGACCCGGACCCCAGCGGGCAGGAGCGGGCGGCGAGCCGCCAGGAGCTGTCTGCGGGCCATCACCACGTGCTGGGAGACCGCCGGCTGCGTGATGATTGCCGTCAACTGCACACGAGTTGTGGGCATGGGGCTCCTTGTGCGGTTGGCGGCAGGCTCAGCAACGGAGGCGGCCCAACCGAGATGCGCAGGCTCGGCGACAGAGCCAGCACCCACCGAGGTGCGCGGCCTCGCCGGCGGCCTCGCC
>JBBDRS010000039.1:21658-31367 GCA_040905325.1 Gemmatimonadota bacterium
CTCGGCGACAGAGCCAGCACCCACCGAGGTGCGCGGCCTCGCCGGCGGCCTCGCCGGCGGCCTCGCCCGGGGAGGGCAGTCGCATCGGCGGAGGGGGCGGTGTCACCCAACCGGGGAGGGCAGCGCAACCCACGGGAGACGGGGCCCAACCCGCTGGAGAGGCAGCTCAACCCCGCAGGGAGGCAGCCCCGTCGTGCGCCCGCCGCCCGTCCCGGCGGCCCACTACCAACCTTGCCCCAGCCGGAAGGACGCTGCGAAGGCTGCCTGACCTCTAAGTCTCTTCAGTCAGCAGAAAATTCTGGATATACCGTACCCCCGCCTCACCAGCCTCTGCCGCCCCTACCCCCGACTCACCTCCCCACCAACGTGTTGAACAGGAACTTGAACGTCCCGTGGGTCTGGGCCCGGTGCTGCGTGCGGAACCCGATGAGGACGATATCGCCCTCTCCGTGATCCACATGGAGCATGGCCGCCTTGCCTGCGATGAGGTCCTCCCCGTCCAACTGGCCGCTCTGGAGCACGTCGTCGGTCCAGTACGACGCCACGCGCCGCACCCGCGCCCCGTCTGACGACCGCTCCACCTCATAGACCTGGTTCGCCCCGAAAAAGACCACCCACGCATCTTCCGGCATGCCCCACGCCATGGCGTGGTCCGTATCCACGTCCACGCGGAGGGTGGAGCCATGCGCCCAGAACTCCGTGTTGGGCACGTCGGCCACGATGTTGCGGATGGGCACGTCGAAGCCGTCCAGCACGAGATCGCCCGCCTGGGCGAACGTAACCAGCCGGCCGCCGCCCTCGACGAACGCCTCCAGCGCCGCCACCCCTTCGTCGCCGAATCCGCTCCGGTATGCCGGCGGCATGGAGGTGACTTGCTCTTCATCGTCAGAACCCACAAGGGTCTCCAGCGCGTCGTCGGGCACGATGAGGACGTCGATCTGGTTGGCCAGGTTCCCGGAGAGCACGTCCGCGTCCATGATGGTGTCGTAGGGGAACCCGAAGTCCTCGATCATGAGCCGGGTCCAACCCTCGTCCATATTTCCGCCCCAGTAGCGCTGGAAGATGCCAAGGCGCAGGCGGGGGGCCTCCGGCGCGTACTCGTCGCCGGCATCCACGTTCATGGCAAGGAAGTCCACACCGGTCTCGGCCGCGACGCTGGAGGCCACCGCGTCGGACACGTCGGGCACCCAGAAGTCTCCGGCCGCGTGGGGTCCATGATCGCTCACGAACCGGTGGACGGTGACCCCCTCGTCCCAGAGCAGGTTCACGGCGCGGAACGCGTCATTCAGATGACCCGGGATGTGGAACCCCTGGCTTCCCCGGGCCACCCGGCCTGTGGGGCTCGGTCTCGTCGCCACGACGTTGAGCTCGGCTTCCACCGTGCCGCCGGCAGGCTGCACGTGCACGCCCATGAACTCCGCCAGCACGTCGGCGCTCATGTCGTAAGGCCGGATGGGGCTGCCGTCGGGGTTCCGGGTGTAACTGTTCTGCGGATAGAAGGTGCGGCCCAGGAGGTACCGGATGACCCCCTGTTTCGGTTGAGCCATGGAGACCACCCAGGAACCCGCGGGATAGAAGCGCCCCTCATGCACGAAATCGTCGGATGCCTGGTGCACTTCCACCCCTTGCAGGAGCAACTTGTCTACGAGCTTGGTGGCGGTAAGCGGATCGTGCTGGTTTGCCGAGATGAGGTAGGCCTTCGTCTCGGCCTCAGCGCCCCGTCGGGTCTGGTTCAGCGCCTTTCGCGCCGTATTCCGGAGCTGGAGCTCCCGGTTCCTGGCCGCGATATCCAGCGCCGCGAAGGTCGAAATGTTGATATTGATCACGATGTCGCGGGTGGTCCACCAACCACCAGGCCAGGGGCTGGGGAACGTGGTCTGGTCTTCATACTCCGGCAGCTGGCGGGAGCCGGTGAGCTGCTCCGGGTGCACATAGAGGGGCGAGGCCATGTCGGCGCTGGCCGACTCGGTGAGCATCCCGGCGATGTTGTGGAACGGCGTGATCCAGTGGAAGCCGAAGTGCCCCCATCCCGAGTAGATGGCCGCGCCGATGACGCCCTGGCGCCCCTCTTCCTCCAGCCGGTACCCCATGTGTGCGCCGTACCAATCCATCTCCCGCCAAACCAGCGGATCGCCGCCCGGCCGGATGGGCTCCGCGTAGGGGGGGATGTACATGCGCGCGGTATATCCGCCCATCTGATGATGATCGATGAACGCCTGCGGAATCCATTCCCGGAAGAGGATCTCGGCTCCGTACTGCGACTCCACCGTGGCCTGCATGAACGCGTCACGGTTGTTGTCGTGGCCGATGTAGTGGTGGTAGAGCTCCGGCGGACGGGTGGTCTCGTACTCCGTACCCACCCACTCCCGGTACCAGTCCGTGACGATGTGATTGCCGTCGGGGTTGAACATGGGGATCTGGATGGCCACGGTCTCGTCGAGGATGCGCATCATCTCCTCGTCGGTCCGGGTGGCCATCTCATAGAGGATATCCACAGACGCCTGGCTGGGCGCCACCTCGGTGGAGTGCAACCCGTACGATTGCACCAGCACCACCTTTCCGCGGTCCACCGCATCGTCAATCTCGGCCTGGCTCCGGCCCCGAGGATCCTGGAGAAGCGCATTGAGCCGCTGGATCTCGTCCAGCTTCGCCAGATTCTCCGGCGACGACACGAAGATCACCAGGAAGGGCAAGCCCCGCGTGGACAACCCCACATTGCGCACCTCCACCCGATCGCTCCGTTCCCCGATGAGCTCGTAGTACTCCATCATCTCGTCCCAGCGCGCGAGCTGCCGGTCCGCGCCCATGATGTGGCCGAAGTAGGCCTCGGGCGACGGAATGGCTTCCTGGGCCAGGGCGGAAGCGACGGTGGCCAGGAGCAGCACCGTAGCAAGCGCGGTGGTCAGGGCGGCATCCCCTGCCCTTGAGACCCAGCCACGGTGCTGGCGGCCATCGCGCGAGCGGCCATCCGGCGGATTGAGGAATCGGTGGCGGGCGGCCTGGGCGCTCATGCTCATGGGTTCACTCCGGCATTGGTGTGGGGCAAATCGTCCCCTTCGGGAGAAGGTTCAGGATCGTGCAGCGAAAGTACGGCGCGGGAGCTTCGAGGTCGAGCTTCCCCCTGGGTCGCATTCCGGCGCGCGCGCTGCGTTGGCACCGCCGCGTGCGCTCCACTTGGACCGGCGAGGGTGCTTCGCCGGGATCAGGCCGCAGGGATCATTGCCCGAGCGACCAACAGGTGCAATGCTACTTTTCCGCCCTCCGCGCCTCCGACTTTTCGGGGTGCCGGACACGATTCGCATGATCCGCAGCCACCGGAGGAGTCGACAATGGGGAAGAAGGCAAGGGCACTGCTCCGCAGGGCGGGTCTGGGCGTGGTTGTCGGCTTCGCGTTCTGGGGATGCGGTGAGCCCACCGAGCGGGCCGACGCCGGAGACGGCGATGACGCCTTCCGCGTGGCCGTTGCCCGCTTCTCCCACGAGACGTGCACCTTCTGTCCCGGCGGCGACATGGACGTGGAGGACTGGACCCGGATCCGGCCACCGCTGGTGGGCGACGAAGTGATGGAGGAGGGCGGCTCGTACATCGGTGGCTTCGCCCGCATGGCCCGGGAGTACGGAGACATGGAGCTCATCGGCCTCACCTCGCCCTACGAAGCCTTCGGCGGCTCATCTCGGGCGTGGACCACGGAGGAGGCCTTCGACCATTTCATGGAGGGCATGCTCTCCGACCTGCGGGATGCCATGCCGGTAGACGGCGTCTACCTGTCACTCCATGGCGCCATGGCCGTACGTGGGGTGCCCCGCCCCGAGGCCGAGATCGCCCGGCGCTTCCGGGAGGTTGTGGGCCCGGACGTACCCATCGTGGCCACCTTCGACCTCCACGGCAACGAGGACGAGGCGTTCCTCCGCCACGCCGACGGCTCGTTCGTGACCAAGCACTTCCCCCACTACGACACCTGGTACCAGGGGGAGCGGGCGGCCACCTACCTCCGGCGGATCATGCGGGCCGAGTACGACCCGGTGACTGTGACCCTCGGGGTGCCCATCATCACCGCCACCGTCCTCCAGTGGACCGGCGCGTCACCTGTGATGGACGTCATGGCTCGTGCCCGGCGCTGGGAGGACCAGTACCCGGACCTCTTCGTGAACGTCTTCCTCGGCTTCCCCTGGTCCGACGTTCCCGACGTAGGCGCCACCGTCCAGGCCATGGCCAATGGCGACTCCACGCTGGCGCGGCGGGCTGCCGAGGACGTGGCGTCGCTCCTGTGGCGGGTCCGGGAGCGCTACGCGTCGGGCGACTTCCCGCTCCCCGAGGAGGCCGTGGCCCGGACCCGCGAGGCGATCCGCGCCGGTGCTACCCCCGTCGTCCTGGCCGACTACTGGGATCGCCCGGGGGACGGTACGTGGACACTGGCGGAGCTGGTGCGGCAGGGGGTGGGCGGCGTGTTGTACGCGGCCCTCACCGACGCCCCGGCGCTGGACGCCATCTGGAAGGAAGACCTCCAGCCCGGCGACCCCTTCGACCGCGAGGTGGGCGGTTACACCGGCGAGCAGGCGGGCGAGCCGGTACGGATCACCGGCACGCTCCGATGGCGGGGCGAGCGATGGGGCTACGAGCGAGTGGCGGCCATCGACTGGGGGGACGGTAACGTCCTCGTCCTCACGCCGGCCTACCAGCAGGTCATGGTCCCCGAGGCCCTCCGCTTCGCCGACATCGAGCCCGACGACTTCGACGTCTTCGTCCTCAAGACCCGGGCCCACTTCCGCCGGGGCTTCGACGACACCGGATACGCACCGACCATCATGCTCGTGGACGCGCCGGGCGACTGGTTCGGCACCACCCGGCTCGGCGCGCTCAGCTACGAGCACGCGCCCATCGAGCGGCTCTATCCGTTCGGGTCGCCGGCGGCCACCGGACCGAGGCCCCCGGGGGAACGTTGAAGAGACCCTGTTCGGCCTCCTACTGAGAAACCCCGGGGCACCGATCCAGAATCCCCCCTGCCTTGGCCACACCCCCGCCAACGACGACATTGCAGGCGCCTCGACGCTGTTCCCCCACTTTCCCAGCCCCCATGCCCCCTTCCCCGCCCCCCCTCGCCGCCGTCCTCTGGGACATGGACGGCACTCTGGTGGACACCGAACCCTACTGGATCGAGAGCGAGCACGTGGTGGTCCGCGAGCACGGAAACGGCGCGTGGACCGAAGCCCATGGGCTCGCCGTGGTGGGCATGGACCTTCGGGATGCGGCGCGCTACATCAGACAGCACGGCGAGGTGCGGCTGGGGGTGGATGAAACGGTGGAAGCGCTCCTCGACGGGGTGGTGGCCCGGGTCCGCCGGCGCATCCCGTGGCGGCCCGGCGCCCGAGAGCTGCTGCAGGAACTGGGGGAAGCCCGGATCCCCTGCGCCCTGGTGACCATGTCGTGGCGCCGCTTCGTGGATGCGATTCTCCCCGCCCTTCCCGAGGGTGCATTCCAGGCGGTGGTCACTGGCGACGACGTGGGCCGGGGGAAGCCCCACCCCGAGCCCTACCTGGAAGGAGCGTCGCGGCTGGGTGTCGAGCCCTCTGCCTGCCTTGCCCTGGAAGACTCCCCCACCGGCGCGCAGTCGGCCTGGGATGCGGGATGCGTGGTGGTGGCCGTGCGTCATGTGGTGCCGATTCCCGCCGACGTCCGCCACCATGAGCTCCCCACGCTGGCCGGCGTGGGGGCGCGGGATCTGGCGGAGCTCTACCGGCTGGGGTCGGAGGAGGGGTAGCCCCGGCGAGTCCCGCTGCGCCTACCCCGCCCCCTCCCCGGCAAGTCCCGCTGCACCTACCCCGCCCCTTCCACCGTGAGCACCGTGGTCCCTTCCACGCCATAGGCCGTGGCTGTGAGGGTGACGGCCGAGGATGATGTGGGTGTGCCCGTGGTGATCTGGATTGTAGCCCCGGTCCGCGAGAATGAGAGACGTGTAGCCATCCCCCGAGCCACCCGTCCATTGAGGGTGACCCGGGCCCCCGAGGCCCTCTCCAGGTCCGACCCCGTCACCTGGATCTGAACGGGGCGGCCGCCAGCCTCCAGGGCGACACGGGCGGGTGACACGCCGGTCACGCGTTGCGCTGCCCCCGGAAGTGGGAGAGCCAGGATCGTGAGAAGCAAAAGGAACGAAGCGCGTGTCATGATGGCCTCCGAGTTGGATCTCGCTGGCCCGTCACCTGGGGCCTTTACCAACCCTAGCTGAAGCACCGCAAGCCGGGATCACCGGAGCGCACACAGGTCGTGGTCAACGGGGACCTCCCCCCGTCAACTGGCCAGAAATCACTGCAGCGCATCCGCCGCTTCCCGAACCGTGTTGCAGTGGAGCTCCACGGTATCGTCCTCCCGGCGAGCGTACCCCCCGGCCAGGACGATGGCTACCGGAATCCCGGCACGCCCCGCCACTTCCAGCACGCGGCGGTCACGCCTCCGCAACCCCGCCGAAGTCAGTGACAGCCCGCCCAGTTGGTCGCGCTCGAATGGGTCCACCCCGGCCAGGTAGATGATCAACTGGGGATCGTGGGCGATGACGGTGGGCAGGTGAGCCTCCAGCAACTCCAGGTAGGCGGTATCACCGGTGCCATCGGGGAGGGGAATGTCCAGGTCTCCGGCGGGTTTCACGGCGGGGTAGTTCCACTCCTGGTGCATGGAGAAGGTGAACACCTCGGGAACGCTCTGGAAGATGGAGGCGGTCCCGTTCCCGTGGTGAACGTCGAGATCCACTACGGCCACCCGCGACACCGCCCCTTCCGCAAGGAGGCCTCCGGCTGCCACCGCCACATCATTCAACAGGCAGAACCCTTCCCCGTGTCCACGGAACGCATGATGGAACCCGCCCCCCAGATGGATGGAGATTCCATGCTGACGGGCAAGCCGCCCGGCCTCCAGCGTGCCGCCGCAACAGAGCACGAAGGCGTCCCTGAGCTTCGGCGAAAAGGGCAGCTCCAGCAGGCGTTCCTGAGCGGGCGTCAGACCGGCGGCGAGGACGAGGATACGGTCGATCCACGCAGCATCGTGGACCAATTCAAGTACCGGGCGCGAGGCGGGTTCAGGCGCGTGGAAATCCGCCTGGCGCAGGGTCCCTTCCGCCAAAAGGCGATCCCGAATCTGGCGATACTTCCCCGTAGGGTACACGTGCACCCCGATATCCATTTCGTACGCTGGAGACCAGATCCACGGGAGGGTACGCATTCTGACTGCTACCCGGTTGGGGCGGTGACCGTGCCGATGGCGCGGTGGCGTGCCCCGAATTCGCGAAGGGGGGGAAGGCTGATGCAGTACCTCTGCCTGAGCTACTACGCTGGGCGTTCGGGCTTCGGCGACCAGTGCAAACTGAGAGAAGGCGGGCCAGTGGATCTCGGACCGCCGATCATTTCAGCCATGTGGGCCGCAGTGTTCAGCTAGGGGGGGCCTCACTGCGGCTCCGGAAAATTTTCTTTACTCGAGTAAAGTTTTTTTAATGCGCGCGGGCAGAAGGGGGGACCCACCCCTCCTCACCCCTCCTCACCCAGCACGAGCCGATCCCGTTCCGCCTTGGTCGTCCCGGCACGGAGCTCCCTGCCCATCACCCAGAAGAGAGCTCCCAGCAGGGAGAAGCTCGCCAGGATCATCCACTCCAGGGGCCAGCTCAGCGCGGCTCCGCTTCCGGGGATGAGCATGACGGCCAGGATGAAGAGCGCGCCGGCCAGGGCCACCCATGGGACCAGCGTTCCTCCCGGAATCCGGTAGGGACGATACCGGCCTGGGTCGGTGCGTCGGAGCCGGAGGGTGGAGTGGGCCACGCCGAAGAAGACGAGGGCGATGCAGAACGAACCCACGTTCACGAAGGATAGCATGGCGCCTCGCCCGAGCATCGCGCCCAGAAAGGTCACGACTCCCGCCAGGACGATGGCGTTCGCCGGGGTTCCGAAGTGAGGGTGCGTCGCTCCCAGCCACGGGGGCACCATCCGCCCCCGTCCCAGGGCGAACAGCACCCGGGTGCCGGCGAGGAAGAAGCCGTTCCAGCTCGTAAACAGCCCGATGAGGGCCGCCACGAGGACGAGGTTCACGAGGAAGGGGGAGCCGAAGGCGGCCCCGAAGGCTTCCGCAGTGGGCAGACGTCCCTCCACGATCTCCGTCCACGGGCCCGTCATGGCCACGGCGAGGATGAGGACGAGGTAAAAGAGGGTGGCCCCCACGATGGAGGACAGGATCAGCGTCCCCAGCCGGCGGGGAGGGAAACCCCCCTTCGCCTCCTCCGCTCCCTGCGCGATGGTGTCGAAGCCCACGTACCAGAAGGGGGCCGTGACGAAGACGGCGGCGATCCCCCCCAGGATCCCCACCCTGCCCGGCACCGCGAAGGCTGGATCCAGGTGGGCGAGCTCCCCGCCCGCGAGGCCGGCCACGATGAAGATCAGCGTCACCGCCACGAACGCCCCGGTGAGCAGGATCTGGAAGCCCGCGGCCCAACGCACGCCCATGTAGTTGATCCCCGTGATGAGCCCGGTGAAGAAGAGGGCGAGAACGAGGTGCGAGGCGTACACCGTGGCTCCGCCCACCTGATACAGGGGCCACAGGTCGATCCAGGGGAGCATGTAGCTCAGGATGAGCCCGATGGAAATGGCCTCGAAGGCCGACACCGAGAGGTACCCGAAGGCCAGGAACCACCCGAAGAAGAAGGCCCGTCCCGTCCCCGAAGCCTTGTATGCGTAGGCCACCTCCCCGCCCGCCACGGGAAGCATGGGGGTGAGCTCCGCATAGCACAGCCCGATGAAGATCATCAGGGCGCCTCCCAGGGCGAATCCCAGCATCGCCCCAACCGGACCGGCGCTGGCCAGCCAGCCGCCCATGGCGGTCACCCAGCCGATCCCGATCATGGACCCGAAGGCGAGGGCGAAGAACCCCACGCCCCCGATGCTCTTCCTCAAGGTGGGTCGCGCCTCGTGGAGCTGGCTCATCGGGGCACCGTCCTCATAGCTGGATGATTCCCAGGAGGGTCAGCCCACCCACAAGAAAAAGGAAGGGAGTATCCCAGGTGTGGGGGGAAAAGGCCTCGGCCAAGGTCATGAAGATGGGGACGGTAAGGAGGGCCACCCAGAATTGCAGTGGGGTGAAAAGTGCCTCAAAGAGCACGATCACCCCCACCCCGGTGAGGAACACGCACGCACTCCCCTCCAGCGTCCGCACGTACACCCTGTCGCCGTAGAGCGCTCGGACCCGGTACTCGTGCTTTCCGAAGCGCACCCCCACCGGCTCGGCCAGCCCGTCTCCGACGGCATTGATGAGGATGGGGATCATCATGAGGGCTCCGTGACCCAACCGCCCGAACAAGATCACCATGGGAATGATCACGAGATATCCCGCCACCACCTGCGACGAGAGCCACCAGAGGGTGTAGGGTCGGTCCTCGGGCCGGTCCAGAGACGCGAACATGGTGGCCAACGGCGGGATCCGGGTGCGGAACGGATGGCTGTAGAGCCCGAGCGAAGCCAGCAGAAGCGCTCCGGTGGTGCCCGTGGTGACCAGGGATGGCTGGAATTCGAAGAGTTCGTGCAGAAAGATGGGCACGAAGAAGAGCACAAAGTGGTTGATCTTCCGGGTATAGTTCACCCGGACATTCCAGTGCAGCACCATGAGCCCGGTGAGGAAGGCCACCAAGAACATGGTGGCAAATTTGAGGGCTTCCACGGTCCAGTATCCCTCTGGGAACATG
>JBBDRS010000039.1:31467-87755 GCA_040905325.1 Gemmatimonadota bacterium
GAACATGGTGGCAAATTTGAGGGCTTCCACGGTCCAGTATCCCTCTGGGAACATGCGCCCCCCTGGTCAAAGTGGCCGCCCCTTCACTCCCGGGGGTAGTCCACCCGGATGGCCAGCTCCCGGAACTCGTCGAGCCCCTGGACCACCGATCCGCCGGGCCAGCGGAAGTCGGCGGTGAGTTCCCCGGTCCGGTAGACCACGGTGTAGAGGGTTCCCCATCCCTTGCGGAACTGGGCGCTGTAGAGGGGAGCCCGGAGGAACCGCTGCGCCAGCGTTTCCAGGGTCTCGGCGCGGTCTTCCAACCGCTCCCCCAGGTACTGTTCCCGCTCCAGACTGGCCGTTGCGCCCGCATACTCCCTCCACTCCACCCGGCGCTGGTGGTTCGTAGCCAGCGGTCTGCGGGTGACCACGGGGGGCCGGTCGGGAGAGAGGAAGAGGGTAGAGAAGTCCCCCTTCCGATCCACCACGGTGACGTTGTACGCCATGTGGGTGGGGACCCGCCGGAGCACCTTTACGGCGTCGGCGGTGGTCTCGCATACCTCCAACACATAGCGAAGGATCAGGGGCATCCCGAAACCGTCTCCCACCACCCGGCGTCCCCCGAAGGCCAGCGAGGCCACGAGCCCGGAGTCGTTGATTCCGTCCAGAGCTCCCCACATACAGTCGCTCATGGCCAGCACACCATGACCGTTCCAGTGGCTTCGGAGGGTCACCCCCTCGCAGAGGGTGGGATCGTAGTCGTAGTTGCGCACCAGAGCGGGTTCCTTGCCCCGCCAGACGCCCTGGGAGCAAGCGGTGAGGAAGGGGGGCGGCCGGTACAGGCTGAGGAAGCGGGCCTCCACATCCCCTCCCCCGGCCAGCTCCACCAGCTTCTCGTAGGTGGGTTCCAGCTCGGGCATATGCGTGCGAAGCGCCGTGCGGCAGGTGAGGTAGCCCGGACGGGCCGCATCTCCCTCCTTCAAGTACCACCGCCGGTACGCCGGCCAGAATCGACGAAAGAGAGCCCCCCACTTCTCTCCGGGTATGTTTTCGCTCATGGCGGTGAAGATGAGGCTCACCGTCTCGGCGCCCGCACGGGCCGACGGCTCTCCGGCCAGGGCCGGGGGGTGCTTCGGGAGGACCCGTTCAGAGGATCTTGAAATTGCCCACCTCCATGAGTTGTGCCGCTTCGGGCTGGGCTTCCGGATCCACGTTGACGGTCTCGTACTGCGCCTGGATGCCGTCGATCCACGCGCGGGCCCGGTCGTTCAGCTTGTGGTCGTCGGTCATGAGCCGCCCCGGGGTGATCAAGATCCCCAGGTCGGCGCCCTTGTAGCGGTAGTCGCCCGCCCGGGTGATCCGCAGGAAGAATCCGCGGTTCTCCTCCTCCACGGTGCGCCGATGGGTCTGCACCCTCAGGAAGTGGATCCTCCCGTCTTCACCCATTTCCCACACCCCTGAGCGCGGAGCGTGAGTCACCTGCTCTACCGTGTCGGCCGTGTGCTTGATGACGAGCTGGCTCCACGAGTCGATGTTGTCGGCCGACGCCCACCGCGCGTTGAGCGCTTCCACGTCCAGCTCGAAGTCCATGTCGGACCACTCCAATAGATGGAAGAGGAAGAGAGGAGCGTCGGCGTGGGCGAAGGCCGCCAGGTTCGTCATGGCGCTGGCCCCGGTGATCCGCGGATTCACCTCTCCGAGATAGACCTCGTCCGTATCCAGATCGGTGAGAAAGTCCAACTCGAAATAGCCCCGATATCCCATCTTTCGCAGCTCTTCGCCGAACCGCACCGTGGCTTCGCGGGCCTGCTCCCGGACCCTGGGAGGGAAGGCTCCGGCGAAGACCTCGTTGCCGCACCAGCCCCCGCGATAGGGGGTGAGCTCGGGAAAGCCCACCAGCTCGGTCATGAGAGGCCCCACGATGGTGCCGTGCCGGGTGACACACGCCTCCAGCGCCGATCCGCGGCACCGGATCCGCTTCATGATCTTCACCTCGCCCTTGTTTGCAATCTCTTCGGAGTGCCGATCCCAGTCCTCCTCATCCGAGATAAAGAAGGTGGTGTGCCCGGAATCGCCGAAGGCGGTCTGGATCACCAGGTCATCACCCAGCTCCGCCGACACCTCCCGCAGATGCTCATAGTCCCGTACCTCGCTCAGCACGTTGGGCACCGACGGTACGCCGGCCCGGTCTGCGATCCGGGTGGCCGAAATCTTGTCGTCCACCTCCCGACGCAGTTCGGCCGGAGGGAAGCACACCTCGAGCCCCAGCTCCTGGCACAGCTTCTCGGTCTCTTCGTCGAAGAAGAGGAAGACCGCCTTGCCGCCCGGCCCCCTGCCCTCGATGAGATCCACCACCTCCTTGTGCTCCAGGAGATAGTTGTTGATGTCCTCAATGCAGGTGAACTCCTGATGGGGCCTCTCGGAGGGCACGAAAACGTGAGGGTGCTCGCCGTCGAAGCAGTCGATGTAGTTGATGAAGTGGAAGTTCCGCACCCACTCGTCCATGCCCAGCAGGTTGAAATTGGTGGCGCTGATGAAGTAGGTGGGCGTCCGGTTCCGGAAGAAGTAGCGCCGGATGTCCGAGATGCCTTTCAGTACGGCTTGCGACATGGTCAACTCCCCTGTGCTTGCGTGATCTCTTCCTCGGATGTGCGTTCGTATTCCTCGACGACTACCGGTGCCGCCTCCTTGCTTACTTCCGTTCCTGGCGAGGTGGATCGAAGGGCCTCGGGCCGGAAGATTCGGAGCCCGAACTCGGGGCGGTATCCATGGATCTCCTTTACGTCCAGCGCCCGAAGGTAATCCAGGATCTCCCGGCTCATGACCTGCCCTGGGACGAGGACCGGAAACCCGGGCGGATAGGGAGTCACAAAGGAGGCGGAGACGATCTCTTCCCCACTGGCCACCCGCCCCACCAGAGCCGCGTCCAGCGTCACGTGGTCGCACACCGCCGCGTCGTAGGCCATGAAGAAGGCCTTCCGCATGTCGCCCTCGGGAGTACGGCTCTCCGGCTCGGGAAGGAAGGTTCGGTGGAAGCGACTGAAATGCGGAAGGGGGGGGAGTTCCTTCGTGAGCGAGGCCACCCGCTCCCGGTGCAGCTTGTCCGAGACGTGGCTCTGATCGGCCAGCTTCTCGTCCAGATCGGCGGCAATCTGGGTCAGCGCCTTCACCAGGTGGGCCCCCGTCGCGGGCGTGGTCCCGATGTGGGTCAGAAGGAGGATCGTATTCCGGGACGTCTTGTTCACCTGGATGGCGAATCGGTCCATGAGCAACTGTTTGAACTGGCTTCCGTCCATGCCGGTGGCACCGACGTGGAGGGTGATGCGGGTGGGGTCCAGGGTGAACTCGTCGGAGCCCCAGCTCGGGGTGAGCTGTG
This sequence comes from Gemmatimonadota bacterium, assembly GCA_040905325.1. GTDB lineage: Bacteria > Gemmatimonadota > Gemmatimonadetes > Longimicrobiales > Gaopeijiaceae > JBBDRS01. Next base: position 34,823 of record JBBDRS010000039.1, read on the forward strand.
CCCATCCCTTCTCGGCGTCGAAGTAGTAGGTGAGCCCCGACGGTCGGTACTCCTCCGGGATCATGTCCTGTGGCCCCAGAACCCGGAAGTAGCGCCGGAGAAGCGGATCGGTGTGGATCCGTTCCCGCAGCGTCATGGCGATCTCCACGCTCTCCTGCACCAAGGCGTACCCCTCCAACTCCACCTGACGGCGTCCCATATCGAGAGAGGCCAGGATGGGATAGTTGGGTGAGGTGGAGGTGTGGGTCATGTACGCCTCCTCGAAGGCGTTACTCACCTCCTGGTCGAAGTCCTCGTCGTAGATGTGGATCATGGATCCCTGCCGCAGCGAGGTGAGGGTCTTGTGGGTGGACTGGGTGGCATAGACCCTCACCCGCGCCTCAGCCGGATCCGGGAGGATCCGCTCTCCCAGCCAGAGCTCTTCGTGGGAGGTGTCGGGGGAGCTGACGGCGGAGGCGAAGTCGCTCTTCCACCTCTGGAACTCCTCCGCGTACGCTTCGCTCCGGAGCCGGGCCTTGAGGCGCCGGGCCGCCTCCATGGCGGTTCGCCGCCTGAGGGTAGGGTGGAAGCGCCCGTACGCAAACCATGCCTCGTCCCATACGAAGACCATGTCGGGCTTGATGGCCAGGACCTCCTTCATGATCCGCTCGGGATCGTAGGTGATCCCGTCGAAGGTGATGTTGGTGAGAAGGAGCATCTTCACCCGATCCAGCTTCCCTGCCGCGCGCAGCTCCAGGAGCCGCGTCTTGATCTCGCGCAGCGACACCCCCCCGTACATGGAGAACTCGGAGAGGGGGTACGCGTTCAGGTAGATGGGAAGGGCCCCGCTCATGATGACGGCGTAGGGATGGGACTTGTGACAGTCGTGGGCCAGGAGCACGATGTCTCCCGGTCGGATCAGTCCCTGCATGACGATCTTGTTCGCCGTGGACGTCCCGTTGGTCACGAAGTAGGTCTTCCGGGCCCCGAAGGCCCGGGCAGCCATTCCCTGGGCACGCTTCAAGGGTCCATGGGGCTGGAGGAGCGAGTCCAGCCCCCCCGTGGTGGCCGAGGTCTCGCCCATGAAGCTGCTGGGACCGAAGAAGGCGGCTTTGTCCTGGATCCAGTGGGACTTGAGGATCGACTTCCCCTGTCCGATGGGCAGCGCGTGGAAGACTCCGGTAGGCTTCCGGCTGTAGCGCTGGAGGGCCGTGAGGAAGGGCGTCTCGGCCCGGTCCCCCACTCCCTTCAGGATGCTCAGGTGCAGCTCCCGGTGATAGTCCTGTCGGTGGAAGAGGCGGTCGAAGGCCTTCGTCTCCTCGCCGGCCATCTGTTCAGGTGGAGAATCGGTGACGAGGAAGAGGTCCAGATCGGGGCGAAGCTCCTTCAGGATGGGACCCAGACGGCGGCTCCGCTCGCTCCCCACCAGCGAAGAGATCTCCGAGAAGTCGTCCGTCAGAAGCGGCTTCGCTTCGGGGGTGAGGGAGAGTCCCCCTCCCCGGGAGCGGAACGGAAAGACGTAGCGGACCACGACGCTCTGGATGTCGCCGTTCAGTAGCACGGCCGCCACGGCGTCTTCGAAGGAGTGGACCACCACCAGCTCGTAGATGAACTCGTCGTCGGCCGCCCGAAGCGCCCGAAATTCCCGCCGCAGTTGGGAATCCTGGTCCGGGGTGAGTTCGTCCACCACCAGGACCTCGAAGTAGGGACGGGTTTCGGACTCGGTCTCCTGATCGACGCTCTCCACCACCTTCGAGACGTTCACGAGGTCGGCGTACTCGCTCAGCCGGGTCGTGGAGAGATCGATTTTTCGATAGGAGTCCTTGGCCAGAAGCTTGACGACTCTGGCGGCCTGCTGGGCGAACGCGTCGTAGGCCCCCTGCTGGAAGAAGGTGGAAAGCCTCTCAAAGCCCCGGGGGCCGGGGAAGGCCCAGTAGGGCTCGTAGGGTTGGAGGATTTCCAGTGCCCTCGCCACCTCCTCCTTCCATTTGGCCACATCCCCGCCCACCTGCTTGGTCCTGGCGAGGCAGCGTCCATGATCGCGGAGCCGGTTCCAGCCATCCATCCGCAGGCGAGCCACGTTGTGCTGTACGCTGGCTGGGCGCTCCCGGGGATCGCCCAGGGGATCGCCGAGGGGATCATCATCCGGCGCGGCGGCGGCGTTCGAGTTTCCTTTCCGTTCTCTGATCATGGCCTTGAACCTCCCGAAAAGGTTTCCAATCATCCGGACGGTTCCTCCTTCCGGACGTCCTTGGTCCCGGCGGACTCTCCTCCGCTCCCTCCCGAAGAGGGACGGGCGGGGCGGGTGGGTTTCTCCAGGGGCCCCAGGCGTTCCAGATACTCCGATCCCTTCCAGCGACGGTCGTACACCGGAAATCGCACCTTCCGGTCGCGGAAGCTCTTGAGCGGTTGGCCCAGGGACAATATGCCCCGCTCCCGGGACCTTCGCACCTGGTCCAAGTCCAGCTCCAGGGGAATGAGTTCCTCTCCACTGCCGGCCTGATGGAGAATGTCTCCATGGGGCCCCACCACGATGGATCGCCCCACGCCTCCGGCACCCAGGCCGTTGATGTCCACGAAGTAGCACTGATTCGTGGCCGCCGTGCTGCGGGCGATGGCCAGCTCCACGTCGCGGTCGATGGTCCCGGTGAGGGAGGGGTGCAGGATCACTTCGGCCCCCATGGCGGCCAGCGTCCGCGAGCTTTCCGGCACCCACGAATCGTAGCAGATGGAGACCCCGAATCGGCCCACCTGGGGTACGTCGAAGACGAGGAAGTCGTCACCCGCCTCCACTCCCTCCTCATAGGGGGTGAAGGGGAAGAGCTTCCGGTGGCGGCCCACCACCTCCCCGGAAGGATTCACCACCGATGCGGTGTTGTGGATCTTGCCCCTGCGCTTCTCGTAGACCGACCCGGTGATGATCCAGATCCGGTGCTTCTTCGCCATCTCCTGGAAAGCCTCCTCGGCCGGCCCCGGAAGTGGCTCGGCGTGGAGCTTCGAGGGGCCATAGGCCGCCAGCTCGCTGAACACGGCCATCTCCACCCACGGGAACAGGTGCATGAGATGGCCCAGTCGGGTGGACAGGTACTGCAGGTTGCTCCCGCCTCCCGAGATCCGGAGCTGCAGTCCGGCCACACCGAAGGGTCTCAAGCCACGACCCCCTTTCGGGTGCCGCTCCGGGCCTCCGCAAGTCGCTCCACGGCGCCTTCGATGACGGAGAGCCCCCGGTCCAGCTCCTCGTCGGTGATGACGAGGGGGCTGAGGATCCGGATCACGTTGCCCGCGGGGCCCGCCGTGATGACCAGCACCCCTTCGTCCAGGCAGGCCCGTGTCACCTCCCCGGCCAGCGCTCCGGCCGGCCGGCTTGGGTCTCCCTCCTCCACCAGCTCCATGGCCATCATGGCACCCAGCCCGCGCACCTCCCCGACGGCGTCGCAGCGCTGGGCCAGCGCCTCGAAGCGCCGCCGGATCTCCTGGCCCACCTCCGTGGCCCGGTCGTTCAGCTTCAATTCCTCCATGAGCCGGATGGTGGCCAACGCCGAGGCGCACGCCACCGGGTTCCCCCCGTAGGTGCCTCCGATGGTACCCGGCTCGGCTCCGTCCATCACCTCGGCCCGACCGATGACGGCCCCGATGGGGAGTCCCCCTCCCATGGACTTCGCCCAGGTGGACAGATCGGGCACCACTCCGAAGTGCTCGTACGCACCCCAGCGTCCGGTCCGGCAGAAGCCGGTCTGTACCTCGTCGAAGATGAGGACGATCCCATGCTCGTCACAGATCTCCCGGAGGCCCTGCAGGTATCTCGTGGGCGCCGGGACGAAGCCCCCTTCGCCCTGGACCGGCTCGATGATGATGGCGGCCACGTCGTGGGCCGCCACCACGGAGATGAAGGCGTCGCGGAGGCGGTCCAGTTCGCGATCCACGAAGGCGTTCATCTCCAGGCCATCCCCGCGCAGGCCGTGATTCGGGAAGGGAATCCGGTAGATCTCGGGAGCGAAGGGACCGCATCCCTTCTTGTAGGCCACCTTCGAGGTGAGCGACATCCCCATCATGGTTCGCCCGTGAAAGGCCTCCGTGAAGCAGATCACCGCCGGACGCCCCGTGGCCTGTCGGGCAATTTTCACGGCGTTCTCCACCGCCTCGGCGCCTGAGTTGATGAGGAGCACCTTGGTGCGCTCCCCATGGGGCAGGATCTCCGCCAGCTTCTCGGCCAGTGCCACGTAGGGCTCGTAGGTGGCCACATGGAAGCAGGTATGGAGGAGTTCGCCGGCCTGTCGGTGAATCGCTTCCACCACCGCGTCCTGGCAGTGTCCGGCATTCATCACCCCGATCCCTCCGGCGAAGTCCAGGAGTTCCTTCCCGTCGGCATCGATGAGGGTCGCTCCCCGGGCCCTGGCGACGGTGGCGGTGGTCACGCGGGGGACACCCCGAGGCACCACGGCCTCGCGTCGCGCCAACAGCTTTTCGTTCTCGGTCATATGTCTATTCCATGAGTGATGGTGAGGGCTCCTACTGAACCCACACGGTCTTGATGTTCACGAACTCGCGGATCCCGAAGGGAGAGAGCTCCCTTCCGTAGCCGCTTTCCTTGACTCCTCCGAAGGGGAGGCGCGGGTCGGACCGGACGAAGGCATTCACGAAACAGGCACCGGCGTCCAGCTCCTCCCGAGCGAGCCGCTCTCCCCGCTGGCGATCGGCGGTGAAGACCGCCGCACCCAGTCCGAAGACGGTATCGTTCGCCACCCTCACAGCCTCCGCCTCGTCAGCCACTCCGATGATGGTGGCCACCGGCCCGAAGAGCTCCTCATGGTACGCCCGCATCCCCGGCGCCACATCGGTGAGGACAGTGGCAGGATAGAAGGCCCCGGGACCCTCCGGCAACTCACCCCCCAGGAGGAGGCGGGCCCCGGCCTCCACACTCTCACGTACCTGCTGGTGAAGCTCGTCCCGGAGGTCGGGACGGGCCTGCGGACCCAGGGTGGTCTTCTCATCCATGGGGTCTCCCATGACGGCCTGACCCATGCGCGCCACCAGTCGCCGTTCGAACTCCTCCCGGAGCGGCTCCACCACCAGGAAGCGCTTGGCGGCGATGCAGCTCTGCCCCGAGTTCAGCATCCGGCTCGTGGCGCATGTCTCTACGGTGGCGTCCAGGTCGGCGTCTTCCAGGATAATGTACGGGTCGCTTCCCCCCAGTTCGAGGACGGTCTTCTTCACCTGGTCGCCGGCCTGCGAGGCCACGGCCTTTCCGGCGCGGACGCTTCCGGTGAGGGTCACGCCGCGGATGAGGGGGTGCTCGATGATGGCGCTGGTGAGCTCCAGATCGACCAGCACCGACCGGAAGAGCCCGGCGGGGAAGCCCGCCTCCCGGAAGACCTCTTCGATGGCCAGGGCGCACCCCGGCACGTTGGGAGCGTGCTTCAGGATTCCCCCGTTGCCGGCCATGAGGTTCGGCGCCGCGAAGCGGAAGACCTGCCAGTACGGGAAGTTCCACGGCATGATGGCCAGCACCAGGCCGATGGGCTGGAAGGCCACGTAGGTGCGGGCATCGGTATCCGGGGTGTCCACCGTCTCGGGCGCGAGGTGATCCTCCCCGTTGTCTGCGTAGTACTCGCAGACCCAGGCGCACTTCTCCACTTCACCCCTGGCCTCGCTCAGGGGTTTGCCCATCTCCTGCGTCATGAGGAGGGCGTGCTCTTCAACCCGCTCCCTGAGGAGCGCGGCGGCGCGTCGAAGGCGGTCAGCCCGATGGGAGTAGGGGGTGGAGCGCCAGGACTTCTGTGTCTGATGGGCTTCCTGGAGCACGGCTTCCAGCTCTTCTCTCGTCAGCTCCGGGTATTCCTTCAACGTCTCTCCCGTAGCGGGATTCACGGCGGTCCAACTCATCTCGGCGGTCCCTTTCTGGTTGGCAGGGTGAAAGTGTCCACTCCAACGAGAATATCCCTCGAACGCGGGGGAGGATCCGGGGTCGGGCTTCGCCTCGGGTCTCGAGAGGTTCGCCAACTTGCTGGATTTTCCATGAACCGGCGATCTTTTTCGAGCGGTGGGCACACGACTCCAACCAAGCCCAGAGGTGAAGGCGCATGGCCTGGCAAATCGTCGCAATGCTGATGGCAGGACTCGTTCTGCTGGTGGTAGGCGCCGAACTCCTGGTGCGAGGGGCTGCCCGCCTGGCCGCGGCGGTGGGCATCTCTCCCCTGGTGGTGGGCCTGACCGTCGTGGCGTTCGGAACCAGCGCACCCGAGTTGTCCGTGAGCGTCCAGTCCGCGCTGGCCGGTCAGGCCGACCTGGCGCTGGGGAACGTAGTGGGGAGCAATATCTTCAACGTGCTCTTCATCCTCGGGCTCTCGGCACTCATTACGCCCCTCGTGGTGAACCAGCAGTTGGTGCGTCTCGACGTGCCCCTGATGGTGGGTGCTTCGGTTGCGTTACTCCTGCTCTCCCTCGACGGAATGATCGGGCGTCTCGAGGGTGGGCTGCTCTTCAGTGTGCTGGTGATCTACACGGTTTTCCTTATCCGGCAGAGTCGGCGGGCGTCGGGGGATGATCTGACGGCCCTGGAGGCGACCCCCGAGGTAACCCCCGAGGTGGAGGCCCCCCAGCCCGCTTCGTGGCTCCGGAACGCTTCATTGATCCTGGGCGGACTCGGAGCCCTGGTCCTGGGGTCCACCTGGCTCGTGTCCGGCGCGGTGGCCATCGCCGAGACGCTGGGAGTGAGCGAACTCGTCATCGGACTCACCATCGTCGCTGCGGGGACGTCGCTTCCCGAGGTGGCAACGTCGGTTCTGGCGAGCCTGCGGGGCCAGAGGGATATCGCCGTGGGAAACGTCGTGGGGAGCAACGTCTTCAACATCCTCGCTGTACTGGGTATATCGTCAATCGTCGCTCCGGAGGGCATTGCAGTGGCCCGTTCTGTGCTGACCTTCGACATGCTCATCATGCTGGCGGTGGCCGTGGCCTGTCTCCCCATCTTCTTCTCCGGCCACCGGATCGACCGCTGGGAGGGCGCCTTGTTCCTCGGGTACTACGTGGCGTACACGGCGTACCTCGTCCTGCATGCCACGGACCACCCGACCCTTCCGGCGTTCCGGAGCGCGGTCGTCTACTTCGCGCTACCCCTCACCGTCGTGACACTGATCGTGGTAGGGCTGCGAGCGCGCGCGACCGGAGAGTCCGCACGCTGAGTCAGCGGTCGTGGCTCGAGCTGGACCCGCAAAGGGCCTCTATGAGCTTCACAGTACGCTCGCGCCGGTCGCCGATGGATGATCAGGTACTGCTTCATCCAGTGTCGTTCGGATGAGCCCGACGAACTCGTCAAGGCTCCAGGGTTTGGGCAGAAGCGAGAAGTTGTCCGGGAGGTCGCCCTCCGGTTGCAGGTCCCGAAAGGTATATCCCGTGGTGAGGACGAAGGGAACGGAACTTCCCGACCGGCGAATCTCGCTCAGCAGGGCCGTGCCCTTCATCCGGGGCATGTCCTGGTCCGACAACACCAGGGAGATCTCCTCTCCTCTCGCCTGAAAGGCTTCGAGTCCGGCAAGTCCGTCCTCGGCCGCCACCACTTGGTACCCGGCGCGTTCCAGGACCCGTTGAGCGGTTCGCCGGAGGGCCTCCTCGTCTTCCACCATCAGGACGAGCTCTCCACGCTTTGCTCTGGAACGGAATGTAGACTTCTGAGCTGGGGCCTGAGCCGCGCCGGCCGCCTCCCGCAACCGGATCGTGATCACGGTTCCTCGCTCCGGAACGCTCTCGACCGCAATCTCGCCTTGGTGCTGCTCCACGAGCCGGGCAATCATGGCCAGTCCCAGTCCCGTTCCGGCGCCGATGTCCTTGGTGGTGAAGAATGGCTGAAAGGCCTGTTCCAGCGTCTCTGCATCCATGCCGCAGCCGGTGTCGGTCACCTCCAGCCGCACCCAGTGGATCGTCTCCTCCTCGTGGCTCGCTGCCTCATCGCGGGAAAGACGGATCGAAAGGCTGCCTCCCTCGGGCATGGCGTCCCGGGCGTTCGTCGCGAGATTCAGAAGAATCTGCTCTACGGCCCGGGGATCGGCGTGGGCCGGGGGAAGATCCGATGGGGCTTCCCAGTTCACCTGTATGGCGGAGGGCAGGATCCGGCGGAGCATCCGGCAAGTCTGTTCGACCACCGGTTTGAGGTCGGTGGCCTTGAGGGAGGGCTCGTTCTTTCGGGAGAAGATCATGAGAGAGCGAATGAGTTCCGCCCCTCCTCGAGCGGCCGCTTGCAGATCTTCCAGATCCTCCTCGGCGTCCTGGGCGCCGGGACGCAGGCCATCCCTGAGCAGCTCCGCGTTCGCGGTCACGACGGTCAGGAGGTTGTTGAAGTCGTGGGCGATTCCCGCAGTGAGCTCTCCGATGGTCTCGAGCTTCTGGCGTTCGCGAAGCTCTCCCTCGAGGGCACGTTCCCGGGTCACGTCCCGAAAATTGAAGACAAGGCCCGCCACGACGGGTTCCTGGAGGAGGTTTTTTCCAACACCCTCGATCCGGATCCACCCCTTCTCCGGGTGATCGTAGCGAAACTCGGCGCGGGCCGTGCGGTTGGGCCGCGCCAGGACGGATCCGAATGTTTCCCGGACCTCAGCCATGTCGTCCGGGTGCACCCAATCGAATGCCGACCGTCCGGCACGTTCCTCGGGGGTACGGCCAAGGACCTCCTTGCTGTTTGGGCTCGTGTAGAGGATTCGACCTTCTGCGTCCAGGACGGTCACGGCACCCATGCCCCGTTCGATCAGGGAACGGTAGTACGTCTCCTGTCGTGCCAGCTCGTCCCTGGTCTCTTCGAGCTCCGTCATGCGCGCGGTGAGCTCCAGCCGCTGGATCACGGCTCCGGACAGGCCTCGCAGCAACAACACTTCTTCCTGGGTCCATTTCCGTGGCTCATGGTCGATGGCGCAGAGCGATCCGATGGCCTGCCCATCATGGGTGATGAGGGGGATCCCCAGGTACGCGACCACTCCCAGATCCCGGATGGCCAGGTTATGGGTGACGAGAGGGTGTTCCCGGGCGTCCTCGATGGCGAGATGGTCCTCCTGCTGGATCGTATGTTGGCAAAACGAATGGGACAGAGGCGTTTCCCGCTTCGCCTGCCAGGGCTCCGAGAGGCCGAGACAGCTCTTGAAGAACTGCCGATCCGCATCCACGAGAGTCACCAGGGCGACGGGGACCCCGAGGAGCTCTCGGGCCAACTCCGTCAATGTGTCGAGCCCCTCGTCCGAAGGAGTGTCGAGGGCCGAGAGTCGGCGCAGGACCTCCAGGCGACGGGGATTGTGGAGAACGTCTGGGGGTGGTGGGGACATGGGTGTCGAGTCGGCTCTAGCGATATTTTAGGTATAGTGGGGAGTGGCGCCCGGATTTCCGGCAGATCGGCTTCCTGGGCCGCCCATCGGATGGCCGGCGGCAGGTGCTTCACATTCCGGGAGGTGTAGGAATTGCAAACGGCCTCCGTGGGTGGAAAGGCAAGGTAGGGCGCGGGTTCTGGCGCTGCAAGTAGCCTTAGGTCCCATGAGGGCGAGGGGCCTGGTGAGCCGGCGGGTGCCGTCGAACCACCGGAGCGAGAGGGTCGTGCCAGCGGCCCGGCGAAGCCACGGGGTGAGAAGCATGATCGGGCGACCGGGGATGCTTCAAGCTGATTGGGACAGAAGGACGGCTTCGTCGTGTTGGCCCAGAATCCAGGCGAATCGTCACGGCTGCGGTCTTCATCTCGTACAATGTTCTACGGATGACTCCGGGAGAGAAGTCCCTCGTGCCCGAGGAAGCGATGAAGCTCAGGAACGCCATAACCCGATTCCCCTTCTGGCACGTTCCCACAGACTGCGGAGCCCCGGCAGATGAGGATCTTCGTGGGGCGAGGGATGATGTGGGCCGCAGTATTCGGCTGGGGGGGTCCTCGGTTCGGCGGCGGAAAATTTTCTTTCCTCGAGTAAAGTTTTCTTTCCTCCCGCGCGCGTGCACGCGCGTGCAGAAAGAGGGGGACCCATTCGAGCCCGCTAATTGAGATCGTGGACCCGAGGGTACCAGGACCGAGGGCCTTCCACCGTCGATTCGCCGGTCCGCCGCATCGGCGGGGTGCTTGGGCGGGCTTCTCGGCCGACATCCAGATGGCGGCCACCGCCGTCTACCATGGCCTCCACCTCGTCACGGGCAACATCAAACATCAAAGGCCTCGAGGGGGCCAGGAGGAAGGTATTGCGTTTCCCCCACCCCTCCTCCTTGATTCCATGGCCCATCGATCCCACGCCTCCCCGGAGCCGGTCATGCGAATGTTCCCCTCCCGACGAAATGCAGTGGGCGGCCTCCTCGCGCTTGCCGCGCTTACAGGTGGCGCGGCGGCGGCGCCCATGGCATTCGCGCAGGCGCCGGGGGCGTCCCCGCAGGCGCCGAGCATGTCCGAGTGGCGCGAGTACGCCCGCGAGGCCGGACAACGCTATTCACCTCTGAGCCAGATCAACGCCTCCAACGTGTCTCTTCTGACCGTGGCGTGGGAGTGGGAGGGCGAGACGATGCTGGGCGAGGAGAACGAGTACCGGAACCAGAGCACACCGTTGATGGTCGACGGCGTACTTTACTTCAGCCTTGGCACGCAGCGTTCGGTAGTCGCCGCCGACGCCCGAACGGGGGCAACGAAGTGGGTGTGGAGCTACGAGGACGAGCGAATCAGAACGGCGCCTCGAGCGAGCTCGGGCCGCGGAGTATCGTACTGGTCCGATGGGACCGACGAGCGCATTTTCGTGGTGTCTCCGGGCTACCGCCTCTTCGCCCTCGATCCTCAGACCGGCCGTCAGATCACGAGCTTCGGTAACAACGGCGAGGTCGATCTCAGGAAGTTGCAGGGGGTGGCCGAGGATGCAGTGATCGGTGCCTCGTCGCCGGCGGCGATCTACCAGGACGTGGTGATCATCGGCCCGGCGCTGGCGGTGGGCCTCGTGCCTCCATCGCGCGAGAACGTGCTCGGTGCTGTACTCGCCATTGATGCCCGGACCGGGGCCGAGCGGTGGAGGTTCAACACCATTCCCGGCGAAGGTGAATTCGGCGTCGAAACGTGGGAGAACGACTCCTGGCGGTACACCGGCAACGCCGGGGTGTGGGCACCCATCACGGTGGACCGGGAACGCGGAATCGCCTACCTCCCGGTGGAGGCCGCCACCGGCGACTACTACGGGGGCCACCGGCTCGGAGACAACCTCTTCTCCAGCAGCCTGGTCGCGGTGGATGCCCTCACGGGGGAGCGGGTCTGGCACTTCCAGGTCGTGCGCCACGACATCTTCGACTGGGACAACCCTACCGCTCCGATCCTGGTGGACTTCGCCCTGGATGGCCGTGAGGTCCATGGGGTCGTACAACTCACCAAACAGGCCATCGCGTACGTGTTCGATCGCTACACGGGCGAGCCGATCTGGCCGATGATGGACACGCCGGTACCGGCCTCGGATACGCCGGGCGAGAGGTCCGCCCCGACGCAGTCGGTTCCTACGAAGCCCGCTCCGTACGACCGGAAGGGCTTCACGCCGGACGACCTGGTCGATTTCACTCCGGCGCTACGGGCGGAGGCGCTGGAGGCGATCCGGCCGTTCAGGCTCGGCGGGATCTTTCCGCCTGCGTCCCTCCGCGATCATCAGGCCGATGGGACCCAGGGAACGCTGGCGCTGCCGGGCACGCTGGGCGGCACCAACTGGGAGGGTGGGGCATTCGATCCCGAGACTGGCATGCTGTACGTGGGTTCGCACACCACCCCGTCGATCCTTTCGCTGGTTCCAGGTGGGGATCGATCAGACATGGATTATGTGCTGGCTCCTCGCAGGGTACCGCAGGTGCAGCAGAACATTCCCATCGTGAAGCCGCCCTACTCGAGGATCACGGCCATCGACCTGAACAGCGGCGAGCATGCGTGGATGGTGGCCGCCGGCGACACCCCGGAGGACATCAGGAACAACCCGGCGCTGGAGGGAGTCCACCTGCCCCGCACCGGCAGTCCGGGGGCTCGGCCGGTCATGCTGGTGACGCGCTCGCTGGTTTTCGTCGGCGAAGGCCAGGGTGGCCGACCCTTTCTGCACGCGCTGGACAAGGCCACCGGCGAGACGGTTTTCAGCTTCGAGCTCCCCGCACCGGTAACGAGCATCCCCATGTCGTACGCGGTGGACGGGAGACAGCACCTTTCCTTCTGGATCGGTGGCGTGGCCGAGGGCGTCCGGTCCCGGCTGGTGACGCTGGCCCTCGCCGAACCCTCCCGGGCACAGGAACACCCTCACGGGCAGCACGCTGCGGAAGTGGATCCCCTGGAGCGTGTCCTGCTCGAGGGGCCCCACCTGGTCCTGGCCCACCAGGGACTGCTGGGGCTCACCGCAACGCAGGCGACCGCCCTGCGGCGGAGCCGGGGGCGATTGTGTGCCGCCGAGATGGAGTCCGTCCGGGGGAGGGGGATCCTCCAAAGGGAGCTCTCTCGGCTCCTGAGGGAGGACGCCGACGAGGCGAGGCTCGCTCGGGTCCTGGAACGTCTCTCGGAAGTGGAGGTGGAGCGCAGGTTGGCGCTGGTGCGGGCCCGACGCGAGGCCCGAGCCGTACTCGGGCCCGAGCAGAGAGAGCTACTGGACTGGCTGGGGAACCACTGGGAAGCGGAGGCGAGGGCCATGATCGTCTCCGCCACACGACCGGGGCATCGCGGCCATCCGGGAGTCCAGCAACCCATCCGTGTCCCGGGGATGGTCGTTGAGGAGACCTTCATGGCCCCCTTCTGTGAGGCCCTCCACGGGCCGGCGGTGCACATCAGCATTCCCCCACCCCGCTGAAGGCCCCGGCCGTGCACCGGTCACCCGGGGAGCGGGATGACCCCTCGCCGTCAGTCCGGGCCGTCAGTCCGGTGTGACCACCACCTTCACGTACCCGTTGGTCCAGCAGCACTGCTGGCCCGGGGCGCTGTCGGTGATGCCGAAGTTGTCCACCCGGACACGGAGCATGTACTCCCCGGGGGCACTGAAGCGGGCCGTCACGGTCGCCTCACCGCCCCCGGGGGCCGTTCGGGCGGTAGCAGGGTCGAAGCGGACCTCCCCTTCTCCCTGGTGCTTGAACCAGGTCATGGCGGTGGGAACCGGGTCCCGCTCCCCGCGATCCTCCATCCAGATCCGGATCTCGAGGGGAGTTCCCACCGTCGTGGTCAGCAGGCCGGCCGTGACCCCTTCCCGCCCGCGGGAGACCGGTCCGTCGGGGGCGAAGCGGACCATCGGCATGAGCGATCCGGCGGCCTGCGGCGTGTAGGAGAGTTCGTACTCCGGAGCGGTGGTACGCCCTGGCACGGAATAGTGGTAGCCGTTGTGGATCAGCGCCCAGACCACGTCCCCCCGGAAGTCCGCGGGGACGGTGACGGTGAAGGCACCCCGTTCCCGCCGTCCCCCGAAGGCGCTGTACCGGACCGGTGGGAAATGCGTGGGCTGTCGGCCGTCGAACTCGGCAGGCTCGATGAGGTTGTTGAAGCCCAGGGGGATGTCCACCACCTCCTCGGTGTTCCGGTTCATGAAGCCGAAGGAGAGGGTGAAGGTCCCGTCCGGGTTGGCGTACCAGCCGTCGAAGAAGGGTGCCACGCCGGCACCCGAGGGCGGCGCGGGGGCCAGGGGAAGAGGCGGTTGCTGACGTGCAGCGAGGGGGAGGGCGCTCAGGGTCAGGAGGGACAGCGTCAGCGCCGGGAGCGCTGCCGCCCCCATGAGGCGGCACCGGGGAGACAGGTAGCCAGGATCGGAACTCATCGGGGCGCCCGTCCCGGGAGTGACGCAGAGGTCGAGGCTCGCTCGGATTCCATCCGCTCACTTTCCATCCGCTCACTGAGCAGCCGTTCGTGCCCGGCCTCGTCCAGGTGCGTCACCGCGATCCACGCGTGGGACATCTCGTCAGCCGTGCGATCGCCGATTCCAGCCCACTGGTCCGGATCCGGATTGTAGGGATTGTTGGCGGTGTTGTCGTACCAGGCCGTGTTGATTATGAAAGTGCCGGCCGGGAGGAGCGGCGCGGCGTGCTCCTGATACACGTGGCTGTGGTGCCACCCGGGGTTCCAGTTGGAGACCATGCTGAGCGTCTCCCGCCGGCCGTCGGGGAAGAGTGCCTCCAGTCGCTTCCCCACCAGCCTGAGGTGCCCATGGGGCTGCCAACTGTCGATGCGGACCGGGGTGGTGAACAAGTGGTATCCCTGGGTCATGAGCGTCCCGTGGGGCTCGATCTCGTAGTCCCCGCTTCCACTGGCCAGCAGGTAGAGCCCCAGCGTCTGCCGGTAGTGGCTTTCCGGCGTCACCTCGGGAGCGTGGAACCAGATCCCCACCTCCACCTGGTCGTTCGGCACCTCGGTCCCGTCGGGGTAGTAGTGGATGTCCCACCGCACATTGGAGCCGGCCGGAGCGATTCGGCAGGCGTCGGCGGGGACGATCTCGCCGATCTTGCCCAGCGCGTACTCCGACAGCCGGACGCTTCCGGGCCCGCCGCCCCCCACGATGTCCACCTCGGAGGTGGAGGTGGCGGGCACGAAGGTGGAGTTCGCATGGTGCGTCACCGAGCGGCCGGCCACGGTGGGTCGGGTCTCGATGGCCTTGATGCATCGGTCCTCGGTGATCCCGCTGGGGGTCAGGGGACGCCACCACCGGTCCTGCCCCGTGGCGGGAACGGTGTAGGGATCCGCCTTGATCACCAGGTCCGGGGGGCCCAGAGAGGCCGCCAGCAGGTACTCGCCGGCGGGAGGCCATTCCACCGGAGGGGGCATGTCGGCAGGGTCTCCCATGGGCGCCCGGGCGTCCACCCATCGGACGATGGTCCGGATCTCCTCCGCCGAGAGTCTCCAATCGTTCTGGAGCTCCTGGATTCCCACGTGGGTGTCGTAGTGGTAGGGGGGCATCGCCTGCTCCAACACCTTCATCTTGATCATGGGGCCCCAGCGGCGTGCATCCTCGTAGGTGGTCAGCGCCATGGGGCCGATTCCCCCCGCCTGGTGACAGCCCTGGCAGCTCGCCTGGAGAATGGGCGCCACGTCCCGGGTGAAGGTCACCGTGTCGGCGGCCGTCCACGAGGCAGCGGGCCGGCCGTCGCCGTCGGAGGCGGCTCCGGTGGACCAGAGCACCCCCACGCCCAGGAGCGCCCCGAAACCGGGCATCAGGACACGGATGGGGGAAAAGGACCGCACCGGAGAGTTTGAAGGGGACGATGCCATGGCTCACCTCGAAGTGGGTCCGGAAGCCCCCGCCGGGAGGCACCGAAGGTCGTGGGGACGAAACGTCGGAAAGGCCCCTCCCCATCAGCGTACACGGTACTGCCGGGCCGCGCCGGCAGCAACCGATGCGTCGCCGGACCGACGGACCGGTAGGCGGAACAGACGGATGAAGCGCCGCCTCCCTGTTGAACCAGGCCATGGCGCGGGCCGATCCCCCCCCACCATAATGGGCGGGTGCGCAGTCGTGATGCGCAGCCTCCTCCTCAACAACGGCCAGAATCATGTCGAACTTCGGTCCCTGGCTTGCGGCCAACCAGTCGAATCTGATCACCGCTGCCATCCTGCTCGTTGTAGGTGTGTTGCTGGCGTTCCTCTCGCGGGCGTTGACGGTCCGGGTCATTTCGGCCATCGAGCGGGCCGTGCCGGGGCGCTCGTTCCGCACCTCCTTCCTGGGCATCACGGAAGAGCGAGCCGCCTCCCATTTCGTGGGCGAGGTGGTCTTCTGGGCGGTCCTCCTATTCTTCGTGGCGAATGCGGCGAACGCCCTCGGTCTCGCGCTCCTCACGGCCGTCGTGGACAGCCTGTCGGAGTTTGTGCCCCGGGTGATTGGCGCGGTGTTGATCCTCGTGGCGGGTCTGGTGATGGGAAACATCGCCCGCACTGCTGTCACCGCCACCGCTGTGGGCGTGGGCTCGACGCTGGGCCCCGGTCTCGGCCAGGTGGTCCGCGCGGCCATCATCACCGCCGCGGTCCTCATCGCGGTAGCCGGGCTGGGCGTGGATATCGCACTCCTCACCGCCATCTTCTCCGTCTCCCTGGCGGCGCTCCTGGGCGGTTTTGCACTGGCCTTCGGCCTGGGCGCCCGCACCGCCATCAGCAACATCATTGGCTCGCACTATCTGCGGCAGTCGTTCGAGCTGGGGCAGGCCGTGCGCATCGGTGGCGTCGAGGGCACGATTCTCGAATTCACGGGCACCGCCGTGATCCTGGAGGCACCTGAGGGCCGGGTCATCGTGCCGGCCAAGCAGTTCGGCGAAATGAACTCCACGCTGCTGTTGGGGAGAGACGTCTCGTGATGGCAGTGGACCACCTGGCCCGCGCGTTTCTGGAGTCGCATCCCCGCCGGGCCGCCCGGAAGCTGGAGCAGATGCCGGCAGAGACAGCCGCCGGGGCACTGCGCGCCATTCCGCCGCAGACAGCTGCCGCAGTGCTCAGTGAAATGACGGTGCTAAGCGCGTCCGAATCCCTCGAGAATCTGTCGGTGGACGAGGGAGCCGCCATTGTCGCCGAACTGGCCGCACCCGATGCGGGCGCCATCGTGCGGGGCCTCGGGCCCGCCCGGCAAGAACCTCTGCTGGCCTCCCTTCCCGCCGACGTGCGGGGTCCCATTGCTCGCGTGCTTTCCTATCTCGAGGGCACGGCCGGCGCGGTGATGGACCCATCGGTCTTTCAGCTCCCCCAGGACGTGCTCGTGGCGGATGCCCGCTCTCGGCTCGGCAGGGCCGCCCGGGAGCTGCTCTACTACCTCTACGTCGTCGACGCCGAGCACCGCCTTGTGGGGGTGTTGGACATTCCTGAGCTGATGCTGGCGCGGGCACGCGATCCGGTAAGCGTCGTCATGGTTCGCGATGTCGATCGCCTCAGCGTCGGGTTGCCCGTGGCCCTCGTGCGTGAGCACCCGGCCTGGCAACGCTACCACGCCATGCCCGTCGTCGACGATGAAGATCGGCTGGTGGGCGCCATCCGTTATCAAACGCTACGCAAGCTCGAACAGGATGCGGCCGGCCCGGAACGGGATCCGGCGGGGCTCACAGCCAGGGCCCTGGCGGAGGTCTTCCAACTCGGCACCACCGGGCTCGTCTCCGCCATCGCCGGAACGGCGTCCGTGGGCCGCCATCTCGACCGCCCGCTGGATCCGGAGAGGGAGGTGTCGGATGGGGAATGAGCTACCGGCGGGCTTCGCCGAGCTGGCGAGGGTTTTCATGCGCGAGTTTCCCATCGAGGCGTCGCGTCGGCTCGACGAGCTTCCTGCGAACGAGATCGCGCGTATCCTCCGCGCAGAGCCTGCACGATACGCCGTTCCCATCATGGAGCGCCTGCCCCCCCACCTCGTCGTGGAGATCCTCGCCTTACTGCCGACAGACTCCCGGCGGGATATTGTCTCCATCATGGATCCCGTCCGAGCCGTCGCGGTGCTCGGTTGGATGGACGAGGCGGATCGGGTGGCGCTCCTGGGGCTGCTGGCGCCCATGCTGGCCCGGGAGCTCCGGATGATGGCCGAGTACCCGCCCGAAACGGCGGGACGGCTAATGGACCCCCGGGCCTCCGGCTTCCCGCCGGGAACCACCGTGGCGCAGGCCCTGGAGCGCCTACGCGCCGTCCGATCGCGGCGAGTCTCCGACGTCTTCCTCACCGATTCGGAGCGGCATGTGACGGGAGCCGTGACCCTGCAGGCTCTGGCCGTGGCTCCTTCCGACGCGCTTCTGGAGACGCTTGCCCACCCAGTGTTCACGGTGCAGGCCACCGGTCCTCAGGAGGAGGTCGTGGACCACTTCAGCAAGACGCGCCTCTCGAGCCTTCCGGTGGTGGATTTCGAGGGACGGCTGCTGGGCGTCATCCGCTCCGACACCCTGGCCCTGACGGCGCAAGAAGACGCCGCCGCCGACATGCAGGCCATGGTGGGAGCAAGCCGCGAGGAGCGCGCCCTCTCACCGGTGTTGTTCGCGGTGAGGAAGCGCCTGCCCTGGCTCGAGATCAACCTCGTCACGGCGTTTCTGGCGGCATCGGTGGTGGGGCTCTTCGAAGGCACCATTGCGCGCTTCACCGCACTGGCCGTGCTGCTGCCCGTGGTGGCGGGGCAGTCAGGGAACACGGGCGCGCAGGCGCTGGCCGTTACCATGCGAGGGTTGGCGATGCGGGAAATCCGCATCGGTCAGTGGCCGCGGGTCTTGAGGAAGGAGGCCATGGTGGCCCTGCTCAACGGGGTGGCCGTGTCCCTCACCACGGCCGCCGGCGTCTACTTCTGGAGCCGATCGGTGGGGCTCTCGCTGGTGATCGGTATCTCCATGGTGCTTTCCATGGTGGCCGCAGGGATCGCGGGGGTGCTCGTCCCCACTGTATTGACAGCGCTCGGGCAGGATCCCGCGCAGTCATCCTCCATCGTCCTGACGACTGTCACCGACATCGCCGGGTTCGCCAGCTTCCTGGGAATCGCCACGTTGCTGGCGAGCATGCTCTGAAGGTCTTCCACTACATGCCCCCATCGCCGATCCGCGTCTCGGAGAAGGTGGTCCAACGGAAGCAGATCCGGCCCGGGGCACGCGCGGCCCGCTCGTAGGCGCGGATTCGTTCGGGCGCGGCTTTGAGGGGGGCGACACGGTGGGGGGCGGCGGGTGGGGAGTCGGTTTGTCGGCGCCAATGCCCCCCCTCTTTTAGGTTTCCGGTATGACACCCAAGAATCCATCCAAACAACCATCCAAAGATCCATCCCTGAAAGCGGAAATCCGAGCCGCCGCCGACCTGCTGGAAAGGATCGGCGACGACCGGTCCCTGCTTGCCCACGTAGGGCAAGCCGACCAGCGCCGACTCATCCACGCGGCGGGTAAGGTGTGGACCCCCGACGAGACGCGGAGGCGGCAGCTCACCCGCGCCCTGGCGAAGAAGCGGAAGTCCGAGGTCAGGCAGGAGGAGGAATCCGCCCGGAATCAGACCGGGATACGGACGCTCCGGCGCAAGCCGACGTTCACCACGCCCAACGTCCACCCCCCTGCCCTGGCCGGCGAAGTGGGTCCAGCAAGGCACGACGCGGGCGAGGGCTCGCCCGGGGACTTCGCCAGCCACTCCGCCCAGGTACCAGCGGAGGCCGGGGAACAGCACTGTTACGTGTGCAAGCAACCCTTCACGGAACTCCATCATTTTTACGATCAGCTCTGCCCCCCGTGCGCGGCGCTGAACTACCGGAAGCGGGGCGAACTGGCGGACCTTTCCGGACGCGTGGCGCTCCTCACCGGTGGCCGGGTAAAGATCGGGTACCAGGCGGGCATCAAGCTCCTCCGCTGCGGCGCCGACTTGATTGTCACCACTCGCTTTCCCCGAGACGCGGCCACCCGCTACGCGCAGGAGGACGACTTCGGGGAGTGGGGCCACCGCCTCCGCATCTACGGGCTCGACCTGCGCCACACGCCCAGCGTCGAAGCGTTCTGTTCGGAGGTGATACGGACCAAGGACCGGCTCGACTTCATCATCAACAACGCGTGCCAGACGGTGCGCCGCCCGCCCGACTTCTACCGCCACATGATGGAGCACGAGGCGGCGGCGCTGGAGGAAATGTCCCCGCAGGTGAGGGCGCTGGTGGGCGACTATGAGGGGTTGCGGGGATACCACCTGCTCCCCAGCGCCACGCCGACGGGAAGCTCGCTGGGACCCGATGCAGTACGGGAGGGAAGCTCGCTGGGACCCGGTGCGGCCCCCGGCCCGGAGGCCCCAGGCCTCACCCACGCCGCCGAGCTGTCTCAGCTACCGCTGCTGCCCGAGGAACGGGAGGCTCAGCAGGCCCTCTTCCCCGTGGGGCGGCTGGACCAGGACCTCCAGCAGATGGACCTGCGGGAAAGCAACTCGTGGCGCATGCTCATGGCCGACGTACCCACGGTGGAACTCCTGGAGGTTCAACTCATCAACGCGGTGGCGCCGTTCGTTCTGAACGCCCGCCTCAAGGCCCTCATGCTCCGCACGGAGAACCGGGACAAGCACATCGTGAACGTGTCGGCCGTGGAGGGACAGTTCTACCGGAACGCCAAGACCACCCGACATCCCCATACGAACATGGCCAAGGCCGCCCTCAACATGATGACCCGCACTGCGGCCACCGACTACCACAACGACGGCATCTACATGAACGCCGTGGATACCGGATGGGTGACCGACGAGAACCCGGAGCCCATCGCCGCCCGGAAGACCCGCGTGCACCGATTCCATCCCCCGCTGGATATCGTGGACGGCGCCGCCCGCATCGTGGACCCTATCATCCACGGCATCAACACCGGCGAGCACGTATGGGGGCAGTTCCTGAAGGACTACGAGCCCACGGACTGGTGATCTATGCTACCTGATGCCGGGCCGCTGCAGGGGAGGCGGGGGTGCCCTTCTTCACCATATCCGAGGCGGAGTTCGTAGAGATGTTCGTGGGCCTCGGCGCCGCCCGGGTCCGGGATCTCTTTCGCCAGGCCCGAGAGAAGGCGCCGTGCATCGTGTTCCTGGCAGCGCGGAGCTGTCGGCGGGCCACCACGCCGTGTTGGCCGGTGGTCAACTCCATGGTGAGAGCCGTCAACTGCACACGAGTCACGGTCGATGGGGGTCCTTGTGCAGTTATGGGCAATCCCAGCGGAGCATGTGACATTCCGGGGTGCAGGAGGCAAGGAGAGATACTTAGGGGAATGGTCTCGGCACGTCGTAGGGGGAGGTCAAACCCTCTCGCTCAACGTGAGGTGCCCACCAACCGGGGGAACTCCAGTGCCAGGCCACCGACCGTGAAGAGTGATGGCACCTCCGTGCCGCCCCTACACCGCCTCCCGGCTCCACCGCACCACCCGGGCCGGCATGGGGTGTTCCAGGCGCCAGGTGATGCTCATGGGCCGGCCTCCATCGTGCTTCATGTAGGTGAGGGGGCCGAGGAACACGAAGGGCGCGGTCAGGCCGTTCGGTCGAGTCGCACTCTCGCGGGCAAAGAGCATGGGCCGGTAGCCCAGCCGCTGGTGGTGAATGTAGCGCTTGCCGGTCTCCGAGGTGGCAGAGGTGGTGGACTGGCTCTGCCAGTGGAAGACGCGGTCCGAGAGAGCGTAGTCCTCGTACATGGTGGTGGGAGAGAAGCGGGCCTCGGACTTCTGTATGGTAACGAGGAAGGCGTCCACTTTGCGGTCTTTCACGTGTGCCACCCCTTCGCGGTGCAGGCGTGGATCGGCGAAGCTTCCCACCCCCAGCGCCAGGAGGATCTGCTCGCGTGTGTAATGACCGTGGAGCTTAAGCGGTCCCGTGTGGTCGGAGAACGATTGATCCGAGCCCGGGCGCAGGTGGCGGAGACGGTAGTTCACCACCTCCAGGATGTCCCTGCGAATTCCCTCCCGCTCCACCACGAAACGGTGGACCGCTCGGAGGGTGCCCGCGCCCGGCCGGTTCGCCCCCCACAGGAGGCTGTGGGCCAACTCCAGGCGGATGTCGGACTCCTCCGCGGCCTCCGGATTCTCCAGCGCTTCCCGAAGCCGGAGCAAGACCGACCGGTCGTCAGCGGCCGCCAGCTCCCGAAGCCCTCGCACCAACCCGGTCTCGTACGCCTCAATCCCCGGGGAACGAGGTGGCGCACCCGCAGCTTCCAGGAGCCGGGACGGAAGCCCGCGCCGGAGGAGGTCGTCGGGGTCGTCCAGGTGGAGGTGATCGAGGATGGCCTCAAGCGCCGGCCGGTCGCCCGCGGTGCGCCGCAAACGGCCCAGCTCCGTCACGATCCAGTCCTTCCGCATCCCTACCGTCTGGCGGATGTTGTCGAGAACGGTCTCCGAGGCGCGCCGGTCGAGCTGGATCAGACAGCCGGAGGGGAGCCAGGGGAACCCTTCCTCGATCTGACGGTCGATGCGCCGACTGGGATCGCGGGTGAGCGCCCGGAACCGTTCGGCGAAGCGGAAGCTCCGATGCTGCGGGGCGATGAAGTCGAGGACGGTGAGGTGTGGCTTCTCGTCGTGTAGCCGAAGGCCGCGCCCGAGCTGCTGGAGGTAAACGGTGAGGCTTTCGGTGGGCCGGAGCAGGAGCACGGTGTCTACCTGCGGGATGTCCACCCCCTCGTTGTAGAGATCCACGGTGAAGATGAAGCGGATCTCGCGCTGGACGAGACGGCTTTGGACCGCGCGTCGCTCGGACTTTGAACTCTCGGCCGTGAGGGCGACCGAGGGGAGCCCCCAGGCGTTGAACTGGCGGGCCATGAAGTGGGCATGGGCCTGGCTCACACAGAAGCCGAGTCCCCGCACCCGGTCGGGGTCGGTAGCGTACTCCTGGAACTGATCGCGCACCCATCGGGCCCGGGCCTCGTTGGCTCCCAGCACATTCTCGAGATCGCTGGTGCGGTAGCCCCCGCGCTCCCAGCGGAGCCGGCTCAGATCTACGCCCTCGGCATCCCCCACCCCGAAGTAGTGGAAGGGGCACAGGAGCCCTCGCTCCACGGCGTCGGGCAGTCGGAGTTCGTGGGTAAACGCCGCGTTCGCTCCGCGATCATCCGCGAAGTCGTCTCGGATGTCCTTCCCGTCTGCCCGCTCAGGGGTAGCTGTGAGCCCCAGGAGGGTGGTGGGTTTGAGGTGATCCAGGATCGCCTGGTAGGTGCGGGCCTGGGCGTGGTGGGCCTCATCCAGAACCACATAGTCGAAGTGGTCCGGGGGGAGTGCGTTGAGCTCCCGGCTGTGCCAGCTCTGTACGGTGGCGAAGAGGTGGCGATCTTGCGACAGCCGGCTGCCGCTCACCAGGAGGTCTCCGAAGCTTCCATCCTTCAACACCTGGCGGAAGCTCGTGAGCGCCTGGCGGAGGATCTCCTCGCGGTGCGCGAGAAAGAGGAGCGAAGGCCGCCTGCGGGTCGGGTCCTCACGGATGAGCCGCTGGTAATCGAAGGCCGCTACCATGGTCTTGCCGGTCCCGGTGGCGGCGATCACGAGATGCTTGCCGAGACCGGCCCGCCGCTCCGCCTGGATGGCCTCCAGGATCTCCTTCTGAAAGGTGTAGGGCCGGAGCTCGAAGGGAACGAAAACCGTGTCGCCCTCCGAGCCGGTACCTTGGCCGGCCCCCGATCCGCGTCTGGATTCCTGGGTGAGGGCGTCGCCAAGTCGCTCCAGCCCCTCCCGGTCCAGGACCTCGAACTCCTCGTCGTCTTCCCAGTGAGTCTCGAACGACGCCTGGATCTGCCGCCAGAGGTAGGGGAGCTCGTGCTGGGAGATCTTCGTGGTCCACTCGAGCCCCTCATCCAGCGCCACGCGCGAGACGTTGGCTGAACCCACGTAGGCGCTCCCGAACCCCGTCTCCCGGTGAAAGAGGAAGGCCTTCGCGTGCAGCCGAGTGCGGTGCGTGTCGTACGAGACGCGAACCTCGGTCCGGGGCAGCTCCAGCAGGAACTGCACCGCCTTCAGATCCGTGGCCCCCAGGTACGAAGTGGTGGCGACCCGAAGAAGGAGGCCGTCGCCCCCGGCGCCATCGGTGAACCTCCGGAGCGCCTCCCGCAAGGGTCGGATCCCGCTCCACTTGATGAACGAGACGAGCCAGTCTACCCGGTCAGCGCTGGCCATCTCCTTTTCGAGCTGGCTTACCAGGCTGGGGGTGCGGGCGGAGCCGGTGAGTAGGGCCGACAGAGCGAGAGGAAGATCGGGACGGGGCGGCCGCTGTTGGCCCAAGGCCGCGGCCTTGGGCGTCTGCACCTCCCGGAGTTCCCGGAGGGGAAGGAGAGGGAGTTCACGGGCAAGCTGAGCGAAGGGGTGCTCCGCGACATGGAGCGCTGCGTCGAGCCGCTGGATGGCGGCCTCCCAGTTCTCGCGGTCCTTTCGGGGAAGATCAGTGATGAGGCCGGAGAAGACGCGGGAAAGATGGGCGCCGAGCGCGGGGGCGGTGAGCTCGTGGGAGAGCTTCGCGATGTCCGCCTGCTGGTCAACGCCGGCGTCCTCGATGGCTTGCTGGAGAGCGGCCGTAAGAAGGCGCTCGTGGAGGCCGTACCAGGGCTCAGGCATGGGGAGAGTCTACCCTGGGTCACGGACGGGGCGCCAGGGTGCCGGGCGTAGCTTGATTGGTCCGAGGGCTTGCGGTATGATATTTCGTCATACTATTACGGAGATTTCTCATGCCCAAGACGAAAGTTGCCGTGACGCTCGACTCCAGGGTGCTCGGGGAACTCGATGAACTCGTCGCCCAGCGCCGGTTTCCGAGTCGGAGCCAAGCCATCGAGGCTGCCATCGCCGAGAAGCTCGAGCGGTTGGCCGGCACCCGACTGCTTCGCGAGGTCTCCAGGCTCGACCCCGACGAGGAACGGGCGTTCGCTGAAGAAGGCATGGATTCGGAGCTCGCTGCATGGCCCGAATACTGAGGGGCGAGATCCGATGGGCTGACCTCAACCCCACTCGCGGTCATGAGCAAGCAGGCCATCGTCCGGTCCTTATCCTGAGTCACGACGTCTTCAACGAGCGGTCTGGAACGGTGATCGCGGTTGCACTTACGAGTCGCCAGCCCCGGGCGGGCTTCCCCCTGACCTTGGAGTCCAAGGCAGACGGACTTCCGAAGGAATCCTGGATCAAGATCAGCCAGATCCGGACCCTGGCCGCAGAACGAATTGGAGGCCACATCGCTCGCGCCTCCCACGAAGAACTCGCTCGCGTCATCGAGGGACTGAACGAAATCCTCGGCGCCTGAATGCGCCACCTTGGCCCCGGCCCAGAACGACTTTGAATTGAGTTGCGTTTCCCCTGTCCGACTCCCGCAGCTCCTCCATGACCTGAAACCCGCCTTCCTCCGGCTCGGATACCGCTCCGGCAACGGTAGCGGCGAGCTCAAAGTCGATCCCCGTTACCGGGCGCATGGCGATCACCTCGACGAGGGTGGCGCGAAGCTCATCAAGCGATTCCCCCTGCGAGTGGGCACCGGGGTCAAACTGAGGTGTTCACGCGTTGATCCCGCAGTGGCTCTATTCGCCGCCGACCCGGAAGTCGTACGGTGTCCACATCATCGCGAGTCGCCCGTGGATCATGGTTTCCGGATCCCTGCGAAGTCACTCAGCCATAGCGGATGAACCACCCTGCCAATAATGTGACGGATGAGATCCTCCCTTGGTTCGACGTCTCAAGACGCTCCTCCATCCCCCGGACCCGGTCGTGAGCGGCAGACGGAGATCTTCGTCAACGGGCTCGCCGGCCACCGGCCTCTCGTTCCCATCGACCCCCGGGCCCTGGAGGAGAGGGCCCGCGAGGCCATGTCACCGGAGGCATTCGCCTATATCGCCGGCGGCGCCGGCACGGAAGAGACCATGCGCCGGAACCGTGCCGCCTTCGAGGCCTGGCACATCATCCCGCGTGTGTTCCGCGATGTGGCGCACCGCGATCTTTCCATTGAACTCTTCGGCCGCCGCTTCCCCGCCCCGGTCCTCCTGGCGCCCCTCGGTGTCTTGGAGATGGCCCACCCGGAGGCCGATGTCGCCGTCGCCCGGGCGGCCGCAGCCACGGGCGTGCCCTTCGTCTTTTCGAGCCAGGCCTCCTGCAGCATGGAGGACTGCGCGGCCGTGATGGGCGACGCGCCCCGATGGTTCCAGCTCTACTGGAGTCTGTCGGACGACCTGGTCGCCAGCTTCCTCCGACGCGCCGAGGCCGCCGGCTGCGAAGCCATCGTCCTCACCCTCGACACCACCCTCCTCGGCTGGCGGCCCCGTGACCTCGACCTCGCCTATCTCCCGTTTCTCCGCGGCATGGGGATCGCCCAGTACACCAGCGACCCCGTCTTCGCGGCCGCGTGCGAACCCGGCGCCGACCCCATGCCCGGCACCGCCCGCGCCACGAACCCGCCGCCGCAGCCGCCCATCAACCTCCGGGCGCTGAGCGCGGCGCTGGGCATGGCCCGCCGGCACCCCGGCGGCACCCTGGGAGCACTCCGATCCGGCCGTGCCCGGGCGGCCGTCCGCCAGTTCATCGCCACCTACTCCCGCCCTTCCCTGGACTGGACCGACCTGCCGCGCCTGAGAGACATGACCAGCCTGCCCATCCTGCTCAAGGGCATTCTCCATCCCGAGGACGCACGGCTGGCCGCCGACCACGGCGTAGACGGCATCATCGTCTCGAACCACGGAGGCCGGCAGGTGAACGGCGCCATCGGTGCCCTCGATGCGCTGCCCGCCGTGGTCGACGCCGTCGACGGCCGCATGCCCGTCCTCTTCGACAGCGGCATCCGTACAGGCGCCGATGTCTTCAGGGCCCTGGCCCTCGGCGCAACCGCCGTCCTGCTGGGGCGACCCTATGCGTACGGTCTCGCACTGGCCGGCGAGGCAGGGGTAGAGGCGGTCATCCGAAACCTCGTCGCCGACTTCGACCTCACGCTGGGGCTCGCCGGGTGCATGACCGTCGGGGACGTCCGCCGGGAAGGGCTGAGGCGCGCGTGAATCCACCCACAAGCGCGAACCAGCGGGCCACCCGGTCTTCGGCGTGAAGCCGGATCGCATCCTCAATGAGCTGTCCTCATCCCGTTCGATTACAACCGTGAACTCGTAGATCTTCATGGCTGCGAAGTCTCCCCCCCAACATCAGCCAGCCTTCAAGGCCCGAGGGGCAGAGGCGGCATGATCAACTCATGCGACAACCATCTCGACAACTACCGTGTACCGGTCCCGGTTTCCTGGACCCCGTTGGCCTTGCCAATTTACTGCCCAGAGAAATCGGGGGCACTAAAACCGGAAACCGAACCCGAATTCCCGGTGCGTAGACTCGTCCTGCCAACGCACCTCGAACGGCGCTTCGCCCGTGGAGCCGGAGTCGGTGATGCGCTCAGCCTCGGTGCCGTCCGGGTTCATGATCCAGATGTTTCGCTTCCCCCCGTCATCCTTGCCGATAAAGGCGAGTTTGCCCCCCTCGGACACGGACGGCGAGAAGGCGTCGATCCACAGGTCGGTGAGACGCACCGCGCTGCCACCGGACGCATCAAGACTCCAGAGGTCTTTTCGGCCCTCCTCATCGGGAGGCCCGGTGAAAATCACCGTACCGTCGGGCGCTGGAGCCACAACGTTGAATGGGTAGATGAAGCCGTCGTAGAAGGGCGACACATCGCCGGTGGCGGGGTCGAAGAACATGAGCGAGCCGCTGTTTTCGGGACTGTCGGGTCCGATGCGGTTGAAGAGGAACCCGTTGAAGTTGTCGTGGAAGTAGGGCACCGGGGCCAGGTCGAAAAACTCGCTCTCCAGGAGGATCTGGACACCGGTCAAGTCCAACGCGGACGAAGCGAGGTTGCCGTCGGCACTGAAAAGTAGCTTCTGGTTCGGCGCCTCCGGGTCGTCGAGATCTATGATGATGGGGCCGCCTCGGGGGGTCAACGTGTCGTGGAACCCGTCTGGGATGACGTCCCTCCCAAGGAATTGCCATTCGCTACTGAAGCTCTGTCGCTCGACCTTCAACTGAGAACCCTCGATGATCGTATTGAACAAGAAGGTCCCGCCCTGCTCGGGATCCGCAATGAGAGTGTGCCACTGACTCGGTCCGTCCATGTCCGTGATCTTCGTGTCATTCCCGCCGTCGGAGTCCACGCGCCGAACGCTAGTCATGCCCTCCGAAGAGGCCTGGTACGTGAGTGCCGAGCGCCGGCAAACCACATCCCAATGCACCGAGTTCTGATCTGCCTCGCCAAGAGCCGGGTACTGGGTGGTGAATCTGCGGAACCCCTGGGGTTCCTCTCTGCACCTCGTCGTGCTCCACATAAAGTACCCAACGCTGATGCCTGGAGGCGTCAGGACCGTCACCGACCCGTCCCTCGGCATGATCAGGACGACGTGGTTATCATCTCCCGGGGGCAAGTGGTCGACGACCCAATCGGCGGGAAGTTCTTCCCCTGTGGTCGTGTTGCTGTACGTCACCGGAACCAACACGAACGTGGCACCCCAGTCGCTGAAACCGCTCACCTCCCCACTCACGGTGTTGTTGCCAACGTTCACGCTCCCCCCCTCCACCTCCTCCCAGGCACCGTCCACAAACGTGCCCAGGCTCAGCCCCTCCTCGACCCCTCTCTCGGGAATCTCGTCGGGATCGTACCGAATGGTGAGTCGGGCGGGCTGGGCGAAGGTCACATTGTCCGGCCCCAGGGTGAACGCGCTGCTGGGCACGACCTGTTCGGGGCGGTCCGGGTCGGAGATGGGCGTAGCGGTGATGGCCACATCGCCGCTGAGAGCGCCGGCGGGAACCACCAGAGTGACGGCGCCTTCCGCCAGGGTGACGGTGCCGCCGGCAGTGCCGACAACGTTGGCGGGAGGATCGGGAGAGTCGGGCGTGCCGGGGCCCATGGGGTCACCCCCGCTGCCATCTCCGCCACATCCGAGGAACGAAAGGAGGACTGCGCCCAAAAGGGCTGCACGGCCGCGTCGGAACATGGGTCGGCTCCGTGTGCGAGGAGTACGAGCGCGAAGATCCGCGCAAGGAGAGTACCGCCCGACCCTTCCTAAATGGCCCCGTATCCCGGGGAGGTCAACCGTGCCGTATCGGTGCCGCCAGCCCGTCTCCGCCAGCCGTAGCGATTCGTGGACCGCTACCGTCTCGGTCTCGGGCTCCACATCTTCGGCTGCTCCTTCGTAATCCGCTTGCACATGGCCATGATGGCCTTACAGAATGAGTCGTGCCAGACGTTTCGGTGCCGCGCTTCGGTATGCGTCTACGATGAGGTCCTCAATCTCCGTCCAGTCCTGGCTCAGGGAATCAGCGACCGACACCCAGCCGTGTTGGCCAATATACGGCGTTCGGTAATACGGACCCCGGCGTATGAGATGGGACTGAGTAGTCGGATCAGACTTGATCGAGATCGCGGCTCCGTCCTCTCCCATTCCCGCGATAACGAAGGACTTCTTTCGGACCTTGAACGTTGTATGTCCGAACCCGTCGATCACCTCCTGAACCTCTGGCAGTCGTACGGTTACACGACGAAGCGCGCCCAGGAGGCGCTGACCTTCCGGATTCTGGAGCTGTAGCTCGTGATGCATCGTATGCGGTGACCTAACTGCCCGACTTACCGAACTTCCTCAAGAGGTCGTCCAGAGGGTTGCCGTCTCCGTCTTTGTCCAGCATCGCGATTAGGCCCGCCCGGCCTGGGCCTCTGCCTTCTTCATGCCTCCGAGGATGGCGGGTGCGAGGGCGGCGGCGCCGCTCGCGGCCTGGGTTTCACTGATGCCCAACTCCTTCGCCATCGAGCGCAGCCCACCCATCTGGTCGAGAATTTCGGTGATATCCATATAGAATGCTCCTCGGGGAAGGCCCGGTTGTAGTGTATTCCCCAAAGATAACGCCCCACGCAGGATGAACTGATTGTCCAACGCCCGTGGAGAGCCGCAGGTTCTGGTCGGCGGTGACCAGGACCTCGTAGGAGCAGCCGTCCATCGAATCGAGGCGGCAGGACCGTTCTCGTCGGCAGGAACCGAAGTCACACCGCACCCGGATCCAACGAATAGAATGCCTCGTCATGCAGCGTCTCTGAGGCGAATGCGAAGACCGCCCGGAACGCCTCCGGGGTCAACTGAGGGTAGTTTCCGAGAACTTGCTCGTGCGACCAACCCTCTGCGAGGAGTACTAGGATGAAGTCGACAGCCAGCCCCGTACCGCGTACGACCGGCTTCCCGCCGAGAACCTCCGGATCCGAGTGAATGTATTCACGCCAAGTCATAGGTTGTACCTCTTGCCATCTGCGTATCTGGTCATTATAGTCATATTGACCATTACAGGAGGTGCACCACGTCAACCACATCCGCAAAATCCCTATCCGTAGCCGAGGCGAAGGCCACACTGTCCGAGCAAATCCGATCCGCTGAACAGGGTGAGTCCATCGTCATCACTCGTCACGGCAAGCCCGTGGCCGCGCTGGTTCCAACTCACCACCTCGAGGCCCTTGAGCGGCTCCGTGCGGCCGGTCCCGAAAGAGGCCTGGCGAGCGTCGCCGGAGGCTGGGAGGATTCCGACGAGTTGGTCGCGATTCTGGAGCAGTCCCCGCGCATCGGCCAAAGGGCCACTCCTCGTCTCGATTGATCCGCGTGGCTCTCCTATTCGATACCGACGCAATTTCCGAACTTCTCCGCCCCCAACCCAATCCGAGCTACTTGGAGTGGGTACGGATCGTCCCGCGTGAGAATCAGTTCACGAGCGCCATCTGCATAGCAGAACTCTTCAAGGGAGCCTTCCGGTCCGAAGCTCAGGAACGCCATCTGAGGAACATCGAAAAGCGAGTTCTCCCCGCTGTAACAGTCCTTCCCTTCGATGTGGCCACGGCCAAAGTGTTTGGCCAGATCCGCGCTGAACTCGAGAAACGAGGGAGACCCCTTCCCGACGCCGACATCCAGATTGCGGCCACCGCCGTCTATCATGGCCTCCACCTCGTCACGGGCAACATCAAACACTTCCGACGAATCCCTCAGGTGAGCCTCAACCACACCCTTGCCGAGGCGAGGCGATTTCGGTTGAGCTAACTCGATTTCCCTGCCGTCCCTCAAGCCGGCAACCCTGAACAGGGTGCACCCATCATCCCACCATCGCCAGTGGTTCGAGGTTTGCGTTCTTCCCGGCTTCTCCGGATCGCCAACCACCATAAAGGTATAAGTTCTATACCCCTTCTACCGCACCGGGAAGTCCATTGGAAGCATTGGTCCGCGATTATCACCACCCGTGCCGGGAAGGTTCGGATCATCTCGGCACGTCGATCTCGAGATGAGGAGGTTCAACTCTATGAAAGCCAGGAAACTTGACGAGAAGTTCGATGGGAACGAATCCATCACCGACGACCTGGATCTGACCCGTGCAAAGCGACCCGGGCTCGAACAGCGGCGGGTGAATGTCGACTTTCCCTCCTGGGTCGTGGAATCGCTCGATCGCGAGGCCAAGAGGCTGGGAGTGACGCGTCAGTCCGTGATCAAGGTCTGGATTGCAGAAAGGCTTGGCGGGAAGGTGTCGTAGGCCCAAGGGAAACCGATTGTCGGCCTGTTCGATCTCACCGGTGGGCAGTGGTAGCACCCTTCCCTTGCGATGACGGGAGTCACCTGGCCAGTTCCCTCGAAATCAGGTGTCCACCAACCGGGGGAACTCCAGATTCTTCCGTCTGCCCCTTCCGGGCCGAATCTCCGCAGGTACTGGGTGAAGGGGACCTCGAGCCTCGATCCCTACCCCTGCACCGCGGAGAACATCATGAAACTCCGACTTCTATTCGGTCTCGCCCTCGCCACCGGCACCTTTGGCACTACCGCCTGTGATGAGGACGTGACCATGCCCGTGGATCCTGTCGAGGAGCTCCGCCAGGAGGTCCGGGCCGCCACCCAGCCCTTCCAGGACCTGGCGGCCGCCACGGAGGCCGGTTTCGCCGCCGTCAGCCCCTGCGTCGCTGCGGCCGAGGGCGGAATGGGCTTCCACTACCTCCTGGAGCCGCGCCTGGACGCCACCGTCGAGGGTACCGAGCCCGAACTCCTGCTCTACGCACCTGAGGCGGACGGATCGATGAAGCTGGTCGCCGTCGAGTACATGGTGATGGCCCCGATGTGGGACGCGGAACAGACCGGCCCGCCTACGCTCCTGGGGCAGACCTTCGCGGACCACCGCGCCGAGGAGGCCCGGCACGGACTCCCGTTCCCGCACTACGACCTCCACTTCTGGGCCTGGGAGGAGAACCCGAACGGTATCTGGGCGCCGCTGAACCCGGCGGTGGGCTGCGACGCCGGCTGAACGCGTCGCCCGTCATCGGGGGGAGGCGATCCCCCACGCGCTGTCGTAGCGCTGGAGGATCGCCTCCATCCGGGGATCGCCCCGAATGGGATCGAAAAGGGGATGGTACCGGAGTATGTGCGTGAAGACCGGAAGCACAGGGGCGGCCGCGAGCAGCTCGAGGGCGGCCTCCCAGTCGCCCAGCCCGGCCTCCGTCGCGCCGAGGACGAAGGGCGGCATATCACGCCCGATCTCGGCGACGAGCTCCCGGGAGCGGAGGGTGTCGCCCAGCTCCAGGTTCACCGCCGCCAGTTCGGCCCATATCCCGGGGAACCCCGTCGGATTCACGCCGGGAAGTTCGCGGGCCCGGCGCAGGACCTCCCGCGCCTCCTCGCGCCGTCCGAGCTGGCGCAGCACCTCGCCTTCCAGGAGCGCCCCCACCGGCCCTCCGGGTTCCAGCGCCTCCGCGGCCCGCACCCACTCGAGCGCGAGATCGAGCGAGTCGGCGAACAGGTACCAGCGGGCGAGGGCCAGGCGGGCGGCGGGAGCGTTCGGCTCGAGTGCCACGGCACGCCGGAACGCCACCCCGGCCTCGTCGAGCTGACCCAGCGAGGCCAGGAGCGCCCCCAGCCACTGCTGCGCGAGGGCGTTCGAGGGCTGCATCGCTACGGCGCGCCGTAGCCACCAGAGCGCCCCGGGACCGTCGCGATCCAGCGTCATGACGACCAGCCCCATCGTCGCGTGCGCCTCCGGCAGATCCGGCCGCAGCTCGATGGCCCTGCCCGCCGCCTCCCGGGCGCCGGGCAGCACCTCCGCAGGATCGGCGTATCCGAAGAGCGCTTGCAGAACGAGTGCGTCGGCGAGGCCGGACCACCCTTCGGCAAAGGCGGGGGCCCCCTCGACGACGGCCCGAAACTCTTCTTCGGCCCGGCGCAGCCCGACCTCGGTGCGACCTTCGAGGTGGATCCGTCCCTCGATGTAGCGGCGCCAGGTGGCGAGGTCGTCCGGCCCGGTAATCCTGGCCCCCGCATTATGTGCGGCCCCATCGACCTCGAGCCAGTCGAAGAGGTCCGCCAGCGCCTCACCCCCGAGCCTCAGTAGCCCCGGCGCCGTCAGCTCGGCGCGGTAGCTCTCCGCCCAGGCTTGACGCTCGGCGAGGGGGTCGACCACCCGCAGGTTGAGACGAAGCTCCTCCCCGAGCGTCTGCACCGTTCCCTCGACGACCAAGCGCACGCCGAGTTCCCGGGCCACCCGCTGGGGGTCGTCTGCCGCGTCGTAGGCGTCCGAGGCCCGGCGCGAAGTCACCCGTAGCGAGGGAACGCCGGCCAGCCCGGTGAGGAGGTCATCCTGGAGTCCGCGGGCCCAGATCCCAGCCTCCTCGCCGCCACCGATGGATTCGAAGGGGAGAACCGCGATAGACCGGTCGACTTCGGGCAGCGGAGGTGACGGAGCACTCCGGTCGGTCATGGCCCGGGGGCCCAGAATCACCGTCACCATCGCCACGGTACCAAGGAGGAGAGGGAGGCGAAGGGCGGACCGTCGGCGCCATGGAAGTGCCGGGTCGCCCCCTTTCCCGCCGGCGCGAAGCACCGTCAGAACCTCGGTCGCGGAGGAGGGGCGGGCTTGGGGGTCCTTGGCGAGACAGGCTTCGACAACCCGCACGAGCCGGTCTGGGGCCTCCGGCCGCAGCGCCGCCACCGGCTCCGGTGCCTCCTCGCGGATGCGATGGATCAGCGCCGCGTCGTGGGGCCCCTCGAACGGTCGGTGGCCCGTCAGTATCTCGTACCCCACCGCACCCAGCGCCCAGACATCGGTCCGGGCGTCGACCTCCCCTCCCCGTGTCTGTTCCGGGCTCATGTAGGGAAGAGTGCCCAGGGGCCCCGCGCCCGTGGCGGCCGCCCCGTCTACCTGGGCAATCCCGAAGTCCAGCACCCGCGCTCCCGACTCCGTCAGCACCACGTTCCCGGGCTTCACGTCGCGGTGAACAATCCCCAGCTGGTGCGCGGCGGCGATTCCCGAGACGATCTCAGTGAGAATCCGCTCCGCCTCTTCGAGGGGGAGCGGACCCGCCGCGAGCCGCTCGGCGAGGGTGGGTCCCTCGCAGTACGCCATCACAATCCAGGGGCGTCCGTCGCCGGTTTCTCCGACCTCGTGCACGGTGGCCACGTTCGGGTGATCCAGACGCGATGCAGACCGCGCCTCCCGCAGGAACCGGCGACGGGCATCCTCGTCGGCGGCGATCCAGGGCGAGAGCAGCTTGATCGCCACGCGGCGGGCAAGTCGGGGATCCTCAGCGAGGTGTACGACGCCCATCGCCCCTCCCCCGAGCCGCTTCAGAATCCGGAACCGACCTAGCGCCTCTCCCGGCACCGGTTCCGGCGCCTTGCCCGCCCTGAGCACTTCGGAGGCCGGCCCCTCATCGAGCGGACCCAGGAAGCCACTCGCGTCGGCGCGCTCGTGGGCCGCCAAGAGCGAACGCAACTCGTCGGCGAAATCAGGGTCCTCCTGCGCCACCCGGCTCAGCAGCTCCCCCCGCGCTTCGGGATCGAGTCCGAGCGCTTCAGCGAAGCGCGCGGCGAGTCGATGCCGTGCGTCACTCACTCGTCGGCCAGCTCGCGGTAGAGCCACGCCTTCGCCATGGCCCAGTCGGATTTCACCGTGCGTTCGGAGACGTCGAGGGTATCGGCCGTCTCCGAAACGGAGAGACCGGCAAAGTGGCGGCATTCAACGACCTGTACCTGCCGGGGGGCGATCTCCCCGAGGCGTTTGAGCGCCCCATCGAGCTCGAGGATCTCGGCGGCGTAGGCGTCGATCCTACCGACCTGCCCGTCGAGAGTGACCCTGACGGCGTCCCCGCCCCGCTTGGCCGCCCCGAGCCGGCGGGCGTGGTCCACGAGTACCTGCCGCATGGCGCGGGCCGCCGAAGCGAAAAAGTAGGCCCGTCCGCGGGCGCCTACCTGGCTCCCGTCCACCAACTTGATCCACGCCTCGTGCACCAGAGCCGTTGTCCTGAGTGTGTGATCCCCACGTTCCCGCGAAAGCTGGATGTGGGCGAGCCGCTTCAATTCTTCGTATACGGGGGATACGAGCCGCGCAGGATCGGGCCCTTCCGGACCGGCCTCCCGAATCAGCCGGGTCGTGTCGCGGCGGGTGTCGTTCGTCCGGTCGTCGGCATCGTCACGCATCGACGGGCTAATCATAGCTCTCCTCCCCTCTCGACGACTCCGCATTCTCGGATCATACCTGGGAAGCTGTACCGTTCCGTACGGCACGGCAACGCTACCGTCCAACCGTGCCCGCGGGTCGCTCCCCCCTTCCCCACCCTCCCTTCAAGTCGACGGCGTCTCCGGCATGAGGTAGGTATCCCACCAGAGAAGTTCATGCATGACCCGATGGCCCGAAGAATTCCGTTTCCTTCGTGCGGGCCACGTCCGACATGGGGAAATTGCTGGTCCAGTTCGATTCCCCCGCCCCGCTCACCGCAGCCCGGAAGCGGTGGGAGTACCGGGTGGTGAGCCAGTGCGTGGTCTCTGCCGGCCAGAGGCGGGTGGCAGGTGCATCTCCTTGGTATTTCGCCCTTGAGGCAAGTCCCTCTCAGCTACGCGAACGCCAGTAGCCAGGGCGACGCCGGAGGTGGGCTACGGCAATGACTTCGCAGGGCGTCCCATGGCAGAATTCCTGCACCGCTCTACACCAATGGGAAGCCCTTGAGCCAGTCCTACGAGCCTCATGCGCTCACCCATCGCCGACCGCTTGTCCATCGCGCGTCCAGACCTTCTCCAAAAAGACTTCCGGATGATCCTCGGCAAGTTCGAGTAAGCGAAGCGTGGCACCGTCTGGAGTTCTCTTGCCCTGCTCCCAGGCGCGGATCGTCTCAGGGCTCACGTTCAAGGCCGCCGCAAACAGGGCTTGAGACATCTCCATTTTGTTCCGAATCCCCTTGATGCGGTCTAGATCATACTGCGGCGGGGCCCCGACTTCCGCCGTCTTCGCGGTATATCGGGTGACGCGGCCAGGTTCCAGTTCGCCGCGCTCGATTTGAACCGCCTCTTCAGCCGAAGCGATCAGACGCTCCCCAAAGGGAAGCCGCTTGCGAGTGGTCATCAGTCCTCTCCTTCCAGTATGCGTCCTAGCTTCCCCAATTCGTTCTCTTCCGCCCGCGACAGGTCATCCTTGACGCTCTTGGAATACACGAGCAGGAGATAGATTCGCTCCTTCCGCTCTGAGATATAATAGATTACCCGGGCGCCTCCGCTCTTCCCCTCTCGCCGACTTGGCCGAGCGAACCTGACCTTTCGAAACCCGCCAGTCCGTTCGATCACATCTCCGCGCATTGGATCCTCCAGGAGGAGCAACTCGAGCTTCCGCCTGTCCTCCTCGGTAAGGAGCTTTTTCGCCGACCCTTCGAACGTCGGGGTGCTCACGAACTCGAAGTACCTGCGCTTGAGGATCATCGAATATGATAGTACTCAGTACTATAGCCGGTCAACTGTCTGGCTGGGGATATCATTTCCCGTTGAAGGGGACGTAGTGGTCCTGAAGGCGCTCATGCCGCCTCGTCCCGAGGAGTTCAAGGAGCTGCTCGACCAGGTCCAGGAAGCGGCTCGGAAGGTCGGAATCACGCCCGAGGACGTGGCACGCGCACTACAGGAGGTTCGAGCCGAGAAGTGAAGGCCGTCCTCGACACGAATGTCGTCGCGTCCGGCCACGCCCGGTTGGCCACTGGCCATCCCGAACTCGAGGGCCGCCAGCCCTACCTGGACCTTCTCGCCGACCTATGCGGCAGAGGTGCTGCGAGACCGAGGAGCTGGTGCACCGCGAAGTAGCCCCTCGGTACTTAGATCCTCATCCAGATCGGGCCAATGGATCCCGTACCCTCCTCCAGCCACCCGCCAGTGGTCCCGCTCCGCCTGGGTGGCGTGAAGCAGACGAGGATACCACGCGAGGGGCACGGTAATCGTCCGCCCGTCCATGAGGTCGACGCTGAGCGTCTCCTGATCCACATGCACGTCTTGGACCCGCTCTCCGGCATTAGGCGCCGATGTGCTCATTCCATGCCTCCAAGAAGTCTTCGCGGTTCTCCTGCACCAGTCGCTCCAGTCGGTTCAGTTCATGCGGACGAAACCCCAAGTTCCGCGCTAGCTCAACTGGATCCAGCCAAAATTTCGCCGAGAGGTCGTCGCGGTCAACGTGCACGTGCGGCGGCTCGTTCGGCTCATGGCTGTAGAAGTAGAAGCGGTACGGTCCGCTCCTGAGTACGTTCGGCACGCATCACCCTCCTCATGCACCCCCACCTTCGTTCGCTTCTACCCCCACGGAACCTACCGGGTTCTCCATCCCTACGTCTCCGGCATAAGGTACGCATCCCACCAGAGGAGCTCATGCATGATCCGATGGACGTTGTTCCAGTGACCCCGGATCCCGTGGGCCATGCCCTCATAGATGATCATCTTTGTAGGCACGCCCTGCTTCTTCAGCGAGGTGTACAACTGGATGGCACCCGAGAGGGGAACCCGGTAGTCCTCGGCGCCGTGGACGAAGAGGGTGGGGGCCTGAACCCCCAGTGAGTTCAGGTAGGCAGACTGCCGGATCATGATCTCCCGGGCCCGGGGCTCCCAGGGCCGCCCGAAGAATTCCGTTTCCTTCGTGCGGGCCACGTCCCCTGGAATGAAGGGGCCACTTCAGCGGAATACGCAGGCGGATCACCTCTGGCAAATAGGGCTGGATCCTGAGCTGGATAAGGCTTGGTTGGGCTCGCGGGTAGATCTAGGAGGATTCACCGAATGACGGTTGGGCCCCGCCATGGGACCCATCCCCGTCGACGTGGCGTCTTTGGGGCGGCCGGGGGGTTGGGGGGTAGGAGTGTCAGCTTCGGCGGTAGGGTGGCGTTCGCGACCAAAATGCCCCCCGCTTTGCTGCGCAACAGGTGGGGAAGTCCATCTGCGTTCAGGCAAATCGGCAGGCCCGGACGGCATCCGCAGCCACCGACCGTGCGCCGAGTGTCACCCCCCGCTTCCCTCCACCCCCGTACTCAAGGTGGCTGTCGGCCCCGTGAGGACCCGACCGGGAGTGGCCCCCGTAATCGATCCATCAAGGACCACGGGAACGCCGTTTACAAGCACGTGGCGGATTCCCTCTGGAAACTGATGAGGGTCGACGTACGTCGCCTTATCGCGAACGTTCGCATAGTCAAAGACCGTGATGTCCGCGAACATCCCCTCCGCAATCCGGCCCCGCTCCCCCTGGCCGATCCGGTCCGCGGACTGTGCCGTCATTTTGTGAATGGCCTCCTCCAGCGTGAGCACCCCCTGGTCCCGAACAAAGTCTCCGAGGATCCGAGGGAAGGACCCGTAGCTGCGCGGATGAGGGAACCCAACACCGTAGCCCACGAGGTCTCCATCCGTCTGGAACATGGCGTACGGGTGCTGCATGATCCGCTTGACATCCTCGATGTCCATGAAGTGATATATCGCACTGAACCCGCCCGCGAGTTGGAGCTCGATCACGAGCTGCACTCCGCTCGCTTCGGTGTTGGGCAAGCCGCGATCGGCCGCCAAGTCGGCGAGGGTCCGGCCATTGTATTCGGGGTTCGAGCGAACAGTACGGAACTGGACACGGGCGAGATCGCCGCCCGTCCAATCGCGCCGCATCCACTCCTCGGTCTCCCGCTCCACCCGCGCTCGCATCTCGGGGTCGGTGACTCTGGCTCTGAAGGCATCGTCTCCTCCCTCAAGCACCCACTGCGGGAACAGAACCCCCGAACCAGTGCTTCCTGCAGTATAGGGGTACACGTCCACCGTCACGTCGATACCCTGGGCGCGCGCCGAGTCCACGAGGGCTAGGGATTCCTGCGTTCGCCCCCAGTTCTCGACGCCCATCGCCTTGTGGTGCTGGATCTGGACGGGGATACCCGCCTCTGCGCCGATCCGAATGGCCTCACGGACGGATTCAAGAAGCTGCCTGGCCTCGTCCCGCATGTGAGTGTAATAGAGGCCTCCGTATTCCGCTGCGACCCGGGCCAGCTCAATCACTTCCTCCGTCTCGGCATAGTTGCCCGGGACGTAAAGTAGACCGCTGGAGAGGCCAAGGGCTCCCTCTTCCATGGACTGTCGGACATACGCCTTCATCTCCTCTAGTTCCGTGGGCGTCGGGGGCCGATCCTCTAGGCCGAGGACCCGCCTCCGAATCCAGGAGTGGCCCGCAAAGAACCCCATATTCGGCGCCACTTCAAGTGATTCGAGGTACTCCGCGAAGGGCCACGGCTGGGCACCACTATGCAGCGCGGGGAGGAGGGTCGTGATGCCTTGGCGGATGAAGTTCTCTGCGAGCGGACGTGTGTGAATCGAGTTCTGGACATGGTTATGGTGATCTATGAAACCCGGAGAGACTAACAGCCCCTCGGCGTCAACAACGATTACCCCCCGATCCGAGAGATCCTCGTCGCGCGCCACACGCGCGATCCGGTCCCCCCGAACTCCGACATCGGCTCGGAAACGCTCCCCCCCTGAACCATCCACCACGATGCCGCCGGTGAGTACTAGGTCGTAATGTCCGGCTTCTCCAACGCGCTCCTCCTCGACCGAGCAAGCGCCCATCCACGCGAGTAGAAGGAAGCCGGCGGCGCGACGGAATCCGCCCCTGGTCCGCACCGGTGGGACGCGCAGGGACCGAAACCCCGCCCCCGCGCCGTGCTGGCGGATCAATTCCCGGTCCTTCCGACGGCATCCCATGCGGGGACTCGGTCGCGTTTATAGACGATGCCGTCCTTGACCACATCAGTCACGCGGCCAAGCACGTTGATGTCGAACAAAGGGTTGCCGTCCACCACGATGATGTCCGCGAGCTTCCCTGGCTCGATCGTCCCGAGATCGGAGCCCCGCCCGATCACTTCTGCCGCTACTTTGGTGGAGGCTGAGATCGCTTCAATCGGCGTCATGCCCACCTCGACGAGGGCTGAGATCTCTCGCCATGCCGCCTCCCGATGAAAATTCAGTGGTGACCCGGTATCCGTCCCCATGGCCATGACGGCGCCCGTCTCCACGAACTGGCCCGCCGCCTCCCGTGCCAGCCGCATCTGGCGTGGCGTGGTGCGAAAGTAGCTCCGACGGTGGAAGTCATTCTTTGTGTAGGATGACTCTACTTGCTCCCAGATCTCCGGCGGGAAGCTGGCGATGAGCTCGGGATGGTAGAGTCGCTCAGGGAACTCCAGGGTCGCCGGGTATATCCAGATCCGATGCGAGATTGTCTGCACGACGGGGATTCCGCGCATGGCGATCTCCGCCAGGAGGTCGTCCGGATACCGAGGGACACTGCCACCCGAGCCAGCGTGCTGAAGTACGTCGCACCCGCCCCGGATCGCCCCCCAGACAGCGTCCGTCCCGTAGACGTGGCAGTGAATCGGCACCCGAGCTGGCCCCGTGACCGATCGGATAGCCCGGAAGTCCTCCTCAGTGATGCCGGACCATGTCTTCACGACGTCCACCCCTGCTCCGACCAACCGCTCCGCCATCTGCCGCGCTTCCTCGGAGCTACTTACGGTCCCCCTAAGTTCGTTCGGGAGGATGTTCCAACCTGAGCGGGCGATCCATGGCCCGCTCACCAATAGCCGGGGACTCTCGACCTGGTTTCGGTTCGCCCGGTCCCGGAAGTCCAGGATAGAGAGGGGGGCCCCGAGGTCCACAGTGGTGGTGACGCCGGCCGCGAGCAGCTGCCGAGCCGACGTCCGGTAGACGAGTTCCTGGTTCCGGTCGAACCACGGCATCCAGTCCCCGTATTCGCCGTGACCTAGGATGATAAGGTGCCCATGAACATCGATAAGCCCTGGGAGCATCGTCTTTCCAGCCGTATTGATGATCTCGGCCCCAGCCGGGATCTCTATCTCCGATGCAGGTCCCACCGCAACAATGCGATTGCCCTCAATCACGACGGCGCCGTGATGGATGGGTGGCGCCTCGTATCCGTCCAGGAGCTGACCGCCAACGAGCGCGATAGTACGGGGACGCTCGGCCTCCTGGCCGTCCAGAGGTGCTGCAAAGGCCCCGGCGAGGGCGAAGCTAAACAGGAGCATCCGAATCCAGGAATTCTTCTCGGCGGGACCGGAGTTCATAAGCGAAGTCTCCTCATGTCAAGGGCGCGGGCAGGCCTGCCACCGGCCCCCACGGGGAAAGGCGTTGGCGCCAGGAATCAAAGATCGGGGTTGTTGTCCCGCTCGATTGCGGGCATCGGCATGCAGGTCTGGTTACCGACCTCGATCCCATGGGGGTTCTCGGTCGGGAAGAGATCGAGCCCGTACTTGTTCATGTATCTCCGCAAGTCACCGAGATGCGTGCCCTCCAAGAAAAGCGTCCGGGCCCGCTCATCGATCAGTTTGTCGCGGATCTCATTGAGGCCGCCGGTCGGCATCCACTCAGTCGGAATCCCGTGGCGCGCGCGTACCTCGTTGATCATATTCACTGCGGTCTGGCCACCTGCGACTTCAGCCAAGATGTAGCGCGCTTCATCCCCACTGGCGATCCGGATGGGCGAAGCGGGAACCGGGTACTTGAGCGGCACCCACAACTCCTGGCTCGCGTCGAAGGCCTGTGCGGGACCTTCCACCAACGTGCGGGGGTCCTCGATCTCCGTGTCATCGATCGTGAGCTGCCGGAATCTCGGCGCGATACTCCAGTCACCCACGTCATAAGTGTGCACGTGAATCCGGTTACGCTGCTCGAACGTCGCCGTGGAGTAGCCCACGTTGAACTCGAATTCAGGGTCCACCAGTGCCGCGTCCGCAGCGGCGCCAGCGTCGTCGCCAAGGATGAGACGGGCCCGCGCCCGCATCACGAGGGCTGCATCACGCACGGCTGGCTCAACCTGGCCCGCGTCGATAGCATGGGTGAAGTGCTCGACGGCCTGCTCGTAGGCTTGGTCCGAACTATACTCCGGGCCCGTCCCGTAGAACGCGACCGTACAATAAAGGTCGGCGAGGTAGAGTTTGGCCAGCCCCTCGTAGAACGCGAGTCGTGCGTACTGCGCAACGTCATCGCTGGGCGCCGTCTGGGGGAAGTCTCCGTTCAGGATGCGCTCCTGACTTAGGTGGGCCACGGCGAGAAGACGCTGTAACGGGATGTAAAATCCGCCGCCCAACGACTGCGGCCGACCCGATCCGGTGCTCCCCTGCTGCGCTTCGGCGGTAACCTGACGAGCGCCCATCCTACGGTGGAGCGGCCCGGTACTCGCGCTCACGAACTCGTCGCCGTACAGCCCCGCGTGCGAGATGGCCTCGTCTACCGCACGGTAGAGTTCGACCGAGGCGCCGACCATCGTCTCCTGTAGCGTCCCGGCTACGCCAGCATCGACGATGTTCGGATTCGAATCCACGGAGAGTAGGTCGTCACAGGCCGCGAGTGACACCAAAGAGATGACTGCGCACGAGACTGCGGCCCTGCGCATGCGGCCTCTCGCTCGCGAGTGGACGGTTGGATGGGGGCTGTGCATCTGCCTTCCTCCTATGCCGCTAAAAGGTGATCGAGAGTCGCGCGAAAAACATCCGGGCTGGACCCAACTCACCGTAGATCCCGGTATTCCCAAAGCTATCCGAGCCACTCGAAACGTCGGCCTCAGGGTCCACTCCCGGAAAGTCGGTCCAGGTAACTAGGTTCCGGCCACCCACGGACAAACTCGCTGATCGCGCACCCGGCACGTTCGCGACAAGATCGGGCGGCAGCACATAACGGGCCGTAAGTTCCCGAAGCTTTATGAAAGTGGCATCGTGCAAAAAGAGTTGGGGTGCGTCGGCCACCCTCCCTTCCAATGCCGCCTGCTCCGCAGGGGAGAGCTCAGCTTGGCGGAACGCGCACATGCGGCCACCTGAACGGTTCTGGATAAAGCAGTTCCGCCGCCCCTCCGAAGTGTCCATCCGCTTGTGGCCGGCCCGTCGGTTGAACAGGCTCGAAATGGTCAGCCGATTGCCGATCGTCCAGGTCGACGAAAGGCTCTGCTCATTCGTCGGGTTTGGCCGCCCGTAATACCGGAACCCCTGCTCCTGCCCGAAATCGAGATTGCCGGGAGCGAGTTCAATGCTACCAGGCTCGATGGCACCGCTGGAGTTCCGCACGGCGGAGAGGTAGACTGGCCCGTAGTAGGCACCCGGCGCAAACCCCTCATGGAACATGCCGGACATCCCGAAGAAGCCAGTGATGGGCTCAAGCCCGCCCATGTCGGTGATCACGGGGTCCTCGGTGCTGAACTGGAAATTGGCATTCCAACCGAGGGCGTCCCGGTCCAAGATGCGCACGCCTACCGAGGCCTCGATTCCGCGATTCTCCACGCGGCCGATATTCACGAACTGCTGGCCGGGGAAGCCGGTGCCGGGGGAAACCCGGCGAGTGATGATGGCGTCCTCCACCTGCTGGTCGAAGACAGTGAAGCTCAGCGCCAGGCGTTCGTCTTGGAAGCTAAGGTCAAAGCCGCCTTCCACCTCACGGTGCCGCTCAGACTTGAGGTCGGGGTTGCCGGGGTTCTGAGGGCTGATCCCGCTGAGTTGCTGGCCACCCTGTCCCAGTCGAACCGGCACGAACGTGGTCCGGGCGTCGAACGGCCCGGGAGCCTGTGCCGCGTTCCCCCAGGCAAGACGGAGGCGGAAATTGTCCACGCTGGCGAACCGCCAGAAAGGCATACGGCTCACCACCCAGGACGCGTTTGCGCTGGGAAGCACCGTTGCACCCTGGTTGGAACCGACACCGCTGTGATCGTCGACCCGGACCGCTCCTGTGAGGAAAAGGTAGTTTTTCCAGTCAACCGTTTCCTGAACGTAGAGTCCGAGTTCCGCCACTTCCTGGACTTCTGTGCTCAGCTCGAATCTCACCGACGCATTGCACGCCGTCGCAGTCGGTCCGGCGAACCCTCCTCGACCCTCACATCCGAGCGCGTCACGGCGGCGATTGAAGAATTGCGCTCCGAGCGTCGTGGTCGTCTGAAGACCCTCGGAGACCGCTGCGCTCAGGGTGCCCGCATAGTCGAAAGTGAGGACCCGCTCGGCGATACGGACGTCGTCCACCTCCCCCCGTGACCGGTCTCGGAACGGCCGATCCGGGTCGAGCGGCAGAATGTTCAAGTCACGCGCAGACAGGTGGTCGATGCCCACGACTAGTCTGTTCGAAAACCAACTGGAAGGACGCACGTTAAGTGTCACGCCACCCACGAAACGGTCGACCTCGTGGCGATTGACCACCGCAGCGATCTTGTCCGGATGAGCGGAGAAGCCTCCGTGCCGCGCCGCACAGACGGATTCGTCCGCGCCGTA
Source organism: Gemmatimonadota bacterium (assembly GCA_040905325.1). Taxonomy (GTDB): domain Bacteria; phylum Gemmatimonadota; class Gemmatimonadetes; order Longimicrobiales; family Gaopeijiaceae; genus JBBDRS01. The sequence continues at coordinate 78,696 of JBBDRS010000039.1, forward strand.
CAGCACCGTGGCAGCGCAGTCACCCCGTCCGCCATCTGGGAGCTGTCCGTAACCGAACTCCGGCAGCCCCAAGAGAGCATTAGTAATGATGCTCGTGGGACTCCGCCCTGAGCCTCCGGTGCGCACGTCGGTGGACATGTAACTTGAGTTGAAATTCAGGTCGATCGCGCTGGTGAGATTCGCCGTCAGGTTCCCGCGGACGGAAATCCGGTCGCTATCGTTGTTCGGGAGCACGCCTTCCTCTCCATCCCGGCGTATCGACGCATAGTACTGAAGGTCTTCGGCTCCCCCCCTCACGTTCAGGCTCGTACGCTGGTTCAGCCCAACCCGGAAGGGGTCGTAGATTTCCAAAGGGTTTTGCCGACCGAAAATATGGCCGGTGACTGGGTTCTGGACCGGCCGGAACTGCTGAATGACCGCCTCGTTTATATCCGTGAATCCACCTAGGGTCGTAAGGTTCAGGTAGTTGTCGGGGTAGCTGGAAGTGTTGAAGTTGCCGCCGAATTCGTGAGAGAGCTGGAATTGTGGAGCGCCCTGCGAGCCGCGCACCGTGGTGATCATCAGCACGCCAGCCGCTGCCTCGGAGCCGTATGCCGCAGCCGCTGAGGGCCCTTTGAGGACCTGAATGTCCGCGATGTCCTCGGGATTCAGATCGTCCAACCGGGAGATCGTCGGCCCATCTCCGAAGTCGATGGCCTGCGGTCCAGCGCCAGTCGCATTGCTTACCCTAACTCCGTCGATGAAGACCACAGGGTTGTTCGACTGCGTAAGGCTGGAGGCACCTCGGATGCGGATTTTGGAGGCGGTACCCACCTCGCCCGACCCGAGAGCGATGTTCACACCCGGGGCACGCGAGTTCACGAGGTCGGAGAGGCTCGTCACTGCAGCGGTCTGCAGCTCGCGAGCGGCGTCCAGCCGCACGATGTCAGTGCCCACTTGTTCCCGACGCCGATCGACAGCGGAAAGGGAGACGAGGATTTCCTCCATGTCGATGGCACGCGGGGAAAGCACGAAGCGGACCGTTGCCGTCTCCCCTGCAACCACCTGCACCACGCGCTCCGCAGTGGACTGGCCGAGGCCGGTCGCTCGGACCGTCCACGTTCCCGGAGGTGCCATGATCTGGAAGCTCCCTTCTCCGCCGGTGAACGCACCCAGTTCGGTGTCGACGAGGCTAACCGCAATGCCGGTCAATGCCTGGCCGCCCTCATTGACGACGACCCCCACAATCCGACCTTCCTGGGCCGCGACACCCGCTGGAAGGAGAACGAGAGCCAAGAGGTAGAGTAGCATAGATCGCAGGTATACCGGACGCTTCCGGGGCCCGGACGTCTCGAACGCTTTCTCTCGCATCATCTCAAGCTCCCTCCGATCGGGATTGTACACAGGTCTTACGACGATCCTGAGCACAATAGGTGGTGCGAAACTGTGGTTGTCAAGAGTTTCCAGAAGTTCTCAAGGCGCATTGCCTCACGGTGAGCTGCTCGACCTGCTCCCGGTCCACCTCGACTCCTATACCGGGGGCCGTCGGCACCTCAACGGTGCCGTTAGCGCTCATGGTCCACTCTGGATGTACTATGTCCCGCTCCCAGTATCGGCGGCTTGGGGAGAGGTCGCCCGGCATGGAAAACCCTGGGAGGGAAGCTAGCGCCACGTTGTAGGCCCGCCCGATGCCGGTCTCCAGCATGCCACCGCACCAAACCGGGACACCGTCCGAGTGGCATCGATCGTGGATCTCGAGCGAAGGAGTGAAGCCACCTACCCTTCCCGGCTTCACGTTCACGATCCGTCCGCTTCCCAGCGAGAGCATGTCCTCTACCCGCGCAGGGGAGGTGATGGACTCGTCCAGGCATAGGGGAGTCTCCAAACGGAGTTGCAGTGCGGCGTGCCGGAGCAGGTCCTCGCCGCTGAAGGGCTGTTCGATCATAGTGAGCCCAAGACCGTCCATCGCCAGGAGTGAGGCCGTGTCTTCCGGGCCGTATGCGGCGTTCGCGTCCACCATCAATGCCGCTGCAGGGAGTACATCCCGAACCGCCCGGACGAATTGTACGTCGTATCCGGGCTTGATCTTGAGTTTTATCTTCCGGTAGCCGGCTTTGGCCTCCCGAGTCGCCCGTTGCGCCAACCTATCGGCGGTAGTCTCGATACCAAGAGATACCCCCACTTCCACCGATTCCCTCTCTCCGCCGATCAAGCGCGCAAGTGGCACCCCAGCCAATTCCGCCGCCAGCCCCCAGCACCCCATCTCCAGCGCACCCTTCGCCATCCTGTGTCCACGCACCCGTGATTCCAAGTGCCGATGGACATCCGAAGGGTGGTCGAAGCGACGCCCGAGCACTTCGGGGATGAGCCACTGCTGAAGGGCGAGCCACGCCGTGTCGACGGTCTCAGCGCTGTAGTTGGGATACTCAGCGGCCACACACTCGGACCAAGCCTTCCGACCGTCGCTATCCGAGACTTCAAGGAGCAGGACGCGCCGCTCATGAACACTCCCGGATGAGATCCGGAACGGCTCTCGGAGTGGCAGGCGGATCTCACGGAGCTGTACCGCCCCGATAGCGATCATGACTGCCCCCCTCCCGGTTCACGCGGCAACGACCGATCAGAAGCAGAGGGCTCGCCTCCTTGGTGGGCATCCTCCCGGGCAAGATGGTAGACGGGGCACACCGTGTCGTCGGTCCGACTGAACCCAACGATGCGGTATCCGGCGTCGCGAGCCGCCTTGAAAGCCGTTCGGGTTTCGGTCCGCCATGCGCCCGCGGCCAAAGGATCACTGCTATTCAGGGCCAGGATGTCGGGGGGGATACGGATACGAATGGCGGGAGCGCTCGGCGCCGCGGCGGGAGTTCCGCCCGCCACCGGGTTGACGATGGGCGCGGCATCCCAATCCACCGATGCCGCGCCGGCCATGGAAGGACCCTCACCGACACCCTGCCCCTGGGGCGGTAGGTCATCCCCCGGCGGTGCTCCGAGATCCCAATGCGCAACAAAGCGATCTGTCCCGAACGAATGGATCCCACTCCCTGTGTTGCCATACATGTCGGTGACGTAATCATGGATCTGGACACCGAGTAGATTCATGTTGAAATGCGCGTTCCCGGCCACAAGCGGATCGAAAGTCCAACGCATCTCCTTGACGCCTCGTTCCAGCAGTCGATCACGCTGGAAGTGCTTTAGGCGTCGGCCCACTCCCCGCCCGCGATAGCTCGGCATCACACCCAGCATATGCGACCAGTGCGTGAGCTTGCCCTCACGCACTCCGGTGATCCCGTAGACGAAGCCGATCATCAGTCCGTCAACTGAGAAGGCGCCCGCCGTCACTCCCCCCACCTTCTTCGAGATGTTCAGGATGGAGGCCGGGACGATCTCGTCGAACCCACTGCCCCAGATTAGGCGCTGAAGCTCCACGCATCGAACCCGCTCAGGATTCGTCGTGAGGCTGCGAAACGAGATAGCGTCGTCCGGCCCCATTGCGGCCGACACCTTCTGTGGACCTTCAGCGTGGGGTGGAATCATCCCGGATATGGGCTGGGTTAGGGAAGCGAATGAAGGCTCGCGACAAATACGCACGCACTTTCGGTTACGAAAAGGTATACAGTCGGATCCGCAGTCTTGTCAACGATTGAGGAATCCCCCACACGGGTGTATCCTTATTCCAATGGTGCCGGGTTGCCGAGGCACCTCCCCTCTCACGTTCCTGTCTGGCTGGGAGTCACGCATGGATGCGAAGAACCCCCCCCCCGTTCCGGAGCCCGGGCCTCAGAGGTCTACGATCGGATCAGGGATCTGATCGTTCAGGGAAAAATGGCGCCTGGGACGCGCATAGTTGAAACTGAAGTGGCCGAGCGGCTAAAAGTCAGCCGCACTCCGGTTCGAAGTGCGCTCCAAAGATTGGACCAAGAGGGCTTTATGCTCAGCTCCGACGACGGGGGTCCGACTCGCCTGACGGTCGCTCCACTCACCCGCGACGATGGGAAAGAGATATTCGAGATTGTGGGGCAGTTAGAAGGGATGGCGGCGGCAGGCGCCGCGCGGCTCTCGCAGGCAGAACGGGAGGGGGTCATCCAGGCGATGGCCGTAGCGAACGATCAACTCAGAGATGTCGGGACCAACGGCAGCGCGGACCGAATGCGCTTCTTCGAACTGGACAGTGCCTTCCACAAGGCGTGCGTCGCTGAAGCTGGAAGCCCGAGACTCCGGCGCCTGCACAACGCCGTCAAGCCACAGGCGGAGCGTTACATCCGACTCTACGTGACCGCCCTCTTGGACCAGATCGCGGTCTCCGTGGAGGAGCACGAGGCACTGTTGGAGGAGATTCGCGCCGGCGATCCCGAGCGGGCTCACCGGGCCATGTTCCTCAACTGGCGGAACGCTGGCCTGCGGCTGGACGGCATCATCGCGTCCCTCGGGGAGCAGGGAAGCTGGTAGCCCGTCGGTGGTGTGTGACACCCCTGCGGTTCGAAGCTTCGGTAGGGCCAGTGCTCCCGGTTCTCGGCACGACCAACGTCACGGCCGCGTGGTAAGGCGCGCCCCATCTTCTAAGAGATGCCATGACCGCTTTCGACGCTCCCTTCGTACGCAAGTATCTCATCCCTGGCGCCGTATATCAGTCCGTCCTTGTGGGCGGAGGATACGGGACCGGGCGGGAAATCGTTGAGTACTTCACTCGATTTGGGGCTGGTGGCGGCGTCTTCGGCATTGGAGTCACCTTCGTCTGTTGGATGTTGGTGCTAGCGGTGACTTGGGAGTTCGCACGCGTCTTCCACGTCTACGATTATCGATCGTTCTTCAAGGAGTTGCTGGGGCGTGGATGGGTAGCTTTTGAGATCCTATTCCTGGCTATGTTCGTCATCGTACTAGCCGTGGTGGCTTCGGCCGCCGGCGAGATCCTCCAGACGCGATTCGGGATACCGTTCGGAGCAGGCATTGCGCTCATGCTCGTCACGGTCGCTACCCTCGCCTTCTTGGGGCGGGAGGTCATCACGAGGTCGCTGGCGCTCTGGACGGTGCTTCTCTACACGATGTTCATCTCCTATTTCGTGATGTCGTTCCGGGCGGACGGCCCGGGAATCATGACGCAACTCTCCGGCTGGGAGGTGGGGAGCGGTTGGGCGCAAAGCGGTTTCAAGTACGCCATGTACAACTTGTTCATCGTGCCAGCCATTCTGTTCTCCACCCGTGCACTGGAGAGCCGGCGCGAGGTGGCGGCCTCGGCGGCGGTGGCCGCGCTCATCTGCGCTGTCCCGGCACTAATGTTCCACATCTCATTCCTAGGCACCTATCCCGGGATTGTACAGGAGGCGATCCCCGTCTTCGCCGTCATCACGTCGCTCGGCGCAGGTGCCCTCCTTTTCCTCTATCTCATCGCCCTCTTCGGTACCTTCGTAGAGACGGGTGCTGGCTTCATCCAGGGCACGATTGAGCGGATCGACGGTGTGCTGAAGGAGACGGAGCGCGAGCCGATGCGCCCAGGGCAACGCGCCGCACTGGCCACGGGCGCGCTAGCCCTTTGCGCGGCCGTCGCCACCTTCGGGATTATACCCCTTGTCGCACGCGGATACGGGACCCTGGCATGGGGGGCGGTCGCAGTGTACGTGGTCCCGGTGATGACGCTGGGGGTCGTGCGGCTGAAGAAGGTCGGCCTGCGGGCGGGTGGGCCGACAGTCCCAGCGCCAGGGGTCGAGGGAACGAATGGCCAGGGGGACGCCGACGCCTAGGGGGAGGCGCGGGCCGCAACCGGGATCTTCCGCGTTACGCACATCAGTGCACGGTCCCAATCCCGGTTGCTTGTAGGCAACGCGTCCCACCTTGTGTCGATGCCCACCCCCCTTCCCACCACTCCGTGCACATGGGTCGGAGGTGAGAAGGAGGGCTCGCCCATCTACCGGAAACTCAACCCGCTCAGGTCGCGACCACCGGTCATCACGAAGGTGACGTTCGCGATGTCGCGGATGTTCTGGTCTGGCTGGCCATCCACGGCAATCACGTCCGCCAGCTTGCCCGGTTCCAGGGTTCCGATCTCACTGTCTAGGCCGATGATCTGCGCGTTAATGCCAGTAGCGGCGGTGAGTGCTTCGAGTGGAGTGAAACCTGCATCCACAAGATTCTCCATCTCCAACGCCATGAAACCGTGCATGCTATCCGTGCCGATTCCTACGAGCACGTTCTTCTCCTTGGCTCGCGAAAGTTGACTCCACCGCTCCGTCACACGGTTCCTTCGGCCCTCGTTCTCTCGGAGTGCCTCTTGGTGTACGGATCGGCCCCGGTCGATCCATTCGCCAGCGCTTTCCGCCTCCATGTCTAGGTACCCCCACTCGTTGAAGACCCCCTGGTAGCCGATGGTGTAGGTGTTGACAAAGCCGATCCCGCGACTGGCAAGGAGGTCCATCAAGTCCTCGTTCAGATTGCCGCCGTGCTGAATGGAGTTCACGCCCGCCTCCACTGCCAGCCGGATGGACTCACCGTTGGCGTGCGCGGTGGCCTTAAGCCCAAGCCGATGGAGCTCCTGCACCGCTGCCTCGATCTCCTCGCGCGTGTAATTGCTCTCGCCCTCGGCGTAGGGCGTGCCGCTGTTGGGCCCGACGCGCCCGACATCGGTAATCGTGAGCTTCATGTGGCGGGCACCCGCCTCGTAATTCTCCCGCACGAACGTGCGCATAGCCCATGGGCCGTTCGTGGTACGATACTCAGCCGGGCCGTGTCCAGCGGTCGTGGAGATGAAATTCCCGCTAGGGTATATGCGGGGGCCGGGGATGAGACCCGCCTCGACCGCCTGCGAGGCCTGAATGTCATTGTAGTGGACCTCCCCCACGACGTAGAGGCTGGTAACACCGGACATGAGTTGGACACGGATGTTCCGGACGATGCGCGCCATCTGGCGGGCGTCGTGGTGAGTCATCCCTTCAAGCTGACCCTCGAGAGTGCGGATGTCCGGACGGATGGAGAGATGCGCGTGGGCGTCGACGATGCCCGGCATCACCGTCTGCGTACGAAGATCAATGATGGTGGCACCCTGGGGGATCGAGACGTCCGAGGCCCGTCCAACCGCCTCGATCCGGTCCCCCTGGATCAGGATGACCCCGTTCTCGATGGCGGGCGCGCCAGTGCCATCAATCAGCCGGCCCGCCTGGATGGCAGTGACCTGGGCCTCCGCGATCAAGGGCACTAAGCCGAGGAGCGCAAGGGCGGCACACGCGAACAGGACTCTGCACCTTCTTGGCATTTGGACCCCCTTTAATGTTTTTGAATGTAAAGTTGTCGGACAATATTGCATACAGAATTGCTATGCGCAAGCGGGTTCGGAGGAGAGCACATGCGCATCGAATTAAGGGGTGGAGGTCTGCGGGGGTTAGCGCTGGCCGGTCCGGCTTCCCTGGTCGGGATGCAGATTCGGGACCTCAGCAAGTGTCGCGGCGCACGGCGTATCACATACAAGGGAGTTCGGATCGATTACTAACCAGCGGGTACTGCAGGATGCGGTCGCTGCCATCGGAGAAGATCCTACGGAATAGGCAGCTCCCGCAGCCGAGCCCGCAACGGCCCTTCCTCGCGCCCTCGGAGCCGATACCGGACGCCGCTTCGATGGAACCCGAGCCATCGACACAGCGAACGTTCACTGTGTCCGGCGGCCCCCCCAGCACCTCGGTGACGATGGTCCGCCGTGTACCGGTCCCGGTTTCCTGGACAAGTGGGCGGCTTAATCACGCCGCCTTCCGGGTGAGCGCCTGGCGGACTTCGACTGGGGTCCGATAGCCGTGCCGCTGCAGGAGCCACCCATGATTGTAGCGTTCTATGAACCCGGCGATGACCCCCCGGGCCTCCTCGAGGCTCTGGAAGTCATGCAGGTACAGGCATTCTTCTTTCAGGGTGCGGATGAACCGTTCTGCCACCCCGTTGCATTCCGGCTCTCCCACGTAGGAGGGTGTGGACCGGATCTCGAGCCATGTCAGCTCGCCCTGGAACTGGTGCGCCGTGTACTGCGGCCCTCAGTCATGGCGAAGCCCGAGGCCCAGAGCGATCCGGGGCGCATACCCCTCCATGTGGGTCCGTACGCCCTGTCGGACCGGCTCCAGGGCCGCCCAGCGGTCTCCCTTCTTCGCTACGTGCCAACCCACCACGTCGGTGACGCAGTGATCCACCGCCACGAACAACCAGCACCAGCCGTCGTCGTTCGTGTGGAACCGGGTTGCATCCGTGCCCCACAACTCGTCCGGCACGTCCGTCGTGATCCGGCCGCTATGGCTTCGGTCCCCTCGGGCGTGGTGGCCCCGCCGGACCGGAGCCAGAAGGCCGTTTTCTCGCATCAGGCGAAGCACCCGGTTCTTCCCCACCCGGATGCCCTTCGGCCGAAGCCGAGCCCGAACCTTCCGGTGGCCTTCGCCCAGGAACTCGCTGTTCTTGAGCACTTCCCGGATCTCCGCCACCAGCTCCTCATCGCTCAATTTCGTCTTCGGACCTCGCTTCTGGGCCCGGATGGGGGCCGGTCGCAAGCCGCGGTCCCGAGCCGCGTAGATCGTCGAGCGGGGGACTTGCCACACCTGGCTCACCATCGTCAGCGGATACGCACGACCCGTGGCGGGGCTCACTCGCCCGACCGCTTCAAGAGCTTCCTCAGGTCGTCCCCGTACCCCCTTTTTTCCAGCAGCTCGCTGGCGAGCTCCAGTCGCATCGTCACCTCACCGAGCTTCGCCCGGGTTCGCAGAAGCTCCCTCTCTCCGGGATCCTGGCCTCGTCTTCGAAGCCCCTGTCTGCCCGTCTCCAGGAACACCCGGCGCCATTCCTCAAGCTCCGGTGGGGCGACCCGGACCTCCCGGCTTACTTCCACCAGATCCTCCCCACGCAGCAGCCGAAGCACCACCTCCGCCTTTCGTTGGACGCTCCAGCGCTCACGGCCCTCCTCGCGATCCTCGGTCCCTTTCCTCTCCCCGCGTTCTTTGGTCATTTCCTCCCCCTTTTCTGGACCTCGTTGGCCTTGCCAATCTACTTCCATAGAAATCGGGGGCACTAAACGGAAGTTACCCCTCCACAACCTGACCCAAAGCTGAGGTAAGTGCCAGCCCTGCA
>JBBDRS010000040.1:0-32167 GCA_040905325.1 Gemmatimonadota bacterium
GTTCACGTGGGGCTTCGTCCGCTCGAATTTCGCCTTGGCCATGGGTGTCCTCGTCTTCCCTTGCTTTCCTCGGGTGATGAAAAATCAGTTGCGAGATGTGCTCCGTTACGACTTCCGACGCGTGGCCGGAGAGCTCCGGGAGGGAATTGAACCCTCGACCTCTTCCTTACCAAGGAAGCGCTCTACCACTGAGCTACCGGAGCGCCGCCAGAGATCGGGAGGCGCCTTCCAGGCCTCCCCGGGAACCGTGACCGGCGCCTCCCGGCACCGGGCTGCTCAAGCCCCCTTCGTCAGAGCGGGAGACGGGACTCGAACCCGCGACCCTCAGCTTGGAAGGCTGATGCTCTAGCCAACTGAGCTACTCCCGCACGGATGGACCACCCTCTATTTCCTGCAACCTGCTTATGCCATTCACTCTCTGAGTCGTGTGTTTCCATGGTGGGGGTAGGATTCGAACCTACGAAGGCATAAGCCAGCAGATTTACAGTCTGCCCCGGTTGGCCACTTCGGTACCCCACCCTCGCCTGGCTCCCGCGTGCTTCACCATGCCTCAGTCAGCACCGCGAAGGAGCTGACGGAGGGATTTGAACCCTCAACCTGCCGCTTACAAGGCGGCTGCTCTACCAGTTGAGCTACGTCAGCAGGAACAGAGCTTTGAAGTGTAATCGGGGCTCCCCGGGGTGTCAACCTGCGCGCGGACCCGGGTTCCGCACCCGTTTCCAACGGGTTCCGGAGGCTCCGTCCTCGAGGACGATCCCGGCCGCCTGCAGCTCGTCACGGATTGCATCGGCCCGCGCCCAATCCCGCCCCTCCCTGGCAGCCTGACGTGCTTCGATACGCTCGGTCACCCACGCCTCGAGCTCGTCATCCGTGCCCCTCTCGCGACGGCCGAGGTCCACCAGGCCGAGGACCCGGTCGATCGAGTGGAGTGCCTCCAGAGCGGACGCGCGCTCCTCTTCGGAGGGGCTCCCTTCCTGGTCCAGAAGGCGGTTCGCCTCATTCACGAGCACGAAGAGCGCAGCCAACCCCCCGGCGACATTGAGGTCATCGTCCATGGCGTCTTCGAAGGTCCGCAGGGCATGCTCTGCGACCTCTCCGAGGCCCATGGCGGGCGCCCCGGATCGGGAGGACAGACCCTCCAGTCGACGCTCGAAGTCCAATAGCCGCTCCACTGCCCTCTCCGATGCCTTCAGCCCCTCACGGGAGAAGTTCAACTCCCTCCGGTACTGCGTCGAAAGGAGCTGGTGCCGGATCGCGGCCGGTGAGACTCCCTCCTCCAGGAGCTCCCTCGCCGTCACGAAGTTGCCCAATGACTTGGACATCTTCTCGCCCTCCACACGAAGGTGCTTCACGTGGAGCCAACACCGGGCGAAGGGCTTTCCGGTGGCCCCCTCGGACTGGGCGATCTCATCTTCGTGGTGGGGGAAGATCAGATCCTCTCCCCCCAGGTGGAGGTCGAGGGTCTCCCCCACCTCGGCCAGCCCCATGGCCGAGCACTCCAGGTGCCACCCGGGCCGTCCTCGGCCCCAGGGCGCATCCCAAGCGGCGCCGACCTGCTCGTCCTGCGGCTTCACGCCTTTCCAGAGCGCGAAGTCGCGGACGTCCTGCTTCCCGTAGTCGTCGTCGGTGACCCTTTCACCCGTCCTCCCCTCGTCCAGATCCCGACGGGACAGCTTCCCATACTCGGGGAAGGCCGAAATGTCGAAGAAGACGGTGCCGTCGTCGGTCGTGTATGCGAGCCCCTGGTCCAGGAGGCGGCCGACGAGGTCGATCATCCGGTCCACGTAGTCGGTGGCACGAGGGTAGCGATCGAAACGCCACATCCCCAGCGCGTCCGCATCCGCCAGGATCGACTCCGCGAACGGCGCGGTGAACTCCTCAATGGAGGTACCTCGTTCGCCCGCCGCGGCGATCGTCTTGTCGTCGACGTCCGTCAGGTTCATCACAAACTGAACCCCGTACCCCTTCCACTCGAGGTACCTGTGCACCAGATCGTAGAAGAGAAATGAACGAAAATTTCCGATGTGCGCATGATCGTAGATAGTCGGACCACAGGCGTAGATCCCCACGCGATCCGGATCTCCGGGTTCGAAGAGGTCCAGCGATCTCGTGAGAGTATTGTGAAGCTTGAGGGACATGGTGCAGCGGCGAGGAAGGGGTGCGAGAGGGCCCGTGCGGACGGGGTGGATCAGGGGATCACGCGTACGTCGTCGACGGCCCAGCTTCCCCCTTCCTGCCTGAACCCGAGAAAGATCGTGCGCTTCAGGGTCTGGGAGGTACCGGCCCGCTGCGTCGTCCAGTGAAGCTCGGCGAACCCGCGGTCTCCAGAGCCCTCGACCAGGGCGATGCGGGCGACCACGACCTCACCCGGGTAGTGTCCACGCAGATAGCTTCGGAGGGCCGCAGTGGCCTGGCGGGTGGGCAGGGTGGCGGACACCGAGCCTTCGAGGTGGAGACTCACTCGCGCGGGCGCGAGGTGGGACACGACGACCCCCTCCGCGCCACCCGCCCAGGCCTGGGCGAGCTGTCTGGCCGAAGCCTGCAGCTGAGGCTCCGACTGTGCCGCGAGTCCGTAGAACGCGCTGGAGGCGATACCCGGGAAGCCGCCGAACCCCGCGGGAACACCTGGAACCGGAAAGAACGGCCCCAGGAGAAGGAGGAGAACTGCCGGCTTCAGGCGGGCTCCCCTCCGTCGGCGTCCCCCCCCTCCAATCCATTGAGTGGGCTTCATGCCGCCTCCACCTCCTCGAGGATCCCGCGGAGCGCCTCCCGGGGATCGGGCGCCTGGGTGACCGGCCTCCCCACAACCAGATGGGTGGCTCCCCCCCGAACGGCTTCCGCAGGAGTCGAGACTCGTGACTGGTCGTGTGCATCCGCTCCCTTGGGGCGGATTCCAGGGGTCACGATGAGGGCGTCCGGACCCAGCCTCCGACGCAGCGCGCCGGCTTCCCGTGCCGAAGCAATGACACCGTCCACTCCGGCGTCCTGGGAGAGCTGGGCCAAACGGAGCACCTCGGACTGGGTCGAGGTGACGTCGCGTCCCCAGACCGTGGACAGCTCCCGAGTCTCCATCGAGGTGAGGATGGTGACCGCAAGGAGCGCGGGGCCATCCTCCTCGCGGGAGGCTCGCGCCGCAACCTCGAGCATCCTGGTCCCGCCCGCCGAATGCACCGTGAGGAGGTCCACTCCATGGGCGGCTGCGGCGCGGACGGCGGAACCCACCGTGTTCGGGATGTCATGCAGCTTGAGATCGAGGAAGACCTGCTTTCCACGATCCCGCAACGTGCGGACCGCCTCCGGGCCCCATCGGGTGTAGAGCTCGAGACCCACCTTGTAGAAACTGGCCTCCTCCCCGAGGCGATCCACCAGGTCCAGGGCCTCCGCGGGTCCAGGCACGTCCAGCGCGACGATCACTTCGGCCACGTCACCCCCCATCCTCGTTCGATGATCCCATTTTCGCCTCCCTGCGGCGCTCGACACTCCACTCCTCCGTGGCTTCCGCCCCCGCTCCCGCCCCGCTTTCCCGGTTCGGCGCGCCGGTTCCGACCAGCTCCGCGAACGAGGATATGCCTTTCCGGACGGTGTAGTGATGCAGCCACTTGATTACCCTTTCTGCGGTCTCGGGATCCCAGAAGGAGGCGGTGCCCACCTGAACGAGCGAAGCCCCGGCGAGGACGTACTGGGCCGCATCGGGTCCCGTAGCCACGCCCCCTACTCCGAGTAAAGGGAGGTCCGTCAGGGGCCGGACGCGCCAGACGGCGTGTACGCCCACCGGCCTCAGCGCCGGGCCACTAACCCCCCCTGTGCCGGCGCCGAGCGCCGCCACGCCTGTCTCGGGGTCGAGCACCAGCCCGGGCAGCGTGTTCACGAGAGTGAATGCACTGGCCCCGGCGTTCTCCAGCACCGAGACCACCGGGCGGAAGTCGGGGGTGTTCGGCGCGAGCTTCGCCACCAGGGGCCGCTCCGTGATTCGCCGCACCGCCTCCATGACCCGTCCGGCCTCGTCCGGATCGAGAGCGAAGGGGAGCCCGCCCCGGCGGGCGTCGTTCGGACAGGAGAGGTTCAACTCGAACCCCACGAAACCATCCGCATCGTCCAGGAGTTGCACCACCTGAACGAACTCTTCCACGCTGTGCCCGGCCACGCTCACGAGGATGCGAGCGCGTCGGATCCGCTCGCGCAACCAGGGAAGCCGATGCTCCCGCACCGCCCTCGCTCCAGGGTTGGCGAGGCCGATGGAATTCAGCATTCCGGCCCGGAACTCCGCCACCCGTGGGGCGGGATTCCCGCCGCGGGGCTCGAGAGTCACGGACTTCGTGACGAGGCCACCGAGCGAGTCCAACTCGATCACCTCCGAGACCTCTTCCCCGAACCCGCAGGTGCCGGCCGCGAGGAGGACCGGGTTCTGGAATTCCGTGCCGAGGAGGCCCTGGTGAAGCGTCATTCCCATGTGGACCGGGTCGGAGGCGACCGGCGGGAGCCGGGAATCATTTGACCGAGCGGAGGGCGCGCTGGGTCTCCCTCTCCTGTGTGCGCTGCTTCAGCTTCTCCCGTTTGTCGTGCAGCTGCTTCCCCTTCGCGAGCGCAAGAGTCACCTTCGCGTACCCGGCACGGAAGTAGATATCGAGGGGGATCAGGGTGAGGCCCTTTTCCTCGACCTTCCCCACCAGCTTCCGGATCTCGTGGCCGTGGAGGAGGAGCTTGCGGGTGCGGACGGGATCCACATTGAAGCGATTCGCCTGCTCGTAAGGCGAGATGTGGAGGCTGTAGAGCCACACTTCCCCTCTCTCGATCCGCGCGAAGGCGTCCTGAAAGCTGACCTTCCCCTCCCGGAGCGACTTCACCTCGGGGCCCTGGAGGACGAGACCCGCCTCCCAGGTGTCCAGGATCTGATACTCGTGGCGGGCCTTCCGATTGGAGGCCACAACCTTCCGCCCTGTATTCTTATCCGCCATCCTCGAACTCGGTTCCGGTGGGTCGAAAGTCTCGACCGGCGCGATAGTCGACCGCACCTGCGCCGCTCAGAAGACGAGGACGGGGGTGCCCACCTCCACCAGGTGGTACAGCTGCCGCGCGGCCTCGTCCGTGAGGCGGATGCAACCGTGGGACACCCGGCGGGTCTCCGGGTCGGGGTCCATGAGGAGCTGCGGATTGTCGGTCCCGTGAATTGCGATCCCGTCCCCGAGGTAGAGGGCCGACGTCCCGAGGGTTCCGGGGATGCGCAGCCGGTCGGCAGTGCTGGTCGGAATTTGCCTTCCGTTCTGAACGTACCACCAGTCCGGAGCGAGCCAGACCGGATCCTTTTCCTTGCGAAGCACGGAGAACATTCCCACCGGAGTCGTAAAGGTCCACTCCTGTCCCTGCCCCTCGAGCTGGAAGCCGTGCCCCGTACCGGCGGGAGCTGACCACGTGACGCTCCGACCCTCCATGACGAAGACCCGGCTCTCCGCGATGTGGACCACCACGTAGGCGCCGTCATGCTCAACCAGGGGACGGGGGACCACCATCTCGCGCTCGAGGGACCGATCCGCGAGCATCACGCCCTCTCCGGCGTTCAGAAGCCCGCCGATTTCACCGTTCCCGTTCCCTCCGAAAGGGCTGAACGCCTGGGCGCCCAGCGGGGCGGCGAGGCCGAGCCACGCGCTAAGGAGGACTGCGACGCCGAGCCCTCCACCGATTTTCACACTTTCGCTCGTCATCGTCGCGGATTCCCTCCACCGTTCGTAGGATCTGGCCACAATAGCTCCCAGGACGAACACCACGGACCCGTAATAGATCCAGAAGAAGAGCACGGCCGCAACCGCGAGGCTGCCATAGGTCGTGGTGAAAGTCGCCACCGACCTCACGTACCAGGCAAAGCCCTCCTTCATCAGTTCGTAGAATACCGTGGTGAAGGTGGCCCCCGCCACGCATGCGCGCCAGTCCACCCTCCTGGCGGGGATGTACCGGTACAGGAGGTAGAAGAGGACCCAGGCCGAGATGAAGGAGAGGAGATACCCGGGGATGGAGACGAGCCAGTCTATCGACCCTCGATCCGGTCCCACCTCCCCCGCCCACGCCTGAGCAGCACGGATGCCCACCGTGATCGCGACGTTCACGAGGAGTAGGACCCCCGCGACCAGCACCACCTTGAAGTCGAAGATCTTTCCCTGGACGATCCCCCGGTCGTCCTCGATCTCGAAGATGTTGCGGAGCACAACGCGCAGGGTTCCCACGAGCCGGGTCGAAATCCACGCGAGCACGAGCGCACCGATGAGGCTGAAGCTCGTCCGCTCTTCGACCAGCCCTTCGACCACCCCCTCCACCCGGTTGATGAGCTCCAGGTCTCCCCCCACCTGGGGAAGGAAATCCACCACTACCCGTACAATGCTGGATCCGGGTCGGTCGTAGAGGGAACTGGCCACGTATCCGCCAATCCCCGCTACCAGCAGGAGGAGGGGGATCACGGCGACGATCACATTGAAGGTGATAGCGCCTGCGAGGAAGAAGAGGTCGCTCCGCTCGAGGCGCGCCAGGAAGTCCCGAAGCACCTCTCTGGAGGAGGTTCTCCAATCCGGGCGAGGGGGGATGTCGCCGGGGGAGGGGACCCGGTCGACCCCCTCCCCTTCCGCGCCGACGGCTTCGGGGCCGTCCTGCGAGCGCGTCACGCCGCCCTCCGCACGGGAGTGCCCGAATTAACTGTCGTCGGTCTCTCCAGGGGAGTCATCCGACCCGTCACGCGCCTTCTCCCTCGCAGCCTCGACTCCCGCACGGTACGCGGCCTTCGAACGCTCCAGACGGTCCTCCAGCTCCTCGCGCGCCTCGTGGGCGGCGTATCGCCCCGAGTCCACCGCCTCGCGAACGGTCTCCACCCGCTCCATCAACTCCGCTCGGGCCTGTTCGAGGCGCTCCTCCACCTGGGCCTGGGCCTCGCGGACCCGTTCCTCCGCCGCGTCGCGGAACCGCTTCGCGCGATCCTTGATGTCCGCCTGGGTCTCCTCACCGGAACGGGGCGCCAGCAGAAGCGCCACACCCGCTCCGAGAATCGCTCCCAGGAGAAAGGGCCCGACCCCACCTCCGCTTTCCCGCTCGATGACGTAGTACTGTCCGTCGTCCCTGTCCCGCATGGTGGTTCCTCCCAATTCTGGTGATGGTGTCTCACGGGCGTCGTCCCTCGGCGCCCGGATCGGCTCCTACTGAATCCGTGCACGTTTCGCGCCCGGGCTGGTGGCCTCCCGCGGTGCACCGTGACTCCGGCCGATCCTATTGCACCCCGACGGACCCAGGTAGATCCGTGGACCGGTCCCTTCCAGCCCCCCGCCCGGGACATCCACGCCCCCTCCGCGGTGGCCCCCCACTTCTTCCACAGCCTTCTATAGCACCCACTCCTCGTCCTCCGCGAGCTCGGGACTGGGGTATCCCTCCCGACCCAGTAGTCCTGACGTCAGTTCCTTCCCCAGCTCGACCCCCGGCTGATCCAACGGGTCCACGCCGTAGAGGCCGCCCGCGAGCACGGTCGCCACCTGGAAGAGCATGAACAGCTCGCCCATGGTGCGGGCATCCAACTCCTCCACTTCGAGGACGAGAGAGGGGCGACCGGCCCGTCGCAGTGCTTCCACCGTGGCCTTCAGTTCGGTGTCCAGGAGAGTCTGCAGGGTGTGGCCACCCAGATAGCCGAGGGCCGGCAGGTGCGTATGCGTCGGGGGAATGGTCACGTGCCCGTGGCGTGAGCGCACCCGGAGAAAAGCCACGAGCTTGTCCCCGGGTCCCTCCATGAGGAGTTGCAGGAGGGAATGCTGATCCACCGCTCCGAGCGCCGCGAGAGGGGTGGGCCCGACTCCCCGTCCACGTCCGTCACCCGACTCTTCCCGTTTTCCCAGCGATTCGGCCCACAACTGCTGAAACCAGAGTGCGAAGGCTCGGAGCCTGTCGGAATACGGCATGAAGACGTGTATGGGCCGTCCCAGATCCTGGTCCGCGGCGTGGAGGAGGACGGCGAGGAGCCCGGCAGGGTTCCTGCGTAGCTCGAACTCCTCACACCTTCGGGCCATCGCCCCCGCGCCCTCCAGCACCTCTTCGACTTCTACCCCCGTAACCGCGGCCGGCAGGAGACCGACCGGAGAGAGGACCGAGAAGCGCCCTCCCACGTTCGGTGGAACCGCGAGCGCCGGAATCGACCGTTCCTCGGCTAGCTGGCGGAGGGCTCCCCGCTCCGGGTCGGTCGTGAAGAGGAGGTGACCGCGCGCAGCCTCCTCCCCGACACCCTCCCGCAGCCATTCCTCGACCACGAGGTATTGTGCCATCGTCTCGGCCGTTCCCCCCGACTTGCTCACGACGTTGACGAGTGTCCGACGAGGATCGAGCCGTCCCAGGAGGGCGAGGGTGGTGTCGGGGTCCACATTCTCCAGGAAGTGGAGCCTCGGGAAGTGGTCCCGCGCCTCGCCCGAGAGCTCGTTCCACTGCGTCCCCCTGAGCGCTTCGAAGATCGCCTTCGCGCCCAGGCTCGACCCTCCGATCCCCACTACCACCAGGTCCTCGAACCACTGTCCGAAAGAGTCGGCGACCTCCCGCACCCCCCTGACCAGAGCGGCGTCGGCCGGCAGGTCGAGAAACCCCAGCTCGCCGGCGGCACGGCGGTCGTGGAGCACCTCCATCGCCGTCTCGAACCGCTCCGCGAGATCGCCGCCGAGGCGTTGGGGGTCGAGGCCCTGCCCCACCCCCACCCCGGGCGCCAACAGGTTCCCGTATCGGATCGTCACTGGACTCATGGCTTCTCCTCCACGTCGATCGTCAATCCATCCCAGGCGGGGCGTACGTCCGGAGGAAGGCGATCCTCCAACTCCCGATGCCCCACCCGATGAGTAAGGTGTGTCAGGAAGGTCCGCCGCGCCCCCACCGTGCGCGATGCCTCGATCGCCTCCTCCACCACGAAGTGCGTCGGGTGCGGGTTCCCGAACCAGAGCGCGTTCAAAACCAGGGTGTCCACGCCCTTGAGGAGCTCGAGCGTGGATGGGGGGAGGCGTTTGGCGTCCGTCACGTAGCCCAGACTCCCCACCCTGAAGCCCAGAACCGTGAGCTGTCCATGCGGAACCGGAAGCGGTATGAAGGAGATTCCCGCCACTTCCTGTGCCCCCGTGGGCTCCAGGGAATGCAGTTCGAGGTCGGGTTTGGAGGTTCCCGCCGGCGGACGCACCGCCGAATCGAAAATGTAGCTGAAACGCCTCTTCACCTCCGCTCGTGAGGTGGCCGCCACGAAGACCGGAAGGTGACGCCGATCTCGCAGCGAGAAGATGCGCAGGTCGTCGATTCCGTGCAGGTGGTCTGCGTGGATGTGGGTGAACCACACCGCGTCTATCCGCTTCACCCCCTCTCGCACGAGCTGGAGCCGGAGCTCGGGCGGGCTGTCCACCAGGATGCGGGTGCCGTCGTCCCAGCTCAGGAGCGCGCCGTGACGGGTGCGCCGGTCCCGGGGATCGTCCGAGGTGCACACGGCGCAGTCGCATCCCACTACCGGGACGCCGAACGACGTGCCCGTGCCAAGGAAGGTCAGTCTCACCTCAGGTCCCTCCCGCGCTTCCGTTTCAGAGGTGTTCCACCCGCATCGTGTTCGTGGTCCCGGGTTGGTGGAATGGGAATCCCGCCGTCACCAGGACGCTCTCCCCGGGGGTCCCGACGCCACTGCTGACAACCGCATCCTTGCCGAATTGCGTCAGCGCCTCGTAGCTCACCTCGACCTCCTCCGCCAGGAGGGGCCACACACCCCAGACCGACGCCAGCTGCCGATAGGTCCGGGGGTCGGTAGTCACTGCGAAGATGGGGACCGGTGGGCGGTGGGACGACACCAGGCGCGCGGAGAACCCGGAGCGGGTGATGACGAGGATCGCGGGCGCACCCAGGTGCCTCGACGCGCTCACCGTCGCCGAGGCGACCGCATGCTCGCGAGCGGTGGCTCCAGCGCGAAGGGCGTGTCCGGTCACCCCCAGATAGCGAGGGCCGGATTCCAGCACGCTGCTCGATTCGATCTCATCGATGATCCGAACCAGCGCCTGCACCGCCTCTACGGGGTACTTCCCGATCGCCGTCTCCCCAGACAGCATCACGGCGTCGGTTCCGTCCAGGACGGCGTTCGCCACGTCAGAGGCCTCCGCTCGCGTGGGTCGCGGATGTTCGATCATCGACTCGAGCATCTGCGTTGCGGTGATGACCGGGCGAGCATGATAGTTCGCGAGCTGGATAATCCGCTTCTGGGCGAGCGGCACCCGTTCGAAGGGAAGCTCCACACCGAGATCGCCCCGGGCCACCATCACCATGTCCGTTTCGGCCAGGATCTCCTCGATGGCGACCATCGCCCGCGCCATCTCGATCTTGGCCACGATGAGCGACCGACCCCGCACCCGTGCATGGAGTTCCCGTACGTCGGCCGCCCGCCGCACGAAGGAGAGCCCGATGAACTCGACGCCCTCCGCCAACGCGAACTCCAGGTCCTCCAGGTCCTTCGGGGTCAGGGATTCGGCAGACAGCGCGCCGGAAGGAATGTTGATCCCTTTGCTGCTCTGGAGGATTCCGCCCCGCACGACCCGGAAGGTGACACGGTCCCCATCCGTGGAAACGCAGACCAGTTCCAACAGGCCGTCGTCCAGCAGGACGGCGTCGCCCTCCTGCACGTCGGTAGCGAGGTTCCGGTAGGTGGTGGGTACCTCTCCGGCGACGACATCCTCCTCGGGAGCCATGACCAGGGTCTCCCCCTCCTCCAGGTGGAGGGGCTCGGGGAGGACTCCGACCCGGATCTTCGGACCCTGGAGGTCCACGAGGACCGACACCGGCCGATCCACCGCTTCCCCCGCCTCACGGAGGGATTGGATCGCTTCCCGGTGGGCATCCAGGGTGCCGTGGGACATGTTGATCCGCGCCACATTCATCCCCGCGAGGACCATCTCCCGGAGGACCTCGGGCTCCCTGGTCGAGGGTCCGAGAGTGCACACGATCTTGGTATGGAGCATAGAACCCCGTGGTCTTGCGGAAGTTGGCGGCGCCGGGCTCGAGACGGTTGTCCGGATAAAGCTCTGACGCCCCCCGGACGAAAGAAGGAAGGTGACGCCCCGACGGGGGGGGAGGCAAGACTTCTATGAGGCACGGAACTTCCCGTGGCCCCTGAGGGTAGCTCCCCGATCGACCATGGTGCGAAGGCCCTCGACCGGGCCCGCCCTGATCCTCCTCGCACGGCTCGCCGAGGTTCCGCCCGACTCAATGGACATCCGCTTTCTCGATCGCCCCGCAGACCTCGACGAACTCACGCACCGCCTCGCAGACACCCGCCGCCTCGCGCTGGACCTGGAGGCGGCCGGCTTCCATCGCTACTCGGACCAGGTCTGCCTGGTGCAGCTCACCCTGGGAGAAGAGACCTACATTCTCGATCCCTTTACCCTCCCCGTGGGAGAACTACTTCGCCCTCCCCTCGAGGACGAGCGGGTCGAGGTCGTGATGCACGGTGCCGACTTCGACATGCGCCTCCTGGACCGGGACCTCGGCATCCGGCCGCGAGGTCTCTTCGATACGCAGGTGGCAGCCTCGCTCCTCGGGATCGAGGGAATCGGACTTTCCTCCCTCCTGGAGCGGACCCTCGGTGTCGAGCTTTCGAAGAAGTACCAGCGGGCGGACTGGGCGCGGCGTCCGCTTCCATCAGCGATGCTGGAGTATGCGGCCCTCGATACCTATCACCTCTTTTCCCTCGCAGACCGACTCTGCGTGGAACTGGAGGAGGCCGATCGGTTGGCATGGGCAGTGGAGGGATTCCGAGCGCTCGAGGAGGTACGGCACGAGGAGCCGGAGGACACCGACCCCGTGGCTCGCGTGCGTGCCGCCAGGAAGATGTCCCCCCGGGAAGCCCAACGTCTGCGGGAGGCGCTCGCGTGGCGTGACGTCGTCGCCCAAGAGCGGGATCGAGCGCCCTTCCGAGTGGCCAACGACTCGGTCCTGGTCCAGGTCGCACTGCAGGCTCCCCAATCAGTGGCCGCCCTGGAGGATCTTCAGGGCTTCAGCGGATCCCTGGCCCAGGAGAGGGGACAGGAGCTAGTCTCGCGGATTGCGGCAGTCGACGCCCTCCCCGACGGCGAGCTCCAGGGTTATCCGCGCCAGGAGCGCGGAGGACGCGGTCGAATGGACCCCGAGGTGGAAGATCGCATGAAGCGGCTCAAGGCCGTACGCAACCGGAAGGCCGAGGAGCTCGGGATCGCTCGGGGGACGCTTTTTCCGAACGCCCTCCTCGAGGCGATCGCCGAACTGGTTCCCGGCAGCGTGGCCGAGATGGAAGGGGTCCCCGGCCTCCAGGAATGGCAGCGTGAGGTGCTCGGACCCGAGCTGATGGAGGAAATGCAGGTAGCGCCGGTTGCCGACGCGGGCCGGTAGGCCGGCGCGCAATCCACTTAGAATCGATCATCGGATACGGAGGTCGCATGGCTTCGGAGATGCTGCAGCGGGATGATCTGTCCGTCTACGTCGTGGCGGGCGTTCCCAAGAGCTTCAAGAAGAAGCTGCAGAAGTTCGTAGAGAAGGAGTCCAAGTCGGACGGCGACGTCATGCTCCTGGACGAGGAGATGACCGACTGGGTCCTCTCCCGGGTCCAGGGAGAGAAGCGACGGAGCCACGAGCAGACCCCCGCTTCGGCGGCGCTCTGGAGGGCGTATCGGGCGCTGAGCGCGGCTCGGTATCACCTGCAGGACCAGCCGATCGAAGGGAAGATCCGGGAGATCCGGGAGCAGATCGAGGAGCTCTGGCGCGAGACGAGCCCGCTCCACGTGGAGGAAGAGGAGGAAGAGGAGGAAGCCGGTGAGGAACTGGACGAAGCGAGCTGAGCTCGTCGCCGGACCCACTGTTCGGACAACACCGAGCCCCCCCAGCCCTCGAAGGGACGGGGGGGCTCGGTGCGTCAGCCGCCGGCCCCGTCCTCCTCGCGCACCTTGCAGTCGATGCAGTAGCGGGCATGAGGGAGGGCGTCGAGGCGCTCGAAGCCCACGTCCGAACCGCAGGTGTGGCACTTTCCAAAGTTGGCAGGGTCGTTGTACAGCCTCCGGAGTGCCTCCTCGATCCGATAGAGGTAGCGACCCTCCTTGGTGGCGAAAAGCGCTGCTTTCTCCCGCTCCATGGCCTCGGTGCCCTGATCGGCCATGTGATCCGTATACGCGGCCAGCGCGGAGTCGCCTGCTTCCCGATCGGCCTTCGTCATCTGGTCGAAGAGTCCGAGAGAGCGGAGAGCCCTACCCCGTTCCTCCTGCAGACGCTTTTCGATATGCTCAAGCTGTGATTTTTTCATGGTCCCAGGAAATCGCGAGGGTGACCGGAACGGCCGTCGACGGGCGAGAGCCGCTCCGAGGCTCCTCGGTGGGAACCCCGGGCGACGCCATCCTCGACGCCTGACCAAATCAGCACCAAAAACTACTGCAACCGTCTATTTCCGTCTACTCCGGGAGTTCGCTCTGAAAGGTCTCGGAGCGTCGGAGATCGATGTGGAGACCCAATGGTTACAATCACCTGCCGACGATGTCAGGACGAACGCCCCGCCCTTGCCCGTCCGCCCTTCCGCAACGAGCGGGGAGAGCGGATTCAGGCCGAGATCTGCCAGATCTGCTGGGGCGAGTGGCTGGAGCACCAGACGCTGCTCATCAACCACTACGGACTGGATCCGCGGGACCCCAAATCGCGGGCCTTCCTCTACGAGCAGGTCGACAACGTCCTTCTCGGAGACGAGAAGGCCGAGCAGGTGGATACCTCTCAGGAAGGGACGATCGACTGGTAGGAAGGTGTCCGAAGACACCCCCCCCGGGCCCCGTGGGGCCGCGGGGGGAAGTCCGGCCGGGCCACCCTCAGGCGGGCAGATCCACCCCTTCGCCTCGGAGCACGGGAGCGATGTCCTCGAGTGCATCCTCCAGGGTGCTCCGCTCGATGACCAGGGGCGGGGCGAAGCGGATGACCTGATGGTGGGTCTCCTTTGCCAGGATCCCCCGATCCATCAGCGCCTCGCAGTAAGGGCGGGCGAGGCCCGAGGACTTCTTGATGACCACCCCGATCATGAGGCCCTTCCCCCGTACGTGATCCACGTGGGGCGAATCGATCTTCCGAAGCTCCTCCATGAACCAGCTTCCCAGCTCGTCCGAGCGCTCCGAGAGCTTCTCCTCGAGGATGACCCGCAGGGACGCGCGGCCGACGGCCGCTCCGAGGGGGTTTCCACCGAAGGTCGACCCATGGTCGCCGGGCTGAAACACATCCATGTATTCCGAGTCGGCGATGGCCGCGGATACCGGATAGACCCCGCCGCCGAGTGCCTTCCCGACGATCACGACGTCGGGGCGCACGTCCTCCCAGTCTGAGCAGAGGAAGCGGCCGGTCCGACCGAGGCCGGTCTGGATCTCGTCCGCCATGAAGGCGATGTCCTTCTCCTTGCAGATGGCGTGGGTCTCCCTGAGATACCCCTCCGGCGGCACGATCACGCCGCCCTCACCCTGGATCGGCTCGAAGAGGAAGCCGACGGTGTTGGGGCCCACTGCCTCGCGGAAGGCGTCCACATCGCCATAAGGCACCTCGCGGAACCCCGGCGTGAAGGGCCCGAACCCCTCCTTGTACTGGTCGTCCGAAGAGAAGCCCACGATGGTCGTGGTGCGTCCGTGGAAGTTGCCGCTGCACACGATGATTTCGGCCTTGCCCTCGGGGACGCCCTTCTTCTGGTACCCCCACTTCCGGACCATCTTGAGGGCGGTCTCCACCGCCTCGGCTCCGGTGTTCATCGGGAGCGCCTTCTCGTACCCGGCGGCCTGGCAGAGCTCCTTCAGGAACGGACCCATCTGGTCGTTCTGGAAGGCCCGCGAGGTGAGGGTGATCCTGTCCATCTGCTCTCGGACCGCCTCGAGGATGCGCGGATGCCGATGCCCCTGGTTCAGAGCCGAGTAGGCCGCGAGCATGTCGAGATACTTGCGCCCGTCGACATCCCAGACCCACGCGCCCTCCCCGCGCTCGAGTACCACCGGGAGTGGCTTGTAGTTGTGCGCGCTCCAGGTGTTGGCTTCGGTGAGGAGTTCCTGGGTCCGGCTGGATGTTGCCCTGGCCATCTATGCTCCTTGGGCTGCAGTGACTTGAATCGTCGGATCGGTGGCAGGAGGAGGGGCACCAAGCCGGCGCCCATCGGCCCGCATACCTCGGAAGTTGGCGTAGGACAATGGCTGGAGCAAGGCCGGGACCTCCCCGGGGGACCCTCGACTCACCCGGAGGCCGGTTCCCCGCCTGAACGGCCTCCCCGGTAGTGCGCCGCGGCCCGGGGCGTCTCGTCCACCTCGAAGTGGAAGACGTCGGGCCGGGCGTAGTGTCCGGCCACATCGAACTCGTAGCGCTGCCGGGCCAGCTCCGCGAGGTCCAGCTCCACCCGGAGCACCCCCGCCTCTCCCAGGAGGGGCCCGGCAAGGCATTCCCCGTCCGGCCCGAACACGACGCTCCCGCCCCGGCACATCTCGTCGGGCCACCCGTCCAACTCCTCGCGGATCTCGAGGTCGGCCGGATACCGGTCCTTCGTGAAATACTGGTTGCATCCCAGGACGAAGCACCGCCCCTCCACCGCGATGTGCCGGAGCGTCGACTGCCATCGGTCCCGGCCGTCTGCGGTGGGCGCCAGGTAGATCTCGATGCCCTTTCCGTAGAGCGCCATCCGGGCGAGGGGCATGTAGTTCTCCCAGCAGATGAGCCCTCCCAGCTTTCCGATGGGCGTGTCCAGCACGGGAAGGGTGCTCCCATCTCCCTCCCCCCAGACGAGGCGCTCTGTGGCGGTGGGCTTCAGCTTCCGGTGGATCGCGGCCAGGCGGCCGGCGGGATCGAAGAAGCAAAGCGTGCAGAAGAGGGTTCCGCCGCGGCCGGGAAGCCGCTCGATGACCCCGACTGCCAGCCACACGCCGGCTTCGCGCGCCGCCGCCCCCATCCGCTCCGCCTCCGGACCGGGAAGGGTGATGGCGCTCTCCCAGTACCGGCGGAAGGCGTCCTTGCCCTCCTCGCTGCGACCCCCGATGGCCGTCCCGAAGCGCAGGCCCCAGGGGTAACCGCCGACGAAGGCCTCGGGGAAGAGGACGAGACGAGAACCAGTGGCTCCCGCCTCCAGGGTGCGATCGACGACCTCCTGCACGGCGCCGGAGGTATCGAAGGGGCGGGCCAGGGGCTGGACGACGGTAGCGGATACGGCACCGCTGGACTCGAGATCAGGGGGAATTGTTTCGGACATGGGCGGCATGCTCGCGGGGGAGGCTGGGCGGGCTCGGCGATTCCGGAAGAGATGTACCGGCCTCCGTCCCTCTCCGGCAAGGGAGCTCCCCTCGGGGGCCAGCTCCTACCCCCCGCCGGCCGGCGACAACGCCTCCTCGGCCGCGCCGTCGCGAGGGAGGAGCTCGCCCAGGGTCCGGCGAAGGACCGGATCGTCGGCCGTGATGGGTCCCGATTGGCGCCACGCGATGAACCCTTCCCTGTCGATCAGGACGTTGAAGGGCACTCCGTACGCCCCGAAGAGGCGGGAGACGCGCTCATCCGGATCGAGAAGGATCAGGAAGTCGACCCCCAGGTCCCCGGCGAACCGCTGCACCGTGCCCCGGGCCCCCTCCGAATCCACGCTCACACCCACGATCCGCAGACCCGCGCCCCCGAGCTCCTCGTGGAGAGTCTGTAGGTGGGGCATCTCCACGCGGCAGGGCGCGCACCAGGTCGCCCAGATGTTCAGAAGGACCACGTCCTCGCGGAGATCGGTGAGGGCGACGGTATCCCCGTCCATAGTGGGCGCGGCGTATTCCGGTGCGGGGGTGCCGGGGCTTCCCGGCGGCGCCTCCCCCGGAGCGCAACCCATCACCGCCACGACCGGGAGGATCACCACCGAGAGGAGGATCAGCAGCGCGCCCCCCCTCACGACCCACCCTCCAGGGGCAGGAGAGCGACCTGGACCCCCCCGGGTGACGCCACGTCCTTCCAGGCGAAGACGAGGCTGCCGCCGGACCTGACCATCCTCGGAAACCCGCTGGCTCGCGCCTCCGAGGCGGCGCCGATGGTCCTGAAGGGCCCGCGATTCCCCTGCGGATCGACCCGGCGCACACGCACCTCCGCCCCCTCCTCCCCGGGTAGCCGTTCGAGCCAACTCACGACGGCCCTGCCTGATTCCTCCATCACGACGGCCACTCGCCCCACCGGATTCCCCTCGTCGATGCGGATCGGTGGGCCGAAGCCCCGGCCGCCGTCGGAGGAGAAGGCCACCCGCACCCGAGGTTGCTCGTTGGCTGCCGTGAACCAGGCGACCACCACGTCGCGGCCGCTGGCGGCGATCATCGGGCCATTCACCGGGCAGGCGGAGATCTCCCAGCCATCGCGGTACACCGGCTCCGGATCACCCCAGCCGTCCGGTCCAAGACGGATCACCGAAATGTCGCGGATCTCGTCTTCTGTCCGGTCGCGGTACGCGACGATCGGACCGTCGGCCGTGACGGCGGCGGACGTCTGGCAGCATTCGCACGCGCGGGCGTCCATGAGGACCTCGTCGCCCAGGCCCGCCTCCAGGTCCCACCCGTCGCCCTCGGCCACCGGCCCGAGCGTAGTGAAGCGGAGAGTCATCCGGGGAGCATCCGGGTTTCGGACATACTCCCTTCCGTCGAGCCATACCACCCCGACGGTGCCTCCGCCGGGGGAGCCCGTCGGGGAGTCCACGGGAAAACCCCAGGGGAAGAGGGAGACGAACCCGTGCTCGCTCAACGTGCCGTCCCGATGGGGAACCACGGGACCCTCCCAGCTCCGTCCATCGTCCGTCGACCATCCGACGTGCACACCGTAGTCGAACGTGTCGGGGCCGCTACGCACCAACCAGTGGGCGGCGAGCGTTCCGTTCCCCAGCGGGAGGATCGAGGGGAAGTCCGCCCAGTTCACGAAGAAGTCTCGACCCGTCACGATCGTCCGGGGTTCGCTCCATTCGGGGAGCCCATCCGCTCCCAACTCCGCCGCGGTGCCGATCTCCGCCGCAGTGAGGTCCAGAGACGCCATCCGCAGGGCGTGCCCGCCCTCCGCCAGGCGATCGAACCAGTTCAGGTACACCCGACCCTCCCCGTCCACCGCCAGGTTCGGCTCTCCCGATCCCGGGAGCCCCGGGGAGGGAAGGTGGAGGAGCGTCCCTTCCAGGGCGAGGTCCGTCTCGCCCCGTTCGCCGCACCCTGCCAGCAGGAGGAGTATCAGCAGCCCGCCCGCGATGCCCGCGCGGGCGACCGCCCGAAGCTGTAGCGCTGACCGGATCAATGCGCCGGGCCGGCCGGTTCCCGCCAGTGCTTCAACGGCCCCTCCAGGTATGGGCCCACCCTCAAAAGTGCATCGGCATAGCCGACGTAGGCGGCCTGTCCCTCATGCAGCAGACTCTGGCAGACCCGAGCCGAGAGCGTCCAGGGAAGAACGAGCAGCAGAAGCGTGGCTGCGAACAGGAACCTCATGGCTCTGCACTCTCTTTCAAGGACCGAGGGCGTACAATCAACCTACCTGAAACGACGCGGGGCGAGCAAGAAAGAGTGCCGGGCGGCTCCCGGGGACCACACATCGGCGGCACGGGACGGGGAGGGGAATACACTCCGGGGGTGTACCTTTTTTGGACCACCCGGTCCATTTTCGGTACACCCCCGGAAGCCCCCGCCCTGCCTCGACACCCTTCTAGTGACGTCTCGGCGTCCCGCGCCTCAGCCGCACTCGCTGAACCCACACACGTGGCACTTCACGCACCCCTCCTCGTAGGCGAGTTGACCGGTCCCGCACTCGGGACAGCTTCCCAGGAAGGACTGCTGCATCTGGGCCGCCTTGAAAGAGGCCTGGACCGGGGAGCCGGAACCCGTCCGCGCCACCGGGGGTGCCACCGGGATCAGCTCCTCCTGGACCCCCTCCCGCTCCCGGAGGTAGTGCTCGACGGCCTGCGCGATGGCGTCCGGGGCGGAGAGGACCTTGTTCGGCCCCACGCCCACCGCCCGGTCGCAGGAGATGCCCCGGAGCTGGTCCCGGACCGCAGTGATGGGGATCCCGGAGCGGAGGGCGAGGGAGGCCAGGCGGCCGATGGCCTCGGTGTCGGCCATGGCCGCACCCCCAGCCTTCCCGAGGGTGCAGAACACCTCAAAGGGGCGGCCCGTCTCGTCCTCGTTGATGGTCACGTAGAGATCGCCGAGGGGGGAGTTCATCTTGATGGTCCGCCCCCGGAGGATGGAGGGCCGCTGCCTCTTGTGGCGTCGGGCCCGCGCGTTCTCGTCCCGCTCCTCGAGGGAGCGCTCCAGCTCGTCCACCCGCACCCGGAGCCCGTGCGCCTCCTCCCGGGCATCCGCGAGCTGCTCGGCGATCTCGGCCGTGGCCTCCTCCACCTGCGCCTCGGTTTTCCCGGTCTTCCCGGTCGAGAGCACCTGCATGGGCCGGGAGCCGTCACGGTAGACGGTCACCCCCTTGCACCCCAGCTCGTAGGCGAGCTCGTAGATCTCCCGCACGTCCTCGCGCGTCGCCTCGTGCGCGAAGTTCGTGGTCTTCGAGATGGCGGAGTCCGTGTGCTCCTGGAAGGCCGCCTGCATCCGGACATGCCACTCGGGCGCGATGTCGTGCGAGGTGACGAAGACGTCCTGGATTTCCTGCGGCACCTCGTCGAAATGGATGTGCCCCTCGGTGGCGATCCGCTCCATGAGCTCCTCGGAGTACCAACCTCCCTCGTGGGCCATCCGCACGAAGTCGTCGTTCACGTCCGGCATCATCGCCCCGGCCTGGTTCCGCATGAAGGCCACGGCGAAGAGGGGCTCGATCCCCCCAGAGCACCCGGCGAAGATGGAGATGGTACCGGTGGGCGCCACGGTGGTGATGTTGCAGTTCCGGAGTCGCCGCTCGGGGCGGACGCGGGAGCCGTCGGCACGGCGCGCGGCGCTCTCGTCCGGCCCCCAGATGGAGTTCTCCCACGCCGGGAAGACGCCCCTCACCTCGGCCAGCTTCTCGGAGGCGTTGCGGGACTCCTCGCTCACGAACTCCATGACGCGCCGCCCCAGCTCCACGCCCTCTTCTGAGTTGTACGGCACACCGACCCGCACCAGAAGGTCGGCCCAGCCCATGATCCCCAGTCCCACCCGCCGGATCGTCTGCGCCAGCTCGGTGATCTCGGGGAGGGGATAGCGGTTCGCGTCGATGACGTTGTCCAGGAAGTGGGTCGAGAGGTGCACCACCCGACGGATCGCATCCCAGTCGATCCGCTCCTCCGGCGAGGCGTCGTCCGGAGCGTCCAGATCGACGAACTTCCCGACATTCACGCTCCCCAGGTTGCAGACGTCGTAGGGGAGGAGCGGCTGCTCGCCGCAGGGGTTCGTGGCCTCGTACGAGCCGAGCTCCGGAACCGGGTTGTACTCGTTGGCGCGGTCGATGAAAAAGACGCCGGGCTCCCCGGTCTTCCACGCCCCCTGCACGATGAGATCGAAGATCGCGCGCGGATCCTCGTCCCCCACCACCTCCCCCGTCCGGGGACTCCGCAGCTCATAGCGCTTCCCCGTGCGGAGAGCGTCCATGAAGGCGTCGGTGATGGCCACCGAGATGTTGAAGTTCGTGATCTGGGAGGTGTCGTCCTTGCAGGTGATGAACTCCCGGATGTCGGGATGGTCCACCCGGAGGATCCCCATGTTCGCGCCCCGCCGCGTGCCGCCCTGCTTGACCACCTCGGTGGAGGCGTCGTAGAGCCGCATGAAGGAGACGGCACCGGAGGCCACCCCCATGGTGGAGCGCACGGTGTCGCCCGTGGGCCGGAGCCGGGAGAAGGAGAACCCGGTGCCCCCGCCCGACTGGTGCACGAGTGCCATGGACTTGAGGGTGTCGTAGATCCCGCTCTTCCCGTTGGAGAGGGCGTCGTCCACGGGCAGGACGAAGCAGGCGGAGAGCTGACCCAGCGGACGCCCCGCGTTCATGAGGGTCGGCGAGTTGGGCTCGAATTCCCCCCGCGTCATGAGGCCGTAGAACTGCCGAGCCAGCTCCTCGATGGCCGCATCCGACGCACCGTGGCGGCGGTCCTCCTCGGCGATCACCCGGGCCACCCGCCAGAACATGGTCTCCGGCTCCTCCACCGGGTTCCCCTCCTCGTCCTTCACGAGGTACCGGCGCGCGAGGACCAGCCGAGCGTTCTCCGTCATACGGGCCGGAGGCAGGTCGTCGGGGCGTCGGGCGTGGGGGAACTCCGAGGGGGACGAGGAGGCTGGGGTGTTCTGGGGCATCGCGCTCGGCTCCTGGCGAAGGTGGAGGAATGTGGAAAAGCCTGT
Organism: Gemmatimonadota bacterium; assembly: GCA_040905325.1. GTDB lineage: Bacteria > Gemmatimonadota > Gemmatimonadetes > Longimicrobiales > Gaopeijiaceae > JBBDRS01. The sequence goes on from JBBDRS010000040.1 coordinate 21,279, forward strand.
GGACGCCCTGTGGAAACGACGGGGTGGGGTGTGGAAACCCCCGCTCGTGCCCGTCAGACGGCCCTTTCGCATGTGGAGAACCGTCGGCGAAGTCCGACAGCTCGACCACTAAATATCGCGGCGAACCTCATCATACGGCACCGTATCTAGTAGGTCAAGCCGAATTCGAGGGTTTTTCGCAATTCCCTCGCAATCGCCCGGAGAAGGTTTTCAGAACGCCCAACCCGACTGCAGGTAGAAGCCGGGGGAGGCGCCGCTTTCCAGGGGAAAAGCCACCCCTGCGCGGAGCCGTCCGGACTCCCGGAAGAGTACCGTCCCGGAGAGCACGACCTCCACTCCCGCCGCCGCTCGTCGCTCCCAGGAGCGGGCCGACGCCCCGGGGGCCCCGGGGCGGCCCGCCCCCGCCGCTTCGAGGAAGACTCCGCCGGCCAGGCGATCTGCGTGCACCGGCAGCGCTCCCCTCCCCCGGTTCAGGAGGGCCAGGGGAAAACGGAGCTCCACCGCGCCGGCCCAGGCCCGGTCGCCCGCGATGATTCCGCGGGGGTATCCGCGGACCCCGAAGAGGGGACGATCGGTGTCCCGGGTGAAGCCGCCCCACCCCTCCCCGCCTCCCCCGCCGCCTCCCACGCGGAAGTGCCCGGTCCCCACTCCGCTCCCGCGGGCGGCCCCTACGGCCCCCCTCACCCCCACCGCCCCCCTGGCGAAGGCGGGAAGTGGGATCGGACGGAATACCCGGGCCGTGGCGATCGCCTCGTCCAGGACGGGCCCGGGCGCCGCGTCCACGGCATCCTCCGGGAAGGGGCCCTGGTCCCACCGCCGCCGGAGCTGCACCCCCAGCGCCACGCCCTCCTCCGGCGTCACGGAGAGGGGGTGCTGCCGGAGCGTCGACCAGCCGGCGAAGGTGCGGGCCTCGACGAGTCGACGCTCCGGACGGGAGAGCCGCAGGCCCTCGGGCTCGCGGCCCTGCAGGTCGAGGAGACTCCGGTGCTCGTGGATGTAGCGGAGCCCCACCGAGAAGGAGGTCGAGCTCCGCATGCGCCGCCGCACGAACTCCGCATCCGCGCCGGCGAGCCACTCCCTGGAGACGATGTGGAGGGTGTCCGGCGGTGGTCCGGCGGCGATGGTGCGGCCCACCGGAGTGAAGCGCTGCTCGGCGCGGAAGTGGAGGACCGGCATTCCGAGTGCTCCGTTCCTCCAGAGAAGCCTCGCCTGAGGTCTGGGGTGCGATCCGGTTGGGGCGGCTCCCACGACGAACGACCAGGCGTGTCGGCCGACGAGATCCTGACCGGCCGTCTCGATTCCGACGGCATAGGGGAACACCTCCACCTCGCCGATGGACTCCGGCGACCCGATCCAGGGGAGCCAGTACCGTGGGAGGAGGGACGGGAGGGGGGACCAGGGCCGATCCTCCCCCGTGATCTCAGCGGGCGGGGGGCCCATCGCGGCAGCCGAGCCCCCCCCGAGGGTCCTCAAGAACCGGGAAGCCACGGGAAGGGGTTCGATCCAGCCCGACGGGTCGAGGGGAGTGCGTGCCAAGTCCCACCCATCGTCGCCGAGGACGGAGAGGTAGATCCAGCGCCCCTCCGCGTCCGGTGCCGGGTACATGGCGCCCGAAGGCGTGGTCGTGACCTGCCGAAGGGGGCCCGCAGGCCCTCCCTCCGCCACCTGGCGCGCGAAGAGGTTCATGGCTCCGTCCCGGTTCGACGCCCAGAGCACCCACCGGCCGTCGGGCGACCAGGCGGGGGTGGTGTGGAGCGCGGCCTCCTCCGCCAGAATCTCGATCTCGGGTCCGCCCACCGTGAACAGGACGATGGTGTTCGCCCCTCCCCGCCGATGTCGCACCACCGCCAGCCGTTCGCCGTCCGGCGACCACCGGGGATAGGCCCAGTGCACGGCCGGGTTCGCCGACTTCAGCACCCCGATCTCCTCGCCCTCGGGGGAGAGGAGCACGAGCCGGTTCGTCCCCCCTCCCTCCTGTACCGCCACGATCTCTCCCGTCACGGGACGGGCGTCGACATGCGAGATCCGGGCATCCCAGGTGAGACGCTCGGACCTCCCCTCGGGCGTCGTGAGGAACAGATCCCCTCGAAGCCGCCACGGGTCCTGGAACTCGAGCTGCGATGCGAGGATGTTTCCCCCGGGCGTCCAGACCGGTCGCGAAACCGAGTTCCACCGGGTCAGTGTGGACTCCTCGCCGTCCGGATTGCGCCGGACCAGCCTCACCTCCGACCGGCCATCGGCCCGGAGGTACACGACGCCGCCCCCGGACGGCTCCGGTGCGGGATGGACGGCGGTGCGTGCCGAATGGGTGAGGAGCTCCAGCGGCGCAGCGACCCCCGCCCGCCCGGCCCGGCTCGCTGCCTCCTCCTCGACCGAGGCCACCCACTCCTCCCAGAGCTCCCCCAGCGAGCTCCCCGTCGCCGTCCGGACGGGTGCGTCGAGTCGGTACGGCACCCACTGACGTGCCAGATCATCCAGAATCGCCAGGGTGATTCCCTCCCCGAAACGGTGGTCCAACCACTCGAAGAAAAGGGAGCCGTAGATGTAGGGCCGATCCCCGGCCGGCCACTGGGGCGACCGGCCGAGCGCCCGGCCCAGATCGTCGACCCCCTCCCCCAGCGCCTGTGCACGGACCGTTGCGTCGAAGGCGGTTCCGTGGAGCCGTCCCCCTTCCGTGTGATGGGACTCGGCCTGGACGGCGACCCCCTCCACGGCCCACTGGGGAAGGAGGTATCCCTGGAAGAAGGGCCAGGCCACCGGCGGTCGTCCGAGCACCCTCCGGAGCGCCCTGCCCAGAGCCCCGGTCTGCTCCAGGTAGAGGATGTGCGCGAGCTCATGGACGGTGACGAAGCCAAGCCACTCGTCGAACTGGGAAAGCGCGGTAGCATCCATGGGGGGACGGACCCAGAGGACGATCCGGGGTGAGGGGGTGGAGCGTGCGAACCCGTTGCTGAGGTCGGTGTGATCGGTGACCAGGAGCTCGATCTTCTCGCTGGGGGGCTCGAAGAAATCCTCCGAGAGGAGCCGATACCCTTCCTCGGCGTGGGCGGCGGCCCGCAGGGCAACCTCCCGGAGCCCCTCCGGGTACACGACGTCGAAGTGAGGGGTCTCGAAGGTCCGGTAGTCCAGGTGGGGCGGCACCGTCTGCGCGCGCGCCCCACCGCCGGAGACGACCGGAGCGACGAGGCTTCCCAGGAAGACGAGGAGACCGACCAGCATGGGCCGGAGTGCGCGCGGAAGGGATCTCGCGGGGTGCAGACGGGTCCTCATTCCAGAGAAGCGACCGTACCCACCTCCCGAGAGGAAAATCCGATGGCCAGAGGCTCCCGCTCGATCCTTCCCGGCAAGAGACGTGACCGCACGGAGAATCACCTTCCCGCGATCCTTCGCGAAATGGCCGCCCCCTCCCTCACCGCCGTCTCGTCCAAAGCGATCCGGCGCTGGGCGAAGCGGAGACGTCCTTCCCTCCCCCGCATTCTTCGGGGCGCCGCCGCCGGCGCGGGTGCGGCGGGGATCGTCCACGCCTATCGCTACTTTACCGGGGACCGGGACGAGCTGGATCTGATAGACGAGCTCCTGGCCGGAGCGGGGCGTGGGGTGATCTATGCCGCGGTCCTGAACCCTCTCCTCCCTGGCCCCCCAGTGGTGCGTGGAGCCGTCGTGGGCACCGCGGACTACCTGATCAGCGCATGGGGCGGGGTGTACGGCCTCCTGCAGGACCTCTCTCCCGCCCAGCACCTCCCCCTCGTCCGCACCCTCCTCGAAACGGGGGACGCGGAGGACGACCCCTACATCGCCTTCCTGATCTACGGGCTGGCCCTGGCAGTCCTCCAGGGACGTGACGAAACGGGAGACTGAGCATTCCAAGGCCACGGCCCGAGGTTGCGGGGGATCAGGGTGAATCGGAGATCAGGAGCGGTACCCGCGTCCCCTCCGGAGTGGGCTGCCCCGGGCCCTCGGGCCGCACCCACCCCGTGGGACAGGACCCGAGGTCCTGAAGCATCACGCCGTCCCGCCGGTCGGCCGGCGGAAGGATCCCGAAGAGCTGGGTCGCCGGGCCCTCCCCTGCGCCCCCCCAGGCGTTCACGAAGCAGAACGCCCCGGGATGGCCTGAGATGACCGACGGGAGATAGTACGAGGCGATCCCGTCCCATCGATCGAAAAGGAGGTACCGGGCGCCCGACCGGTCGGCCTCCTCCAGGAACCGGCCGGGGTCGGGAGTGAATGGGAACGTCCGGCCCCGCGGCCCGTGGAGAGCGAAGAGGATACGGGGCTTTCGGCTCAGCACCACGGCGCCGTCGGGAAGGTTCGCGCCCATCCATGCCGCGGCGGCCCTGAACTCATGGATTCCCGGCGGATGGCACGCATAGACGTCGCCGCTGGCGGCGGTGGCCGCCCGGCACTCGGTGGACTCCGAGATCCGATCGAAGGTGCGCGGGAGTGAGGTGAGGGAGAGAATCAGGACCGCTGCGGCCAGCGTTCCCCCAATGAGCAGGGAGGCGGTACGCTCCCTGGTCGGGGCGCGTGACCGCCGCGATACCGCTCGAGCGAGCAGCCCCACTCCCTCCCCTGCATAGAGGAGTCCCACGGGAAGGAGGGGGAGGAGAAAGCGATCTCCCGACCAGACCTCGGGCCAGAGGAGGATCATCCCGATATAAAGGGGCGCGAAGAGCTCCGCCGGGCCGGGACGATCCCGGCACGACTGGATCCAGCCGGCCAGACCGAGGAGGCCCAGGAGGAGGCCGACCATGATGGCGACGGCTTCCGGCCCGCCGACTCCCCACTCCCCCGGGAGAACCCCGACGAGGTAGAGCTCCAGGTTGGTCCACAGCCGACCGAGGAGGCCGACGACTCCGATCGTTCCCAGCTCCGGCTCGTAGGGGTTCACGAGCCAGAATTCGGACTGGTAGGCGCCCTCCCCTCCCCGCGCGGTACGCAGCATCCACCCACCCACGACCGCGACGCCCACCCCCCCGAACACCAGGGCCTCGCGGTATCGGCGGGCTACGAGGAGGGCGCCCAGGAGCCCGAGGACCACGGGAAGCCCCGCCGTTCTCACCCCGAACGCCAGCAGCGCGGCCAACCCCGCCAGGAAGAGCCAGCGCCCGCTCCTCTCTGCTATTCCGCGCTCGCCGGCCCAGAACGCCGTATAGGTCCAGAGGAGAAACCACGGCTCCGAGAGGATCCAGCGCGAGGCCTCCTGCCACCCGGAAGCGAAGATGAGAAGGAGAGCGATGCCCCCCCCGGCGATGGCGCCCCGGCGTCGGGCGGCCCAGGCGAAGGCCAGGAGGGTGGCCAGGGAGATGGCCACCGCCGACGAGGCCTTGAATGCGACCCACGTCGTGGCTCCGAGGAACATCATCCCGGCCAGGACGAGAGGGTAGACCGGTGGGTACTTGGTGTGCGGGGGCACCTCGGGGTCCCAGAGCTCGGTGTAGCCGAGTCCTTCCGCCAGAGCATGCGCCAGGGTGAGGTAGGCCGCGTTGTCGCCACCGGGATGCGGGGCCGGCAGCGCCACGAGCGCCAGAACCGCTGCCTGGACGAGGACGATGGCCCCTCCGACGACGAGAAGGTTCCGGGTCGCAGTTGCCTCGGCGTTCACGAACTGCTCCTCCCGCTGCCGGGCGTAAGGCTCCCCAGCACCCGGGGGCCGGCGGCGCCCGTGGCCGCCGGGACGTTCCCCGGAACCCCCTTCAGGTGAGCCCAGGCGAGGAGGGCGAAGGCGGCGGCCTCCCTCGCATCGGGATCGATGCCCAGCGCCTCACTCCCGCTCCGTACCGGGAGGGGGGCGAGGGCTGATTCCAGCGCCTCGCGAAGCGCCGGATTCCGTGCGCCGCCCCCGGAGAGGACGACCTCGTCGATGGCTCCAGCGGGAAGAAATCGCCGGTAGGCATCGGCGATGGAATCGGCGGTGAACCGGGCCAGTGTGGCCAGGAGGTCGTCCCAGTCCGAGTCGGACTGCGGGGAGACCCGGCGGATGAGTGCGTCCAGGAAGGGCTCCCCGAACTCCTCTCGCCCGGTGGAGCGTGGGGGCGAGGTCGCCAGGAAGGGGTGCCGGAGGAGCTCGGCGAGGAGGTCCTCGCGCGAATTTCCCCGCCGCGCCCTTCGGCCGTCCCGGTCGAAGTCCTCCCGCCCCCCCGAAGCCCGCAGCACCGCACCGTCCAGGAGTGCCACCCCGGGCCCGGTGTCGAAGGCACGGACGCCGTCCAACCCACCCTCTGCGGGAAGGAAGGTCACGTTCCCCATTCCCCCCAGGTTCTGCAAGGCCCGCCCGATCCCCGACCGACGCAGGAGTATCCAATCGGCCCAGGGGACGAGGGGAGCACCGTGCCCACCGGCCGCCACGTCCCGGGAGCGGAAGTCGGAGACCACGGGCACGCCCAACGCCTCGGCGACGGTTGCCGCACACCCGAGTTGGAGCGTCGCCCCCTCCACTCCTTCCCTGGGCGGGTCGTGTCGGAAGGTCTGCCCGTGTGAGCCGATGGCGGCAACCTCCTCCCGGGAGATGCCGGCGCCGTCCAGCAGCACGCCGAGGGCCGAGGCGAAGGCCCGCCCCAGGTCCCGGTGCAATCGGGCGAGTTCACGGGGGGTGCCATCTTCCATGGCGGTCCGGAGGCGGTCCCTGAGCTCGATCGGATAGACCTCGGTGTGGAAGGCGAGCACCCGGACATCGAGATCCGCGGGCCGTTCCCCGAGGATCTCCAGTACCACCGCATCCACTCCGTCCAGGGAGGTTCCGGACATCAGCCCCGCCACCTTCACGAGCCCGCCCCCGTTGCCAGGACCGATTCCACCCGCCCCTCCGCTCGTTCCAGGCGGGTCCGCGCCTCGTCGACCCCGATGCCCAGCCGGTGCATCACGATCGCGACCTTGACCTTCCCGCCCGCCTCGGCGAGGAGCTCCCTCGCCTGTGCGCGCTCGATCTCGAGGGTGACGGAGAGGATCCGCTCGCCTCGGTCCTGGAGCTTCTCGCACGTCACTTCCAGGTCGACCATGAGGTTCCCCCAGACCTTCCCGGCGAGGATCATCGCTCCGGTGGTGAGCGTGTTGAGGACGAGCTTCGTGGCAGTGCCCGCCTTCATGCGGGTGGAGCCGGTGACCACCTCGGGGCCCACCAGGGGCGCGATCACCACGTCGTGCGCCGCCAGCAGCTCGTCGGAGGGCGGGGTGCAGAGAAGGAACCCCGTGCGAGCCCCCACCGATCGGGCGTGCGCCAGGGCGCCGTGGACGTATGGTGTCGTCCCCGACGCGGCGATCCCCAGGACGAAATCTCCCTCCCGCACCCCACGTTCGGCGAGGTCGGCGGCACCCGCCTCGGGGTGATCCTCGGCTCCCTCCTGTGATCGGACCAGGGCATCGAAGCCGCCTGCGATGACACCCTGCACGAGCTCCGGATCGGTCCCGAAGGTCGGTGGCATCTCCGCCGCATCCAGGACGCCCAGGCGGCCGGAGGTGCCGGCACCCACGTAGAAGAGCCGCCCTCCGCCCCGAAATGTCTCCGCCACGAGCTCCAGTGCCCTGGCGATCCGGTCCGCCTCGCGCCCCACCGCCTCGGCCACCCCCCGATCTTCGCGGTTGATGAGCTCCACCAGGGCGAGGGGCTTCAGCGTGTCGATGTCTGCCGAGCGGGGGTTCCGCTGCTCAGTGAGGCGGTCGTCGAGCATGTCGGACATGGCGATAGCGCTGCAGTGGGTGCGGTCGGAAGGGGAGCGGCCAAGCGTCCGCGGGGTGTCGGGCGATCGGGGAAGGGCGGTATGTTGAATGCGTCCGATCCCACCGCCGGGCCGCCCGAAGCTAACGCGGTGATCATCGTACCTGCAACGCGGCTCTCCGGACGTGCGAGGCCGTGCATCCCGGGTACACAGAACTCCGACTCCCCTCCCATGATTTCGACCTTCCTCGACCACGCCCGAGCCCGTGCGGACCACCTCATCGAACTGCGCCGCGACTTCCATCAGCACCCGGAGCTCGCCTACCAGGAGACGCGAACCTCCGGCATCGTCGCCCAGGAACTGGAGCGGCTTGGATTCCGGGTGAGGAGGGGGATCGCGCGGACGGGAGTCGTCGCCGAGCTGGGGGAGGGAGACGACCCCATGGTAGCGCTACGCGCCGACATGGACGCCCTCCCCCTCCAGGAGGCGACGGGGCACCCCTGGGCCTCCACCGTTCCGGGGGTCATGCACGCCTGCGGCCACGACGCCCACACCGCGATCCTGCTCGGGGCGGCGGAGCTTCTGGCGGAGGCAGCCGAACGAGGGGATCTGCCCCGCGGGCGTCTGCGGCTCCTCTTCCAGCCGTCCGAGGAGGGGATGGACAAGGAGGGGAAGAGCGGCGCCTTCCGGATGCTGGAGGAGGGCGCGATGGAGGGTGTAGCGGCAATCGCCGGACTCCACGTCGGCGCGCACCTCCCGCTGGGCCGGATCGTCCTCGGGGAGGGGCCCTTTTTCGCCGGGTCCGATGAGATCTACGTCACGGTCCACGGCCGGAGCAGCCATGCGGCTCGGCCCCACCAGGGAGTAGACGCCCTCGTCCTGGCGGCACAGGGAGTGGTGGCGGCGCAGCAGGTGGTCGCCCGACGGGTGGCCCCCTGGGAACGGGGAGTCCTCACCTTCGGCACCATCCATGGAGGACGGGCGCTCAACGCCGTGGCGGACCGGGTCGAGCTGACCGGCACCCTGCGATACTTCGAACCCGAGGTGCGGAAGCGGATCGTGGATGGGATCCACGCCAGCTTTGCACATGTCGAGGCCGCGGGAGGGCGGGTCGAAATCCGTATCCAGGAGGGGTACCCCCCCCTCGTCAACGACCCCGCCCTGACGAGGCAGGTGAAGCCCGTCCTGGCGGAGGCCGTGGGGAGCGACGGATTCCTCGATCCGGGGCACGTGATGGAAGCGGAGGACTTCGCCTACTTCGCCCGGGAGGCCCCCGGCGTATTCTTCTGGCTGGGCGCGGGTCTTCCCGACCTGCGTGAGCACCACCACCCCGAATTCGACATCGACGAGGCGGTCCTACCGCTGGGAGCCGCCCTCCTTGCCGCCACGGCCCGGACCCTCCTTCAGCAAACCCATGAGGAACGATGAACGACCTTCTCGATCGCCCGGTGATCCGGGGCCGCTGCGCACCCTTCCTCGTCCTCGCGGCGGTTCTTCTGGGGACCGTCGGGTGTCGGGGCGAAGAGAGCGCACCGTCCTCCGCCGCAGCCGCCGCTCCGGCCTCGGCCCTTGCGCCGGCTGCGGTTCCGGGTGCGGACATCACCTTTCCGGAGAGCTGGCGCTTCTCCGCGGATGACCTCCCCGTCACGGCCACACAGGGGATGGTGGCGACCACGGATGCCTACGCCACTCGGGTGGGGCTGGACGTCCTCGAGGCGGGGGGGACCGCCATGGACGCCGCGATCGCCGTCTCCTTCACCCTCGCCGTGGTGAATCCGGCGGCGGGAAACATCGGGGGCGGAGGGTTCATGGTCACGCGTCTGGCGAACGGTGAAACGTCCACCCTGGACTACCGGGAACAGGCGCCCGGCGCGGCTCACCGGGACATGTTCCTGGACGAGGACGGTGAGCTCACCGACGCCTCCGTCCTGGGACACCTCGCCGCAGGGGTCCCCGGAACGGTCCGAGGGATGTGGGATGCGCACGAGCGCTACGGAACCTTCCCCTGGGCAGAGCTACTTCAGCCCGCGATCGAGTTGGCGGAGGGATTCGAAGTGCAGGAGCGGTTTCGGAACTCCGTCGCGGGCCAGGGTTCGGCCCTGGGCCGCTACGAGACGACGCGGGAGGTCTTCCTGCCGGGCGGAGAGCCGCCGGCTCTGGGCAGCACCTTCCGTCAGCCGGACCTGGCGCGGACCCTCACGCGGATCCGGGATGACGGGGTGGACGGGTTCTACCGCGGGGAGACCGCGGACCTCATCGTTGCGGAGATGGAGCGGGGCGGTGGCATCATCACCCACGAGGACCTGGAGAGCTACGAGACCGTCTGGCGCGAGCCCATAACTTTCGAGTACCGGGGGCACACCGTGACCTCCATGCCACCCTCCTCTTCCGGGGGGGCGACCATGGCACTCATGGCTCACATCGTCGAGGAGTACGACGTTGCGGCCATGGGGTGGCACTCCCCCGAGATGATCCACCTCCTGGCGGAAGCATGGAAGCGCGCCTACGCGGACCGGAACCAGCTCCTGGCCGATCCCGACTTCGAAGACATCCCCCTGGAGGAGATGATCTCGCGGGAGTACGCCATCTCCCGAGCCGCGGACATCGACCTGGCCACGGCGACCCCCTCCTCGGAGGTCGGCCCCGGGCTGGAGGTGGGAGAGGGCACGGAGACGACCCACTACTCCATCGTGGACCGCTGGGGAAACGCGGTGTCGGTCACCACCACCATCAATCTGAGCTTCGGGAGCAAGGTCACGGTGGCTGGAGCGGGGTTCCTTCTGAACAACGAGATGGACGACTTCGCGGCCCGCCCCGGCTTCCCGAACTTCTTCGGCCTGGTGCAGGGCGAGCAGAATGCCATCGAGCCGGGGAAGCGGATGCTCTCCGCGATGACTCCCACGATCGTGGCGAACCCGCAAGGGGAACTCTACTTCGTGACGGGGACGCCCGGAGGGTCCACCATCATCACGACGGTCTTCCAGACCATAATCAACGTGGTGGACTTCGGAATGAACGTCTCACAGGCCGTGAACGCGCCCAGGGTCCATCACCAGCACCTCCCCGACCAGATCTACTACGAGAACGGGGGGCTGGTGCCAGAGGTCGTGGGGGCTTTGGAGGCGCGCGGTCACACCGTGGAAGAGCGGGGGGGGATTTCGGGTGACGTCCAGGCCATCATGGTCCTTCCCGACGGTACCCTCGCCGGGCACTCCGACCCCCGCCTGGGGGGGCCCC
>JBBDRS010000040.1:32177-86807 GCA_040905325.1 Gemmatimonadota bacterium
CGCGGTGCCGCCAGGCAGGCAGTGATCAGTCGACGACGAGGCTGTCGTCGAGCCGCACGGTGACCAGGGAGCCCTGCGGGAGAGTGGCGTGCCCATCCCGCGTCGTGAGGGCGACCCCTACCCCTGCAGCGGTTCCCGCCGCCGCACCCTGGACCGTGGAACGCGTGTTGCCACCCAGGATCTGACCGATCACCGCACCGGCTGCGGCACCCGTCGCCACCTTCGCTGCGGTGCGCGTTCCGGAGTCACGGGTGCCCGACTCGACGTCGGCGTGGGTCACTTGCCCCTGGAGGGCCCGGGTCCGTCCGTTCAACTCGACGGACTGTACGCGAATGGCGAGGACTGCTTCGTCCTCAGGCCCGGAGCTCTCGGCGGAAGCGGTCACGACTCCCCTGGCCTCCGTTCCCGCGGGAAGAACGAATCCACCGGTCCCCTGAACGGGCGAGGAGAGACGCAGGGCGAAGGTATCACCGGTCCGGTGCTGGGAGGTGGAGACCTCTTCGGCGACCTCGAATATGAGAGTCGCCCCGCTGGGCACGCCCACCACGGCCGGAGCGGCGGTACCCTGGGAGCGTGCCGTCCCTTCTCCGTCGGCAGCCCGTTCCTGGGTGGCCGCAGGGGCGGCAGCGGCAACGCCGTCCTCCTCAGCACCGTTCTCCTCACTGCATCCGGCCAATAGTGCGCCGGCGGCGGCCAGGACAATCACGTGCTGGAAATATTTTCCTCGTAGAGCGGTCCAATCGTTCCGACTTTTCATCTCGACTCCTCCATTTTCGACGCCATCCGGGCGGAAGCTCCGGCCCGGCTAGATCTCACAGGGTTGCAACGAGCGTGCCATCTGGCCGCGCGGGGAGAGCCGGCGAAGGACCTGGGCATGGCGGCTCAGCCCCCCGCCACGATGACGACCGGGCTCTCCAGACGGATCACCATCGTCGAGCCCTCGCGGATCACGGCATGCCCATCGCGGGTCGTGAGCGCCACGCCCGCGCCGGCAGCGGCACCCGCGGCGGCTCCGGTCACGGTGGAACGCGTGTCGCGCCCGAGAATCTGCCCGATCACCGCACCGGCGGCGGCACCGGTGGCTACCTTCGCGACGCTCCTCGTGCCGGAATCCCCCGCCTCGGCCTCCAGCTCGGCCTCCACGAGCGACGCCTCGACGGGGAGTCGGTCCCCATTCAGGAGGAGGTGGTCGAAGGCTACGAGCAGGACTGCCTCCTCGTCGGCCGAGCTGGAAGCGGTCGCCTCCAACACGCGACCCTCCATTCGAGCCCCTTCCGGAACCAGGAGCGCCCCGTCGGCAGAGCGCACCTCGTGGGTGATCCGAACCATGAAGGTGTCCCCGACCTCATGGGTCCTGGTCGAGATCGTGCTCTCGACCAGGGCCGTGAGCTCCGAGCCCGCCGGAAGCGCGAGGGGCCCGATGGGGACCTCCTCCTCCTCCACCAGTGCGTCGCTCCCCGTCAGGTCATCGCCGGCACTCCCCTGGTCCACGAGAACATCCCGCCCGGTGTCCTGACCCGGAAGCCGGGTGTCCGGAGGAGTCGCGCCTGCGGCCGCGGCATCCTGCCCCGTACGAGGAGGGATGGGGGCCGCCTCTTCCTCGGCCAGCAACTCCTCAAGCTGCTCCTCCGCCTCCAGAAGCTCCTCCAAACGCTCGCTTTCCAGGTCGGCGGCGGACTCCGCATCCCCTCCGCAAGCGACGAGGACCCCAGCCATGAAAAGCGCAGTGATTGGAACTTTCGCGAGTCCGCGCACGATAATGCCTCCTTGAAATCCGGCGGAAGCCGGAGGAAGGTTCGATCCGATACCCATCCGGGACCGACCATCCCGGGAGTCTCCGGGACGATCCGACCACGGTTCCCTCTGAATACACTGGCCGACGTGGAATGAGCCCCGAGCCTTGAACCACCTTCTGACGGTTCGCCCCTACTTCCGCCCCTACCGGCGCGGCATGGCATTCGGCCTCCTCCTCGTGGCGATCTCGAATGTCTTCACCGTATTGGGCCCGTGGCTCCTGCGGCTCGCTATCGACGCCCTGGGCGATCCGCAGGTGACGGCCTCCCTCATCGCGGGGTACGCGGGCCTCATCGTGCTGGCTGCCATCCTTGGCGGAGCGGCGAAGTACGGCATGCGGGAGATCCTCAACGGGATCAGCCGCCGCATCGAATGCGACCTGCGAGCCGATTTCTTTCGGCACCTCCTCCGCCTGGATGCCTCCTTCTACGGGCGCGAGCGCACGGGCGACATCATGGCCAGGGCGACGAACGACACCCTTGCCGTGAGGCAGGCTGTAGGGCCGGCGATCATGTACTCGGTGAACACGGCCGTCATGACGGTCTTCGCCCTCTCGCTGATGCTCTGGATCTCGCCTCGGCTCACCTTGTTGTCCCTCATCCCGATGGTCTTCCTCCCCCCCATGGTCCTCGGGTTCGGGCGAATCATCCACCGACGGTTCGAGACCATTCAGGAGCAGTTCTCCACCATTTCTACGCAGGTGCAGGAAAGCCTGAGCGGCGTCCGGCTCCTGCGTGCATACAATCAGGAGGAGGACCAGGGAGTTCGCTTTGCAATTCACAACCGCGAGTACGTCGACCGGAACATGCATCTGGTCAAAGCAGCCGGACTCTTCCACCCTTTGATGGGCCTGCTCACGGGGATTGCGATGGTGGTGGTCCTCTGGGCGGGGGGGCGCGAGGTCATGGCGGGCCGTATTACCGTCGGGGACTTCGTGGCCTTCACCTTCTACGTGAACCTCCTCGCATGGCCCCTCATCGCCCTGGGCTGGGTGGTGAACCTCTTCCAGCGAGGTGAGGCATCCATGGGTCGGATCCGGGCCATCCTGGACACGCCGCCGGCCATCGTCCCGGAGGAGGGAGTGATGGATGCCAAGGAGGCGCGGGGCGCCCTGGCGTTTCGGAATGTTTCGTTCCGATACCCCGGGGGATCGGAGCCCGTACTCCACGATGTGTCCTTCCGCGTAGAACCTGGCGAAACCGTCGCCGTGGTGGGCCCGACCGGAGCGGGAAAGAGCACCCTCGTCTCGCTTATTCCCCGCATCCTCGACCCCCAGAGCGGAGAGATCCTCCTGGATGGTCGGCCCCTTGCGGAGTACCGCCTCTCCACGCTCAGGCGCATCGTGGGTATCGTCCCCCAGGACACCTTCCTCTTTTCGGAGACCATAGAAGCGAACGTGGGCCTGGGGCTCGACGACTCACCGACCGACCTGGACGCCCTCGGTGATGAGCGCGCGGTGGGAGGGATGGACCCGCGCATCCTGCGCGCCTCGGAGATTGCCCAGCTCCACGAGCAGGTAGAGGAGTTTCCCCAGGGCTACGAAACCTACCTGGGCGAGCGGGGCATCAACCTCTCCGGGGGACAGAAGCAGAGGGCGACGCTGGCACGTGCCCTCGCGCACGATCCCCTCATCCTGATCCTGGACGACGCGCTGAGCGCGGTGGATACCCACACGGAGGCGCGGATCCTCGGTGAGCTGAAGGGAGCCCTCGAGGGAAAGACCTCTTTCCTGATCAGTCATCGGGTCACGGCAGTCCTGCACGCGGACCGGATCCTGGTGCTGGACCGCGGACGGATCGTGGAGGAGGGGCGCCACGAGGAGCTACTCGCAGCCGGGGGCCTCTACGCATCCCTCCTTCGCCGGCAACTCCTCGAGCAGGACCTGGCGGCGGACGGCGGGGCAGGAGAAGGGACGCAGGGGTCTCCTCTGGCTGGCGTCAGATCCTCTCCAGGAGGAACTCGGGGGTGAACTGGACCAGCCATTCCGAGAGGATGGCGAAGGATCCGGTCAGGAGGAGGACACCCAGAACCATGAGCAGCACCCCCGACGCGATCTGGACCGCCGGAAGCCAGCGCCGGAACCGCTTGTAGCCCACCAGGAACCGGTCCAGCGCCAGCGCGGTGAGAAGGAACGGAATCGCGAGGCCCATGCTGTAGACGAAGAGCAGCCCGATCCCACTCCAGAAGGTTTCCTGTACGTAGGCGTAGGTCAGGATCCCCCCCAGCACCGGCCCGATGCAGGGCGTCCACCCCGCACCGAACGCCATTCCCACCACGATCGCGCCGAGCCGTCCCACGGGCTGGTCGGCCACGTGCATCCGCGCCTCGCGCAAGAGGGGCGTGATCCGGAGCACCCCGGTGAGGTGCAACCCGAGGACGAGAAGGATGAGCCCCCCGATGCGAGCCACCCACACCTCGTAGGCCCGGAAGAACTGCCCAAGGAACGACGCGGAAGCGCCGAGCAGGATGAACACGATGGTGAAACCCGCCACAAAGAGGGTGGCGTGGACCAGTGTTCGCCCGCGGTCGGATCCCGCCTCCATCTCGTCCAGGCTCATGCCCGTCACGAACGTGAGGTATGAGGGCACGAGGGGAAGTACACACGGCGAGAGAAAGGACAGCACTCCCGCCGTGAGAGCGATGAAGAAGCCGAGCTCGGTCATCGAGGCGGCGAGTGCTCGAAGTGGTAGCCGAGGAGTTTGTACACCAGCTTGGCAGCGAGGACGTCCGGGGCATGCATCCCGGGGATCGGCGCGAGCTCGACCACGTCCGCACCCACGACCCGCCGTTCACGGAAGACACGTCGCAGGAACCGAAGGGTCCGATACCAGTCCCCCCCGCCGGGTTCCGGCGTACCCGTGGAAGGCATGAGCGACGGGTCGAAGTAGTCCAGGTCGAAGGTCAGGTACACCTCCGGCCCCAGAGCGTCGATGGCGCGGTCCATCCAGTCATCGTCCTGCCACATCTCGTCCGCCCACACGATGGTCACGTCAGGGTTGTTCCGGGCGAACTCCACCTCGGGAGTCGAGACGGCGCGGATGCCCACCTGCACGAAGTCCGCCACGTCCACACATCGCCGGGCGAAGGAAGCATGCGACCAGGGTGCGCCCTCGTACCCGTCCCTCAGGTCGGCGTGGGCGTCGAGCTGCAGCACGGAGATCCGGCCCCCCCTTCGTTCGGCGGTGGCGCGGATCGCGGGGGCGCTCACCGCGTGCTCCCCCCCGAGCATGAGGGGAAAGCGCTGGGCGGCCCGGTCCAGGAAGCGCCGATAGAGGTCCTCCAGTTGTCCCATGGCCTCCGTGGAGCCGGCTTTGGTGAGCTCCACCGGGCGGAAGGTCATGATCCCGTGGTTCGCGGTCTCCCGATCCAGTTCCTGGTCGTAGAGCTCCAGGTAGGTGGATGCCTCCAGGATAGCGCCCGGCCCACGCCGGGTGCCGCCTCCATAGGACGTAGTGGCCTCGTAGGGTACGGGCAGGATCACGGCACCCGTGTCCTCCCACGCCGGACCCTCCCCCTCGGTCCCGAGGAAGGGCTCCCCCGGCAGCAGTTCGATCATTCAGATAGTCTCGATGGGACAGGTGAGGCCGCCCTCCGGGAGGACGACGCCGGCCTCCTGGCAGGCACGGCAGAGCCCATAGATCTCGAGTTTGTGCCGGACGGGCTGGAATCCGAACTCCTCCCTGGCACGCGCAGACACCTGGAGAACCTCGCGGCTCTTGAACTCCGTGACGTCACCACACTCCAGGCAGATCATGTGTTCGTGCTCGGGCTGCCTCGAGAGGCGGTGTTCGTAGCGCTTGAAGCCCTCGCCAAAATCGTGCTCCGCCACGAGGCGACTTCGCACGAGGAGGTCGAGCGTCCGATAGACGGTGGCCTTTCCGATTTTTTCTCCTCCGCTCCGGAGCCTGCGCTCGATCTCCTCTACGGAGAGGTGCTCGTCCGTGGAGAACACCACTTCGGCCACGGCTTCGCGCTGTTGGGTCACCGGCAGTCCCTGCTCCCGGAGATAGCGGCCGAACAGGCGCACGAACGGCGCCGGCGACGGCTGAGTCGTCAAGGGGTTCACGGCAAACATCACTCCTCGGATCCGTTGGACGGCGGCACGGCCGGGGGCCCGGCGGCCCGGAAGGAGGCGGACTCGAGATGGGCGGCCAAATCCTCCAGTCGCTCCTCATCACCCGCGATCTCGTGGCTTTCGGGAGACCCGGGGTCCTCACTCATGCGGCGGACCACGCCCTCCATCACCCGCGGGAGTCGATCGGAAGGGGCCTCACCCTCCACCTGATAGGCGCTTTCGTAGCTGATCCCCTCGCCTGACTCCTCACTGCGGTAGGAAAGGGTCACGAGCAGCCTTCGGTCCCCCGCGGCAAGGCACCCCGCTGCCAGCAGCCCCGTCTCTCGACGCCCCCTTCTCATGGGTGGGAATACCCACAGTCTCTCGATCCTCTCCCCCCCGGTCCGCCCGGATAGCTCGCGGACCGCGCGTGCGAGTGCACCTGGCACGCCGGGACCGCGTTCCTGCATACCTCTACGCCCTGGCCGGGGTGCCGGTTCCGGGAGGCCCCGGGGACCGGTCGTCCGAGGATTCCGCACCGGCCAGCTCGACGGTCCGCTCCACGACGCGGGGCAAGAGCTCCTCCATCCGCTCCCCGATCACCGCGCCCGACGCCCGTGCATGCCCGCCTCCTCCGAACTCACGCGCCAGCCGGTTCACGTCGACGGCCCCGTTCGAGCGAAAGGACAGCTTGACGGACCCGTCATCCAACTCACGGAAGAGGATGGCAACCTCCACCCCTTCCACCTCCCGTGGAAAGTCCACCATTCCTTCCAGGTCGTCCGGTCGGCAACCCAGTTCCCGGTATGCCTCGGTGGGCACGCTCATCCAACCGACGCGGCCTCCGTCGGATACCGACAGCGTCTCGAGGGCGCTCTGGAGCAGCCGGAAACGGCGCAGTGGGAAGGCCCCGTACACCTGACGATGCAGAACATCGGGATCTACACCCCGCTCGATGAGCTCCGCAGCAACCCGGTGGATCGTCGGGGAGCTATTGGAGAAGCGGAACGATCCCGTGTCGGTCATGAGCGCAACATAGAGGCCCTCGACCATGGCCCGCGACCACTCGCCCTCGGCGGCGAATACCAGGTCGAAGACGAGCTCCCCGGCAGCCCCAGCACCCTGATCGCGCAGCTCGATCCCCTCGATGGGGCGTTCCCCCGGCGGATGGTGGTCGATCACGACCTTCGGCACGCCCGCGACCAGCGGATTCACGCGGCCGATCCGCGGCACCTCCCCGGTATCCACCACCACGCAGAGGTCCGCCGCCTGACAGCGCCGGTTCGCCGCCTCCGAACCGGCGTCCAGGACGGTCGACGCGTCCCGGATCAGGAACCTCAGATTCCGGGGAATCGTGGTGGGGTTTACGATCCACGCTTCGATTCCCCACTGTCCGAGGAGGGCCTGGAGGGCTGCTTGGCAGCCAACCCCGTCGCCATCGGCGTTCATGTGGGTCGTGAGTACCACGCTGGACGCCCCTTTCAGGGCCTCCAGCACATTACGGATGGGCGCGCGACGAACGTCTGGGATTCGGTAGGACATAGATGGAAAGGCTAGATCCGGGGCAGGTCGCGGTCAAGGCGCGGGGGTCGCCCAACCCAGCCGCTTTCGAAGCTTCGCCGCGTTGGAACATACAAAGGCCCAGGGAGATGCGGTGCGTCCCGTGATGCGGGCATCCCCGAGGGCACGGAGGAGGGCCTCGGGCTCATTGGGGTGGGCGGGGAGGTCGACAAGAACATTCCCGACTTCGCCTACCGTATGGGCGTCCGATCCACCGCCCCGCAGCCGTCCATGGCGGCGGGCGAGATCGTCGGCCTGCCGATTCCGGGCGGACCGGAGGAGTCGCGCGTTGAAGACCTCGACCACGTCGACGAGCGGGGCCAGCTCCTCCGCATGGCGTCCCCCCCCTCCCTTCCCTGCCGCGAAGGGGTGTGGGAGATAGACGATCCCCCCCTGGGCCCGGATCTCCGCGCAGGCCTCGCGCGCCGGAGTCCCCTCGGGAATCTCTTCCTGGAGGTAGAGACCGATGAGATCGATCCCCTCGCTCGTCCGGACCTCCTCTCCGGCGATCACGCGCTCCGGATGGCGCTCTGCCATCTCCAGCGCCACGGCCAGCCGGTTGTGGTCGGTAATCGCGATCCGGTCGATTCCGCGGCTGCGAGCCCGCTCCAGAACCTCGTCCGGGTCGGAAAGTGAATCCCACGACCCCAAGGTGTGGAGGTGGAGGTCGAGCCGGATGCGTGTGCCGGTCGCCGCCCACCCGGGTTCGCTCACTTGTTCACCTCCTCCTGGAGCCGATCCAGGAGCCGGAGAGCCCGTTCCTCGAGCTCGGCGCGCGACCCGGTGTTGAAGATGACATGATCCGCCCTCTCCCGCTTCTCTCGCGGATCGCCCTGGGCCAACATGAGTCCTTCGGCTGCCGCATGAGAGAGGTCCCGTTCCTGGACCAGGCGTCGGAGGCGCTCCTCCCGGGGCGCGTCCACCACTACGACACGATCGAAGTCCCCGGTCAACCCGACCTCGAAGAGGAGGGGGATCTCGGAGACCACGATCCGGTGGCCCTCCGCCTCCCGCTCGCGACACCACTCCTCGCGCGATTCGGCGATGATGGGATGCAGGATCGCTTCGAGTCGGCCCCTGGCCTCTGCGTCCGCGAAGACGACCTCTCCCAATGCGGCCCGATCGAGGGCTCCGTCGGGAGTGAGGAGGCTGTCACCGAACTCCTCGGTGACCCTCTCGAGTCCGGGCGACCCCGGGACGACGGCATCGCGTGCCAACTGGTCCGCGTCCACCACGGGAATCCCCCGCTGCCGCCACGCAGCGGCGACTGTCGACTTGCCCGAGGCGACGTTTCCGGTCAACCCCACCCGAAGGGCCCGGGAAGCCGGCTTCCGGACCGGGGATTCCACGTCAGTGCCGGCGCTCATGGCACTTTTCTCCCCGGTTGCCGGAGCCCGGTTTCGACTTCCCGGGTCCCCCGGCGGAACCAGCTCCTGAGCGCCCACGTCGCCAGAAGGAGGAAGATCACCAGAACGGCGAAGGCCAGAAAGGCCGGACCGCTCCGAACGGACAAGGCCCTCCAGCCCTCCGCGGCCCCGAGCCCCAGGGCGATGTAGAGTGCGGCCCACACGATCACCCCCACCCCATCGAAGATGAGGAAACGGGGGTAGGGGACACCGCTCGCTCCCGCCGTCGCGGGCATGAAGGTACGTACGAAGGAGATCGCCCGCCCCCCGCTCACTGCGAGCATGGACCGGTCACGAAAGAACCGGGCGGTCCGTATCCTTGCGTCCCGGACGAGGTTCGCGAACCGGCCCTCTCCCGACGCAAACACGAAGGGGCTCCGGCGCAGGAGATGCGCACCCCTCCGCCCCAGCCAGAAACCGAGCGAGTCCCCGACCAGGGCCCCCACCATAGCTGCCGGGATCACGGCCTCCCACGCCATCAACCCTCGGTGCGCCAGAAACACGCCCGTGGAGAACGCCACCCCTGCCGGGACCAGGAGGCCGGCTGGTACCGCGGTCTCCGCCACGGCCATGATAAAGAGGAGGGCGGGGCCGAAGCGGAGGAGGTCGTCAGGGGTCGGAGCCCAGGTCACGAGATCGTCAGCGCCCGGGGATCCGGGCATGGGAGCCCGTGCGGCGGATGTCGTCCTCCGTCCCGAATTCCCCATCCGGACCGGCGGACCTCGCCGCGAACCCCTCCGGTACGAGCTCCAGCCTGTAGCGGGTGCCCCAGGAGTCCTCGCGGGAGCCGGCCTGTGGGTACCGCTGGTCCATCCATTGATCGAACTCTCCCCGTCCGAGGGGCAGGCGGCCCCGCGCCTCCTCCTCGAACTCGAGATCGACCACGATCTGGTTCAACTCCTGAACCGTCATCCAGGTCAGAGCCGGGTTCATGAGGGGCCGAGCCCGCTCCACGATGATTTCTCTCGAGGAGGGAAATGCCAGCCCAAGCCCCAGCGCTACGATCAGGAGGAGGAGGATTCGTCCCATGGCGACCGCCCTCAGCCCCCGCGTCGCATCCGGCGAGCCCAGCCGAGATAGCGAGCTGCTTCATGGGGGGGAGGCGCCGCATCGTCACTACCGTAGGCGGTATCCATTCGCCAGCGCAGGTAACGGGAGGGAGGGACAGGAAGGAAGGGCGGCCGCCGATACCACCCCCTCCGCCTGGCGGCCCATGCGAAACCCAGCAGCGCTGGAAGCAGCGCCGGGCGACGCAGGACCAGTCCGACCATCGTCTTGTACATGGCTGGCTCCTCGCGGGTTCGGCAGATCGCCGCTCGAGTCCCGGGAACAGATCGAACGGGCCCCACGGCGGGACCCCCGGGCGGTTCCGGTGTACCCGGAGTATGCCGAGAATTTAGAAGGCGGTTGAAGAAGTGGGAAGGCCGGCCCAACGGCGCCGCCTGTCACTCCCCGACACTGCCGCGCGCGACCGCCCCTTACGGTCGGCCGGTTGCCCTGAGGGAGTGGCGGACTCACCTTTCAGGAAGCCATGAGCGACTTCAACGCATTCGTCAGTCCGGAATATCCCGTCCTCCACAGCGTCCTCCCTGCGGAAAGCTCGCCGGCGGAGGTGCCCGAGGGGTTCGCAGCCTTGTCTCTGGGCCTGCTCGTGAACGGCATCCCCTCGTTCCTGGCGACCATCCCGGTCGATGAGACCGAGGTCGATGACATCTCCATCTCGCTCGAGGCGGGTGACGTGCGCGTGGCGGTGGTGGGAATGTCCGTCGACGGCGAGGAGATCCTGGAAGAGGCCGGCGCCTCCAGCGAGCCATGGGAGGCCCCGGACCCGTCCGCTCGCAGCCTCCCCGCCGCCTTCCTCAGCCTCGTCTGTGGAGATGGCCGGAAGATCGGGGTGGCGAAGATCGTAGCCAGGGAGGGGAGTGCCTCCCCGGAGGAAGTCGCCCGTTTCGTCCTGAAACAGATCGCCCGCGGAGTCCAGATCCCCGATCTGGCCTCGGCAGGCTGAACCCCGGGGGTCCGCTTCGCATGGTCAGGATTCATCTTTACCCCGAGGGAACCCGCGTCCGGATCGGCCGCGGTGACTTCCCCGTCGATCCCACCCTCGTGGGCCAGGACGGCATCGTCGTGCGTCACGAGCGCAGGGTCTCCGGCCGATACCGCGTCCAGCTGGACGGCGAGGATCAATTCCGGGCCTTCGACGAATCGGAGCTGAAGCCGCTGGGGGACGAACGCCCCCGAGCGGCAGATGCCGCAGGGGACCCGGGGATCCACGGAGGCGGCGCGGCCGCCTCCTGAACGCCGCGATGTCGAACGAGCTCGGAGGCGAGACCAGCCCCTACCTCCTGCAGCACGCGGAGAACCCGGTCCATTGGGTCCCCTGGTCCCCCGATGCCCTCGCCCGCGCAGCCCGGGACGATCGTCCCGTTCTACTTTCCATCGGGTACTCCGCGTGTCACTGGTGCCACGTCATGGAGCGGGAGTCCTTCTCCGATCCAGACGTCGCCGACCTCATGAACCGGGGCTTCGTGAACGTGAAGGTCGATCGCGAGGAGCGCCCGGACGTCGACGCCATATACATGAGGGCGGTCCAGGCGCTCACCGGACGGGGAGGATGGCCCCTGACCGTGTTCCTGACCCCGGGAGGGAAGCCCTTCTACGGGGGGACATACTTCCCCCCTGAGCCCCGACACGGAATGCCCTCGTTCCGTCAGGTGCTCGAGGCCACCCTCCAGGCCTGGAACGACCGTCGAGACGCGGTAGAGGGGGCGGCAGGAGAGATCACGGGGCTCCTGGAACGGGCCAACCGGCGCACCACGGCGGACTCCGGGGACGATACTCCCCCATTCGATCGGGCTCTCCTCTCCCGTGCCACAGGGGTTCTCCTGGCCCGCTTCGACCACAGGAACGGGGGCTTCGGCGGGGCACCGAAGTTCCCGCAGCCGATGCTCCTCGAGTTCCTTCTCGGTCAGCACGTGCGAATGCGAGGGATCGCCTCCACGTCGCCTGCGGCGGAAAGCGCCCGGCCGTCCGGGGAGGTCGAGCCCCTGGATGCCGCCCTCCACACCCTCCGTGCCATGGCGAGGGGGGGAATGCGCGACCACCTGGCGGGTGGATTCCACCGGTATGCGGTGGACACGGAGTGGAGGGTCCCCCACTTCGAGAAGATGCTCTACGACAACGCCCTCCTCGCCCGCGCCTACCTGCGGGCCTTCCAGGTCACGGGCGACGATGAGATGCGCGGGGTGACCGTGCAGACGCTGGAATACCTTCTGACCGACCTCCGCACGCCGGAGGGTGCATTCTATGCGGCGCGGGATGCCGATTCGGAGGGTGAGGAAGGCCGGTACTACGTCTGGACGTGGGAGGAGTTGGAGGACGTCCTCGGGGAAGACGACGCCGCCTTCTTCGCCCGCTCCTACGGAGTCACTCGCGAGGGGAACTGGGAAGGGAACAACATCCTCATCCCGGGGGACGGACCGGTCGCGCTCGCCCGGGCGGCGGCGGTCCCCGTGGAGGAATTCGGAGAGCGGATGGCACGATGCCGGACGCTCCTCCTCGAACGGAGGGTCTCGCGCGAGCCCCCTCTCAGGGATTCGAAGATCCTCGCCGCCTGGAACGGGCTCACCCTCCGCGCCCTCGCCGAGGCGGGTGCCGCCCTCGACGAGCCCCGCTTCGTGGAGGCGGCCCGAACGGGAATGGAGTACCTCCTGGAGGCCCTCCGGCCAGGAGACGATCGTCTTCTGCACCAGGTTCCGCAGGCGGAAGGGCGCCGCATCCCGGCCTATCTGGACGACCTGGCGGCCCTCGCGAACGCCTGTCTGTCGCTGCACGAAGTGACGCTCGAGAGGAGATGGCTTGAAGAAGGCATCCGCATGGCCGGAGAGATCGAGACCTGGTTCCGCGACCCGGACTCCGGACTTCTGTTCGACACTCCCTCGGACGGTGAGCCGCTCGTCGTGCGGCCGCGAAGCGTGACCGACACGCCCACCCCGGCAGGACCTTCGCTGGCAGCGGAGCTCTTCCTGCGTCTGGGAACGATCATGGGAAGTTCCTCTCTCCTCCGTACCAGCCGCGACCTCGTCGAGCCCCTTGCCGGTGGGCTGACCTCCATGCCCGACGCGTTCGGGTACCTTCTCGGGGTGGCCGACGCGCATCTTCATCCACCCATCGAGATCGCGCTCGTTCCGGGAGACCAGGACCCCCCACCCGGTCGGGGAAACGGAACCGCACCCGCCCCGACGGAGTCCGGCGACCTGGAAGGGCTGCTGCGAGAGACCCATCGACCCTTCCTTCCCGGCCGGGTCGTATCGGGGCTCCACCCTTCGGAGCCGGGCGCGCCACCGTCGCCGCTGCTGAAGGATCGGCCTGCGGTGGGGGGACGGGCCGCCGCATACGTCTGTCGTCATCACGCCTGCCGTCGACCGGTCACGACGGTCCCGGAACTCCGCGCTGCGCTCGAGGACGCCGCGGCACCCTGACATCCTTGGCCCCCACGGCGCCGCCCGGTATCTTCAGTGACCCGTGCGTCCCTCCGATCGTCTCCCTTCAGGGGGGTGCGTGACCGCCGTCCCTCGCTCGGAGACTCGATGGAGACCGATCTGACGACCCAGCGCGAACGCTCTTCCACGGAGCCGTTCAGTGGGCTGACTCCGGACGATCTCCTCGACATGTACCGGACCATGGTCACCGCACGTCGGATCGACGACCGCGAGATGAGCCTCAAGCGGCAGAACAAGGTCTTCTTCCAGATCTCCGGTGCCGGTCACGAGGCGGTCCAGGTGGCCATGGCCCGCCACGTCCGACCCGGCTCCGACTGGTTCCACTTCTACTACCGCGACCGAGCCTTCGCCCTGGCCCTCGGCCAGACCCCGTTGGATCACCTCCTCCAGGCCGTCGCGGCGGAAGACGATCCCTCCTCCGGGGGCCGGCAAATGCCCTCCCATTTCGGGGATCCGCGTCTCCGGATCGTCACCCTCTCCTCCCCCACGGGGACCCAGTTCCTGCATGCGGTCGGAACCGCGGAGGCCGGCTGGCGGGCCCGTCGATCAAAGGACCTGCGGCGTGCCATCGAGGACTTCGCGGACGACGAGGTGACGGTGGTCTCCACCGGGGAGGGGACGACCTCCGAAGGGGAATTCTGGGAGGCCATGAACACGGCGTGCAACCTGAAGCTCCCCGTGGTCTTTCTGGTGGAGGACAACGGGTACGCCATCTCGACCCCGGTCGAAGTCCAGACCGCCGGGGGCAACATCGCGCGACTGCTCCGCGGTTTTCCCAACCTCTTCATTACCGAGTGTGATGGGACGGACGTGCGGGAGTCCTACGAGCGGTGTGGTCACGCGGTGCTGCACTGTCGGGAAGGCAGGGGGCCGGCTCTCGTCCACGCTCGTACCATCCGGCCCTACTCCCACTCGATGTCCGACGACGAGCGGATGTACCGCTCCGAGGCCGAACGCGCGGGGGACGCGAAAAGGGACCCGATCGTGCGACTTCGTGCGCTCCTGGTGGAGGAGGGGGTGGCGGACGAGGCGGAGCTGGACCGCCTCGAGCAGGACGTACGAAAGGAGGTGGCCCTGGCGGGAGACCAGGCGCTCGAGCATCCGCAGCCGGACCCCTCGACGGCGATGGACTTCCTCTTCTCTCCCGACGTGGACCCCACGGACCCGACCTTCGACTCACCGCCCGAGGCGGCGGGAGATGGCCGGGAGTACACCATGGTCGACCTCCTCAACGCGACTCTCAGAGACGAGATGGCGCGGGATCCGAGGATTGTCGTCTTCGGCCAGGATGTGGCGGATGCCTCACGCGAGGCCGCGCTGGAAGAAGTCTCCGGAAAGGGTGGGGTGTTCAAGGTCACCCACGGGCTCCAGCGGCGATTCGGGAGCACCCGGGTGTTCAACACTCCCCTCGCCGAGGCGAACATCGTGGGGCGGGCCATCGGGATGGCGCTTCGGGGCCTGCGTCCGGTCGTCGAGATCCAGTTCTTCGATTACATCTGGCCGGCCTTCCACCAGATCCGCAACGAGCTCGCCACCATGCGGTATCGGTCGGGGGGTAACTGGGCCGCCCCGGTCGTGATCCGGGTCCCCTATGGCGGATATCTCCGGGGAGGAGGGATCTACCACTCCCAGACGGGTGCGTCGCTCTTCACCCATACGCCGGGCCTCCGGGTGGTGCTTCCGGCCACGGCCGAGGACGCGAACGGACTCCTTCGCACGGCCATCCGTTGCGAGGACCCGGTCATCTTCCTGGAGCACAAGCACCTTTACCGGCAGGTCTACAACAAAGGCCGGTATCCGGGACCCGACCACATGATCCCATTCGGGAGGGCTCAGGTGGTTCGGGAGGGAAGCGATCTCACCGTGGTCACGTGCGGCGCCCTCGTGAAGCGGTCCCTCGACGCGGCGCGGGTGGCCATGCAGGAGGGCATCGAAGCGGAGGTGATCGACCTCCGGACGTTGAACCCCCTGGATATGGAGACCATCGCGACCTCGGTCCGAAAAACGAACAAGGTCGTGGTCGTGCATGAAGATGCGCTTTCCTGGGGGATTGGTGCCGAGATCGCGGCACGGATCGCCGACGAACTCTTCGCCTGGCTGGACGGGCCGGTACGGCGGGTAGGCTCACTCGACACCTGGGTGGCCTATTCTCCTCAGCTCGAAGAGGAAATCCTGCCGCAGAAGGCCGACGTCCTCGAAGCGATCCGAAAACTCGCGCGGTACTGAGCGCTCCGGCGGCGCCCCCCGGTCAGAAAGCGCCCGAGCCCGGAGGAGCCGAGAGGCCCCACTCGCCGGATCGCTCTTCGAAGTGGTCCCAGCCCCAGCCGTCCAGGATATCGTTCCTGAAGAGGAGGGGTGTGAGCTCCGTCCTCGGGTCCACTGCCTCGCCCTCGGTCCCGGAGTGGTGCAGCCAGACCACCTCGACGGTGGCTCCCCCGGTGAAGTAGCGTTGCGTCCGATACCCTTGCGTGACCCTGGAGTCAGCCTCGCCGTCCCCCGACAGACCTGAGAGATCTCCGTCCGGGAGGAGGGCCAGGACCTCGGCCTTGGGAGTGCCCGGCTCCACGGCGGCGAGCGCCTCCTGGCCAGGCGGGGCCGCTTCGCCGCAACCCGACAGGAGGAGGAGCAATGTCACGGCAGCGCTGCCAACCCCGGCCGATCGCATCATCAATCTGAAAATGGACAAATCCCCGCTCCTGTTGGATGAGATGAGGGTGAACCGAGCAGCCCGTAGACCTCCTGGCACGCGGCCCTATTCGTCCCCGCCGAAATCCACCCCGACCTCGACGGACCCCGTGACGCCACCGACTGTGGCCATGATCATTGCGACCCCTTCCGAGACCGCCGTGACCGTGCCGTCCGGATCCACCGTGACCACCGATTCGTCTCCCGACTCCCATTCTACCGTGTGGTCACGATGGTATGGCGTGCCGGCGTCGTCCCGCCCCTCGGCCACGAGGGTCGCCTGTGCTCCTGGCTGGTCGAGGACCATACCACTCGGGGTGATCTCCACCTCCACCACC
The DNA here is from genome assembly GCA_040905325.1 of Gemmatimonadota bacterium. Lineage (GTDB taxonomy): Bacteria > Gemmatimonadota > Gemmatimonadetes > Longimicrobiales > Gaopeijiaceae > JBBDRS01. The sequence goes on from JBBDRS010000040.1 coordinate 48,517, forward strand.
TCCTGATCCACCACCACGTCGATCTCGGCCAGGAGGGTGGCGACCCCGGTCCCATGCACCTCGTGGTCGGGTCGCACCCGGACTGTCGCGTTCCCGTCCACCTGCGGAATGTACACGCCGTCCCCTTCGGGGCGGAGAACCAGGTGGTTCGTCGAATTCCACAAGAAGACGATGTTCGGAAGCACATTACCGGCGCGGTTCTTCGCCACCACGGAGAACTGTACGGGCCGGTTGAGACTCGTGACTCGCATCTCCTGCACGTCCGTCTCCAGGGTGTTGGGGAGGTTCGGATCGTTGGAGATGGAGGACTCGTCGCAAGCGGGGAGGACGAGGCCGACGGCGAAGGCCGGTATGAGGAGAGTCCAGCGCCCGAAGGCGTGAGGTGTCCGGGCAGACGAATGTGAGGTCACGAGGCTCTCCATTTCGTGGGATCGTTGGGGTTGGGGATGTCGGGGGTTCCCGGCTTCTGTCTTCAGTTGGTCTCTACCACTCGTGACCCCGTGCCGTTCCGGTGGGCCTGTCTCCCATGGCACACGGGCAAAAAAAAAGCGCCCCCCCACAACGGCGGGGCGCCAGACCCGGGGGGCATGAAGCCCCCCGGGGTGCTGAAGGTACTGCAGGGTTACGGTGTGATTTCCACCGTCCACGTGACGGAATGACTCCCCCACGTCGCCGTGATGGTACCCGTGGACGCGGTGTTGGCCAGGAACTGAATCGTAGCGTCCCCAGCAACGTCGCTCGTCACAACCGGCGGATCCTCGTTGAAGTCCCCGAAGAGACCGCTGGCGGAGAACGTCACGTCCTCGCCCTCGACGGGATCCCACGTCAGACCACCGTCATCGGAGGTCTGGAGCGTGACCGTGAACGTCTCGGTCGCACCCTCAGTGATGCCCACTGTGACCGCCGAGTCCGGCGTCGTAGCCGGATCGATCCGCGTCTGCACCGGAATCGGCGCAACCTCGGTCAGCTCAGCCGAGAGGAGTCCGTCCCCGCTGCCATTGATACCCACGGCGCGGAAGAGGATGTCGCCTCCGGCAGAACCCTCGATAGAACCGTCGAAGTGCCACTCGAACAGACGCTCGGCGCCGTCGTCCCGAGTCGGGAACGAGCCGCTGAAGTTCGGAGTTGCCACCTCGGCCACACGCCATACGGTCGGCGCGGCTGCGTCGGCCCACACGATCACCACTGCGGCGAACGGAAGCTCGAACGTTCCGCTCGGCCCGATCAACCGGGCGCAGTAGTTGGCCTCGCAGTTCGGGGCGCTCGTGTCGACCACGCCCCAGCTCTGGATGTCGGTGTCATCGAAGTAGTCCACGCTGAAGTCCGGAACCTCTTCCGGCGGAATGCCGACGCCAACGATGTCGGACTGTCCGTTCTCCGTCGTGCCGTGGACGGTGCCGGTCTCCACCAGCGGCAGGCCGTTGTAGACCTGCGCCTCGGCCGCAACCGGCTTGGAGTTGTCGACACCCGTGACTACCGGGGTACCCGTGCCATCCGTCGCCTGGATGTTCTTCAGGAACGGCAGCCCAAGGCTCGCGAACTGTAGATCGAGCATCAGGTCACGGTGCGGCCGCTGGATGTAGTCGTTGAACGTGACCCCATCCTCGATACCCGCGTCGAGACGCAGCACGGAGCTGATCTCGGCACCCGGGCGCTCCCAGACCACCACACCACCGGTGTTGGGATACTCGAGCGCGAGCGACCCCTCGAAGAGCTCGAGGTCATCGTGCGTGAAGGTCACCCGGAAGGCCGGATCGGCGGGGAACCCGCTCGACCGCGTAAGGGCCTCGATTTCCGGGCGTGCCAGGTTGTTGTGGTACGCGGCCCGGTCGCCCAGGGTCGTGTTACCGGCCTGGTCGCGGAGGCGCACCTGGTAGATGTAGTAGTTGGGATCGGCGGCGGCGTTCGCCTCGATGTAGTCACCGATGCTCCACATGTACTCAATCGTCGTCTGTGCGGCGAGCGCGAAGCCCTCGTCGCCAAGAGCCGGCGTCTCAGCGAGGCTCTCCAGGGTCGAGACGATGTCGTTTGCATCCAGCGTGGTGAACGGCATGTCCACCGGATCGTCGCCAGCGCCGAAGACCGTCACGGTCGGCGACTCCGGCATGTCGAAGGTGGAGCCCACCTGCGTGAGCGCCCTCTGGAAGGACAGCCCACTCACGATCGGCGCGAAGCCGGCCGCAATGTCGGTACCCACCAGGCTGATGTCGTCGTCGGTCGTGAACTCGTCCACGATCACACGCGCATCTTCCAGGACACCCATGTCATCGGTGATGAACTGGAGCCCAGGCGCCGTCTCATCGTACCCGAACGAAAGGAGCGGGTGATCGACGTCGGACTCCTGCCCGAAGAAGCGGCAGTTTCCGAGGAGGTCGCAGGAGTTCACACGAGCGTTGTACTCGGTGTTCGTCACCGACTCGGCATCAACACCCAGCTCAGCCGCAAGGCCGGCACCCGTGAGTCCGGGCGTGGGGGCGATAAGCTCGTCGGAGCCAGAACGGATCTGGTAACCCGCGTCAGCCTTGGCCACCTTGCCAACGCCGGCGTCGAGCACGTTCCCGTAGTAGTAACCGTTGGAGAAGGCGTACTCATCGTTAAGCCAGTTCCCCACGTTGTCGAGACCGGTCTGCCGGACGATGCTGAAGACCGGATCTGCCGGGTCGTCGACCACGGGAGCCCAGTTGTCGATCCGGGCCGGGAACGGATGGTCCGCATTCAGAATGTTATCCGCCGGGGCGTCGTCCCCCGAGACCGCGTACTGCGCGATCACGGTCGGAACCTCACCAGGAGGGGCCTCACCCAGGACACGAAGCGACTCGAAGTTTTCGCAGTCGAAGTCGAACGCGAAGGGCGCGTCAGACTCGCTCTGGACGTCGCCACAGAGGCCGACGGTCACGAGCTGCGCATCCTGCCCGGAGTAGAAGACCGGGTAGACCGTCAGGTCGGCGACCTCGTCCTCACCCCAGCCACCGTACCAGCGGCGCCCGTCCACGTCCATCGCGGAGTTGGTGGGCAGCGAGGCCTCGACGTGGTAGCCGTCCTCGTTGTTGAAGATCACCGTCACGGTGTTCGAGGCGCGCGGTGCGGCCTCGAGCTGCGCGACGTGTAGATTCGCGGAAATCTCCCGCGGACCGTTGTAGCTGCGGATCCACGCGGCACCATCTACGATCTCGTAGTAGCCCGTATTGAAGGACAGCGTGATCTGTACCGGCACCTCGGAAGCCTCAGCGGCCTCCACGGCGGCCTGCAGCTCGGCGATCTGGGCCTGCGAGAACTGCTGCGAAGCGACGACGTCCTCGTCCACGAGGAGATCGAGCTGAACCGGCGTCTCGTCGCCCGGCTCAACGTTGATCACCACGTCGAGCTGACCGGCGATGTTGTCGATGTCAGCGGTGGTGCCACCCTGACGGATATCGTGGATCGACACCTGGGCCTGGGTGAGCTCCGCCACGCTGACCTGCGCCGAAGCGCTACCGGTCATGCTGCCACGGGTGACCGTTACGGTCACGGTCGTGTTGCCCATGCCCTCGGCGGTCACGAGACAGCCCGTGCTGCTCTCGCTCACGGTGACGATGTCGGTGCTGGAAGACTCACAGGTCCAACTCGTGGACGCCTGCGGGTTACCTCCGGAGACCTGCGCGGCCAGATTGGCCGACTCGCCGACGTTAAGACTCACGTCGGAGAGTTGCACCGTGAGCGGCGGGTGCGGCGTTTCGCCCGGATCGGTGACGGATACATCGTCACCACAGGCGACCACGCCGAACGCCAGCACTCCGGCGAACAATGTGGATCGAAACAGCTTCTTCATGCGGTTCCCCCTTGGGATTGTGAGGCGCTCGAGGCGCCGGGTGTCATTCCTCCGGACTGTGCCGGAGGCGCCCGGCCGCTTGGTGCCCCATTCCTCTGGGCGCGCGTCCGGGATACTGAACCAACTGTCTTCTGTCGCAAGATGGATGCCAACTTGAAAGCACCCGCAAGGGCCGACCTGCCGGGGTTCCGGCGTTGCGTTGCCCCAATCCGACCGGACCACACGTCAGAATCCAAGGCTGGGTCGTTCAGTTTTCTGAGGCCGGCCATTCGGCCAACAAGGTGCCCGGGCGAATCGCACGCCAGCCTTGCGACGTGCGAGAGCCCGCTCCGGAATCTACCCGGAGCGGGCTCTCGATCATAGTCGTGCTTTCACCTACGCACGTCTCGTGCGTCGTGAGTGGTGCAGGTCGATCAGCCCCGCACCGCCGCCAGGTCGGTCTGGTACGCCTGCCATACGCCCGGACGGACCGGGACGTAGAGCGTCTCGTAGGGCGCCTGTGCCCCCGCGTCCACGAAGAGTGGTACGCCGCCGAACTCACCTACGCGGCGGATGTTGGGGCAGTCGAGCGACAGCTCACCACCGGTGCGCACGTACTCCAGCTCGTGACTGTCGTCATCCACCTCCTGAGCGAAGACGATGGGCTCGTCCTGCTCGAACCAGGCACGGCCGGCCGCATACTCACCAGCGAAAGCCACTCCCGGACCGAGGTCGCGAACGTTCACGCGCCGGGGACCGACGAGGGTATCACCCTGCGGGGTGATGTAGATGGTCATGTTCTCGCCGTTCGCGAGGCAGATCTGGGAAGGTGCGCCCTCGGGCAGCGGCGCCTCCACCTCGACCTGCTCTGTGATCACGACGGTATCGGGCGGCGGCGCTGGAAGCTCCACCACGCGCTCCTCGACCCGATTCCTGAGCATGAGGCTCAGCCCCGCCTGAACGCCGAGGTTCAGGGTGGTGGGGCGGGCGGTCACGTGGGCGTCCTCGTCCTCCGGCACGTAGTAAGCGGTTCCCTCGACGCGTGCCGAGAAAAGGTCGTTGAACTTGAACCGCATTCCGAGCAAACCACCGGGACCACCACCACGGGCGCCAACGCGCCGCGGCGTGGAATAGTGGTCGTAGCTGTAGCCGGCACCGAGGAGAAGTCCGGCGCTCTCCCCGAGCCAATGGGTGTACAGCACCCGGCCCTGGTAGAGCTCGTGCCGAATGAACTCACGGCCCTGCCAGCCCGGAGCATCCTGCAGGTCCGGCTCGGCGTACGTCCAGTCCAGCTCGAGCGATAGGTTGGGTAGGAAGAAAATGCCCGCCCGGGCGCCCACCGCAGGGGCGTTATCGAGGCCGACCTCGCTGTCGTAGACGCCGAAGCGGCCGAGGGCGCCCAGCTCGATGGAGCCGGGTCTCTGTGCTTCGGCGATTTCGGGCAAGAACAGGGCCGCTACGGCCGCGATCGCCACGATGAATCGTCCCTTCATGGAGCCTCCCTGAATTTAGGAACTCGCGTTTCGGAAAATACATGCCTGCGCTGTCCACCATATGTCCCGCTCACGGCCGACAGCCGAGGCGATGGGGCTCCCGGTGCGACCCCCGTGGAACCTCGCCAGACGAACCGCGGCAAATATAGTGGGACCGGAAAGTCGGCACAACACCGCTTTGCGGCCCGCGATTGAGCCTACGCCACGGGGATGTCGTCATCCAGCTCGCGGACCCAACGGGCAAGTCCCCCAGCGAGATTCGACACCCGATTGAACCCCAAATCTTGCAAGAACTGGGCCGCTTCTGCGCTTCTCCCGCCCGTGCGACAGTACACCACGAGGTCGCGATCGGAAGGCAGGTCCGCCAGCGCTTCTCGGAGTCGGTCGAATGGGACGTGAATCGCCCCCTCTGACGCGAGATTCGAGACCTTCCACTCCCATTCTTCGCGGACGTCCAGAAGAAGGGGTGGAGTGGTCTGACCGAGCTTACGCCGGGCTTCGGCGGGGGTGATCTCGGGGGCGACCCTTCCTCCGTCCGACGCGGAGTCGGGCTCGGATCCACGATTCTCAGTCATCCGAACATCGAAATTCCGATGCTCACCGGTCGCGCAGAAGTGATCGTAGTCCATCAGCACTTCGATGGATGGCGACTCACCGCAGATAGGACAGTCCGGCCGGCGCCGGATCCGGATCTCCCGACTCGAGAACCGGAGAGCGTCAAAGCTGAGGAGGCGGCCGGCCATGGAGGTTCCGGCGCCGAGGATCCACTTGATGGCCTCGAGCGCCTGCATCGCCCCGATGACTCCGGGAAGAACGCCCACTACTCCGGCCTCTGCACACCCCGGAACGAGCCCCGGAGGAGGGGGCTCGGCGAAGAGACAGCGGTAGCAAGGTCCGTCAGGTGCCGCGAAGAGCGCGAGCTGACCTTCCCACCGGAGCACCGCGCCGTAGACCCATGGCCGACCCGAAAGGACGCACGCATCGTTCACCAGGTACCTGGTGGCGAAGTTGTCCGAGCCGTCGACGACCAGGTCGTACCCCTCCAGGATCTCGAGGGCATTCGTAGAGTCGAGGCGGGTACGATGAGGCTCCACCCGAATTTCCGGGTTCAACGCCCTCATCCGGTCGCCGGCGGAGGCGACCTTGGCCCTTCCGACGTCGGAGGTTGCGTGGATCACCTGCCGCTGGAGGTTCGAAAGCTCGACGCGGTCGGGGTCCACGATGCCGAGGGTGCCCACCCCCGCCGCCGCCAGATAGAGCGCCGCCGGAGATCCGAGCCCGCCCGCCCCGACCAGGAGAACCCTCGCCTCGCGCAGCTTCGCCTGCCCTTCAGCACCCACCTCGGCCAGGGAGAAGTGCCTGGAATACCGCTGGATCTCGGAGACGGAAAAACCGTGGTATGGGTCCATCGGCGCTGTGGAGGCTGAGCGGAAGTCCGGGACTCGGAGCACCAGAACCCCGACGAGACCGGCGGGTTCCGGGATTTCGCCCTGTCACTCCTCGATCATGGCCCGGGTCCCGCCCCTTGCGGTCAGCTCGAACCGGCGGGACCGCTCTCGGAGCGCATCTACGAGGGTTTGATCCATCCCCGCCGTCTCCGCCACGTCCGACAGCTGGAAGTAGAGAATGTAGAAGTGCCAGGGAATGTTCAGCGTGGCTCGGTCCGCCCAGATCTCCCGCTCCTCGAGGCCACGGTAGCGGAAGTGCTCCTCCGCGAGGGTCAGGGTCACATCCAGGTCCACCCAGTCGCTCCAGAGCTGCGGGGAGGCCTGGACCAACGCCGGATCGTCGGCCAGATCGTCCAGCCGGAGTCGCATCGTCACTCCCTGACGAACCAGCCTGTCCGCGAGACCAATCTCCTCGGCGAGCCCCCCTGAACTCGTGAAGTGGATCGGACGTTCGCCCAGACTGTCACGAATGATCGCGAGGGCGATCCGCTCTCCCCTGCCGAGGAAGGTACCTTCGGTGAACTCCAGGGCGACGGGCCCCAGCGGGAAGACCTGGTCGGAAGGGAGGACACCGCTCCCGAGCTGGTTCAACTCCGCGTCGGTCAGTCGGGTGATCGAACCCTCGGGAGGACTTTCCGGCACCGGGTAGACGCCCAGATCGTCCTGCGGCTGAAAGGCCCGCTGCCCCTGAGGCGAGGTGTGGTAGTTCAACTGCCTCGGATACCACTGCGTGTAGAGGTACTGGACCACGATCACGGTCACGTCGGGGCGGATGCCTTCCACCTCCTGAAGATACCAGAGGGGGAAGGTGTCATTGTCCCCGTTCGTGAAGAGCACCCCGTACGGCTCCACGCTCTGCAGAATGTTGTAGGCCCAGTCCCGAGCCGAGTGGTCACCGCTCCGGGAGGCCCAGGCCCAATTGAAGACGAGCGGAATGAACGCCACAATGAGGATCGGCGAGGCGAGCGCGAGGGGGCGGCCCGTCGGCCCTCCGGTGCCTGAGCCCGACCTCCTCCCCCCTGCGGTCCATCGCCACGCGGCCATCAGTCCCATTCCGGCCAGGAAACCCCAGACGTGGAAAGAGGCGATGAAGAAGTAGTCACGCTCGCGCACTTCCTTCATCGCACGATCCATCTCTGCCGGACCCAGCGAGTATCCGTACTTGAAGTTGAGATAGAAGACGAGCGCCAGAGTCAGGGTCACGGCCAGGACCGCCATGTACACGCCCGGCCCGCGGCCCGCCCGCCAGGAAACCACCAGGCCCCAGATCCCGAGTCCCAGAAAGAGGAGCGTGACGGGCAAGCGCCGGTTGCCGGGCAGCTCGGATGTGGCGAGACCTCGTGCCCACTGCCAGTCGAAGTACTGGAAATAGTTCAGGTACTGGTGCGCGATCAGCCCGATGGGGCGGGGTTCCGGCGGACGGGCCAGCGAGACCGTCGGATCGTGGAAGATCGACGGCTTCAGGTACTGCTCGCGCTTGAGGTTGGCTGCCAATGCCTCGCAGCCGAAAGTCCCATTGGTGTATATGGCCACCCCGGCCCCGACCAGGGTCTCGCAGACCGGCTCTCCCTCGTTGATGATGGGTTGCTGGGCGGACCGGATGGGAAGGAAGAAGTTGAACGAAAGCGCCAGAACCGCGGCCAGACCCGCCCGGATCAGGAGGTTGCGGTCGAGCAAGACTCGGGGCTTCTCCAGGAGGATCATGAGTCCGAGAGCGGGCGCCGGGAGGAGGGCCATCAACTGGTTGGTGGTCCCGAGCACCATCAGGAACACGGCCAGAACCAACCAGAGCCCGCTGCCCGGCCGATCCCGCTCGTCGTACCAGCGGAGGGCCAGCCAGGAGACCGCGGCGATTCCGAGCACCGCGAGGGTATAGACCTTCTCGTTCACGTTGGACTGGGTCCAGACAGTGAACGCCGTGGACCCCAGGAGCGCCCCGAGCCAGGCGCCGATGGAGGGCATCCTCTGGATCCACACGCCCTCCGCCCGGTCGACCCACCCGGTCAGGATCCGGTATGCCACGAGGAAGAAGAAGCCCGTGGCGAGGGAGGAGGTCACGGCCGCCAGCAGGTTGATCCGGACGGCCACGTCCAGCCCGGTGGGCGCAAGAAGCAGGCTCCACACCCGCCCGACGACCACGAAGAGGGGGTTCCCCGGCGGGTGGGGAAGCCCGAGGATATGCGCCGTGGCGATGTACTCGCTCGTATCCCAGAACCAGGTGGTGGGAGCGAGGGTCACCAGGTAGAGGAGGAACGCTGCGGCGGAGGCGCCGGCCGCCTGGGCATATGGAGGGCGGAACTGCGTCATTTCTCTCGTGTCAGGGGAGCGTGCCGGAAACGGAACGGCGAGGACCGCCGAAGGTAATGCCGACTATAGATACGACGGAGGGACCGGGAGAGAAACCCCCCGTGGACCTGAATACCCTTCCGCCGGGCTGGATCCCGCCGGACCGATTTCCTACCATCCTCGCATGTCCACTCCCCTCCTCGATGCACTTCGCTTCATCCGGGGGTCCGTCCGCCCGACGTCGCCCCTGCGGACCCGGGAAGTCGTCATCCCGATCCGGGAAGGCCCCGAGTCGACCCCCGCATCGCTGGTGGAGGCGGACGGACCCGGACCCCGACCCGGCTGGGTGGTGCTGCACGGCCTCACGCGGCCGGGACGCCACCACCCCTCCCTGGTCCGCTTCGTCGAGGCTCTCGCCGCGGCGGGCGGGCGGGTGCTCGTTCCCGAGATCACGCCGTGGAGGGAGTTGGACTTCGCTCCCGGGTTCGCCCAGCGCGTAATCGGTTCGACGGTGCGCCGGCTGGCCGACGACCCGGGATCCGAACCCGGAGGGGTGACGCTCCTGGGCTTCTCCTTCGGGGTGCCGCAGGCGCTTCACGCCGCTTCCGACCCCGAGTTGCAGGGAGCCCTCCGCGGCGTAGTCGGGTGGGGGGGGTACTCCGACCTCGGACGGACCTTCCGTTTCCAGTTCCTGGGTCAGCACCAGTGGGAGGATCGGGAGCTGTATCTTCGCCCGGATCCCTACGGACGCTGGGTGGTTGGGGCAAACTCTCTGCGGCTCGAACTGGGGCTCGGGGACACCGTCCCGGTGGCGGACGCCCTTCGAAGGTTGGCGACGGCGGCCGGCGACCGCCAGGTCGCCGCCTGGGACCAGAGCTTCCGTTCCCTCCAACGGCATCAGCGTCGGATGCTGCCTCCCCGCATGCGGTCCCTCTACGACCTCTTCGTCCCCCCGGAGGGGCAGGAGCCCGAACGCGCGGCGGTGGACGAGCTCCTGGCACGCCTGGTCCCGATGACACGGGAGGCGATTCCTCTCCTCGACCCGATCCGGTTCGTCGAGCGCATCCCTCTTCCCGTGCGCCTGCTCCACCCGCGCGAGGACCACCTCATCCCCTTCACCGAAACCCTCGCGCTCGCCCGTCGGCTGGAGGGACGGTCGCCCGACGTCACCGCCGAGATCCTCGGACTTCTCGGTCACTCCGGACGCGGGAGCAGCGAGGGGATTTCCGGGTGGCCGCGCGAAGGCCTCGCGTTCCTGCGAGCGCTCACCGGGGTGTTCGAGATTGGCGGTTCAGTCCGCTCCCGCTCCGGACCGCGGGCCTGACCGAGGGTAGCTGCCGCGACTTCGGAGCTCCTCGACGACGATCGGCGTGAGGAGGGAATCCAGGAGCAGATCGGTCCCGGCATCGTGGTCCACCTCCCCGAGCCGTGCGGCCAGGAGTTCCGCCGCGTCGGCCACCGCTGCGACTTCCCCGGCCGAGACGAGGGTCCCGACATCCGCCTGCAGCCGGTGGACCAGGGAGGCTCGACGCGCCGCGTTGCCGCCGAGATAGAGGGCGATCCCATTGGTGAGGCGCTCCCGGGCGGCCACCAGGGTACGGCCCGGCCGAGCCCCGTCAGCGGGGGTCGAAAAGCCCATCTGGACGAACCGCTCCCTCAGCGACCGGGCGAGCCCCGACTCTGGGGGGGTATGCGGGTCGGCACTCATCGCGCGGCTGCCTCGATGAGACTCAACCGAGCGCCGTCGAAGCTCTCGATGCCGTCCGCGAACCGGGCCCGGACTTCGACCTGCCGGGCCTCCACACCCGCCGGGAGCTCGGCTCGGGGCCCCGTCACGGGCGCCAGCTCGTGCCAGGCCCCGTCCGACCCCTCGACACGCACCCGGTACTCGACCACGCCGGCCTCAGGCGACGGATCCCACTCCACGGTGCCGGCCCCTCCGCCAGAGGTGCTCTCCGCCAGCCGCAGGTTCGCGATCCGGGAAGGCCCGTCGGCCAGGAGCATGATCGACGCCACCGTCGTGCGGCTCACCTCTGCCACCAGACGGTGGTCGATGGTCTCGAGCTGGTCGGTGACCCGATGGTAGTTCGGGTTCCCCAGCACCGGATACGAGCCGATTCCCCCCACGATGTCCCCGTACGCATCGAAGAACGCCGCCGCGTCCGTGCTCCTGTAGTAGCGCGCGTCGTAGGTGATGAGGTCGGAGAAGAAGTGGGCTGCCGCGTGCTGCATGTCCCGGATCCCGTCGTTCGAATAGCGGATCGTGTTGTCGAGGCGATGGCTCCGGGTCCAGCCGACCATGTCGTTGTTGAGGATGCCTGCGATATGGACACCGTTTTGTTGCGCCCGCCTCACGAACTCGCGCGCCCCCAGGAGCCCGGCCTCCTCCGCGGTGAGAAATGCGAACTGGATGGTGGCTCGCCGGGGGTGTTCGGCCAAAACCCGGGCCGCCTCCAGGAGGGCCGTGGTGGCCGAGGAATTGTCGTCCGCGCCGGGGCCGGACAGGACCGAGTCGAAGTGCGAGGAAATGACGTAGACCTGCTCCGGGTTTTCCGTCCCGGCAAGGGTCGCTACCACGTTGGCCGTCCTGGTTCCCTGCCCGCGGCCCGTGGCCTCGAACCACTGTAGCTCCACCTCGTATCCCCACGACTCGAGCGTCTCCCTCAGGTACTCACGGGCCAGGGCGTTCCCCGGCTCGGTGACGAACTTGGAGCCGAAGGCGTAGAGATCCGCGGCGTAATGATGGATCCGTCCCACCGAAATGACGTCGGCCACCGGCCGGATCTCCTGGGCCAACGGGGCGAAGCGTGCCCAACCCGTTTCCAGGAGCTCGCGTTCGCCCGCCAGGTTCTCCCGGAGGCGCGCCACCAGCTCCCCGTGTGACACCGTGGATCCGAGATCGACCCAGTAGACCCCCTGCTCGGGGGAGATGGTGTTGCCGTCCCGCTCGGCGTTGATGAGGATTCCCTCCCCGTGCGGGTGCACCACCCATTCGTACTGCGGGGCGATGGTGCGTAGGGTGTTGTTGTGGAACAACTCGTAGCTCTCGCCGGTCCCGACGTCGTAGAGATGTGCCCGACGGTGCCGGAACTCCCCCTTCATGGCCAGGATCTGGGTGTCCGTGACCCAGGCGGGGAAGAGATCGTGCTGGATCTCCCAGGTCACCCGGCGTGCCTCACCGGCCCCGGACGACGTCCCCACAGTATAGATCTCCCAGTCGGTGTGCGGCTGGGCCTGGAACGCGACCCGGTTGCCATCGGGGGACACGGCGGGGTGGTCCACGGCCCATGAGGTCTCGTAGAGTACGTCGGGATCTCGCTCGATTGCGGCGCCGTCGGCGGAAAGGGCGAGGCCCCGAAGGAGGGTTTGTCCGCCGTCTCCCTCCTGCAGGAAAGCGAGGTATGCCCCGCCGCGTGCCACGGCCGGAGCACGGCCCGGATGCGACGCCACGCGCCCCGACTGGAGGTCGACGATCCCCACCTCTTCCGGTCGCGTAAAGACGAGGTACCGTCCTCCGGCCACCGGGAAGGGGTCGGAGGCGTGAGAGGGGCCGAGGTCCAGGAGCTCGGGCTCCCATCCCGGCGCGGAAGCCCGAGCGATCCTCAGACGATCTCCCTCGCCCTCCACTTCGGTCACGAGATACAGCACCTCATCGTCGGGCGCGAAGCGGAGGGATACGGGCGCGAACCCGGGAAGAGGGATAGCGGACCCACTCCCCCCGTCGAGGGCTCCCAACCGGAGGGCACCGTCCTCCAGCCAGGCGGCGGTTCCCCGCGCAGACAACGCAACATCGCGAGCCCGGACCTCCACCCAGTGCCCCCCCCCGGCCAGGGGCCCGATGCGCGTCACCCACCCGTCCCCCAGCTCCCTTTCCCAGAGGAGATGCGAGCCGTCCGGCGAAAAGGAGGGTCGCCGCCCGTCCTCGTCCACCTCCCGCACCGGGTGCAGCTCGCCCGTGAGGAGGGCGACTTCCCGCACCCAGGCCTCTCCCTCCGGTCCTTCCAGAATGGCGAGGTAGCCCTCCATGGCCCGGAGGTAGTCCCCCTCGTCCCATGCGAAATAGGCCTCCTGGAGCGCCGGAGAGGGTTGGAGTTGCGCGGAGGCGGGCGCCTGGAAGAGGAGACACCCGGCCGCCGCGCCCAGGACGGCGAGGGTGGTCGGGTACCGGGGTCGAGCGGGGAGGAATCGCATCGGGGGGCGCCTCGGGGGGAACATGGCCCGCCCCGCGGTCGGAATGGCCGTTGGGGCGGGGCGCTGGTCAGGAAGGAGGAGGCCTGAACTTTCGCGGCGCGCCCCAAACACGCAAGCTGTGGAGTGGGGCAAGGGAGATCCCAACCCTGTCCCCCCCTCAACGTCGACTCTGAAGGAGACCGGTCATGTCGAAGCGCTCCTGGATCCTCGCCGCCATCCTCGCAAGCGTCGCCCTCCTGGTACTCGGATGGGGGTTCCTGAACACCCCCGAGCCCCCTGATCTCACCGCCGGGAACGCCGACTATGAAGAGGTGATTGCCTTCACCGATGTCCATGTGATCCCCATGGATCAGGAACGCGTCCTTCGCAACCAGACGGTGGTGGTGGGAGACGGACGCATCGTGCTGATCGGACCCGCGGACGCGACGCAGCTCCCGCCGGAGGCCACGATCGTGGAGGGTGGAGGTCGGTACCTCCTTCCGGGACTCGCCGAAATGCACGCCCACGTTCCGCCCTCCGAGGATCCCCCACGCGAGGAACTCGAGGAGATCCTCTTCCTCTTCGTAGCGAACGGGGTGACCACGATCCGTGGGATGCTCGGCGCCCCCTACCAGCTCGAACTGCGGGAGGAGATCAGACGCGGAGAGACGCTGGGACCCGACTTCTACGTCGGCGCCCCCTCGATCAACGGGAACACCGCCCCGACCCCCGCCGCAGTGGACTCCCTCGTGAGGGCTCATCAGGCGGACGGCTACGATCTCCTGAAGATCCACCCCGGGGTGTCCCTCGAGGTCTGGAACCGGATGGTGGAGGTCGCCCGTGAGGTGGGAATCACCTATTCAGGCCACGTGCCCACAGATGTGGGGATCCACCACGCCATCGAGACCGGGATGTCGACCGTGGACCACTTCGACGGCTTCCTGCAGGCGACGCGTGCGGCCGGTGTGGGGCCTGATGCATCGGGCACCAAGCTGTACCGCGCCACGGACCGTGAGGCCCTCCAGGCGCTCGTGGAAAAGGCCGCCGAGCACCGCGTCTGGCAGGTTCCCACCCAGTATCTCTGGAACCACCTCAACGGAACCGTGGACCCCGACGAGATCCTGGCTCTCGAGGAATTCCGCTACATCCCCCCGCAGTTGAGGGAGAGCTACCGCGAACGGGCCGAGAACAACCGCAACAACCCGGAAATCACCCCGGAATCGCACGAGGCACACGCCGAGATGCGGCAGGAATTCCTCGCCGCCGCGCATCGTGCGGGCGTCCCCATCCTGATGGGCACCGACTCCCCTCAACTCTTCAACGTCCCGGGGTTCGCCATCCACCGGGAGATCCCCCTGATGGAGGACGCGGGCATGAGCCGCTATGACGTCCTCCTCAGCGGCACGCGGCTCGTGGCTGAATATGTGGAGGAGGAGCTCGGGCTGGAGGGAGACTTCGGGACCGTGGAAGCCGGAAAGCGCGCGAACCTCATCCTCGTGGAGCGAAATCCCCTGGAGGACCTCGGGGCCCTGCAGGAGCGGGTGGGTGTCATGGTGGGTGGCGTCTGGCTCCCGCGCGCCGAGATCGACGCCCGTCTGGCCGCGATCGCCGCCCGGTATGCCTCGGACCCCTGACTTCTAGTCCAACACGCCGGGAAGGGCGATTCCGTCGATCTCCACGGGGACCTCGATGCCCATGAGCGCGGCCAGGGTCGGGGCGACATCTACCGTCCGCACCACCTCCTGACGGACGCCCGATGAGATTCCGGTCCCCACGAGGAGGAGCGGGACCCCGCGGTCGTGGACGTAGGGAGCGCCATGCGTCGTCTGGCTACCGCCGGTCAGAATCCCTTCCGACAACCGAAGCTCGACGCCGTACAACGAGAGGCGGGACGAGAGCCTCCCCGGGTGGTAGGAGCGGCGATAGAGCTCCAGAAACTCCCCTCGCTCGGACCCCGGCGCGTCCCCCGCGAGCTCCTCGAGGGTGTAGGCCTCTTCCACCCAATCCAGCTCCTCCATCGCTCGGGCGAGGCGCTCGCGCTCGTCCGGACCCAGCAGCTGGAGGAGCTCGCCCTCCGCGAAGTCGGACTCGATGCCCAGGGCATCGGCGGCCACCTCGCGCAGCGCCGCCCCCGAACCGCTCACCCTACGCCCGGGAAGCCCCTGCTCCTGCAGGTATTCGGGCATGGGCAGGACGCCGTGATCGGAGGCGAGCACCACCATGTAGCCTTCCTCGCCCAGCGTCTCGTCCAGAAACGCCAGGAAGGCGTCGAGCTCGCCGTCCAGCTGGATGAGGTTCTCGAGTTGCTCACGACCATAGGGCCCGTATCGGTGTCCCACCCGGTCAGTGGAAGAGAGCGCGACCGAGAGATAATCGGGCACCCCTCTTCCGCCCAGGTCGAGACTTCGCACCGCCTGGCGCGCGAGCTCGAGGGTGAGGACGTCCAGGAAGGGGCTCTGGGCGACGAGCTGTGGCAAGCGGTCATACGGTTCGTCGCCGACGCAGTGCGGAAGGAAGGTGTGCACCCCGTCGAACTCGTACGGCACGGTGTCGGGGCGGGAGAGGGCGGCCACCCCGGGGAGCAGTTCGGCCCGCCAGCACTGGTCGGCGGGGAGGAGCGTCGCGGACCGGGCGTTGACCTCCTCGACCCAGGCGGGAAGCTGGGATCGATAGTGGTCCGAGGTCACGAAGCCTCCGGCGCCCGTGCTGTACCAGTAGACGTGCCCCCTGGCCCGTGCGGCCATGAGGACCGCCGCCGTGCTCTTCCCCGAAACGGACACCACCCTCGACTCGGGGGACTGCTCCAGGAGCCAGTCCGGGAGGCCGTCCACGACCAGGCGGTGGGGCGAGTTCCCACCGCCCGAGCCGCCCACGGTCCTGGCCTCGGGATCCTCGACGCTGGAAACTCCGCCCCACTCTCCCTGCATCTGCTCCCGCCAGGAATTCGACACCACTCCGTGCCTTGCCGGATGCACCCCGGTGGACAGGGAGGCATGCCCCGGAGACGTGTAGGTCACCGCGTGGTCGTGGATCGCATTCGGGAAGTAGACCCCTGCGTCCAGGAGCCGTCGGAAGCCTCCCTCGAATGCGGAGTCATATCGTTCGAGGAGGTCCGGAGTGAGCTGGTCCACCACGAGTACCACCGCGAGCCTGTTCGCCGGCTCCTCCTCCTGACACCCAACCATCACGAGAAGGGGAACCGCCAGCGCCGCCCATGTCGATGTCCGCCATCTTTCCACCATGCCGCTCATCACCCTCCGAGCCGGGATCCATGTCCGTGAACGAGACGGGCCCGGGAAGCCAACCGGGCCGGAGTCGGCGAACAACGTGCCGGGGCACAGACCGATGCGGCAAGGGGCAGAGCAGAGTCAGAAGCGCCACTCCACCCCGAAAACCGGGAGAAGTGACCGCTGAGCAATGGGCCGGAGATCACCCTCCCGCCACTCGTCCAGATAGTGGAAGAGGGCGTCCCGACGGTCCAGGGCATTGAGGACACGGATGTAGGGCCGCAGGCTCGTCGAGCGGCCACCCATGATGGGGGTCGCCACCCACGCCACCTCCAGATCCAGCCGGAGGAAATCGTCCTCGGGCGCCACCTCGAGAGGTGAGGCCCCGGCACTGGCACTGCTCAGGGCACGTACGCCACGGCTCTGCTGGTTCGAGGCGTCGAAGAAGCCGGGAAAGACGAGATCTTCGTCCGCCGGCGCGGTGAGGACGACCGAGGTTAGGGGCAGCCCGGCACCGTACCCGACGGACAGCCCCATCTCCAACCCATTCAGGAAGTTCCCCCGGAAGCCGGCACTCACCAGGTGCCGCCCGGCGAAGCTCGCGGTGGAGTCCTCCCCTCCCTCCTCCCAGAACCAGGAGAGGGCATAGCCGAGCCAGGCATCGGCCCGTTCCCCCCGACGCAGGACCCGAAGATCGGTTCCCGAGGCGCGAACCAGATCCTCGCCGGGAGCGAGCGGCTCGAACTCCTTCACGAAGCCGGACACTCCGATGTGCAGGCTCTCGTCGAGGGACTGGTCCAGCGAAATAACGAGGTGATTGGACGAAGCCACCGGCAACGCCGGGGTCCATTCGAGCCACTTGCTGACCGAGGCCAATTCTCCGTCCTCGTTCTCCGGTCGGACCCGTTCCGCCAGCCCCGGCACCGGAATCGGCTGGTGGTAGCGCCCGAGCGCCACGCCGAGCCGGGCGCCCTCGGTCAACAGGAGCCCAGCCGCGGCCCTCGGGCTCACCCGCACCCCGTGCCCGCCGGAGAAATGATCCAGCCGGAGGCCGGCACGCAGGTCGAGACGGTCCCCCCACTCGGTGGAGGCCTCGGCAAAGGCTCCGGTGGAGAGAACCTCCATCCCCCGCGGTTCCTCCATGATCATGGCCCCGGTGCCCGGCCCCCGCGACTCCAGGAGATATCGGTAGACCGAACGATCTCCCGACACCCCCAGGAGGAGATCCCAGCCGTCCCGGGGAACAAGGAAATTCACGGCCCCGCGCTCGCGGAGCGACGATGCCCGGGCCACCACCGGCTCCACCCAGGGCAGGGGAAGCGAGGAGTCGTACCGGCTTCTGGCCGCGACCGCCGACACCGAGATCTGCCCAAGGGTGCCGAGGTAGCGAATCGAAGCGGCCCGGTTCCCCCAACGCGCGTCCGCCCGATCCAGGATGAACTCGTCCAGCCGGACTCCTTCACGGTTTCGGAAGCCCATGAAATGCAAGGTGTGGCCGGGGATGAGGGGTACTGCGGCCCGATAGAGGAGATCCGTGTAGTCGTAGGGGAAGCGACCGGCGGACCCGAGAGCCCCCTGCGCCCCATGCAGAACCCGACCCGCCAGCAGCACGCCCCCTCCTCCCGGCAGTGGGGTCTCGACGGAGCCCCGCGCGAGCAGGCCATCCGCGGCCACAAGCCCCCTGAAGCCGTCCTGTCCGGGAGTCCGGGTGTTCACGTCGAGGAGATACGAGAGTCCGCCATCGTATCGGGTCGGCGCCCCTCCCAGGTAGTAGGTGGCGCGGTCCAGGAGCTCCGGCTCGAAGGGAGGCACGAGCCCGGCTACGTGGAAGGGAGTCAGGACCGGAGCTCCATCCAGGAACACCGTCCGAGCGTCCACCGTGGAGCCCCGCATGAAGAGGACGCGGCTCGGACGCGGGTCCTGCTCGTTTCTGGAAGACTCGAGGCCCCGGGTGAGCCCCGATTCCACCATCCCGGTCGAAGTGTCGAGCAGACGGGCTCCCGCCACCGCTCCCAGCCCGGCCGACGGTCGGTGGGACCGGGCCGCC
Organism: Gemmatimonadota bacterium; assembly: GCA_040905325.1. GTDB lineage: Bacteria > Gemmatimonadota > Gemmatimonadetes > Longimicrobiales > Gaopeijiaceae > JBBDRS01. Next base: position 66,975 of record JBBDRS010000040.1, read on the forward strand.
ACCGCCTCGCGGGCGGCCGCTCTGGAATCCGGGTGGGGGCGGGTCATGACCGTCAGACCCGGCATCACGAGGGCCCTCCGCGCGAGTTCGATGTCGAGCCTGAGTTCCCCCGCGTCGGGAAGGCCGACCTCCACCTCGAAGGGGTGCGTGGCGAGGTGATACACCGCCACGCGGACGGTCTCGCCTCGCAGCCCTTCGATGCGATATCGCCCCCCCGCATCGGCCACGCCCGTCCTGGCGCCGGCTCCCCCGCGGACCTCCACGATGGCGCCGGGCAGAACGCTGTCGGCCCTCAAGCCCTCCGCACGGACCGTTCCGTGGAGCACCACCCCGCCGGTCGCCTGCAAGGCCCGTCCCTCATGCGGCAGGAGGAGCCCCGCCGCGAAGAGAGTGGGGACAAGGAGTGCCAGGGCGCGCTTCCGCGCTGGCCTACGGTCACTGTTCATCGGGACCCCCGTCATCGAGATCCACTGCGAGCCAATCCGATTCGGGCAGCGCCACGGCCCCCAGGCCCGCTCGATGCAGAACGCCATCGCGGATCTCGAGCCGCAGGGCCCCACCCACCAGCACCTGGATGCGGTGTGGAACCGCGGGCAGTTCGAGCCGGACGGGTGCCTCCGTTCCGTGGGCCGTCACTCTCACCCAACCGGCCCCGGTGTCGAACGCCCCCGGGGAAGAGGCCGCAACGCGTATCCGGTCATCGGGCCCGGTCCGAAGCTCCAACCGGACGCCGCGGTCGAGCTCCACCCTGCCCCGCCCCTCCACGAGACCGACCGCCAGCGCCGCGCCCCTCGCTTCAGTGGCCACCGCAGCAGCGGGCGCCGGCGTGTCGCCACCCAGCCATGCCCGGATCGGTGAACCGGGCATCGCCGCCGCCGCACCGGCCCCCACGAAGAGGAGTGCCACCGCTGCGGCGGCCAACCGCTTGCGGTGCGTGGCGGAGCGTCGGACCGCCCAGCGCCTCCGCGCCTCCCAACGCGCGGCCTCCAGGTCCTGGACAGGTTCGAGGAGCCCGAGGGCCTGGCCGACCCGGGACTCCGCCGCCTGCAACTCCGCAACCCGCTCCTGGCAGGTGGGGCATCGCAGAACGTGTCGTTCGACCACGCCGGCCAAGTCGAGGGAGAGCTCGCCATCGATGAATGCCTGGAGCCGTCCTGCGTCGGGATGTCGCATCGTCATGTTTCCTCACCATTGAGTGCCCCGGCGAGCCGCCGTCGAGCACGTGCCAGCAACGTCCCCACCGAGGAGGCCTTCACGTCTATCGCCAACGCCAGCTCCCGGTATGAGAGCCCCTCCTCTCGAAGAAGGAGAAGCGTCCGATCCCGGTCCTCCAGAGTTTCCAGGGCGCGTCGTACCGCGTCGATTCGCTCCTTCCGGACCAGCTCCAGCTCCGGCGTCACGTCCTCCACGGTGTCCATCGGGTTCGCCCTCAGGAGGCGCTCGCGGTTGTTCCGGACCCTCGCCCCGTCCCGTACGAGGTGCGTAGCGACCTTGAATAGCCACGCCCTGACCCCGGCCGCATCCCCCGTGACGTCCCTGTGTAGAAGACGCACGAACGCCTCCTGGGCGGCGTCCTCCGCCACGTCGGCATCTGCGGTCATTCGAGTGCAGTACCGGTGGAGGCGGGGATAGACGTCGTCGAATAGCTGGTCGAAGTTCACGAAGCCCCATCCGAAGTTCTGGGTCTGCACCCATGGAACGACCGAGGATCCCTCCTTGTGACACCCTCCCCGACGATCAGGCCGGGTCGCGCAGGAGCGGATGGGTGAGACAGTGGGGTCCGCCTCGGGCCCTCGAGAGCTCATTGGAGGGTGTGAGGATGCAGACCCGCTCCCCCGCCTCCAGCGACACGTTCTCCGACCCAAGCAGGAGGTCGTTCGTCTCCACCACCCGAAATCCGCGTCGCGCCAGTTCCTCAGCGGTCCGGGAATTCCGGTCGTAGAGCACGATGATCCCGGGGGCAAGGGCCAGGGCGTTCGCACCGTCCGTCCACTGCTCGCGCTGCTGGGCGATGGGGTCGGTTCCCCCGCAAGGGATGGGCTCCAGGTCGAGGCCACAGTCGGTGAGGGCCGCCATGAGGTTGTCGTGCCCCCGGCTGTCGAGCGCGCTCCCGTGCAGGTCGTACACTTCCGCGGGAGCGGCCCTGCCCCGGTCCGGGAGGATCACCGGCGCATGAACGAGCGCGGCGTCCCGGTCCACCGGCGTGAAGAGTGTATCCAGGTGCATGAAGGCACGCTGCTGTGGGATGCCGAGGTGGACCAGCCAGCGCGGCCCTCCCTCCCGTCGATGCAGAGTACGTGCCAAGGCGGCGACGCCCGCGACGCTGGTCCGCTCCGAGGAGCCGACGGCCACCACCTCGGGGGAGAGGACGAGGACGTCCCCTCCCTCAAGTGCCGGACGGCCGGAGTCGGGTGGGGACCACCGCTCGGACTCCCACTCGCCTTCGGGAGCTACCTCGGGGATGACCGGCACCTGAGAGAGCTCGGGATGGAACCCGAAGATGGCGCGAGAGAGGAGGGCCTCCCGGTGCCGCGCAAAGCTGGACATGGCAGAGAAGAGGACAGCGTCACCGAGGATCACCTGCGTGTCCCGCTGGAAGCACCAGTTGGGAAGTGGCCGGATCCCGAAGAGATCGGCGGTCGTGAGCCCGGGAGTCTCCTCCATCCGGCGCAATCCTCCGACGAGGGATTCCGCCGCCTCCGCCGCACCCATCCCCCTCAGGCGTTCCTGGAACTCCGGAACGAGGTGGGGGAGGACCCGCTCCTGGACCCACGCCCTCCCGGCGTCCGTGGCCAGCGCCCCCGAAAGGAGGTCCATCGCCTCCATCACCTCGACGCCCAGGACCTGCAACACGCGCCGGAACCGGCGGTGCTCGTCCCGCGCCTCGTCCCCGAAGAGGATATCGTCGAAGAGGAGCTCCTCCATCATGGAGGGCGTCATCTGGTCCACCTCGGGACCCGGCTCGTGGACCAGGACCCGCCGGAGCCTCCCCACCTCCGAAGTGACCTGAACGGGGAGGAGACTGGAAGGTGCCATCTCCTCCCCTTTCGGGATTCGCCCTCGGGTCAGCCGCCGACCTGCAGGGCCTTCGAGTTCAGGTCGGGGCGGTTCGCGACCGCTTCCCGGATCAGGCCGAGCACCCGCTCGCGCTCCTCGCCCACCAGAGTCATCCTGGGGGGCCTGACCAGCTCGTTGCCGTACCCGAGCTCCTGGCAGGTGATCTTGGTGTACTGAGCCAGTTTGGGATGGTCGTCCAGATGGAGGAGCGGCATGAGCCAGCGGTAGATTTCCCGTGCCTTCTCCCACTCCCCGGCCTGCGCCAGGTCCCACATCCGCATCGACTCGTCGGGGAACGCGCACACGAATCCGAAGACGGTGCCGACGCATCCGAGCATGATGCTCTCGAGCATGACGTCGTCGAGCCCGGCGAAGAGGATGAACCGGTCTCCCGTGCCGTTCGCCAGGTCGGTGATCCGGCGGGGGTCGCCGGAGGCCTCCTTGATGGCCACGATGGACTCCACGTCCGCGAGCTGCATGAACATGTCGGGCGTGAGGTCCACGCCGTAGCGCGGGTTGTTGTAGCAGAGAATGGGGAGAGGGCTGGCCTCGCCCACGGTCCGGAAGTGGTTCACCGCCTCGCGACCGTCTGCCTTGTAGACCATGGCGGGGAGGAGCATCAGTCCTTCCACCCCGAGCTTCGCCGAGTCCTCGGCGAACTCGATGGCCTGGTCTGGCGTGTACTCCGAGACGCCGGTGAGGATCGGCACCCGGCCGGCCGCCGTCTCCACCGCCGCGCGCAGCACCTCACGCTTCTCCTGGGCGGTGAGACCGGTGTTCTCACCGATGCTCCCCAACATCACCATCCCGTGGACGCCCGCCTCGATCATCTCATCCAGATGCTCGTTGGTGGCGTCGAGATCGAGGGAGAGGTCCTCGTTGAGCTGTGTGGGCAGGGCCGGGAACATTCCCTTCCAATCAACCTTCATCTACTTGCTCCAGAGTTGCAGGGTACGGGGCGATCCGCTGTGGTGCTTCCGTCAGACCTTCTGTGTGACGAGCTGGGCGGCTGCCAGGTCGCTGAGCGCGCTTCCCACCGATTTGTAGACGGTGATCTCGTCGTCGGACTGGCGTCCCTTCACCCGACCCGAGCAGAGATCGGCGAGCTCGCCTACGATGTGGTCCTCCGTGACGCGTCCTTCTTCGATGGGGATGAGGATCTCACCGCACTCGTTCAGGACGTTCGCGCGGCTGTCCACGTAGAACCGGGACTTCACCACCAGATCCGTGTCGCACTCCCGTCCGTCCTTCTCGTGGTTTCCGATGAAGTCGGCGTACTGCCCGGCTCCGATCCAGTCCCCGAAGATGATCGGGTCATGGGAGGCGGTGGCGCAGCTGATGACATCGGCCTCCCGCGCCTCCGACTCCAGGTCGCCGGCCACCCGCCAGTTCACGTCCGGCCGCTTCGAATTCAGCTCCTCCACCACCTTCGCCGCCTTGTCGGGATTCCGGCCCCAGATGGCGCCGTCGGTGATGGGGCGAACGGTGGCGTGGGCCTGAGCCATGTAGGGGGAAAGGTTCCCGGTACCGCAGACGAGGAGCCGGCTCGCGTCCTTCCGGGCGAGATAGTCAGCCCCCAGCGCCGCCACCGCGGCCGTCCGCCAGTAGGTTACGCTGGTGCCGTCCACCAGCGCCAGCGGCGTCCCGTCCTCCCTCTTGAAGAGGAGGATCTTGGAGTTGAGGATGTCGAGCCCCTTGGGGACGTTGCTCGGAAGGTAGGTGAAGGCCTTGACGCCGATCACCTCGCTGGACCAGGCGGGGAGCACCGCGAAGGCGTCGTTCGACGAGCCGTCCTCCTCCAGCTTGTAGACGCTCCGGGGAGGCGCGCCGGCCGGGCCCCCGAACGCCCTGCGGAGCGCTTCTACGAGGTCCTTGAAGTTCAGAGCTGCGTGCACTTCAGAGGCTTCGATCACCTGCATAATACCATCTCCCGTCTGTCGAATTCGAATCATCGGGTCCGGCGGACCCACTTGGTCTCGGCTCCCGCATTGCGCGGAATCCGACTGGAAATCAGAATTCGTAACTTATGCAGGTCCGGCCTGAAAGAAAAGGAGAATTCGATGTTCGGATCACCGCGTTTCAAAGGGTTCTTCGCCGTCGGTGCAACCGTCCTGGTGGGCGGCCTCACGGCGGTCGCGAGCATGGGCGGTCCGGCCGCCGGACCCGGGGACGAGAGGGTCGCCTCGGACGACTGGCCGCCGGTCGCCACCTTTTCGGTGCTGGGCTACGACCCCGAGACCGGGGAAGTCGGGGGAGCAGTGCAGTCCCGCGTGTTCTCGGTGGGGAACGGGGTTCTGTGGGCGGAAGCGGGTGTGGGGGCCGTGGCCACACAGGCCATCGTGGACGTGAGCTACGGTCCGCAGTCCCTCGCGCTTCTCCGGGAAGGTCTGGCTCCCACTGAGATCGTGCGTCGCGTCTGGGAGGAGGATCCCGACCCGCGACCGGACAACTGGTCCAAGGAGGGCCGACAGTTCGCGGTCATGAACGCGGAAGGTGCATTTGCGGTCTTCACGGGACCGCAGGCGCCCGACTGGTCCGGCCACCATACGGGACGGCACGTCACCGCCCAGGGAAACATCCTTGCCGGCCCCGCGGTGGTGGAGTCGATGGTGGATGCCTTCGAGAACACCGAGGGGCGGCTCGCCTACCGACTCATGGCCGCCCTAGAGGCCGGCCAGGCCGCCGGAGGCGACACCCGGGGCAAGCAGTCCGCTGCGATGTTCATCGTGCGGGAAGGGGGAGGGGTGTGGCTGAACAACGACGTCGTGCTCCGACTCCAGGTGGACGACCACCCGGAGCCCATCATCGAGCTCGGACGCCTGGTGGAGATGGCCGGGGCTCAGCGGGGGTGGGGACCGCGCTGATCCCCGAAACCCGCGTCAGAGGTCGTGGGGCACGACCACCAGGAGGGTTTCGCCGGGCCAGGCGTTCAAACGCTGACTGGTGAGCTCGCCGCCCGCGATCACGTCGACCCGCACGTGCAGATCGCCGGCTCGCCATCTCGTCTCGAGGGTCTGCGTCGACTTTCCCCGCACGGAACCGAGTCGGAACTCCGTGCCGTCCCAGACGGCATAGATCCTCGCCTCGTAGAGGTTGTCATTGCGGACTTCGATGAAGACGGGTCCATCCGGGTCACCACCGTTCGCGCCGGAGAAGGGGTCGGCGCGGGGCTCCCCTCCCCCACCCATCGAGCAGGCGGTGAGGGCAACGGCCGCGAACGCGAGGATGAACATCGGGGCGAAGCTTCGCCCCCTCCCGCTTCTACGGCCGAGGACTCGAGCTTCGCTGGTCATTTCCTGCCTCCCATCTGGATTGACCCGCGTCCCCGGGCCATGGCCCCCGGCGCCTGGCTGGGCCAGCGGGAGGTGCCTCTCGTCCATGGTACCCCACCGTTGGCAAAATAGCTACAACCCCGATCCAGGCAGGCTCGCGCGGCTCCGGGGCGACGCGCCTTTCTAACCGCCTTTCGCCGGAAAGCCGCGGGGCATATAGTCACTCTTCCGGGACCCGACGTCCCACGAGGACGCCACCGGCCGGCGCCCGCTTCGGGGCTGCGGTCCGGCACGCCTGCACGCGAGCCGCCGGCGGCCCTCTGGCACGGTGGGTGCAAGGCCCACTGCATAGCGAAGCGATCTGGGCGGGGCCGACGCCCCATCCCCCCACGTGCGACCTCCCCTCCTTGCAAGGAGCATTGGCGTGAAGACAATCATGGTCCCCCTCGACGGTTCGGAGCTGGCGGAACGGGCTCTCGATCCGGCGCTCCGCCTGGCAGCACGTCACGAAGCGACAGTCCTGCTCGCGGCCATCGTCTCCGACCTACCCCCGGTACCCCTCGCCTCGCTGGGGCGTGAGGCCTCCCGGAAGTGGTTCGAGGACGAGGAAAAACGAGCGGCTGACTACCTGGAGGGCGTCCGGGTGTCAGCGGCATCCAGACACCCCGGAGTCGAGATACGCATGCAGGTGGAGATGGGATCGGTCGCCCGCGGCCTCCGGGCGGTGGCGGCCGATGCCGGGGTGGAGCTGGTCGCGCTGACCACGCATGGCAGAGGGGCGTGGAAACGGGCCTGGCTCGGAAGCGTGGCCGACAATCTGGTCCGCGGTGCGAGGCGTCCCCTCCTCCTCCTGCGGCACGGCGATGAGAGCGTCAGGCTCTTCATGGACGAGGGATCCCCCACGCACGTCCTGGTCCCGCTGGACAGCTCCTCCCAGTCGGAGGCGGTACTCGGCCCCCTCACGTCCCTTCTGGGGAACCGGGGGCGGGTCACCCTCATCACCGTAGTGGAGGACCCCTTTCCCCTCGCCAGCAGCTACCTCCCGCACGCCATCGAGGGGGAGGCCGTGGCGGAGCGCCAGAGGGAGCAAGCTGCGGAGCACCTCCGCCAGGTGGCCGATCAGTGGAACCCGCTGGGCGTCGAGGTAGAGACCAAGGTCGTCTCCGGGAATGACGTGGCCGGCACCATCCTCGACTACTCCGAGAAGGAGGGGGTGGACCTCCTGGCGTTCAGCACACGGGGCCGCGGAGGCGTCGAGCGCCTGGTCCTGGGGAGCATCGCGGACAAGCTGGTGCGAGGATCGCACCTGCCGATGTTGACGGTTCGCCGGGGGGGCGAGGAGAACTGAGGCTCGGGTCAGTCGGCCTGGGGGAGGGTGAAGTGAAAGGTGCTCCCTTCCCCCTCTCCAGACTCGACCCAGATGCGCCCTCCGTGGGCCAGCACGATTCCCCGGGCAATGGCTAGACCCAGCCCCAACCCCGTACCGCCGGTCCGCTCTGCCCGCCAGAACCGCTCGAAGACGTGCGGGCGATCCTCCGCGGAGATCCCGGGTCCCGTGTCGCTGACCGAGACCCGGACCTCCCCTCCGCCCGGGGTAGCGGTGACCCTTACCTCCCCTCCCTCGGGCGTGTGCTTGACCGCGTTCCCGACCAGGTTGGAGAGAACCTGCAGGACCCGGTCCCCATCGATGTCGAGGGGGGGAATGTCCACCCCCTCCACCTCGTTCGAGAGCGCGATCGACTTGACCCTGGCCAGCGGACCGGACACCTCCAGCGCCTCCTGGACCAGGGCCGGAATGCGACAATCCCTCCGGGTCAGGGGCAGCTGACCTTCCTCCATTCGCCGGACCTCTAGAAGCTCCCGGATGAGGCGCTGCATCATCCCCGCCGAGCTCCGAATCGCAGAGAGATAGTATGCGGTGCCGTCACTCCCCTCCGGAAGTCGGCGGTCCAGGGCCTCGATGCCGATGAAGATCGCCTGGAGTGGGTTGCCCAGGTCGTGGGACACGACGCCGAGAATATCGTCCCGTTCCTGGATCGCACGCTGCGCGTCCCGGTAGAGTTTCGCGTTCTCCACCGCCATGCCGGCTCGGAGACCCACTTCTTCGGCAAGCCTCAGATCTTGTTCGTCGAAGGGACGCCGGCCCTGGCCGCCCAGAAGGAGGAGGGCACCCAGCACGCGCTCACGGGAGCGGAGGGGAACCGCCATGTAGGAGGCTACCCCGATCCGCTCCAGGACCTCGCGATGCGCCTCGTTCTGCGACAATTCCTCCAGCAATTCCGGCTCCACCCGCGAGACGAGCTCTGGCAGCCCCTCCTCCAGGACGCGCGAGATCAGGTGCGGGCGCCCGCGCTCGACCTCCACCTCGCGGAGGAGGAGGGCAGCTTCCTCGTCGGCGGTCCGGTGCGCGGCCACCCGGATGCGACGCACCTCGCCGTCGTCGTCGACGAGGTCGACCACGCAGTAGTCCGCCAGGAACCCCACCGCCGCCTCGGCAACCGAGGAGAGCGTGGTCTCCATGTCCAACGAGGAGGCGAGGAGTTGACCGACCTCCAGAAGGAAGCGCTGCTGCTCCCGCGCGCGATGCTGCTCCGACACGTCGCGAAGCACCACCGTGTAGGCGTACCCCCCCGGCACCTCCACCTTCACGATGGAGGCCTCCGCCGGGAACTCCTCGCCATCGCGCCGCAGGCCGGTGATGGCCTGCCGCTCACCCATGCGCCGCGCGCGCACCGGGGACTCACCGAAACGGCGCACGTGCTCCCCGTGCATGGCGCGGGCGGAAGGGGGGAGGAGCATCTCCAGAGAGTTCCCCACGACCTCTTCCGCCATCCAACCGAAGATCAACTCGGCACCGCGGTTGAAGAAGGTGATGGTCTGTGAAGCGTCAATCGAAATGATGGCGTCGGAAGCGAGTTGAACGAGTCCCGAAAAGCGCGCCTCCGCGTCCCGATCATTGTCCGCCAGGGTCCAGGTTCCGTCCACGCATTCCTCCGGGAGTGTCCGAACAGAAGGGCCGAATCTACTCCCCCTCGGCGAGGTCGGGCAACAACGGGGCGGGGCGTCCCGCCCCTGTAAGGGGCTATATTGTCCCAAACCGTGACCGGCCCCGCCCTGCCCCCTGGGCAAACCGCCATGGCCCATCTCGCCCGCCGGGCGTCGCGCCGGTCCGGCACGCTCCTTGATGGTGTGACCGATCGTACAGCCGAAGGAACCCATACCGGAGAATTCGAACCATGAGCCAGGTCAGCTCGCGGAAAGTCAGCGATATCATGCAGACCGAGATCATCGCGGTCCGCCAGGGCACGAGCGTACAGGAACTTGTGCAGATTCTCGACGAGGAATCCATCAGCGGCGTCCCCGTGCTCGATGAGGACGGGGGAGTCGTGGGCGTCGTCTCGCGCACCGACGTGATCCGGCTCGCCGCACGACAGGCCGAGATACCCGTTTCGGAAGCTTTCTGGGAGGGCGTGGGCCGCGAGGAGGAGGACGCCCAGGACCGGGACGCCTATTTCTTCGCATCGGAGACTTCTGGGGTGGTTCTTCCTGGCTCCGGATTCGAAGGCCTCCCCCTGGAGGATCTCGATGTGGAGGAGATCATGACCCCGGTCGCATTCACCGTCGATCCGGGGATGACCGTCCCGGAGCTCGCGCAGTTCCTCGTTCAGGGGCGGATCCACCGGGCCATCGTGGTGGAAAACGGACGACTCGTGGGACTGGTCACCGCCTTCGACGTCCTCCGGGCCGTCGCCGAGACTGCGGCGCAATGAGTGAGACGAGGAGCGAGAACGGAGCCCCGAGCCCTCGGGTCCTCGTGGTGGAGGACGAAGAGGTCATCCGGGAGCTCCTCGTGCCCACCTTGCAGGACGAAGGGTTCCGGGTGGACGCCGCCGCGTCCGGCGAGGAGGCCCTCAAGCGCCTGGAGGGCAACACCTTCGATGTGGTGCTCCTGGACCTGAACCTCCCCGGGATGCACGGGATGAACGTGCTCTCCGCCGCACCCGCCACGCAGACCGACGCCCAGTTCATCGTGATGACCGCTTTCGGCTCCGTGGACACCGCGGTGGAAGCGATGAAGCTGGGCGCCTTCGACTACGTGAACAAACCCTTCCGCACGGAGGAACTCCTCCTCTCCATCCGTCGGGCGTTGGACGAGACCGAACTCCGTCGCGAGGTGGCCCAGCTCCGGACGCGGATCTCCGACGGGATCCGGGACCGCATCATCGGGAAGACTCCCCCGATGCAGCGCGTCTTCGACCTCATCGAGCGCGTGGCCCCCACACGCGCCACGGTGCTGGTGGTCGGGGAAACCGGCACTGGAAAGGAGCTGGTGGCGCGGGCGATCCACGAGGTGTCCGACCGGGTCCGCAAGCCCTTCGTCCCGGTGAACTGCTCGGCCCTGACGGAGTCCCTCCTCGAGTCCGAATTGTTCGGTCACGTGAAGGGGGCGTTCACCGGCGCCATCCACTCCAGGCGCGGACTCTTCGAAGCCGCGCAGGGTGGCACTCTCTTCCTGGACGAAGTGGCCACCATCGGCCCGGCGATCCAGGTCAAGCTCCTGCGCGTTCTCCAGGAGCGGGTCATCACGCCCGTGGGTGGAACCGAGCCCGTCCCGGTGGACTTCCGCCTGGTGGCGGCTACCAACGAGGAGCTGGAGAGGGAGGTCCGGGAAGGTCGCTTCCGAGAGGACCTCTACTACCGGCTGAACGTCTTCCCCATCCGCGTTCCCCCGCTTCGGGAGCGGCGCGCGGATATCCCCCTCCTGGCGAACGCCTTCCGGCTCCGCTTCGCGCGGGAGAACGGCGTGACGGCGCCTCCCATCCTCCCCGAGACCCTCTCCCGGATGATGGCGCACGACTGGCCCGGCAACGTCCGGGAACTCGAAAACGTGATCGAGCGCTCCCTCATCCTCCACTCCGGATCCCGCTCCCTACCCTTCGAGCCGGCCGGGAGCGCAGCCGCCCTGGAGAGCGGGGAGCGTGACCTCCTGGGGCGAGCCCGCCGCACTCGCTGGGATCTGGACCGGCTGGAACGCGAGTACATCCTGAAGGTTCTGGACGAGGAGGGCTGGCATCAGGCGCGCGCGGCCACCATCCTCGGTATCAACCGCCGCACCCTGTACCGGAAGCTGAAGCGATACCGCGAGGAGGGGATGCTTCCAGCTACGACGCCGATCGAGACGTAAAAAGCCCGGCCCCCTTGACCCCACGGCCGACCGCTCCCTTTCTTGGTAAGTGCCAGAAGAGTTTCCGCCACTTGGGTAAAGGGGACGCGTGTCGAGTCGAGACGGGAGCATGGCGCGCCGGGCCCGAACCTTCGTCGGAGGCCTCCTCCCCCCGCCGGAATGGCGCTTCCCCGTGGTCTTCGTCTTGGGGGTTCTTGTGGGCCTCGTCGGCCTCGTGGCCCACACCTCCCGTGCCACCTCGTACCTCTCGGACGACCCCAGGACCTGTGTGAACTGCCACGTCATGGTCCCGGAGTACATGACCTGGGCCAACAGCGCCCATCGCCAGGCCGCCACCTGCAACGACTGCCACGTCCCCCACGACAACAAGCTTCGCCACTACGCCTTCAAGGCCTCGGACGGGACTCGCCACGCCTTCATGTTCACCTTCCGCCTCGAGCCTCAGGTGATTCGGATCCACTCGGCGGGTCAGCGGGTGGTGCAGGAGAACTGCGTGCGCTGCCACGACGCGGTGGTGCACACCACCGGGCTCGCTGCCGTCTCAGGGGATGATCGAAGTGGTGCCAACGGCCTGCGATGCTGGGATTGCCACCGCGGCACCCCCCACGGCGAAGTCAGGGGACTCTCCGCCGTACCCTATGAACACGCCCCGCTCCCGGGTCCTGCCGTCCCCCCCTGGCTCAGCGACCTGATGCAGAGGAACCCATGAACATCGCCGAACTCGTACGCCGGAAGCCCTGGGCCGCCTGGGTCCTCTTTTTCGCCACCGTGTTGGTGGTGTTCCTCGTGGGACTCTTCGGGGCCTCCATCGTGGAGCGCCGGGCGGAGGGCGCCTTCGCCGGGCTACCCATGCAGCCCCTCCCCGAGTTCGAGCCTCGCAACGCCGTCTGGGGCCAGCAGTTTCCCCGGCAGTTCGAGACCTATGTTCGCACCCTGGACGACACCTTCGCCTCCAGGTGGGGTGGGTCCCGCCATCGGGACATGCTCGCGCAGCACCCCGAGATGGTCGTGCTCTGGGCCGGGTACGCCTTCGCCCGAGACTACGACCAGATTCGAGGTCACTACTACGCCGTCGAGGACATCCACCGCACCCTCCGCACGAACCTGGACCAACCGGGCACATGCATGACGTGCAAGAGCTCCGACGTGCCCCGACTCATGGACGAATACGGGCCGGAGGGCTTCTACGAGCAGTCGTGGCGCGACCTGGGTCCCGAGGTGGCGAACCCCATCGGGTGTCAGGACTGCCACGACCCGCAGAGCATGCAGCTCACCATTACCCGGCCCGCCCTCATCGAGGCCTTCGATCGGGCCGGGCAGGACATCCAGGACGTCACCCACCAGGAGATGCGTTCCCTCGTCTGCGCACAGTGCCACGTGGAATACTACTTCCGCGAGGACTCCAACTACCTCGTCTTTCCCTGGGACGAGCGCGGGCGGAGCGCCGAGGCGATGGAGAGCTTCCTGGACGAGGTGGACCATACCGACTGGGTCCATGCCATCAGCCGCGCTCCCATGCTGAAGGTCCAGCACCCCGACTGGGAGCTCTTCGAGATGGGGACCCACGCCGCGCGCAACGTCTCCTGCGCGGACTGCCACATGCCCTTCCGGAGGGAGGGGGCAATCAAGTTCACGAACCACCACATCCAGAGCCCCCTGGCGGACATCGCGGGCTCCTGCATGGTCTGTCACGGGGGGACAGAAGAGGAGATGCGTCAACGGATCTACGAGAATCAGGACCGCATCGTGGAGCTCCGTCGGAGCGCCGAGCGTGTCCTGGCCCGCCTCCACATCGAGGCGGGCGCCGCCTGGGACGCCGGGGCGAGCGAAGAGGAGATGGAGCCCATCCTCCAGACGATCCGCGCGGCTCAGTGGCGCTGGGACTGGATCGCCGCGTCCCATGGCGCCGCCGCCCACGCTCCCGTCGAGTCCGCTCGCCTCCTCGGCGCTGCGATCAACCTGGCTGGGGAGGCCCGCACCCAGCTCTCACCGATCCTCAGTCGACTCAGGGTGGAGCAGCCCGTGCCCATGCCGGAGTGGGAGAAGGAGACGCTCCAGGCATATATCGGCCTCGACATGGACGCCCAGCGGGCCCAGAAGGAGGCCTTCCTGCGGGACACCCTCCCGGAGTGGTACGGCGCCGCCGCACATCAGCCCCACCCGGCGGACCGCATCCCCCTGATCCAGCTTCAGGAGGGGGGTCCGCCCTCCCGCTGAAGGAGCGTCGCATGCGCGGCAGCCAACCGCGCGACCGGCACCCGGAAGGGGGAGCAGCTCACGTAGTCCAGGCCGAGCTGTTGGCAGAAGGCGATGGAGCGGGGATCGCCCCCGTGCTCGCCGCAGATGCCGATCTCGAGATCCGGGCGCGCACCTCGGCCCAGCTCGACGGCGATCCTCATGAGGGCTCCCACCCCCTCGGTGTCCAGGGTGGCGAAGGGGTTCTCGGGGAGGATCTCGCGCTCCGCGTACCTCACCAGGAACCCGGACTCCGCATCGTCCCGGGAGATGGCGAAGACCGTCTGGGTCAGATCGTTGGTCCCGAAGGAGAAGAAGTGCGCTTCCTCGGCGATGCGGTCGGCGGTGACGGCCGCCCGGGGCACCTCGATCATGGTTCCGAACGCATAGGGCACCTCGCGTCCGCGCTCCTCCATTACCGCGCGGGCCTCCGACTCCAGCTCCCCCCGCTGCGAGCGCAACTCGTTCACGTGTGAGACGAGGGGGATCATCACCTCCACGTGGGCCTCCACCCCATCTTCCGCGCAGTCCACCGCCGCCTCGAAGATCGCCCGGACCTGCATCCGCGTGAGCTCCGGAAGGAGGATCCCCAGGCGCACCCCCCGCGTGCCAAGCATGGGGTTCTCCTCGCGTAGCGCCTCCACCCGGGCGAGAAGGTCCTGCCCGGCACGGATCTCGGCCAGCGCGCCGTCGATCTCACCAAGGCTCTCGAGATGCTTCAGGCGCATCTTCTGGTCGGCAAGCCGGCGCACCAGCTCCTCCCACGCGGGAAGGAACTCGTGGAGAGGTGGGTCCAGGAGCCGGATCACCACCGGGTGCCCCTCCATGGCGCGGAAGAGCCCTTCGAAGTCCGCTCGCTGCAGAGGGAGGAGTCGGGTCAGGGCCTCCTCCCGCTCGGTCCGGTTTCGGGCCATGATCATCTCTCGCATGAGGGGGAGGCGGTCCTCCTCGAAGAACATGTGCTCGGTCCGGCAGAGCCCGATCCCCTCCGCACCGTAGTCCCGGGCGCGCTCGGCGTCAGCCGGGTAATCTGCGTTTGCCCGCACGGCCAGGTCCCGAAAATCGTCCGCCCAACCGAGGAGGCGGGTGAGCCACTCGTCGCGGATGTCGGGCACCACCGTGGGAAGTTCGCCCACATAGACCTCCCCCCGCAGGCCGTCGATGGAGATCAGATCGCCCTCCCGGACGACCACGTCCCCGACCCGGGCCTCCCTCGCCTCCAGATCGATTCCCAGGGCGCCCACCCCCACGACCGCCGGGCGACCGAACTGGCGCGCCACCAGGGCGGCGTGGCTGGTGCGTCCGCCCCGGCTCGTGACGATCCCTCGAGCGGCGAGCATCCCGTGGACGTCGTCGGGCTTGGTCTCGGGGCGGACCATGATCACATCCTTCCCTTCCCCTTTCCCCCACTTCTCCGCCGTGTCCGCGTCGAGGGCTACGATTCCGACGGCCGCACCCGGCGAGACATTCAGTCCTGTGGCGAGGAGCGTCGCGGTCGAGCGGGCCGATTCCTCGAACTGTGGATGGAGGAAGAAGTCCACCTGCTCGGGCGTCACGCGCAGAACCGCCTCCTCCCGGGAGAGGAGCTCCTCGTCCACCATCTCCACCGCGATACGCACCTCGGCCTGGGCTGTGCGCTTTCCGTCGCGGGTCTGGAGAACCCAGAGCTCCCCGTGCTCCACGGTGAACTCCATGTCCTGCATGTTCCGGTAGTGGTGCTCCAGCCGCCGGGCGATACCCTCGAGCTCCTGGTAGGCCTCGGGCATCACCCGCTCCATTTCGGCAATCGGCAACGTCGCGCGGATCCCCGCCACCACATCCTCCCCCTGGGCGTTCAGGAGGAAGTCGCCCTCCAGCTTCGCCTCGCCGGTGGAGGGGTTCCGACTCATGACCACCCCGGTGGCCGAGTCGTCGCCCATGTTCCCGAAGACCATGGCCTGGATGTTCACGGCGGTGCCCAGATCGTGCGCAATCCCGGCGGCTTCGCGGTAGCTCGCGGCCCGCTTGCCGTTCCACGACTTGAAGACTGCCTCGGTGGCCATCCGGAGCTGTTCCCACGGGTCCTGGGGGAAGTCGGAGCCCGTGTAGCGCCGCACCAGCTCCTTGAAACGCGCCGTGACCTCGCGCCAGTCCTCCCCGGAGAGGTCGGCGTCGGTGTCGACCCCCGACCGGTGCCTCCGCTCCTCGATCACCTCCTCGAAAACCTCGTCGCGCATCCCGCGGACGACCGCCCCGAACATCTGCACCAGCCGGCGATATGAATCATAGACGAAGCGGGGATCGCCGGTGAGACGTACCATTCCCTCGGCCACCTCGTCCGTCATGCCCAGGTTCAGGATGGTGTCCATCATCCCCGGCATGGAGAAGCGGGCGCCGGAGCGGCAGGACAGGAGGAGCGGGCTCGACGCGTCGCCGAACCGCTTCCCCGCCGCCTCCTCCAGGCGCCGCAGGGCATCGCGCTCCTCTTCCCAGAGGTCGTCGGGGAAGCCCTCCTCGTGCTCGAGGTACTCGATGCACGCCTCGGTCGTGACGGTGAAGCCGGGCGGTACCGGGACGCCGAGACGGGCCATCTCCGCCAGGTTGGCCCCCTTCCCGCCCAGGAGGCCCTTCACTGCGTCCCAATCGCCCGCGTATGCCTCCGCCTCTTCGATCTCGCGAAAGAGGTAGACCCGCTTCTTCGCCATACTCGCCTCCTCGTTGGAAGGACCTTGCGCACCCTCGCCCCTGGAACTGCAAGGGTGGGACCAGGGGCGGAGAGGCCGAGAGGACGTTACGTAGAAGCGGTCAACTCGTTACCTTGGCGCGTCGCTATCGACACTGCGAGACGAACCCTCACCTGAACATCCATGCTGCACCGACTCCTCGCCGTCTTCATCGCCTCCATCTCCACACTCTCCGGGATCCACCCCCTCGCGGCGCAGGCCGGGGATGATGGGACGAAGAGTCCCGAAATCATCCGCACGGAGAACTTCGACCTCACGCTGGGAAGCCGCCTCCAGGTGCGGTTCACCCACCGGAACCTGGAGGGGGCGGACGCCGTGGGGTCGTTCGGAGTCCGGAGGGCGCGCCTCTCTCTGAGCGGATCCGCCTACCGGGACTTCGGCTACGCCGTTCAGGTGGGGTTGGCCGGCGCCGAGGCGAGGCTCCTCGATGCGAATGTGAGCCGCGGGCTCGGATCCCTGGGTCGGATCCGGGTGGGTCAGGCGAAGGCCCATTTCGGCCGCCAGCAGCTCACCTCCTCGGGGAACCTCCACTTCGTGGACCGAACCCTCGTGGACGGGCGCTTCGCCGCTCAGCGGCAGGCGGGAATCGACCTGGCGGGAACCGGGGCCGACGGCCTTTTCGAGTATGGGGTCGGAGTCTACAACGGAACCGGCATCAACACTCCGAACGACAACGGCCGCTACATGGTGACGGGACGGGCGGTCCTGACCCCCCTCGGCGCGTACCCGGCGGTGGAAGGCGCCTTCGACTACCCCCTGGAGCCCCGCATCGCCCTCGGCGTAGCGGGCCTTCGGACCACCACCGGGGAAGGTGCAGGGGAGGTCGAGATCACCCGCCTGAACCTGGAGGGTGCGTTCCGGCTCGGGGGGCTGAACGCGACGGCGGAGTTCTACCGCGAGGAGGCGGACCCGGCGGGCGCCCTCGCCGCACGCACCACCGGGTGGTACATCCAGCCGGGATTTCTCCTCCCCAGCCGCCGCCACGAGATCGCGTTGCGCCACGCCGTCATCTCTCCAGACACCTCCGAGAACACCGACGTGATCGAGAGTGGCTTCGCCCTCAGCCACTACTTCCACGAGCATAGGGCGAAGCTCCAGGCCGACCTCCGCCGGATCGAGCGGAAGGCGCTGGAGCGTACCGAGGTGGAGCTTCGGGTGCAGATGCAGCTGACGCTGTAGCGGTGGGGGGAGGGGTTATGGTGTTTACATCATATCGACGGCATATAAGGTAAACATCATACCCTGAGCCAACCCCCTTCAGTACGCCAGCGCCGCGCCCTCTCTTCGCATGTCGGCGCCGGTGCGCAGGAGCCCCTCGGGCGTGCGGTAGATGATCTGGAGGTTGCCGAAGGGTGCGGTCCACCCGGTGTGGAGCTCCAGCTCGTGGCCGCGGCGCTCGAGCTCGGCCCTGGCCGCGGCGGGGTACCGGTCTTCCACCCGCAGGAGCAGCCCATCCTCGCTTCGGAACCGGGGCGCCTCCACTGCGGCCTGTGGATCGAGCCCCTCCGCCAGGAGGTGGAGGAGGCCCTGCGCCACAGACTGGGACTGGCCCTGGCCTCCGGGGGTCCCGATGGTGGCCACGAGCCCTCCTTCCATGTCCGTGACCAGGGTCGCCATGAGGGTGTGGAAGGGGCGCTTCCCCGGGGCGATGCGGTTCGGGTGTCCCTCCTGGAGGGTGAAGCCCGCCCCCCGGTTCTGGAGGACCACGCCGGAGGTGGGCTCGACCAGACCTGAGCCGAAGCTCGAGAAGATGCTCTGGATCCAGCTCACCGCGTTCCCGTCTGCGTCCACCGCCATTATGTAGACGGTGTCCCCGTCGTCGTCGGCATCTTCGGCGTCCGGTGCGGTGGCGGCGCGGTCCGGGCTCGCGTCCCCGGGGGCCGTCAGGCCGGGCTCCACCTCGTCGGCGGCTCGGGTCCCCACGAGGGCGGCTCGCTCCGCCAGGTAGGCAGGGTCCAGGAGGGCCTCCAGAATCTCCTCCATGGAGCCCAGGCCCGTGGGCAGCTCTGGCGGCGAGTCGTCGGGGAAGGCAGTCTCGGCTTCGGCCGGGTCCAGCGCCCGTGGGTCCGCCACCCAGCGGTCCCGGTCCGCGAAGGCCAGCTTCCGGGCCTCCACCAGGTCGTGGAAAACCGCAGGAGAGAGGGTGCTCCGGCCCTCCAGCCCCACGACTTCGAAAATGCCCAGCGTGGTGAGGAGCACCATCCCCTGGCTGTTCGGAGGGAGGGTGTGGATGCGGTGCCCCAGGAGCTCGGCGGAGAGGGAGGGGCTCCATGTGGCCTCGTGGTCGGCGAAGTCCGCCAGACGGAGGGGGCTCCCCTCGGCCTCGAGGAAGTCGGCGAGCGCGCGGCCCACTTCCCCTCCGTATAGCGCCCCGGGGCCGTCGACCGCGAGTGCGCGCAGGGTGCGCGCCAGCGCCGGGGAACGGAGGAGGGTGCCGGCCTCGGGGGGGACCCCGCCGGGCGTATAGACCTCCCGCCCCGCCTCGTTCAGCTCGGTGGCACCGGTGAGATCCCGAGCGAGGGTGGCAGAGACCACGAACCCCTCCTCCGCGATCCGGATGGCAGGCTGCAGGGCCCGGGCCAGCGAGAAGGTTCCGTGGCGTTCCAGCGCCCCCGCCCACCCCGACACGGCCCCGGGAACGGTCACTGCCAGCGCGCCGGATTGCGGCATCGTCTCGTGCCCGAGGCCGGCGAAGAAGGCGGGGGTGGCGCCCGCGGCCGCCCGACCGGAGGCGTTCAGTGCCTCCACCTCGCGGCTCCCGGCGAAATGGAAGAGGCCAAAGGCGTCCCCTCCCACGCTGTTCATGTGGGGGCGCACCACCGCCAGGATCGCAGCCATGGTCACCACCGCGTCCGTAGCGTTCCCCCCCGCTTGGAGCACCTCGTACCCGGCCGCCGAGGCCAGGGGGTGCCCCGACACGACGGCCCCCCGGGTGCCGGCCACCTCCGGGCGAATGGCCTGAAAGTCCTCGAGCTCGGCGGGACGGTCACCCACCCCTCGCGCCTCGTCCGCCGGCGCGTCGGGCGACTCCACCTGGCAGGCCGCGGTCAGCACGGCGAGCACGGCAAGGGCCGCGGCCAAGAGGCGCGAACGTGGCCGCCTCGTGTCGGGGATGGGGGAGGAGGGCGAGGTGAGGCTGGGGACCGGGGTGTCAGGATGCATGCGGCCGAATGTAGGTTCGGTGGCGGGGCGGCGACAGGAGGATGGTGCCCCTCACCCCGAGGGATCGAGCGCCTCGCCGAACCGACGGCGGCTGGCCGGAGAGGGCTGCCCGCGGCAGACACCGGTCCACGCATCGGGATCGACTCCGCGGAATCGGTGGGTGCGAACCAGCTGCCCCACCGGATCCGCGGCGGCGAGG
>JBBDRS010000041.1:0-19128 GCA_040905325.1 Gemmatimonadota bacterium
GTATTCCGGTGCTCGAGGGGTCGTGGCGGACGCAGGATGGCGTCGTCGAGATTGATCTTCATCAGGTCCAGGACCAGGCGTACCGTTTCCGCCTTCCCATCGAGATCGCCATTCGGATGCAAGACGGATCGGAGAGCGTGCACACGTTGGAGATGCCCGAGAGCGGCAGCGTGCGCCAGTCGATACCGGTGGACGGCGAGGTGGCCGAAGTGGTGATGGATCCAAACACGAGATTGCTGGCGGAGTGGAGGTTCCAGCGGGGGGATTAGGAATGAACCCCATGTGATACCTCCCCCGAAAGCCCGAACGCGCCGCCCGGAGGAACCCCATAGGGGGCTACCGGACTTTCGCGCGGCCGAGCTCATCCACTGGGCACGTCGTCCCACTCCACCCACGCGTGAAGCCTGCGGCCACCAGCGGCCCATACCCGCATCCCGCTCAAGCCCTGTCCCGCTTGCGCACCACCGCACCCGTCGACCGGGTCGTCAGAATCCCGTGTCCTCCTCCGTCACAGGTGTAGATCACGGCCCGTGGGGGGCCGGACAACAACGCACCGAAAGGACGCTGACGATGAAACTGACGATGCGGGGGACGATGGCGATGGCACTGCTTACGGCAACCGTCGTGCTCGGCGCATGTGACGACGAGGGCGTGACCACGGTGGATGCGTCCATGGCGGTCGTAGCCGGTTCGTATATGGCGGAGGGCAACTTCGGAGCGATCACCTTCACGCTGACTGAAGCCGGATCCACCGAGGTGGTGGACCTGTTGGAGGCTGGCTCCTCGCTGGTCATCCACCTCCGCGAGGACGGCACCACGTCCGGGCGGCTCTTCGTGGTGGGCGGTGACGACGACGGAAGCGATTTCGATGCCGATCTGACCGGGACGTGGACTCTCCAGAACGGGATCGTGTCGTTCCAGCACGAAGCGGACACGTTCATCCGGGACGCGCCGTTCGACTACGACGGGGGCGTGCTCTCCAGCGAGGAGACGTTCTCGGACGCGACGATCCGCGTCGTACTCCAGCGCCGCTGAGAGGGCGCGGAGCGTATATCATGGGATCGAGAGTGGGGTTCATGGACCGGGTCCGCCGAGGAGGGCGAGCCGCCGGGATGGTCGCGGTGTGCCTCGCCGTCCCGGCGGCTCCGGCCGCAGCGGTACAGGATCGGGGGGTGGATGGGCCGGCGAGGCTGGCCGTCATCCAGGGACGAGTGGTCGAGACGGGCACGGGCCGAAGCTTGAGCGGCGCCGGCGTCACCCTCCGCCCACGGGAGGAAGGGCCGGCGGCCAGCGAACTTGTGGCTGGCTTCGCGGTAACCGACGGAACGGGTTCCTACCGGATCGTCGGAATCGAGGCCGGCCGCTACGACCTGACGGTGGAGCGTCCGGGATATCGGGCGCGCACTCTGGTTGTCACGGTGGGGGGTGGAGACCCACCCCGCGTCTCGGTTGCCCTCGACGTGGTGCCCATCGAACTCAGCCCCCTGAAGGTGGAGGTAGCCGGCCGCTCGCGGGTGGTGGACGCGGAGGGCCGGGAGGTCACCGTGGGGCGGGTCGACGCGGTCCTTCTGCGCCAGCGCCGGTTCCTGTCATCGGACGTGCGGATCGTGACCGCTGCGGACGTGGAGGAAGCCGTCACGCTCGGCGAGCCGGACCTGTTCCGCGCCCTGCAACGAGTGCCCGGGGTGTCGACGCGCGACGACTTCACGGCGGAGCTCTGGACCCGGGGGGCGGATTGGGGAGAAACCCGGGTCTATCTGGACGGCATCCCCCTGTTCAACCCCGTCCACGGATTCGGCATCCTCAGCGGCGTGAGCAGCCGCCTGGTGGCATCGGCCACGCTCCACCCCGGGGTGCGACCGGTGGAGCATCCGGAGGGCTCCGCTGCGGTGGTGGACCTTCGGTCGCGGACCGGCTCGGGCCTGGCGGCGCCCGTCGGAGGGGTAGACGTGTCGCTCGCCAGCGCGCAGGCATGGGGCGCCGGCCCGATAGGTGAAGGAGGAGGCTGGAGCGCAGGGGTGCGGAGGAGCTGGATCGACGCCGTGGCAGAGGCCATCCCGTCCCACCGGTCGGATGCAGTCCCCTATGCGTTCGAGGACGCCCACGGGCACCTGACGTTGTCACTCGGCGGAGGCCACCGCATGGCGGCCACGCTGCTCGTCGAACGGGACGAAATCGACGGCGAGCTCCCCGATCTGCTCCACAACACCCTGGCGAGCTGGGGCAACGTCGGCGGTGCGCTCGCGGTGGAGGGACCGCTGGGAACGGGACTGCGGTACCGACAGAGCCTCGGAGCCACGGCCTACGGAGCGGAGGTCCGGCGTTTTGCCGGAGCAGCCGACTCGTCCTTCTCCGCGCCCAGCGAGCAACCGGCCGACCATGCGGTACGGTACTTCGTGCTCGGTGGGCAGATATCGTCCGCCACAGCGCCGGATCGGTGGACCATCGGCTACGACCTGGTACGCCAGTCGGCGCGCTACGCGGGTCCGGAGACCTGGCCCTACTCTACCACGCCCCCGGACCTGCCCCAGGTCGCGGACACGGCCGTCCTGAGCCGGATCGGTATCTGGGCCCGGGGCCGTTGGGCGGCCACGGACCGCATCGACGTGGAAACCGGGCTCCGGGTCGATGGGGGATCCCGCACGGCGGCGGGGCGGCTCGAGATCATGCCCAACGCCCTGGTGCGCTTCCGCCCCAAGGAGCCGGTGAGCGTGTCGGTCGGCGCGGGCCGCTACGTGCAGTACGCCCAGTCTCCCGCGCCGGTGGGCCCACGCGTCCAGCGGGTGCTCCAGACGGGCCGGCGGTGGATCCTGGCAGATAACCGCCGGGCGCCGGTGCGGGCAGACATCGCCACCCTCGGCGCGGAAGCGTGGCTCACCCCTGGGTGGCTGGTGGGGGCCACCGCCTATGCCCGCTGGAGCAGCGGGCTTCTCCTTCCGGACCCGACGCCCGGTCTACTGGTGCAGCGCCCGCCTCTGGTGGCGGGCGAGACCCGTGCGGAAGGCCTCGAACTGTCTCTCCGGCGTCTTGCCGGCCGGGTGACCGGGAGCCTGTCCTGGAGTCTGTCCCGGGCCCGCGCCCACGTCGCCGGGCGGACGGTCCCAGCGCCCACGGACCGGACCCATCTGGTGGACGCGTCCAGCGCCATCCGCCTGGGGTCGCGCTCACGCCTCGGCATGGCGTTCACGTACGCGTCCGGCGCTCCCTACGCCCGAGTCCTGCCCTGCGGGGACGAGGAGTGTCGTGGCGTGATCCTGGACGCGCCGTTTAGCCGCCGGGGACCGGCCTATGCGAGCCTGGATCTCGCGTACGACCAGAGCCACGACTTCGGAGGATGGTCGTTGGGCTGGTTCGTCCAGGTGCGCAACGTCTTCGGGATGGACAACCGGGTCACCTACGTGGACACCAATCTCCTTTGTCCAGGCAACCTCCAGTCCGACCCGTGCCCAGGTGGGACCGCGCCGAGGCCGGTGGACGAGTTCGCCACCGGGATCCCCACGATTCCCCTGCTTGGGCTGCGGGTGGCGTTTTGAGCACCGGTCAGGACGTGGCCGCACTCTTCCACGAACACAACGCGGCCCTGCACAGATACCTCCTCCGCCTGACGGGCGGAGACGACGCGCGAGCCACGGACGCGGTCCAACACGCGTTCCTCCGTCTCCTCGAGGCGGGCGATGACGTCCGGAACGTTCGGAACGTCCGGGCGTGGCTGTACCGCGTGGGAACCAACGCCATCCACGAATGGACAAACACCGCCCAGCGGCGGGAGGATCTGATGAGCGAACATGCCCACAACGCGCCGGGGCCGAAGGCCGCCGACGCGCCGGACGAGTCCCTGGAACGGGCGGAGCGGATCCGGGCGGTCCGGGCGGCCCTCGACGAACTGCCGGAACGCGACCGGATCGTGCTCCTGATGCGGGAAGAAGGGTTCAAGCACCGTGAGATCGCAGAGGCGGTGGGGACCACCACCGGGTCCGTCGGCACGCTCATCGCCCGAGCTCTGGACCGCCTGGCCGGCGCGCTGGATCTCGACCGGGCGGAGGCGTCGTGAGCCCCGTGGCTGGGGCCGGGGACCTCTCGGCGCGCGGTGGCGGCCCGGGCGGCGCGGACCATCTGGACGACGGTGCCCTGGTCCGGGTCCTGGACGGCGAAGCTTCAAAGGCCGAACTCGAGCACGCCCGGAGCTGCGTCCCATGTCGGGCACGGCTGGGACGGCTGGAGGTCCGGTTGCATGCCTTCGGCCGGGCCGTCGCCGAGGCGGACGCAGGAGGGGCGGAGCCGTCCTATGACGCCGCCTTCCTCGACGCCATCGGCGCCCCCGGGCCGACGGACCAACCTGCGATGGTTTCCGCAGCCGCGAAGGAATCCCGATCCACGACGGCTCGGCGCCCCCGTCGGACGGTCTCGCTCCGCTGGGCAGCCGCTCTCGCGATCCTGACGGTCGCCGCGTCGGCCCCGCCAGTTCGGGCTTTCGTGGCGCGGGCGGCGACGGCGATGTGGTCCATGGTCACGGGCGGCTCGGTGGAGTCGCCGGAGCCGGTCGCCGAGCCAATCGTCTCGACGGTGGAGACTGCCGTGGTGGGGAGCCTCCTCACCGTAGTCGTTCCCCAGGGGATGACCGTGCGTCTCGTCCCCACCGAGGCGTCCGCCGCGGCCGCTCGGTTGAGCGGAGGTGGGCCACAGGCGGACCTGCTCGTGCGGACCGACGGATTCCAGGTGACGGGCGCCATCGGCGGCGCCACTCTGGAGGTCTCCGTCCCGCCTGCCATCGAGCGGGTCCGGGTCGAGGCCGCGGGTAGGATGCCAGTGGTCGTGGACGCCCCCCGCGATTCCGCGCTCACAGTGGAGCGCGAGAACGGAGGGACGGGGTAGGCCCTTCGGCTACGGGCCTACCACACGCGCGGTCCCGGTGGGCGGCGGTCGGGGTGAGCCGTCGAAGCGCACGTCCCTTGTGAGGCTACCGGACGTTCGCACGGCCGAGGTCGTCTACCATCACCGCTTCAAATCCAGGTCTTCGACGGGGGGGGCCGCTACCTCGGACGGGTGTCCGACTCCTTGAACCCTCCCACCGCTACGGCCCGGGGAGACCGGGGGGGCTCTACGTCGCCGACTTCGGAAACGGCCGGATCGTCCGCTTCGAACGGGCAGGGCCGGACGGCTGAAGGTCCAGCGGGAGGACTCAAGCCGGAGGGCCCGGTACCGCTGAGCCACCGGAAGGGGGAGACCTCAAGAGGGCCGCGGGAGGGCACCGTTCCGGGTACCATAGAAGCGCCCCATCTGCTCCAGGGCTTTTCGCATGAGCTCCGGATCCATGGAGCCCGCCGGAGCGTCCACGTTGTCCAGCCGGTATCTGTCCACGTACATGGGAAACACGACGAAGACGTCTTGCCCCATGATCAACGCATGATTCACGTAGCTTGAGCTCACCACGGGGCGAATGTCGGGGAGGGGCTCGAAGAGGTTCCGGCCGTTGCTGTAGCTCTCGGCGTCGAACCCGCAATCCAGACCTTCCTGGAGGAGCGTCGGGGGTAAGTCTACATGGGAAGTGACCGAGGTCACTCGTCGGGGCTTCTCCCAGGGTGAGTACACGATCATGGGCACCTGGGTCTGATAGCGGGTGAAGTTACCCGTGTGGCCCCAGTAGTTCCGCCCGTTATCGTTGAACTCCTCGCCGTGGTCGCTGGTAACGACCAAGATGGTGTTCTCCAAGATTCCCGCCTTCTCCATCCGGTCGACGAGGCGTCCCACCAGCTGATCCACCCAGTGGACCGAGTTCAGATAGTCGTGCAGGACCGGCGTGGGGTCGTCGGCGTCGGCGGCGGCCAACACGATGTTGAGGTTTCGGGTCGGCTGAAAGGGAGCTGAGTCCTCAGGGTAGTGGTAGCTGTAGTGGGTGGACTTGTAGAAGGCGAAGCCGAAGAACGGGCGTTCCGTTCGGTGCTGTTCCTCCATGAAGGCGAAAAGCCGGTTGGTCATGTCCTCGTCCTTCTCGTCCGGCGTCTCGCCCTCGAAGGGCTCTCGGACCGGGATGCCCCGGAAGATGGCGTCCTTGATCTTGTGGCGGTCGAAGTGGGACTCCGCGAAGATCCCGAACGCGTATCCGTTGTCTTCCAGGGCGTCGATGAGGACCGGATTGTCGATGGTGGGCGCATTCGCCTTCACCGCCGGCCAGTAGGTGGAGTGGAGCCCGTAGAAGAGGGGAAAGACGCCCTGGGGCGTCGAGTTCCCCGAACTGAAGTGGTTCAGGAAAACCGATGAACGCTCGGCCAGCTCGTGCATCCGGGGCGTCACATCAGGGTTCAGTGCGTCGGCCCGCCAGCTTTCCAGAAGGAGGAGAAGCACATTGGGACGCCCGTGATCGTCCGGGACCTTGCAGGTGATGTCCGCCAGGGGGTAGCTCAGGGATGTGGGGAGGGCTCCGGAGGCGAAGGCCTCGTCCTCTCCGATCATGGGCAGGAGCCCACCGTACTTTACCGCCTCGTCGTGGGAAGTGGTAGGATAGTAGAACGGGAGCTGGGGAGTGAGGGAGGTGATCCGGGTGTCGTTGGCCTCGTAGGCAACGATGTGGATCACCTGGCTCGCCACGAAGGCCAGAAACAGGGTGACCGGGACGCCGACTACCGCCAGCTTCGGCCGGCCCAGTCGCCTGGAGACCCTGACCAGCGACCACTCCGCTGCCGCGATGGCTCCAAGCAGGACGAAGCCACCGGCGATCAACCCCGGGCTCAATCCCAAACCCTCGCCAAACGTCGAGAAGAAGTAGCCCATCCAGAAGGCGTCCAGATGCTGGCGCAGGGCCCTGTACGTGACACCGTTCACGATCAGGTAGAAGAGGGTTAGCGTCAGCAGGCCGGCGCTGGCTCCCACGAACAACCGCTGTGAGAACGCCGTGAGGAAGAAGAGGCCAGTGATGAGGACCAGGAGGAGGAAGACGTGCCAACCCAGAAAGACCAGGACGGCGTAGAGCCCGCTGAAGCCGAGCCAGGAGATCTCCTCCACGTGTCGGGCCAGGGCTACCAGGAAGAGGGGCACGTTGAGAGCCAGGACGACGACCACAGTGGCGTAAGACTCGGCCCGGTCCAACAGCCACGAGCGCAGGGATTTGAGGGGGTTGGTGAGATTCATGTGGGGAAGACGGGTTGGTTTCTCGCCGGAGCGGACAACGCTTCGGTACGGTCTAAAGAGTTCGGGAGCAGCCCGGGAAGTTCCCCGGGGTCCGCCAGCCGGCTAAAGACACTCACGAACTCGCCGTGATTCCGGACTCCGTCCCAGACGGTTCGATGACGTAGGAGGTTCGATGACGGAGGAAGTGTCGAGGTGAATCTCAGCTCGGGCGCGGTGGCGGGCTCGACGGTGCGACGTTCGGACCGATCCGGGAGGGAACCTATCCACTTCGTACCCATCGATGGGCTCGGCATCCCTCTGCAGGCCATACTTGCCCTCGGCGAGTTCCCACATGGCGCGGAGGCTCTGCTGGTCATCTCCGACGTCATATGTGTCCGGCTTCCGGCCGGTCCTTCTCCCATCCGCCCGCCCTGGAGACATCCCAGGACCCATGGTCCATGCTCCGGGACCCGAACTGCCCCTGGGCTTGGTGGTTCGGCCAGGTTATCCGTGCCCCTCCAGGTTATCCGTGCCCCTATAGATACCCCACCTCCCCGAAAACCCAAACGCGCCGCCCGGAGGAACCCCGAAAGAGGCTACCGGACGACGCGTTCACTGTATGGGCCTGGGTAGACTCGAACTACCGACCTCACGCTTATCAGGCGTGCGCTCTAACCACCTGAGCTACAGGCCCTGAGAGCCGAGAAAGGTAGCGAGCCCCGGCCACCGGTTCAACCTCCCGCCTGCGGAAGCGCCTACCGCCCTCCGAGAGGCGTGGGCGGCAGCGACCCGAAGTAGAGCCACAGCGCCTGGATCTCCTCGTCCGTCATGGCCCCAAGCGCGGGCCAGGGCATGAATTCGGGCTCGATGACCCTTCCATCCGGCCGGGTGCCCGTCCGCATGATCCGGAAGAAGTCCTCTTCCGTCCAGCCGCCCAGACCGGTCTCTGCATCAGGAGTGAGGTTCGCCGCCGCAGGCCAGTTGGGCGGCACTCCAGGGATCTTACCTCCCGAGAAGCCATCTCCATGACACCCCATGCAGGTGGCCGACAGGTAGCGGCCATACTCCACGGTGGCGGCCCGCAGCGGCGCCGTTTCCCGATGGGGGCCGTGAGCCAGGAGCTCCGCAGGGAGTAGGGGCATCTGGCCGGTGATGTGGAGCACCCGACCCAGCGGCCCAACCGTGGAGCGAGGGAAGCCCTGGTCTACAGAGGGCCGCGACGTGATGTACGCCACCAGGGAGGCCAGATCCTCATCGGAGATCCCATGGTACTCATGGGAGGGCATGAAGATGAGAGGTCGACCGTCGTAGGACACACCATGGCGAATGGCCGCCTCCCACCCGGCTACATCGTACTGGCTGCCCACTCCCCCCTCTCCCCGAGTGAGGTTCGACCCGTAGAGCTTCCCCAGAGCCGGGTCTTCGATGAACACCTTGCCCCCCAGATCCGGCCCGTGGCAATCGGTGCATCCTCGGATGGTGGCGATGTGGGCGCCCTCCTCGAGTGCCTCCGCTGAAGTGGGAATGGCAAAGTCCCAGGCATGGACCTCGTAACTGCGATTCATGCGTGACCCGGTGGTCGCGTAAACCACGCCCGCCCCCACTACCAGCAGAGCAACGATCACGGCGAGTCCCATTCCAGCCCAGCGAAACGCACCCTTCATTCCATCCTCCTTCGAGACGCGGGAAGCAACGAATCCGGTCCACCACGGTCCGGATGCCGGCTACAAGATTCGCCGGCCTACGAATCACATCAAGGAAAAGTTTCTGAACGTCCTCGGAACCCCCATGGGCGTGCGAGCCATGGAGTCACGAGGGCTCCAGAGCCGTCCACTCTCCGGCCGCCCCTCCGCTCATCCGTGCCAGGGCATCCCGCAGGCGCTGCACCGACGAAATGGGCACTCGAAGAGTGAGGTCCACATGTTCCCCGAAGGCCTCGTCCGTCAGTTCCCCGCCGGCATCCTCCACCTCGCGCCTGAACGGATCCAGCCACGCGTACTCCAGTCGGAGACGAAACGCCACCCGCTCCACTTTTCGAACCGTGGGGATCTCCTCCAGGGCTGCGGAGGCGGCCCCGCCATAGGCGCGAGCCAGTCCACCCTTCCCCAGATTCGTACCTCCGTAGTAGCGGGTCACCACCGCAGCCACCTCCCCGATCCCGCTGTGGAGGAGAACCTCCAGGATGGGGCGCCCGGCGGTTCCATGGGGTTCTCCGTCGTCGCTCATGCCGATATGGGTGGTGCTTCCCGGAGAGCCCGCCACGAACGCCCAACAGTGGTGGGTGGCATCGGGGAACTCCTGTGCCACGTCGTCAAGGAGGGCCCGGGCCTCCTCCGGGGTGGCCGCCGGACCCAGGGTGGCGATGAACCGGCTTCGCTGGGCCTCCAACTCCCGGCGGCACCGACCCGCAGGGACAGGATACCCGTCCGGCGCCTCAGGCATACGGCGGCTCCGTCATGCGGTGCCTCAGGCATACCCACCTGCTCGATGCCGTCCACCGGCTCACGTGGAGCCACCCGGAGCAGCCAGCACCTTCACCGCCGCCGCCACTCCTCTCACCACTTTCGCCATGAACGGAAAGTCCAGGGTCTCCACCGTGTCTGATGACCGATGGTAGTGGGGGTTCCGGAGAAACGACGTATCCGTGAGGAGAAGCGCGGGCCACCCCCGGTCCCAGAACGAAGCATGGTCGCTCCTCCGGGTGTTCCAGATGAGCCACCCTTGAAGGGGGCTGGTCACGGTCACCAGGGGCAGCTGCGGCGCCGCCGCCTCGGCAGCCCTCCGGAAATTCGCCAGGAGCGCGCGCGATCCGCCGTCGCCCACTGCAGCCAGGAAGTTGCCGGTGCGGGGAAGATCCAGGGCTCGCAGGGGCAGGGGAATCCGCTGGCTTTCCTCTCTCTGGGTAGCGAAGCCCACCATCTCCAGGATGAGGGCCGCCTGATAACGGACGCCCGCCTTCTCCCGATCCCGCGCCAGGCGCCGGCTCCCCACCCGATACGTCCACCCCTGCCGCTCCTCCAGGTTGAAGACGGCGAACTCCACCATGGGCCTGCCCGCCAGACCTGTCTCCCAGCCGGATGCCACTTCCCGGACCATCTCCAGCAGCACGGCCACACCGCTGGCATTGTCGTCGGCCCCCGGGGTGCCCGGCACGGTGTCGGCATGGGCACCCACCAGGATCCGGGGACGAGTGGAATCGCCGGGAAGCCGCGCCACGACGTTCCGGTGCTCCCTTCCCCCGAACGTGAAGAGATGATCCTCCACCCCATCCGAGCCGCAACTCTCCCGAAGCCGTTCCGCAGCATATTCCAGAGCCGCTTCCAACGCCGCCGGAGAACGCACGGGATGTCGCTCGCCTTCCAGCGCCTCCAGGTGGGAAGCCAGCCGCCGGATCAGTTCTCCGTCATTCGCCAGAAGCTGATCCCTCCGGACTGGTGTCGGAGCTCCACCCACGCCACCCGCTCCAGGGTCTCCAGATCGATGACATCCATGGAACCGGGCAGCGACCCCACCGACTCATTGGAGATGAAGGCGTAACGACCGTCGGGGCTCATGGCCACTCCGTGGGTGATGGCGCGGCTGGTTTCCAATCGAGCCACTTCCTTTCCGGCATCCAGGTCGATGATGCTCACCCCCTGCCCTCCCTTCAGGGACACCACCAGAAGCCGGCCGTCGGGGGTGGGCTCCAGGTTGTAGGGGGCTCTCCCTGTGGGGAAGCGACGAAGCACTTCCCACCCGTCCACATCCACCTCCAACACCTCATCCAGGGCGTTGCACGCCACGTAGACCACCCGGTCCTGGCGGGAACCCGTGCCGGGGGTGGCCCAGGTGGGAGAGCAGATGCGCTCAGGCGCATGATGGGAGGAATGGTGCTCTCCCCGGTCATCCAGCTCCAGCGAACCCTCCATCCCCGGTGCTACGGAGAACCGACTGGAAATCTGGAAGGTGGTGAGATCGAACTCCACCAACTGTTCGGAATGCATGCAGGTGGAGTAGTGGCGGGTCCCGGTGGAATTCACCCGGCTGCCATGGGGCATGAGGCAGGTCTCCACCCGGGCCACCTCGGTCATGCTAGGCGTGTGGACCACGGAGAAGTCGGAGGGAACCATGTCGCCATGGAGATTGAAGTTCACCACCAGGAGGAACTCCCCGTCCGGGGTGGTTCCCATGCTGGCCGGAAAGCGACCCAGGGTGGTGCGCGCCACCAGGGTATCCGGGCCGGCATGGAGCTTCCACGCATACCCGAATGGAGTGCCGTGGGCCAGACTCACGTAGATGAACTCCCCATCGGGCGAGATGGCCAGCCCGTGGGGCGAATCGGGCTCCATGGGCATGATCCCCACGGGAACCTCCGCCTCCACCCGGGCCCCTTCCCCGGGCACGAAGACGACCCGACTCAGAATGTCGGAGGACTCGTTGGCCACGTAGAGCCGGTAGGCCGTCGATGACGCCGACGCCGACGTTGATCCCGTCGGAGGAGTCGTGGCGTCGCGGGCATCCTGCCCCTGGAGCTGCCCAGGGACGACCGACGCCCAGATGAGAAGCCCAGCCGCCATGGTGGCCCACCACAGGGTGGCCAACCTCGTGGTGGCCAACCCCCGAACCGTCCGTGTGTGAGCCAACATCCCTGGCCGACCCGGTCTACCTTCAACACGCATCATGTCTCTCCTGGAGGACGTTGGGCAGAAGCGCAGAGTCGAGATACCCCCATCCAATGAAAACGCGCCCCCGGGAAGTTACCCGGAGGCGCGCCACCTGACTCCCCACCCTGGACGGTCAGCGACAGATCAGTCCCACTGGATTCGCTCGGGGCGACGGCGACCGTAGAAGTCGTCCCCGTCGTCATCCTCGTCCCAGTCGTCCCACTCTTCGTCTTCGTCGTCCTCGTCGTCCTCGTCGTCGTCGTCCTCGTCTTCGTCATCCCAGTCGTCTTCGTCCAACTCGTCTTCGTCCAACTCGTCATCGTCCAGGGCAAGGATGAGACTCGACACTTCCAGATCCTCATCCAGCTGGACCCATCCTTCCTTCATCGGACTCCCTCCTCCAGGCTGGGTTTCATCGACCTGTCTTGGGTGTGAGGAAAGATCGAGGGAGGCCAAGCCTTCCTCAACGCGGCCAATTCTTACCAGAGCCCTCAGGGGAAGTCAAGGAGCAACCTGTTGGAGAGGAAGTGGGGGCGCCGAAGGCGGCTTCGGCGTATACTCTCTCACGGCTGTAACCCCCACGGTAGTCCGAACCCCCTGGGAAGCCGGGGGTAGGAGTACCCATGACGACCCGAACGACCCGGCTTGCCCTATGACCCGAGTTGCCTTCCCTCTTGTGCTCCTGCTGTCGCTGACCCTTGCTGCATGCGACAAACCCATGGCGTTCGGTGAGCCCAACAGCATCATCGTGGGCGCCACCGACCCGGTCTGGGATCAGCTGGAAGAGCTGGTCATGTCCACCTTGGAGCCCCGCGTGCTTACCGTGCGCGACGAACGCACCCTGAGGCTCACCCGGCTGTCGCCCCTCTCCCCCGACTGGTCTCGGCTCCGGCGATTCCGGCAGGTGCTGGTCATCGGCAGGGCCGACGACCCATGGGTGGCTACCGCTCTGGGGGAAGTGCGCGGCAATCCCGACCTGACCCCTCCCGCCGTGGTCCAGGCCAACGCCGTCTGGGCCCGGAGCCAACTGGTAACCATCCTCCTTCTCCCCCCTGAGGTCATCCCTGGCCCTGAGTTACGAATCGTTCTGGAGAGCCTCCGGGATCTCATGGACCTTCAGTACCGCCAGTTCGTGGAAGCTCGGATGTACGTGTCGGGAAGGGACACGGCCGTTCACCGATATCTGAAGGAGGAGGGCGGTTTCTTCCTGGACATCCCCCAGGTGTATCGCTGGGCCCAGACGGATTCCGTATTCCGATTTCGCAATGACAACCCCACGCCGGCGGAACTCCTGCGGGAAGTGGTGGTGAGCTGGACGGACGCCTCGAATGTGGCCGCCCTGGACTCCGCCACCACCCTGGAGTGGAGAGAGGCCCTGGTCTCGGAGTACTATCCCGACGATCAACTGGTGGAGCTCAAGAATTCGGAGTTCGGGGCCCAGACCTTTCCCGGCGGATATGAGGGGTACCAGGTGCGAGCCAGCTGGTCCAGTCCCGAGGGCGCATGGCCGGCGGCGGGTCCTCTCATCACCCGGATCCTGGCCTGTCCGGCTCAGAATCGGGTGTACATGCTGGACTCCTGGCTCTACGCCCCCGGCGTGGACAAGTACGAATACATCCTCCAGTTGGAGAACATCATGGACTCGTTCCGGTGCGCGGTGTGATGTAATAGGTTGGAGGGTCCCCCCCAGCGCGACTCGCCACAGCCCGGAAAGACGTTGTCCTTCGTCCACCTCCATACCCACTCCGAGTTCTCCCTCCTGGACGGTGCAAACCGCCTCCAGGACCTCATCCGCAAGTCGCTGGACCACGACATGCCGGCGGTGGCCCTTACGGACCATGGCTGCCTCTTTGGAGCGTGGACCTTCCAGAAGCTGGCCCGGAAGGACGGCATCAAGCCCATCATCGGAATGGAGGCCTACGTGGCCCCCGGCGATCGGCGCGACCGCACCCGGGGGGAGGGCGAACGGGCCTACTACCACCTGGTCCTTCTAGCCCGGGACCGGGAGGGGTACCGGAACCTGGTGAAGCTCTCATCCATCGGCTACACCGAGGGCTTCTACCACAAGCCGCGCATCGATCGGGAAGTCCTGGAACGCCACAATCAGGGCCTCATCGTCACCTCGGCCTGCATGGCGGGAGAGGTGTCCCGGCATCTCCTGTCGGACAACGATGAGCAGGCCCGGGAGGCCGCCGCCTGGTATGCCGAGGTCTTCCAGGATCGCTACTACCTGGAAGTCCAGGCCCACAACTCCGACGGCCAGGACAGGCTCAACACGAAGGTGTTCGCCCTGGCGGAAGAGATGGGCCTCCCGGTGGTGGGGACCAACGATGCCCACTTCCTTAAAAAGGATGACCACCAGGCCCACGATGTGCTGCTCTGCATCGGGCTGGGGAAGGACCGCAACGATCCCAACCGCATGCACTACGACGAGGGGCTCTATTTCAAGACCCCGGGTGAGATGCGGGAGCGCTTCCCGGATCGGCTGGATGTGGTGGAGAACACCCTGGCCGTCGCCGACCAGGTGGACCTCACCTTCGACAAGAAGTACCACGTTCCTGCATTCCCCCTGCCGGAGACCCATCACGACGAGAATGAATACCTGGTCCACCTCACCACCCTCGGTGCCAAGGCCCGCTACGGGGACCCCCTGCCCCCGGAAGTCCAGGAACGGATGGAGTACGAGTTGGGGGTGATTCTGGAAACCGGGTACGCCGGCTACTTCCTCATCACCTGGGATTTCATCGACTGGGCCCGAAATCAGGGGATTCCCGTGGGTCCCGGCCGGGGTTCGGCCGCCGGATCGCTGGTGAGCTACGCCCTGGGCATCACGAATCTGGATCCCCTGGAGTTCGACCTCCTCTTCGAGCGCTTTCTGAACCCCGAGCGCATCTCCATGCCCGATATCGATATCGACTTCTGCTTCGAGCGCAGGGGCGAGGTCATCGAGTACGTCCGGGAGAAGTACGGCCGGGAGGCCGTGGGGATGATCATCACCTTCGGAACCATGAAGTCCCGGGCCGTCATCCGAGACGTGGGGCGCACGCTGGGCTTCGAACCTTCCGAAACCGATCGCATCGCCAAGCTCATTCCCAACACCCCCGGCCAGAGCTTCACCGTGGAGGAAGCGGTACAGAAGCTGAAGGAGGTGAAGCAGCTCTACAAGTCCGATGAGCGACACCGACAGCTCTTCGACTATTCCATGACCCTGGAGGGCCTGTCCCGGCACGCCTCGGTGCACGCCGCAGGAGTGGTCATCGCCCCGGGCCCCCTGGACGACTATGTGCCGGTGTGCGTCCAGCAGAACAAGAGCAACGGTGACGCCGAAGCCGTGGTGGTGACGCAGTACGACATGAACTGCCTGGACGACGCCGGGATGCTCAAGATGGACTTCTTGGGTCTCAAGACTCTCACCGTCATCGGCGACGCGGTGAAGATGATCCAGACGCGGCATGGAGCATTGAAGCGGCCGGCGCCAGCAGACGCTTCTGCGGAAACGCCAAGCGGCGGCGGCGGGGAGACATCCGCCGCCGCCGAGTACAGTTCCATGGACGGCGTCCCCCTGGACGACCCGGCGGTCTACGCCATGCTGGCCCGGGGAGGCACCCAGGGAGTGTTCCAGTTCGAGTCGGCTCTGGCCGTGGACAAGCTCAGGGCCATGAAGTGCGACCGATTCGAAGATCTGGTGGCCACCAACGCCCTCATCCGGCCGGGGCCGTTGGATTCCGGTATGACCGACGTCTTCATCCGGCGGAAGCTGGGGATGGAGAAGGTGCGCTACCCCCATCCCGACCTGGAGAAGACCCTGGCACCCACCTACGGGGTCATCGTCTACCAGGAACAGGTGATGCGCATCGCCAACATCCTGGCGGGCTTCTCCCTGGGAGAAGCGGATTCGCTGCGCAAAGCGGTGGGGAAGAAGGATGCCGAGCTCATCCGGAAGGAGTTGGGAACCTTCATCCAGCGGGCCGTGGAACGCGGCGTGGAAAAGCGGTTGGCGGAAGAATTGGCCGATCAGATCGAGACCTTCGGCCGGTACGGCTTCAACCGAAGCCATTCTGCGGCCTATTCCCTCCTCTCGTACCACACCGCCTGGCTGAAGACCCACTACCCGGCGGAGTACATGGCCGCCCTCCTGTCGTCGGTGCTGGACAAGACCGACGACGTGGTGAAGTACATCGCCGAGTGCAAGGACCTGGGCCGATACGTGGAACGGGCCGAGGATGGGGTGGAGGTGCTCCCGCCCGATGTGAATGAGTCGGGGTGGAAGTTCACCGTCACCTCCGGTGATCAGATCCGCTTCGGCCTCGGGGCGGTGAGGGGAGTGGGTTCGGGGGCCGTCCACTCCATTCTCCGGGCTCGGGAGGAAGGTGGGCCGTTCACCACCCTCTTCGAGTTCCTGGAACGGGTTGACCTGCGGGCGCTCAACAAACGGGCCACGGAGGCCCTGGTGGCCGCCGGGGCACTGGACGCCTTTGGCCATCGGGCCCAACTCCTGGCCGGCCTGGACACCGCCTACTCAGAGGTACAGGCTCGCAAGGCCGAGAAGGAGGCGGGGCAAGCCTCCCTCTTCGGCGGGGGAGACGCCGGTCTGGAGCGCCAGAATCCTTCGCTTCCCAACGTACCGGAGTGGTCCGAGCCCGACCGCCTGGCTCGAGAGAAGGAGGCCCTGGGCTTCTTTATCTCCGGCCACCCCCTGGACCGCTTCCGGGAGGTGGTGCGGGCCTTTGGCCCCGTGAACAGCCAGAACCTGAAAGGCCAGTTGGGTGAAGCGGTAGAGCTCCCTTGCGTGGTGACCAAGGTCCAGAAGCAGATCTCCCGGAAAGACAACTCCGAGTGGGGGAAACTCACCGTGGAAGACTTCTGGGGAACCGCCACGGTATTGGCCTTCAAGGAAACCTGGGAGCAGAACCGGGACATTCTCACCCAGGACGCCGTGGTTCTCGTCCGGGGCAAAGTGTCCGGCCGGGAACGGGATGAGGAAGATCCACCCGTGTTCCTGGATGGAGCCGAGCCCCTGGAAGCGCTCCCGGCTTCGGGCCGGTTGGCTGTCCGCATCGAACTGCTTCCCGAGAAAGATGTCCCCGGAGAGGCCTTCCGAAAGGCGAAGGAGTTGGCGGCGGCGCGACCGGGTCCCGCCCCCCTGGAAGTCACGTTGGGGGTGGGAAATGGCGCGGCAGCCCCCCGGCTTCGCTCCCGCTCACTGCGGCTGGAACCCGACCGGGAGACGTTGGAAGAGCTTCAGAAGCTCTTCGGAAAGGCGAATGTGCGGTTGGTGAAAATCTGACTAACTCCCCGGAGCCGGCACGAACCTCGCTCCCTCCGGGGCCACCATACGGGACGGATCGAAAGGACGCCGGTACGAGATGCTGTCGGCGAATGCCTCGTTGCGGAACTCCCCGATCCCTTCGGTGGGTGAAAAGCTGTACCCCCGGAAAGCGGTGGCCACCGTGAGTCCGTCCACCGTCACGAAATCACCATATCGAAAGAGCGTCTGGGGAAGATCGGCGTCCGGCGGCACTTCCCGTCCGAACGACACCGTATAGCGGATGGCGTCTACCCTCCCCGACTCCGGATGAACATAGAGGGTGTAGCTATCGCCATAAGACTCCCCCACCCCTTCGTCGTAGTAGGCCCGCACCATTCGATATGGGATGCCATCCAGCTCCTCGTCGGGGAGCAGCCGGTAGTTCACTCCCGGGTCGGCCAGGACAAAGGGGATCTGTTGGAAGTAGTAGCCTGAGATTCCCCAGAATCGAGGGTTCGGCTGCTGGATGGACGGCGGGTGGATCCAGGCGTTCTCACCGTCCCAGGCGAAACTGCCCTCTACCTCATCCGGGGCATCGAAAGAACCCGTCATCAGCAGATCGTGGTAGACGTGCCGGGTGCGATTGTCGGCCACCAGGAAGGAGCGGAAGCGGGTGTCGCTTCCCACATTGGCATACTCCCAGGTGTAAGAGCTGGTGGGTGCCTGGTACCAGGCCTCCAGACCACCGTGGGCCTGAATGGCTTCCAGGACCAGCCGGCCGCCTTCACTGGCCTGGAGGCGTGTCTGAGCTTCCTGGGTGAGGCGCTCCACCTCGGCGGCGGGCACTTCCGACCCGGTGTCGGACTCCGTCTCCGACGAGCCGCAGGCGGTGAGGAGAAGGGGGATGGCGAGGAGGACCGCAACGTTGCAGAACCCGGGAGAGTTGGCGTGATTCGAGCAGATCATAGGTATCCCTGGGAGCAGAAGGCTTGGTATGGGATCGACTTCATCCGTTCATTTCGTCCCATTTACAGCGTATCAATCGCTTGAGCAGTGTGGGGCATGGTTCCTCAGGTCGCCAGTATCTCGAGGGCGCCAGCATCCCGTGATTCGGCTCCCTGTGGGATCATCCCAGCCCGGGATACCCTTCCCAATGGTCCCCCCCTTGACTCGGGAAAGCCTTGGGCGCTGACGTTCTGTTCCCTCGCTTCCGCCTGCCCCCCGAGAAGTGTGGAGCCGGTTGGAGGGGGCGTGGATACGACGGCCGCCCGGTGTGGGGGGACTGTCAGACCTCCCGTCACCCCGCGAATTTCGCAACCATCCTCCGGAGGGTGGTGACCTTCCGCATGGTGTTGGGAACGCCGCCCAGTGCCTTTTCCAGGTGACGCTGCTCCACCGTGGAGTCACTGAGACCTCCGCGGCGAAGCCAGATCACCTGTTCGTCCAGCACCGGAAATCGGTCGCCCTCGGTCTCCAAGGTACCCAGCGCCTGGACCGCTGCGGCATCCGGCGCCGCCTTGAGGAAGATGACATGGGGAGTGAAGCCGGCGGCCTCTCCTTCCCCGATGAGCTTGGCGTCCACGAGTTCGGCGAGCTGCATCAGTGGGCGAGCGAAGGCATCGGCCTGAAAGCCGAAGGACTTCTGAACCACTTTCTCCACCCGGGCTTCCAGAGCAGCCAGCGCCGATTCCGAGGAGGCTTCCTCTCCTTCCCCAGGCCGTTTCGTCGCGTCCCCCACCACGAGATTTCCGCTGGCGATGAAGGTCTGCACTTCCCCGAACCCGGCATCCACGAAGGGTTCTTTCAACTCTTCATTGGTAAGCCGGCGTCGTCCCAGGTTGATCCCGCGAAGGAAGATCGCAGTGGCACTCATGGCATCAAGACTCCTGGAAGGCAGTGGAAGCTGAATCCTTCCCCGTGGAGACCAGAATCTCAACCCCCACCTGTGTGACTCGCCCGTTCTGCACCTCTCTGGCTAGGAGCGTGTCCGGGGGATGGGGCGAGCCGCGTTACGAGCACCACGGGTGCCAGATCCGAGGCGGCGCTCCGACACCATAGCGAAAGCTACGGTGAGGGGCGCCAACGAAGGAGATGGCCCCGTGCTGCCCGTAACCCGAAGGGCGCGGGGGGGTT
>JBBDRS010000042.1:0-83120 GCA_040905325.1 Gemmatimonadota bacterium
CGAAGGAGGACACTTCTGAATCAATACAGGCGGTCACTTCTGAAGCAATGCTACACACTCCCACACCCCTCCCTTGCCTCACCCGCCCCCATCTCCGCATGTTGCCGCCCCATGGAGCCACGCCCCGAGTACCGCTCGCACCTGATCCCCCGCACCCGTGACGGGTGGATTGCGACTGTGGCCTTCCTGGCCCTCTTCGCTCTGGCGATGCCTCCGGTCACGCACCGCGTCCTGAACCAGGTGGAGCCGGTGGTGCTGGAGCTGCCCTTTCTGTACTGGTCGCTCCTCTTGATCTACGTGGTCCTCATCGGTGTCCTGGTCTGGACGCTCCGGCGCGGGGTCTGATGGAACCCTGGGTCGTCGCCACCTCGCTCATCTTCCTCTATCTCGTCTGCACCATCGTCCTGGGGGTGGTGGCGAACCGTCGCCTGACCGTGGACATGGAGGACTTCCTCCTCTACGGGCGGAAGGCGGGGTTCATCGTCCTCTACCTCACGGTGGTGGCCACCTTCCACTCGGCCTTCGCCTTCCTGGGATCGGGCGGGTTCTTCTATACGCACGGGGTCGGGTTCTGGGCGGCGGGAGCCTGGACCGTCCTGGTGGGCGGCATCACCTACGTCATCGGCACCCGGATCTGGGCGCTGGGGAAGGCCTTCGGCTACATCACCCCCGCCGACATGCTGGCCGACTTCTACGAGTCGGAGGCGGTGCGGGTGGCGGTGGCGGTGGTGTCGGTCCTCTTCACCATCCTCTACATCCAGGTCCAGGCCCAGGGGCTCGGCTATATCATCAACGTGGCCTCGGGGGGGCGGATCTCCTTCGAGCTGGGGACCCTCATCCTCCTGGTGGTGGCGGCCTTCTACCTCATGGCGGGAGGGCTGCGGGCGGTGTACTGGACCGACGTCCTCCAGGGCCTCTGGATGTACGTGGGGATCTGGGTGGGAGCGCTCTTCCTCTCGTACAAGCTCTTCGGGGGGCCCCTGGAGCTCTGGCGACAGGTGCGTCTCGAGCGCCCCGATCTTCTCACCCTCCCCGGGCCCGAGGGGTTCTTCACCCCGGGGATGTGGATCGGGATGGTGGTGACCCTCTCCTTCGGGATCGCCTTCCAGCCCCACCTCATGATCCGGTACTACACGGCGGTGGATGGGAGGACGCTGAAGCTCCTGGGTGCCACGACCCCCATCTACCTCATGACGCTCTACATCCCCGCGGCGCTGGTGGGGCTCGGGGGGGCGCTGGTCCTCCCGGAGCTCGCGGTGCCGGACCAGATCTTCCCGGAGCTCCTCTTCCGGTACGCGCCGGCGTGGTTGACCGGGCTGATCCTGGCGGGGGCCACCGCCGCCGCCATGTCGACCCTCGACTCGATCCTGCACGCGAACATGACGGTCCTGACCCGCGACGTGTACCAGCGCTACGTGGGCCCGCGCCGGAGCCAGGCGCACTACGTCCTGGTGGGACGGCTGATCGTCGTGGCCCTCCTCGCGGTGGGCTATCTCCTCTCCGTGAACACCTTCGGGTTCCTGGTGACGCTAGTGTCCCTCTCTGGCGCGGGAGCGCTTCAGCTCATGCCGGCCATCGTCGGGGTCTGCTTTCCGGGGGGACGGACCCTCACCCGTGCCGGGGTGCTGTCGGGGCTCGGGGTGGGGCTCGTCGTCCTCTACTACACCCTGGCCGTATCGCCCCATCCACTGGGGGTGCACGGCGGGATCTGGGCGCTCCTGGTGAACGGGGGGGTGGCGGTGGTGGTCTCGGGCTTCACGGCGCGGCCCTCGGCGGAGACGGTTCGCCGGGTGCACGGGGAACTGGAGCGGGTGGTGTACGGGGGGAGATAACCGGACGCCTCACCTGACCCTCTCCATCAATTCCCTCAACGAGTCCATGGTGACCGGCGCCGCCCCGGCGCACATACGGGCCGCCTGCCCTCCGCTGGTCTGCAACTGCAAGTTCCTGAACTTCTCCCGCTTCCGCTCGTCGCTGGACCTGGCCACCCGCAAGGCGATCCGGAAGATGGAGGGCCACGAGGACACGGGGCGCCCGGAGGCCGACACCGACCACACCACCGCCGAGTACGCCGGGATGGTGGAGCGGATCGGCTCCCGGCTGAACCTCACCACGCTCCACTTCCAGCGGATGCCCGACCTGGTGGACGCCATCGGGCTGCCGAAGGAGAAGCTCTGCACGTACTGCTTCGAGGGGTGCGAGGGGTGCGAGGGGTGTGTGTGCCAGGCCGCCCGGGCCTGGGCCGCGGCTCTACCTCCCGCTGAGCCGCGTCACGCCGCTCCCGTCCGTGCGCACCTTGTGGAGGACCATGGGCCCTCCGGGCTCGAGCCCCTCCGGGACGTGCACGTAGGCGAGCCACCGTCCGTCGGGGGACCAGCGGGGGTCGATGGCGTCCCCACGCTCCGTGTGGGTGAGGCGCCGCTGCTCGCTCCCGTCGGCATTCATGACCCACAGCTCCGTGGAGCCCGTGCGCCATGACATGAAGGCGATGCGCTCCCCGTCCGGGGACCAGGTGGGGTACATGCCGTTGTTGGGGTCGATGGTCAGGCGGCGGTAGCGGCGGCCGTCCACGTCCAGGGTGAAGACGTCCCGCCCCACGTGGTAGGCGAGCCGCGTCCCGTCGGGGCTCCAGCGGGGGAACCAGTTGGTGCCGAAGTCGGTGACCTGCTCCAGGTTCGAGCCGTCGGCCTCCACGACCCATACCTGGAAGCTGCCGCTGCGGTCGGACATGAAGGCGATGCGGCGCCCGTCGGGGGACCAGGAGGCGGACACGTCCCGGGCGGGCCCCCCGGCCAGGAGACGGGGGGCCGAGCCGTCGGCGTCCATGACCCAGATGTCGAACGTGCCGTCCCGGTCGCTGTCAAAAGAGATGCGCGTGCCGTCGGGGGAGAAGCTCGGGTAGCCGTCTGCCGCCGGATGCTCCGTCAGACGGATCGGGTTCGACCCGTCGGCCCCCATGACGTAGATTTCGCCGTTGCCGTCCCGTTCCGAGTAGAAGACGATGCGGCGGCCGTCGGGGGACCAGGAGGGGCTCCCGTCCCGGGGGACCGCAGCGGGGGCCAGCCCCACCACCACAAGGAAGGCGCCGGCCGCCGCGATCGCCCCGGCCCTCACCGCACCTCGAGCATGGGATCGGGCCGCACGTGCAGCGAACCGTGGACGGTCTCACCGCCGGCGGTCACGTGCACCCGGTAGCTCCCGGGCTCCACCCGGTCCCCCAGCTCCTCCAGGTCTGCGGCGCAGGCCCCCCGGGCACTTCCCTGCCTCAGGTCCCACTCCACCCGGTTGATCCCGGGCTGGCCCTGCTCGGTGCAGCGCCGCACCACGGCACCGGAGGCGTCCGTGAACTCGAACGTCACCGGCCCCCGCACCCCGGACCCCAGCCAGTAGCTGAGCGTCGCGTCCTTCGAGGGGTTCTCCCCGATGAAGGCGTAGGCGCCGCCGTCGTATTGGGGCTCGACGTCGAGCCACTGGGTCGCGGGGGGACCGTCGAAGAGGTGGAGCCGGGACGCCCGCACCTCGGGGGTGAGCTGCTGCAGGCCCTGGATGTCATCCAGGATCCAGATGCCCCGCCCGTGGGTGCCGATGATGAGGTCCGGGTCCCGGGGGTGGACCACGATGTCGTGGACCGCGACGGTGGGCAGCCCGGCGTCCAGCTCCTGCCAGCTCGCCCCGCCGTCCACGGTGTAGTAAATCCCGAACTCGGTCCCGGCGAAGAGCAGGTCGGGGTTGACCTGGTCCTGCTCGATGGCGTAGACGGGCTCGTCAGCCGGCAGGTTCGCCCGCAGGCTCGTCCACGTCCGCCCCCAGTCCGTGGTCTTGAAGATCCAGGGCTCGAAGTTGCCGCTCTCGTGGGCGTCGTAGGACACGTACGCCGTGGCGGCGTCGAAGCGGGAGGGGATCACGCGGCTCACGTAGAACGAGTCCGAGGGCAGCCCCCGGATGTTGGCGGCCACGTTGGTCCAGCTCCGCCCGCCGTCCCGGCTGAGCTGCACGTTGCCGTCGTCGGTGCCCACCCACAGGACGCCCCGGGCCAGGGGCGACTCGCCGATGGTGACGATGGTGCCGTAGTACTCGGCGCCCCCGCCGGGGAAGGCGTCGGGGGTCAGCCCGCCCGACTCCTTCTTCGTCTTCACCGGGTC
This sequence comes from Gemmatimonadota bacterium, assembly GCA_040905325.1. Classification (GTDB taxonomy): domain Bacteria; phylum Gemmatimonadota; class Gemmatimonadetes; order Longimicrobiales; family Gaopeijiaceae; genus JBBDRS01. The sequence goes on from JBBDRS010000042.1 coordinate 4,143, forward strand.
GTTCTTGGTGAGGTCGGGGCTGATGATGCGCCACGTGTCGCCCCGGTCGGTGGACCGGAAGAGGTGGTTTGCGCCGGTGTAGAAGGTGCTGGGGTCGTGGGGCGAGAGGCGCATGGGGGGCAGCCAGTTCCAGCGGAAGGCACCGCTGCCGGCCCTGCGGTAGTCGAAGTCCTCCCCGGGCTCCGGCGCCGGGCCCCATCCCTTGGCGAGCTGTTCCGCCTCGATCTCGGGCGTGATGTACTCGTCGTAATTGAGGATGTTGACGCCCTTGTTGGGGCGGATATCCACGCTCCCCCGCGTCACCACGTTGGTCCGGAGCGTCTGCGGTCCGGCTCCCCGGGGGTCCCGGTTCGTATAGACGATGCGCCAGTCCGACGGGTCGATCTGGATGTGGGTGCCGTCGCCGCCCTGGAGGTTGTACCACTCCGACAGGTAGATACCGTCGGCCCGGGTCATGGAGGGGCCGCAGGAGGAACCGGCGTCCTGGAGGCCGCCGCACACGTAGTACGGATCCCGCATGTCCACGTCCACGCGGTAGTACTGGGTGGCGTTCAGGTTCTTGTGGTTCACCCAGTTGTCACCGCCGTCGTGGGTCAGGGTGACGCCGCCGTCGCTCCCGGTCCAGAAGCGCTCCTTGTTGTGGGGGTCGAGCCAGATGGCGTGCCAGCAGTGGCCCCCACCCCGGTTCTCGTAGGTGTGGAGCGTCCGGCCCCCGTCCTCGGAGTACATCAGCGTCTGGTTGTAGTGGTAGGTCAGCTCCGGGTCCAGCGGGCTGATGGCCACGTGGTTGTAGTAGAAGGGCCGGCTCCAGTACCGGTTCACGTACTCCCAGCTCTCGCCCCCGTCCTCCGAGCGGTAGAGCCCCGAGCCCAGGCGGCTCATGTCGTCGTAGGCCGGGTCGTCCTCGTCGGGCTGGTAGCCGTGCTCGTAGTGGGCCATGAGCACGTTCGGGTCGCTCTGCGAGACGGCCAGACCGATCTTGCCCGACGGTCCCTCGGGCAGCCCGGTCGTGAGCTCGCGCCAGCTCTGGCCGCCATCCGTGCTCTTGAAGATCCCGCCGTTGGGGCCGCCGCTGTCCATGACGTACGCGGTGCGGTGCCGCTCCCAGAAGGACACGTACATGGTGTTCGCGTCCGAAGGGTCCTGGACGAGGTAGAGGGCGCCGGTACGCCCGTCGTTCGGTAGCCCGTTCGTGACGTGCTGCCACGTCTGGCCGCCGTCGGTGCTGTGGAACAGCCCCCGCCGTCCCCCGTCCGGATCCCAGATGTTACCCAGGGCGGTGACCCAGATCCGGTTCGGATCGTCGGGATGCAGCACCACGGAGCCGATGTGGTAGACGTCGTCGAGCCCCACATGCTGGAAGGTCTGGCCTCCGTCCGTCGACTTGTAGACGCCGTCGCCCCAGGCCGCCGTGTTGCGGCCGTCCTCCTCGCCGGTGCCCACCCAGATGATGTCCGGGTTCGCCTGGTGGATGGTCACGTCGCCGATGGATGCGGAGCCGTAGTTGTCGAAGATCGACGTCCACGTCTGCCCCGCGTTCGTCGACTTCCACACGCCGCCCGACGCCGTCCCCACCACCACGTGGGTCCAGTCGTCCTGCAGCGCGTCGATGGAGGAGATCCGGCCCCGTTGGTTGGCGTTCCCGATCTCGCGCCAGCGCAGGTCCTGTAGGAGGGGGTCCTGCTGGGCGTGGAGCGAGGGGGCGGGGGCGAGGGGGATCAGGGCCGCGGCAAGGGCGCACGCCAAGGGTGCGCGCACAAAGAGCGCACGGACGAGCGAGGTGCGGGCGAGCGACGGGAGGGTCGGGCACATGTCATCCTCCGGAGGGTCACGAAGCTGTCAGGCAATCGGCCGATGGCTCAAAGGGTACCATACGGCGGGGCATCCAGGGCGCGCAACACGCACCCCGCTGACGCGGATGGAGTCCGCGCGCCCCCCGGCGGAGCCGGGAACGGGAGGCCACGCGCGGGACGGCTGTGGGAATGCGGGCGCCGGCCACCCCGGCGCCCGACGGTGCAGGCAGCACGCCCAGGGCGAGGGACGCCGCGACGCAGATGGCCACCATCGGGTCGGCCAGGTGCGTCACCCCCCGGATGAAGACGTCCAGGGGGCGGCGGCGCCGGACCACCACCGCGTGAAGCGATGACGCGCGGACCTCTCCCTCGATGCGGGCGCGATCGTCCGCGTAGTCGAGGGCGTCTATCACCTGATCGCCCGCGTCGAGTGCGCAGAGATCGAGCTTCGCGTCCGGCCGCCGGAGAATCGGCTCTTTCCCCACGCTTCGCTGGGAGGACCCGAGGCCGTGTCCGGGTACGTCGACCCGGCGCTCGCTGCTACCGCGGAGGGTCGAGTCTGCCTGCCGGCTGGGCAGGTCTCCCGCTGCGAGGAGGTCGAGGGCCTTCGCGCGTATCACGACCATAACTGGGGGGTGTGACGTGAGGTCGGATGGGAGTGGGGCGCGGTCTCCTCCGGCCGTCGCCGATCGAGAAGCAGGAGAATCGGACGGTTGCGGTCGTGAGCTGATCGAATCGCTCCGGCCGGCCCCGGACGAATAGCGCGTTTCGCCGACCCGGCTCCGCATTATTCCTCCGCCGCGGCCGACTTCCGCAGGACCGATCGGAGCACCTCGAAATCCGCGGTCCCCGGGAGTCGACCGAGCAGCTCGAGCAGCGCCGGCGGGGGTGCGACGAGCTTCCGGCTATCGAGCTGGAGCCACGCACCGTCGATCGTCAGCGCCGCCGACTGCTTCCCGTCGGCCCGCGTGACCTCCTGGTGCATCCGCCACTGCGACCCGTCCTCCGAGAGCCCGGAAAGGAGGGCATTGACGGTAACCGTATCCCCGAAGTGAAGCTCGCGTCGATAGCGGATCTCCTCCCGGAACATGACCGGCCCGAAACGAAGCCTCTCGAACTCCGCGGCGGGAAAGCCGTACACTTCCAGGAGCCGCAGCCGGGTCTGCGTCGCGAGCTCGCTGTAAATGGTATTGCGGACGTGTCGATTGGGGTCCAGATCGGACCACCGAACCTCGAACCGCTCCTCGAATGTATGACCTCCGCTCATCCTCTCCTCGTGCCTTTCGTGGCTCTGGCGTCCCACTGACGATCAATAATCTCCCCACACAGATTCCCGCCGCCGCCCGACACTCGCGACCCTCCCGGGAGCTACTCTGTCCTGAGGCGACGAATCTGGAGCCCCGCCCGCACCCGATCGTGCCCATGCCGCCGAATATCGATCGCTCCACCCCGACCCACCTCGGCCCGACCACGATCCGCGTCGCGATCTACGCACTGTTGGGAATTCCGCTCGTCGCCTATCTCTGGGAGAGCTAAACCAGCTGGTGGCGGGGCATGTGGGCGAGGTCAATCTCGTCCTTGCCATCCCCGTTCTCATCCTCTTCGTCCTTCTCGTCGTCCTGCTCGCCCGCGAGGTGACGCGGCTGCAGGGCGAAAGCCACCCGCAGAGTCACCCCCGTCCCGCGAAGGAGCAGGTAAAGATGACTGAATCCGATAGGGAGGAAGGCCGTTTCCGCGATGGCGCCCGCGACCTCGAATATCTCGATCCCTACATCCCGCTCTCCGGTCGCGACGCCGCCCCCGCGACGGGGTCCGCCGGAGAGTCCGGCGATGAAATCACCGTGGTCGAGGAGCCGATCGCCACGGGCACCCTCTTCCTCATGGTCATCTTCCTCATGCTCACTTTCGGCATCTGGCTCGTGGTCTACAATCTCCTCCTCAACCGCTGACCGATGAAAGTCCACATCTAAGAGAACGCGGTGCTCACCGTGGGGGCGGCCCTGCTCGTGGCGTGCCTCGGGTGGGCGAAGAACATGGCGCCCCTGGCCCGCACTTTCGCCGAGCGGACGCTGGACGGCCTGGCCTACCCCATCCGGTCGGCACCTACGCCAACACCGCCTTCTCCCTGGAGAAGATGCTGGGCTACGCCCGGGCGGTGGGCGACCGGGACCTGGAGGACCCCATCGTGGCGGAGGCCCGGGCGTTCTTCATGAAGGACCGGGACTGCCCCGTGCTGTTCGAACCCTCGGGCTCCGACTTCCTCTCTCCCTGTCTCGAGGAGGGAAGCTCATGGCCGCGGTGCTGGAGCCCGGCGAGTTCGCCGAGTGGTCCCGGGGCTTCATGCCCCGGTGAACTCGGAAGCCTTCGCCCGGCTGACGGAGCGCGTGCGCACCGACGACATGGAGATCGCCGACGAGGAGGACATGGGGCTGCAGGGGGCCCGGGCCCACCTGGTCGGCCTCGCCTTCACCCGGGCCGACACCATGAGCCGGATCGCCAGCTTCGCCCTGAGCCACCTGGTGGACGAGGCGGACGAGGCCCGGGGGGCTGGACGCTAGAGCTCCACCTCCATGCCCATTCCCTCGGCTTCGGCCCGCTCGAGCACCCGGGCCGCCACGGCCACGTCCTGGTCGGCCACGACCACGGATTTGAAGAAGGTGACCTCCTCGGCCGACGTGAGGCCCTCGACGCGACCCTCGACGAGTTCGCCGATCTCGGCCACGATGTGATCGGGCCCGATCACCCCGTCGTTCAGCGGGATGATCAGGTCGCCGGCCTTCTCCAGCGCCGCCTCGCGCTCGTCCACCACCAGGCGCGAGCGCCGCACGGTCTCCGCGTCGATCTCCTGCATCTCCGGCTTGAACGAGCCGATCGCGTTCAGATGGGTGCCCGTCGTCGCCCTCGAGGGCGAGGCGGACGAGGGCCTCGGCCCTCCCGCGCAGGAGCTGGCTGAACGCCTCGGCCATGGCGTCGATGGCGGCGGGCATGGACACGGTGGCGCGGACATCGTCGGCGGTCAGGATGCGCTGCGGTTCGGGAGCGGTCTCCGGGTCGGGGGTGGATGCGCAGGAAGCACCGCTACAGCTCGAGCAGGGCCCACTCTTTGGTGAGGTTGGGCACGCTGCCCTGGACCCACCCGCTCTGGCGGCCGACCACGACGCCGTCCGACGGGTTGTAGCCGTAGCCGCCCTCCGCGTTGAACAGCCCCGGCTCCATGGAGAAGGTCATGTTCTCCTCGAGGGGCGTGGTGTCGCCCAGGGCGATGTACGGCTCCTGGTGGCCCTCCCATCCTTCGCCGTGCGCCACCCGCTGGTACAGGTAGGGCTCCATCCCCTCCCGCACCTGCATTGCGTGCACCGCCTCGGCGATGTCCTGGCAGGGCGTGCCGGCCTTCGACATCTCGATCTGCATGCGGGAGCCCTCGGCCATCACATCCCAAACGCGCTCCCACTCCGACGGCCACGGCGCGATCTGGTAGGGGCAGTAGAGCTCGCCGCCGCACCCGCCGATCCGCACGACCCCTGCTACCTGGATCGACTCGCCCCGCCGGATCGGATTGTGATGGAACTGGTTCGGGTGGGGGTAGGCGGTTCCGTTGCCGACCCGGCACCCGATGCCGACGCGGATCCCCACGGCGCTGTGGGGGTGGCCGTCCCGCTCGATGTCGTTAAGGATCAGGTCGGTCCCGTACTGGGTCGCGGCCATCGAAACGCCGAAGTCGGTGAGGTCGGTGCCGTGCTCCAGGATGTAGTCGCGGGTCCAGGCGTGGATCCGACTGAAGTAGTCGTAGGCTCGCTGGTTGAGCGCGATCTCCTCGGGGGTCTTCACCCTGCGCATCTTTACGCACACGTCGCTGGCATCCTCGAAGCGCGCCCGGGGGAGCTCGTCGGTCATGCGCTTCAGTGCCCCCACCGTGGGTGGCACGCTGAGACCGATCGCCTTGTCGCCGTAGCCGTGCTTCGCGAGCCCTTCCATCTGCCACTTCACGAGGTCCACCGGCGGGCCCGTCACGACGCGTCCCTGGTCCGGATAGCCGCCCTCGGTGTGCGGGTAGTCGTAGTAGTAGTCGGCTTCCGTCGACCACCAGGTCCGGACGAGCTCCAGGTCGAGGCCGGGGTGGAACCAGTAGACCGCCATCTCGTCGGTCGGAATGAAGCAGGAGAAGGGCCGCTCGGTCGACGTGTGGAAGAGGCCCGTATAGTAGATGATGTTGTTGAGGTCGGTGATGAGGATCCCCTCCAGCCCTCTCTCGCCGAGCCGCTCCTGCAGCACCCGCACTCTGTCCTGGTGCCACTCCAGCGGAAGGCGGTCGTAGCCCGCCGCGGGCGGGTGCTCGGGCCGGTCCAGGAGCATGGAGGCGGAGCCCCCGTGCATCGCGCCCGGTCGGATCACTCCGCTCTGTGTGCCCGCGCCGGGCGAGCAGGCACCGCCGACGGCGGCACCGAGCGTGACGGCGCCGAAGGTCCCGAGAAAGTCTCTGCGTGAGGTCATGGTGCCTCCATTGGAGTTGCGGGGAAGCAAATGCGTCGCAGGCGGCCGGCCCATGTCATCCACATGATGTATATATTTTCGGTGCGGCGGACCGCCATGGAGAGGCAACATACACGTCCGCCGCTCGGGCCGCACCTCTACGCACCCACGGAAGAGAGCCGTCGTGAAGCTCGATCGCATCGCCGTGTACCAGGTCGACCTCCCGCTGCGGGAGGGGAAGTAGTCGGGGGGGCAAATCGGTCGAGCTGCTCTTCACGTCCACCGACTCCAACAGCTACGGAACCGTCTCGATCGCCGACAGCGCGCCCACGGGCGTGAGCGGCCGCATGCGGGCCCCCGACGTCACCCGGCCTCGGCGTCGAGCCCAGGCTCGAGGTCCTCGGCGACCCGGTCTTCGAGATTCGGGTGTCACCGGGCCCCGCCTTCTGCTCGCGGTGGATGAGCCGCTGGTTCTCACGCGTGTTGTCGACGCTGGCCTGTGCCGCGGCCACCCCCACGCCGGGCACGACGATGGCCTGGATGTCCCTGAGCCCGCTCGACGGGAACCGGAGCAGCGCCTCCTGCGACACGTACGTGGCCGACGCGATGACGACCTGACCGGTCTTCTGGTCCGGTCGGCCGCCGAGTGCGGCTCACCGCGCTCTACGGCCTCACCGCACTGCGCTGAATACCTACTCCCTTCCCGGAACGTATCCGGCGCGTGTGCTCGCCGTGGTCGGCCGTCCCGCACCACGGTTGCCTCTCCGCCCTCGATGCGGCATTCTCCAATCTCGAGCAACGAATGTGCTCGTTGCCGCGTCCAAGGGGGAACTGAGTCGGTCTCCGCGCCCCCGATCCGGAGGTGGCCGACCGACTCCCTCGAACGGAGCCACCTAACCATGTCTTCCTTCTTCCTCCTTCTCCTCGGACTGCTCCCCGCGCTGTCCACGGCCCCGGCACTCGCCGCCCCCGTGGCGACCGATTTGGCGCCCGTGGCCTCCATCTCCACCACGCCCGCCCTCCAGACGCCCGGGGAGGACCCCGTGCGCGTCTTCCTCGACTGCCAGACGATGGGGTGCGACTTCGATTTCTTCCGCACTGAACTCACCTGGGTCGACTGGGTGCGTGACCGCCAGGACGCCGACGTCCACGTGATGGTGACTTCGCAGGCGACCGGCGGCGGGGGCCGGCTGTTCGACATGAGCTTCGAAGGTCGACGCGACTTCGTCGACGAAGCGACGTTCACGCTGACGCACACCAGCTCGGCGGACGACTCGATCGATGACCGTCGGCAGGGGATCCTGCGCACGCTGTCGTTCGGGTTGGTCCGCTTCGCCTCGGAATCGTCGGTGGCGGATCGGCTGGAGGTGCGTTTCACCGCTGCGCCGGACGCCGCGGTGGAGGGCGCCGAGGCGCCGGCGGCGGGGGCCCAACCGGAGGACGACCCGTGGAACCTCTGGGTCTTTTCGACGTCGCTCCGGGCTTCGGCGAACGGGGAGTCGTCGTCCGGAAACCAGAACTACAACGGCTCGTTGTCCGCCACCCGCACTTCCGAGGATTGGCGCATCCGCGTTTCGGTCAGCGGAAGCTACGGGGAGAGCCGCTTCGACCTTCCCGACCGCACGGTCCGCAGCATCACGCGTAGCTACAACGGCTCCGGGCTCCTGGTGCACAGCGTGAGCGCGCGCACGTCGGGCGGGATCCGAGGGTCGGCGCGGAGCTCGACGTTTCAGAACCAGGACCTGTCCCTCCAGATCGGGCCCGCCTTCGAGGTGAGCGCTTTCCCATATGAGGAGTCGACCCGGCGCGCACTCACCTTCGAGTACTGGGCGGGGTTGAACCATTTCGACTACACCGAAGAAACGATTTTCGAGAAGGAAGCGGAGACCCTCGCGCAGCACCGCGCCACGGTCTCGCTTGGCCTCCGGCAACCGTGGGGTACGGCAAGCGCGGGGCTCAGCGGGTCGCAGTACCTGCATGACCTGTCGCTGACGCAGCTCTCACTGAACACCGGTCTGAACCTGCGGCTGTTGCGGGGCCTCTCGCTGACCGTGAACGGTTCGTATTCCCGCATCCGTGACCAGCTCAATCTCCCGCGCGGCAATGCGACGGACGACGAGATCCTGACGCGGCAGCAGCAGCTCGCAACCGATTACCGCTATTTCGTGACCTTCGGGATCACCTACCAGTTCGGTTCCATCTTCTCGAACATCGTGAACCCGCGCATGGGCGGCTCGTCGGGCGGAACGATCATCATGTTCTGAACGAGCAAGGTGCAGGCATCACAACACCGGTTCCCGCAGTGACATTCCCCGAGCCTCCGAGATCCATGCGTTCAGTCGGGTTGAGTCGACATGCACCCCCCATCCTGAGCGCGGCGGGCCTCACCTCACTCCCGCCACCACCCTCCGCAGCGAATCGGCTGCAACTGGCGCGGCCCCCCTCACCCGCACCTCTCCCAGCTCGACCGTCACGACGGCCTGACCGTCCGGAAGCGTAGGCTCCAACTCCCCGCCGTCCGCCTTCCACTGAACGAGCGTAAGCACCGCACCGGAGTCCAGCGCCTGGCGTACCCGGATGGCCGTCACCCCGCCCACTGCGCCGAATTCGATCTCGAGGACCGCGAGGCCCGGCACGGTGAGGAGCGCGAACCCGGCCCCCGCCTCTGCGCGCTCGCGTGCCACCGGGGCCCAGAACTCTCCGGTGCCGGCCGCGTTTATGACGTCGCGAGCTTCACCGGCCGGCTCTCCCCCCTCGCGAGCCCGGAGCGAGCGAGCCTGGAGCGCCGCTGTGACCGGCTCCCGGGCGGCGCCCCTGTCCATCAAACCTTCCACCGAAATGGCGGCCTGACCGAGGAGGGCCTCGACAGAAACCGAGTCCACGCCCGTCGCGTCGATCTCCCGCTCCGGGTCCGCCGCGGCGACTTCGGTGCCGTCCCCCACGGCCGTCGCACCGGCTGCCCACTCGGCTGCCGCCACATCTGCACCCACCGTTCCGGTGTCCCGGGCCTCGGCACCCGTGCCCCGGGTCCCAACACCCGCTTCCTCCGCCTCCCGTGTGTCATCGAGGTCCTGCACCGCCCTGGCTGCCGGGAGGTCCGCGGCGGCCACCGCAGCCTCCGTCTCCGCGGCGGGTGCTGAAGCCCGGTCGTCGGACCCCGGCCGGACCACGTCGTGCGACAGCCACCCGAGACCCGTGGCGAGGACGATGCTGGCAGCCCACCCGGCCGCCATCCAACCGCGGCCGTCCCCGCCGGACCCACTCCGCCTCCGCGAGCGCCGCACCACCTCGTCGAAGTCCGGCGCCGCCTCTGCGCCCGGCGCGACCGACGCCAGCAGCGAACGCACCTGCTGGTTCGTCCCTTCCATCTCCGCGAGGCGGGCCGCGCAGACCTTGCAGTGGGCGACGTGGGCTTCCACTTCGGCGGCCTCCGCCCCGGTGATCCCGGAGCGGTCCCGGTCCAGCCAGGACTGGAGGTAGCCATCATCCAAGTGCTGCATCTCGATCCTCCAACGCGCCGTGCGCGTCCACGAGTCTCTGCTTTGCCCGGGCGAGGGTGGTCCCGACCGCGCCCCGGGCCAGCTCCAATCGGGCTGCGATCTCCTCGTAGCTGAGGCCGGCATCCCAGAGCAGGAGGAGTTCCCGGTCCCGTTCTCCGAGGCGGTTGAGGGCCTCGCGCACCTGTTCCGCCGCCTCCTTCCGGTCCAGCTCCGCGTCCGGCGTCGCACTCGCACCCTCCTCCGCGGAGGCCTCGACCTTCAGGAGCGAGAGGTGACGCTTCCGCCGCACCACAAGGCGGGCCTCGTCGCGGGCGAGGTTCCCCGCGATCCGGAACACCCAGGCGCGCGGGTCATCCGGATCGCTGCCGAGTGCGCGGGCGAAGCTCTCCTGCGCCAGATCCCGGGCGCGCTCCTCGTCCCAAACCTTTCGGTGCAGGAAGCGCACGACGGCCTGATAGTTGGAGCGGTACACCTCGGACCAATCGGTGCTCACGCGTCTCGCCTGATCTGGGGTCGACTCGGACTTCCGGGCCGGGCGTTCCGGCCCTCCACATCATACGACGAATCAACCGAGCTCGCGCACACACCCCCGGCGCCGGATCTCTCCCCGACCCGGTCCGAGTGTGTGCTTCGAGGCGCCTGATGCGTCATAGGGATCGAACACACGGACGGAGCGCTCCTTTCACCGGAGGACGAACCATGCGACGCATCCTTGGAGTCACCCCCCTCTTCCTCATTCTCGCGGCCACGGCGTTCGTCGCTCCGGACCGGGAGACCGTGACCATCACAGGCCAGGTCGTGGACGACAGTGCGGGCACCCCCCTCGCCGGGGTGCAGGTGAACGTCGTGGGGACGCGCCGCGGGACGCTGACGGACCGCGCGGGCGCCTACGCTCTCCAGGTGCCCCGGACCGCCTTCGCGAACGGGATCGCCCGGCTGAGGATGGCCTCTCTGGGTTACGCGCCGGAGGAGGTGGAGGTCGCGCTTCCGGATGCGCCGGCCGGGACCGTCCGGGTGGATGTCCGGCTCCGCCGCCGGCGGGTCGACCTGGAGTCGCTCGTCCTGAGCGCCGAAGCCGATGCTTCCACCACCTTCGCCCCGCGGCGCGCCGCTGCACTCGGCTTCCGCCACCGCCCGCACCCCGACTGGAACCGGGAGCAGTACGCATACATCGAGGAGAACGTCGTCCGCTCCCCGGTCCAGGTCCCGCTCTCCACCTTCTCCATCGATGTGGATCGGGCTTCCTACAGCAACGTCCGGCGGTTCTTGGAGCAGGGAAACCTCCCGCCCATCGATGCAGTCCAGATCGAGGAGATGATCAACTACTTCCCCTACGAATACACGCTCCCCGGGACCGACCACCCGCTGGCCCTGACCACGGAGCTCGGCGAGGCGCCCTGGAGGGAGGGGCACCACCTCCTGCGGATCGGGCTCGCCAGCCCCCCCATCGACACCGCAGACCTCCCCCCGAACAACCTCGTCTTCCTGATCGACGTCTCCGGCTCGATGATGCCGGCCGACAAACTTCCCCTCGTGAAGCGGGCCCTCCGGCTCCTGGTGGAGGAGCTTCGGCCGGAAGACCGGGTGGCGCTCGTGGTGTACGCCGGCTCCACCGGGCTCGTGCTCGAGTCCACCCCGGGCACGGAGAAGGAACGGATCCTGGACGCGATCGAGCGCCTGGAAGCGGGCGGCTCCACCGCCGGGGGTGCCGGGCTGCGGCACGCCTATGCGGTCGCGGAGCAGAACTTCATCGAAGGCGGGAACAACCGCGTGATCCTCGCCACCGACGGCGACTTCAACGTGGGCGAGAGCAGCGACGCGGCCATGATCCGGCTCATCCAGGAGCTGAGCGAGAGAGGCACGTACCTCACCGTTCTCGGGTTCGGGACGGGGAACGTGCAGTTCGAGAAGATGCAGCAGCTCGCGCAGCACGGAAGCGGGAACCACCACTACGTCGACTCGCTGGACGAGGCCCGGAAGGTGCTCGTCGAGGAGATGGGCGGGACGCTCCTCACGGTAGCCTCGGACGTGCGGCTCCAGGTCGAGTTCAACCCGGCACGCGTAAGGGCTTACCGGCTGATCGGCTACGAGAACCGGCTCCTGCCGGACGAGGCCTTCGACGACGACGACACCAACGCGGGCGAGTTGGGAGCGGGCCACCGGGTCACCGCGCTGTACGAGATCGTGCCGGTGGGCGCGGACTCCAATGTCGAGGTCGGCGGGGAGATCCCGCTCCGGTATCGCGAGGCCGGCGGGCTATCGGAGGGGGCAGGCGACGATGAGCTGGTCTTCGTGCGCCTCCGCTACCGCCAGCCGGGCGAGGCGGAGAGCCGCCTCCTGGAGCACGCGGTCGAAAGCGGGGTGGGGACCGCCTCGGAGGACTTCACCTTCGCGGCGGCGGTGGCCGGGTTCGGGATGCTCCTGCGCGAGTCGGAGCACCGGGGCGAGATCAGCTCCCAGCAGGTGCTCGACCTGGCCTCCCGTAGCCTCGGGGCCGATCCCCATGGGTACCGCGGAGCGTTCGTGGAGATGGTCCGGAGGTACCGGTTCCTGGCGGAGGGGGAGGCCGTGGGCGGATGAACAGGGATTCCAAAGCCCCTCCGAGGGCGGGCCGGAGGGTGGGACGGCAACAGGTCCAGCTCGTGTCCGGCCACGCGCCAGGGCTCAGGCGATCTCCTTCACCCGGCCAAGGACCGGAAGAGTCTCAGGGCCTCGTCCAGATCCCGGCCCACTCCATGGGCGCCGATCTCCCGCCACACGTCTGGGTTCGACTTGAACGCCCGTCCCCCCAGCATGATTGGGAGGTCGCTGCCCTTCAGGGCCCTCAGGTCGCGGATCAGATCCGACACGCTTCCCAGGTTGAAGAGCATGGTGGCCGATATCCCCACGGCGTCCGCCTCATGCTCCTCCACGGCCGCCACGATGTCCCGATGGGGCATCTGGGTTCCCAGGAAGCGGACCGACCACCCTTCAGCCTCCAGGAGGTCCGCGACCATGTTGGACCCGAGCTGGTGACGCTCGCCTTCCACGCCGGTGATGACGGCCCGCCCGGTGATCTCCTTCGGGACCGGAAGCTGGGAGTAGAGCTCTCCCAGGACGTACTGACTCACCGCGGTGGCCATGTGCTCCCGGGCCACGGAGATCTCGTTTCTCGCCCAGAGTGCCCCGACCTCGATCTGGGCCTCTTCCACGATCCCGCGATAGACCGCGGTCACGGGGTGCGTTCGAAGCGCGTCCTTCACCACGGCCACGGCGGCCCGCTTGTCGCCCTGAAGAATCGCCTGAAGATACAGGGAGCGGTTCAGGGAGAGATCGTCCGGCGCGCCCGGAGCGTCCGGCTCGTCACCTGAGGACGTCCCCCTCCCGACGGCCCAGGCGGCCTCGATCCCGGCGTCCAGCATTCCCAGGATGAGATCGTGCTCCTCAGCATCGAGCCGCGTCTCCAGGGCGTCCCCGAGCTGCTCGAAGTTCTCCACGAGGAAGTGTGGAGCGATATCCCGGGACTCGAGCATCCCCGCCGTCCACCGGCCATAGTCGGCAAAGGCGGCCGGGGAGCCGCTCTCCACCGCGCCGGCCAGGAAGTCCAGGTGAAAGCGGACGTCCTCCACCCCTCGAACCCGGGCGAGATCCCCGTGGCGTCCCATCCAGTCCGGATGGCGCCTCAGGAACTCCTCCGTGATCTCCTCGGGCAGCTTCGCGCCCTCGGCCCGTATCCGGGCGGCCAGGTCTCGCCGGTGGTCGTAGTCGAGGGTCGTGGTCACGGGTCCACCTGGGCAAGCACCTTCTCGGCACAGACCGGGCAGTACCCATGGCTTACGAAGACCTTGTTGGACCGGAGGTAGTCCACCAGGGACGCCCACTCGGCCTCCCCGGTCTTCATCTTTCCGCAGCGCATGCACAGGGGGATGTGCTCCTGGATCTTGCGCAGGTGCCAGTGGGAGTCCTCCAGCTCGGCGAGCGTCTCCTCCAGCTTGCTGCGGGCTGCCTCCAGTTCCCGATTCCGACGCGCATTCTCCCTCGAAAGGACGCTGAGTTCGTTGTTCAACTCGAGAAGTTGGTCCGCCATCGCCCGGTCTTCGTCCACGTACGGCTCGCCCACCAGGACCACAGCATCCCCATGGAGAAAGATCTGGCAGCGAAGGGTGTGCACCGCGTGGCTGGGCGAGACGAAGTTGGCCAGCCGCGGATCCTGGGAGGAGGGATCCGCCGCCCCGAGCCGCTCCCGGATCCACTCCCGGTCGTGTTCGGCCAGGATGCCGAAGATGGAGGCTCCCTCGAGATCGGTCGCGGGACTCCCGATCAGGCGCTCGAGGGCCTCGTTCACCGCCAGGAGGGTCCCGTCCCGGGAAAACCGCGCCCAGATCAGGGTCCGGGACCGGTGAATGAGGGCGTGGACAGCCATCGGCGGAAGCAGATCGTGAGGATCGGATCGGGACTTCACGAGAGGAGCTCCCTTGTCTGGGGTAGCCATTCGAACCGACGGACGCTGAGCGCACCTCGCCGCTGCGTCACCGGAAGCGCCTCCTCAAGACAGCGCCCGCGAGACGACTGCGAGGAGGGCATCGGCAGTGTAGGGCTTGGTTAGAAAGTAGCGCGCCCCGGCCTCGGCAGCGCGCGCCCCCCCTTCCTCGGACCCGATCCCGCTCGCGGAGATGATCGGCACCTCGGGATCGAGCTCCCGCAACACGCGTGTCATGGTCGGTCCATCCTGGACGGGCATGACCAGGTCCGTGATGACGGCGGAGATCTTCTCGGCACGGCTCTCGTAGATCGCGATCGCGTCGGCCCCATCGGCAGCAGTGATGACCCGGTAACCGAATGCCTCGAGGGTCTGCTGGGTGAGGGAGCGCACCGCGGCCTCGTCGTCCACGACCAGGATCAGTTCGCCCCGACCCTGCCAGAGGTCGGTGGTCGCCCGGTCCAGCATCGAGGGCCGGTCGCCGACCGCGGCCGGGAAATGGAGTCGGAAGGTGGTGCCCTCGCCGGGCTCCGAATAGACGTTCACCGAGGCATGATGGTTCTGTAGGATGGTGGCCACGGTCGATAGACCGAGTCCCGTGCCTCTTCCCTCCGGCTTGGTGGTGAAGAGCGGATCGAAGATCCGTTTCAGCACTTCGGGAGACATTCCGATGCCGGTGTCCGTCACGGAAATTCGCACATGCGGGCCCGGAAGCCCGGTTCCGCTCATGGCGGCGTAGTGCTCATCCACGTCGATGGTCTCGGCGATGACGGAGAGGGTTCCCCCGTCCGGCATGGCGTCGCGGGCGTTCAGAAAGAGGTTCATGAAGACCTGGTGAATCTGGGTCGGGTCTCCCGGGAGTTCCCGGAGGTCATGGGGAACCTCGACCCGGAAGGCGATCGAACGAGGAAAGGTTTCGCGCACCACCTTTTCCAGGTCGGCGAGGATCTCGGCCAGGTCCATGCCGGACCCGTGTCCTTCGATTCCTCGCGCGAAGGAGAGGACCTGCTCTACCATCTCGGTTCCGCGCCGCGCGCAGGATTCGATGGTCGAGAGGCTCTCGATGACCTCCGGCTTCCGGACCTCGTCGCGAACCAGATCGAGAGAGAGCAGAATGGGGGCGAGCACGTTGTTCAGGTCGTGAGCCATTCCACTCGTGAGGGCGGCGATGCTCTCCATCCTCTGGGCGCGGATATACCCCTGCTCCAGAAGCTTCCGATCGGAGATGTCCTGCACAGCCCCCTGTAGTCCGACGATCGCGCCCCCCTCTCCCCGGACCGGCTCGGCGATCCCCCGGATCCACTTGCGGGACCCGCCCGCCGCAACGATCTCGAATTCCAGGTCGACGGGAGTGCCCAGTCTCGCACACTCCTCGAAGGTGCTGGCGACCTCGTCGCGCTGCTCCGGTACACAGAAACCCAGCACCTCCTCGATCGACGGAGTGTGGCCTTTCGGCACCTCGTGGATCTCGCAGGCCTCGTCGGACCAGCTCACGATGCGATCCGGGAGCGACATCTTCCAGCCGCCGATGCGCGCGACCTGACCCGCGATCCTGAAGAGGGCGGCATGCTGCTCCAACTCTTCTCTCGCCTTGATCCGCTCGGCGATGTCGTCCTGGAGGACCCGGTTCGCCTCTTCGAGTTGTAGCATCTTCTCTTCGAGCTTCCGGACGAGAACCTCACTGTACGCCTTCAGGACTTCACTCTCGTCGGCGGCCGGCTCGCCGGCTGCCGGGCCCGATCTGACCGAGGCCGCGTACACGTCCTCGATGCGCTGGAGCAACGCCTCCGGCTCTGCGGGCTTCACGATGAAGGCGTCGGCCCCCAGGCTGAGTGCGAGCTGTTCGTCTTCCCGCTGCGTGTAGGTCGCGGTGTAGACGATGAAGGGGATCGCCTTCAGACCGGGATCGACCTTCCATTTCCGCAGGAGCGTGTATCCGTCCATGACGGGCATGAGCAGGTCGGAGACCACCAGATCCGGGCGGGAACGCCGGGCGATGGTCAGCGCTTCGGCCCCGTGATGGGCCGCGTCGGTGTCATACCCGTGCCCCCGGAGGAGGGCCTCGAGGTAGTAGAGGTTCGCCTCCGTGTCGTCGACGATCAGCACGCGCGTCATGGGGCACCGTCCGGAGGACGTGGCGGACTTCCCGCTCGCGCCAGGCAGGCCTCAATTTGCGCCACGAAGGTGTCGGGGTCGATCGGTTTCTCGATGTATTCATCGCAGCCCGCCGCGAGCGCCCGTTCCCTGTCGCCGACCATGGCATGCGAGGTCACCGCCACGACGGGCGTGTCGCGGAGGTTGTCGAGTTCGCGAATGGACCGAGCCACCTGGTAGCCGTCCATTCCGGGAAGCTGGATGTCGAGCAGGATCAGATCGGGCGAGAGGGAACGGGCCATCTCGATGCCGCGCATCCCCTCTGCGGCCGAGACGACCGAGTACCCGTGGCGCTCCAGGAGGAACGTCACGAGATAGCGGTTCTGTTCGTGATCTTCGATGAGAAGGATCTTCGCTGACATGGCTCCTACCCGGTCCCGTTGAGGGGGAGTGTGACGGAAAACTCGCTGCCCCGGCCCCATGCGCTCGTAACGGACACCTGACCGCCCATGAGATCGGTCAGTCGCCTGCAGATGGTCAGGCCGAGCCCCGTTCCCTCGTGAGCGCGGGTGAGCCCGGTGTCGATCTGCCGGAAGGGCTGGAAGAGGGTCTCCAGATCGTCCGGTCGGATCCCGATCCCGGTGTCGGCCACCTGAATGCGGACGCACTCCTCCACGCACCGGGCGGTGACGGTCACCCCGCCCAACTCCGTGAACTTGAGCCCGTTGCTCAAAAGGTTTAGCAAGACCTGTTCCACACGACGCGCATCGCCCTCGATCACACCGACTTCCGGTGCGATCCGGAGATCCAGGGTCAAGCCCCGGGCGTCCGCGACCGGCAGGACCGTCTCTGCCGCACGGCGAATGACCTCCGGAAGATCGAAGGGCTCGGAGTGCACTTCGAGTTGTCCGGCCTCGATCTTCGAGATGTCGAGCACATCGTTGATCAGGGAGAGGAGGTGCCGCGCACTGCGCTGGACCATGCGAAGCTGCTTCTCCTGCTCCTCGGTGAGGGGGCCGGCCAACTCCTGGAGGACGATGCCCGTGAAGCCGATGATCGAGTTCAGGGGAGTGCGGAGTTCGTGCGACATCGCCGCAAGAAAGGCCGATTTCGTGCGGTCGGCCGCCTCGGCCCGGACCAGGGCCTCCCGGAGTTCGTGCGTGCGCTCGCCTACTTTCCGCTCGAGGGATTCGTTGAGCTGGCGGAGTGCGGCCTCGGCCTCGACCCTTTTCGAGACATCGATGCCGACCCCCACGAGACACTCCTGCCCTCCGAAGTCCACGCGTTGTCCGGTAAAGAAATAGGGAGTCGTGGTGCCGTCCTTCGAGAGGAAGGGAGCTTCGATGGACGATTCGCCCCGCTCGAACACCTCCGCGATCCGGGCCTGGAGGCGCGGCTGATCTTCGGTGCCGAAAAGGTCCATGGGAGTCATATGAGCCAGCTCCTCGCCCGAGTAGCCGGAGACCTCTTCGAAATTCCGGTTCCATCTCAGAAAGCGTCCCGTAGCATCATAGAGGTACAGGATGCCGGGCATGCTCTCGATCATCGTCTCGGAGAAGTGGCGCTCCGCCTCGGCCTCCTGCTCCCGCGCCCGGCGCCGGCGTTCCTCCTCCCCCACGGAGGCGTACCCTTCCTCGATCGAGGCAAAGGCGCGTCTCATCAGGACGAGCAGGAGTACCGCCGTCACCGTTACGAACCCGATCCCCTTGTACACGCTCCATTCCAGGAGCCGTTCGGGATCGGCGATCAGGGATTCCAGCGCCTGATCGGAGAAATAGATCCAGAGGGTGGCCGTCACCGCGTAGATTCCCGCGATCCACCAGGCCTGATGGCGGATGCGAGGGTGTTCCATGAGATCCGGCGTCACCCTCTGCGGCATCGGCTTCGACTCGGGATGAGGGGAGCGGGGGCTGATGGGCGTGTTCACCCCACAGGCGAGCCGGACGTTCCGATGGTTTCGCGTCGTGAGGACGGGGCACAGTAGTGCCGAAGGTCGCTCGGCCCTATCCTTTTGGGGCCGAGGCTCGGCTGGTCTCCCGGCCACCTTCGCGATCAACCCTCTCACCCCCGTCCGTGCGGCTCCGAAAACGGAGCGCTGAGGTCCGAGCATGAGCACCATCCAGACCCCCATCGATCCCGACGAGTTGTGGACCCGGTTGAACGCGCTTTCGCGGGAGGAACTGCCCGAAGCCCTGGCGGAACTCCGTCCGCAGGTCCTGTTGGAGTTCTGGTACGATCTGGACGCAGGCGAGCAGGAACGGCTGCTGTCCGCGGCATCGCCCGAAACGGCGGCCGAGCTCCTTTCCATGCTTCCGGATGAGGAGCAGTCGGAGCTCCTGCAGACGCTGACGCTCCCCCGCGCCGCCGAGGTTCTCGAGGAGCTGGACCCCGATGACCTGGCGGACACGCTGCAGGCGCTCGACGCGTACCACCCCGAGGGGTCGGAGGAGCTGAAGACCCTACTGGACCCGCAGACGCTAGCCGTCGTCGACGCGCTGACCGGCTACGACGAGGAGGAAGCCGGGGGACTCATGACCCCGGAGTTCATCTCGGTCCGGGCCACCATGACGGTGCAGCAGGTCCTCGCCTTTCTCCGAAAGGCCTCTCCCGACGCCGAGACCATCTACTACCTCTATGTGGTGGACCGGGAGGGACGCCTCAAGGGGGTGCTCTCCCTTCGCCAGCTCCTGATCAGCTCGCCGGACACACTGGTGGGCGACGTGATGGATCCCGACGTGATCTGGGTCGGGACGGACATCGATCAGGAGGAAGTCGCTCAGATCATGGCCGATTACGACTTTTCGGTCATTCCGGTCGTCGACGACGAGGAGCGCCTGGTCGGAATCGTCACGATCGACGACGTCCTCGATGTAGTAGCCGACGAGGCCACCGAGGATATCCACCGGATGGGCGCCGCCCCGGTGGACATCGACTATGTTCGAGCGGGGCCGTGGCTCCTGTTCAAGAAGAGGGCTTCCTGGCTCGTCCTCCTCGTGGTTTCCATGACGCTGACCTTCAATGTGATCTCGGCGTACGATCAGATCATCGAGGAAGTCGTGATCCTGGCGGCGTTCATTCCGCTCCTGATCGGCACCGGAGGAAACATAGGATCACAGGTTGCGACGCTGGTGGTACGTGCCCTGGCGGTTCGGGATCTGGAGCTTGGGGATTATCTGAGCGTGCTGCGCAAGGAGATTTTGACCGGAACTCTCCTGGGGGTGGCCTTCGGCGCCTTCATGACCGGATATGTCATGATCTTCCGGGCCGAACCCCTGGTCGCGGTCGCCCTGGGAATCACCATGGTTCTGATCTCCTTTACGGCCAATCTGGTCGGTGCGACCCTCCCCTTCGTCTTCCGGCGTTTCGGGATCGATCCGGCGCTCACCTCGTCACCCGGCATCACGACGGTGATGGACGTGCTGGGACTCCTGATCTACTTCCAGGTGGTGATCTGGATCCTGAACCCCCTGCTCGAGGGCTGAGCAGTGCGGCGGCACCTCCTCTCCACCCCACGTCCCGCCCGGAGCCGGCACCATGCCCGACCCCGCACCCGTTGACGAACAGACGTTGCGGGACATCCTGTCCGCCATACCCGACCTCGTCTTCGTGTTGGACCGGGACGGCAGGGTCGTTTACGCGAATCGGGCAGAGGCGGGGATCAGCCCGGAGGAGGCGCTGGGCCGCCCCATCTTCGACTACGTGGCCTCCGACTCGATGGAGGGCTACCGCGAGGACCTGGAAGAGGCGATCCGGACCGGGGAAGCGGTAGAGCACGAGGGGCAGGCGGTGGGAGCCGACGGACGCCTGCGCTGGTACCGGAACCGGATTCTCCCCATCAGGAAGGACGGCGCCACGACCCTCATCGTCTCCCTTGCCCGCGACATTTCGGAGCAGAAGACGCTCACGCGCGAGCGGGATCGGAGCGAGGTGATCCTCGAAGCGGTAGGATCGGCGGCCCGCCTCTTCCTGGAGAGCCCGGAGTGGGAACCGCAGGTCGACGAGGTCCTGGCACGCCTGGGCGAGGCCACTGAGGTGAGCCGAGCCTACCTCTTCGAGACGCATCCCGCTCCGGACGGGACCCCCCTCATCAGCCAACGCTTCGAATGGGCTGCGCCTGACACGGACCCGCAGATCGACAATCCCGACATGCAGGGCATGGACCTCGCCGGGAGCGGTTACGAGCGGTGGGTGCGCCTCTTCCAGGCCGGAGAGATCGTGCAGGGACCCGTGGCCGGGTTCCCAGAGTTGGAAAAGCCGCACCTCGAGGAGCAGTCCATCCTCTCCATGGCGGTGGTGCCGATCTACATGGACGGAGAATGGTGGGGATGCCTGGGCTTCGATGACTGCGACGACCCCAGGGTGTGGTCCCCGGTCGAGCAGGAGGCGCTCCGGGCAGCGGCGAGCACCCTGGGGGGTGCCATCAAGCGGGAACGGGCCGAGGCCGGGATTCGGGCCAGCGAGGAGCACTATCGGCGTCTCGTGGCGACCTCGCCCTACACCGTCTGGGCTCTGGACGTGGAGGGCCGCCTCACCGAACTGAACCGGGCCGGGGAGGAACTCCTCGACAAACCGGCCGACGAGGTGCTTGGCCGACCCTTCCATGAACTGTTCGCGCCGGAGGACCTGCCCCCCGCCGAGACCGAGTTCGGCCGGATCCTGGAGGGCGAGGCCGAAACAGTGGAGGTGAACCTCCGCATCGTGCGGCCCTCGGGAGAGAAGCGGGACATCCACCTGGCGGCCCGGGCGATCCATTCTGAAGGGACTCTGGAAGGGATCCACGGGATCGCCCGGGACGTCACGGAGGAGCGGGTGCGGGACGAACAGCTCCGCCGGGCCGAGCGCCTGGCGAGCCTCGGCACCCTCATCGGAGGGGTGGCCCACGAGCTGAACAATCCCCTCACGTCGATCCGGGGCCTCGTTCAGCTTCTTCTGGACGAGGAGCGGTCCAGCGACGAGGCGGAGTTGCTCCGCACCGTAGTGCGCGAGGCGGAGCGGAGCGCCCGCATCGTGAACAATCTCCGCCGGCTCACTCGCCGCAGCCACGACCCCTCTGAGGCGATGGATCAGGTGGATCTGAATGACGTGGTGCATCACGTGCTGACAGTCCGGCGATACCCGCTCCAGACGCACAACATCGAGGTGTCCCTGGACCTGGCCGACCCTCTTCCTCACGTGACGGCGGATGCGGGGCAGCTCGAGCAGGTCCTCCTCAACCTGATGACCAACGCGGAGCAGGCCCTCGACACCGTGGAGCGGGAGCGACGGATCGTGCTCCGCACCAAGGCGTCCCACCAGGGCGTCACCCTTTCGCTCTACGACAACGGGCCCGGGATCCCACCCGAGCACCTGGATCACCTCTTCGACCCCTTTTTCACCACGAAGGACCCGGACGAGGGAACTGGTCTGGGGCTCAGCCTCGTGCACACCATCGTCACGGGGTACGGCGGTCAGATCGATGTGCAGAGCGAGGTGGACCAGGGCACCCTCTTCCAGGTGCGCCTACCGGTTTCCCGAGAGGGAGCCAGCGTTCGGGGGCCGAGGGCCCCGCGGCCGGAAGCCCTGGACGCCGCGGCCCGCCCCTCACGTCCCCTTCGGATCCTCGCGGTGGATGATGAGCCGAGCATCCGGCAGTTCCTCGGGCGGCTTCTCACCCGCGAGGGACACCAGGTTGTCCTGGCTGCCGACGGGGCCGACGCCCTCCGCGCCGTGGAAGCCGCTGAGGAAGCGTTCGACCTGATCCTCTCTGACCTCCGGATGCCGGGCATGGGAGGGGAGCAATTCTTCATGGCTCTCAGGGAACAGGCCCCGGAGTACGAGGGGCGCATCGTCTTCATGACAGGTGACATCACGGCCCGAGAGGTGGGACGCATCATGGGGGAGACCCGCGCGCCCATGGTGCGCAAGCCCTTCGACATCTCGGAGATCCTGGAGCTGGTGCGGTCCCATGGGCGCGGGCTGGGGTGAGCCCACCCCTATCCGGGTGTCCGGAGCGGATCGTGCACGGGGGACGGCGAGGGGAGACGTCACTCCCCCCCGAAGAGCTTCCCCGGGACCGCCCGGAGGATCGTCTCCTTCACGCCCGGGTCGGCGGTCCCGCCCGGGTCCGGGGCGCACCACTCGTCGAGCGCGCCCAGAAGGTCGTCTTCCCGGATCCCGGCAGGGGTGTCGGTGTGGGGCCAGTCCGTCGCCCATAGACACGCGGCGGGGTTCGCCCGGATGAGGGCGCGAGCGAGCGGGGTGACATCGCTCCAGGGGGCCGCCCGAGCCGAGAGCCGGTAGGGGGCGGACAACTTCACGAAGCATGCACCGTCTCTGACCGCCTCGATGAGCTGCCGGAGGCCGGGCTCCGAGGGGTCACCCCGACCGGGGTGCGGGCGGCCCATGTGGTCGATGACCACCGGCACCTCGAACCGATCGAGGAAGGAGTGCAGATCTCCCACTTCGGCGACCCGGAACTGGATGGCCACGTGCCACCCCAGATCCCGAAGGACCGGTTGCCAGCGCTCCACCGCATCGGGCGTCAGCCCGCCGGAGTTCAGGAGGTTGCAGCGGACGCCTCTCACGCCTTGCCGGTGCAAAGCCTCGAGCGCCTGGCCCCCACTGTCGGGAGCCGGCACCGCCACCCCGATCAGCCGTCCCTCCGCCCTCTGGAGCGCGTCGACCAGGCAGCGGTTGTCGAACCCGTATACGCTGGGCTGCACGAGCACTCCCCGTTCGAGTCCAACCCGGTCGAGGATCCCGAGGTACGCTTCGAGGGGCGCCTGCGGAGGGTCGTAACCCCGCTCGGGGAGGAGGGGATAGCGAAGCGGACTCTCGATCACGTGCGCGTGAGAGTCCCAGGCCTCGGCGGGGGTGTGCCCGGGCTGGGTCACGGGGTATCCGGCGGAACGGGCTTGGGCCGCCCCACCAGGAAGTCGAAGTCGCACCCCCGGTCCGCCTGCATCACGTGCTGGTGGTAGAGTCGGCCGTAGCCGCGGAGAGGGGCGGTGGGGAGGCGAAGGTGGGCGCGGCGCTCCTCCAACTCGGACTCCGGCACGAGGAGATCGAGCCGGCGCTTCATGGCGTCCAGGCGGATGAGGTCCCCGTCCTGCACGAGCGCCAGCGGGCCGCCCGCCGCGGCCTCGGGGGCCACGTGGAGGATCACCGTCCCGTAAGCGGTGCCGCTCATACGGGCGTCGCTGATGCGTACCATGTCCTTCACTCCCTGTCGCGCGAGCCTCTTCGGGATAGGGATGGAGCCGGCTTCGGGCATCCCGGGCCCTCCGATCGGCCCGACGCCCCTCAGCACGAGGATGTGCTCCGGCGTGACGGCCAGCTCCGGGGAGTCCAGCCGCGCCGCCAGATCCTCGAGGCCATCGAAGACGAGGGCGGGCGCCTCGTGCTGCACGAGCCCCCCGCTGGCCGCGGCCCGCTTCAGCACCGCGCCGTCCGGGGCCAGCGAGCCTCGCAGCACCACCAGGGCCTCCCCGGGGGCGACAGGACGGTCCAGGGGCCGGATCACCTCGTCGTCCACCCAGTCGGGCCAGCTCCCGACCACCTCTTCAAGCGTCCTGCCGTCGGCCGCCCGCGTCGAGAGGTCGAGCCGGGAGGCCAGTCGCCTCTGGAGAGCGGGGAGGGCTCCCGCCCGGTGGAAATCCTCCATGTACCCCATTCCCACGGGCTTGAGGTTCACCAGGACAGGGGTGTCTCGTCCGACGCGGTCCACCTCGTCCAGGTCCAGCGTCAGCCCGGCCCGCCCCGCGATGGCCGCCAGGTGGATGAGGGCGTTGGTCGACCCGCCGAGAGCCTGGAGTACCGTGACGGCGTTCCGTATCGAAGCGGGGGTGACGAGGGAGGAGGGGACCGGCTCCCCGGTGCGCGCCAGCTCGACCGCGCGGGCACCGGTGCGCTCGCCGAAGCGGAGTCGCTCGGAGAGAACCGCCGGGATCGAGCTTCCACCCGGGAGGACGAACCCGAGGGTCTCCGCCAGGCAGGCCATGGTGCTCGCCGTCCCCATGGTCATGCAGGTGCCGTGGGAGGGCATGAGCTGATCCTGCGCCCGATGGAGCTCTGCCTCGTCGATCTCGCCTGCACGATGCGCCGCCCAGAGCCTGCGACAGTCGGTACAGGCGCCGAGCCGCTTCCCCTCGTGTCGTCCCGCCAGCATGGGACCGACGGGGGCGACCAGCGCCGGGACTCCCGCGCTCACCGCGCCCATGATCTGGGCCGGGAGGGTCTTGTCGCAGCCGCCCACGAGCACCACCGCATCCACCGGTAGCGCGCGGAGCATCTCCTCGGTGTCCATGGCCAGGAGGTTCCGCAGCAGCATGCTGCTGGGCCAGGCGAAGGACTCGTGGAGGGAGATGGTGGGGAAGGTGAAGGGCAGCCCCCCGGCCATGGTCACCCCGCGCTCGATCGCCCGGATCAGCTCCGGTGCCGTCGCGTGGCAGGGGTTGAAGTCACTGGCGGTGGACGCGATCCCGACGACGGGGCCCTCTCGGGACGCCTCGGTCAGACCCTGCGCGGAGAGGAAGGCCCTCCGCAGGAAGAGGGCGAACCCTTCGTCACCGTATTGCGTGAGGCGGCGGTCGAACCCGCGCCTCTCCTCTCGCTCCTGCTCCATGCCACCTCCAGTCGACGCGTCATTGCGGATCTTCCACGGAACGGCCGGGCCGGTCCGGGCTCCCTCGTTCCACGCGCCCATTGTATGCCGCCGGCCTCCCCGGCACCATGAGCGGCGACGGTCTCGCCCCTCGCGTTGCGCGGACCCCGGCCGCAGTCCAAGTTGGGTCCCGGAATCCAGGGGCCGCCATTCTTCCAGGTGGAGGGAGTGTTGAGACGAGTTCTGTTCGCCATCGCCGTGCTCGTGGTATCCGCGGGCGGCTGCGCACCCGAGGACGGTGCGGAGTTCCAGCTCCGGCTGGGCCACGACCAGCCCATGGGGCATCCCTACCACCTCGCCATGGAGCGTCTCGCCGAGCGGATGGACGAGGCCACCGACGGCGCGGTGGCCATCAGCATCTTCCCGGCCTCCCAACTCGGTGACTCGGCAGAGCAGATCGAGGGCCTCTACCTGGGGAGCCTGGATCTGGCGCTGGCGGCGTTCAGTCATGCGAGCCAGTTCTGCCCCGAGCTCGGACTCTTCGGCGCCCCCTTCCTCTTCGAGGACGAGGCGCACTTCGCTGCGGTCTTCGACGGCGAGGTCGGCGCCTACCTGGACGGGGCCTGCAGCGAGAGGTATTCGATTCGGCTTCTCTCCACCCTCAGCTCGGGGTACCGTGTGCTCTTCAACGGGGAGCGCCCGGTGGAGAGCGTGGAGGATCTGGACGGCCTCCGGATTCGTGTCATGGCCGGCGAGGCGGACGCGCTGACCTGGCAGGCCTTCGGGGCCCAGCCCTACCCGATGCCCTATTCCGAGGTGTACTCCGCCCTCCAGTCCGGGGTCATCGACGGTGCCGAGAACGAGCCCATCTCGGCCCTCTCCAATCGGTTCTACGAGACCGCCCCCCACCTGGCCCTGACCAACCACCTCGTCCTCCCGATGGGACTGTTCATCAGCGAGGGGAGTCTGGAAGCGCTCCCGGAGGCGTACCGCGATGCCCTCTGGGAGGCGGCGCGGGAGGTGGCGGTCTGGGAGCGCGGGTACGTGGCCCAGCGCAATGCCGAGGCGCTCGAGGAGATGAGGGACCGCTTCGGCGTCCAGGTCACCGAGCCCGACGTGGGCGAGCTGCGGGAACGGAGCCTCCATGTGCAGGACCAGGTCGCCGAGCGGCTTGGCTTCCCCGACCTCCTGGACGACGTGAGGGCGGCCGCCCGCTGATCCTCATTCCGATCGGGAGCCCCTCACCATGAACGCATGAGCAGAGTCCAGGCCGCCACCCAGCGGTGTCTCGACCTCCTCGCGACGCTGAACGCGGGGGTCGCCGGGATCCTTTTTGCGGCCCTCACGGTCGTGGTCTCCCTCCAGGTCTTCACCCGGTTCGTTCTGCACATCCCCGCCATCTGGTCCGAGGAGGTCGCCCGCTTCCTCTTCTTCTGGGTGGTGCTCCTGGGGTCGGCCATGAGCGTGAAGAGCCGTCGCCACTTCGTCATCGACGTGACCATGTCGGGGAGGCCGGCGGTGGGGGCGGGGGTGGCGGGGCTCCTCCTCCGGCTGGTGCCGGATCTGTGCGTGCTGGGGTTCTCGCTCCTTCTGGTGGTGGAGGGGATCGGATACGCGGAGGTCGGACTCCTCAGGACGGCCACCAACTCCGGGGTGAACATGGCCCTGGTCTATGCGGCCATCCCCGTCTTCGCGGGGCTCTCGGCCGTCTACTCCGCGGGCAACATCATCCTGGACTGCTTCGCGTACCGCGAGGAGACTGGGTCGGCGACGGGGCCGGAGGCCGAAGACTGATGCTCTGGCTCCTCTTCGGCTCGTTCGTGGTCCTGTGCCTCCTCCGGGTGCCCATCGCCTTCGCGATGCTCATCTCGTCCACTCTGGCCATCGTGGTGCAGGGGGACGTGGCGCTCTCCATCGTCCCGCAGCGGATGTGGGTGGGATTGAACAACTTCCCCCTCCTGGCCGTGCCCTTCTTCCTCTTCGTGGGGCAGGTCATGAACGACTCGGGGACGTCGGTGCGTCTCATCGACTTCGCCCGCTCCCTGGTGGGACACCTGCGCGGGGGGCTCGCCCAGGTGAACGTGGTGGTCTCCATGATCTTCGCGGGGATCTCCGGGGTGTCCTCGGCGGACACGCTGGGGGTCGGCTCGGTGATGATCCCGGCCATGAAGCGGGAGGGATATCCCACCGGGTTCGCGGTGGGAATCACCGCCGCCTCCTCCACCCTCGGCAACGTGATCCCGCCGAGCCTGATGATGATCATCTATGCCGCCATCTCCGGGGTCTCGGTGGGCGCCATGTTCCTGGCGGGGATCGTGCCGGGGATCCTCATCGGGATCGGACAGATGCTGTGGGCCGGCGGTGTCGCGTCGCGTCTCGGCATCGGGGAGGCCGCGACGTTCTCGGGGCGGAGGGTGGTCGCCGCGAGCCGGTCGGCCTGGGCGGCGCTCCTGATCCCGGTGCTCGTGCTCGGGGGCATCCTGGCCGGAGTCTTCACCGCCACCGAGGCCTCCGTCATCGCGGTCCTGTACGTCCTCCTCCTGGCGGTGGGCTACCGGGAGATCAGCTTCAGTCGCCTGTTCGCGACCACCGAGGACAGCATCAGCCTCTTCTCGCTCTCGCTCCTCTGCGTGGCGGCGGCGGCGGTCTGGGGCTGGATCCTCGCCTTCTACGCGGTGCCCCAGGCGGTGGTCCTGTGGCTCGACGGGATGGGGATGCTGGGGTCGGAGTACATGATCTTCCTCTTCGTGGTGTTGATCTTCCTCGTGATCGGCACCTTCATGGACGCGATCCCGGCAATTATCCTCCTCCAGCCCATCGTGGGGGAGGTGGGCGCGGCCGGTGGGATCGATCCGTACCACATGGGGATCGTGGTGGTCCTCACCCTCGCCATCGGCCTCATCACTCCCCCGTACGGGCTCTGCCTGCTCATCGCCTCGGATCTGGGCCGCATCCCCGTCACCTCCGCTATCCGCGCGCTCATGCCCTTCTACCTCATCTCGCTCGCCGTGCTCGCCGTGGCCGTGTTCGTACCGGATATCGTCCTCTGGATTCCCAGGGTGTCGCTTCCCGAGGTCATGCCGGGGGTGTTCCCATGAGCGCCGGTCCGGTACGGGTGGGGCTGGCGGGCGCCGGCTGGGTGACGGGGCACCACCTGGATGCATGGGGAGGGCTTGCCGGCCGCGCCACCGTCGTCGCCATTGCCGATCCGGTTCGGACCGCTGCCGAAGCCCGAGCGGCGCGGTACGGGATCCCGGCCGTGTTCGAGTCCGTGGAGGAAATGCTCCAGGAGACCCGCCTCGACGCCCTCGACGTGGCCACTCCGAGGGAGACCCACGTCGCCATCTGCCGCATGGCGGCGGAGCAGGGGCTGGCCATCCTCTGCCAGAAGCCCCTGGCGCCGACCCTGCGTGAGGCCGAGGCGCTGGTGGCCGAGCTGCCCGAGTCCGCGCGGCTGATGGTCCATGAAAACTGGCGCTTCCGGCCGCACTACCGGCGGATGGGGGAGTGGATCCGCGCGGGACGGATCGGCGTGGTCCGGGGGGCCTCTCTCGGGGTCTTCACCTCGGGGCTCCTCCCCGATGCCACCGGGGAGCTGCCGGCGCTCGTTCGCCAGCCCATGCTGGCGGGGCTAGAGCGCATGCTCCTCATGGAGGTCATGATCCATCACGTGGATACGCTGCGATTCCTGCTGGGCCCCCTCACCCTCGATGGGTCGAGCCTGGGGAAGGGCTGCGCGGAGATCCGGGGGGAGGACCGCGCGACGCTGTTCATGTCCACGGCGAAGGGGGCGCCGGTCACGCTGGCGGGGGACTTCATGGCACACGGCCATCCCCCACAGCAGATGGACCGGCTGGAGATCCTGGGGGCCGCCGGCGCGATCGTCCTCGAGGAGGACGGCCTGACGCTCCACGGCGGGTCCCGCCCGGAGGTGATGACGTTAGACCTCGCCGCCGACTACGCGGCATCGTATCGGGCCACCATCGCCCACTTCCTCGATCGGCTCGCGGACGGAGAGTCGTTCGAGACCGCTCCCGCCGACAACCTGGAGACGCTCCGGATCGTGGAAGAGGCGTACCGGAGGGCGGGGAGGGGAGGGTAGGGGGGATCCCAAGCTGCGATCACGGGCAATCAGCCAGGCCCCGAGGACCTTTCCCCCCACACCTCCCGCTTGAAGAACTCCCCGCCCATCATGATGGCGTCCATGTGCTTCCCGTCTCCCTGGAGCAGGGAGATGTCCGAGAGGGGGTCGCCGTCTACGACCAGGAGGTCGGCGTAGGCGCCGGGCTGCACCACGCCCACCTCGCCTTCCATATCGCAGAGTTCCGCACCCACGATGGTGGCGGAGCGGATGATCTCGGCGGGCGTGAGGACCTGCGCCCGAATCTCGAACTCCATGCAGTGATACTTCTGGAGCTCGCCCAGAAGATCCGACCCGAACGCCATGGGGAGGCCCGCATCCCGGATGATCCGGAGCGAATCGAGCCCGGCCTCGCGGACGATGTCGATCTTCGCGATCTCCGCCTCGCCCAACCCGAACCGCTCCCCCTCGAGGGCCAGCCCCTCGTATGCCACCAGCGTCGGCACCGCGGTGACCCCGGACTCCGCAGCCAACTCGGCGGTCTCGCTCCCGATGAGGTTGCAGTGCTCGATGGAGCGGATCCCCAGCTCGACCACCCGGCGGATGGCCTCGTCGGTGTAGACGTGCGCGGCCACGTAGGTGCCGGCGTTCTCAGCCTCCTCCACGATGGCCAGGATCTCGTCGTCGGAGTACTGGAGGGAGTGGATGGGGTCCGTGGGGGAGGAGACGCCTCCGTTCGCCATGATCTTGATGAAGTTGGCGCCCTCTTTCAGCTCTTCCCGCACTGCCTTTCGGACCTCGTCGACACCGTCCGCGATGCGGGTGAGGGCTCCGAGCCGGCCCTCGAGGGTATTGGGACGGGTGTCGGTGCGGCGGCGCGCGTCCCCGTGCCCGCCCGTCATGCTGAGCCCTCTCCCACAGATGACGAGCCGGGGGCCCTCGATGAGGCCTTCTTCCACCGCCCAGACGAGTCCGATATCCGCCCCTGCGAGGTCGCGGACCGTCGTGAACCCACGCTCGAGGATCTCACGCATGATGCGGGCCGCGCGGAGGGCCGTGAGCGAGCTGGGCGCTATCATGTTGGCCCAAAGGTCGACCATGGTGCTCACCACGTGGACGTGGGAATCGATCATCCCCGGCATGAGGGTGCGACCCCCCAGGTCGATGCGCTCCACGTCATCGGAGGCCTCCAGGTTCGGACCCACCTGGACAATGCGATCGCCGTCCACGAGGACCTCCTGGTCGTCCAGGAGGGCGCCGGCTTCGGGATCGAGGAGGCGGAGGTTCGTGAAGAGGATGGCCATGGAGGGTCGTGCTCCTGTGAAGGGTTCCGGTGAAGGGTGAGGTGTCGGTGCGGATGCCCGTGGTTGGTGCCGGGCGCGCCGGGATGGTAGGTGAGGGCGGGGATGGGGGCAAGGTGGAAGGCGGGGGAGAAAGCTGCGGCCCCCGCTGACTTGCCGGGAGGGACGCCGGATCACATCGTGACCGCTCCTCCCCTCCAGACCCGAGGCATCTGATGAGCACGAGCGACGAGACGCGCAGCGGCAGGGATCGGCCACCCGGATCTCCCGGGGACCCCGGGGGCCTGGACCGCCGCGACTTCACGAAGCGCATGGTCGCCATGCTCGCCGCCACCGAGCTGGGGCTCGGGAGCGTGGGAGTGGGCCGGCTGGCGGCCCAGGAAAGGGAGGCGCCCTCGCACCCCCGTCCCGTCCCCCGTCCGCCCGACGAGGCCATCGTCGGGATCCAGATGAGCCCGCACACCATGCTGGACCAGGGCATCGAGGTGTGCCTGGACTTCATCCAGGAGACGGCCGCCCTGAACATGGTGATGCCCTACACCCACGCCTTCCACACCAGCACCCTGGGGAAGCCCCTGGAGCAACTCGCCACCGATCACCCCACGCCCCCGCGGGATTTCCGGGGGCGTGTTCCCGCGGTCTGGGTGCGCCACCACGAGGAGTACTTCCGGGACACCGCCCTCCGCATCCGGGCCCCGGACCCCGCCCTCGAGTTCGCCGACCGCAACCTCTTCGCCGAGATGGTGGGTCCCTGCCGCGACCGGGGTATCAAGGTCTATGGGCGGGTGCTCGAGGCGGGGGGGCAGCACATCGAGGGGTTCGACACCGTCCGGACCGTGAACGTGTATGGGGACAGGGGCCGCCACGGCTGCTGGTCGCATCCGGACTACCGGAACCTCTGGAGCGCGGTGGTCGCCGATATGTTCAGCCATTACGAGCTGGACGGGTTCCAGTGGGGCGCGGAGCGGATGGGCCCGCTCATGAATGTGATCCTCCCCTGGAACGACGACCCCCCCACCTGCTTCTGCGAGCACTGCATCGCCCGGGGGGAGGCGGCGGACATCGACGCAGGGAGGGCGAGGGAGGGGTACACCCGCCTCTATGAGTACGTGCGGGGGCTCGTCGACGGCGAGCGGCCCCCGCCCGAGGGGGTCTTCACCGTCTTTCTACGGCACCTCATCCGCTACCCGGAGATCCTCTCCTGGGAGTATCAGTACCGGCTTTCCAGGGAGGCCGTGCAAGCGGGGATGTACCGGGCGGCGAAGGCCATCCGGCCGGAGGCCGACATCGGGTGGCACGTGGACCACCAGCCTTCGAGCTGGGACCTGGTCTACCGGGCCCAGATGAGCTACGAGGAGATGGGTGCCCACTCCGACTTCATCAAGCTCATCCTCTACCATGCGGTGCTCGGCGGGCGGATCCATTCCTGGTACCTCCAGCGGTTCCAGAACACGATCCTGAAGGAGCTTACGCTGGACCAGTCCCTCGCCCTCTACTACGCCCTGTTCGGGTACGACCCCGCGCAGGAGCCCGCGGTGGAGAATCTGCGGACGCAGGGGTTCTCGCCCGACTACGTCCATCGGGAGACCCGCCGGAGCGTGGCCAGCGCGAACGGGGCGACGCGCATCTACTCGGGCATCGGGTTCGACGTGCCGGGGAGCCCTCCCGAAGATCCGGAGGCCATCTACCAAGCGGTGCTGAATTCCTTCGACGCGGGGGCCGGCGGGATCGTGGTGTCCCGGGAGTACGAGGAGAACCGTGCGCCGAACCTGCGGGCTGTGGGGCGGGCGGTGAGGGAGATGGGGGTGGGGGCGGGGTGAGCATCACGACACGGGTCCGTCGAACCTCCGCTGGGTGAGTGGGGAATCGCCTGCGTTCCATTACCGACGGGCCTCCTCGCCTGTCGCGATGCTGCTGATGCAGGTTCGCTCGGGGAGGGGGTCCATGTCGACGTATCAGACCTTCGGCTGTGGGACGTGGGCAGCGATATCTCCTGGATCAACGACCTGGGATCTTCTGCCTTCCGGGATACAGTCCGCACCTCAACCCCGAAGAGGTCTTGAACCAGGACGTCAAGGCCAACGCCGTGGGCCGCAACCGAGCTCGGACCCTTCCCGCACTGATGAGCCACGTCCGCCGCTGGGCCGAAGTGGTGAGTGGGTGGTGGTCGGGAAATCAGGCCCAGAGGGGCTCACATTCACCATGCCCGCACGGTTCAGTCCCCTTCTATTTCGTAGGAGTACAGTCTGGGGATCGCATCGGGATTCGCTGGAAGTCAACACTGTCGCGAGCTGGCAAGTTCCCACGGAGTGGGCTGCCGCATTGGAGGACGGTCGGTACCTTCCGAGCTCTTCTCACTAGTCGGCGAACCCGGGAGCTCGACGAGCGCGTGTTCGCCTAAGTCCTCGAGGTCGTGGAGGATCCTGGCGCACCGCGCGAAAGGTGCCCCGGGGCCCTGACCGCGGCGGCTTTCGAGGTGAACACGACCCGGCACCCGTGGTTCAGGGGTGAGATGCCTATTCAGGAAGGGCCGCTCTCCCGTGACACGATCCCTTTCGAATTTGACATGTGGGGTGGTCGGACTTCGCCGACCCGGCGGAGCGATCTGAGCATACTGTTGGGTGCCGAGCCGATCGCAGGCGACTCGGAAGGCCGTCTCGTCGAGGCCCTTGCGCGAATCGCGGAGCGGCCCGGTGAAGACCGATGCATGGCCGCGGTGGCGCGATGGGGCACGCATCGGTGGTTCGGGCCGCTGCCGCATAGCTGCGCCGGGACGCCTGCGCGGTAGCTTCCGGACCGCCGCAGCGAGCGCCGGGCCCGACCCATCCGCCCGGCCCCGGTTCTGGGTGTCGAGCCCGGGCAAAACCTCGACTACAGTCCATCCGCGTAGATTCCTGTCGAGGTTAAGCCCGGTTTCCGGGCACAACCTCGACCGCTGCGGGCCGGGAATCGAACGCTGTCGAGGTTACGACCGAAATCCGGGCACAACCTCGACCGCAGCATCCCACGACCCATTCCTGTCGGGGTTCTGCCCGTCCGCAGGGGACAGCCGTGGCCGCTGTAGCTGGACGGCCCGCCGATTGCCCGCTCGGGTCGAGCCCACTACGATCGGGCCGAACGTAAGTTCACCCGAGTCCCCACGATGAAGGCCTTCATACACGGTGCGTCTCCTTCCCGGTTTCTCGGCATGTGTGCGTCGCTCGCTTCTCGCAGGGGCTGCCGAAGATCCAGGGGTGGCTCGGGACCCGCCCTCGTCTTCGGGGTGGCCCTGCTCACCGGCTGCGTCTCGGGAGCAGGGGGCGCCCCCTGCGGGCCGAACGAGGGTGCGCCGGAGCAGGCCTGCAGCTCGTCGATCCCCATCGGTTCCCCAGGCCCGATGGAGCTCTTCGACGAGGCTGTGATCCTGCGCGCGCTCCCGGCACCTGCCGCGTCCAGTCCTGAGCCCTTGGCGGTCCTCAGTTTCGCGGTGGACTCGACGGGTGCACTGGACGGACCTCGGGTCATCGGTGGGGCCCTGGAGCCCGACGATGCGGATCACGTTCAGGCGGCTGCAGCTCGGGCCTTCCGGGGCTGGGTTCCTCCGGGTGGTCGTTTTGGCGCTCGCCTGCGAATCGAGTGCCCGGGCGAACACCGGCTCTCGTTTCATACCCGCGTGGAGTGCTTACCGGTGTACACGCGCGGTGCGCAGCAGCGGCTGGAACGCTGGGTGACCACGCACCAACGGCAGGTTCGGGAGTCCGTCGAGATCGTCGTGGACTTCTGGGTCACTGAAGTGGGCCAGGCAGAGAACGGCCGGATTCGGGAGTCGAGCGGAGACGATGCGATCGACCGGTCGCTGGTCCGGCTCCTGGAGCATCTTCGGTTCCACCCGGCCCTCGTCGACGGGGAGCCGGTCGCGACATGGGCCCGCCTACCGGTGAGGCTGCGGCTGCCCGGCAGGGTCGGTTGATCGAGCGCGCCCCTCGGTGCCGCGCGCCCTGCCAGGAGCCTCCCTCCGCCCCTACCCCTCCTCCAGCACCGCCCGGATGGTCTGCAGGAGCGTCTCGGCGGTATACGGCTTCGGGAGAAAGCGGGCGACCCCGGCGTCCACCGCCTTGGTGACCGCGCCGTCCGCGCCCAGCCCGCTCGCGGCGATGATCTTGAGCCCCGGGTTCATCCGGCGGAGCGCGCGGATGGTGGTCGGCCCATCCATGATCGGCATCTTGAGGTCGGTCAGGACGAGCTCCACCTCGCCTTCCAGGCGAGCGTAGGCCGCGACCGCGTCGGCCCCGTCCGTGGCGGTCTCGACACGATAGCCGAAGGCCTCGAGCGTCTGTCGGGTGACCTCCCGGACGGAGCGTTCGTCGTCCACCACCAGGATGAGCTCGCCGGTTCCCCTGGGGAGCGCCTCGGTGGCCGTCGCCGCTTCGCCCTCCGTCCCGCCGCCCTCCGCGGGGTGATCGGCGGGGAGGTAGAGCCGGAGCGTCGTTCCGCTCCCCACCTCCGAGTAGACGTTCACGAAGCCACCGTGGCTCGCGGCAATGGCCGCCACCGTGGAGAGGCCCAGGCCGGTGCCATCTCCCACCTCCTTCGTGGTGAAGAAGGGGTCGAAGATCTGGTCGATCACGTCCGGGGGCATCCCCTCGCCGGTGTCCGTCACCGACAGGCAAATGTGGCGCCCCGCCTGGGCCTTCGGGCCCATGGCAATGGCCGCGGAGTGCTCGTCCATCTCGACGTTCCGGGCCTCCAGCCTGAGGACCCCTCCGTGCGGCATCGCATCCCGCGCGTTTACGAAGAGGTTGATGAGGGCCTGGTAGATCTGGGTCGGATCCCCGGAGAGGGACCAGAGGCCCTCAGGAAAGTCGTACTCAAACCGGATGTTCCGGGGGAAGGTGTCTCGCACCACCCGTTCCAGTTCGCCGAGGATGCGTCGGAGGTCCAGCCGGGTCTGAACCCCCTCGATGCCGCGCGCGAAGGCAAGCACCTGCTTCACCATCTCCGCCCCCCGCTTGGCGCTCTCCTCGATCTCCACCAGGATCTCGCGGGTGGACGGCTCTTGCAGATCCTCCTTGAGCATCGCAATAGAGAGGAGGATGGGCGAGAAGACGTTGTTGAGATCGTGCGCGATTCCCCCGGCCAGCGTCCCGATGCTCTCCATTCGCTGTGCCCGTAGGAACTGCCCGAGGAGCTTCTTCCGTTCCGTGGCGTCCGTGTTGATGGAGAGGATCCGCCGGGGGGTTCCGTCCTCGTTCCGGACGAGGGACCAGCGCCCGTCTACGGCGATCGTTTCGCCATTGCGCCGCCGGTGCACGAGCTCGCCCGCCCATTCGCCCTCGTCCAGAACGGCGCGGGTGGCCTCGTCAAAGGGCGCTGGATCGTCGTAGAGAAGCTCTCGGACCGACCGACCCATGACCTCCTCCCGCGCCCATCCATAGATCCGTTCCGCCCCGGCATTCCAATAGTCGATGGAGTGGTCCAGTTCCTTCACCAGGATCGCGTCGGGCGCCCGGTCCAGAAGGGCAGCCTGCTCCTGTAGGTTTCGGAACGCCTCCCGCTCCGTTTCCATCTTCGCCAGGAGCTCCTCGGTGGTCTCCCTGCACACCACGAAAACTCCGCCGATCTCTCCGTCGTCGCCGGGGAGGGGGCTGTAGCTGTAGCTCCAATAGACCTCCTCCACCGCGCCGTCCCGGTGGATGGGGATGAGGCGGTTCTCCCGCAGCGTGGAGTCGCCCTCCCCGTAGGCGGCTTCCACCTCACCCCCGATCTCATCCCAGATGTCCCTCCAGAACGCGCGCGCCGGGGCCCCGAGGGCCGCCGGGTGCTCCTCCCCGCTTCTCAGGAGTGGCCGAAAGCCGTCGTTATAGAGCTGGATGAGCTTGGGTCCCCAGAAGACCAGCATTGGTAGCTCCGCCCGGAGGACGGTGGAGACCATGACCCGTAGCGCCAGCGGCCACCCTCCCACCGGCCCCAGCGGCGTGGACGCCCAGTTGAACTCCCTGCAGAGGCGTGCCATCTCCCCGTCTCCGGGGAAGACCCTGTCCGCCGGGAAGGTGCGGGGAGGGTCGGATGCTCCGTGGGATTCCGTCACGGTCGCCGACCTTGGGGCAGGAGGGGGAGTGGGGCGGGCCTCGGCTCGTCACCATCAACCCGAAGGTGGTCGGCGGCGCGCATACATGCAAGCGGGATGCGCCTTGCCCATGGCTCGTTCACCGGCGAGGTTCCTCAATGGTGCTCTCCGGTGCGCTCGGGGGCCCCGCTCCGGTTCGCACGGGGCCCCGGGACCTTTCTCGTCTCTCGTCCGGCCACTTCCTGGAAGTCGAAGCGCCCACATGAACTCCTGGCTACCGTACCTCCCCCTCGCCCCGCTCGTGCAGCGCACAGGATGAGCGGGGCCCGGCCGGCACCCCCGGTCCTCGTCCAGGAGACTCGGGAGGCAATCCTCC
Organism: Gemmatimonadota bacterium; assembly: GCA_040905325.1. GTDB lineage: Bacteria > Gemmatimonadota > Gemmatimonadetes > Longimicrobiales > Gaopeijiaceae > JBBDRS01. Next base: position 40,844 of record JBBDRS010000042.1, read on the forward strand.
ACGCCATGCTTCGGGCGAGCGTCATCCTCGGGGCGGTGGCGTACGTCCCCGGGGCCTGGGCCTCGTTTCACGCGGGGCTACCCCAGGTCGTGATCCTGAGCACCAGCGTGTACGGCGCCCTCCTTCTCGCGGCGTTCGTTCCGGGGCTTTCCTTCCGCGCCAGGAGCGTGGCCTTCCTGGCCATCAACTACGTCCTCGCCCTGGGCCTCCTCTTCATGGTGGGGCCCCCGGGCGCAGGAGCGGTCTGGCTCACCGCCGTGCCCGTGATTGCCGGCGTGCTCCGGGGCACGCGCACGGCGCTCTGGAGCCTCGGCGGGATCTTCCTCACGGTGATCGGGTTCGGCGGGTTCATCTACCTGGGGCTCGCCGGACCTCTAGCCGGCTCCGCCTACCCCGGGTACACGCTGGATGCCTGGGGCGCGACCGCCGGGAGCCTTCTCTTTCTGGGAGCGGTGCTCGCCATCGGGGTGGGCGTGCTCCTGGACCGGCTGCAGGAGCTCGCCTCGCGGGAGCGGGAGGGGCGGCTCCGCCTGGAGGAAACCCTGTCCCAGCAACTCTTCCTGGAGTCCCAGCTCCGCCAGGCGCAGAAGCTCGAATCCGTCGGGACGCTCGCCGGAGGAATCGCACACGACTTCAACAACCTTCTGGTTCCCATCGTGGCCGGAGTGGACGAGGCTCGGGAGCAGCTTCCTGCGGATTCCCCCATCAGGGGGCACCTGGACGAGGTTCCTGCGGTCCGCCGAACGGGGCCGCGATCTAGTCCGCCGGATCCTCGGGTTCAGTCGGGGAAGCACCGGCGAGCGAACGCCGAGCTCCCTGGCCGAGTCCCTGGATGAGGTCACCCAGCTCCTGCGGCGTATCCTTCCCACCACGGTGCGCATCAGCCTCGAGATCGACGCCCCCGAAGCAGTGGTCCTGGCCGACCCGGTGGAGCTTCAGCAGGTGTTCATGAACCTGGCCACCAATGGGTACCTCGCCCTGGAGGACGGTGCAGGGGACCTCACTTTCGGCCTGGAGGTGCGGGCGGGCGAGGCGGTCGTGGAGGTGCGAGACACCGGGGTTGGCATGACGGAGGATACGCTCGCTCGTGCCCTCGACCCCTTCTTTACCACCCGCGGCACGGAGGGAGGTACGGGCCTCGGCCTCTCCAGCGTGCATGGGATTGTCCGCAGCCTGGGGGGATCTCTGGAGATCCAGAGTGCTCCCGGGGAGGGCACGAGCGTTGTGGCACGCCTCCCGCTGGCCTCGACGACCCCACCCCCGAGTCCCGGCCCTTCCGGGGGCGAGCTTCGGTCCGAGCCGCTGGACCGGCCTCCCACTGGTAAGGGGCAAGGGAGAGCCCTTCGCTCCTCTGCACATCTCCTGCTGGTGGACGACGATCCCGCGGTGCTCCGGGTCACGGCGCGGATCCTGGACCGGAGAGGCTATCAGGTCACCACGGCAGAGGGTGCGCGCGCCGCGGTGGAGCTCCTGGCGGAGGAGGGCGTGCGCTTCGACCTACTCCTCACCGACCAGACCATGCCCGAGTTCACAGGGCTCGAGGTGATCCGGCGGTGCCGGGAGGCGGGCCGGAATCTCCCGGTTGTCCTGATGTCGGGCTACCTCCCAGACGATGTCAGGGGCGAGGCTGACCGCTTCGGAGCGACCCTCCTGCCCAAGCCCTTTGATCGGGGTGAGCTGATCCGTTCCGTGGAGGACGCCCTCGCCGCGGGCCAGGAGTCCTCGTCAGGCGATTGACCGGGGTCAGGCAGGGAGGAGCGACTGAAGGGATGACGCCCCCAGCCGCGACGCACCCGCGGCGAGGAGGGCGGCGGCTTCCTCTCGGATCCTGATCTTTCCGCTGGCCTTGAGGGTGACGTCCTCGCCGAAGGTCCGGGCCAGGGCCTCCACGGCGGTGAGTTGTGGCCCGGTCTGGCTCGGGTGGAACCCGGTGCTGGTCTTGAGGTCCCGGTACCCCGCTGTCACAAGGGCTTCGGCGGCCTTCAGCATCTCCCCCTCGGAGCCCCACGCCGAGGTCTCCAGTATGACCCGGACCGGGAGGTTGGGCGGGCGGGGTGGGATCGCGCCGGAGCGGATGCGGTCCCTGCGGAAGACGATGTCCACGTAGTCGGCTCCCCCTTCGTGCATCCGCCGGGCGAGGTCCAGAGTTTCGTCTTCGGGCAGGTCCCCGAGGGGAAACCCCGCCACCGTCACCCGCTGGAGTCCCCGGGGAAGTACCTCGGAGCGAGTGAGCTCGCGCAGGTCGACCCAGGGGAGGCATACTCCCCGCGCGCCCGCCTCTCCCGCTGCCCGGGCGAGGTCGAGCACGGCCTCCCGGGTCAGGTCGGGGCCGAGGAGCGTCGCTTCGAGGGCGGCCAGGATCGGGTCTGTGGAGAGGGTGTATTCGGTCATCGCGATCGAAAGCCTTTTCCTGGGATCCTCGGGCCGTGGTGGCCTGATCAGCTCAAGCTCGTTTTCAGCGCGCCTCGCGGAGCATGGCCGCGAACTCGTCCGGCAACGGACTCGCCTCGACATCGCGCGCAGCGGACTCGACATCGTACTCGACCCGCACATGCTCGACGGCGCAGTAGCTGGCATCGTCCGTCCCGCGCTCGGCATCGATGGTGAGGAGGACGTATCCCGCGCGGGGATCGCCGTCCTTCGGCTTCCCGACAGAGCCGGTGTTCACCGCGTGACGCACACCCCCTTCCTCGCTCGCAAACGTCTTGTGGAAAGGCTTGTGCGTGTGCCCGAACAACATCACGTTAGCGTTCGCCGCCTCCATCATGCGTACGAAGCTGGCGTCGGGCCGGTCCTCGAAGAGGTACTCGTTGACACGGCGGGGGCTCCCATGGACCAGAAGGACCTCAATGGCCTCGGCGTCCTTCTGGCGCGGGACCCCGAACGTGATCCGTAGGTGTCGCGGGAGCGAGCGGAGGTAGCGCCTGGTCTCGTCGGTGACCGTCTGATTCGTGTAGGCGATGCTTTCGGCTCCGCGCGCCTCGTCTTCGGGTGTCTTGTATGCGCACCCGCAGTCATCCGAGTTCAGGCCGACACCCTCGTCGTAGTTCCCGGCAATGGTGGGGATTCCACGCTCCCGGATGAGCGCCGCCACCTCATTGGGCCACGTAGCGTAGCCGACCAGGTCCCCAAGGCAGTAGACGGCGTCTACCTCGCCGCGGCCGAGCCGCGCATCGAAGTCGGCGAGGACGGCCTCGAGAGCGGGGAGGTTGGCGTGGATGTCGGAGAGGATGGCGAGGGTCGAGGGCATGGGATTGGGAGTTGGGAAAAAAGGGAGGGTACGGGTTACCTGGTCGATGGAACGAGCAGCACCGGCCGCCCGCTTCGCACGACGACGGCTTCGGCCGTGCTCCCGAGCATGTTTCCGGTGAGGTACCCCCGACCCTGCCGCCCGACGACGACGAGGGTGGCGTCCTCCGCGTCGGCCAGCCGGCGGATGACCTCGGACGCCTTCTCGCCTCGCTCGACGTGGATGGCCACGCTACCACGGTACCCATCGGCCAGATGGTCGAGGTGGGTGCGAGCAGCCTCCTCGTTGTCGGAGCCTTCGTCCAGAACAGTCACGAGGACAAGGTGTTCGGCGCCGTCGGCGAGGGCGAGCGCGACCCGTTCGGCGGCGTGTGCGCTCGCGGATCCGTCGGTGGCGAGGAGCACGCGGCGCACCTTCGCAGCGCAGACGGCCGTGCAGTCGGCCTCCTCGCCGGGCTCGATGCGGTCAAGGAGGACGGGTGTCTCGGCCGTGCGGACAACCTCGGCTGCGGTCGAGCCGATGAGGAGGCGGTAGAGGAGGTTGTGCCCGCGCGAACCGATGAGGATGAGATCGGCCGCGCGCCCGGCCTCCACGATCTCGGTGGCGGGGTCGCCGAGGACGAGGCGTGTCTCGACCTCGAATCCGTCGGCGCGAAGCTGGCCTGCCCGCTCGTCGAGGAGGCTTTCGTAGAGCGTGTGGTGTTCGGGCGGCGGCGCGGCGCGCGGGTAGCGCACCGGCATCACGTAGAGAAGGGTGACGCGCTCGGCCCCGAGTGCGCGAAGCTCGGCAAGACAGCGGAGCAGCGGCACGGTCGAGGGCGAAAAATCGATAGGGACGAGGATGTGCGGGAAGGTATGCATGGGCGGAGGGGGTTACATCGTTGTTTCGGCGCCCTCGACGAAGAGCGACCGAAGGCCGAAAAGACGGTCGAGCCCGACACGCAGCGGGCCGCTGGCCGTCAGGCCAGGCTCGACGTAGACGGTAAGGTCATCGAGATCGTGGCGGGCGAAGCCGGCGGGATCCGCGGGCGCCGTGGCCTCGACCACGGCCAACGAGACGGTCCCGCCACAGCATCCGTGCCTCGGCGTCCGGCGCAAGGTCAGTGCGCCGCCCTGCGACCGTGCGAAGGTCGCCGCCTCGGGCGTGACGGTGACGGCGGGGGCCTCCATCAGCCCGCCGTTCCCACGGCCGCCGTGCGCCTCTCGAAGGCCGGGCGCGTCCGGTTGGCGAACCGCACGAGGGCCAGCATCAGGGGCACCTCGATCAGCACCCCGACGACCGTCGTGAGCACGGCCCCGCTGGTCACGCCGAAGAGCACGATAGCGACCGCAACGGCCATCTCGAAAAAGTTGCTCGCGCCGATGAGCCCGGCCGGAGCTGCCACCTGGTGCGGCACGCGCCAGAGGTACGCCCACCCATAGGCGAGAGCAAAGATGAACACGGTCTGGATCAGGAGCGGAACGGCGATGAGCGCGATGTGGAACGGGCTGGACAGAATCTGATCGGCCTGGAAGGAAAACAGGAGGACGAGCGTGAGGAGAAGCGCTACGACCGTCACCGAGCCGAAGTGGGCGAGAAACACGTTGTCGAACCACACGGCGCCCCTGGCGCGGATGAGACTGGTGCGCACGGCGTACCCCGCCACCAGCGGCACGACGATGTAGAGGAGGACCGAGTAGATCAGGGTTTCCCAGGGCACTGTCACGTCCGCCACGCCGAGTAGAATGGCCACGATCGGCGCAAAGGCGACGAGCATGATGAGGTCGTTGACGGCAACCTGGACCAGGGTGTACGCCGGGTCTCCCTTCGTCAGGTAGCTCCAGACGAAGACCATCGCCGTGCACGGTGCGGCCCCAAGCAGGATCGCCCCAGCGACGTACTCACGTGCCAGTGCGCCGTCCATGAGGGGAGCAAAGATGACCTCGAGGAAGAGCCACGCGAAGAAGAACATCGTGAACGGTTTCACGAGCCAGTTCGCGACCAGGGTGACGGTGAGTCCCTTCGGTTGGCGGCGCACGCCGAGCACGCTGCGGAAGTCGATCTGTAGCATCATCGGGAAGATCATCGCCCAGATGAGCACGGCGATGGGGAGGTTCACCTGCGCGACGGAGAGACGTCCGAGCAGGCCGGGTACGGCCGGGACGAGCGCACCGATGGCCACGCCGGCGACGATGCAGAGGGCGACCCACAACGAGAGATAGCGTTCGAAGACCCCCAGGTCCTTGTTCTTGCCCTCCGGATCGGGCGCGCTGTTGGGCGGAGGCACGTCGGGGGTGGAGCGTCGGTCGGCGCGGGCCGCCGAGGTATCGGCGGTGGTGTTGAGATTGGCCATGGGGTCAGGCGGTTTCGAGCACGGAGGCACCGCGGGCGAGCCCCTCCAGCGCGTCGGGGCCAACGGGCTCGTAAGTGGTCATTGGAACGAGGGCGACGCGGGTGGCGTGCTCCGTGACGATGGCGCGGAGCTGTGGGGCCTCGGCACGGGCGCGGGCCGAGAGCAACGGGTCGGTCGGCTGAGCCGCGGCCAGGCTCTGGTTGACCACCCACGCCCAGGGTTCGATCCCGGCGCGCCGGAGGTCGGCCTGGAGGCCTGCGGCCTCGAGGACAGGCGTCGTCTCGGGGAGGGTGGCGATAAGGAGTTTCGTTTGGGACGGGTCCTGGAGCCGCATGAGCGGCGTTGTGACTTTCCCCCTGGCTCCCCCCGGGCCCCCGGTGTTGCGCGCCACCTCGCGGTGGTAGGCCCCCGTCTGGTCCAGAAGAAGAAGGGTGTGGCCCGTTGGCGCTGTGTCGAGTACCACGAACCCCCGGGCTGCCTCGCGGATGCGCTGCGAGAAGGCTTGAAAGACGGCGACTTCTTCGGTGCATGGGCTACGGAGGTCCTCCTCGAGCAACTTCAGCCCATCGCTGTCGAGCTTCTTCCCCTTCGTGGTGAGGACGTGCTCGGTGTAGCGGCGCGTCTCTTCTTGCGGATCGATCCGGCTGAGCGTCAGACCCTCGACCTCATCGGCAAGCGCGTGCTCGAGGTGGGCGGCCGGGTCTGTCGTCGAGAGGTGGACGGGGTGCCCTCGCTGGACCAGTTCAACGGCGATGGCTGCCGCGATCGTCGTCTTCCCGACCCCCCCTTTCCCCATCACCATCACGAGTCCCTTTCCGTCGGCTTCGATCTCGTCCACCAGGTCGGAGAGCGGCGGCAGGTCGGGCGCGGCGAACGATTCGGCTTCGGGCGCTTGAAGCGGTTCGTCCGAAATGAGCGCACGGAGGGCGGCGATGCCGACGAGGTTGTGTGCCTTGAGCGCAACGGTCTCGACGGGGAGATCTCGGAGGGGAGGGGGAACGTTGTCCATAGCCTCCTGCTGGTGGGCCTCGATGGCGGCGGCGAGGGGATCGGCGGGGTCCGTGGCCCTGAACACGCCGTTGACGACGAGCCGCTGACTGTTCACGCCGAGGGTGGCGAGCTCGGCCGAGGAGCGGGCGGCCTCGGCCAGCGCGGACGACTCCGGCCGCGTGACCAGCACCAGCGTCGTCTGTGCTCGGTCGCCGAGCGCCTCGACGGCCGCGGCGTATTGCGCCTGCTGCGCCTGAAGCCCGGAGGACGGGCCGAGGCACGACGCCCCGTCGGGATTCGTGTCGATGAACTCGTTCCACGCGGCGGGGAGCTGGAGGAGCCGGAGGGTGTGCCCCGTGGGGGCCGTGTCGAAGACGACGTGGTCCACGTCCTCGACCAGCGCCGGATCGGTGAGCAACCGCGTGAAGGCATCGAACGAGGCGATCTCCGTCGTGCACGCGCCCGAGAGGCTCTCGGTCATCTGGGCGATGGCGGACTCGGGGAGGGTGCCGCGGACGGGCCCGATGACGCGCTCGCGGTATGCCTCGGCGGCCGCCTCGGGGTTGATATTGAAGGTGGTGAGGCCGGGCACGGCGGGGACCGGACCGATCTCGTCCGTCACCTGGGCCTCCAGGACCTGCCCGAGGTTCGAGGCGGGATCGGTCGAGACGAGGAGAACACGCTTTCCGGCATCGGCCAGGGCGATGGCCGTTGCCGTGGCCAGGCTCGTCTTGCCGACGCCGCCCTTTCCTGTGAAGAAGAGGTGACGCGTGGGGTGTTCGATGACGTGAAGCATGGGAACCCGGGGTCAACGGGGGAAGGGGGCGGCGAGCTCGCTCAGCAGCAGGAGGTGTCGTTTCCACCGCAGCACGAGCCGCCCCTCCGGGGCATCGTCTCGAGCATCACCGTTGCCTCGCCCGGGCCTGCCATCCTGAAAAGCTCGCCGCGCGAAGGGTAGTGGCCCTTGCTGACGACCTTGCCCTCACGGACGACGATGGGGAGTACATCCGTCCCCTCTCGGTTGATGGCTTCGTGGACGATCTGTTCGTCCACAAAGGCATCGGGTGACTGGCCGAGGTTGAAGCGGTGGATGGCGACGCCCGTGGCGGAAAGCGCCTTGACGTCAGCAGCGAACTGTACCAGCGCCTCGTCGGGGTCGGGGCCGCAGAGGCCGGTGGAGCAGCACATCGCGGGCTCGTAGATCTGGAGCGTAGGCATGGGATCGGAAGCTGTGTCTGGGTACGAGGTCGAAGCCATCGCATCCGGGCGGAAGCCACGGACGGTGACACTGTAGAGCGGGGCGGCGGCGCCGTCGGAGAGCAGCCCCTCAGGGAAGGCAATGGGCCGTTCGGCCATGACCTCGACGTTCTCGAAGCCTGCTTCGGTCAGGAGGCGGAGATACTCGGCCTGGTCGAGCGCGCCGGCGACGCAGCCGGCGTAGAGCTCGGCCGACTGTCGGACGGAGTTGGGTAGGGCCCCGCGGCTGACCACGTCGGAGACGCAGAAGTGGCCGCCAGGGCGGAGTACGCGAGCCATCTCGGCGAAGGCCCGCGCTTTGTCCGGGACGAGGTTCAGCACGCAATTCGAAATCACGACGTCCACGCTCACGTCGTCAAACGGGAGCGCCTCGATGTCACCGTGCTCGAACCTGACGTTCGTATAACCGAGCATCTCCGCGTTCTTCCGCGCCTTCTCGACCATCTCCAGGGTGAAGTCCACCCCGAGAACTCGGCCGGTCTCTCCGACGATGCGGCGGGCGACAAACGCATCCAGCCCCGCGCCCGCGCCCAGGTCGAGCACGGTCTGACCGGACTCCAACCCGGCGTGTTCGATCGGTACTCCGCAGCCGAGCTTCAGGTCGGCTTCAGCTACATAGCCCTCGACGCCGTCGTAGCCATCGCCGATCATGTTGACTTCGCTGGCGCAACCGGCATCGCCGCAGCAGGAGAGGACTTCGCCGCGCGCGACTGCGGCGTATTTGTCGCGAACGGTGGTGCGTAGCGAGTCCGGAGTCATTGACATGGTTGGTCCGTGGAGGAAGGGGGAAGCGAAGGATCAGCAGCAGTCCGGGTCCGGAATGCAGGCCGGGGCTTCGGCGAGCGCTCCGTGAAAGAACGCCTGCAGGGCTTCGTGAAGGCCGGCGAGCGCGTCTCGGTCAAGGCAGTAGCATGAGCGTGGGCCATCCACCTCCCCCTTCACGAGGCCGGCGGCCTTCAGCACCTTGAGGTGTTGAGAGACCGTCGCCTGCGCGAGCGGGAGCGTATCCACCAGGTCGCCGCAGAGGCACGTGTCGCGGGCAGCGAGGTGCTCGATGATGGCGAGGCGGGCGGGGTGGCTCAGGGCCTTCGCCTGTTCGGCAAGCGAGGCGAGCGTGTCGGGAAAGAGGTCGGCTTTGGTCAGCATGGGGCGGTGAGTTTGGATCGCATATCGTGAATATACGATCAAAGTGCCTCTTGTCAAGCGCGTCTTCGGACAGGATGGCGCGTGTGCTCGACCACTACCCATCCGGGATAGGAGCGAGCCTACTAACGCTCGGTCCTGGTCGCGGGTCGAAGATATCCAAGGAGAACTTTCGGACCTCCCACCCGTCCAGGCGGAGTCCAGCGGGAAGAAGAGTCCGATCACATGCACCTTCCGGAGGCTCGATGAGGTCCGTCCCTCTCGCTCTGCCGACACTTCTGATCCTCGTCGGCGCGCTGGCGTACCCGTCCGCCGCGACGGCCCAGCAGGTCACCTTCGACAGACTCGCCCCCGAGGTCCTGGACGTCGTCCCGCCCTCAGAGTGGGTACGTGGAGAACCCGGCGCCATGTCGGTCGTGGCGCGGGAGTGCCGGGCACGCCCCCCGGAGGAGATCCGTCGCCGGATCGTCGATGTTGCGGTACAGGAGTGGGCATTTTTCGGATACCCCGTCCTCGACCGCATGAACGGTGCGCGGCTCCTTCCCCCTGGAGCCGGCTCGAACGGGAGGCTTCCAACCTTCGAGAACACCACCCGACGGGCCCCGCCCCTGAACGCCCAGGAGTCCCGGCGCGTCGCGTCCTCCATTGCCGGCTACTGGGCCGTGACCCCCGAAGGCGCCGGCATCGTGCGCACCCAGAACGGACGCTGGAACCGAAGCGGCATCGACGCCCGATGGAACGCTCCCTGGTCCGCCGCATTCATTTCCTGGGTCATGTGCGAAGCCGGTCTCGGCACCAACGACCGCTTCCATCGCGCCATCGCACACTGGCGATATATCGACCAGGCCATCCGGGCTCGGGACGGCGGGGCTCCCGCCTCCGGATACGTGGCCTACGACCTGGGGGAGCGCACCGTGGAGCCCGGAGACCTCCTCTGCTTCGCTCGCCGCCCCGCCTACCGGAGCCTCGCCGAACGTCGCCGTCAGATGGGGACCGGCGCGAGCAGCCACTGTGACATCGTCGTGACGGTGGATGAGGACCGGGGACGGATCCTGGCCGTCGGAGGGAACGTCCTCCGCTCCGTGAGCTTGAAGGTCCTCCAGGGAACGCCCGCCCCCGGCGGTGGGTCGCACGCCCGCGCGATTCCGTCGGCACCGCTTTTCGCGCACCTGAAGTTGCGGGGAGAGTCGGTGGAGGCCGACGCCCTCCTCCGGAGTCCGGTTCTGGCGGGCACCACTTGTCCCAACGGAGTTCGGGCTCCGGGACGAGCCGCGTACGTCCTGGCGGAGCTCGGCGTGCCGTCGATCGGGCCGTTGGCCTGCTGAGGGCTGCATCGCGCGGCACCCCTCCCCCGACCTTTGCACGAACCGGCGGGTAGGCGCATTCTGAACATCGAACTCCCAAGCCAGCCCCCCATTCCCGGAGCCCTGAATGAGTCAGGACCGTCCGCACCGGCACCCCTCTGCCGACGCCGATGACGCGCCCCGCATCTCCCGCCGGGAGGCGCTCCGCCTCGGCGCCGGCGCCCTGGCTTCCGCTGCCGTCGCCCCGGGACTCTTTGCCGGGCGCCTGGCAGGGCAGGCGCCCGCCAGGGTGCCCCTGGACCTCATCCAGCGCGCCATCCCCTCCTCCGGCGAGGAGATCCCCGTCATCGGGATGGGCACCTGGCAGACCTTCATGGTGGAGGACCGCGAGGAGGAGCTGGCGCCGCTCAGGGAGGTGATGCGGAGCTTCTACGAGCTGGGCGGTCGCGTTCTCGACTCCTCCCCCATGTACGATCCGGCGGAGCAGGTGGCCGGTGACCTGGCCGCTGAACTCGGCCTCGTGGACGATCTCTGGGTCGCGACGAAGGTCTGGACCGAGGGAAGGGAAGAGGGGATCGCCCAGATGGAGCAGTCCATGGCCGAGCTCCGCCGTTCCAACATCGAGCTCATGCAGGTCCACAACCTGGTGGACGTAGAGGTGCACCTCGAGACACTCCAGGAGTGGAAGGAGGCCGGGCGGTTCCGCTACATCGGGATCACGGACACCTCCGCGCAGCGCTACCCGGCGGTGGAGGCGCTCCTGGACGACGAGCGGATCGACTTCGTCCAGACCAACTACAGCCTCGCCGAGCGCCAATCTGCGGAGCGCGTGCTCCCCGCCGCGCGCGAGCGGGGCGTCGCCGTCATGGTCGCCCGACCCTTCGGCGGCGGCAGCCTCTTCCCGGCGGTGCAGGGCCGGGATCTCCCCGGGTGGGCCGCCGAGTTCGATTGCACGGCATGGAGCCAGTTCTTCCTGAAGTACATCATCTCGCACCCCGCCATCACCTGCGCCATTCCGGCCACCTCGAATCCCGACCACCTGCGGGAGAACATGGGTGGAGGAGTGGGCCGCCTCCCCGACCAGGACACGCGACGACGCATGGAGGAGCTCTTCGACTCGTTCTGAGGAGGGGCGGACGATCCGGATCTACTCCTCCCCGATCAGGGCCTGAGCCTCGGGCGAGGGCGGGTCCGCCAGGAGCGTCCGGGTGGGCCCCGCCGCCACGACCCTCCCCTGGTCCAGGAGCACGAGGTGGTCAGAGAGCCTCCTGACGTCTTCCAGGAGGTGCGTCACCAGGACCAGGGGGACGCCGGTCCTCCGGTGGAGCTCACCCAGAGCCTCGCGGAGTCCGCGTCGAACCCGAAAGTCCAGCGCGGCGAAGGGCTCGTCCAGGAGGAGGAGATCCGGTTCGGGGGCGAGGGCCCGGGCCAGGGCGACCCGCTGCTTCTCTCCGCCGGAGAGCTGCGCGGGGCGTCGATGGCCGAACCCCTCGAGCCCCATTTCCGATAGGAGCGAGCGCACGCGGGCCCTCCGGGCCTCCCGGTCCAGATTCTGCAACCCGTATCCCACGTTCTCCCGGACGTTCAGGTGGGGGAAGAGGGCATACTCCTGGAAGACCATCCCGATGCGGCGCTCCCGGGCCGGGATCCGGATCCCGGCGGCAGTGTCCTCCACGACACGGCCTCCCACCCGGACCACCCCCTCCCCTCCGGCCTCGAGCCCCGCCAGATGCCGCAGCGTGAGGGTCTTTCCGGCCCCCGACGGCCCGAAGAGAGCGGTGACGCCAGCCGAACTCCGGAAGCGAACCTCCAGGCGGAAGGTGCCGACGCGTGCCCGGAGGTCCACCTCCAGAACGTGCGGTGCCGCTGCCCGCCCTACCATCCCGGGGCCCGTCCCACCCTGGTCAGGAGGAAGAGGATCCCCGCCGTGGTGAGCGCGAGCCCCAGGGCCAGGAGGTGCGCCTCTTCCATCCGCCCTGCTTGCACGTGGTCGTAGACGGCGATGCTCCCCGTTCGGGTCCGGCCGGGGATGCTTCCCGCCACCATGATCGTGGCCCCGAACTCCCCGATGGCCCGGGCGAAGGTGAGCGCCACCCCCGCCACGATGGATCGCCAGGCCAGGGGGACCGTGATGGTGAGCCAGATCGAGAGTTCCCCCCGACCCAGGGTCCGGGCCGCGTCGGGGAAGGCGGGGTCGACTCCCTCGAATCCTGCCTGCGCCGCCCGTACCAGAAAAGGGGCCGAGGCCACGAAGGCCGCGAGGACGGCGGCCGTGGGTGTGAAGACGATCCTCCCCAGCCCCAGCGCCTCCGCGGCCCGTCCAACGGGGCCGCCGGTTCCGATCATGACGAGGAGGTAGTAACCCAGGACCGTGGGCGGGAGGACCATGGGGAGGAGGATCAGGACGGTGAGGAGGTCCCGGCCGGGGAGGGTTCGCCGGGCCAGGAGCCAGGCGAGGGGGAGACCCACACCGAGGGAGAGGACGGTGGCCCAGAGTGCCACCCAGAGGGAGAGGGCGAGGGGGGGGAGGTCCACGGCGATCAACGGTTCGGCTCCTCTGCGGCGGCGGTGGGTGGAGGCTCGAAGCCGAACCCCTGAAGAATCGCCTGCCCCTCGGGCGAGAGGAGGTACTCCAGGAAGCGCCGGGCCGCGTCCGGCTGCCGGCTCCCCTCCACCACGCCGGCCACCTGCACCAGGGGGGCGTGAAGAGTGGGATCCACCCGCCGGTGCGGGAGCGTGGCGCCGTCCGCGCCGTGGACCAGCGAGAGCGCCACCACCGCAACGTCCACATTGCCCGTCCGCACGAACTGGACGGCCTGGGCCACGTTCTCCGCCAGGATCAGGCGAGGCCCCAGCTCGTCCCAGACCCCCGTCGTCCGGAGTGCCTCCCGGGCGGCCATTCCGTATGGTGCATGGTCGGGGTTGGCGATGGTCAGGGTCGCGTAGGCGGGGAGGCGCAGGTCCCCGAGATGAGGAGGGGGCGTCCGTCCGGGGGGCACTGCCAGGGCCAGGGGGCCTACTGCGTAAGCGACTCGCGTCTGCGCGTCGATCCGCCCGTCGGCGATGAGCCCGTCCACGAAACCGGCATCAGCGGACAGGAAGAGGTCGGCGGGGGCACCGTGGCGGATCTGGGTCGCCAGCTGTCCGGAGGAGCCTGCCACGACATCCACCCGCTGCCCCTCCATGGCTTCGAAGCGAGGGACCAACTCGTCGAATGCCGCCACCAGGTCCGACGCCGTCAGGACCATCAGCGGAGGGATTGGCGCATCCTGGTCGGCGCATCCCACCAGGCACCCGACGGCGAAGGCGAGGACGAACCGGATCAAGCGGGCCGGCCCATGGCGGAGGCGTCGTAGCCGCCCAGCCCCTCCACCTGGCGCCGGAGCCCGGGCCGCCCCAGCAGACCGAGGAGGGTCTCGACGGCGGGGAGCTGCAGGAAGTGCTCTGGGATCACCAACTCGTAGGGCTCCTCCCCGAGGGGCAGTGCCTCCAGACCGCGGGCATCGCCCACAGCCCGGATGGCCACCCCCGCGTCCGCGGTGCCGCAGCCGATGGCGGAAGCGACCGCTTCGTGCCCCCCGGCCTCGGTCTCGAGGAACCCCGGGACCGCCTCGCTCGCGATGCCCGCCTCGGAGAGCCGTCGCTCCAGGAGAGCCCGGCTCCCCGACCCCTCCTCCCGGTTCACGAATCGGAGCCCCGGGCGGGTCAGGTCCTCGAGGCGCCGGACGCTCAGGGGGTTGCCGCGTCGGAGGAGGAGGGCCTGCTCCCAGATGGCGAAGGAAATCCGGGTGGCGGGGAGGGGGAGAAGTCGCTGAATAAAGGGGGCGTTGTATTCCCCCGAATCGGGATCGGCGAGGTGCATCCCGGCGATGTGGACGGCGCCTGCGGCCAGCGCCTCCAGGGCCCGGCGGCTCCCGGAGGGCACCCAGAGCACCCGGATACCGTGCTCCAGCCTCAGCCGGTCCTTCACCAACCCGAAAGCGGGGTCGCAGCCGGCCACCACCAGGTCGGGCTCAGGGGGCGCCCAGGGCAGGGGGGACACCCGGACCATCCCGGCCACGGCGGGCTCGCCCATCCCGTCGGCCAGCCCCTCGCCGCGGGGGGCGCCGGCATCGAGACCGTAGGCCCACCGGGTGCCGCCCACCCGGGCGATCCGGACCCGTCCGGGAAGGGGCGTGCCCAGCCCCGAGTCGCGGACCAGTTCGGCCGGCGGGGCGGGCTCGTCGATCCCGAAGAGCGCCTCCACCGGCACGTCCAGCGCCCCCGCCAGCCGGAGGGCGACCTCCGTCGAGGGGATGGAGCGCCCCGACTCGATCGCGTGGATGCTCTGCCGGGTGATGCCCGCGAGCTCGCCGAGGCGGGTCTGCGACCATTCCCGGGCGAGCCGGAGGTCGCGCAGGCGGGTGGTGAAGGTAGAGGCCATGGGGACAAGAGGAGGGACGCCGTCGGCTACGTCAAGTCTACATTACGTAATGCAAGTCAAGCACGACATATCTGGATTCCCGCAAGGTGGGGTTTGCTCCGGTGGCTCCCCGCCCCCGGGTGTTGACCCCGGCAGCCCGATGCCCCCTCTTCCCCCACGAGCCGGCGACGGCGCGCCTCCACCTTCCAACCGTGAAACTCCATGTCCCTGCCCCCCGAGCTGATCGCCGAGTTGAAGGAGGAACTGGAGCGCCAACTCGCCCGTCTGGAGCGCAGCATGAGCGTCACGGATGAGGCAGTCCGGCCCGTGGAGCTGGATCAGCAGGCGGTGGGGCGCCTTTCCCGGATGGACTCCCTTCAGAATCAGAGCATGAGCCGAAACCTGCAGGAACGGGAGCAGGCCCGCTACGGTGCGTTACGGGCGGCACTCCAGCGGATCGAGGAAGGGACGTACGGAATCTGCACCGGGTGCGGTGCGGAGATCGCCGCCGGCCGCCTCTTCGTGGTCCCGGAGGCCGAGCACTGCCCGGCGTGTGCCGGGTAGCTGGCCCGCCGCGGGAGAGGCCTCGGCCTCAGTATCTTTCCTGCTCCCTCCCAAGCATCTCCAGTGAGATGAGCGACATGGGGATGATCCCCGCCTCCCGGAACTCGTCCATGAACTCCGTCAGGTGGAAGTCGTCCCCCCGCTCCAGGAAGACATCGGTCATGAGGCGCTCGATCTGCATGGGCCCCACGACATAGCCGACCCCGTAGAGGGGTGACCGGAGGTACAACTCCAGGTCGTGCCAGAGGGTCGAACTGTCCTCCGGAGCCCAGCCGTACGGGGTGTAGTCCACCGTGAACTGAAAGGCCTCCTCGAAGGTCATTTCGTTGGAGTGCATCTTCAGATCGGCGATGGCCCGGGCGGCCCGGAACGCCTTCAGGTTGTACATGACCTCGTGCGCCCGGGGGACGTCGTCCACAAGCCCGAGGTAGTACAGGAACTTCTCCTGCCCGATGGCGAAGGCCTCCTGCCGGACCCCATCCATGAAGTACAGGCGGCTCTGACCCCGGATGGGGCGGTCGTCCCGCGCCCGGTGCTGGGCGTCGATGGTGTGGCCCCGTCCGTGGGCGGATAGGGGGAGTGTGTAGCGGTCCTGGACGTTCTGGAAATAGTCCGTCCGGGTATCCGGGTTCCAGCCTCCGGTGGAGGGCTCGGGGGGCTCCATCCAGGGGTCCAGAGTGAAGAGCTCGCTGCTCACCAGGAAGCGATGGTAGTGGGCCATGGCCTCGTTGAAGCGGCGCAGGTAGGCCTCCCGGCTCTCCACCGGCTCGAGGGTGGGGGTGTGACGGTAGCGGTGCTCCTTCAGCTTCATGGCCGCCATCGTCCGCTCGTACTCGCGCCAGGAGAGGGCTACGAGCTCCTCCCAGGTATAGGGGAGGAGGACCACGTGCTCGAGCCACCAGTTGTAGTTCTCGACCCCCACTCCTGCGCCGTTCCGCATGTTGGGGCGCTCGGCGATGAGCCACTCGCGGTGGTCGTGCAGGGCGTCACGCGCGGCTTCCGCCGGGGCGACTAGGTCCGGGTTGTGCTCACGCACTCCCTCCGCGAAGGAGTCCAGGCGGTTCAGCTGCTGCTGGGTGGTGTAGATGGCCACGTAGGCCAGGTCCGCAACGGGGTCTGTGAGATTGTCCCGCGCCTGGTCGAGAATGACGGGAATCGCCTCGAGCCGTTCCCGGACGTCGGCCATGTCCCCCTCCGAGACGGGTGTGGAGGGAAGGCTCATGGCCCGATGCATCTTCGGGCCGAACTGGAAGTTGATGACCGCGTAGAAGGCCGGGTCCTTCACCCAGGGCTGGGTGACGCGATGCTCGAACTCCATCCCGTGCATCTCCGCCTGGACGACGCGGTAGTCGACCTGCTGCGACACCGGCCAGCCCGTGGTGTCGATCTGGGCGAGGCGGGACTGTAGCTCGCGGAGCCCCTCGAACTGCCGTGCCATGGCATCGGGGGTGTAATCCGGAACGCCGTCGGTGACCTCGGGGAGTCGGTAGGCGCGGAACTCCTCGTAGAGGTCCACGAGGGCGTCGTAACTGGGCACCGGGTCCGCCGGCGCTGAACCCGGGGCGCTCCCGGGCGCGGGCAGTTGTGCGGGGACGGCCGCGGACGCCGACGGGGCGAGGAGAACACCGAGGAAAAGGGCGAGCGGTAGCGCGATCCAACTCTTCATCTCAGGGCCTCCGGGGGGTGGACGTTACGGTCCGGACAGCCTATGGATCCCGCCGATCGCGGGCAAGGGTCCGATCAACCCGGTTCCGTGGTGCCCTCGGGGGGGAAGAAGAAGTTCAGGTGCTCGGAGAGTTGACCCCCGCCCATGTACTGGAGAAGGGTGGAGACGGCCTCCGCCTGGTTCACCACCGGCACGGGGAGCGAGAAGATCGCCTCGCCCTCGTCCGTCTCGGAGGAGGGCATGCGAATGGCGGTGAAGCTCACCTCCTCCCCCTGCGCCAGCCGTTCGAGGACCTCCCCTTCCACGGCGAGAACCTCCTGGACCGGGCCACCCACACCCACTTCCCGGGTCCAGATGATCTGATTCTCGGGGTCGGAGAGGTCTCCGAAGTGAAGGACGTAGGCGTTCTCGGTTCCGAGTGGGCCGCCGACGTCCAGATCCACCGCGAGGGCGGGGGCCATGATGAAGTCGGGGTGGTCGAACTCGAAGCCCAGGGAGGCGAGATGCGCCTCGAAGTTCTGGACCTCTGCCTCGGAGAGGCTGCTCCGCTGTCGGATGAGCGGTTCCAGGCTGAAGATCAGGGTGAGGTTGCCCCGCCGTGTGAGTGCGGCAGTTCGCGCGCCTGCGAGGCCGTCGGGTGTCGGTTGCAGCGTCGACGGGGGCGTCCACGGCCGGAAGTTCTCCAGGTCCCAGAGATCCTCCGGGGATTCCACGAACTGGAAGTGGCCATCCTGTCCATCTTCGAGCGACGAGGGCTCGACCGCAGCGGATCGGCGGGCGTCGTCGCAGATGGGGCTCGAGGTGTTGCCGCACGCCTCGATCACTACGCTCCGGACGAAGACCGCTCCTTCGCAATCGATGAAGCGGGCCTCGATGTCGTCCTCGCCGACGAAGACCTCCTGGGCCTCCACATTCAGCCGGACGAACTCGTCCCGGAGGACCTCACGAATGCGTTCGCGTCCAGCCTGTCGTTCCTCCTGGATCGCCTCGTCCTCGGATTCCAGATAGCGCTCCGCGAGGGCGGCATCGGCGTCGAACCACTCCCGCACCTGGACCTCGATGGGGTCATCCCCATCCAAGGGGGCGATGCGCAGGCGATCCTCCAGTACCACTGCACCGTCGAGTGCCCGGATCCGTTCCACTCGCTGGGAGAGGGGCGCGAGCTCCTCCTCCAGCTCGGCGAGCCGGGTCAGGACCGGAACGCACTGGCGCGAACGCTCGATCTCCTGCTGGGCGAGATTCGCCGGGACCGGGTCCTGAAACCCCTCGGGAATCGCGTCCTGCGCGAGGAGCGCGGTCGGGGCCATGGCCAGAAGGAGAGATGCGAGGAGAAGACGGTTCACTGAGGTCTCCGGGGTGGGTTGGGCTGCGCGAGGTGCACGGTCGAACGTACCGCCTGTTCGTGCTCCCGGTAGTATGTGCGCATCGGCTCCCAGGTTCCATCCGCGGTGAGGCCCATCGCCCCTTCAGGGGGCGGAGGCCGGCTGCACCACCCCCTCGATAGCGGCGGCAATGGCGATCAGCCGGTGGTCCTCGCCCCCCGGGGCCATGAGCATCAGGCCGACTGGTGCGGTCTCGGGAGCATGGCAGGGGAGGGAGATCGAACAGGCGTTCAGGAGGTTGGCCACCGACGGGTTGCGAAGGAGGAGCCGGTTCAGGCGGTGGTACTCCTCGTCGTCGTGGAAGGCGGCGAGAGGCGGCGCGACGAGGGGCGTGGTGGGAGCGAGGAGGGCATCGAAAGGCTCGAGCTCCCGCATCGTCCCACGGATGAGGCGCGCTCGAAGTTGGGTCCGGCGGACGTGGGCTGCCGCGGACTGTCTCCCGCCTCCCTCCAGCCGGACCCGCACCCGCGGATCGTACTCCGACCCTCGCGCCACGAGGAAGCGCTCGTGCCAGGCGTATGCCTCGGCGGCGGCGATGCCCCCGTCCTCCACGAGCTGCGGGAGCTCTGCCAGCTCCGGAAGCTCCTTCCGGATGATGAGCGCGCCCGCAGCCGACAACCTCTCGAGCGCGCTGTCGAAGGCGCGGGAGGTGGGCCCGTCCATCCCCTCGTGGAAGGGCACTTCCGGAACGAGGAGTCGGAGTCCACGCGTGGCGGTGCCGGGGAGTGGGTTGGTCGGCGTTCCGGCCAGCGCTGCGTCCAGACGAACGATCCACTCCACCGAAGAGGCGATGGTCCCCACCGTGTCGAGAGACGGAGAGAGGGGAACCACCCCGTCCAGGGGGATTCGGCTCGCGGTCGGCTTGAACCCCACCAATCCGCAGAGTGCCGCCGGGATCCTGCACGACCCGCCCGTGTCGGTGCCGAGGGCGGCTGTCGCCATCCCGTCCGCCACCGAGACCGCCGCACCCGAGCTGGAGCCGCCGGGAATCCGCTCCGTTTCCCGGTCCCATGGGTTGCGGGGAGTTCCGAAGTGGGGGTTCAATCCCACGCCGGAAAAGGCGAACTCCGTCATGTTCGTCCGTCCCAGGATCACCGCGCCGGCCCGGCGCAGACGCTCCACCGCCGTGGCATCGCGGACGGCCGGAGGGGCCTCGGCGAGGATCCGGGAACCGGCCGTGGTGGTCTCTCCCGCCACGTCGAAGAGATCCTTCACGGAGATGGGGACGCCGGCCAGCGAGGGGAGGGGGAGGCCGGCTCCGCGCATCCGATCCCAGCCCGCTGCAGCTGCCCGGGCGGAGTCACGTGCCACGTGGAGGAAGGCCCGCGAACCCTCGCCCCCGGGGTCGTCGATGCGGTCGAGGCAGCGCTCCACCCCCTCCTCCGAGGAGCTTCCGCGTGGAGGAGTCATTCGCGGTAGTTCTCATGGCCCCACCAGACCGGCGGGGTGGGGAGGGACTGGTGGTCGACGACCTTCCCCTCCTTCATGACCAGGGAGAGGGTGCGCACGTTCGAGATGTCCTCCAGGGGGTTCCCGTCCAGGAGGATGAGGTCCGCGAGCTTCCCCGCCTCGAGGGTGCCGAACCGGTCCAGCCCCCGGGCGGCCATGGCGCCGTTACGGGTCGCCGCGACGAGGGCCTCGGAGGGGGTGAGGCCGAGCTCGACGAGCCCTTCGATCGCGATGAGGGTGCCGATTCCCATCTTCTGGGTGTCTCCCCGCGGGCTGTTCAGGAGCTCGGGGGCGGCCCCCAGGTAGTTGTCGTTTCCGACGGCCGGTATGCACCCCTCGGTGATGAAGCGCTCGGCGTTCCGGCGCTGGAGGCTCAGGCCCTCCCCCTCCACCGCGTTTCCGCTCGCGAGGTGGGCCTGCCAGGCGTCGCCGGTGATGACGCTGGCCCGGAACGCGCAGATCACCTCGTGCTCGCGGATGAGCTCCAGGACCTCCTCGGGCACGGGACGCACGAGGACCTCGGGGTGCTGCAGGAGATCCACCCCGGCGCGGATGGGAATTCGCAGCCCCTCGATCGTGGTCGAGTGGGTCTCGATGGGCATCCCGCGGGCGTGGGCCTCCTCCACCAGGACGCGCTGGGCGTCGGGGGAGAAGGCGATGAAGGCCGGGGTGAAGTGTGTGGTCGCTCCGTAGCGGATGTGGTCCGGCCCCAGGTCCAGGTAGCGGCGAAAGGCCACCCGCAGCTCCTCGGGCGTCATCTGGAGGAGGTCCTCACCCGAGACGCCCATCGTGATGGATTCGTTGAACTCCCGCGTCAGCTCGTCGCACGTCTGGGGACGGACCATCGAGTAGCTGACCGAGCAGGGTCCGCCCCAGCCCACGATGTTGCCGGCGACCCTCATGCGCGGGCCGATCACCCGGCCCTCCTCGATGGCATCGCGAACCTCCGTGAGGGGCTTGAGGGCCCCGTAGCTGTCCCGGATGGCCGTGACGCCGTGCTTCAGGTGGAGCTGGGCCGACTCCCTCACGATGTCGGCCTGCCGATCGCGATACAATTCGAGCGTCTCGCCACCACCGTAGAGCGAGGTGTGGGTGTTGGCGTCGATGAAGCCCGGGAGCAGGTAACGACCACGGGCGTCGATCTCCCGGGCTCCGGCGGGGACGCTCACCTCCCCGCTGGGCCCCACCTCCAGGATCTCCCGTCCCACGACGACGAGGGTCGCATTCTCCACGGGCGGCCCACCGTTCCCGTCGATGAGGGTGGCTCCCACGATAGCGATGGGCTGGGCCTCCTGAGCGCAGGCCTGGAGGGGGGAAAGGACCGCCAGGGTGATCCCGATGGACAGGGTACGCAGGGTCCTGAGGACGAAAGGGCGGAGCGGGGGTACCGTCATCGGCGATCAGCTCGGGCCGGAGGCTGCGGGAGTTCCGGCCGGGATGCCGCTTCGAGCCGGGGCCGGAACGTTCGTGGAAGGGGAGCATAGAGGAGCGGCGTGGCACCGGGCAAGATACTTCCCCGGGATGGACGTGGCCTGGGATGGACATGGCCCACCCGTCTCGCTACGGTGTCGGCGCAGCCAACCCAACCCATTCGGAGAGCCGGATGACCCGCAAACATCTGTTCAGCGTCGGTATCGCCATCTTCGCCGTGATGCTCTGGAACATGGTCGCGGCCGACGCCCGTCCCAACCGCTACGGCCACAGTGACCGGGAGGAGCGTCACCTCTTTCCTGCCGTCTCCACCGGTCCCCTGGATCCGAGCTGGAGCCCGGACGGGGAGTGGATCGCCTTCTCCATGCGGGGGGACATCTGGAAGGTTCCGGCGGCCGGGGGGGTGGCGGTGGCCCTCACCTCGGGTCCGGACTACCACTTCGAACCTGCGTGGAGCCCGGACGGCGAACGGCTCGCCGTCTCGCTGGACCGTGAAGGGACCCTCGCCATCGGGCTCGTCAGCGCCGAGGGGGGTGAGGTGGACATCGTGGCGCCGAACCCGGCCGTCGATCTCCAGCCCACCTGGACTCCGGATGGGGAGACCCTCTACTTCCTGAGCGCCCGTGCCGGAGGGGCGGTGAACCGGATCTACCGGCACGACCTGGACTGGCCCGCCGACTCGGTGGTGGAGGTGGTGGGAGGGGTGCACCCTTCGGTCTCGCCGGATGGCGACGAGCTGGCGTACGTGAGTGGTGGGTTGCGGATCCTCGATCTGGAGTCGGGCGAATCGCGCCTCGTGAGGTCGGAGGAGACCGCCTTCCGGATGAAGCCGGTCTGGACGCCCGACGGAGCCTCGCTCCTCTACGTCTCCGACGAGCGCGGCTCGAACGATGTTCGCATCATCGCAGCCGGCGGTGGACGGCCCATCGAGCTCGCCATCGACGACGAGAACCACGAGTTCTCTCCCGCGGTGAGTCCCGACGGTTCGCGTTTCGCCTTCGTCTCGAACCATCGGGGACCGACGACCCTCTACACCGTGGATATCGCGGGAGGGCGTCCCAGCGCCTGGCACGAGGTACAGATCACGGAGCGGCGTCCCGTGACCCCCACCGGAACCGTCCGCATTCGTGTGCTCGGGCCCGACGGGTCACCCATGCCCGCCCGGGTCCACCTGGACGCGAGCGACGATCGGTCGTACTCCCCGGAGGGTGGCTTCCACCGCGCCCAGATGGTCTATGACCGGCACTATTTCCACACGTCAGGCGAGGACCGGGTCGAGGTTCCGGCGGGAGTGACCGCCATCGGGGCGCTCCGGGGCTTCGAGTACCTCCCTGATTCCACCTCGGTGGAGGTTCCGGAAGGGGGCGAGGTGGAGGTGACGCTCCAGTTGGAACGGCTCGTCGACATGCCCGTGCTGGGGTGGTACTCGGGCGATACCCACCTCCACGATCTACACCAGGGCCGCTGGGGGCAGACACACGAGTCGTTCTTCCTCCAGCTCCTGGCGGAGGATCTCCGTATGGGGCATTCCCTCATCCATATGGACGGCACCCGGATCCAGGGGAGGTGGGAGGATCTCACCGGCGAACCCCATCCCCTCTCCACCGACACCCACCTCCTCCAGTACAGTCAGGAGTTCCGGGGCGGCCTGGGGCACATCGGGATGCTCGGAACGAGCGAATTCATCCTCCCCTTCACCGGCGGAGCAGGGGGGACGGCCTATGCCCAGCCCGCCCTGGACCTTCCCTATTTCGATGGGGCACACGCACAGGGAGGAATCGCGGGGTACATGCACCCCTATGCCTCGTGGCCCGACACCCCGGGGGCAGCCACCGGCACCCAGGCGGCCCTCAACATGGCGCTCGGACGAGGGGACTTCTACGACGTGGGAGCCCTCTGGTCCGATGAACTCGCCTCGGCGGCCATGTACTACCGGCTCCTGAACGCCGGCTTCCGGATTGCGGCCACGGGTGGAACGGACAACTTCCCCGATGTGTGGATGGACCCCCCCTCCGGCTCGGACCGGACCTACGTCCACCTCGATGGGGCCATGACGCCCGAGGCGTGGTCGCAGGGCATCCTGGACGGTCGGACCTTCATGACCACCGGGCCCATGCTCTTTTTCGAAGTGGAGGGCGAGCACCCGGGAGCGGAGATCCAGGTCGGGGTGGACGCCCCCGCCGCCGTGGGTATCCGGGCGGAAATCCACTCGATTGTCCCCGTGGACTCGCTCCAGATTCTCGTAAATGGCGAGATCGTGAGGACCGTGCCGATGGAAGACCCGCTCCGGCTCGACTACTCGGGCTCGGTGGATGTGCCGGACGGGGGGTGGATTGCGGCGCGTGCCCTGGGACCGTCGCACCCGTACGTAGGTGACGATCACGTGTTCGCCCAGACCAGTCCGGTCTACGTCGTGCGGGGAGGCGAACCGTGGGTGTCGCTGGTGGACGTGGAATTCCTGCACGCGACGGTGGATGCCATCTGGAGCCGCGTAGAGGATTCCAACTGGAACTCGGAGGCCGACCGGGCGGAGTTCCGCGAGGCGGTGGAGGCGGCGCGAACCTTCTACCGGGAGCTGGCGGAGGAGGCCCGGACCCCGTAGCGATCCGGTGCAGGACGGCTACGGGGCCCGGGGCCACCGGCGTCCTCAGTCGTCCTGCACCTCCCTCCGGTACTTGAAGATCGGATAGGCGATGGCGCGCTCCTGCACGCCCAGGTCGATGAGGGTCTGGTCCAGGACGTTCCACCCCACGTAGCCGTCGCGAGACTGTGGCTCCAGGTAGTAGAAGGCGAGATTCGCCAGGGGCTGGGCCATGTCCACGTAGAAGGTCCCCGCCGGGAAGTCCCGGACCGTCTCGATGAAGTCCCCGTCCAGCTCGGTCATGGCGTACCCGGAACGGAACTCGTGCCGCATGCGGGTCACCGTGAACTGTTCCCCTTCCGCGGTCAGGGGCTCCTCGAGCGGGGTCACCTCGACGCCCTGGATCTCGAGGTTCTCGACGAGGTCGGTCATTTCAGCCGGGATGAGGTAGCCGCGCGGCATCCACGCGCTCCGCGTGCCCACCGGGAGGGTGATGTCCTGCACGCCGCTCACAATCTCGGGCGGGCCGGTGGGACGCACCGTCTCGCGGACGCTCGTCCCCGGGAGGTACTCGCTGGGCGCCGTCGGGAAGGCATCCCGGTAGGCCAGGATGTCGATGGCCCCGCGGGACTGATACTCCCCGTCCAGGAAGTTCCGGAGTTCCCCGGACTCGGCCTGGTCCAGGACCTGCTGGACCGTCTCTTCATCCGCCTCGTCCACCACGCGGCGCATTTCCTGACCGTGTTCGTTGGTGTATTCCAGGAGGGAGAGTATGTAGGCGAACTGACCGTATATCTGCCGCTCGAACCCCGCGGCTCCAGGGGTCTCGGTCAGGATGGACATCCGGTTCCGGAGCCCGTGTGCATTGGCCAGGAACTTCGCTTCGACCGTCCAGATCGTCTCGTCGTGATGCCAGGTCGTGGGCGGCCATTCCGAGTCCTCCCACAGCGCGTGGGTGAAGCCCTCGAGCCCGAAGTTCTCGCGCATGTGGTCACGCACGGCCGGGAAGAGCTCGTCTCGCACGTAGCCACGCGGCCCGGGGTTTGCTGCCGGCACGGTGGAGTTCACGTAGGCGATGGAGTAGGCGAAATTGCCCCGTCCCATCCGGTGGGCGTCATAATAGAGAACCGGGTCCCAAGTGTTGAAGATGTTCTCGAACAGGCTCCTCACCTCCACGGACTCGAGCTTGATGGCGTCCCGGTTCAGGTCGAGCCCCTGCGAGTTGGTGCGGGTTCCCATGATGTACGGCGCACTGTCCCGGGTTCCCACCGTCTCGGTGCCGTCCACGTTCAGAAGCGGCATGATGATGATGATCTGGTTGTCCAGGAGGTGCCCGTAGTCACCCAGGAGAATCTCCCGCATGACCATGTGCAGGGCCTCGGCACCCTCCGATTCCGGGGGGTGGATGTTGCCGTGGAGGAAGACCACCGGCTTGCCGGACTCCTCGGCCTCCTCCGGGGAGGTCACCCGCGGGTTCGAGAGGACCACAGCGGGCGCGATGTTCCGTATGGGGCTCGTGAACACGCTCAGGACGTGCATGTGCTCGCTCCGCCACTTCATGGCGTCGATGAACTCATGGACCTCCCGAACGCCGGTGGTGCGGGTGAAGTCGGTCTGCTCCGGGACGGTGAGGAGTTCGTCGGGCCAGTTCCCGTTCCAGCCTTCGGGCACCTCGTCGCCCCAGTACATCCCCTCGGTGGGTGCGGTCTGCTGAGCGCCGACGCTGCCGGCGAGCAGGAGGATCGCGGCGAGGGGGGTGAAGAGTCTGAATAGCTTGATCATGCCGTTCCTTGGAAATCGAAGTCGCGGGTGGGTGGTCGATGGGCGGGGTTTCCGCCGGGTCGTGCTGGGTCGCGGCGGGTCGGCCCGGCCGCTCCCTACGATACGGGTCAGGGGGTGTCCTCCGCCATTGCCCGGAACCGCTCCTCACCTCGAAGCGGGTCCCAACGGGCTTCCAACCTGAGGTGGGCAGCGGTGATCGGGGCGAGGGTGGGAGTGTGCAGGAGGAGCTCCAGGTCGTCCAGCGCCCGGTCCAGATTCCCGGTCAGGGTAAAGACCCAGGCCCGGTCCTTGATCGGGTCGCCCCCTACATAGCCGTCCGTCTCCAGCGACCGGTCCTCGAGGGCCCGTTCGATCGAGGCGATGGCCAGATCGGCCTCACCCAGCGCCGCCTGGTTCAGCGCGCGAACCCGATGGATCCGGTGGTCGGAACCGTACTCGGGGAGCAGGCGATCCAGGACCACGCCCGCCGCCTCGAAGCGACTCCGGGCCGCATCCTCGTCTCCCGCGTACCGATGGGCGAATCCCGCGAGTTGATCCACCGGATGCAGGACGATCGGGCCCACCAGCACCGTGCCCTCCCGCCCCTCCAGCCGTCGGAGGGCGGCGTCCCAGTCCCCTGCCAGGAGCTCCAGGTGGTAGAGCGGGTGGACGAAGTTCTCTTCACCCGCGCGGACCGCGCCCTCCTCCAGGACGGCACGCGCCGCCGCCAGGTCCTCCCCGGCCCCCACGTGGAGCCACGCCAGCGAGATGTAGGCGTTCGGATGCTCCGGTGCCCGTGTCCGGGCCCGTTCCAGATAGGGGAGAGCGCGTTCGAAGTCCCGGGTGGCCAGGAGCGTTTCTCCCGCCTCCAATGCGATGGCGGCGTCCGTGGGGTCGACGTCCGATCCGCTGGCAAGAAGCTCGGCCGCCTCCTCTATGCGTCCCTCCCTGCGTAGAACGTAGGCGATGAGGTTGGAGAGCTCGGTGCTCCCTGGGAGGTGGTCCCGTGCCGCTTCGTAGCGTTCCAGCGCCGCGGGGTAGTCCATCTGGCCCCAGTACTCCCAGTATCCCTGCGCGAGGAGGGTCTCTGGTGCGTCGGGGGACAACTCCACGGCGCGATCCAGGGCGGATCGGGCCGCATCCAGCCCGGCATCCGAGCGGTCGTAGCCGAACCAGCGCAGGCGGAGGTGATGGAAGGCGAGCCCGGCCCAGGCGGCCGCGAGGTCGGGGTCGAGGCGGGTGGCCTCCCGAAAGGCGTCCACGGCACGTTGCCAGAGCTCCCCCCGAGCGGCGTGGTCGGATGCGTCGCCCCGGTGGCCGTACCAGCGGGCCCGGAGGAGGTGAGCGTAGGCCTCGGAACTGGTCTGGGGGATGGCGCGAAGACGCTCCAACTCCCCGGCTGAGAGGCTCACTCCCGCGGCGTTCGCCACGGTCTCGGCAGCATCCGCATGGAAGCGAGGCGCCTCCTGGAGGGGCCCGGTCCACTCCTCCTCCCAGAGTGTCCGGTCCGCACGATCGGTCAGGCGGAGGGACAAATGGACGTCCCCGCCGCTCCGGTCGACGGCGCCCGAAAGGAGGTAGTCGGCGGACTGGTTCTCCGGCCCCACCTCCCCTGTGGGCGAAATCAAACGCAGGCCGCCGATCCGGGCGGCTCGCGAGACGAGGTCCTCCCGGAGCCCCTCGGCAATATGCCCCCTGTCAGGGGCGGGATCGCCGTCGAGGGATCGGTCCTCGAACGGAAGGGCGGCGACGACCGGGACCCGCTCGGGGGGGGAGCCCTCCCTCGGGGGATCGTCAGCGCAGGCCGGCAACCCTACCAGGATCAGGAGGAGAACCGGAACCGTCCGGGAACGGGTTCGAGGAATCGAGTGGCGCATTCGAGCGGCCGAGAGGCGGAAGGGGAGGGGGAGGGTCCGCGGAGGCACTCTCCGCGGCGCGACAAAGTGGGTCGAGGCGGTCGCGGGGTCAAATACAGGGTGTCTCCGCGCGCGGTGGCTCCACGTCTCGCAGCGGCTCCCGCCTTGACGCGGCCCCCGGGCCGGCCGCCAATTGCGGAGCGATACGCTCCATCCGCACCCAACGCGTCCATCGACTCCGCCGAGGAATAGACCATCATGCCTTCGAACTCCCGCCCCTCCCGCGTCACCACCGGTTTCCTGGTCCTCGCGACGAGCGCCATGATCCTGCCCTTCGCCGGGGGCGTCCAGGCCTCCCCTGCGGAGGGATGGGCGCCTCCCACGGAGGGACTGCTCGAGGTGCAGGCGGACACCGTCGAAGAGGCGGAGAGTAACGGGGGGCTTCCCCTCGCCCCCGAGCGGACCCTCGAGTTCGCCGTGGACGAGGGGACATGGATTTCCGTGGATGTCAGCCCCGACGGCTCCACGCTGGTCTTCGACCTCCTCGGGGACCTCTACACCCTTCCCATGGATGGCGGGGAGGCGACCCCGTTGACCCGGGGAATCGCGTATGACGCCCAGCCTCGATTCAGTCGGGATGGGAGCCGGGTCCTCTTCGTCTCCGATCGGAGCGGCGGTGAAAATCTCTGGACCATCTCCCTGGACGGCTCCGATACCACCCAGGTCACCAGGGGCGAGTCGAACATCTACACCTCGCCCGAGTGGACGCCGGACGGGGAGTACATCGTCGCTTCTCGCACCCATGGACTGGGGGGCACGGCGAAGCTCTGGATTTTCCATGCGGAGGGAGGGACGGGGATCCAGCTCATCTCGGAGCCGGGCAACCTGAAGACGCTGGGACCGACCTTTGATCCCGACGCCCGCTACATCTGGTACGCCGAGGCGACGGGGGACTGGGAGTACAATGCGGACCTGCCTCGCTACCAGCTTGCCCGCCTGGACCGATATACCGGTGAGAGGAGGTCCATGACGCGGCGGTACGGCTCGGGGTTCCGCCCCCGGATCTCTCCGGACGGCCGCTGGTTGGTGTACGGCTCCCGCTACGAGTCGGACACCGGGCTCGTCCTCCGCGACCTGGAGACCGGCGAGGAGGAATGGCTCGCCTACCCCGTGCAGAGGGAC
The DNA here is from genome assembly GCA_040905325.1 of Gemmatimonadota bacterium. GTDB lineage: Bacteria > Gemmatimonadota > Gemmatimonadetes > Longimicrobiales > Gaopeijiaceae > JBBDRS01. The sequence goes on from JBBDRS010000042.1 coordinate 69,394, forward strand.
GACCAGGAGGCCCGGGCGACCCTCGACATTCTGCCCGGTTACGCGTTCACGCCCGACTCCCGGGAGATCGTCGTGTCGTACGGTGGGAAGCTCTGGCGGGTGCCGCTGGACGGGAGCGACCCTGCGGAGATTCCCTTCAACGCCCAGGTGAGGGCCGAGATCGGACCCCAGCTCGCCTTCGACTACCCGGTGGATGACAGTCCCGTACACACCGCGCGGGAAATCCGTGATGCGGTTCCTTCACCCGACGGCTCCCGAATCGCCTTCACCGCCTTCGATCGGGTCTGGGTCGCCGATCTTCCCGCGCGGGCGGGCGAAGAGGGAGTGACCGGCGAGCAGGAGATCGGAGCTCCGCGCCGTCTGACGGAGGGGCGGCAGCTCGAGTTCCACCCCACCTGGTCTCCCGACGGAGCGTGGGTGGCCTTCGGCGTCTGGACCGAGGAGGACGAAGGCCACTTGGCCAGGGTGAGGGCCGACGGGAGCGGAGCCCTGGAGCGTCTCACCCCCCGGTCCGCCCTCTATCAGCGGCCCGTATGGTCCCCCGCGGGTGACCGCATCCTGGCCGTGCGGGGGGACGCGAGGGACATGCGGGAGGAGGTTTCCATCCCCTCGGGCGGACTCACACCGGAGTTCGTCCATCTGCCGGCCAGCGGCGGGGAGGTGACCATCATCGGCCCCACGGCAGGACGGAGCTTCCCCCATTTCACCGAGGATCCGGACCGAATCTTCGCCCACTCCGGCTCCGATGGTCTCGTCTCCTTCCGCTGGGATGGGACCGATGAGCGACGGCACCTGCGGGTCACGGGACACTCGAGGGCGGGAGGCTCCGAGCCCAGCAACGCCTCCCGGATCGTCATGTCGCCGAACGGAACCGAGGCCCTGGCGGATGTAGACGACAACCTCTTTCTCGTCCATGTCCCCAGGGTGGGAGAGGAGCCCCCGGTGATCTCCGTTACCAACCCGGAGAGGGCGGCCATGCCCGCGTGGCAACTCACCGAGATCGGCGGGCATTTCCCGGCCTGGAGCGCCGACGGGAGCCGGGTGCATTGGTCCATCGGGAGCGCCCACTTCGTCCACCACGTCCCCACTGGCAGGGCGGCGTCCTCCGAGGAGGACGACTACGAGCCCATGGAGGTCCGAGTCCAGGTGGAGAGGGCGCGGGACATCCCCAGCGGGGCGGTGGTTCTGCGGGGTGCCCGGGCCATCACCATGCGGGATCACGAGATCATCGAGGACGCCGACATCCTGGTCCGGGACAACCGGATCGTCGCGGTGGGGGCCCGGGGAGAGGTAGAGGTCCCGGACGAGGCGGAGATCATCGACCTCGCCGGTGCCACCGTGGTTCCGGGCTTCATCGATACCCACGCACACATCCGTCCGCCCTTCCAGGTCCACTCCCCTCAGCCGTGGGCGTACCTGGCCAACCTGGCGTACGGGGTCACCACCACCCGGGATCCCCAGACGAGCACCACCGACGTCCTCACCTATGGGGATCGGGTGGAGGTGGGCGACATCATCGGCCCGCGGGTCTTCTCCACCGGCCCCGGCGTCTTCAACCGCTACCGGGGGCAGCCCGTTCAGAGCCTGGATCACGCTCGCAACATCCTGCGGAAGTACTCGGACTACTACCACACCGAGTCATTCAAGATGTACCTGGCCGGGAACCGCCAGGAGCGGCAGTGGCTGGTGATGGCCGCACGCGAGCTGGGACTCATGCCCACCACCGAAGCCGGGATCGACTACAAGCTGGACATCACCCATGCGTTGGACGGGTATCCGGGGATCGAGCACAACCTCCCCATCACCCCCATCTACGAGGACGTCGTCCAACTCTTCGCTGAGAGTGGGGTCGCGAACACGCCCACCCTCCTCGTTACCTTCGGGGCTCCCCAGGCCGAGAACTTCTGGTACTCCGAGGACAGCCCCTGGGAACACCCGAAGATGCACACCTTCACCCCCTACTCGGATCTGGCGAACCGGAGTCGTCGCCGGGGGACCTGGGTCCATCCGGACGAGCACATGTTCCCGCGCTTCGCCGAGTTCGTGCGAGACGTCGTCGCCGCGGGGGGAAGGATGGGTGTGGGGAGCCATGGCCAGCTCCAGGGGCTCGGATACCACTGGGAGCTCTGGTCCATGCAGGCCGGTGGGCTCCCCGAGCACGACGCCCTCCGGGTCGCCACCATCCTGGGCGCCGAGGCGCTGGGGATGGACGGCGATCTGGGGTCCATCGAGCCCGGGAAGCTGGCCGACCTGGTCGTGGTGGATGGCGATCCGCTCTCGGACATCCGGGATACGAACACCATCCGGTTCGTTATGAAGAACGGCCGCCTCTACGAGGGGGATACCCTACGGGAGGTGTGGCCGGAGGAGCGGGCGGCCCCGCAGCCCCTCCGGGTAGACGACGTCCCGAACCCGCGGGCAGGGATTCGGTAATTCGTCGTTATGCGCCATTTGACCCTCTTGCCCAAGGAGGTGAAATTCGAGCATGAGAATCGACCAGGAAGGATTGGCTCAGCTGTGCCACCGGCACGGGATCACGAAGCTTCGTCTCTTCGGCTCGTTGGCCCGAGAGGAAGGTGATGAGGCGAGTGATGTGGACCTGCTTGTAGACTTCGAGCAGCGGAAGAGCCTCTTGGATCTCGTTCGGATCGAGCGGGAACTCTCCGAGCACTTCGGGAGGGAGGTAGATCTTCTCACGGAGCGAGCCTTGAGCCCGTACCTGCGGGATCGGATCGTGAGGGAGGCGCGGGTCGTCTATGAGCGCGCAGCGTGACGATTGGGTGTACGTCCGTCACATCCGGGACGCGGCACGGCGCATCGAGTCCTATGTCGACGGGGTTGCGGAGGCTGACTTCTTCGAAGCGACTCTGGTGCAGGATGGAGTAATCCGGCAACTGCAAGTGATCGGGGAAGCTGCCAAGCGTCTGTCATCGGAGTTCCGCAGCAAGGCGGCCCAGGTTCCGTGGTCCGACATCACAGGCATGCGCGACAAGCTCGTGCACGACTACATGGGGGTCGACCTCGAGGCGGTGTGGGATACCGCGATCAGGGACGTTCCTGCGCTGTTGTCGCAGTTGGAAGCGTTGGATTGGCCCGACGAAGGGTCAAACAGCGCATAACTACGGGTTTGCCGGTTCCGGGCGCGTGCGCGCCCTCCACCTAACTTCCGTCCTGTCACGTCTCGTGCGGGGCACGAGTCGCGCCACTCCGGGAAGTTCGGCAACCCCTGATTCGTTATGCGAAATTGAGCTCTCCGAGTATCGAAATTGTGAGTCCTGTGACGCTCCGAAGACCTCGCGTGAGGTTTCAGGTCATCCCGCTTCTGGTCGTCACCGCGATGCAGTCGGGATGTACTGATCCGCCGCCTACCGAGCGCCGGATGATCGACGGATATGTTCAGTCGTTCGACCCCGAGACCTGCCTGCATGGGAGCGTCGCACCGGAGATCGCCGGGGTACCCCGATGGCAGCTCAGCAGAGAGGCTGTGTTTCAGCTTGGCCCCGAGTATCCAGACGGGTCCGACGCACTTTTCTTGGTGACGGCGGTGCATGAGGTGGGCGCCTCCCTCCTGATCGTCCAGGCCCAGTCCCCTCCGCTCCTGGTCGACCGGATCACCGGGGAGTGGCAATCGATCGGTGCGGAAGGAGACGGGCCAGGAGAGTTTCGCTCCATCCTCTCTGCCCACCCCTTCGGCGGTCAGGATTCCCTACTCGTCCTCTCCCTGCTCCCGCGCCGCGGCAGCGTTTTCACACGGGAAGGACAACTCATCCGGACCTTCTCCATGGCGGAAGTCTCGGAGGCGATACCAAGAGTCACTGGCTCCGACGGGTCGTCCCTTTGGGTGGCTCGGTGGGAGAACCGTTTGGTGCCCGACTCCCCCGAGCCATCCGAGAGCTCGGCGACCGTGTATCTCGTGAGTCCAACTGGTTCGGTGTTGTCACGCCTGTCGGGACTTCATGCCACGAATGCACGTCCCATGAGACTTGAGGCCCCTGGTGGGCACCGCGTCAATGTCTCCGCGACCTCGCCGTTTTCCGCGGGTTGGTCATTTGTTCATACGGACTCAACCTTCATCGTCGGTCACGGGTCCGCTCCGATCCTTTGGGAGCTGGACCCAGGTGGAGAGGTAGTGGGCAGTCGATGTTTGCCCTTGGACGAGAGGCGACTGAGTGAAGCCGCTCTGGGGAGGGGGCTCGAACGAGCCTATCCCGACAGTGTGGATGTCCTACCCGGCCTCGACTATTCGCTCGTGCGGGAGGAGGCAGCTCGGCTTCAGAATGGTGTGACGTATCCTTTCTATCGGCGCCTCCTCCTCGACGACCTCGAGAGGCTTTGGGTGGAACGATTCCCGGAGCAGGGAGGAGCAGCCATGGTTCCTGAACGGGCGAGGTTCGAGATGGGAGGCTCGTCCGAATGGTGGGTCGTCACGCGGGAGGGGACGATCGACGGAATTCTCCGCCACCCTGAGGAGTTCAATCCACAGTTCGTGACCGGCGACACTGTCGTAGGCATCCTGCGGGGCGCGTACGGGGAAGAAGCGGTAGTCGGTCACCTCCTTGAGCCGGAGGAAGGGTAGGGGTTGAAAGGAGGAGCAGAGGAACCCTTACGTTGACCGGAGCGGTCCGCTGCCTCGGAACGGCGCATGCCCCTGGTCGCCATGTGTGCGTCCGAAGTGAGATTGGACACGTGCAGCCGGCGGAGTGCGGCGCGACTGTTACCGAGGGACGGTATTCTGCTCGAGCCAGGTGGTGAGTTGTGGTTCAGTCATCTCACCACTCGCCACCGAAAGCATGAGGGCGACGATGGATTCCTCGGAGGCGTCGATACTGTATCCGTTCAGGCCGAGGAACACGTACATGGCTTGGAACGCAACCCGCTTGTTTCCATCGATGAAGGGGTGATTCTGGGCGATCCCGAACCCGTAGGCTGCGGCCAGGGCGTGGATGTGGGAGTTCGGCTCGTAATGGAACCGGTTACGAGACCGCTGGAGCGCGGATGCCAGGAGTCCTTCATCCCGGAGGCCGAGCGAACCACCGTGAGTTTCGGTCTGGTCGGTGTGGATGGCGAGGACAACGGTGGAGGTGAGCCAGCGAGGCTCGGTCACTTGGCCAGTTCGCGCATCGCGTTCCGGTACTTCTTCGCGCCCTCGTTGTAGATCTCCATGGCCTCGGAGAACTGGGGGTCGAACGGGGTGATCAGGATCCCCTCGTCGGTTTCGATGAGGTGGACCCGGTCTCCAGCCGCGAGCCGGTAGCGCTCGAGCATCTGCTTGGGGATGGTGGTGCCGGCGGAGTTGCCGATCGCTCGGATCGTGGTTTCCTTGGGCATGGCTCGCTCCTCCGTGAGGGGTTATAACAACAGTAACTACTCGCCAGCGTGGCCGGCAAGCAGTTCGACGAGGGGTGGTTCGGCGGCGACGCATCCACGTCGCCTAACTCGTATGGAAGGGCCCCTGTGAATCCCCCGGCTCGGGAGTGATTCGGTCGTCGGCCCGAGGCGGCCTCGACGATGAATCCTACTCGTATTCGGCGGTCGGGTTCGGGAAAGCATCGTTATCCGACATGGCGCTCCTGATCAGAGAACGGCGGGTGAAGTAACTCCTGACGCGAGGAAGTGGACCGATGAAGCGGCCACGGCAACCCACACGAGCGGGATGTACTCTGTTCCTCATTCTTCTATTGGGGGTCTCCATTCCGGCAGCTGCCCAGAGCAACGCTACGTCAGGGGCGAGCCGTAGCGCAAAATGGGGCCTGATCGATGGGGTTGGATACGGCGGCCTCGGATTTGGTCTGGGTGTAGCGGCCACGTGGGACATGGAATCAGACCACTTTGGCCCTCCCGGAGAGGCTCTTTTGTCCTCGGCGCGTTGGCTTCCGTCCCTCTGATCGACGGTCAGGGGGAGGGGACGGTCTTTGGGAGCGACGAACAAACGTTCACGCTGCTAGTGCTGGCCGGGGGCGCCTTGGGAGCTCTATACGTTTGGAAGCATCGCAACGAGTTCTCTTCCCGGAATGTCAGCCTAACGCCGGTAATCCATAGGGTTGCGGAGTATGGGCCACGGGTACGCGTGATCTTTTGAACTGGGAGCGACAGCCGCTTGTTCGAGGCCCAGGTGGGGGGGAGATGTCGTTCGGGGTTCAGGCGGAGATAGGCTCGATGGTATCGATCTCTGCAACGGTCCTTGAGTGCAAGGCGTGCCAGAGGTCCCAGTTCCGCTGCCCGTTCAGCCAGAACTCGGGCGTGGTGCCGAAGAGGCGGGACAGCCGGAGCGCGGTGTCCGGAGTGACGCCTCGTTTCCCGTTGATGATCTCGTTGATCCGGGGGAACGAGACGTGGATCCGTCGCGCCAGCTCGGTCTGGGTCATACCGAGTGGGTTGAGAAATTCCTCGAGCAGCATTTCGCCGGGATGAGTCGGTGGGCGGTGGTCGGGTAGCATCGTTGGCTTGCCTGGTTTGTTCATCGGTGGTAATCCACGATCTCGACGTCCTCGGGTCCGGCGTCGCTCCAGCGGAAGCAGATGCGGTACTGGTCGTTGATCCGGATGCTGTGTTGCCCTCTTCGGTCGCCGCGCAGGGCCTCGAGCCGGTTGCCTGGTGGTACGCGAAGGTCGTCGAGTACCTCGGCCTGGTTGAGTTGGTCGAGCTTCCTCGCTGCGATGCGTGTCAGATCCGTTGGGCAGATCTTGGCCGCGGCCTTGGAGATCGTGCCGTGGAAGACGTCTCTGGTGCCTGAGTTGCGAAAGGATCGGATCACGACCTATGCATAACGCATAACGGTATACGTGACAAGCCTGGGGAGGGGTCGGGTCTGCCGGCGCAGGTCTGCACGTTCCTCGGGTGATCACGCCTTGGCGCTCACGATCTCCCGAGGAATGCTCACTGGGCACGAGCCTGACCAGAGCCCTCACCGCGACTAACAGTTCGGCCCCTGCGCACCGCTCGCTTGACACGATATATAGAGTATCGACATGTTAGGATAAGCGAGCTATTGAACCCAATGCAACAGGCGGCCAAGCATGGATCGACCTTCCTTTGACAGCCAGTCTCTCGGGCGTCGGCTGAACGAGCTTCTGGTGCTGTCACTTCTTCGCCGTGCCCCGATGCACGGGTACCAGGTCGCAGTGGAGGTCGAGGAGCGGAGCGACGGGTTCTTCACCTTCAACCACGGGACCCTCTATCCCATCCTCCATCGGCTGGAAACCGAGGGCCTGATTGCCGGAGAGTGGTCGGATCCCGCCGAAGGACGTGCCCGCAAGGCCTACGCGTTGACCGAGGCTGGCCGCACCTACCGAGCGGAAGGCCTGCGGGAGTGGACGATGCTCGTGGGCCGACTTTCTCCCTTCCTGGACGATGAGGCGGCCAATGACAAGGTTTCGGACGGAGCTGCGTAAGGCGGCTGGCGAGCTCGATCTTCCGCGACCCGCGCGCGACGAGATCCTCATGGAGCTGGCTGCGGAGCTGGAAGCCGCTTTCGAGGATCAGTGCAGGGGTGGGCTCGACGAGGCCGAGGCTGCTCGCAAGGCCGTGGACATGATCCTCGGATCCGGCGGGGTGGTGCGGAGACTAGGGCGGCTCCACGCGGGTCGCTGGGAAGGGTGGACGCGCGGCGCCGGGGCTCAACTCACCGAGGGTACGGGAATCGTGCTCGTGGCCATCGCGATCGTACCGATGCTGGTGTTCGGGGGAGGAACAGCCGTACCGGTCCTCCTCCGTTCGTCCGGAAGCCCGTCGAGCTGGTTCCTCGCCTGGCTCGTGTTCGCGATCGGGGTCAGCATCGCCCTGCTCGCCGCGCGCGACGCCTTCCGGATCGCCCGCGGACGCTTACCGACCCGGACCGGACCCACGCTGCTGCTCCTGCTCTCCGTACTCGCTCCCGCCCTGGGTCTTCTCGCGCTCGCACTCGGACTGCACTCTGCCGGCACGGCGTTCGCGAGCGGGGCGCTCGATCCCGCGCTACCCGCGCGCTCCCTCGAGTTGTTGACGCGCGATCTGGGGCTCTTTGCTACCGGGCTTCTCGTGGGCGTGGCCGGAGCGCTGCTGTGGTTCGTGATCGTGAACCGCGCCTGGGTCCTGGCCACCCGCGAGGCGGATGCTCTGTTGGATGGATCCTCGGCTCTCCCCGCTCGACGGCCGAGCGATGTAATTCCCCTGAGACGAAGGAGCACGTCATGATCGACTTGTACTTGAGCGGCGGCGTGATGATGTGGCCGCTGCTGGCGCTCGCCGCGGGGGTGCTATGGCTCGCCGCCCGCACGGCCTTGCGGATTGGAGCGGCGGGTGACCCCGAGGACGTGGAGCGAGGCCTCCACGGAATCCTGTTCTGGGGAGCGATGGCCGTCATGCTGGGGTTCCTGGGTACCATCGTGGGGCTCATGTCGATGATGGAGGCGATCGCGCGCGCGGGATCGACCCCCGCCTCCCTCGTCTGGGGGGGCGTTGGCGTCTCCCTCGTCACCCTGATCTTCGGTTTGGCGATCTTCGTCGTTTCCGCCGTCACCTGGTTTGCTATCCGGCAATGGCACGCCGCGGTCACGACCACCGTCGTCTCGGGGTTGGTGATGCTCGTCGCGTCAGGCGCGGTTCCCCTCCTGACCACCAACCCCGTGTCTGCTCAACCCCCCCAGTGGCACGTTTTCGAGGAACGCCGGGTCGGCCCACCATCGGCCGAGTTCGCTTCGATCACGGACGTGGCGCTGGACGATTCGGGAAGGCTGTGGATCGTCGATGGAATGGCGGGCGAAGTATTCCTCGACGAGGCGGGAAAGCTCCGGCGCGTGGCCCGCTCCGGACAGGGACCGGGGGAACTTACACCCGGAGCGGTCGAGATCGTCCGGCTACCGGGTGACACCATGCTTGTCGTGGAGCCGCAGAGCTGGCGCCTACACCGGTTCGCCCCCGACGGAGCCTTCGTACGTTCGAGCCGTATCGCGGGGGAGACCGGGATGACGGGCCAGTGGCACTACGTCTCCGGGGGAGGCCTCGCCGCGCGGATCTATCCTGCGTCGGTCGGGGGGCCAAGTGTGTCACCCGCAGGGGGCGACCCCGTGCGTACCTTCGATCTGGAGGGCCGGGCGGGCGACATCCTTGCGATGCTTCCTCCTACCGAGTCCTTCCGGATGGGCGCAGGCCCCTTGCCGATTCTCACTCTGCTCGCACCGCAACCGGTGTGGAGCATCGATATCGAAGGCCAAATCCTGATCGGTTCGACCCACGCCTACGAGGTACGGGCTGTCGCGCCCGACGGAACCGCCTCGACGGTGGTGGAGGAACCGCTCGACGCGAAGCCGGTGGGTCGGGAAATGGAAGGGAGGGCACGTGAGCTGCTCCGCGAAAGCCTGATGGAACGACGGACACCGCCCCCCGTTGTGGAGCAGATGGTGGAAGCCGCGGGTGTCTCCGAGCACGCGCCGGTTCTCGGAGGGGTGCTCGCCGGCCCCGATCGGACCGTGTGGGTCCAACTGGCCGCCTCCACGAGCGAGGAGCTCGTGGATCTCGAGCGCCCCGGAAGTCCGTCCTGGCGGGTGTATGACGAGAGCGGCGGGCGGATCGCCAACGTGACGCTGCCGAAGGGAGTTCGGGTGCTCGGGTGGAGCGGCGAGCGCCTCGTCGGGATCACCCTGGGCGAACTCGGCGAACCGTCTGCGGTGGTTCTCAGGCTGGAGCGGGGAGGGTAGCGGCTACCGGGGCGGGGCGAGTACGCGGCCAAGCGCGACGCCCGACGAGATCTCCCTGCATCCGGTGATTCGCGTGACGGACGAGCGCCGGGGGTCAGGTGGTGATGCCTGCGTGGGCTTGTCTTGCGGTGACCCGGGGAGGTCGTCTACTCCTGATCCTGCGCGGGAGTGTCAGACGCGGCGTTTACGTTCTGTTCAGAAGAGGGCGCTCGGGATCCCGAGAGTCGCCCGGCCCATCCTCGGTCGGCGTGGGAAGGCCTCTTGCTGGTTGACACAGCGGAACTGGACAGGTCTTATGAGGCTGGAGCAAAATCTGCGGGGATCGGACGGTGAACCGGGCGGGACGACGCCAAGCGTCTTCGGCAGCGATGCAGAGGTTTGGGAAGGCGTCGTTAGCCGAAATGTGCCTTCTTGTAACGTGAGCGGTTGGACAATCCATAGGTCGACAGGGAGTGTATGGCATGACCGACAGTACGGGGCTGCCGATTCATCAGGAGGCCGCGGACGCCTTGAAGCGGATCCAGGAGTTCGATCCGGACTCCCTCGTTCGCGAAAAGGAGCTTGGGGCAAGTTTGAACTTCGCCCCGGCGGTGGAACCGGCACGGAGGTTGGTTGAGCTGTACAAGCGTCTGACTCTTCTTGCGCTTGAGGATTTTCCGGAGCAGCAACTGGAGAAGATCAAGAAGCAAGCGAACTCCGATTACGGGATCTTTACGGAGATCCTCGAGTTCTCGACGAACCAGCAAAGTCCTCACGAGTTGAGGACGTCTCTGATCGACAAGCTTACAAAGGCATATCAGCCGGCCTTCAACACACTACATCCATTCATCTCCTTTTCGCTCCATAGATCCGCTGATTTTCAGCAGTTGGATCGTGACGCACGGGCGGCGTTGCAGGAAATCCGGGACCAAGCAACGGCTGTACTAGACGAGCTGGGAGGTACTCGAGGGGAAGCAAAGCAAGTCTTGGAAGAAGCGCGGCGAGTTGCCGGCGAGGTGGGTGTCGCCCATCAGGCAGAGCATTTTAAACGGGCCGCTGAGGAGCACGGAGAGCACAAAGAAACCTGGCGCGACCGCACCGTGAAGTTGGCATGGGGCCTGGGCGTTTTCGCGTTGGTAAGCTTCTTGATCCATAAGATTCCATGGCTTGCCCCGGAAACCACGTATGATACGGTCCAACTGGCGATCAGCAAGCTCCTGGTATTTGCTACGATATCGTACATGCTGTACTTGTCCGCGAGGAACTTCATGTCTCACAAACACAACGAGATCGTCAATCGGCATCGGCAGGATGCCCTAATGACATATCGTGCACTCGTGGAGGCAACGGAGTCTCCCGCAAATAGAGATGTGGTTCTCACATATGCCGCAGCGTGCATTTTTGCACCCCAAGGCACGGGCTACACTTCTGATTCGGATGGTGGCGGCCCACCGAGGAATGTTGTGGAACTGCTCACTCGACAGCTTTCGGAAGAGTGAGCGTGTCGAGTGTGCCCACGGTGGCACACTTCGGCTAACTGAGGCGTTGCCGGTTCCGGCCGCTGACGCGGCCTCCACAGCAACCCTCCGGCTCGTCACGCCCCGTGCGGGGCACGGGCCGCGCCGAGCCGGCGGGTTCGGCAACGCCAGATACGTTATGTGAAATGAGGCCCCACCCAGAGCTGTTGAGGAGACAACATGGATGAAGAGCGGAAATCCATCAAAACTGGGCTCGGAGCCTTGGCGGCCCTTGGTGTCGGATACCTCCTGTACCGCGTGGTGCCCTTCGCAATCGCCTTCTTCTTTGCCCGGTCAGCGGTGGGTCTTTTCAATACCCCGGCGGAGATGCGCGACATGCGAGCTGGATTCGAGGAGGTCACCGATGACTGGGAGGGCTGGCTCGATGCATGGAGCGATTCTACCGAGATGACGTTCAGGGCATGGGGGGCCCGGGTGGTAGCCCAACATACTACGAAGGCTGAATTGATCGAAATCTACCGTCTGCGATCTGACCTGTTCAAGGAAGTAGCCTCAGACCCGTCGATCAACGCGGTTTGTGGCGTCGATCCTCTCCAGGACCAAACTATCAATACGGCACATCCTAGCCTTGACCTAGGGCCGATCGCGCGGGTTCAGGGCCGCGGCTTCGCCCGACGTCACGTGGGCGAAACGCCCTGGATGCCACCAGTGGACCTTCGGATAGACGAGCAGGTGTGGATCGATTTCGTCGACTACCTTGACGCGAAGGGCTTAGGGCATGTAGCCGATGCGCTACTGGATGTCGCCGAGGGATTGCCTGTTGGGAACGAGCAGCTGTGCCGAGCCCAGGCCGATATGTATGGAGCGGCAGTCCAGCGACCCGAAGACCTCGTGGGCCGCGTCAGGTTAATTGACTTTGTGAGAGCTATGGACCTCCTCGGCACAGGGGGATAGGACGGGTGCGTGCTGGCGGGGGGAGTAAGGTCGGGAGCGGCCTCACTTCAGAGAGCTACGGGTTGCCGCTCCGGGACATGCCTTCGGCACGTTGGCAACCCTGATTCGTTGTGTGAACCCTCTCCAGGGACGTTCATGATGCGAGCACGTGAAGAGAGCGAGTGATCCAGTGGACGCGATGTATCGGCAGATTGAGGTGGCCCTCGTCGTCGAGGAGCTTCATGATGCTTTGGATGTCGTTTCGGCGGGTGTGCGGGCTCGGCACCAGGTCTTGGAAGGAATCCTGGCGAGCGACCTGGGAGTTGGCGCCGGCGATGATTCGGATGTTGACGGTTGGGATGACGCGTCACAGATCGAGTACCGAAAGGAGGTCCTAGGGCAGACAGTCTACCGGGCCCTGTTCATCACTTGCTGGTCGGCGTTCGAGCAGTTGATGACAAAACTGTGCTCGGACGTCAAATGGGACCTGGGCCTATCTCTCTCAGAGCGGGAGCTTGCTGGCCGTGGTGTCGAGCGCTCCATGAAGTATCTCCGGAAGGCAGCTGGAATTGAGATTGATCTGAACGAGTGGAAGTGGCCCGTGGTCCGTCGATATGGGCGGCTCAGAAACCACCTTGTGCACGTTGGTCCCAACGCTGATGACGCGAACGATCCGAGAAGCGCACGACGGGACTTTGGCGCATTGCCGGGAGTGCGGATCGAACCCGCGGGAGAGATAGTGGTCGACGAATCGTTCGTTCGCGAGTCGATTCGTTCGGTCCAGCATCTCTTGATCGGGATCGATAAGTCAATCCAGGCGGGACTGGAGAACGGGAGGCTGGTGCGCGCCAACCCAAGATGAGTGCGCCGGCCCACGGTTCGGATAACAGCGGCGTTGCCGCTTTCGGGCTCTGACGGGCCCTCCATGCTAACTTTCCGGCCGACACGTCTCGTGCAGGGCACGAGCCGCGCCAGCCGGTAAGTTCGGAAACGCAAAACACGTTACGCGAAATCAAACCCCACAATGCCCGACCAATCCGTCGGATCAAGGACTGGAACGATATGAAGTCAGCTGAACTCGCCTGGATCACCAACTTCATCTGGGGCATCGCCGACGATGTCCTCCGGGACCTCTACGTCCGCGGCAAGTATCGCGACGTCATCCTGCCGATGGTGGTCCTCCGCCGGCTCGACGTCGTGCTCGAGCCGACGAAGCAGGCCGTCCTCGACATGAAGGCGTCCCTCGACGAAGCGGGCATCGTCCACCAGGACCAGGCGCTTCGTCAGGCGGCCGGCCAGGCGTTCTACAACACGTCGAAGTTCACGCTGAGGGATCTGCGTAGCCGGGCGAGCCAGCAGCAGCTGAGGGCCGATTTCGAGGCGTACCTCGACGGCTTCTCGCCGAACGTCCAGGACATCCTTGAGAACTTCGAGTTCCGGAATCAGATCCCCCGACTCTCGAAGTCCGACGCTCTGGGCACGCTCATCGAGAAGTTCCTTTCCCCTGACGTGAACCTCAGCCCGAAGCCCGTGCTGAACGGCGATGACTCGGAGAGGCATCCGGGCCTCGACAACCACGCGATGGGCACGGTGTTCGAGGAGCTCGTTCGCCGCTTCAACGAGGAGAACAACGAAGAGGCGGGGGAGCACTGGACGCCGCGGG
>JBBDRS010000043.1:0-18787 GCA_040905325.1 Gemmatimonadota bacterium
CCACGGAGATCGACACACCGGTGAGCCAGAGGGCGGCTATTGCTCCCGGTAAGGCCAGCGGAACCGAAGCCAGGATCACCGCCGGCTGCCGGAACGACTCGAATTGGCTCGCCATGACCAGGTACACCAGAAAAATCGCCAGTAGGAGCGCGAGCTGCATGGACCGGACCGACTCCCGCAGGTCCCGGGACTGACCGGCCACGGCCACGTAGATGTCGGGGGGCGTGACCACCTCCTCCATGGCCCGTTCGATCCTGGAGATCGCCCCCGCGAGGTCGGTGCCGGACGGCCGCGCCTCCACGAGAGCAACCCGCGATCCACCCCGCCTCACAATTTCCGCCGGCCCGTCCTGAAATCCCAGATCGGCCACCGCGGAAAGGGCAACGCTTCCGCCCCCCGGGATCTCCAGCCTGAGATTCGCGATATCGTCGATCGACGCCCGCTGAGCCTCCTGAGCCCGAACCAGGACGTTCAGATCGCGATCGCGTTCCGTAAAGTCGGTGGCCGAAGCGCCGCGGATTTTGGCCTGGAGCGCCGATGCGGCTTCGGCAATCGAAAGACCCTGCTGGGCCAGACGCTCGCGGTCGAAGCGGATGGCGATCTCGGGGGTGGACTGGCGACGCTCTTCCTCGACCCCGGCGACTCCCGGAACCTGGCGAAGTGCCGTCCGCACTTCCCCCGCGACCTCGGACAGGGTCGCCAGGTCGAAGCCTCTGACCTCGACCTCCACCGGCGCGTTCGCGCTGAAGAGTCGGGGACGGTCGACCCGGACCTGGATCCCCGGGAGCGCAGAAATGGATTCCTCGAGAGCAGCCGCCGTATGATCCTCCAGCCGGCCCACCCCATCCAGGCGCACCAGGAGTGTTGCGGCGTGGCGCTCGAATTCCCCGGTCCGCCCCAGAGTCCCGGCCCCTCCACGCACTCCGATACTCGTGAAGACCTCCCGGACCCCCGGGAGTTCAAGCGCTCTCTGTTCCGCCCTTCGGGCGAGGTCCTCCATGCGGATCAGACTCGTTCCCGGCGCCGCCTCGATCTCGACCACCAGCTCACCTTGCGAGAGTTCAGGGACGAGTGAGATACCGACCCGGGGAATGAGAAACAGCCCCATGGCCAGCGCGACTGCCGCCCCCGAGAGGACGATGAGCGGCCTGCGGACCATCGTGCGGAGCACCGCGGGATACCTGCCGGCGACCGCCTGGTACACCCCGTCGAAGCCATTCGCCAGGGGGCGTAGTATCGCGGCCACCCCGCGTCCTACCATTCCTCCCGCCCTGAGCACTCCCCCCGTCCCCCGAGCCACCACTTCCCCGACCCTTCCGGTCCTCCCCTCCCCGGTCCGCGCTCGGACGCCTTCCCCCCGCGCGGCCAGCATGGGGATCAGCGTGAGCGATACCACCAGTGCGCAAAGGAGGGCGAAGGAAACCGTCCAGGCCTGGTCGCCGAAGAGCTGACCGGCGATCCCCTCCACGAAGACGATGGGCACGAACACCGCTACGGTCGTCAGGGTCGCGGCAACCACCGCGCGGCCTACCCGGTCCGTGCCCACCCGGGCCGCATCCCTGGCACTGCGTCCCAACTCCCGCTCGCGAGCGATGGACTCGAGGACCACGATCGCACTGTCGACCAACATCCCGATCCCGAGCGCCAGCCCCCCGAGGGACATGATGTTGAGGGTGATCTCGCGGGAAAACATGAGGACGAAAGTGGCGATCACCGAAATGGGGATCGCCGTCACCACGATGAGCGTCGTGGGAAGGTGTCTCAGGAAGAGGAGGAGCACCAGCATCGCGAAGATCCCGCCCAGAAGCGCGGCCATGCGCACGTCCCCCACGGCCCGCTCGATGAAGACGGCCTGGTCCGTGACGAGGGTCGTGGTCACTCCGGACGGAAGCTCGCCTTCCAGCTGGTCCAGCCGATCCCGCACCACACGGGAGAGGTCGACGATGTTCGCAGCCGACTCCCGCAGGACCGCCACCTCCACCGCCTCATTCCCATTCACCAGGGAGACCGTTTCGCGCTCCACCGCATCGCGCCGGATCTCTGCGATGTCCTGGAGGAGAACCGGTGTGCCTTCCACCGAGCCGACAACCACGCGGAGCATTTCGTCGACCTGGACGAACTCGTTCACGGTGCGAACGACGTATTGGGCATCCCCCTCCTCGAGGATCCCGCCGGCAAGGTTGATGTTCTCCGAGGCGAGACGCTGGCCCACTTGCTGGAAGGGGATCCCCAGCCGGGCGAGACGGCCCTCGTCCACCGCGACCAGAATCTCCTCCTCGAGGCCTCCCGTGATCCGGACGGCGGCGACGCCCTCGATCCCCTCGAGGGCCCGCCGCACCTGCTCCTCGGCAAGCCATCGAAGCGCGATGAGCTCCGAACGGTCCTCGGCGGCCCTTGTGTTCAGCGGCCGGTCGGAAACGATGGCGAAGCGGATCACCGGTTCGGAGGCCGGGTCGTACCTCGCAATGGTCGCACGCCCCGCATCCGGGGGGAGATTGATGAGATCCAGACGCTCCCTGAGGTCCAAGGCAGCGAAGTCCATGTCGGTGCCCCACCGGAACTGGATAATGATTTCCGAGCGGCCGGGCCGGGAGCGGGAGGTTACCTGCTCCACCCCCTGCACCACCGAGATGGCCTCCTCGATGGGTCGCGAAATCAGATTTTCGACCTCCCGCGGCCCAACCCCTTCGTACTCGGTCTCGATGCTGATGGTCGGAAAGGAGAGGTCCGGGAGCAGATCCACCTGCAGGCGGCCATACGAGACCATTCCGAATACGATGACCGCGATGAAGGCCATCGAGACTGCAACGGGCCTCGCAACGGAGAAGTCGCTCAGCTTCAAGACCCGATCCCCGTCACCGGCACGCCGTCCAACTCCATCAACCGCACCGGAGCATCCGGACGCAGATTGTCCTGCCCCACCACCACCACGGTGTCACCCGGCTGCACGCCCGAGGTCACCTCCACCCGATCGCCCCGGGAGTAACCGAGGGAGACTTCCGTCTCTACGGCGCGTCCCTCACGCACCACGAAGACCCTCGGTACGGCACCATCCACCAGCACCGCCGTCCTCGGGAGGGTGATGCGGTCGGCGAGAGTCTCGGTCACGATGTCCACGTTCACGAACTGACCGGGGCGGAGCCGGGCATCGTCTCGAGCCGACACGCCGACGGTCACCTGCACCGTTCCGCTTCCCGGGTCCACCACCGGCCGGATGCGCTCCACCGTACCCGTCGCGATGGGCTCGGCCCCCTCCTCCAGGAGGACCCGGGCCACCTGTCCGACCTGGACACGGATCGCCTCCCGCTCCGGAACGCGCACCTGGGCCTCCAGCCGATCCACATCGGCCACCGTGAAGGCCGGGTTGGCCGTCCCCACCTGCTGCCCCCGCTCGATATAACGATGCGTCACCATCCCGGCGATGGGCGCGCGGATCGACGAATTCTCCACGCGCAGCTCGGCCAGTTCGAATTCGGCGGCAGCTACGGCGGAGTCGGCAACCAGTCGTTCCACCTCCTGGACCGAGATGAGATCCAGCTCGGAGAGCGACCGCGCGCGGGTCACGGCTTCGGCGGCCGAGCGCGCACGGGCCTCCGCCTGGCGCGCCTGAAGCCTCCACTCTTCGTCATCCAGCTGGGCCAGCAGGGCACCCTCAGCCACTCGGACGCCCTCCTCCACCTCGACCCCATCCACGACCCCGGCCTGTTTCGGGACCACGTCGACCGTCTCTCGAGCGCTCAGGTTGGTGGAGCTTCGGAGGGTCATCTGGAGATCGCCCGGCGCGGCGATTCGCGCGGAGACCGGGATCGCTCGCATGTCCGTTCCGGCCGGCGCCCCCTGCAATCCGTCCGCCGCCTGCGCCGGCCGCGCCTGCCCATCCTCGTCGGCACCGCAGCCCGCCCCGACCAACAGGAGCAGAGCGAACGCCACCCCCGATACCTTCAAAGGCCTGAAACCCCGCCCCGGCACCAGGGAAGGCCATGCAATGAAGTATCCCGCCATCATCTATTTCTCCTCAGGCTTCCGGAGATGCTCCGGTCACCGTCCTCACGTGGAAGTGGCTCGGCCCTGGACGGATCCTGTCGGTCGCTCAGGGATCTCGCAGCGGCTCGCCCACCAGAGCTTCGAGCTGGGCGAAGGAGACGTGGAATTCGTAGATCGCCGAGATCTCGGCCCGTTCGGCCTCCGAAAGGTTCGCCTGCGCGTCGATGACCTCGATGGAGGAGGCCAGCCCCAGGCGAAAGCGCTCCTGGGCGAGGCGAAGCTCCTCGGCGGCGGTCTCTCGGTTCCGCGCCTGCAATGCCGCTGTGCGTCTTGCCGTTTCGACCCCTCGCGCCGCACTTTCCACCTCGGCCCTCAACCGCAGCTCCTCGGCCCGCACCTGCTGTTGGGCCACACTCTCGGAGACCCTGGCCTCCTCGATCTGCAGCTGCCGCGAAAAGCCGGTGAACACCGGAATGGAGACGTTCATCGAGAGTGAGAGGGGCTGCGAGTTGTAGTCGAAGGGGAAACCTCGGTTGCGCTCGCGGACCTCCTGCTCGATTCCCGAGCGTACCGTTGGATCCTCGGGGTCATACTGGGTACAGTTGCGGAGAGGATCGTCCAGGAGCTCACGAATGCGGTTGTCCTGCAGGCACGACGTGAACTGGCCCGACACCTGTCGAAGCTGATCTTCAATCAACGGGTTCACGCTGGCGGACTCGAACACGGACCCCGACCATCCGGCGGAGAGCGAAAGCGTGGGCAGGTACTGGGTCCGTGCAATCCTCGTCTCACTGCGCGCCACCTCGGCCTGCCGCCTGGATGCGAACAGCACGGGATTCCGGCTCAGCGCGAGCTCCACGAGCGCATCACCATCCAGGTCGGGATCGAAGAGCTCGAACGAGGTGGAAAGGCTCACGTCGCTCGCGACGGACACCCCGAGGAGCCTGCCGAGGTCGAGTCGTGTGGTGACCACGGCGTGCTCGGCCTGGAGGAGGCGTACCTCGGCCTGTCCTTGCTGCCCCTCCGCACGCCGGATGTCGAGTGGCGTTCCCGCCCCGACCTCGACCTGCGCTTCCGCCTGAGCCACGTAAGACCCTGTGCGCTCCAGCTCGGCCCGGGCCTGACGCAACTCTTCGTCGGCTTGAAGGATCGCGAGATAGGCCGCTGTGACCTCAGCGCGGAGCCCCGACGACGCGCCATCGATCCGCGCCATCACCGCACGGTTCTGCTCGCGGACCACCCTCGGTCGTAGGAGGGACGCCCCGGTGAGGCTCAGGGAGAGACCGAGATTGTAGTTGGAGGAGTAGATCGCGGGCTGGGTGGCCAGCTGCACCGAACCAAAACGGCGCTCCCCGGAAGCCGCATACCCCAAGGACGAGGACGCATTCACGTTCGGAATGAACGCCCCCCACGCGTCCCGCATCCGCCAACCCGCCGTTTCGCCCTGTGCCTCCTGGATACGGAAATCGGGGTTGTATTCGTGGGCGATCCGGAGCGCCTCGTCGAGTGAGAGCTCCCCGGCCACCACCCCGCCCGCGGGGGACTGCGCCCACCCGCCGGTCGGTAGGATGAAGCCGGCCAGGACGAAGGCAGAAGCGAGGAAGCCGAATCGCCGGAACGATCGGGTCGAGTCTATGGTCACGGGTTCAAGACTCCAGGAGTTGACGTGGCGATGCGAACGGCGAGGACGGACACGTGTGGCCCGCCCCGCTGGCGTGCGCTCCCGACGTTGGTTCAGTGACGAAAGACACGCCGAAGCGCAGAAGCGTTAAAAAAGTAGGAATCACGCGGGAAGAGTCACACCGGATTCGGCCGGTCCCTGCTCGCACATCTGAGCCAGCAGTTCCCACAAACTCTCAATATGATTCTCCCGCGTGCGAAGGTTTCCGACCGCCGCGCGGAGTGCGAGTCGACCGCCGACTCGCGTGTGCGATATGAACGCCCTCCCGCTTGCGTTCACGGCCTCCATGACCCGGAGGTTCTCGGTGTCGCGCTCCTGCTCGGACATCGTGGACGGTGCGAAGCGGAACACCACGGTGGAAAACGTGACGGGGGCCATGAGCTCCCAGCGCTCGTCCTCCTCGATCCGACGGGCGAGGGTCTGGGCCAGGTGAATGTGGTAGCGGAGCCGCCGCCGAATCCCCTCCACACCGAAATACCGAAGCACGAACCAGAGTTTGAGGGCCCGGAACCGGTGTCCCAGTGCCACCCCGTAGTCCATGAAGTTCGTGGCGGCCTGCGCCTCGTCCGTCCGAAGGTACTCGGGGACGAGAGAGAAAGCCGCCCGGATGGATCCCGGGTCTCGGCACAGGAGCACCGAGCAGTCCACTTGCGTGAAGAGCCACTTGTGCGGGTTGACCACGATCGACTCGGCTTCCTCCCATCCGCCGAAGAGCTCGCAACGCTCCTCCAGGGCAGCGGCGGGACCCGCGTATGCGGCGTCCACGTGCAGCCAGACCCCCGTCCCCCGCAGCAGGTCTGCGACCTCCCTCACCGGATCCACCGAGGTGGTCGAGGTGGTTCCAATGGTCGCGACGACCGCGACCGGTCGAACCCCGCGAGCTCGATCCTCCCTGATCGCGGCCTCCAGATCCGGCACCCGCATGCGGAACTGCCGATCGACGGGGATCTTCCGCACTCCCTCCCGACCCAGGCCGAGGGCCACCGCAGCCTTTTCGATGGAAGAGTGACCCTCCTCCGAAACGTAGATACGGCCACGGGGCAGTCCGAACAGCCCCCCTTCCCTCACCTCCGGGTAGATCCGCTGTCTGGCAGCAGCCAGCGCCACCAGCGATGAGGTCGAGGCCGTGTCATGGATCACCCCGGTGAAACCCGGAGGAAGGCCCAACAGGTCCCGCACCCAATCGGTGACGAGCTCCTCGAGTTCGGTCGCAGCGGGAGACGCCTTCCAGAGCATCGCGTTCACGTTCAGAGCAGCGGAAATGAGCTCGCCCAGGATCCCCGGGCCCGACCCGGTGATGGCAAAGTAGCCGTGGAACGAGGGGTGGTTCCAATGGGTCACTCCCGGTAGGACCAGCCTCTCGAAGTCCCGGAAGATGCGATCCATCCCCTCCCCCTCCTGCGGCGGCCGGGCAGGAAGAAGCGCCCGCAACTCGCCCGGTTGCACGGAAGGGGAAACGGGAAGGGCACCCACGCCCTCGAGATAGGATCGCGCCCACTCCAGAACCTCCAGCCCCTGGCGATGGAACTCCTCCGGGGGCATGTCCCCCACCCCCGCTGCGGTGGGAACGGATTCTTCCCCACCCCCATCCCCCCGGGCCGGGGTCATTCCGAAATGGTCTCCCCTTCCTCGAGCATCCTCAGGCGACCGAGTTCGGCCGCGAGCGCCCTGACCTGTGTTCGGACCTCGTCCAGTACCTCACGCGCGGGGGTGTCCGGAACCCCCGTCCCATGGAAGAGGTTGAAGAAGAGGGTGTCGGTGTGACCGACGCTGGCGTGCGTGACCGCATGGTCCACGAGACGAGAGAGCTGAAGCAGTTCCCGGAGGCCCAGCCCGGGTCCATCCGTGGAGGGAAGATCGCGGAAGATGAATCGGAAGAGCACTTCGCGCAGGAGTTGCGCCTCCTCGACGGCCTCCCCGGCCGCCAGGCCCCGGATCGCCCCGAGGTTTCCATAGAGCTCGGAAGCCTGGTGGAAGGAGGGGAGGACCTGGTCCCTGTAAGGGCCCAGGCCAAAAGGAAGAAAATCCACCAGAAGGCCGAGGAACTCCCGCAGGAGCTCCTCGATTTCCCCCTCCACTCCTTCTACCCGGGACCGGACTTCCAGGAGCCAGCGATCGGCGATCGCTTCCCTGTTCTCCGAGAGCCAATCCACGAGCTCCTCGGGCGTGAGCGGCCGCCTCCCCTGATCCCTGGAAACGGGAGGCCGGGCCGATAGCCCCGAGCGGTCGGACGGAAAAGGAGTTACCTGGGACATGGCGCTCCAACGGAGAGGGGGATGAGCCTCTTGAAGGTATTACCCGACTGCCTCCGCGTCACCCCGGAGACGGCCAGCGTTGCATGTGGACTACCACCGTGGTGCCGCCACCAGGGCGATTCTCTGCCCACACACGCCCCCCCCACGACCCCACCAGCCTCCGCACGATCGCCAGCCCCAGCCCGGATCCCGCCGAACGCGTAGAAAAGTGGGGATCGAAGATCCGTGGTAACAGCTCCGGGTCGATCCCCACGCCGTCGTCGTGGACACTCATCCTGACTCCTCCCTCCACCCCCTCGAGCGCGATGACTACGTCACCTCCCGAAGGGAGCGCCGCCCTCGCATTTTCGAGCAGATTCACAAGCACCTCCTTGAGCTCCGACGGACGTGCCCTGGCCGGAGGAAGAGGAGCCTCGCCCTGGACATCGAAGTTGATCGCCCCGCTCCCCGCCTGATAGAGAGCGAGAATCTCATCCACGACCGCCTTCACGTCCACTGCCTCCGGGGGCTCACTGCCCAGGACCGTCGGGGCCCCGTACCGGGAGAATCCCGAGGCGATCGCGTCGAGCCGGTCGATCTCTCGCAGGATCGCCGTCACGTTGCGTTGAAGGATCTCCTCGAAGTCGGGTCGGTCGTCCTCCCACGCCCGTCGGACATGCTGAACTCCCAGCTTGATGGGGGTAAGCGGATTCTTCACCTCGTGTGCGACCTGGCGAGCCATCTCCCCCCAGGCGAGAATTCGTTCGGTCCGGAGTTCGTCGGTGACGTCTTCGAGGCTGATGACCGCCCCCCCCTCCGGCCTCTTCTGCCCCACCCGGCGCGCCCGCACCCGAAAGCGACGTTCACGCACCTGGAACTCGGAAGCGGCCTCCCTCACCTTGTCCCTCAGAAAGGACGACGCCCACTCCGTGATCGGCGCCAAGGCCTCGTCGAATCCCTCCTCCCCCGGTGCGGGGAGTGTCTGATTGCGGGTGAGGACCACGCCGAAGAGCGCCTCGGCCCGCTGGTTCGCCAGGATGACCCTGCCTGCCGCATCCAGCGCCACGACCCCCGTCGCCACCTCCTCCATGATGGCTCGGTTCCGTCGGGAACTCTGAATGAGCGCGCGACGCGTCCGCCCGAGCCGGTCCACCATCCGATTGAAGGCCTCGAAGACCTCGCCGAACTCATCCGAACGGCCCGCGGGAATGTGAACGCCCATGTTCCCCGCTCCTACTCGCTCAGACGCCACCCGGAGGGTCTGGATGGGGCGAGCCAGGGCCCTGCCTACGAGGAGTGAGAGGAGCACTGAGAGGGCTCCCCCGAGGAGCACGGTGAACGCGAGAAGATCCGCGATCTCCCTCTGACGCAGCGCCGTCGATCCTGCCTGCAGGGGAGCCGGAGCTGCGAGGATCTGGCCCCCGGGCATTCGGCGGAACGCAACCACGTACTCCCACCCCCCGAGGGTCGCGGTGGTCGACGCGAGGACGGCTTCCCCCGTCATCAGGGTGCGATGCACGTGAGCCGGTATCCATCCCTCGTATAGCCCCAGGCGGAAGAGCTCCGGGAGGGAGCTCGCCGCCAATTCCCCCCCAACGTAGAGGAGAAGATCCGAACCGGAGCGAGCGGCCAGGAACTCCATGGAGCCCCCCACGTCCCCGAACCACCCCGCCGCGTCCTCCACGTCCTGCTGCGCCAACGTCTCGGCGGTACGCGTGGCCGCCCCGGACAGGGTTCGGTAGGCCAACGTCCCGAAGGCCAGTGACGGCACCAGGAAGAATGCGAAGAGGGTCACGGTCACGCGTCCCCGGAAGGAAACGAGCCACGGCAGGAAGGTCGGCGAGCCCCACTCTCCCTCCGCCCCCGCCTTGGTCCCACCAGCCCAGAAGAGGAGGCCCGCCAGAAGCGTCAGGAGGTAGAGAAGGCTCCCACGGGCCGCGACGAGGATGTTCCCCGGAAGCCCCAGGGTGTAGTGCGCGTGGTAGATTCCCTCCGGATAGGCAAGATACATCTCTCCTTGCCAACCATCCCCGGACCGGACCCAGTTCACTTCGCCCAGGGGACCGGGGGTCTCTCCCGGGAGGAGCGGAAGGAGGACGAGTGGATCGGGCTCGGCCCGCGCCGGGGAGAAGAGTGCGCCCAGGGGAGCCCCTCCCGAGAGTGCCCGACGGGGTGGGACCGCGGCGGTCACCAGCGCGCTCCTGGCGAGGGGGGCGGCCGCAAGGTAGTGCATGTCCGGGCGGTCGTGCCGCGAGAGGAGGACCTCCCGGGTCTGGATGGCCATGTCCAGGAAGGTATAGGGCAGGGGAGGACGCTCCCCCGCTACTCCGATCCGGAGTTCCTCCCGCGGCTGACCGTCGG
Source organism: Gemmatimonadota bacterium (assembly GCA_040905325.1). Lineage (GTDB taxonomy): Bacteria > Gemmatimonadota > Gemmatimonadetes > Longimicrobiales > Gaopeijiaceae > JBBDRS01. The sequence continues at coordinate 10,261 of JBBDRS010000043.1, forward strand.
GTGTCCACACGGTCAGCCAGACCGGCACGTCCTCCTGAGCGAGGCCGCTCCGGGTCCAGGCACCGTAGAGGATCTCGACTGCGTCCCGCCCGGTCCCGGCGAGAGCCACCGCCTCGTCCCCTGCGCGGAACAGGAGGAACTCGAGGTACGGGTCCGGCCCGGTCCCCAGCCGTTCGACGCTCGCCGCGGCCAGCGACTTCCGCGCCTCGACCCGCTCTCCCCAGCTCCAGGGGAGGGTGATGGACATGGCGAGAGTGAAACCGACCACGACCCGAAGGAGCCCCGCGGTCCAACGGGAGCCGCCGGGGAGCGCCCGGATGACGGCCCAGAGCGGCAGGGCCCATACGACCACCGCCAGGGCCGGGATCTCGGCCCCGGCATCGATTCGGGCCATGGCACCGGCCGCCAGGGCCAGCGCGCCACCGATTCCCAGGGCAAGAAGGAGCCGCCGAAGTCGCGGATGATGCCCCCCTCCCAATCCGCACGCGAGGATGAAGAGAAGGGCGAGGAGGACAGCCGCGGCTCCATGGAAGGCGGCCCAGGCGACCGCGTCACCCCCGAGGAGCTCGAGAGATGCGCCGTCGGAGAGGAGTCGCAACACCCCGGCCCCGGCGAGCACCGCCGCGACCGCCACGAGCCATCCCGGAAGGCGGCCCCGACCCACCCCGGACACGGCGCCCATGAGGAAGACGCCCACGGCCCCGAGGGCAAGTAGATGTCCCAGCGTCGCCCCCGGCGGCACGGAAAGAAGGAGGCCAGTGGGCGAGAAGAGGTTGGGAGCCCCCAGGAGACGGCCAAGGGGAAGGAGGGCGAGGAGACCCACGGCCGCTACAGCCAGCACGGCGCGGCCCCACGGAGATCCGCGACTCGCCCTCAGCAGCACCATCCATGCGGCGGCGAGAGCCAGGGCGATCAGGCGTTGCCACCACCCCGCACGGCGCGACAGCTCGTCGGCCTCGGAGAGGGGATCCAGCGTGACGCTGAAGAGGACGCGATCCTGCCAACGCAGGTCCCAGACGCTCTCCCCTTCCACCCGGTCCTCCCGGGAGATGCGCAGGCCGGCACCGTGGCTTCGGGCGAACCGGGAGGTGAAGTCGGTCAGGCCCTCGTCCAGCCCGGGGGGAAGATCCGCACGGAGCAGCGCCGCCACTACCACCGTGCCTTCTCCCTCCGGAAGGGGGTGGGTCACGTAGAGGTATCCGAAGAGCGCACCTTCCCGATAGAGGTAGCGGTCCTCCCCGACTCGCACCGCCGGGGGGACCGGTCCCTGGTGGACTCCGTCCCAGGCGAGCATCCGGCCGTCGCTGTCGAACACGGCCACAGCGTCGAGTCCGGATGGAAGAAAGTCCGAGGGAAGGGTCGGGGCGCTGGCACTCCACTCCTCCGACCACTCCCGGGAGAGCCGTTCCGCCGTGGCCTCCGCCTGTCGGAGCAGTTGATCCAGCTGGTTCGAGAGGCGATCCCGCACCTCCACCTCCCACTCCTGGACGTATTCCGGCCATTCGGACGAGAACCGGTTGAGGTCCCACGAGGCCACGAAGGCAGCAACGACAGCACCGACAATGAGCAGCCTCGCCGCCAGATCCGCCGCCCTGGCAGGCCGCCCCAGCAGGATTCCGCCCACGAGCGCCGCTGCCGCCGGGACGAGGAACGCCTCCCCGCGCCCACCCACCCACGCTGCCAGTGCAAGGGCCGATGCGGTCAGGAGGGCGAGGGTAATCAGGGGCCGAAGCTTCACCCGGGTTGCCTCACGCGGGACTGCATCGGAGATTCCAGCATGTTCTCGACCATGGGGGTGGGTCCCTGGGGACCGTGCCTCCTCCTTGCAGGGTAGTAAGTGGGACCGGGATGATGGACGGCGTCCGGGCCAGTGCTGTTCCTCGCCCCGGGTCCGCTGGTCTGTAGTTGGCGCGAGCAGACCGAAGCGCCCCGGCACAAGAAGTCTGACACCCGATGACGAGGCCTCCACATGCGATCCACCCTCCCTCTACTCCCCATCTTTGCACTCGGGTTCCTCCTGCCTCCACCCGCGCTGGGCCAAAGCGCCCTGGTGGATGAGGGGACCTTCCTGATCACGGTGGATGGCCAGCAGACCGGAACCGAGTCTTTCTCGATCCGCCGCTCCGGCTCGGGGGCGGAGGCCCAGATCATCGCCACGGCCGAGATCCAGATGGACCTCCCGGAGGGCAGGCTGGACCTCAGGCCCGCCCTGCAGGTGTCCGGGGAAGACATGGCGGTTGCAGCCTATCAGGTCAAGGTTTCGGGCCATCGGCAGGAGGAGGTCTACGTCACCCTTGGAGATCGGCGGTTCCTCACCCGGATCCGTTCGGAGCAGGGGCTCCAGGAACGGGAATTTCGGGCTACACCGGAAACCGTTCTCCTCGATGCTCGAGCTGCCCACCAGTACTACTTCGTGAACCAGCGCGCCGGCGCGGAGGGAGGGTCCATTCCCGTCATCGTCCCCAGCGAGAACCGGCAGTACACGCTGAGCATCTCCGTGGTGGGCGATGAGTCGATCCAGATCGGAGGACAGGCTGTTCCCGCCCGTCACCTCCGGCTGGAAGGAAATGATGCCCCACGGGACCTCTGGGTCGACTCCCAGGGGCGGGTGTTGCAACTTTCCATCGAATCCGAAGGCTTCCTGGCCACCCGCGAGATCCGACCCTGAGCGTGCGCGAACGCCGAGGGTTCGGACGAGGGGCCTTCCTTGGAGCGGGTGTGATCCTCGTGCTGGTCATAGTTGCGGGCGTGGCCATCGCCCGGTCGCAGGACCAGGAGGTAGAGGTGCGGGTCGAGGAGGTGCGCCAACGCGACCTCGCGGCAACCATCTCCGCCACGGGAAATATTCGGGCGCGGAGGCAGGTAAACATCTCCTCCGATGTCATGGGAAGGGTGATCGAGCTCACGGTCCAGGAGGGGGACGAGGTGGAGGCCGAACAGGTGCTCCTGCGCATCGATCCCAGTCAGCTCAGGGCCACCGTCGCCCGGGCCACGGCCGTCCTGAGTCAGGCGCGAGCTCAACTGGACCAGCAGCAGGCGAGTCTCATCCAGGCGGAGCGGGAGTTGGATCGTGTCCGCGCCTTGCGTGACCGGGACCCCGGACTCGTCAGCGTCCAGCGCCTCCAGGAGGCGGAGTCGGAGGTCGACGTCCAGCGCTCGCTCCTCGCGTCGGCCGGCCACGGAGTGGAACAGGCGCAGGCGGGACTCGCAGAGGCGGAGGACCAGCTCGGGAAAACCACCATCCGGGCTCCCATGAGCGGTCGGGTCACGAGACTCAACATCCAGGAGGGGGAGACGGTGGTGGTTGGGACGATGAACAACCCGGGGTCCCTCCTCCTGACCATCAGTGACCTCTCCGTGATCGAAGTCGTCCTCGCGGTGGACGAAACCGATATTTCTCGCATCTCCGTGGGCGACCCGGCATCGGTGGAGATCGACGCCCTGGCGGGGGCCCTCTACCCGGCATCCGTGTCGCGGATCGGAAGCTCTGCCATTCGCGATCCCACGGCGGGAGGCGCATCCGGGCCCGCCCAGCTCGGACGCTCCGTGGACTACGAGGTCGTCCTCACCCTCGCCGAGCCCTCCGAGCGCCTCCGTCCCGACCTTTCCGCTCACGCGGACATCGTCGTGGAATCGCTCAGTGACGTTTCCTCCGTGCCCATCATCGCGGTAACTGTCCTGGAGGACGAGGACGGAGTCGAACAGGAGGGCGTTTTCGTCGTCCGGGACGGGCGCGTCGAGTTCCGCCCGGTCGAGCTGGGCATCACCGGCGAGGAGCACTTCGAGCTTCTCTCGGGGCTGGAGGTCGGCGACTCGGTGGTCAGCGGACCGTTCCAGCGGATCCGTGAGCTGAGCGAGGGGGATGCGGTCCGGCTTGCCACTTCACCCACGGGTGCCGGCTAGCACCGGAGGACGCCTCCCAGTTGCGAATTGGTGACGACCTCGTACTCGCTCTCCGCCAACTTCGGCAAGATCCCCTGAAGGCGGCCTTCGGCCTGACCAGCGTCACGGTCGGGATCCTCTTCCTCGTGGTAGTCGTGGGGGTCGTCGAGGGCATCGACCGCTACGTGACCGAGGACTTCGCCGCCGAGGTTTACGGTCTCAACACCCTCCAGATCCGAAGCACCCCGTCGGTCCAGGTGGGAGCCGCGTCGGACCGCGCTCGCCTCCGGAGGGAGCGTCCCCGGCTCACGCAAGACGAGGCGCAGACCCTCAGGGAGAGTCTCACCGTCGAGGGGAAGGTCGGGGTGGAGTCGAGCCTCTCGGCCAGCGTCCATCGACCTCAGGGGGCCAGGGCGGAGGGGGTGCGGGTCTCGGCGGTCTCAGAGGAGATCTTCCGCCTTCGACGCCTGGATGTCGTAGCCGGTCGCGCATTCTCCCCCCAGGAGGCCGAACGCGGAGTGGCCGTAGCCGTGATCGGAGTGGGCGTGGCCGATGCCCTCTTCCCGGAGGACGATCCACTTGAGGAGCGCATCCGGATCAACGGACTCCCCTTCCGGGTCGTGGGGGTGCTCGAGGAGCAAGGTACCCTGCTGGGACAGACCCGGGACAACCGCATTCTCGTGCCGGCCCGATCTCCCATCATTCGAGCATTTCCGGACCGGAGCGCGGTCCACATGATCACGGTGGGCGCGGACGACCCGTCCGAGCTTCTACAGGCTGTAGCCGAGGCGGAAGTCATCCTGCGTTCGGCCCGGGGTCTGCGGCCTGGCCAGCCGAACGACTTCGAGCTCGAGACCGCCGACGCCTCCCTCGCCTTCTGGGACAACATCGCGCGAGTCCTCTTCTTCGCCCTCCCCGGGCTGGTGGGGATCGCTCTGGTGGTGGGGGGGATCGTGATCATGAACATCATGTTGATGTCCGTTGTCGAGCGAACCCGGGAGATCGGAGTTCGTATGGCCATCGGCGCCCGCCGCTCGGACGTGGTGAGGCAGTTCCTCATGGAGGCCGTCCTCATATCCGGGCTGGGAGCCCTCCTGGGGACAGTGGTGGGCTCGGGGGCGATCCGGCTGATCCACGAACATACCCCGCTCCCCGCGGCCGTAGCGCTCCCATGGCTTCTGCTCGGCGTCGGGCTCGGGGTCACCGTAGGAGTGCTCGCGGGCGTATATCCGGCCATTCACGCATCCCGCATGGATCCGGTGGAGGCCTTGCGCTATGAGTGAGCTGGGCCGACGCCTTGCGAGGATCGGCTATGGGGTTCGTGAGGGCCTTCGGCTCGCCTTCGTCTCCCTGGGCCAGAATCGCCTCCGTTCCGGCCTCGCCATACTTGCCGTGGGCATCGGTGTGACGGCCGTGGTGGTCATGGCCGCCCTGGTCACCGGAATCCGTGGGTCGGTGGCGGAGGGAATCGAGGCGGCGGGACATCGCACGCTCTTCGTCATGCGCTTCGACCTTTCCGACATCCAGCTGGTCCCGACCGGGGGCCAGCCGGAATGGATGAACAACCCGCCGATCTCCCTCGATGAAGCCCAGCGGGTGGGGGAGTTGGCCGCCGTGTCCCGCGCCGTGGTGAGCATCGCCCTCCAGGACCCGGGTTCGCAGGGCGGCCTCACCATCCGGGGGGGAGGGACCGAGGCCACGGGCGTGATCGGAGCCGGAGAATCCGAAAGCTGGCCCGAGTATCGGACCGTGGCCTTCGCCCACGGGAGGAACTTCACGGCCCGAGAGGTGGCGGAGGCCGCAAACGTCGTCGTGATCTCGCATCCCCTGGCCGTCGACCTCTTCAGCCATCCGGATACCGCCGTCGGTTCCAGGGTGGGACTGGCCTCCGGGGCGGGAGTCACCGTGCCGGTGCGTGTAGTCGGCGTCTTCGAGACCGAGCCGAACATCTTCGAGGGCCCTACCTCGCACATGGCGATCGTACCGCATACCACCGCCGTTCGTCGTCTCAACGTCTCGCCGGACTGGCTCCAGGTCCTCGTGGTCCCGAGGGAGGGCACGCCCCTCGAGCTCGTGGAGGACCAGATCGTCGGGACGCTCAGGAGCATGCGTGGACTCGCACCGGGCGCTGCCAACGATTTCGCGGTGCTCCGCTCTACCCAGCTCCTCGCGCTCTTCGACCGGTTCACGGCCGTCTTCTTCGCCGTGATGATCGCGCTCTCGTCACTCGGCCTCGTGGTGGGAGGGATTGGGATCGTGGGCATCATGATGATCTCCGTGACCGAGCGAACCCGGGAAATCGGCATCCGAAAGTCCGTAGGTGCGAGTCGCGGGGAGATTCTCTGGCAATTCCTGGTGGAGGCCGCGGCATTGACCCTCATCGGGGGGGCGCTCGGGCTCCTTGCAGGCGCCGGCCTGTCCTGGGGGCTTGCGAGCCTCACGCCAGTGCCGGCGGCGATCCCCCTCTGGGCCGTCGCCGTCAGCCTCGGCGTGGCAGGGCTGACGGGGATGGTGTTCGGACTCGCACCGGCGATCCGTGCGGCCCGCATGGAACCCGTGAGGGCCCTGCGGTACGAGTGAGAAACCCCGCGACCCGATCGCACCACTTCCAACGCTCCGGAAATACCAGATGCAAGAACCACTCGACGTACTGGCTGTCTTCGCCCACCCCGACGATGCGGAGTTGGTGTGCGGGGGAGCACTCGCGAAAGCTGCGGCACGGGGGGAGCGGGTGGGTATCCTCGACCTGACCCGTGGAGAGATGGGCACCCGGGGCACGCCCGAGCTTCGAGAGGAGGAGGCGAAGGCCGCCGCCGACGTGCTCGGTGTCCGAGTCCGGCGCAACGCGGGTCTCCCCGATGGGAGGCTCGAGAACTCCCACGAGGCCCGGGAGGTCGTGGCAGCCCACCTTCGCGAACTCAGGCCCCGGGTGGTGGTCACTCACTGGCTGGAGGGCCGGCACCCGGATCACGGAGCCGCCGCTCGCCTCGCCGTCGACGCCTCCTTCGTCGCCGGGCTCCGAAACGCCGAAGTCCCCGGGGAACCGCACCGGCCCCTGAAGATTGTCCATGGCACTGCGTTCAGGGAGGACGCCCCTCGGCCGTCTTTCGTGGTGGATGTGACCGGAGAGGTCGAACGGAAGCTCGAGGCGATCCGGTGCTTCCAGTCCCAGTTCCAGGGGTTGAGCGCCGCGGGAGAGGTCTTCGCTGGGGGAAGCCGACCGCTGGAGGAGCAGGTGCGCGCGCATCTCGCCTACCACGGCTCGCGCATCCGAGCCGCATATGGCGAGCCCTTCTGGATGCGCGAGACGTTCGCGGTGGACTCGTTCGGGGAGTTGCAGGTCAGCACCTTCTGAGCGTGCTCGGGATGGTCCTCACCAATGGACACCGACCGTCGAGCCCCGCCGCCGGGGGGCTTGCCGACGCCCTACATCTAGCGGGTCAGGAGTTCATCCGAGTGACGGACCCGAGGTGAGGAATCCTCCTACCGGAAACGCACCCGGATCCGGCCGTTCGTGAGCATGATCGGCGGCTGGGCCTTGTCCGTGTGCGGGAGTTCCACATCGCTGAATGTGGCGACCAGCACGCCGTCGCCGTCAAAGGACTCGACGAGCAGGCGGCCCGGTCCGGCCCACTCCTCGTCCTGCGCATTCGTGAACCCGAACCCGATGGCCATCATGGCGGTCCGGATGCTCTCACCACGATCGGACGGAGGCAGATCGGCGGGAAACTCCAGATCCGCAAGGTCGATCGCCATGACCGTCAGCCTGAACTGCTCCACCGCATCCGGTCCGGGCTTAGCCACCACCGCCGAACCCATCGCCAGGTAGTGGGTCTCGTCGGCCGGAAGGTGGTCGAAGGTGTAGGGGACCCCGTCCACCTCGAAGCTCACCTCGCCTTCGGCGGTCTCGTTCGACGGCGACGTGCTCAGCGCGGCCTCGGTGGCGGCGTCGACCCTGTCACCCAACTCCGCTCCTGCGTCCTCACCGGGCGGAGTGTCGCCCCCGCACCCGACAATGCCGGCGGCGATGAACAGAGCCATCAGAGGGGCGGTGGCCGTGCGGCGGCGCATCTTCATGGGCCTACTCCTGTCGAAGGGCTCGGGGTGGATCAGCATCCTGCTCCCGCGGGGAACGGCGTTCGCCTATGACGTCGGCGGATGTCCCCGGATGCGTCTCCCCACAGGGGAAAGCGTGGCGGACCCCCATTCGCCCGCCACCGGGGATTCGGAGGAGTGTCGGGGCACGGCCGATCCAATCCGCCCGGCCGATCCGATCCGCCCCACGCACCCTTCGAGCGATTTCGAGTCGGCGAGCGATTCCGCGGCATCGCCATCAGAGTATCCACAAGGTTCACCGGGGGCGTCACGCCAAGCTGCCCAGGCCCGCCGAGGTGGTCCAAGTACGGCAACAGCTTGTGCTTCACCTATGATACTCGTGCAACGACGACGTACTCCACCCCCAGGTCATCGCGAGTGACCCCGTAAAGGCGGCCGGCCCTGACGATCGGGCTCGGGTACATCCCGAGGGCGAATGGCATCGTGACCAGCCCCATGTATTGGCCCATGGCGTTGTATACGTCGAACGTGTCCTGGTCTGCACCCCAAAGCTGGTCCATTAGAAATGCGAAAAATCGGGCTCCCTGGG
>JBBDRS010000044.1:0-82106 GCA_040905325.1 Gemmatimonadota bacterium
GAAGGCGAACGTCTCGGATCGGACCCTCGGACTCCTGGAGCGATACCATGCCTGGAAGCTCGGGTGAGCCCCCACCCTCTCCCAACGTGACCGACTCCCGTCGGGGTGCGGGCGCCCCATCCCGGGCGCCTCCGCTCGTTGGGTATGCGGTGATCCTCCTCCCGGTGGCGCTCCTGCAATCAGGGCTGCCGGCCCAGGAGGTCATGGAATTCCACCCGCGGGAAATTGTGCGGTGGAGCGAGCGTGCCTTTTCGGCGCCAACCACCTACCGGCTCGCGGAGGTGGGCGGTCGTGAGGCAGTCCATGCGCTCTGTGCGGGCGATGCCGCCTCGGGACTTCATGTCGCTCGAGAGGTGGACCTGCGCGAGACCCCAATCCTGGAGTGGAGTTGGCGGGTCGACGAAACGCTCGCCGGTGTGGACGAGGCGTCGCGCAATGGAGACGACTACCCGGCCCGCGTCTACGTCGTGGAACGACCCGCCATCCTGCGCTGGCGGACCCGTGCCATCAACTACGTCTGGGCGAATGAGATGCGTCAGGGAGAGGACTGGCCGAACCCATACGACGCACGCGCATGGATGGTTGCGGTCCGCTCGGGTTCGGGGGAGGGCGCTGGCGAATGGCAGACCGAACGCCGCGACGTCCAGCTCGACTTTGCGCGCTTTCACGGGCGCCGCACCGATCACATCACCCACATCGCCATCATGACCGACTGCGACGACACGGGGGAGCGTACAGAAGCGTGGTACGGCGCCATCCGGTTCCTTCCGAGGGAGTCCGATGACTCCGGCGGGGTCTCACCGGGCCGTTGAAGGCCTACCCGAGCAGCATGTCCCGCAAGCGAGCGTCGGTGGAGTCGAGGCTCGCCTCCGCATTGCCGCCACGGGGAGCGATCGGGGCCACCTCCACCTCCTCGAGTTCGATCAGGGAAAGGAGTTCCAGATCGCCGGCTTCGAAGCGGCGGTCCAGGTCCGCAATGTCGGCTACCTCCCCAACCGGGCGATAGTTCTCGTAATCCTGCACGAGGAGCCCGCCGTTCTCCCTCCGGTTCACGGCCCTCCGGAAGCGGATGCCTCCACCGTCTCTGTGGTAACGATGCGCGAGGTAGTCGAGCGTATGGTCGTCGGCGTGGATCCAGTACACGAAACGGTCGTCCCAGTCCACACCGCCGCCCTCCCGATGGAACGTCACCTCCACCTTTTCGTAGGGCGCTCCGTGCACTTCGGCGGCTCCGAGGCTACGAAGGCGGACGGCCGGATCTCCAAGGCGGAAGGGGAGGAAAGCGAAGTACACGACGGAATTTACTGCGAGCTCCGTTGCGGCGCGCTCGTCCGGACCGAGCGGTACCGCGGCGCCGTCCACCTCCTTCCGCGTTCCATCGTTGTCCATCACCTCCACGACGGATCGGCCGTGGGAGTCCGCATAGCGCCGCGAATGCCGGAAGCGCCCCCCGACGCGCTCGACCTCGAACCGGGCGCCGCGAAAGGTGAACCCGATGCGGCTGCTCTCGAAGAGCGGGCCACCGTGTCGTTCGATGGAGGACTCCACGATCTGTGTAACCGGATCGGGCGCGACCTCCTCCATCACGCCCCCCCCCGCCCGGTCGCCCTCGCCCGGAGGCTCCGAGGCCTGACAGGCTCCAACGAACACGAGGGCGGTTAGAATCGAACGAGGGAAGGGGGGGGATCTCCTCGCCGGCACCATCGGCATGGGCCTGCTCCGGAACCGCGGTGGCTGGGGCCCTGCGTCATCGACGACGACACCCGGTACAGCAATCCCCTCAAGATCCATGAGTACCTGGCTCCGGATCCGCCGATCGCGGTCCCCGCGGGTGGCCCCCGGCCCCCGGCCCCATCGCACACCACGCGGATGCTGACCTGCTAATCGTCATCCGGCGCCCCCTCCTCGTACCCTTGGGATGCGAGCTGATGGAGGATCCGGTCTCTCACCTCCTGAGGGGCCAGGTCCGCGTGGGCGACCCGCTGGACGGCCTCCCGAAATGAGCGCTCGAACACCAGGACCGGATAGCAGCGCGCACAGACCTCGAGGTGGGTGCCGACGCGTTCGGACATCTCCGGGTCGAGCTCCTCGTCGAGCCACTCATACAGTCGCTCGGCGGCCTCCTCGCAGGAGATGCCACCCTCTATCCCCTCCGCGTCCGCGGGCGCCTGCCCCCTGATCCGGTCGAGAGCGCGGCGAAGTTCGTTTACCCAGCTCATCGTGAACCCTCTTCGTAGTCGTTCGAGGCCTCGCTCCGGGGCCGGTCAAAGATCCCCTCGGCCAGCGCGTATTCATAAAGTCGTTTTTGTAGGATCCGGCGTCCCCGGAACAGCCGGCTCTTGACCGTGCCGATGGGGAGGGAGAGGACCCTCGCGATCTCGTTGTACGAAAGATCCTCCAGATCGGATAAGACCACGGCTTCCCGAAATTCGTCCGGGAGTTCGTCGATGGCGCGGAGGATCTCCTCATCGACCACCTGGCTCCAGAAGGCCCCCTCCGGGTCGCGCTCCCTCGCCGCCTGGAATACGGCTGCCTCTCCCGACTGCCTCGCGGGGTCCTCCTGGACGGCTTCCGCAACGATTTCCCGGTGTCGCCGACTGCGCTCCTCTCGACGGAGGAAGGCATTTCGGCAGATGGTGAAGAGCCAGCTCCGGGCTCGCGTCCCGGGAGTGTAGCTGGTCCGGTTCCGGTACGCCTTGAGGAAGGTTTCCTGCACCAGGTCCTCCGCCTGTTCCGGGTCTCTAGCGAGTCGGAGGGCGAATCGGTAGACGGCGTCCAGCTCCGGCAGCACCTCCCGTTCAAAGACGGCGTCCGAGGTGGCAGGCTCTGTCATGCGTGAACTCGTGTGTAGGGTGCGAAGGACATGGGGCCAATCCGCAGGGGATTGCCAGGGTTCCCGGGGAACCATTCAGGGCGCCCGAGGATTGGTCGGCCCGAAGGACCTGTCCGTGCGTACCAACCGCTCGACGCCCTCCTCCCTGGGCACACGTCCGAACCTGCTCGACCGCGGGAACCTTTTTGCTGACGTGCGACTTCGTCCAGTTGAGGGCGGCTGACCGTGAACAGCATGGCTCCGGTAGGGAGAATCTACAAGATGCATCCAGCCTTTGAAGACGTGGTGGCACGAAGCCTCGACGACCTCTACGCCGGGGCGCTCTACCTCTGCGTGGGTCGAGAGGAGGAGGCGGAGGCGCTCGTCACCACATCCCTCGTGGAGGCGTCACGGCGCTATCGGGCGGAGCGGCCCGTGGATCCCGTCTTCTTCCTGGAGACACGCCTGGTGCGGACCCTTCTGGATGGTGGCACGGGCCAGTCCGCGAGCCCCGGGGCCGATCGGACGTACAGGGAAGTCACGGCGGGAGCTGAAGCGATGGAGGTGTTCGAGGCACTCGCGGGGCTGACCGCGCCGATTCGATGCACCGTATGGCTTGTGGTGGTCCGGCGCCGCCGATACGGTCAAGTGGCGGCAGCACTCCGGACGAGCCGCGAGCAGATAGCAGGATGGGTCCGGGAAGGCCACCGACGGATGTCCCGTTCCGGGTTTTCCACGCGACTCAGGGAGAGGTACGAAGCGTGAATTGTGAGAAGGCGAGAGAGATCCTATGGCCGCCCGAGCGGCCGAAGCCCGCCGACGACCGGCTCGTCGCCGCTCGTCGGCATGTGGACGATTGTGCGGAGTGCTGGGCCTTCCTGAAGGGAGACCGCGAGCTCCGCGAACGTCTCGGCTCCATGACCCTGCCCCCCGCACCCCCCCAGCTCCGGGAGCGGATCTACGCCGCCCTTGCCCGCGAGCGGGCTTCCTCCGATCGCGACGAGCGGGGCGCGGAGATCCGCTCCACGCGCGAGTCCAGGGTCAGGCACTTCGCGGCGGCGGCGGCGATCATCGTCTTCCTCGTCGTGGGCGGCTGGCTTGCCGTCGGCTCCGGACCGTCATCCGGGGGCGACGGCCTCGCCCCCGCCGCCACGGCGCCAGCCGGTGGTGAGGTGGAGGGATTTGTCCAGTATGCGGTGCCGGAGGAGCGTCTGCCGTCGACTGATCCGCTCCTGGTCAGCGGGTTCCTCGTCAGAGAGCTCGCTCTTCCCTTCCAACCCCGGGAGTTCGAGGGGTTCGATCTCCAGGGGGCCGAGATCTGCGTCAAGGACTGGAAGCGCGGGGCCCTCCTTCTCTACGAGCGGGATGGGGCGCTCCTTTTCCACTACGTCCTTCAGGTCGAGGGCGCCCAGGCCTCCGAGCCAACCCTCTCGGAGGCGACTCCGGAGGAGTGGCCGGGACGGCCAGGGCCTTCCGCCGTCGTTTGGAGTTCTCCCGGTGTGGAGCAGGCGCTCGTCGCCGATCTTCCCGCCGGAGAGCTTCTCGGCCTTGCGCGCTCGCCCGTTCGCGGGTTCTGATGGGGTGCTCCGCCGGGGGCTTCCCTCCGGCGGCGCCCCCACCCCTCACTCCCTTCTCTGACCGCACCTTCCCAACATGAAGACATTCTCCCTCGTCCTCCTTCGCGTTTCCGTCGGGCTCCTCATCCTCTACTGGGGCCTCGATAAGATCGTGAACGTCGAGCACGCCGTGTCCGTGTCCGACGGCTTCTACCTTGGGCTCTTCAGCATCCCGCTCCTCCTACAGGTCTGGGGGGGATTCCAGACCCTCGTCGGGTTGTTCACGGTTCTCGGGCTTTACCGGATCGTGGCCTACCCCCTGGTCATCGCCATGAACACGGTCAGCCTGCTGGGTGTGTGGCGATCGATCGTGGACCCATGGGGGTGGTTTCTCGAGGGATCCAACGTGCTCTTCTTTCCCTCACTCGCGATCTTCGCGGCGAGCCTCCTCCTCTGGGCCACGCGCGACGAGGACTCGCTGGCGCTGGATCGACGGCGGGGAACTTAGTGATGTGTCGCCGAAGTCTCGCTGCTATTCGAGGCCCGATGCATCGGGCCCTGCTGCGTTGTTCCTCCTCGCCATAGCGCTGCTATGCCTCGTCGTCATGCCTTGCAGGTTCCCGCGCCTCGAACCTCTCGGTAGCTACCGAACTTCGGCGACACATCACTAGGCGCCGGACCAACGAAGTCGGGCCCGCGGATCACTGGATCCGCGGGCCCTGGCGTTTCCGCGACGGTGGACGCCGCTCAGGCTGGAACGGCCTTTCCAGCCTGAGCGCCTTCACGAGCGTCTGCCATCCGCGGGACGAGCTGCGCATAGACCACCGCGACCACGATCCCGAAGACCCAGTGACGCACGAGGGAGAGGAGCCCGAGCGTGATGCCCATGGGCGACTCGATCCCGGCGATACCCATGCCCATCATGGGCAGCATGAAGAGCCAGACACCCAAGATGGTCTGTACGGTCATGAAGGTGACTCCCCGGAACCAGAGGGGGCCCGGGAAGAGGGGCAGCAGCGCGGCGAAGATCACCGCAAGCGTGATCCCGATGCCGTAGTGGAAGCCGGCGCCGACGACGAGAGGGGTTCCCAGTGTCCCCGCGAGCGCGTTTGGGACGTCCCAGCCTCCCATCATCAGGAGTCCCAGGAGGTCGAAGACTGAAGTGCCGGCCACTCCGGCGACTGCGGCCGCAATGGCCATTTTCCAGTTCTTGAGTTGCATGGTTCCTCCAGGTGGTGGGGTTTCGTTGGTATTGAGGGCTGAGCCCGTGCCCGCTCGATGGTCACGTTGGCCGGGCTGAAGGATGTCTCGAACAGCTCGATCTCCACGACCCCGGTACCCATAATCCCGACCATGTCGTGAGGGACGCACGCGTAGCTGTAATCCTCGCCTTCCACGAAGCTTCAGAGCTCCTCGCCGTCTGTCGGAGAATCAGGATCGATGGACGCCTCAGAACGTCACGATCTCATAGCCCTGTGCGACGCGCTTCCGAAGGCTGGGATGACCTTCGTACTCGCTCAGGAAGGATATTTCAGCCGCGCGTACCTCCTCCTTCACGTCGAACGCTCCCGAGCAGAATTCGCAGGCGCCGGCCACACGATCCTTCACTGCGGCGAACACCTTGTGGAGCTTGTGGTCCGGGTTCTCCAGTTCCGGGATCCAGGTTACGCCGGCCCCGTCGAAGACCAGTTCAACCTCGTCTCCCGCCTCCTTGGCCTCCTTCGTGAGGGCGAGGGCGTTCAGGACGCGGGCGAGGTCGGAATGCTGTTCGGTTCCGGCGAGGACAACGACCGAGATCTTTGCCATAGGTCTGCAACTCCTGGATGTGTGTGTCGAAAGGGTTCTTCACCTCGCCAATCCATGGCTGGCGTCGACGGTTCCCGACGCCCCTGGACGGCTGGCTTGACGGAGCTGGAACGGGTGTGCGTGGGGATCGGACGTTTTGAGGCCGACATACCGCTTTGGGCGACCGGTTCCGGGACGGAGAGCGGGAGCCGAAGGGTGAACGCGGCACCGCCATGCGGGAGGTTCCGTACAGTCAGAGCTCCGCCGAGCTCCTCCGCGAGCCGTCGAGAGATCGGGAGCCCGAGGCCCGTGCCCTTTCCTTCGGGCTTGGATGTGACGAAGGGTTGGAAGATTCGATCGAGGCTCTCTTCGGGAATTCCCGGGCCGTCGTCGATGACCTCGACAAGCACGGCATCGTCCTCACGCCGGCAGTGGAGTTGGACGGTTCCCCCTTCCTGCTCCATCACGGCGTCCGCCGCGTTTTTCAGAAGGTTTACGACCACCTGCTGGACGCGGTCGGCCGGTACGAGAATCTCACCTTCCCAGTCGAGGCGCTCCACCCAGCGGACCTGCCGCCCGTGGGTCATCGCTTCCACGTGGAGGAGGCGGCGCAGGAATTCGTGGAGGACAGTCGGGGCCTCCGACGGTTTGGGCCGAGCGTATCCGAGGAGCTCCCGCACGAGCCCGCGCATTCGCTCCCCCTGCTCCCGGATGGTGCGGAGGGTCATCCGCAGATCCTCCGGAGCCCCGGAGGGCAGGTCCGCCTCCGCCAGTTCGGCGTTGGTCAGCACGATGGTGAGTGGGTTGTTGAGCTCGTGAGCGACACCGGCTAGGGACTCGCCGAGCGTCGCAAGGCGCACCTGCCGCTCGATCTCCTCCTGCTGGGCAGCCTCGAAGGTTCGGTCCAGGACCAGGACCTGGTAGCCTGCCGGTTCCTTCTGTGGCACGGCTCCGGCGACCACGTGGACGGTCCGAAATCCATCCGGCCCGCCAACTTCGAGGCTGCCTGCCCACCCGCCTGACTTTGAGATTGCTGCGGGGAGGGGAAGCCGCCCAAGGCCGTTGATCTCCTGGATCCTGTGTCCCACAACTCCTGCCTCGTCGTCCTCCAGGAGCCGGAGTAGCGCCGGATTCGCCGCAAGGACCCGGCTTCCCGAATCCACCCGCAGGATCCCCAGCGAAGCGTTGCGGAAGAGGAGTTGGTAGCGCCTGGCGAGCCCGCGAGCGTAGAGCGCGAAACCACCCACCAGGAAGTGGGTGAAGGTGAGTGCGCCGGCCAGCGAGAGGACGGTGGCCCAGTCCGCCGGGATCCCATATCCGGCGCCGAAAATCCTCTCGCCCGCTACCAGGAAGGCCACGCTACCCGGAACGGAGAGGAACATCCCCCAGCGGCCGTGCCGGTAGCTGAGCATGGCCACCGGCAGGACGTGGGTCCACCAGAGGAGATGGGATGCCACGCCCAGGAGGGGGAGGAGCAACGGGTGGAAAACCGGGACGATCCAGAGGATCAGGACGAGGATCCTGCGTCCGAGCGAGCGGCTCTGGAGAGACATCAACTCATTTCCAGGTCGGCGGGGGTTGCCGGGGCCTCACGCCCCGACTCTATCTGGGAATCCGCGAGGGGGCGTAAGGGGTTCCCGGGCCACCGTGCCGTCACCGTGGTCGAGTCGCGCGGCCCTCCGGTCCCAACTCCTCCAGAAGCTCGGCGGCCCATCCGCGGTACCAGTGCGCAAGGGGGGTGTCGGCGGTAGCAGCAAGCGCTCGCTCCGCCTCCCGGTAGGCCTCGTCGGGCTGTCCCCGGTCCCGAAGAATCCGGGCCAGCTCCACCGAGTGATGGGGCGCACCGGGCTCCAGTTCAAGCGCACGTCGAAGGTGCGATTCCGCCGTGTCCCAGGAGGCGGCATCCAATTCGTCGCCCCCCGCCAGCAACGTGATCAGACCTCTCGAGACGGGATCGAGCCTCGACACGGCAGCGTGGAGTCGACCCATGGCGTGGTGGCCGCCCGGGTGGTTCGGAGCCTCCTCCAGCAGAGACTCCGTTTGGGCCCGCAACTCTCGCACGAGGCCGATTCGACGCAGGAGAGGAGACTCCTGGGCCGTGAGGCCGAGAGCGACGACGAGCCACCACCGGGCCTCCGGCTTCGCGGGGGACAGGGCGAGAGCCTCACGCGCAAGCTCCTCGGCGTTCCGGAAGTGTTCGAGCCGTTCTGCGGGGTCCCCCGCTCCCCACCCCCGGTCCACCTGGTGCTGAGTCGCTCGGAGGAGTGCCGGGACCGTGGTGGTGGTGTCGGCGTGGCCGGGGCTGGTCACGAGCGCCAGGGTGGAGAGCAGAAGCAACACAGTGGATTCCGGGGGGTCAGGTTGCGTGGAGGAAAGCGGGCCGGATGGGCCAGTTCATAGGGGACTCTCGCAATGTCCTGGGTGGCGAGGATTGCCGGTTGCGGGGCCACCGATGGGTGGGACCCCTCCGTCCTTCAGGGTAATTCGTCGAGTGCGCCCGACGTTCCCCGCAGGATTCACAAGACCGGGTGAAACCCCGACGGCAGCATTCCGCGACACCTTCAGGTCGGGTTTCTGCCCGCCCACAATGCGGCAACGGCCTCTTGCCCGGCGCAGTCGCCAAGAGTAGTATTGAATGAACGGTCATTCATAATCCGTCCGAGCAGGATTCCGTCCATGGCCCCCCACCACATCAACGCCGACGCACCCGCCCGAGAAGACACCGACCCCGGGACCTCCACCCCCGGGGACCCCGCCAACGGCCCCGGGAATCCCACCACCGTCCGCGAGTATCCCATCCCCGATCCCGCGCACCCTCCCCCCACCCGCGACCGCATCGTCAAGGCCGCTCTCGACCTCTTCGCCCACCACGGGTTCGCTGCCACCAGCGTGCGGCGGATTGCCGAAGAGGCGGGCGTCTCGCAGGGGCTCCTCTACAACTACTTCGGGGGGAAGGAGGAGCTCCTGGGGGCGATCTTCGAAGAGGGGATGACGGACGTGCGGGCCTCCTTCGAGGTGGCGCGGGCGGAGGCGGAGGCGGAATTCGGGCGGACGTCGAGCCCTCTGTCCGGTTCCGATGAACCACGGTCCTCCCCGGTCGCTCGCACGGCCGACGCCCTCACTCCACCCGCTCCCCCCGGCCCCGCTCCCCGCAGGACCGACGCCTCCCGCGTCGCCTCCTCCGCCTTCACCCCGCGCCACCCCACCGAAGCCCGCTGGATGCTCACCGCGCTGATCCGGGCGGCGTTCCGGATCGTGGCGGAGCACCGGGCCTTCTGGCAGCTCTCCTACCAGCTCCGGATGCAGAGCGAGGTGGCGCAGGGGCTCGACAACGAGATCCGGGAGTGGTCGCGAGAGATCCTGGCGGAGCTCGACCTCCTCCTGAGCGCGGCGGGGGTGCCGCCGGGCAGCCCGGCGCCGCGCGCCCTTTTCGCGGCCATCGACGGGGCTGCGCAGCACTACGTTCTGGATCCGGAAGGGTATCCGGTGGAGGAGGTGGCCTCGGAGATCGCCCTCCGGTTCTCCGGGCCGCGGTCCTGGTTCGCGGGTCCGGTGGCCGAGACGCGAGGAGGTGGACAGTGACCCCCGCTGACCGCGCCGACCGTGTCGATCCCGGCGGCCACGCCCCGCGGCGCTCCGCGCCTGAAGCGGCCGACCCCCGCCGTGCCGACCCCGCCGAGCCCGACTTCCCCTGGGTGGACCGCGCCGCCTACCCGTTCACCTCCCGGTACCTCTGCGTCCCGGCCGGCCGCATGCACTACCTGGACGAGGGGCCGAGGGACGCCCCGGTCATCCTTCTGGTCCACGGCACGCCGGTCTGGTCCTTTGTGTGGCGGCACGTCGTCCGCGAGCTGGCTGCGGACCATCGGGTGATTGCACCGGATCATCTGGGGTTCGGCCTCTCGGAGCGGCCCCGGGGATGGGGCTACACGCCGGCGGACCACGCCGCGGCGCTGGCGACTTTTGTGGATGCGCTGGAGCTGGACGGATACGTCCCGGTGGTGCACGACTTCGGCGGCCCGATCGGGCTCTCGGGCGTATTGGACCACCCGGAGCGGGTCCGGGGCGTGGTCCTCCTGAACACCTGGATGTGGAGCCTCGAGGGGACGCCCGCGGCCCGCATGAGCCGCCTCCTCTCCGGCCACCTGGGGCGGTTCCTCTACCGGCGCCTCAACGCTTCCCCCCGGTTCCTGATTCCCGCCGCTTTCGGCGATCGGCGGAAGCTGGACCGCGCGGTGCACCAACAGTACATCGCCGCTTTTCCCACCCCCGAGGACCGGACCCCCACCTGGGTGCTCGCACGGGAGCTCCTCGCGTCGTCGGAGTGGTACCAGGGGCTCTGGTCACGGCGGGCAGTGTTGGCGCGGCTCCCAGCCCTCCTGCTCTGGGGGATGAAGGACCCGGCGTTCGGTCCCGACGCACTGGCGCAATGGCGCGAGGCGCTTCCACAGGCACGCGCAGTGGAGCTGGAGGAGGCCGGCCACTTCGTCCAGGAGGAGGCTCCCGCTATCGCGGCCGCCCAGATCCGTCGGTTCGTGGCAGATCTGGGTTGACCTCCCAGGCAAGCGGCTCCTCGCTGTCGTGGATGGGCGTCGGCCACCGGACTCTCCCGCCCGGAGCAAGTTCTCCATTCCGTGACCGGTCACAACCTCGACCGCAGACCATCCGCGGAGATACCTGTCGAGGTTACGCCCGGATTCCGGGCACAACCTCGACCGCTGTGGGCCGGTGATCGAACGCCGTCGAGGTTACGCCCGAAATCCGGGCACAACCTCGACCGAAGTATCTCGCAATCCCTTCCTGTCGAGGTTCTGCCCGCCCGCAAGCCACCGAAGCAGCCGGCAATCCCTCCCCTCCCCCCACTTCTTCAACAGCCTTCAGGAAAAGCCGATGAAAACGCGGAGACCGGCCGCCTTCCCCGCTCAGCCCTGGTCAACCGGGGTGGCCCGCACCGTCCAGAGCGCGCTCCAGGAGTCGCTGGCAGGTGCGATGGATTCCGGGCGACTCGCTCTCCCTGGGGCCTGCGATGTTCAAACGGATCGGGCGCGGGAGGCTTCCCAGCCAGGTCGAGAGCGCCTTTGCGGCTTGGTCTTCGGTGGATGTACCGAGGTCCAGTTCGAGCATGGGACGTCCCAGTTTCTGCGCGGTTTCCAGCGCGAGCCGGGTTCCCCCGGAGGTCCCGCCCCTCATGACGATCAGCACCGCGTTGGCGTCGCGCACGTTCCGCTCGGTCCTCATGGAGCTTGCACCGGAGCGGGTCTCCCGCAGGCCGCGGTACCGCCTGGGGATCATGCCATCCTCCGCCTTCCGGCCGGCAGGAATCCAGCCGGTCACGGGGAGATCCTTGGTGCGGGCGGCGTCCAGGGCGGCTCGATCCACCCCGGTCTGGCCTCCCGAGACGATGAGGAACGTGGGATCCGGGGGATGGCTGGCCATGGGGTTCCTTGGACGGAGGGCCTGGGCGGCCGGAAAGGACGCCGATACATGAAATCTCGCACGAGGCGGTGTCGAGGGCGAGGGCCAGCGCTGTGCAGCCGGGGCTCCCCCCACTCACCACATGGCCTCCACCTGGTCCTCCAACCCCGTCATCTCCCACCGAATCAGGGAGATGGGGATCACCCCGGCAGCCAGGAACTCGTCGTGGAACTCCCGTAGGTCGAAGGCGTCGCCGAGCTGGTTCGCGCGGGTGGCCAGGAGCTCCTCGAATTGCATCTTCCCGATGAGGTACCCCAGCCCGTACCCGGGCTGCCGGAGGTAGAGCTCCATGTCGAAGAGGGCAATCGCATCTCCCGGCTCCATCCAGTAGGGAGTCCGGGTGATCAGGGACTCGAGCGCCGTGGCGAAGTCCCACTCGTTGGCGTGCATCATGAGTTCGGGAAGGACCCGGGCCGCCCGCTTCGCCTGCATGAGGTAGTGCAGCTCCGTGGCCCGGGGGCGGTCGTCCAGGAGCCCGCCCTGATAGATGACCTCCTCCTGGTAATATGCCCACCCCTCCATGCGGGGACCATTGACGAAGTACATGCTGTTGCGCCCCCGGATCGGGCGATCGTCCTCCGACAGCACGAGGGCGTCCAGGCGGTGTCCGGGGAGGTCGTGCCCCCGCAGCGACATGGCGTCACGGTCCTCGATCTCGCGGAAGAAGTGCCGTCGGATCGGGAGGTCGAAGGGTCCGGGCTCGGCGGGGTCGCGCATGGCGGGGAACTGGTAGGGGGGCGTTCCCCGTCCCTGCTCCAGGCCCTCGGGTAGGGTGAGGAGCTCGTTCTCCCGGAGCCACGCCAGTAGCTCCGTGCCCGCCTCGTAGCGGATGCGGTCGTACTCCTCGAACGACTCCACCGGCTCGGGCATGGGGATGTCCCGGTCCAGGAACTCCCGCACGCGCATCATGGCCACGGAGCGCTCGTACTCCCGTTCGGTGATGGCCACCATCTCGTCGAAGGTGTAGGGGAGGAGGAGGACGTGCCGCAGGTACCACTCATAGTCCTCGTGCCCGACCCCGGCGGGCTCCGTCATGGTCGGGAGGCGCTCCTCGATCCATACCCGGTAGTCCTCCGCGGCATCCGCCGCCGCGTGCGCTTTCGGGGCCAACTCCGGGTGATGCTCGGCGACCGCCTCGGCGAACTGTCGCATGACGTTCCGCTCCACGATCTTGGTGGCCATGGCCAGCCGGGCGAGGTCTGCGGCAGGCTCCGTAAGATTCTCCCGCGCCTGCCGGTAGAGGACCGGGACGGCGTCCAGCTTCATGCTCACGTAGTCGAGTCGTTCCTCCGCGATGGGGAGTCCCGGTACGGAGAGCGCCTGGTGAACCTTTGGTCCGAAGCCCAGGGAGATCGCAGCGTAGAATCCCGGGTCGCGGCTCCACGGCCGCACGGACCGGTGCTGGAACTCGAGGGCCCGCATCTCGGCGATGACGAGGAGGTGGTCCACTCGCTTCGCGGTGGGCCAGGCGCGGCTGTCCATGGCGTTGGCCCGCTCCAGGAGCTCCGAGACCGCCCGGTGCTGGGCGCTCATCGCGGCAGGCGTGTAGTTCGGAACGCCGTCCTCGATGACCGAGGCCGCGACCTCCAGGAACTCGGCGTGGAGGGCGAGGAGCGCCTCGTAATCGGGAGACTCCGGCGCGACGGCGTGTCCCGCACGCTGCGCGTCCACCGGCTGGAACGCCGCGGCCGCCAGCAGGAGCAGGACGATCGGGAAGCGGCGGGCAGGGAAGTGGCGGCCGCCGAAGCATGAGATGCACCGGGCCAACGGCGCGCTCGCGGCGGTGACCTTCGTCGAATCGCACATGTCTGCAGTTCCTCGGGGGTGGTGACGCTTCAGGGCCCCCCCACCAGGAGGCGGATGGTCCCGTCGTGCTTGTTGAGGAGGAAAATCTGGTCGTTCGGGCCGCTTCCGAAGCGGAGGTCGGTGCGGGAGGCCGGGGGACGCCCCTGCTCCCGATTCTTCGCCTGGACGAGCTCCAGGAAGGTGTGTCGCACGCCCACGTGGCGGAGGAGGATCCGCCGGATCCCCTCCGTGCCCCCCTCGGGAAGGTCGTCGGCGTCGAAGTGAAGGATCTCGCCACTCACCAGATCGCCGAAGATCACGCGGTTCCGGAGTTGCGGGATGGCGAACGATCGGTAGACGTGCACGCCGGTGGCGGCGGCGCGATCGTGCATCAGGGGGTCGTAGCGCCCGTATTCCACCACCGGGTAGGTGACGGCGGGGTCGCTTCGCGGGTTCTCGAGACTCACCTCACCCCGGCTCAGGAATCGGAAGCTCCCCTCCCACTCGTTCCACCCCAGGTTACCCCCCTTGGGAACCGAGCTGACCTTCTCCACGATGTTCTGGCCGATGTCGGCCATGAAGAGGTTCCCGTTCGCCGGATCCCACCCGAAGCGCTGGGGGTTCCGCATCCCGATGGCGTAGAGCTCGGGGAGGGCGCCCCCCGCCCCGTCGGCCCATGGGTTGTCGGAGGGGATCCCGTACTGCCCGTTCGCGCTGTTCGAGCCCAGGGGGTCGATGCGGAGGATCTTGCCGAACCCGGAGGAGAGGTCCTGGGAGAGATTCAGGGGATCGCCCCCGCTCCCTCCGTCGGCCGACCCGATGTAGAGGAGCCCGTACTCGGCGTCCTCCGGTTCGGAGGGGTGGAAGGCCACGTGCCCCGCGTTGTGGTTCCCGAAGGGCTGCTCGAAACGCATGAGCTCGCGGGGTGCTCCGCCGTCGTACGTGGGCGCCGTGGGGTCCTGCGCCACCCACTCGTGCAGCACCGTGTGGTGGGAGCTGTCGCCGCCCCCGGGGCGGAAGTCGGCGGCCGGACTCGTGTCCTGCACATCGGTCCATGTATAGAGCCGACCATACCCCGGCTCTCCCTCCCGCCCGAAGTCCGGATGGAGGGCGAAGCTCTGGAAGCCGCGTTCCCTCCCTCCCGCCTCCACGCCCACGCCCCAGCGCGGATCGTCCAGATCGAGGTAGAGCTGCACCTGGGTGCCGTCGTAACTCACCGTGTGGAGGAGGCCGCGCATGTCGTTCACGAAGAGCCGCCCGGTCCCCGGCTCGTCCACCAGGTTCATCATCCGGGCCGCCTTTCCATCGCTGTCCGGGATGGAGGCGAACTCGATGACGTCCACCACGACGACCCCGTCCTCCGTTTCGATGGGGTTCGGGAAAGGGTTGTTCGTCGTCTGCGCGGTGAGGGAGGAGATGCCGAGGGGGAAGGCGAACAAGGCCGTGAGGATCCCCGCGCAGACCAGAAGTCGCGCCGGCGCGGGGAGTCGGGTGGGAGCGGGTACGGGTGCGAGGTCGATCATGGGTCTTCCGGGGGGAGAGAGGACCGACGAGGTTGACGGAGCGATCTGCAAGCTACGCGCGTGTGGGACGTGCACGAAAGCTCGGTGTACACTGGGCGTCGTGTCCCGGCGCCCCGACCACCGGGCTCTATCGAACCGAATCCCGGGAGGTGCACATTGGACGCAGTTGAGTTGAGAGCCCGGCAGGGTCCCCTCAAGGACGGCTACCGCGACGACCCGGGAAGTGCCCGCACCAGGGCCGCCGCGTCCGGGCGGGTCCGGGTGGGGGAGCAGGCGTGTGAGGTCCGTAGCTGGGAGGGCACCACCATGGCGGGGCTGCATCCGGCGACCGGGGGCGACGGGACCCGGGCATGCTCCGCCGACATGCTCCTCGAGGCGCTGGTGGCCTGTGCGGGGGTGACGTTGGCCAGCGTGGCGACCCACCTGGGGATCGAGCTGCGGCGGGCCGAGGTCCACGCGGAGGGGGTGTGGGACGCCCGGGGAACCCTCGGGGTCGACCGGAGCGCGCCCGTCGGGCTCACGGAGATCGAGCTCTCCTTCGACCTTGAAACGGACGCAGCGCCCGCCATGGTCGACCGCCTCGTCCAGCTCACCGAGCGGTACTGCGTGATCTACCGCACGCTGGTGGAGCCGCCCGCCGTCTCGGTGCGCCTCAAGCCCCCGTCGGACGAGGATCGATGAGGATCCGGGCGCTCCCCTCGAGCCGCGAGCGCACGACGATCTCCCCGCGGCCGGCCCCCACGTCGATGACCTCCAGCTCGTCCAGCCCCCCTTCCAGCTGGACGCCCGGCGCGAGCTCCCGGTTCCACGCCTCCTGCCACGCCGTGCGGCTCTGAGCCACGAGGGGGGTGATGGGCCACACCGCTCTCCGTCGGATCTCGTCGGAGAACCCGGCCTCCAGGAGCCATCCGGCACTCCGCGCCAGCACGTTCCGACTCTCGACGTGGAGCGAGAGGTCGGGGATCGAAATGCTCCCGGTTCCCGAATCGTAGACGGGCGTTCCCACCAGGAAGAGGCGCCCTTGAACCGCACCCTCGACCTCCAGCGCGAGGGCCAGCCGTCCTCCGCCGTGGCCGGAGACCTCCACCCCCTGCACCTCCACCGTACGTCCTCCGACGGTGAACTCCTGGCCGGCCATCGCCTCGGTGGCCAGGCGCGAGGCGAGGGCGTAACCGATGCGGCCGTCCACCACGAGCTCGAACTCTTCCCCGTCGGGATCGTCGATCCGGGGAGGGAGGCGGGTGTCGGAGGCGGGCGGCTCGGCGCCCATCACCACGCGCGGGAGGAGTGCCAGCCCCACGGAGGCGCGGAGCATCCCCTCCCCGTCCGTACCCTCGAGCTCCGCCCGCCAGACCCCCACGGGCTCCAGGGTGAGCCAGGTCTCGTCGGCCATCAGGATCGGCTGACGAAGCTCCTCCCAGGCGCGCTCCACCTCCTCTCGGAGGGCGACCCGCGAAAGGGCGTCGTCCACGAGGCCGGCCTGCTCCTGCAGGAGGGGGAAGGCCCCGGCCAGGAGGGCGTCGGTGACGTCGAGCTCCAGCCCCGGAATCATGCAGCGATCACCAACCTCGGGGCTCGCGGCCTCCAGGGTCTCCACCGTCGTCTCCGTCCGGAGTGCCCAGTCCTCGGAGAGCCCCACGGGAGAGGAGAGGACGACCCGGACCCGGGGGGCCGACGCCTCACCCCCCGGGCAGGCGGCGGTGAGGGGACCCAGGAAGGGGGCGTCGTACCAGACCCGACCGCGGTACCGGAGCACCATCTCGAGGGCCACGGTGTCCCCGCGGAAGCTGAGGGCAGTGGACTCGCGTTCCGCCTCGAACGCAAACTCCAGCCCGGGGATGGAGGGGTCTTGCCGGCGCTCTTCCAGGTTGCCGAACCGGCTCGGGAGCTCGGCCTCCACCCGGGCCTCCAGCACTCCGGGGTCCATGAGGATGGGGAGCAGGATGGAGGAGGTGGGGAGGTCGGGCAGCGCCGCTTCATCCCCCTCCCAGGTGGGGGGTGGGGGAGTCAGCGAAGGGGTGCGAAGAAAGAGGAGAAAGGCCGCGATGCCCAGGATGAGAAGCGCGCCTGCCGCACCGACGAGGGTGAGCCTCCTCCGTGTCCGTGCTCCCCGATCCATATGCGTCAGCCCCCGATCCGTATCCCTGCGCCCACATACAGGGCGAAGGCGCCGTGCCGCGCGGACTCCCGCACCGAGCCCGACTCGAACTCGGCCAGGGACGAGATCCCGAAGTCGTAGCGCATCCCCCCGGTCAGGAGGAGCGGGCCGGCCAGGAAGCTTACTCCGCCTCCGGCGATCCCGCCCACGTCCACGGCGTTCGTGTCCACCGTCCCGAACTCGTCGCAGTCCAGATTGCTCCCCTCCACCGAGCAGTCCAGCTCGAAGGCGAGATACGGCCCGGCGTAGAGGTGCGGGGTCAGGTCGGACCGCGGAGTCAGGGAGAGGCGGAGGAGCGCCGGAAGTTGGACGGAGCTGATTTCCAGACCCTCGCGGAGCTCGGACGCGGACTTCGCCCCGCGACTCACGAAGAGGAGCTCCGGCTGGAGCGAGAGCGGTCCGGCGAAGGGGAAGAGGAGGGACACGCCACCCATCGTCCCCGTCCGGCGGTCGAGATCATCCGCGCCGTGCAGCGTCGAGAAGGTGGCGCCCGCCAGCACCGTCGCCTGGAGGCCCTGGCCGCGGCCGGAAGAGTCCTGCGCGGCAGCGGGGATGGCGTAGGCGAGGGCCACCAGAATCACGACGAGGCTGAGGAAGACGGGGTGGGACATAGGGTGGGAGCGTCCGGGACGGGGACTCGGCATTCGGCACCTTGGGGGCGTGGTATCGGGGGATGTTGGAATGACGGGAACTACCCGGTACTCTACCCGATCCGCGGGAGGCTCGTTCCTCGCCGGTGCGTCACCCCGCCAGGGTGGGGAGGCGTCGGCGTCTCCTCGGCGTGTACGGCTCGGGAGGTGGGGCTTCGCCCGCATCCACCATGCGCTGGTACCGCCGGGGGACGTAGCTGCAGAAGGGGTCGGCCCCCAGCGGGTCTCGGGTGACCGCGAATGCGCGGGCGCGGGCCCCACCGCAGATCGAGCGGTACTCGCAGACCCCGCACTTCCCTCGAAACCCGTCGGGGTCGCGTAGCGAGCGAAAGAGGGCGGAGTGACGATACACCTCGATGACGTCGTCCTCGCGGACGTTCCCCGCGCGCAGCGGGAGGAAGCCCGAAGGGTAGATGTCGCCCTTATGGCTGACGAAGAGGAAACCCTTGCCGTCGCCGGTGGAACCCACTCGGACGTTCCGATTCCCCCTGGCCCTCTCGCGACGGTGCGCGATCCGCCGGTAGTGGGGCGCCTCCACGGTGATGACGCGGTAGGGCGTCCCGTCCTGCCGCTCCCAGAGCCATTCGAGAAATGTCTCGGTCTCGTCGGCGCCCAGGGGCTCCAGCGCCGTTCCTCGCCCCACGGGCACCAGAAAGAAAACTTCCCACATTACGGCCCCCAGCTCGTCCACCAGGTCGGCCATCCGGGGGAAGTCGTCCGCCGTGTCCCGGGTCACGGTGCTGTTGATCTGGAGTCCGAGTCCCAACTCCCTCGCGTATCGTGCGGCCCGGAGGATCGTCGCAAACGACCCCGGCTCCCCTCGGAACCCGTCGTGGGCCTCCGGGGTGGCGCCGTCGAGTGAAAGGGCCACCCGCGAAGCTCCCGCCGCCTGGATCTCCTCGAGGGCACTCCGGGTCAGAAGGGGAGAGGACGCGGGCGTCACGGCCGTATGCACCCCCTTCTCCGTGGCGTGCGCGATCAACTCCACCAGATCCGGTCGTTCGAGGGGATCGCCGCCCGAGAAGACGAGGTACGGGGGATGGGGCTCGAAGGTGGCCACCCGGTCGATGAACGCCTGCGCCTCGTCGGTGGTGAGCTCGTCCGGATGGCGATCCGGACAGGCCTCGGCCCGGCAATGGACGCACTCCAGCGCGCACGCCTGGGTGATCTCCCAGGTCAGGATGAGCGGGGCCCGATCGAAGTCGAGGGCCCCGTGGGGGGAGGCGCCGGAGAGCATCCTTCCGGGCCGGGCGCCCGCGTGCGGATGGTCGGGGCGCTCTGTGCCGCGGGTCTCCGAAGGGGGACTGGCCATGGGTCTGGCGGGGAGGCAGAAGGGCGGAAGGGGCGTCGAGGCGTTACGAAGAATACGGCCGGGGGGGGCGCCTGGGCTGTAGGGAGCCTGCTGAAGTCGCTGTGGGGAATCTCCCCACGCACGGGGGGTGGCGGCACGTTGTCCGCGCCGGGTCCTCACCCCTCCCTGAGGCTTCGCGTCAGCACCCGATCCAGCGCCGACGCGAAGGCTTGCTTCTCCTTCCGCCCGTAAGCCGACGGTCCGCCCGTCTCGACTCCGCTGCTTCGCAGGCCATCCATGAAGTCCCGGATGGAGAGGCGCTCGCCCACGTTCTCCTCCGTGAACTCCTCGCCCCGTGGATCGATCACCTGGACCCCCTTCTCCACGAGAGCAGCTGCCAGCGGAATGTCGGCGGTGATGGCCAGGTCGCCCGGGGATGCGTTCTCCACGATGTGGAGGTCTGCGACGTCGGGCCCGCCCTCGACCCGCTCCGCTCGCACGAACGGATTTCCCGGGGGGACGTAGAGTCGCTGGTTCGCGACGAGGATCGCTTCGAGCTCCAGGCGCTTCGCCGCCCGGAACACGATCTCCTTCACGTCGCGCGGAGAGGCGTCGGCGTCGATCCAAACCTTCATGTCAAGCAAGCCGGGTCGGGGGTTTGGGGTGGGGGCGAGGAGCAGTCGCTCACCTCCGCGTCGGGCGTACCTCCACGATAAGCTAGCGGGTGCTGGGTCGCATCCCTGACGACCGAGTGGTGGCGGCCAGCTCGAAGGGGGAATCCCCTCCTCCGTCCCGGGGTACGACGCGCGGACTCCGGTCTGCTCGGGACCGGGCTCGACGACGATCCGGAGAACCTCGCCATGCTTCATCGCCCTTCGTCCCGCCGCTTCGCCCTCGCCCTCGCCCTCGCCCTTCTGGGCACTTCGCTCCTGGATGCTCCACTGCAGGGGCAGGCCATCGGCACCGCGGTGGAGGACCCAGCGGCCACCATCACCGCCGAGTCCATGTACAACCGCCTCTACTTCCTGGCCTCCGACGCGCTCAGGGGACGGGACACCCCGAGCCCCGGGCTGGAGGCCGCGGCGGCCTACCTGGTGAGCGAGCACCGCCGGGCCGGCCTCGAGCCGGCGGGGGAGGACGGGACCTTCTACCAGCGCTATCCGTTCCGTCTGGTGCGGCCGGACGTGGAGAACGTCGCTCTGGAGCTCCAGGGGGCCGGTGAACGGGCCCCGGTGCGGGTGGGAGCGAATGCCTTCGTGCGGGGCGGGGCTCCCGAGGCCCTGGATGGGGACATGGTCTTCCTGGGGGATGTGGACCAGGCGTCCCCGGAGCCTGGCTCGCTGGAGGGGAGGGTGGCGGTGGTGTCCCTTCCCGGAGAGTGGGGCAATGCCCTCTTCCAGCTCTCCAACCGCCAGGCCACCCATGCCCGGGAGAGCGGGGCGCGGGCGGTAGTCCACGTCCTGGACGGCGAGTTCGCCGCCGGGGCGTTCGCCGAGCTCGGTCCGCAGTACGGTTCCGCCTCCTGGTTCATGGGAGACCGCGGCCTCTTTCCACAGGTCTATCTGGCCGGGGAGGCGGCGGCGCTGGTCATCCCGGAGTTGGACGCGCTCGCCGCCCGGGCGGCCCGGGGCGAGGTGTTTCAGGAACCCGCCGGGGCCCGTTTGGAGGGGAGCCTCCCCCTGGATGTCCTGGACGACGCCCGCCCGGCCAACGTGGTGGCGAAGCTGCCGGGGAGTGATCCCGTCCTCAGCGACGAGTACGTGGTTCTCTCCGCCCACTACGACCATGTGGGGGTGAGGGGTCCGGTGGAAGGGGACTCCATTTACAACGGCGCCGACGACAACGGTTCGGGGACTGCGACCCTCCTGGAGGTGGCCCGGGCCCTGGCCCTCATGGAGGAGGCGCCCCGGCGCTCGGTCGTCTTCGTCCATGTAAGCGGCGAGGAGAAGGGCCTCCGGGGCGCGGAATGGTTCGTGGACCACCCCACCATCGACCTGGACCGCGCGGTGGCCAACATCAACGCCGATATGGTGGGGGGCGACGCCCACCCTGACACCCTGGTGGTCATCGGGAAGGACTACTCCACCCTGGGGCCACTGGTGGACCAGGTGAACGAGGGGATGCCCGAGCTGAACCTGATCACCTCCGACGACCTCTGGCCGGAGCAGCGGTTCTTCTTCCGCTCGGACCAGTTCCACTTCATGCGGAAGGAGATTCCCTCCCTCTTCTTCTTCACCGGGATCCACGAGTGCTACCACCAGCCGTGTGACGACGTGGAGTTCGTGGACCACGACAAGGCGTCGCGGGTGGCTCGCCTCCTCCTCCACTCGGTCCTGGCCATCGCCAACGCGGACGAGCGTCCGGAATGGGATCCCGTCGGCCTCGAGGAGGTGCGGGAGCTCACCGGTGGTGGGCGCTGACCCGGGTGAGGACGCCCCGAAGGCCTTACCACCTCACCAGGAAGATTTTCCCCGTGCCCTTTTCGGGGATGCACGATGCAAGAGAACCGTGGCGGCGGCCGTTCCCTGGACGGATGTCATGGCCTCAAACCGCATTGTGGCAAGGATTTGGCCGAGCGTCGGGACGTGGTGCACGAGGCGCCACGGAGCACCGGCTGGGTGAGGTCTGGATGATCGAGGGCGCGGATGGCCGCTCCCTCACTTCATCCGCAGCAGGTGCCTTCCGTTGGAGATGGCGCGGTCCGCAACGGGAAGCCAGATGCGCACGGCCGTCCCGGCTTCCGGATGGCTCGCGATGGCCATGCCCCCGCTGGCCTCCCGCGCCAGACCATGCACGATCGCGAGCCCGAGGCCTCTTTGACCATACTCGTGTCGCGTGGCGTAGAACGGTACCAGCGCCCGTTCCAGGGTCGCGTGATCCATTTCGGGCCCCGAGTCCGAAACCTCCAGCTGGACCCAACCCCCGGAGCGGCGGCCGTCCGAACTGCTCCCGGTGATCTGGTCGAGTCCCACCCGGACGGTGCCCCTGGGAAGGACGGCGTCTCGAGCGTGTGAGACGAGGCAGAAGACGAGCTCCGCCAGCAGCGCCCGGTCCATCAGGACGGGGCACGGCGTGACCGGCAGGTCGGTGCAGAGGGAGACCTCGCCGGAGACGAGCATCCCGAGGTCCATCTCCGCAATGAGATCCCGCAGGTCGACGACCTCCGGGGCGGCCTGATGCACGCTCCTCGATCCCGGAGGGGCACCCCAGCCACTGAGCAGATTCCTGCGAGCGGTTGAGGCGCTGGCGTAGGGGGCTCTCCGCGGGGCTTGGCGATCGGGGTCGGCTCTCGACATGACGGTGGGCTCCTTCGGCATCGTAGGGCCCGACTGGGTCGGGGTCTGGATGGTCCCGGGGGGGCGAACCGGTAGGGTCCACCCGCGGGGCCGGGTACCCGAACGGGCCTGGCTCCAGACGTATGTGATTCTGAAACAGTGCACGGACCGTACCAGGTGCGTCCGAAGATGCATATGCTGTGGCGGTGGAGTAATTTGCAGGGTGCTGGCGGCGCTCCCCTGGCCACTCCCTGGCGGCATGCCCTCCCTCCCGACCGGAGAAGTGTGCAGGAATTACTCATTCAGGCGTCGGGTCACGCCCGCGGAACCGGCAACCGCCGAGCGGGTTCCAACCACCATGTCCTCCTCCCTTCCGGAAGCACCCGACGCTCCTGCCACGCCTGAACCCGCCGCCGCTCCCCCTCGGATCGGCCTGACCCCCTCTGCTGTCGAGCAGGTGCGTGGGATGCTGGCGGAGGAGGGGCTGGAGGAGGCGGGCGGCCTCAGGCTTACCGCCCAGATGGGCGCAGGGTGCTCGGCCCCCCTCCGCGTCGGCATGGTCCTGGAGGTGGAGCCGGGGGAGGACGATGTGGTCATCTCCGGACGGGGGATCCGGATCTTCATGGATCCACGGAGCGCCTGGGCCCTCGACGGGCTCCGTATGGACTGGGTCGAGGACTCCCCCATGGGGTCGGGCTTCGCGTTCCACCACCCTCGCAGGGACGGCGGAGGGACCTGCTAACAAGGGGCCCTCGCCCCGGGGGTCTGTACGGGGAGCTACCTTCTCCGCGATCCGAGGCCCCCTCTCCCCCTCCCGCGGAGTTCCCCCCTCCACTTCGACTGCGGGTTCCGGGGGTGGAGGTGGACCGGAGCGAGCCCCGCGACCACCGGAGCCGCCCCGAGTTGACCCGCCCCTCCCGCGGATCGGGAGATCGCCGCCGGCCGGTACCGGGGCCCCCTCCACGGCCTGCCCTACGGAGTGAAGGACATCATCGCGGTGCGGGGCTATCCCACCACCTGGGGGCGCCGCGCCCTTTCGGGACCAGGTCGTGGATCTCGACGCGTCGGTGGTCCGGCGGCTGGACGACGCCGGGGCGATCCTCGTGGCGAAGCTCACCACGGGTGAGCTGGCCTTCGGCGATCAGTGGTTCGGGGGGCGCACGAACAACCCCTGGGATCCGGCGGAGGGGTCCAGCGGCTCCTCCGCGGGTTCGGCCGCCGCAACGTCGGCGGGGCTCGTGGCCTTCGCCATCGGAACGGACACGGGAGGCTCCATTCTCTCGTCGGCCGACCGGTGCGGGGTAGTGGGGCTCCGGCCCACCTTCGGGCGAGTGAGCAGGCACAGCGTCATGGCGGCGGGGACGACCCTCGACAAAATCGGTCCGCTGTGCCGTACGGGGGAGGGGGCGCTCCGCCTGCTGGAGCGGTTCGGCTGACGTCCCGGCCGGAAGGAGCCCACATGCCACCGGCGATTCGTTCCCTTCCCGCGTCCGGTCGTTAAAATGCCCTCATGAGCCCCGTCGACCTCACCTTTGCGGTGCTGGCGTTCTCCTCGCTGCTGGCGGTGGTGAACCCCCTGTCCGCCGCCACGATCTTCCTGGCCCTCACCGGCGACCATACCCCGGAGCGCAGGCGGAAGGCCGCGTGGAAGGGGTCGCTCACCGCGTTCCTGGTCCTGGGGATCTTCGCCCTCTCCGGTGGGGCGCTCCTCGGGTTCTTCGGGATCACCACCGAGGCGTTTCGGATCACCGGGGGGATCATCCTCTTCGCCATCGGCTGGGACATGCTCCAGGCGCGCCGCTCCCGCGTGAAGGTCACTGAAGAGGAGGAGAAGGAGCCCCGGGAAGATGTGGGGGTGATCCCTCTGGGCCTTCCCACCATCGCGGGCCCTGGCGCCATCACGACGGTCATCGTCCTCACCGCCCAGGCGGAGGACGTGGTCGGCCACCTCGTGGTCCACGGGGCCATCGCCGCCGTGGTCCTCCTCACCGCAGGGGCCATGCTGGTGGCGCCCCTCCTCCTCCATACCTTCGGCCGCACCGGGTTGAACGTGATGACCCGGATCATGGGGCTCCTGGTAATGGTCATCGGAGTCCAGTTCGTTCTGGACGGGCTTCCCTGGAACTGATCGACCCGCCCGGCACGGACCGGACGGGTCGATCGAACTTCGCGGACGGTGGGGGCCGACCGACTGTCCAGGCCGGGGCGCCTTGCTTCAGGCCTACATCCCCAGTGCCTGACGAAGCGCCGCCTCTCCTCCCACCACAGGGAGGTCGAGGGAGGTGCGGTCGAGCTGGACGAAGAGTTCCGTTCCCGGTTCCGGCCAGAGGGTGTGCTCCCGGTCGCTCGAGAAGATCACCAGGGCGATCCGCTTCCCGGCCGGGATGATCTGGTCGTCCGGCTGGAGGTCGAAGGAGAATGTCCGGAACTCTCCGGGAACCATGGGATCGCTTTCGGAGAGGGACTCGTGGTTCTGCGGATCGGCCCACCCCCGGGTGATCACGTTGAAGTTGGGCTGACTCCCCTCGGGCTCCTCCCATGGGAGCGCCACGAGCAAGATGGAGAGGTTCGCGGCCGGCTCGTTGCTGGCCAGGGAGACGGTCAGGCGAGCCGTACCGGAGATGTGTACCGGCTGCTCTAGCTCCGGGGTCTGGTACAGGAGGCGGTGGGGCGAGCTTGGAGCCTGGGCCAACTCGGCCCCACTGAACGCCACGTTGTCCTCCAGCGTCTCGGCCAGTACATCGCCGGTGGCCTCGGGAACCAGCGACCCGGCCGCATCTCCTCCGGCCCCCAGATGGAGGCGAACGTCGGAGGCCTCGGGGTGCGGGTAGTCGGGGTAGGGGGTCGGATCCTCCCGGTCGTCACCCTCACGGGTGATCCAGGCGCGCGGATCGTTCTCCACCCCGTTTTCCACCTCGAGGACGTAGCGGGTGAACCACCGGTTCATCATTTCGAATGGAGGCGGACCGCCGTGTCCCCCCTGGTGGAAGTACATCTGCAGCGGAACGTCGCCCCGCTCCTTGAGCCCCTCGATGACCCGCACGCTGTGCTCCGGCATCACGTTCCAGTCGTTCCACGCGTGGGACATGAGGACGGCGGCCTGGAGGCTGTCGAGCTGAAGCGCGTAGTCGCGCTCGGCCCAGAAGTCGTTCCAGTCCCCCGTGACCCGGTCCGATTCTCGAAGCATCCGGGCACGGATGGTCGAGTTGCAGTGGTCGCGGTTCTCGGGGGGCCCGCTGTGCACGAAGTCGTACAGGGAATCGATGTCCTCTCCCAGGTATCCACCGGGCGACCGCACGAGGCCGTGGGAGCGATAGTAGTGGTAGTACGAGGTGTTCGGCGCGACAGGGATGATCGCCTTCAGCCCGTCCACCCCGGTGGTGGCCGCGGCGAGGGGGAGTGTCCCGTTGAAGGAGGTGCCGGTCATTCCCACGTTCCCGGTGGCCCAGTCCGCCACCACCTCTTCGTTGCCGTCGGGGGTGGTGAAGGCACGGGCCCGGCCGTTTAGCCAGTCGATCACCGCCTTGGGAGCCAGGGACTCGTTCGGGTCCCCGATGGTGGGGCACCCCTGCGAGAACCCGGTGCCGGGCGACTCAGAGTGCACCACGGCGAACCCGCGAGGAACCCAGTCCTCCACATACCGGTCGGCGATCCGGTCGCGATCCCCCTGGTACTCCACCCAGGGATGGACCTCCCGCGCCGGCGGCTCCTCGCCCAGCTCGTGCTCCACGTTCCAGAGGACGTCGGAGATGCTGGCCGTACCGGCGAAGTAGGGGCTGGTCTCGTAGATGACCGGGACCTGGATCCCGTCCGTCTCGGTCTGGCGCGGGCGGACGACGCTCACGTGCAACCGGTCCGGACGGCCGTTGCCGTCGGTGTCGAACCCGGTTTCCACCCAGACCCGCTCGCGAACCCACTCCGTCGAGTCGGCGAAGGCCTCCACCACCTGGGCCTGTCCGTTCTCCACCACGGGGCCGGTGACGGCGGTGGCCTGGGCGAGGACAGGTGTGGGGGGGAAGAGGGCGAGGGCGACCGCCGCGACAGCCGTTAAGGGTACAAGTCTTCCGATCATCGGGAGCTCCATGGGTGTGTTGCCGGGTTGGGAGTTGGACGAATCAAAGGTCTCGAGGGGGCGCCGACCTGGGCCGGACGCTGCCTGGGAATCGAGGGGAAGCCATCGGGGTAGCCCCTGATCGCCTCACACGAAAGGAATACCAGTGCGGACCCGAAAGGGATCCCACATGGGAAAACGGGCTTAGCTGGAGGGGAGGAGGGAGAGGTGCGGATCTGGGACGTGGACCCCGGTTACCTGAGTCGCTCGCGCCTCCTGGGGGAGCATCGGGAGCTGCACGGCGTCGAATCCATCCTGCGCCTTGGGAAGAAGGGATATGCGCGCCACCCGGAGACGCTCCGGTGGCAGGGGCATCTCGCCGCCCTCGCCTGGCGCCACCGACACCTTGCCGCGGAGATGAGGCTGCGCGGGTACGAGGACCGGACTCCCCTCGCCACCGAAGGGAAGGAGGTGGGCTGGCCCTCCATCTTCGTGACGTCGCCGGCGGAGCAGTTCGTCCTCCTGCGCGAGAAGTACGCCGAGGGGGAGGCCGGACGGATCCCCCTCCCGGAGTCGACCCAGGAGCTCTGGGCGCAGCACAAGTACTCCGCCATGGCGCGCGACCCCGGGCGCTACCGCAAAATCGGCCGCGAGGTAGCGAGCCTGCGGGGGGAGGCCGGGATGGACCGGCTTGCCCTCGAACTCGTGCGGCTCCTCCGGATCCCTCCTCCTGCGGGGCGACTCGCGAACGCAATCGACCACATGTGGGGCTACGTCGCGGAGGCGGCTTCCGAGGCGGAACGCGCGGAGGCCGAGGCGTCGGTCCGCGAGCGGCTGAAGGTGGTGCACCGTCTCGCGATCCGGACCGGTTCCCCGTACCTTCTGCACTCTACGGCGCTGGGCGACCTGGCGACGTATTGAAAGGAGCCGATCGGTCGGTGGCTCGCCACTGGTGGACACTCTCCCCAACAGGCGGATGTATGGCGACAGGCGAGGAGCAGGACGGATCACGGGCAGGAGGTTCGGACGGCGGGGCGCCCCGGGGGCAGGAGAGCCGTGCCCGGCACCCCATAGGGGTCGTCTCCGAACGGACCGGACTCTCCCACGAGGTCCTCCGCGCGTGGGAGCGAAGGTATTCGGTAGTCGAGCCTTCCCGGGACGATGCGGGCCACCGTCTGTACTCCGATCAGGACATCGAGCGCCTCCGTCTGATCCGGCTGGCGACGGAGGGGGGACGTCGGGTGGGCCAGGCGGTGGAGCTCCCCCCGGCGGAGTTGAAGGAGCTGGTTCGGGAGGATCAGGCCGCTCGCCTCCAGGTGCCGGGGCGGGAGAAGGGCGGGCGCTCCGGCCCGTCCGACTCGGCGTCGAAGATCCGGGCCGGGACCGCCACCGGAGGGGTCTCACCCCAGGAGGTCGTCAGCGGGTGCCTGGCCAGGATCCACGCCATGGACGCCGAGGGTCTCGAGGGAGAGCTCCGCAGCGCCCTCCTCCGGATGGGCGGGTTCGCCTTCCTCGAAGAGGTGGTCGCTCCCCTCTTTCGGGCCGTCGGGGACCGCTGGCACCGGGGCGAGCTCGGCGTCCATCACGAGCACCTGGCCACCGCCGTCGCCCTCCCGTTCCTCTCGTCCCTCCGCAGCTCCACCTCTCCCGCCGACGGGGCCCCGACCATGGTGGTGGGGACCCTCGCCGGGGAACGCCACGAGCTGGGCGGGCTCCTGGTGGCGGTGGCCGGAGCACTGGTGGGGTGTCGGGTCCTCTACCTCGGGGCGGATCTTCCACTGGAGGCGCTTTCGAACGCCGCGCTGGAGACCGGAGCCGAGCTGGTGGCCGTGAGCATCGTGGGCGAAGGCGGCGCCGGGCAGATCGAGGAGGAGATCGGACGCCTCCTGGCACGGTTGCCGGTCGGCACCGAGGTCCTGGTAGGCGGGGGTGGGGCCAGGCGGTTCCGTCAGGAAACGGGTGGGGAGGGGCTCGCGGGGGTGACGGTCCTGACCGACCTGAACGCCCTTCGGGAGCATCTCCGCGACCGGATGAAGGGGAGCGCCTCGCGGAGGGGCGGGGGCGTCGACTGAGGACGCTGGCCGGGCCGCGGGAAAAGGCTCCCTGGGGACACCTCTGGGCTGTCGCACTGGGAGGTGCCATGGGTGCCGGGATGCGCCACGCTCTCCTGGCCGGCTTCCCAGCGCACGAGGCGGGGTTTCCCCTGGTCACCCTGATGGAAAACGTCTCCGGGGCCTTCCTGCTCGGGATCGTCCTGACTGCCCTCCTCCGCTCGCCGGCGCTGGCGGCCCGGTGGCGACCCTTCCTCGCCACCGGCCTCCTGGGCTCGTTCACGACCTTTTCCACCGTGAGCGTGCAGGTGGTGGAGCTCGCTCGAAGGGGTGCCCCCGCGGTTGCGGTCGGGTACGTGGGCGTGAGCATCGGCGCGGGTCTGGTGGCCGCGGCGGTGGGCGTCGGGCTGGGGGCCCGGATGATGGACCGGGTGGCAGGGCGGGGAGGTGCCGGATGACGGACCTCCTCCTGGCGGCGCTCGGGGGGGCGTGCGGCGCGGTCGCCCGCTGGCGCGTGGACCTCTGGGTGGCCTTCCGCTGGACCGCTGCCCGGGGTGTGGCCCGGATCCCCCTGGCCACCCTCGTAGTGAACGTCTCCGGCTCTTTTTCCCTCGGGCTGCTCGTGGGGTGGCTCGGCGTCGCGGACGGGGCCGGGTGGCTTCTCCCCCTCCTGGCTACCGGCTTCCTCGGGGCCTACACCACCTTCTCCACCTGGATGTTTGAGGCGGTCCGGCTCCTGCAGCGGGGCGCCACTCGGGCCGCGCTCGTCTACCTCACGCTGACGGTGGGGTTGGGGGTGGGGGCGGCGGGGCTCGGGGTCCTGGCGGGGGCGGTGCTGGCCGGGCCCGGCACATGGCCCGTCCCTTGAGCCAACGGCCCCGTGTCCCAGGACTCCCCGCTCTCCCGGCGCCACCCGTTGCACCTCCCTCCCTCCCCCCGTAGAATGCCCGATCTGTACCGCGTCAGCGGGGAGGAGCTCTCCTCCTTGGCGTATCGGGTTCCCGTTCTGCAAGGTGGAAGGTCATGCTATCCAGGTCCTCGCGCGCCCGAGCGGGCGCGTTCGTCGTTTACCTCTTCGTCTCCGGCGCCGTGCTGGCCGGATGCGACGACGGAGCGCGCCCCCTCGACATCGAGCCCATCGACCCGCAGGTGGTCGTCGACCAGGACGACATGACCTGGGACCACTACACCCCCATCCCGGGGGTGAGTTGGGCCGACTCCGCCGAGGCCTCGGAACGGACCATTCGGATCGCCCTTCTCCCAGCGGACTTCCCGAGCCAGCCGTTCGTGATGACGCTCCCCCGGAACTCGGACCCCTTCGGGAACCCGCAGCTCGAGCCGGTGGAACGCGACGAGATCCCCCAGTTCTACCACGATTTCTGGAACGTTCCCGGCGAGGACAACCGCGGACACACCCTCCACGAGTATTGGATGGAGCTCTCGGGTGGCCGCATCGGGGTGGAGGTCGTTCCGTACGGCCCCTTCCGGATGGAGCACGAGTACTACCAGTACTTCGCCCGCTCCAACGACGACGTGCCCGGTGACATGCAGCACGTCCGCGAGATGGAGGACGGCATGAGCGCCAACGAGGAGCTGGTGGCCATGTGGGAGGAGGAGACCAGCGAGGGAATCCGGGACGAGTTCGACCTCGTCATGCATCAGTACGCCGGGTACGACGAGACCACGACCTGGCAGGAGTTCGGGGAGATGATGTTCCAGACCCAGGACGACATCTCCGAGGAGTGGGGCAACCCCGACCCCGACAAGCCCGACTGGGTGAACACGCGATACGTCGACTGGACGAGCTGGCTGGCCGGCACCTGGCTCTGGGCGAACTCCGCGATGACGACCGCCGAGAGCTCCGGGGCGATCCGACACGAGATCTCGCACGCGGCCTTCCGGATCGGAGACAACAACAACAACCCCTACGTGGAGCCGTACAGGCGGGTCGGTGCCGGTGCCTACGACATCATGGATCGCGGGTCCTTCAATGGACCGGGTGGCCCGCACAAGCGCTACATGGTTCCGGTGGTGGCGGGCGGGGCCATGCCTGCCGGCGTGACGCTTCGGCAGCGGCTCTACTTCGAGTTCATCGAAGCGGATCAGACCCTCGAGGTGAACCGGAACGGGCTCGCGGAGTCCGGGCTCGCAGTGGCGCGGGTGACGGCGCGGAACGTGGATCCCCTCCCCGGTGAGCTGGCCGGGATCGTGGTACGCCTGGACGGGGAGGAGCCCCGGGACCGCACCCCGCCCGACGACCCTGCCGTGAATCCCCTCTCCGCCGGGATCCCGGACTACGACAACTACACCGTGGAGGTTGTACAGCGCACCGGATACGATTCCTTCCTCCCCGACAACGGGGTGCTCATCGCGAAGAACAAGGACGAGTCGAGCACGACGGGCGGGCCCAATGCTTTCAACGTCTTCAACTGGATGATCGACGCCAACCCGGGTGACATCAACGAGGTGGACTTCTTCCGGCCTGACGGGACTCCCGTCATGCGGACGATTGCCGACTATCGCCAGCTCAACAACGGGCTGTTCCACGCGGGGGAGAACTCGGGGAGTCGCTACGAGTGGGTGGATCCGCACAACCGCCTCCACTTCTACATCGTGGATGTCCACTCGAGCGACGAGGGCATCCGTTCCTATACCCTCGGGGTGCGCTCCATGGACGGCTCCGGTCCCCACGAGCGAGGGGTGGAGTTGAGCCCCGCTCTGGATTCGACCTCCCTGGGCTCCGACGGGACCGTCACCTTCACCCTCACGAACACCGGCTCTGCGGCGGACCCCGACGCGGAGCTCCATCCGCAGGACGTGAGGGCGCACCTGGAGAACGACATCTACCGCCTCACGGCCTGGGTGGAGGGCGATGGATGGGAGGCCGCCCTCCCGAACTCGCTGGTGGCGCTCCCCTTCGGCGAGTCCGAAGAGGTCACGGTGCACCTGGGGCACATCGGGGAAGCGGCGAGCGGCGCAACGGTCTGGCTCCGGGCTACCTCCGAAAGCAACGGGAACGCCACGACGGTGGCACGCTATGAGGTGTCGCGGTAGGGGATGTCGGGGGTTGGCTGCTGGACGCGAACGACGGCGCTCCCCTCACCCCACCCGTCGGATCCGCACCTCCCCCGGCCGCCCCCCGGCGGGCATGGCGACCTCCACTTGCGCGTCCCGCTG
This sequence comes from Gemmatimonadota bacterium, assembly GCA_040905325.1. Classification (GTDB taxonomy): domain Bacteria; phylum Gemmatimonadota; class Gemmatimonadetes; order Longimicrobiales; family Gaopeijiaceae; genus JBBDRS01. The sequence continues at coordinate 31,590 of JBBDRS010000044.1, forward strand.
GCTCCCCACCTCGATCGTGCCGGCCGCGCCCGCCGGCCCCTCCACCCGGTACCGCCCCGGCACCCCTGCCCGCAGCCGGAGCCGCGCGGTGTGCGCCTCCGGGTTGTCGGACTCCAGCCGGAACCGCACCTTCGAGAGGTCCCCGGACACCCGGATGGGCTCACCCGCCACGAACCGATCGGTCGCGGACGCCACGTGCAGCCGGCCCCCGTCCAGCATGGCGTGGAACCGCCGACGCACCCCGTCCCTGGGAGTGATCTGCAACTCGCTCCCCCTCTCCTGCATGTCCCCGCCATAGCAGAACCGGCCGAAGATGGGGTCGTCAGCCACAACGGTGGCGGCCCCTCGCAGCCCCCCGCAGAACCCCAGGTCGATCTCGCAGGAGTAGTACCAGGATCCGCGGTTGTGGGGCTGGTCCAGCCAGGTCTCCCCGAAGGGGGCCGGCTCGAACCCTCCCCCCGCGCCCCCGTCGTTCTCCGCCCCGGGGTACCAATAGCCGTAGCTGGACTCCGGCGTGCCCGTGTTCATGAGCGCCCACGAGCTCAGGTAGGAGTTGTACCCGAGGCGCAGGTAGGGCATCGGGTCGTCGGAGTAGTGGTAGGCGTAGTCCAGGATCGACCACCCGCCCATCTGCGACATGTAGCTCAGGGTGTAGCCGTTCCCGCCCCCGCCTCGGTAGTCGCTCCCCAGGTAGTAGTACGCCGTCTCGACCCACCCGCGGCAGAAGAGGTTCGCCGCCATCTGGCTCTCCATGAACGTCATGGTGTCCTCGATGGCGACGGGTGGAGACCGATCATTCGCCGCCCGCTCCAGGGCGAGGTGCTCCTGGTTCTCCACCGCGTACTTGGCGAGCGCGTGGGTGGACTCGAAGCCGGTGGAGTCGAAGGAGTACTCGGACTGGAAGAGGTTCGGGTTGTCGTTGATGAAGGCCCTCACCTTCCGGTCCCAGTGGAGGCGGAGCCGGTCGAAGTGGTCGCGCCACCCCCGCCGCTCGAGCTCCTCCAGCATCTCCACGATGACCAACTCGTTGTAGAGTCCGATGCGATACGCCTGCCAGCGCTCCACCTCGTAGGGGATGGTGAACTTCGCGACCGCCGTCTCCACCGCCCGCGTCAGGTACTCGTCGGCGGTGAGGGCGGTCCGGATCTGCGGCTGGTCCCGCGCCACCTCGTACATGCGGAAGTACGAGAGGGCGATATGCGGGTAGTCGTAGATCCTCCAGATGTGCATACGGCCGTTGCGGCCCGGATCCTCGCTCTCCCGGTTCTGCTTCCAGTCGGGGATCCCGTAGATCCCGTAGGGGAAGGTCTCCTCGGTGGTCCGCTGCAGCCCGCCCCAGACGAAGCTCTCGAGGTAATGGTCGAGGGCCGCCACCTCCTCCTGGTCCGGGTACATCGCCACCTTCGAGGCCAGGAAGGCCGGCTTGCTGAGCCCCGGGTCGTCGCACGACACCGCGTAGATGCGCCACCCCTGGATCCGGTCGTAGTTGTCGGGCCCGAGAAGTGCGTGGTTGTCCATGTTCCACTCGGCCAGGAGCCCGTCGTACCAGAGGTCGGGGTCCACGTGGCGCTTCTCGGTGATGAAGCGGGCGCGCTTGTGGATGAGGGTCTCGATGGGCTCGGTGGCGAACCACTCGAGCACCATGTGACGGCCGTCCCCGAAGCGGACGGTAAGAGTGTTCTCGCCGAGCCGGGCGAACCGCACCTCCCAGATCTCGTACTCCCCGTTCCGCCCGATGCGCTGGAGCTCGGTGTCTCCGGGGTGCTCCGCGTCGATTCCGTGAATGGTCTCGCGCGTGCGGAGGGCGAAGCGGGCGAAGAGGTCGGTGGGAAGCGTCATCCCGGGGACCACGTGGACGTCGATGAGCCCCTCCTCCACGAGGACCTCGCGCATCCCGTCGTAGTTGTCGGCCCAGCGGAGCTTGAAGCCGTAGCGGGTCGCGGCGCCGGAGTCCCCCGCGGGCGCGAGGGTCAGGGAGGTGTTGGGCTGCCGCCAGTCCGTCCCGTCCGCGCGCGCCGCCCCGCCCGAGGCGGCCGAGTGGACGAAGACCCGGAAGCCCCCCTGGCTCTCCCAGTATTCGAGGTGGGTGTCCTCGTCGGGGACCATGGTGAGATAGGGTCCCACGCTGTTGCTCCGCATCCAGAAGAGGAAGGAGCTGTCGCCCGCGACGAGGTGGTGCTTCAGCACGCGTGCGGTGGCGGTCTGCTCGGGATCGGGGGTGTAGCTGTTGGTGACGGGGAGGGGGAGGGCGATGTCGCCGAGCTCGAGCGCCTCGCCGGAGAGGTTCTCGGCCCGGACCGTCCAGTGGATGGAGTCGGTGCGCAGGTCGAAGTCCACCGTGAGCTCGAGGACGGGCGACCCGCCGCGTGCCACCTGGTAGACGCCCTGGTAACCCCAGGGCGCGCCGCCGGAGGAGTTCCTCACGAGAAAGTCCACCTGCCCCGCCTCCACCAGCTCGCTCGTCTCCACCGTCTCCCACTCCCCACCGGGCCGCCGGAAGCGGGCGATGAGGTCGCCGAGCCGCCGGTCCTCCGCGATCCAGTCGGTCTCGAAGGGGTCGTCGGGGTGGAGAAGGCTCCGGAGCCCGCCCGCGTCGAACGCCGCATCGAAATCCATCGCGCCCGTGCGCGCGCGCCGCCGCCGGATGCGAGCTTTGGCTGCGTTCGCGCCACTCGCCGCTGCGGGGTTCGGGGTCCCCGGGCCCCCCAGCGCCAGGCCGGCGCCCGCCACCCCGGCCGTGCGCAGGAAGCTGCGACGGGAGAGGGGGGAGATGGAGGCGTCCATGTCAGAGGGGCGGTCGGGGTCGGCGCTGTGCTCGGGGCGCTCGTCAGGACGGCCCTCAGCGCGGCTCTCAGGGAGGTGCTTCGAGGGACGCTGCGGGGGGTAGGAGTCGGGCATCTGCGAATGGGGTCGAGGTGGAGGGCTTGGAGTAGTGCATGTCCGAGCAGGAGAACTGAAGCCGCCAGAGTAACCCCCGACGGCATCCCCCGGAAAGCCGTTTCCGGGAACTAAGGGACGATCGTCTTCCGTGCGACGGCCCGCCGCTCCAGCTAGTTTGCGTTTGGCAGGATCTGGCGACGACGGATTTGGTTTACCTCAGGCGGGGCGGCGGGCATGTGGACACTGGGCCATTCACTTGTGATGCTTGCGGCGGTCCAGATCGGCGTGAGTCCTCCGGATACGGCGTCGACCCTCGAGCAGGCGAGCGAGCTCATCTACCGCTACTACGATTCCCTGCGTCCGGGAAATCAGGCCATAGTTCCCTGCCGCCGGGGGGAGGCGGACGGCGCCTGTGTGGACCAGAGGGTCGGGCCCACCTCCCAGGTGTCGTGGGTGGACCCTTGCCGTGGCACCGGATTCGCCGAATGCCTACAGGGGGACTGGGACTGCTCCGGGCCCGTGAGGGGCGATTGTCTCGAGCCGCACCTGCGGGCCGACCTGATCGATCGACTCGAAGCGCTCGCGCCCGAGGCGGGAGCTTCCATCTGGCTGTATCAGCAGCGCGTCGGGATGGCCGTCAAACACGGCGATCTCGAGCATGCGCGTCAGACGGCGCACGAGTGCGGTTCCATCGACTGGTTCTGTCCTGCTCTGAGGGGGTTCGTGGAGCACCGCAACCGGCTCGGCGACGGTCTCGCCCAGTTCGATTCCGCCCTCGCCCTGGCACCTGAAGATGTGCGCTGCTACTGGAGGGACCCCTCGCCCATCTGGGGGCAGCGCCCCTCCGCCGACTGCCCGACCGACATGGACGAGCGGCGCCTCGTGTGGTGGCTCAGTGATCCGCTCTGGACCACCCGGGCGAACGAGCGGGAGGCGGAACACCTCTCCCGTCAGGTGATAAGATGGATCTCCTGGGGCGCGCGCAGCAGCCGCTACCGCCCGCTCTGGCAACTTGTGGAGACCCGAGCTGCCGAGGAGCTGCAGTACAGCAGGCCGGGGATCCGCATGCTCATGAGGGGGCCGTTCAACACCGTCGAACACCTCGCAACCCCCAGCCGGCTGGTCTGGGTCTACGAGACGTACGGAGGCCATAGCTTCACGCCCACTCCGGCCCTGGTCGAGGATCCGCTCCGGAGCTCACCCTCGGACTGGGAGGTCCGATGGGACCGGGGAGAGGAGCGCATGTTCATCACGGAGAACTGGCAGAACCTTGATCATCAGGCGGTCGTGCTCCGCCGCGGGTCCGAGTTGCGGGTGTTGGCCGCGGCAGAGGTGCCGGCGAGCCTGGCCTCCCCGATTGAGGCTGGTCTGGCGGTCGGCCGTCCGGACGACCTCGCGATTTTCACGACGTCTGCAGCGGTGGACCCCTCGGGTAATGTACGGGCCGACATCCTCGTGGATGATGGTGACTACATGGGGAGCGTGGAGGTCGTGGCCGGGAACGGGATCGGGCGAGCGCGGGAGGGCCTGCCCATCGCTCCGCTACAGGACGGATTCGGGCTCTCGCACTCGGCCCTCGTGGAAGGTGGTGAGCACGCGGAAGACCGGGAGTTGGCCCAGATCCTCCTGCCGGCCACCACCTTCTCGCGGGACGACGAGGTGGCGCTCTACTTCGAGATCTACGGGGCAGAGGAGGACGAGCTCCTCGAGATCCGCCTCGCAGTCGATGAGGACGGCGGCTCCGTCTGGGGGCGGATCACCTCATTCTTCGGTCGTTCCGACTCGCCGGTGAGTCTGGAATGGGAGGAGCCGGTCTCGCCCGAAGCCGTATTCGAAGGCTCGGTCGTCCCCCGCATCGTCGACCTGGATCTCAGAGGGCTCTCCGCGGGCGATTACCGCCTCGTGGTAGAGGTGCAGCGGGCCGACGGCGACCCGGTCGAGTCGGTGAGGCGGTTCCGCATCGTCGATTGAGGCGGGCGGTTCGCTCTGCCCGGCCAGCCCCGCCAGGGCCCCGCGCCTCAGCGCAACTCGAAGTAGATCAGCCCGCCGCTGGCGCTCCCCGCCACCAGCTCCTCCACCCCGTTCCCGGTAAGGTCGGCAAACGCCGGCGCACCGAAGGGGTGCAGCGGGATCTGGAAGGAGGGATCTTCCTCGAAATTCGGCTCCTCGCGGGTGCCCACGTTGCGGAACACGACCGCGCCCGGGTCCTCGCGGCCCAGGACCAGGTCCGGGAGTCCGTCCCCGGTCAGGTCGGTGAAGGTGGGGTGGCTTCGTCGCCCCACTCGGATCCCCATCCACTGGTCCGACTCCAGCTCGAACTGCGGCTCGGTGGGGGTTCCCACGTTCCGGTAGTAGGAGAGCTCCCCGTTGGAGCGCCCCACCACCAGGTCCAGGAGCCCATTGCCATCGAGGTCCACCAGGGCCGGCGCCGACTGGCTTCCCCGGGTGAGCTGCACGGTGAGCTCCTCCTGAAGCTCGAACTGCGGATCCCCGGGCTCGCCCACGTTCCGGAAGAAGAGGACGCCGTCGGTGAACGTCCCGAGCGCCAGCCCTGGGAGCTCGTCGCCCCAGAGGTCGGCCGGGGTGGGGGCGTAGTGGTAGGTCTCTGCGAGGTCGATGGTGTCCCGGAGCTGGAAGCGGGGGTCGTCCATCTCACCCACGTTCTCGAACCAGTAGAGGCGCCCGGTGTTGCCGGCCTGCGGGTCGATCTTGTTTCCCACCAGCAGATCGATCCGACCATTTCCGGAAAAGTCTGCCAGGGCGGGCACCGCTTCCTCGCCCAGGTCGATCCCGTTCAGGAACCGCGTTGTAGCAAGCGAGAGGTTTCCCGAGCCGTCGTTCAGGTAGTGGTGGAAGTTGTCCGACGAGGTCTGGACCGGGTTGTATGCGCCTCCCAGGACCCCGATGAAGAGGTCCGGAAGCTCGCCGCCCCGCACGTTGGCGAGAACGGGGGCGTTGAAGCCGCTGGTGATGATGGGCTCCCCGTCGGCAAGCACCGGTCGGGGCTCGGTGGTGAGCGAAGGGCTCGTGGGCGAACCCCGGTTCTGGATGAACAGGAGCCCCGCCTCGAAGAAGTCGCCCCAGTAGAGGTCCTCCACGCCGCTCCCGGTCCGGTCCCCGAAGAACATGCTGTTGGCGCCGTGGAGTGTGGGGAGGACGATGGTCCCGACGACCTGGATCCCCTCGAACCGCTCCGTGACCAACCGGAACCGGGGGAGTCCATGCTCGCCCACCCGGTCGATGGCCTGATAGCGGGCAACCGTCCCGTCGATCCGACCCAGGAAGAGGTCCAGGCGGCCGTTCGCGTCGATGTCGTCGATGGCGGGGACGTTCTGGCGGTCGGCGAAGATTGCCCGTTCCTCGTCGTCGCGGAGGGAGTCGGGGACGAGGACCATGATGGGTTCCTCCGGCGTCCCCTCGTTCCGGTAGATACGGATGTAGCTGTAGAGTTCCTCGGCGAGGAGGTCGATCAGGCCGTCGTCGTCGATATCGACGAAACGCGTCCACTCCCCGGTCCGAAGGTCCTGCCAGGCATCGGTCCGCCACTCGTACCGCGGCTCCTGGAGGGTGCCCACGTTCTCGAAGTACATGAGCTCATTGACCCGCTCGTGCACGAACAGGTCGAGGGTGCCGTCGTTGTCGATGTCCACGAACTGGGGACGCGGGACGGTGAAGCCGCCCAGGAAGGGGTGCTCGTACGCCTCCCCCTCGAGGTCCAGGACGTCGAAGGGACGGATCACCCGTGTGTACTCTCCGTCCTCGGAGGAGGGAGCCGCTACCGAGGGCTCGGCCGCAGGTCCTCCCGAGGCACATGCGGCCGGAAGGAAAGCGAGAGCGACTGCGAGCAGAGGTACGAGAAGCCGGTCGGCTCCGCGAGGGCAGGTGGTAGCACCTCGCACCGGATCTTCACGAACACCGGCCATGGCCCGCGATCCGGTCCGGGTCATCGCGGTCCGAGCGCGATGCCGGAGGCGTTCTGGCCGACCTCGACGACGGTGACGAGCTCGCCCGTCTGCGCGTCGATGAAGGTGACCCGTCCCAGGCCACCGACGACGCGTTCCCGGGTTGGGGCGTCGTCGTCCATCATCGCGTGGTCTCCGTGGTCCTCATCCTGCTCCGCCAGCATGAGCGTATGGCCCTCGCGCACGTTGGCATTCGAGATGATGATCCAGCGGCCGTCGGCCGTCGCGGTGGCGCCATGGGGTTCCCGGATCCGGTCGTCGTCCAGGACCCTCACCACCTCGCGCGTCTCCACGTCCACCGCCATGATGGTGTTCTCTGCCTTGTTCCCGAGCCAGACGGTGCTCCCATCGGCCGTGAAGATGGGGTCGAAGGGTTGGAGGCCGACCTCCACCGCCCCGAGGTGCCGAGGCTGGAGTGGGTCCTCGCTGATGTCGAAGAGGTGCAGCGTGTGGCTGATCTCGCCGGAGATGGCGAGTGTCGAGCCGTCCGGAGAGATGGCGAACTGCATGAGCGCGTGCGGGGGGCCGTCCACATCCGTCAGGATCGCGCGGTCGGTCTCGGGGTCCAGAGCGGCCACCTGGTTCACCCCCAGGCTCGCCGTATAGACAATTCCGGTTTCCCGGTTCATGACGAGGGCGTGCGGGCGGGGAAAGAAGACGTCGATCTCCTCGATGGTCATGTCGGAGGTACGGATCTCCCCGATGCGCCGGGGCGGGTTCACCGCCGTCATGGAGCGAGCCACGTAGAGCCGATCGTTCGCCCCGTCGAGGGTCAGCATCCCGGGAGTGCCGAAGGGGGCGGTTCCCGCCAGCTCGTCGTTGCGATCGATTTTCGCCACCACCCCTTCGCCGATGAGCGAGACGTACCAGTACGAGCCATCCGGCTCCACCGCTATGTGGTGGGGGCGCGCATTCTCGGAGAAGCCCAGGGCCTGGAGATCGACGGTTCGCACGACCTCCCTCGCCTCCACGTCAATGATGGTCACCGACGCGTCATCCTGGTTGCAGACGTACAGAAGTTCGTCGGCGAAGCCGAGGTTCTCAGCGTCCGCGGCGGGTGACGATGGGGCGGCGCCGGCGGAAGCCGAGCAGCCCAGCACGAAGAGCGTAAGGAGAAGGGCCTGAAGTCTGGATCGCATCGAGTGCGTGGTCATGGGCGGCGCGCTGGGGGGTTCGGGGTTCGCGTCCAGCCTAAGCGGCCGGGGGGGGGGGGGGGGGGGGGGTAGGAGCACGCGCGCGGCCCATTTCTAGTGCAGGACTGTAAGAGTCGGGGAGTCGCGTCAGGGAGCAGAAGTCAGCGAGAGATCACGGCCTCCGGGAGGCCGTCCGGTGGTGCGAAGTCGCCGGGCTCGTCATCCCCTCCCAGAATTCGCATGCGGCCCAGGCCGTCGATCACGAACCAGATAACGGCCAGCGTCCCCACGGCCGCGACTGCCGTCCGCTGTCTGGAGAGCTGCCGGTTCTCAACCAGGGCGACATCGTCGCGGGGGATAGACATGTCCTGGTAGGCAGTCTCGAAGGGAGTCCCCCGATACGCACTCCCGATCCAGAACGAGACCATCAGCGAGTCGGGGGTGGCTTCGGTGAAACGGGCTTCGAGCTTTCGGGGACCCAGAAACGACGAGCCATAGCCGGGGGAGGAAATCTGACCGCTGCCCACCTCGATGCGAACCTCCTCGCCCGGCTCGAGCGACTCGATCTCCGCGGCATGGTAGGTGTAGCACCCTGGCACGAATGCCAGAAGGAGAACCGGCAGCAGCCAACGTACGCGCATCGCCTCCGACGCTGCCGCACGGCACATGAGCTGCCTGACGATCGAACGAAGCATGGGTGTCATGGCGCACCTCGATCAGATGGTAACTTGGCATTGGCGGGGAAGGTAAAGCTAATCCGTTCGGCAGTCCGGCGACACCGCACTTCCACACGCATGGATTCTCCATCCCGATGAGATTCCACCGCCTCCAACTCTACCATACCGCTTCAACCGCCCGAAGGGTCCACCGCTACGGGCGACCCGCCTTTCCGACGCCCCCTTCCCCCACGCGCGTCCAGCAGAGAGATACCGGCGATGAGCAAGGAGCACGCCGGGAGAGGATACCCCGGGTTCCGAGAAGGTAATACTTGCGTCAGGGCCTGGCAGGCGATAGATAGAAGGTATGTTCACCGTCGTCTGCCGACTTGGCTCGGGTCGACGCGGCCCGCGGAAGTAGCGTTCCGCGAGGTGCCGGCGTTGTCCTGAGCCTGTCGTGTCGGACGGCAGTTCGAAGGCCCTGCGAGAATGGGGCCATGTTTTCTCAGTTCAAGGGAGGTCTGGGATGTCAGCCTGGATCGTTCGAATCACAGCCGTTGTGGCACTGCTGCTGGGAGGCACGAGCCTCGCCCATGCGCAGTCCACTGGCACCGTCACCGGTACGGTGACAGACGCAGAATCAGGACAGACGATGGCGGGGGCGCAGGTGTTCATCCCCGCCACGGAACAGGGTGTCCTTACCGGTTCCAACGGAACGTACGCCATTCCGAACGTTCCGGCCGGCGAGCACACCGTGCAGGTGCAGATCCTGGGGTACGCGAGGATGGAACAGACCGTCAACGTGACCGCAGGCGCGACCGTTACCGCGAACTTCGCCGTCCGGCGTCAGGCCATCGACGTGGAAGGTGTGGTCGTCACGGCCCTCGGCATTTCGCGCTCCGAGCGGGGCCTCGGGTACGCGGTGCAGAACCTCGACGCCGACGCTCTCGCCGAGATCCCCACGCTGAACGTGACGGAGGCCCTCCAGGGCCGGATCGCCGGCGTGCGGGTGACCCGGACGAGCAGCCGACCGGGGGCGACCTCCCGGGTCGTGATCCGAGGTGAGTCGTCGTTCATGGGCAGCGGACAGCCGCTGTGGGTGATCGATGGGGTGCCGATCGAGATGGAGACCGACCTCCAGGGTGGGAACCCCCTTGAGGTCGGTCAGACGGGTAGCCGCTCCATGGACATCGACATGAACAACGTCGAGGAGATGTCCGTCCTCCGCGGGTCTGCTGCGACGGCCCTCTACGGCTCCCGGGCCGCGCACGGGGCGGTCATCATCCGGACCCGGCAGGGGGAGTCCGGTGCGCCGACGCGGTTCAGCATGAACACCCGTTATTCGGCGACCCAGGGCGAGTTCCACGGGTACCAGGAGACCTTCACCGCCGGGCGGGAGAACCCCGATACCGGTGAGCCGATGTTCTGCAACGGGTTGCCGAGGGACTACGGCGGGTGGTGTGAGTCGGCGTACTACGAGCACTTCACCAACCCGACCTCCAACAACAACTTCGGTCCGCACAAGCACGAGCTCTCCCAGGAGATCATGGACCAAATGTGCCCCGGGGAGTCCGATGTGACGAAGTGTCTGCGGATCCGTGACCCGCGGAAGGACTTCTACCAGACCGGTCAGCTCCTCGAGACCTCGATCAACGCGAGCGGTGGAATCGGTGGCGGTGGCTCGTTCAACATCGCCGGGACGTACGCGAACGACGAGGGGATCGAGCCCAACACCTCGCTCGAGCGGATCAACCTGAACACGAACATCACGCTTCAGCTCACGGACCGCCTCCAGTCCACCACCACCGCGATGTACTCGAACACCAACAATGTGTGGGCGACCGAGGGGTGGCAGGGGCTGCACCAGCGGATGTGGTACCTGAACAACACGATCGACACGCGCCGGGCCTGGAACGAGGACGGCACGCCGGTGATGTGGGGTAGCAACAGTCCGCACCCCGAGTGGCAGGCGCTGAACGAGTCCCGAACCGGGACCGCCGATCGGTGGATCGGGTCGCAGTACTTTGCGTTCGACATCACCGACCGCCTCACCCTGTCCAACCGGCTGGGGATGGACATGTACAACGAGGTCCGGACCTCGAACAACAACGAGCGCCCCTGGCGGACCGCCGAGGGCCTCAACTCCGGGTCGACCCGCCAAGAGCGACATCGTCGGATGAGCATCAACAACGACCTCATCCTGAGCATGTCGAACACTCCGATCACGAACGACTTCACCTTGAGCGGTGTGGCCGGCTTCAACGTGATCCACCGGGAGAACGACAGACTCGTCGGGACGGGGTCGAACATCGTGATCCCCGGGTTCTACAACCTCAATAACTTCCTCAACCAGAACCGGTTCGGTGACCTGACCCAGAGCCGTCGCCTCATGGGGCTCTACGGCCAGGCCACGATCGACTACAAGGACTGGGCCTACGTGAACCTCACGGCCCGGAACGACTGGAGTTCCACGCTCCCGCTCGAAGCGAACAGTTACTTCTACCCGTCCGCTTCCCTGAACGTGATCTTCACTGACGCGCTCGGGATCCGAAACCAGTGGCTCGACTACGGGAAGGTCCGGATGTCGGTGGCGAAGGTCGGAAGCGACGCGCCCCCCTACAACCTGGCGACGAACTACGAGCAGGCCGGCCGGGTCGACTGGCCCTTCCATGGCACGCTTGGGTTCATCCAGGACACAAACCTCGGGAACCCCGACCTGCGGCCGGAGAGCACGACCGAGTACGAGGTCGGGCTCGAGTTGCGCGGGATCGACGGACGCGTACGCATGGACCTTTCGTACTACGACAAGCGCTCCTTCGACCAGATCTTCTCGGTGCCGTCGTCCCCCGCCACCGGATACACCTCGATCGTCCGGAACGCAGGTGACCTTCGGAACGAGGGCATCGAGGCCACGCTGAACATGGTTCCGGTCCAGACGTCGAACATCCGGTGGGACGTGAACATGAACTGGTCGCGCAACAAGTCCATGGTGCAGGAGCTAGCCCCGGGCGTGGTCTCCATTCACCTGGCCGGATATACCTCGTCCTCCGTGCGGATTCTTGAGGGTGAGGGGTACGGTGTGATCTACGTTCCGGGTTGGCAGCGGACCGATGACGGCCAGCCGATCATCGACGACGATCTGGAGAGCGACACCTACGGGTGGCCGCTCCTGCACGACGACATGAGGGTGGTAGGGAACGCGCAGCCCGATTGGTTGGGCAACCTGGGCAGCAGCTTCACCTACGGGCCCTTGACGCTCTCGGGCCTCCTGAGCCGGGTGCAGGGTGGCGAGATCTTGAACTTCACCCTGAACTACGTCATTGGCCGCGGCGCCCACGACTGGACGCTCGACCGTGGGACGAGGTTCGTCGAGCCCGGCGTGAAGGCCAGCAACGGTCAGCCGAACGACATCGAGATCCTTCGGGACGAGAACTACTACAAGAACTCACTCGGCGGCTACCTCCGCAACGAGAACTACGTCGAGTCCGGAACGCATACGCGTCTCCAGGAAATCTCGCTGCAGTACCGCCTGCCGCAGAACCTCCTTGACCGGATGGGCGTCGGGAACGCGAGCCTCTACGCGACCGGCCACAACCTGCACATCTGGTCCGACTTCTCCTTCTGGGACCCGCAGGGTAGCAACTACGGGGACACCAATGCCGGTGGGTCGGCTATGCACATGTTCGTGGCACCTCCCGCGAAGAGCTTCACCTTCGGTGTGCGAGCCAACTTCTAAGCCATGGCCATGACTTCGAGCCATGAAACGGCATGTGAATCCAAGAGAGGCGGTGTACAATGAGTAGATTCAAGAAGATGGCCAGGTACGCGATGGTGGGAGTCGTGGCCCTCGGGGTCGCGGCCTGCGACAGCTACCTGGATGTGAACGAAGACCCGAACAACCCGCAGACGGTCATCATGGAGCTCACGCTGCCGTCTATCCAGGTCCATTTCGCTCACGACGTGCTCGGGCCGACCTGGATCCGGTACGTGAACATGACCGGTGCCACCGGGTTGGGGACGGAGTGGATGCAGCAGTGGTCCGATAATCGGGACCGCCACACCTACTCCCAGCACCAGTGGTACGAGGTGGGGCCCACGGTCCTGAACGGGTACTGGAACAACTCGTACGCAGGGATCATGAACGAGGCCATTAACATGATGCGCCAGGCCGAACGCAACGAGCGGTGGCAGCACCACGGAATCGCGCAGTTGATGCTGGCCTGGAACTTGTCCCTCATCACCGACGCGTTCGGACCGGCGCCCTTCAGTGAGGCGTTTGACCCGGCCGTGCGGGATCCGGCGTACGATTCGCAGGAGCAGATTTATGCGGAGATCTTCCGGATGGCGGACGAGGCGATCGAGAACTTCCGGAGCCCGGACCCTACCCCGCCCGCGACCAACGACATCCTCTTCGAAGGTGACATGGACGCATGGGTGAGGCTCGCGAACAGCCTCAAGGCGCGCTGGCACATGCGCCTGGCATACGCTCCGGGAGAGAACACGCAGCAGCGAGCGCAGGCTGCGCTGGACGCGCTGGCCCAGGGCATCCAGAGCCCGGCTCAGGCCCCGATGATCGAATACGCCGGGGAAGACGCGGGTCAACAGAACCCGTGGTACTCCTTCGAGACCTCGAGTGAGGGTACGGGGATCCGGAGCCGGTCCTCGGCTTGGTACGTCGAGATGTTGCGGGAGCATGACGATCCACGACTACCCTTCATGGCGAACCCAGCCAGTTGGTGGTGCCCGGAGGCCGGGAGCGGGTATATCGGCACGCTCTATACCAACGAGCTCAACCCCGGCGACTGCATGCCGTGGGACGAGTACGGCGATGAGCCAATCTACCGTGGCAACCGGGCCGGTTCGCCCGGCGAGCCGGACTCGGCGATTTCGAGGCTGGGCTCGTTCTTCACGGCGGACAGCCTCCCGCACATCTGGTTCACCTACGAGGACACCAAGTTCCTCGAGGCGGAGGCCCGTCTGAACGTGAGCGGGGCAGGTGCTGCGGATGCTCCGTATCGCGCCGGGATCCGGGCGAACATGGAGCGGATCGGTGTACCACAGGCGGAGATTGATGCCTACATGGCGGCGGTGCCTCCCCTCGGATCGCAGGGGAACCCGCTCGAGGAGATCATCACGGAGAAGTTCAAGGCGAACTTCCTGAGGGACGAGGTCTGGCACGACTGGAGGCGGACGGGCTTCCCGGACGTTCCTCCGGTCGAGGAGCGCGTCCTCGATGGCATTCCGGTGCGTTTGCGGACGCCCGACAGCGAGACTTCCCGCAATGCGGCGAGCGTTGCCGCAACCGGGATTCCCACCGGCCAGGCCGGGATGTTGGTGTCTGTGTGGTGGGCCTCGGGCTCGCCGCCGACCTTCTGACCCTCTGAGGATCGAGGGGTCCGTTCCCGCATCGGGGCGGCCGCAGTTGTAGCGGGTCGGGGAGGTGGGGGGTCCCTCGGGACGCCTACCTTCCCGGCCCGGCTCCCCCCGGGGGGGATGGCCGGTCGGAACAAGGAGCGGTGCTCTACGGTAGTCTTCAGTACCCAGTCGGTGTGGTGCGGCGTCCCCCCCCGGGGGGGGCGCCGCATTTCTTTTGGCGGGGGGCGACTTGTGATCCCCTGCCCGAACTACAGGAGAACCATGATGAGAACGTTCTTCCAGTCGGCACTTGCCTTCTTCCTTGTGGTCGGACTGACCGCATGTGCCCAGGGGCTGGGCGGGGGGACGGGCGGCGACCGCGACTCGATTTCCCAGCAGCAGCTCCTCGACACTGGGGCTGCGGATGTCCACGACGCGGTTCGGCGTCTGCGGCCCGAGTGGCTTCTGAGTCGCGGGCCGCGTTCGATGGTTCAGGATGATTCCCCGGCCCTGGCATCCGTCTTCATGAGCGGAGCCCACCTGGGCGACGTGGAGGTGCTTCGCGACATCCGGCCCGAGAATGTGGACCGTCTGCAGTACTATGATGCCGGAAGCGCCAGCGCCCGGTTTGGGATGGGACATCCGCGGGGTGTCATCCAGGTGATCCCGGTGGGGTCGCCCGGCACTCGACCTCGGTAGGGGGTTCTGTCGGGGGGCGGCCGCGAGTCAGCGGGAGGGGCACTTGCGACCCGAGTGCGGCGTTTCCTATGATGCCGACGTCCTCCCCCCACCCTCCCCCGGACGGTATCGGCGGCATGGCGAATTTCTGCAGGACGGCGGCGGCGCTCCTCGCGCTGGCTCTGGGAACGGGGGCGTGTGGGGATTCCCGGAACGGCCTGCCTCAGGGTGGCATGCCGCTCTTCACCGAACTCGCCTCTTCGACCACGGGGGTGACCTTCCACAACGCCCTCGAGGAGGACCCCATCATGAACGGGTTCACCTACGAGTACTACTACAATGGTGGGGGCGTAGCGGCCGGCGACCTGACCGGGAACGGGTATCCGGATCTCTATTTCGTGGGAAACCGGGTACCCAACCGCCTCTATATCAACCACGGTGACATGCGGTTCCAGGAGGTGACGGCGGAGGCCGGGGTGATGGGCCACCAGGGCTGGGCGACCGGGGTGACCTTCGTGGACATCGACGGCGATGGGCTCCTCGACATCTACCTGAGTTACTCGGGCGCCTACGATGATCCCGATCTCCGACGGAACCAGCTCTTCATCAATCAGGGGACCGCGGACGGAATCCCGCGCTTCGTGGAAGAGGCGGCTGCCTGGGGTCTGGACGATCCCGGCTTGACCACCCAGGCGGCCTTCTTCGACTCCAACGGGGATGGGCTGCTGGACGTCTACGTCATGAACCACGGCGTGGCGGGATTCCACTCCATGGAAGAGCTGCTGGAACTGGAGTCGCCCCATGCCGTCGACCGGTTCTATCGCAATGCGGGCGGACACTTCGTGGATGTGTCGGAAGACGTCGGCATCGTGCAGAACGATCTCGGATTCGGCCTCGGCGTGAGCGTGGGCGACCTGAACAACGACGGGACCCAGGACCTCTACATCGCGAACGACTACTCGGGAAGGGACTTTCTGTACCTGGGCCAGCGGGACGGCACCTTCCGGGAGGTTCTGAAGGAGTCCGTGGCCCGCGTGCCGTTCGCAGCCATGGGGTCGGACATCGCAGATATCGACGGGGATGGGTGGTTGGACGTGATGGTGCTCGAGATGGCCATGAATACGCACTACGATCGGGCCCTGAGCGAGAGCGGCATTGACGGCGAGCGCTTCGCGAACGTGGTGGAGAACGAGCAGCACTACCAGTATATCACCAACACGCTCCAATGGAACCGCGGAACGGATGACGCAGATGTGCCGGTCTTTTCGGAGATCGGCCAGGTCGCAGGGGTTCACCGGAGCGACTGGAGTTGGGCGGCGCTCTTCGCCGATTTGACCAACAGCGGGCACCCGGACCTCATCATATCGAACGGCACTCCCAGCGACATGGTCCATCGGGACTTCCAGGCGTTCCGGAACCGAAGGGTGGAGGAGACCTTCGAGGAGGAGGGCAGAGTGACCCACAGCCTGATGACCGAGCTCCTGGAGAACCTTCCCCGGCGCATGGTGCCAAACCAGGTGTTCAGGAACGACGGGGACCTGGTTTTTACCCCGGTCACGCAGGAGTGGGGCTTCGAGCGCCCCACGTATTCCAATGGCGCGGTTTACGTCGACCTGGATCGCGACGGGGCCCTGGATCTGGTGGTGAACAACCTCATGGCCGAGGCATCCATCTACCGGAACGAGACGCGGAGCGGCCCGGAGACACACTTCCTGGCCATCCGCCTGAACGGCACCCCCCCCAACACCTTCGGAGTCGGAGCGCGCGTCCGCCTGTGGGCTGGAGGGCACGCGCAGACCCGGGAGCTCCAGCTCAGCCGGGGCTACCAGTCTTCCGTGGAGCCGGTGTTGCACTTCGGACTCGGGGCGGCCTCACGGGCGGACTCCCTGGCGGTGCGGTGGCCGGACGGGTCCATGCAGACCCTGCGCGACGTCGAGGCGGATCGATACATCACCATCGACCAGGAGGGTGCGACACCTCCCGCGGGCACCGCCCCGTCCGGGACACGTGCGGACTCCAGGTACTTCGCCCCGCTTCCGGGGGCTCTCGCCCCCACGCCCTCCCATCAGGCGAGCATCGCCACCCAGGACCTCTTCCTCCGCTCGTACCCCTCCGCCCGGGAGACCTTCGCCCTCGCGGCGGGGGACCTCACCGGAGACGGCCGTGATGACCTGGTTGTGGGTGGTGCGGCCGGCGACGCGGCGACCCTCTACCTCCGGGGCGCTGATGGGAACTTCCGGGGAGCCCCTCTCGCCAGTTCGGCCCGGCAGGGCGCGGCCGTGGTCTCGGCGGGGTTGGTGGACGTCGCGGGACGCGGCCGGAACGACCTCTGGCTGGTCTATGAAGAGGGGATCGGCGAGGAGCGGCGGAGCTACCACCACCGTCTCTTCCTGAACGACGGAACCGGCACCTTCACCGAAGCGCCGGCGGGGACGCTCCCCCAGGAGCTGGACGTGGGTCCGGTGGTGGCCTTCGGCGACCTGGACGGCACCGGGCTGCCTGCGGTCTTCGTGGGGAGCTGGCAGCCGCTCGAGGTGGCGGCGCGTCCGGGAAGTCGGCTGCTTCGGAACGAGGGGGGCAGCTTCAGGGACGTCACGGAGGAAATGGCCCCCGAGCTCGCCGGGCTCGATGCGGTGACGGATGCGCTCTGGGCCCCGTTGGGGTCGCAGGGAGGGGAAGACCTCGTGGTGGTGGGACACTGGATGCCTGTCACCGTCTGGCGAAACGGCGGTGGGGCTCTCATCGACGGCACGGCGCAGGCCGGCCTCGACGGGTTGACCGGATGGTGGGAGTCCATCCACGCGGTGGACCTCCGGGGGGACGGCAACCTCGATCTCATCGCCGGAAACCTTGGACTCAACTTTCCCTACCGACCCACCCGGGAGCATCCGTTCGAGCTCTACGTGGGTGACTTTGCCGAAGATGGTGGCCTTCAGGCCGTCCCTGCCTACTACGAGGAAGGCGTACTCTATCCCTGGCTGCACCGGGATGACCTGGCGCGTCGGATTCCCTGGCTGCCGGAGGAGTTTCCCGAGCACCATCCCTTCGCGGAGTCCTCGCTCCCGGACATCTTCGGGGCGGAAGCCCTGGATCGGGCGGACCGCTATGCCGTGACGGAAGCGGCCACCCTCCACCTCGTAAACGCCGGGAACGGCCGGTTCACGCCGCGGGCGCTCCCGAGAGCCGCGCAGGTGTCGCCGGTGACCGGGGTGGTGAGCGCCGACTTCACCGGAAACGGATTCGCGGACCTCGTGGTGGGAGGAAGCCTCTACGAGCTGACGCCGCCGGTGCCCCGTATCGACGCGGGGGTGGGGCTCCTCCTGGAGGGTGACGGAAATGGTGGACTCGAGCCCGTCATGCCCCAGGTGAGCGGCCTCCTGGTGCCAGGCCGGGTCCGAGGGTTGGTCGGCGTTTCCAACGGGACCTCGGTCCCCCCCGACCTGGTCTTCGGGGTGGTGGGCGAGGGGCTGCGCTACATCCAGGCGCTGTCCCGATGAGGCTCTCGATTGCCGTGCTGCTGGGGGTGCTGGGGGTGCTTCTCGTCGCATGCTCGGACCGGGATTCCGGACTTCCCGAGGTGGGGTCCGAAGAGTACGAGGAGGCCATCGCCGAATTCTACGTGGGGGTGGCGGCGATCCAGGTGGGGGAGGACGTTCGCGCCGAGCGCTCCCTCAATCGGGTCGTGGAGCTCGCACCGGGGGAGCCCTCGGCCCCGGCCAACCTCGCCCTCCTCGCGCTCCAGCAGCGACGCCTCGACGACGCGGCGGAGTGGGTGGAGCGAGCGCGCAGTGCCGGTGAGGACGGCGCCCAGCTCGCCCTTCTCTCTGCACTCATCGAGCGGGCGCGGGGGAATCTGGATCGGGCTATCGGGGAGTTGCGGCCGGTGGTGGGGGTGGCGGATCCCGATCCCCGCGCCCGCTTTCTCCTCCACCGCTTTCTGGAGCAGCGGGCGGGCCCGGGCGACGTGGAGGAGAGCCGGGAGCTCCTGGAGGCCATGCTCGAGACGCGGCCCGAGGACACCTTCCTTCGGGTGGAGTCGGCCCGCCACGCCGCGCGTCACGGGCAGGAGGGGGCGCTCGATCGAGAGCTGGCCTGGTTGAGAGAGGTTGCTGCGGCCTGGCCCGACCCCCTGAGGGAGCAGCTCGAGCTGGTGCAGGAGTCCCGGGACGATCCCGCGTCATTGGGGACCGAGCTCACCTTCCTGGCGGCGACCCTCGATCCGCAGGTGGAGTACGCGGCCCAACGGGATGCCCTCGCCATCTCCGATCAGCAGCCGGATCTCGTCTTCACACGCCTGGTTCGCCTTCCCACCCCGTCGCCGCGACCTCCCGAGCCCGATCTCGAGATGGCGTTCACTGAGCGAGCGGTCGACCTGGGCGCCGGACGGTCCGAGGCGGGCTGGCGGGGTGCTCGACCGGTCTGGCTCGGAGGGGCGGGGACGGCGCGGATCGCCCTGGACGGTCACGGGTCCCTCGTCCTCGCCGGGAGCGAGGGGGAGGCCGTCGACCTCCCCCTGGAGGGCATCGCCGGAGAGTCGGGTCTCGCGGTCGCCCCTTTCGATCTGGAGGGCGACTTCCTCATGGACCTGGCGGTGGCGGGCTCCGGGGGGCTCCGGGTGTTCGTGCAGGGGGAGGACGAGTCCTTCTCTCCAGCCCCTTCGGGGGCGCTTCCCGAGCCGGTACGAAGCGGAGACTACCGGGGCGTCTGGGCGATGGATAGCGATGTGGATGGGGACCTGGACCTCGTCCTCTCCCCCCGGGGGGAGACCCCCTTCCTGCTCCGAAATCGGGGGAACGGGACCTTCGTCCGGGTTCCCCGCTTTTCCGGGGTCTCGGACGTGGTGCGCCTCGCCTGGGGCGACATGGACCGGAGCGGGGTAGCGGACGCGGTCTTCCTGGATTCGAGTGGGCGGGTCCACCTCCACCTCAACCCCAGGCAGAACCACCCCACCTTCCAGCCGGTCCCGACCCCCGACGAACTCCACCCCGCCCGGGGCATCGGCCTCGGAGACCTGACGGGGGACGGGCGTCTGGAGCTGGTGGTGCTCCGGGATGACGGGGCCCTCATGGCGGCCCGGTACGGTGACGACGGTTGGAACGTCCGGGAGGCGGCGAGGTGGGAGGGCCTGCCGGCGGGAGACGATGCGGGGCACGTCTTCGTGGTGGACCTGGACAACAGCGGTGCCCTGGACGTGGTGGCCTCCGTGGGCGGGGAGACCCGTACCTGGCTCTCGGATTCGGCCTACCAGCTGAGGGAGCACCGCACCCTGCAGCTTGCTACCACGGCGGCCGCCGACCTGGCAGGGGGACGCATCGAGCTCCTGGGAGTCGACAGCGAGGCACGTCCCCTCCGCCTCACCCCCTCCCTCACCCGCAACTACTACGCGCTCACGATCGGGCCTCGGGCCACCGACGAGCCCGGGGACGGACGGATCAATAGCTTCGGGATCGGGGGCGAGGCGGAGATCCGGGCCGGGATGCTCTATCAGAAGCAGATCATTGCGCATCCTTTCGTGCACTTCGGCCTGGGGTCCAACACCGGCGTGTCGGTGGCCCGGATCCTCTGGCCCAACGGGACGGCACAGGCGGAGTTCGACCTCCTCGCCAGCAGTGAGGGGGAGCCGGTCGTGGCCCAGCAGCGCCTGAAGGGGTCCTGCCCCTGGCTCTTCACCTTCGACGGCCAGGAGATGGTTTTCGTGACGGACCTGGCGTGGCGCACCGCGCTGGGGCTGAGGATCAACGCCTACGGATCGAGTGCGGTAATCCAGAGTCAGGACTGGGTCCGGGTGCGGGGAGACCAGCTCGAGGCGCGGGATGGGGTCTACGAGATGAGCATCACGGCGGATCTCTGGGAATCGCACTTCTTCGACTACGTGGCCCTCCAGGTGGTGGACCACCCGGAGGGGACGGAGGCACTGGTGGACGAGCGGTTCTTTCTTCCGCCTCCGGAGCTGGCAGTCCGCCCCACCGGATCCCTGCAGTCCCTCGCCGGTGCGTGGGACCAGGACGGCCGGGACGTCCTCCCCATCGTGTCGGAGCTGGACGAGCAGTACGTGGACGGGTTCGAACTCGGCTCGTTCCAGGGGGTCACGGCCGAGGAGCACTTTGTGGAGGTGGAGCTCGGGCCGGACGCCTCTCCCGACGCACCTCTGGTCCTGGTGGCGCAGGGATGGGTCTTTCCCACCGATGGTTCGCTGAACTTCGCCATGGGCCAGGGCGACCACCCCCTCCCGCGGGGCATTCGGGTGGACGTTCCGAATCCGGATGGCGGATGGCGAGTCCTCCATGAGGACCTGGGGATGCCCGCGGGAAAGACCAAGACCGTTCTCGTGGACCTGGACGGGGCGTTCGACCGGGGTGTGCCCCGTCGCGTGCGGCTCGCCGCCACCATGGAGATCTACTGGGATCGCATCACCTGGGCCGAGACCCTCGGCGATGCCGGCTTCCAGGTGACGAAACTCCACCCCAGGGTGGCGGATCTGCGGCCTCGCGGGTTCTCCCGCAGCGACAAGCCGGACCGGCGTTCGCCGGAGCTGCCGGTCTGGGACATCCAGACCACGGTGCCCCAGTGGCGCGACCTGGAGGGGTACCACACCCGCTTCGGTGACGTCCTTCCCCTCATGGAGGAAATCGACGACCGGTACGTGATCATGAATGCCGGGGACGAGCTTCGCCTGGAGTTCGAGGCACCGCCGGATCCGCCGGAGGGGTGGACCCGCACCTACGTCTTCATCTCGGAGGCCTGGGTGAAGGACGGTGACTTCAACAACGGATTCTCGACGACCCTCCTCCCCCTCCCCTACCAGGGGATGGCCGACTACTCGACGCCGCCGGGGCGCCTTCAGGACGATCCGGTGTACCAGAGATTCCCCGAAGACTGGCGACACTACCATACCCGGTGGGTCTCATCGGAGCCCTTTGAACATGTCCTCTCCACACGCTGACCCGGCCCGACGCACGAGCAGCCCGAGCGGCGTCCGTCGTGGAATCGCAGCTGCGCTCCTCGCGGCCGTGTTGGCCATTCCCATTCTCCTGCAGCGTGACCTCCCCTTCATGAGCGCGGCCGACGCCGCGGGGGGAAGCCAGGCCATGGCGTTCGAGCGCTTCGGCTTCCACCTCGACGACGTGGCAGCGGAGGTGGGTATCGACTTCCGGCACAGCGCCCCGGAGCTGGACGACCGCCTGCGCGAGATCATGCCCCTCATCGCTTCGACGGGTGCGTCGGTGACGGTGGCGGACTTCAACCGGAACGGCCTCCCGGACCTCTACGTGACCACCAGCGAGGTGGGGGGGATGAACGCCCTCTACCTGAACCGCGGGGACGGAACGTTCGAGGACGTGGCGGCCGAGCTGGGGGTGGCCGACCTGAACCAACCGGGGACGGGGGTCTCCATGGGTGCGGTGTGGGGGGACTACACGAACAACGGGTTCGAGGACCTCTTCCTCTACAAGTGGGGGAGGGCGGAGCTCTTCCGAAACGATGAGGGGGAGGGATTCACCCGGGTGACCGAGGTGCTGGACTTTCCTCCCTGGGTCAACGCGGGCACGGCGCTCTGGCTCGACTTCGACCGGGATGGGTGGCTCGACCTCCTCGTCGGCGGCTTCTACCCGCCGCACGTGGACCTCTGGGCGCTGGAGACCATGCGCTTTCTCCCGGAGAGCTTCGAGTATGCCCAGAACGGGGGGCGCAACTACCTCCTCCGCAACCGCGGCGACGGCACCTTCCAGGAGATCGGCGAGGAGATGGGGCTGGCCACCACCCGCTGGTCGCTGGCCGCCGCGGCAGGGGACGTCACTGGGAACGGCTATCCCGACATCCTCGTGGCCAACGACTACGGGGTGAGCGAGCTCTTCCTGAACGAGGAGGGCACCGGCTTCCGGGAGGTGGGCCGGGAATCGAACGTGGGACGCTCTCCGAAGAGCGGGATGAACGCCTCCTTCGCCGACCCCTTCAACCGGGGTGAGTGGTCCCTCTTCGTGTCCAACGTGGCGGAGCCCGGGATCCTGATGCACGGCAACGATCTCTGGATGCCGAACACCGTGCGCGGGGGCGTCCCCGTCTTCCGGAACGTGGCCACCGCCCTGGGGATCGACCTGGGCGGGTGGACCTACGGCGCCCAGTTCGCGGACCTGAACAACGACGGGTGGAAGGACCTGATCGTGGCGAACGGTTTCCTCTCCGGGGAGCGTCGCGACAGCTACTGGTACGACTACTCCAAGGTGGCCACGGGGTATCGGAGCATCATCGCCGACGCCTCCAACTGGCCGAACCTGGAGGGGCGGAGCCTCTCCGGCTACCAGCAGAACCTGTTCTGGGCCAACGACGGCGCGGGGGGGTTCGTGGACGCGGGGTCGGCGGTGCGGGGGAACGAGCCCTACGACGCGAGGGCCATCGCGGTGGCCGACCTATGGGGCCGGGGGGTGCTGGACGTCATCGTGGCGAACCAGCGCGGTCCCATTCAGGTGTTCCGCAACGAGGTGGTACCCGGTCGCCACTGGATCGGCTTCGACCTGGAGGGCGTGGAGAGCAACCGGAGCGGGATCGGCGCGGAGCTCCGCCTCTTCCAGGGGGCGCGGGAGCAGCTCCAGCAGGTGGAGGGAGGGAGCGGGTTCGCGGCCCAGCGGGAGCGGCGTGTCCACTTCGGGCTCGGCACGAACCCACAGGTGGACAGCGTGGTGGTGTCGTGGCCTTCGGGGCTACGTGAGACCCTCGTGACGCCCGAGGCCGATCGGAACCACCGTGTGGTGGAGGGTGGCATTCCAGCGGTCGTGGCCGGCCGGTGAGCGCTTCGGAGCGGAAGGGCCTCGGAATCGGCCGGTTTCGACTCCACCCGAAGTTCCTTCCACCCCTCGTCATCACCCTGATCCTGATCGGGGCCCACTGGACGGCGGGGGTGCTACGCGGGTACGAGGCAGTGGCCATCGCCATCGTGGCCGCCCTGGTGACGGACCTGGTGGTGGGACGGGCGCTCCTGGGGGAGCGGCGCGGGCTGAACAGCGCCTACATCTCGGGGATCAGCGTGAGCATCCTCCTCCGCTCGCCCGTCCTCTGGCCCTTCGCGGTGGGGTCGATCCTCTCCATCCTCTCGAAGTACGTCCTGCGAGTGCGGGGGCGCCACATATGGAACCCCTCGAATTTCGGGATCTGCGTCCTCCTCTTCTTCGTCCCCTGGGCGGTGGCGCCCCTGAGCGTCCAGTGGGGGAACGATCTGATCCCCATGGCCGTGATCTGGACCGTGGGAATCTTCACCATCTGGAAGGCGGGACGGGCGCACGTCACCCTCACCTACCTGGCCGCCTTCATCGTCTTCGCCTTCGTGCGGAGCCTCATCACCGGCCACACCTTCCAGGCGGAGCTGGCGCCCCTCACCGGCCCCATGTACCAGCTCTTCGCCCTCTTCATGGTGACGGACCCCAAGACCACGGTCTCGACCCGGTCCGGGCGGATCGTGGTGGTGATCCTGGTGGCGGCGGTGGAAATGGTGCTGCGCCTGATGGAGGTCGTCTACGCGCCCTTCTACGCGCTCTTCCTGGTCGGGCCGGCTGCCATGATATGGGAGGAGTGGCGCTCGGGGAGGCGGGCTGCCGTTTCGGAGGGTGCGGCGCCCGAGCGCGCTCCGCTCAGCCGTACCAGCCCAGCTTGAAGCCCCAGCGACCGATGTCGAAGGCGAACGCCAACCCCCAGTAGAACACGAAGAACGCGCCGCCGGCCAGGAGGGCGAAGGCCCCCAGGAGCCGGGGCTGGTGGGGTCTGGAGAGGGCCCATGCCTGCAGGCGCGGGGCCCACAGCCAGACGATGAGGGCGAAGAGGGCGATCATGACCACGATCTGCCCGAGCCCCTGGGTGATCATGACGGCGGCCCCGTAGAGCGGATTCTCCGCGCTGGCCGCATAGCTCAGGAACTCCCGGAAGACGGGGAAGGGCCGGCCGACGGCGAAGAGGCCGACGAGCACCCCCAGCGCGCCCGCCTTGACCGCCGCGCTCCCGAGCGCTCCCCTGGCCCCGCTCGGAAGCCTCCGCGCGATCCGGTCCAGGAGCCCCGCTTCGGCCACGCCCCAGAGGAGCATCACCGCCCCGATCGCCGTGAAGACCATCTGGGCCTGGGCGAGCCGGGCGCCCCGCGCGTTGAGGGCGGCCACCCCGTCCGGCCCCAGGCCGCCGATGTAGGCCCCGTAGGCTGCCGAGACCAGGACCACCCCGGTGACGAAGATTCCGAGCGCCCACCAGGGGCTCTCCGCCCGTCCCCGCTGCTCCCCGGGGGAGCAGGCGAGCCCCGGGAGCATGGCGAAGACCACGCAATTGCAGGCCGTGAAGGTGGCAGCGACTCCCGCCACGGCCGCGAAGAGGAACCCGAACCCGAGGCCCCGCTCGGCGAAGCTCCCGGCCAGCGCTCTCGTGTCACCGATGGTCCGCCCGGCCACCACGTCCCGGCCGAAGCCGTCCACCAGGTGGAAATTCCAGAACCCGGCGATGATCACCCCCGCCGCGACCGCCAGGAGCGCGAGCCCCCAGAGACGCAGCGCACCGTAGTGGGCGTGGAGGGGCGGGGCTGAAGCGTGTGTTGCCATGGGTCCTTCCGGGTTCAGGGTCGGGGCGGGCGCTACTCGGTGGAGTCGCTCCGCTGATCCATGATCCAGCTCCGGACGTTCTCCTCCAGGACGGTGAGGGGGACCGGGCCGTTCTCAAGCACGACGTGATGGTAGTCGCGCAGGTCGAAGTCGTCACCCAGGGCCTCCTCGGCCTCCGCCCGAAGTCGCCGGATGGTCAGTTCACCCATCTTGTACGAGAGCGCCTGCCCGGGGACCGCGATGTATCGGTCCGTCTCGGTCCGAACCTCGTGCAGGGAGAGAGCGGTGTTCGAGGCGAGGAAGTCCAGAACCTCGTCCCGGCTCCAGCCCAGGGCATGGACCCCGGTGTCCACCACCAGCCGGCACGCCCTCCACATCTCGTAGGTGAGGCGTCCGAAGTCGGAATAGGGGTCGTCGTAGATCCCCATCTCGGCGCCCAGGTGCTCGGCGTAGAGCGCCCATCCCTCGCTGAAGGCGGTGATCCCCCCGCTCCCGACATCCATCTCCCGGTTGGTGGCAATCTGGAGGTGGTGCCCCGGCACGGCCTCGTGGAGGGTGAGGGCCGGGAGGGTGTAGAGGGTGCGGCTCGGGAGGTTGTAGGTGTTCACCCAGTAGAAGCCCGCCCGGTCGTCCCGGCTGGAGCCGGAGTAGCGCCCTCCGGTGTAGTTCGGGGCCAGATCCGCCGGGACCGGCTCGACCCCGTAGGGCTGCTTGGGGAGGGTCTTCAGATGGAAGTACTGCGGGAGGAGTCCGTCCACCTGCTTCGCGATGGTGGAGGCGATCTGGATGAGCTCCTCGGGGGTGTCCACGTAGAACTGCGGGTCCGTGCGGAGGAACTCCACGAAGTCGTCGAAGTCGCCCTGGAACTCCAGGTCGTCGATGATCTCGAGCATTTCCGCCCGGATCCGGGCTACCTCCGAGAGGCCGATGTCGTGGACCTCCTGGGCGGTGATGTCCAGCGTCGTGTGGGAGCGGACCATGTGCTCGTAGTAGGCACGCCCTCCCGGAACGTCGGAGATGGCGTAGCTGTCCCGGGCGGCGGGGATGTACTCCTCCACCAGGAACACCTGGAACTCCCGGAGGGCCGGATAGGCGCCCTCCTCGATGGCGGCGACCCCCTCCTCGCGGAGCCGCGTCCGCTCCTGGTCCGGCACGGCGCTGGGAAACTCATGGAAGGGAGCGTAGAGGGGACTCTCCTCGGGCGGCACTTCGAGGTAGGAGTCGATCATCCCCTGGTGTCCCCCCAGGACTGCGGCGGGTCGGGTGTACCCGGTCTCCATCCCCTCCCGCATGAGTTCCGCATACTGGCGCAGGTAGTCGGGGGCCGTGCGGAGTCGGACCAGGTACTCCTCGTAGTCCTCCACGTCGTCGAAGGAGGTGCGGGACGTGAGGCGCATGAAGGAGGAGTGCGGGCCCCCCTCGTGGTCGATGGGGGTGAAGTGGGTCCCCGCCTCGTAGCCCAGGATCCGACCCTCGAGGGTCTCCTGGAAGCGGGCGAAACGGGTGCGATCCTCGTCGTCCAGCCCAGCGGGGTCGATTTCGTCCAGACGGTCCAGGAACCCGCGGGCGTGATCTGCCCGCTCCGCCGCGAGGTCACTGCTCACCTCGGGATAGCCTGCGTCGGTGGTGCCCGCGTCGGGCCGGGATTCCTGCTCCTCCTCCATGAGCTCGTCCAGGTCGGCGGAGGTAGCGGCAGGGGGCTCGCACCCCCCGGCGACCAGGGCCAGGAGGAGGAGGGGAAGCAGCGGGAGACGGCGGTGGAGCGGCTGATTCATGTGTCCTCGGGTTCTGGGTCGGGTTCTGGGGGCCGGTGGTCCGGAGGAGCTCCGGCGCGGTTCAGACGTCGCAGGTCCGGACGGCCTCCCACAGCCCCTGTCTGGGGTCGCGCGTGGGGATGAACTCCTGGCCCACGTACCCGGTGTAGCCGATGTCCAGGAGCGCCTCCATGATGGGCGCGTACTGGAGTTCCTGGGTGGCGTCGAGTTCGCCGCGTCCCGGGACGCCTGCGGTGTGGACATGCCCGATGAGATCGGTCCCGTACTCTCGGATCCGGGCGATGATGTCGCCGTCCATGACCTGGACGTGGTAGATGTCGAAGAGGAGCTTCACCCGGGGAGACCCGACCTCCCGGATGATGTCCGCACAGTAGTCGATATCGTCTCCCTGATACCCCGGATGTCCCTTGTAGTCGTGATCGTCCACTCGGGTGTTGAGGTGCTCCACGCAGATGGTCACCCCGTGGCGCTCCGCGTCCAGAGCCAACTCCTTCAGCCCGGCCACCGTGTTCGCGGCCCCCTCGTCCAGGGGGATGACCTCGCTGGTGGGATCCTCGGCGTCACGGTACTTGAACCCGTTGAAGGCGATCACGGCGGGGACGTCGGCCTCCGCGCACTCCTCGATGCGTTGGCGCGTGCGCCCGATGACCTCCTCGTGGTACGCCAGGTTGTTGAGCCCCTTCATGAAGGGCGGATCCGGCATCCCGTTTACAGCCAGGGCGCAGGTGAGGCCGTACTCGCGCATGGTGGGCCACTCGTCCGGGCCGACGAGCTCGATCCCCTGGCACCCCAGCTCGGCGGTGACGCGGCAGAGCGTGTCCAGGTCCCACTCCTCCCCGAAGACCATGTAGGGCCAGGAGACCACGACCTGGCGGATGCGTCCGTTCCGTACCGCGGGGCCGTCGTCGGGTCCCTCGGCGGTAGCAGGAGCCTGCGCGGCGTCCTCCCCAGGGGTGCATCCGAGGACTCCGGCGGCCGAGGCCAGGGCCGCTCCCCTGAGGGCCTGCCTGCGGGTGATGGGGGTCCGGATGGGCGCCTCCCACCAGGGGGTATCTTTCTGGGTCATCGGTGCCTCGGGCGTGCGAATTGGAGATGTAGATCGGGTCGCTGCGAAGGGGGACATGATACCGGCCGTGCCGTGCCGCCGCCAGCCGATGGGGGCGTCTGGGAGCAACCGGCGGTGGGGGAGGGTACTGGACAGAGGGGCCGCCGACGGGTACGGTAGCCCGATGCCCCGCACCACCCCGCCCCGACCCTACCGACCCCGATCCGACCACCCCGACCCCAGAGACCCATGAGCCCACCCCTCCGATCGTGCTTCCTCGGCGGCCTGGCCGTCCTCGTCGTCGTGGGTGCGGGGTGCGACAGTCTCGCATCGACCTCCGAGGCCTCCTCTCCCGCTGCCCAGTCGGGCGATCAGCCCTTGCAGATCCTCCTCGTGACCGGGGGAGGGTGGCACGATTACGACGCCCAGAAGGAGATCCTGGAGGACGGGCTCTCCGCCCGGATGGAGGCCGAGTTCACCATCGACCACGAGGCGGGGGCCGACGGGAGCGTGCTCATTTCCAGGCATGAGGACACGGCATGGGCGGAGGAGTTCGATGCCGTGGTCTACAACACGTGCTTCTCCGAAATACAGGACGAAGCGTGGGTGAATCGCCTCGTGGGGGCGCATGTGGCGCATCAGGTGCCGGCGGTGGTCCTTCACTGCGCGCTGCACAGCTACAACTTCCAGGGAGTGAGCCCCATCTGGTCCATGTTCGCGGGCGTGTACACCCGTCGCCACCAGAGCCAGATGCCCTTCACCGTCGAGGGCCTGGACGAGGCTCACCCCGTGATGGCCGGCATCCCCATCCCATGGGAGACGCCCGCCGGGGAACTTTATGAGATCCTGGACGTCTATCCTACCGCCACACCGCTGGCGCACGCCTTGGGTGAGGACTCCGGGGAGTACCACGTGAACGTGTGGGTGAACAACTTCGCCGGGGTCCGCGTCTTCGGAACCACCATCGGGCACCACAACGAGACCATGGAGCACGAGACCTACCTGGACCTGGTGGCCTCGGGGCTCCTCTGGGCCGTGGGACGCCTGGAGTGACCATGACGGCACTCGAAAAAGGAAGCGATCGATGACACGAAGGAACTCTTCGCGGGCCCGCACGGCGCCGGCTTCGGGAACGAAGATGGCGCGTGCACTCGCGCTGGCGGGGGCGGTCCTCCTCCTGGCCTGGGGGATCTCCCTCCTCACTGCACCCTCCGCCTTCGGCCAGGCCGTTGCGGGCGACGCGGCAGCCGA
Source organism: Gemmatimonadota bacterium (assembly GCA_040905325.1). Classification (GTDB taxonomy): domain Bacteria; phylum Gemmatimonadota; class Gemmatimonadetes; order Longimicrobiales; family Gaopeijiaceae; genus JBBDRS01. The sequence goes on from JBBDRS010000044.1 coordinate 60,893, forward strand.
CGAGGAAACCCGGCGCGTCGTCTTCGTGGCCGGTACCCGGAGCCACGGGTACGGGGCCCACGAGCACAATGCGGGCTCCCTCCTCCTGAGCAGGCTCCTGGCCGAGGGCCTGGACGGGGTGGAAGTAGACGTCCACCATGACGGCTGGCCCGAGGATCCGTCCTTCTTCGACGGAGCCGACGCCGTCGTCATCTTCGCCAATGGAGGCGGCGGCCACCCGGCTCTCCCGCACCTGGAGTTCCTGGGCGACCTGATGGACGACGGCGTGGGCCTCGTCCTGCTCCACTACGCGGTGGAGGTGCCGGCCGAGGACGCGGGCCCCGAGTTTCTGGACTGGGTCGGCGGGCATTTCGAGACCCACTGGTCCGTGAACCCGCACTGGGTGATGGAGGCGCTGGACCTGCCGGATCACCCCGTCGCCGGCGGCGTGGAGGCATACAGCATCAACGACGAGTGGTACTACCACATGCGCTTCCGGGATGGAATGGAAGGGATCCAGCCCATCATCACCGCGCTCCCGCCGGCGAGCTCCCTGGTACGTGACGATGGCCCCCACTCCGGCAACCCTCACGTGCGGGAGGCAGTCCTGGAGCGGGAGGAGCCGCAGCACCTGGCGTGGGCGGCGGAGCGCCCCGGCGGCGGTCGGGGGTTCGGGTTCACCGGCGCCCACTGGCACTGGAATTGGGGGCACCCCATGCAGCGGCGGGTCGTCCTGAACGCCATCGCGTGGGCCGCCGGGATGGACGTGCCCGCAGGGGGCGTGCCCGTCGGACACGTCACCATGGCGGACCTGGAGGCCAATCAGGACTACGACCGGCCCGAAGACTTCGATGCGGCCCGCTGGGAAGGGCTGATGGAGGAGTGGGCGCGGGAGTACGGCCACCAGCACTGATCCGGGGCCACCCGGAGCCCGGTGGGAGGCCCGGCAAAAGCATGGATCGACGTGCGTTCCTTCACTTGTTCGGGGTGCGGGTCGGGGCGGGAGCGCTCGGGCTCGGCGTCCTCGGTGCCGGTGCGTTCGCCGGTGCCCTCGAAAGGAGGGCGGTGGGCCGGGCCCCCATCTCCGGGACCCGTCCCCAGGCCACCCGCGGGGGCTGGGCCGCCCCGCACTTCCCCGCCCGCATCGGGATCCAGCTCTACTCCGTCCGGCGCGAAATGGAGCAGGACCTCCCCGGCACCCTGGCCCGGGTGGCCGAGATCGGGTTCCGCGAGGTGGAGCTCGCCGGGTACTTCGGCCGGACACCACAGGAGATCCGCGCCCTGCTCGCCGAGCAGGGCCTGGAGGCCCCCTCCACGCACGTCCCCTTTGAGGCTCTGACCGACGATTGGGCGGGGGTCCTGGGAAGCGCTGCCACAGCAGGCCACCGGTGGGTCACCATTCCCTCCATTCCCGGATCGGCCCGCTCCTCAGCCGACGCTTGGCGGCGCATCGTGGATCTCTTCCACACCGGGGCCGAGGCGGCCCGGGCGGCGGGGCTTCGCTTCGCCTACCACAACCATGCCTTCGAGTTCGAGCCGGTGGAGGGGATCGTGCCCTTCGACCTCCTCCTCGAGGCGACCGACCCCGAGCTCGTGGACATCGAAATGGATGTCTACTGGGTCGTGCGGGGAGGCGGTGACCCCCTTCGGTACATGGCGTCCCACCCGGGGCGTTTTCCCCTCCTCCACCTGAAGGACTCGGCAGGCCCGCCGGGCCACACGATGGTCGATCTGGGGGAGGGAATGGTGGACCTTGAGGCAATCCTCCGGCTCGCGCGAGAGACCGGGGTGCGCCACGTCTTCGCCGAGCACGATGCCCCGGCGGACCCCATGGGGTTCGCGCGGACGGCCTTCGAGTACCTGGACCGGGAGCGTTGATGGACGGGCGGCGATGGGATGGATGCCGGCCGCCGCTCTGGCCTGCGGGCGGTCAGAACCTCGACAGGAAGGGGTCGCGGAATACTGCGGTCGAGGTTTTGCCCGGATTTCGGCCTTAACCTCGACGGCGTTCGCTCACCGGCCACGAGCGGTCGAGGTTGTGCCCGGAATCCGGGCTTAACCTCGACGGGAATCCCCGCCAATGGTCTGAAGTCGAGGTTATGACCGGTCCGGGACGCCGGAATCGCCCCGCGCGATTCTGACTACTCCTCCCGGAGGAACGCCGCGTCGAAGGCCACCTCCGAAGGCGGGAAGTCAATGGATCGGAGGAAGTCGTACGCCTCCTCTGCGCCATGCTCCCGGTCCATCCCGGCGTCTTCCCACTCGATGGAGAGCGGGCCGTCGTAGCCGATCCGGTTGAGGCTCCGGATGATCTCCTCGAAATCCACCGACCCCCGCCCGAGCGATCGGAAATCCCACGCCCGATCCCGATGGCCGAACGGAAGGTGGCCCCCGAAAACACCAGACGGCCGTGGCGTCTCGGCCCACCAGACGTCCTTGGCGTGGACGTGGAAGATCCGGTCCGCGAAGCGCTCGATAAACCCCAGGTAGTCCGCGCCCTGGTAGGCCAGGTGGCTCGGGTCGTAGTTGAACCCGAATGCGGGGTGGTGGCCCACGGCCTCCAGGGCCCGCTCGGTGGTGGAGAGGTCGAAGGCGATCTCGGTGGCATGCACCTCGAGGGCGAAGCGGACACCCTCCTCCTGGAAGGTGTCCAGGATCGGAGTCCAGCGCCGGGCGAACTCCGCGAACCCTTCGTCGATCCAGGACTCGGGGACTGGCGGGAACGAGTAGAGGAGGTGCCAGATGGGAGAGCCGACGAACCCGTTCACCACCTCCAGGCCGGTGCGTGCCGCAGCGCGTGCCGTAGCCTGCATCTCCTCGGCGGCCCGCTGCCGGACCCCCTCCGGCTCGCCGTCACCCCACACGTGCGAGGGGACGATGTCCCGATGGCGTTCGTCGATGCGGTCGCACACCGCCTGCCCCACCAGGTGGTTGCTGATCGCGTAGAGCTCCAGGTCGTAGCGTGCCAGGAGTTCCCGACGCCCCTCGCAGTACCCGTCCTCCCCGAGCGCGCGCTTCACGTCGAAGTGATCGCCCCAGCAGGCCAGCTCGAGGCCGTCGTACCCCCAGCTCGCCGCCTTTCGAGCCAGCTCTTCCAGGGGGAGGTCGGCCCACTGGCCGGTGAAGAGGGTGATGGGTCGGGTCACGGATCAGCCTCCTGGGTTCTGCGGGGTGGTAGGGGTCAGTTCGACCCACTCGGAGGTGCGGCCGGCCTCGAGGGCGGCGCGGATGAACCGAACGCCCAGCAGGCCGTCCTCGGCGTTCGGGAAGTCGGTATCCAGGGGGTCCGGCGTCTCCCCAACCAGGCGCGCGGAGATGGTTCGGATGATGTTGCCGTACACGTTGGCAAACCCCTCCAGGAAGGCCTCGGGGTGGCCGGGGGGAAGGCGGGTGGCATGCTGTGCCGCCTCAGAAAGGTGCGGATGTCCCGGACGATGCACCACCATGGGGCCCTCCGCCGGTCGGATGAGGAGTTCGTTGGGCTCCTCCTGACACCATTCCAGCGAGCCCTCGGTGCCATGCACCCGGATCCGGAGGTCGTTCTCCTTCCCCACCGCGATCTGGGTGCAGGCGATGACGCCCCGGGCCCCTCCCCGGTACCGGACCAGGAGGGTAGCGTCATCGTCCACCTGTCGGCCTGGGACGAAGGTGTGCACCTCCCCGAGGATGCGCTCGGGCTCGAGGCCGGTGACGTAACGGCTCAGGTGCTCCACGTGGCTCCCGATGTCCCCCAGGGCACCGGCCCCCGCTCGTTCGGGGTCCGTGCGCCAGGCAGCCTGCTTCTGGCCTTCGGCCTCGATGGCGGTCGCAAGCCACCCCTGGGAGTACTCGGCCACCACCTTCCGGATGGTGCCGAGCTTCCCCTCCCGCACCATCGCCCGGGCCTCCTTCACCAGGGGGTAGCCGGAGTAGTTGTAGGTCACGGCCAGGATCAGGTCTCGTTCGCGAGCCAAGGTCAGGAGGTCCTCGGCGTCCTCGACGGTGGTGGTGAGGGGCTTGTCGCAGACCACGTGGATCCCGGCCTCGAGGAAGGCGCGGGCCATCGGGTGATGGAGGTGGTTGGGAGTGACGATGGAGACGAAGTCGATGCGCTCCCCCTTGGGTAGAGCAGCCTCCGCCTCCGCCATTTCGCGGAAGCCGCCGTAGACCCGCTCCGGGTCCAGGTGGAGGAGGCGGCCCTGGGTCCGGGACTTCTCCGGATCGGAAGAGAAGGCGCCCGCGGCCAGGGTGGCGAGGCCATCGAGGGAGGCGGCACGGCGGTGGACGGCCCCGATGAAGGCGTCGGGGCCGCCCCCCACCATCCCGTAGCGGAGGGGTCGGTGCAGGGGCATGGCGTCAGGGGCTCGGTGCGGCGGGAGGCCGGTGCGTTCCGGAGCGGGTACTCATCGCCGGTTACTCTATCGCGGCGCGCCGGACTCGGGCAAGCTGGCAGAGCGAGTGTCCCAGGAGTGCACGGCCGCCTCCACCTCGGGGAATTGCGCGAGAAGCTGTGTGCCCTCTTCCAGGCTCAGGACGCTCAGTGCGGTGGCCAGGGCGTCGGCGAGCATCCCCGTAGGGGCGATGACGGTGGCCGTCAGGTGGTGGGTGACGCCGAGCCCCGTGCGCGGGTCCAGGATGTGGGAGTAGCGCACCCCGTCCACTTCCAGGAACTGTGCGTCGCTCCCGGAGGTGGCGAGGGCGGCCTCCCGGAGCGCCCCAGCCCGCCTTGCCAGCGAAGGCGGTAGCTCCCGCGGCAGGACCTCGGCCGGAGCGTCGTCCGCCTCGCCGGCCCGGGCTTCCCCGCTCGCGGGTCCCGAGCCCATCCGGATCCGCCACCCCTCCGGTGCGGTATCCCCGTACACGCGGGGGGGCGGTGCCCCCACCCGGATATCCCCCCCGGCCTCCAGGAGCACCCGGTCCACCCCTCGAACGGCTGCCGCGTGGAGGGCTTCGTCCAGGATGTACCCCTTGGCGATGCCGCCCAGGTCGAGGCGCATGCCCGGCGCGCCCACGCGGATCGCCTTCCGGTCGGCGTCGAGGGCGAGCTTCTCCCACCCCGTGAGCGCCCTCGCTGAGTCGATGGCGAACGGGGACGGCAGCCGGCCGGCCCGGCGCGCGTCGCGCCAGAGTCGGGAGACGGGCCCCACGGTGGGATCGAAGGCCCCGTCCGTCAGCCGGGCCATCTCCAACGCCGCCTCCATAGCGGTGAAGAGCTCCTCACTTGCGGCGACCCACTCACCGGGCCGCTCCTCCAGGCGGCGGAGCTCGCTTCCCGTCCGATAGTCGCTGAGAATGTCCTCCAGGTCGGCAATGCGGGCGAAGGCCGCCGTTGCGGCATCGGATGCGGTGACGCGGTCCGGCGCGTAGAGTACGATGCGCACCCGCATGGCCATGTGGACCTCGGCGAACTCGAACCGCTCGAGGTCGGAGCTCGCGACGGTGGTCGCAGGTGGCCCGGCAGGAGCACCGGGGGCCGGCAGGAGTATGGTTGCCGCCAGGGCGAGGAGCACACCGGTGCCGGTGAGCATCGCGATATAGCGGAGGATGGGCATTTCGTGCGGGGCGAGGTGGCGAGTGTGCGGCGCGCGTGCAGCCGGCTGCGTGTGTCGGCACGTCCGAAGTTGGTCCTCCTACGGTCTACCCTCCGGCGCCGACCCGGTGCCTCGCGGGAACGGGGGAGCGCCTGGTATGTAGAGAGGGGGTGGACCTGACCCGGTGGGCGCGGTCCCCTGCCTCCGACGGAGGCTTGCATCACCAACGGAGACGCCATGGACCAGGACTTGCGATTTGGGGGCGGGATGGGAGTGGAGGGGACGACAGAGACCGCGCGCATCGGCCGGACAACGCTCGCGAAAACGCGCCTTCCGCCGCTGTGCGCAGCAACTGCTCTCGCGGTCCTCGCGGGATGCGCCTCGCTGGATGCGACCGAAGCGGCCGGGGACGACCCCTCCTCCCCCTCCTCGGGCACTGTCGGCGGCCCCATCTTGCGCGCCGGGGACTCCTACACCGACACGATTCCGGGAACGTTGGTCCACTTCGAGATGGTGGCGGTGCCGGGCGGCGAGGTGACGGTGGAAGGTCCAGAGGGGAGCCGCACCGAAGAGGTGGAGCCCTTCTACATCGGTCGCACCGAGGTGAGCTGGGACATGTTCGACGTCTTTATGTTCACCCTCGACGAGCAGGGACTGACTCCCGACGCGGATGCCCTGGCCCGGCCCTCGGAGCCCTACGACGTGCCCGACTACGGGTGGGGGCGGAGCGGGTATGCCGCCATCTCCATCAGCTATCACAGTGCCCGGGCCTTTGCGGAGTGGCTTTCGGAAAAGACCGGGGACCGATATCGTCTCCCCACGGAGGCCGAGTGGGTCCACGCGGCGCAACTCGCGGCGGGGGACGAGCCTCTCACGGAGGCCAGGCTCGACGAGATCGCCTGGCATGCCGGGAACTCCGCGGAGCAGGCACACCCGTTGGCCACCCGCGAGCCCGACGCCCTCGGCCTCCACGACCTCTTCGGCAACGCCGGGGAGTGGGTCCTCTCCGATTACCGGATGCCCGTCATCCGGGGAGGCTCGTTCCGGGATCCACCCGTCGAGATCGGCCCGCAGAGCTGGGCCATGCAGGACGGGAGATGGACTGAGCGGGACCCGCAGCTTCCACGGAGCACGTGGTGGCTGACCGATGCGCCCTTCGTCGGCTTCCGGCTGATCCGGGAGCCCTGACGAGGCGTCAGCAGGCCGGCCCGCGACGCGGCGGGGCCGCCCCGATCATGGAAGAACCGCGAGGAGAGAATCGATGACCCAGGAGAAGCAGAACGGAGGTGAGGGACGTCCGGACAAGGGCGCGGGGGCCGGACCGATCCCGGGGATCGGAAGGCCATTTTCCCGTCGGTCCTTCATCCAGACGGGCGCCACGCTGGCGGCCGGGGCGGCGGTTTTTCCCGCGTTCGCCCACCGGGCCTACGCATCCGGCACCGACACGATGAGGGTCGGGCTCATCGGGTGCGGAGGGCGGGGCACCCGAGGCATCATCCAGAACATGCAATGCGCCCCGGGAATCGAACTCATTTCCCTGGGCGATCTGGCTCCCGACCGTCTCGAGCAGTCGCGACAGAACATCGCCGAGTTCGTGGAGGAGAACCCAGAGCTCCAGCCCAGCTTCCAGGTCACCGACGAGCGCTGCTTCACCGGGTTCGACGCATACAAGCGAGTGCTGGAGACCGACGTGGACCTCGTCATGCTGGCCACGCCTCCCGCGTTCCGGCCCCTTCACCTGGCTGCGGCCATCGACGCGGGAAAGCATGTCTTTGCCGAGAAGCCGGTGGCCACCGATGCAGCCGGCATTCGCTCCTGCCTCGAGAGCTACGAGCGCGCCCGCGCCCAGGGACTTGGGATCGGTGTGGGAACGCAGCGCCGCCACCACTCCGGCTACCAGGAGCTCATCCGTCGGATCCGCGACGGCCAGATGGGTGACGTCGTGAACGGCCAGGTCTACTGGAACCAGGGCGGGCTCTGGTCACGCGAGCCGCAGGATGACTGGACCGACACCGAGTGGCAGCTCCGGAACTGGCTCTACTTCACCTGGCTCTCGGGCGACCACATCGTGGAGCAGCATGTGCATCAGCTCGACGTGGCAAACTGGGTCCTGGACGCGGTTCCCGTGCAGGCCACCGCGGTGGGCGGACGACAGCAGCGGGTGGATCCGGTCTACGGGCACATCTTCGACCACTTCTCCGTGGACTACGAGTACCCCGACGGCACCCACATCATGAGCATGGCCCGGCAGATCCAGCAGACCCAGAGCCAGGTGGGGGAGTGGTTCCAGGGTACGCGCGGCCGGTCGTGGTCCCACGAGGGGGGCGGTGTCGGGATCGGGCTCGAGGGAACCTCGAGCTTCGAGTGGGAGCGGCCGGACGACTGGGTCCTCCACCTCGTGCAGGAGCACACCGATCTGGTGACGAGCATCCGCGCAGGGGAGCCCATCAACGACCTGAGGCGGATCGCCGAGAGCACCCTCACCGCCATCATGGGACGCGAGGCGGCCTACACGGGTCAGACCGTCGGGTGGGACGAGGCGCTGAACGCCGATCAGGTTCTGAACCCGGTGCCCCTGGAGGGGCTCGAATACGGCCCGATGGAGGTGCCCCCGGTGCCGGTTCCGGGACGCACCCAGCTCGACCGCGGTTTCATCGAAGGCTGGTGAGGCGAGGCCGGATTTTCCGGGGTCCCCTAGACTTAGAGGCTTGGTCCCTGGGACCTGAGGCACCGACCTTTCGGGCCGACCCGGAACGGTTATTGGGTTCCGGCGACTTCCACCACCTCGAGGAGGCATCGTGATCAAGAAGGTCGTGCCCACCTTCATCTTGGTCACCCTTGTCGCCGGGGCCGCCCTGGCTGCTCCCGGCTGGGTCGAATCGCGGGAAGCCGTGCGGGCCGAAGCCAGGATCGTGGAGGCCGCCCAGGCCTTCCTGGCCACCCTCGACCGTGACCAACGTACTCGCGTCTTCCGACCCTTCGAAGACGATGCGAGGTTCGACTGGTACTTCACCCCGGTGGAAAGGTCGGGTCTTCCGCTCATGGACATGGAGCTGGAGCAGCGGATCCGGGCGCTCGACCTCCTCAAGACCGCCACCTCCAGCCGGGGGTACCTGAAGGCCACCGGTGTGATGCACTTGGAAGGTATCCTGGCCGAGATCGAGGGCAATCCGGTCCGCCGGAATCCCGAGAACTATCATTTCTGGATCTTCGGGAACCCGTCCGCGAGCGAGCCGTGGGGGTGGCGATTCGAAGGGCACCACATCTCCATGAACTTTGCGTCCGCGCAGGGGATCATGGTGGCCAACCCCAGCTTCATCGGAGCGAACCCGGCGCAGGTGCGAACCGGCCCCTACGCCGGGTGGAGGCTGCTCGCCGCCGAGGAGGATCTGGCTCGGGCTCTCATATGGTCCCTCGAGCCTGCGCAGCGCGCGCGGGCCGTGATCTCGGCGACCGCGCCCGGGGACATCATCACTGCGAACCAGAGGCGTGCTCTTCTGGAGAGCATCGAGGGCATCCCGTTCGCCGACCTGACTCCGGAGCAGCAGGCCGTGTTCGAGCGCCTCCTGGCCGAGTACGTGGAGAACTTCGATCCTCAGATCGCTCATCCTCGGTTCGCCCGGATCCGCGAACTGGGGATGGATCGCCTCCACTTCGCCTGGGCAGGGTCACTGGAAGTCGGGGAGCCGCACTATTACCGGATCCATGGCCCCTCCGTGCTCATCGAGTACGATAACATCCAGAACGACGCCAACCACATCCACAGCGTATGGCGCGACTTGGAGAACGACTTCGGGGACGACCTCCTCCGCTTCCACTACGAAACGGCGGATGCCGCCCACGGCCACGACGGCTGAGGTCGCGGAGGGGGGAAGGGGGATGAGCCGACGGGCAGCCGGGCCCGCCCTTCGTTCCCCCGGGTGCGTCAGCCGTCACTCACCGAGACGATCCGCGCCGTGAGGATCCGGTCCAGGAGCGGAAACTCCCGCTCTAGATAGGCCTCTCCCTCCTCGTTGATCTGCGCCTGGGAGGGCCCCGGCCCACGCGGGGCTCCCTCTCCGTACTCCCGGTAGATCTCGTCCAACATTTCCTCGCCCTCCACGATGCGGGCGATGGGGGCAAACCCCAGGTCGTCCAGGCGGGAGTTGTCGTCGAGGTTGATGAAGAGCTGGGTGGTGCGGGTATCCGGGTCCCCGGCTGCGAAGGAAATCATCCCCCGGACGTTGCTCTCAAGGACCTCGTCGTCCGGGATGGTCGCCGTGCGCCAGGCCGCAATGACGTCGGTGTCCGGGTTCAGCCCGAACTGGGCCACGAACCCGTCCACCACCCGGAAGAAGCGCACCCCGTCGTAGAACCCCGCCCGCACCAGGTTGAAGAAGCGGTCGTTTCCGTGGGGCGCCCACTCCCTGACCGACTCCACCACGAAGTCACCCGCGGTGGTCTCGAAGAGGACCCGGAAGGTGTCTGGTGCCGGAGTCGTGAACTCCGGGTGGTCCGGCTGGAGGAGGAGCTCCCGCTCGATGGGCTGGGGGAAGGAGGGACCCGAGGCGCACCCGGCCACGGCCAGGAGGAGCAGGAGTCCGACGCGTTGGGAGTTCATGGGAAGCACATTACCGCCTCCGGTATCCATTGGCCAGACGGTCCGCGTTCGGTGGGAGTTGCTGACACCGGGCGCGACCCGCAGGTTGTGGGGCTCCCTTCCCGGAATTCCAGATCAGGAGTGGTGCGAGATGAGTAGCGGAGCTAGTGGACAGTGCAGAGATGACGGCGCGGGAGTACCATGACGCCGTGCTCCAGGGTGGACGCACGCCCGTGGAGATGGTCCGCGCCCGCCTGACCGGAGAGGGGCTCCGCCTCGACTTCGAGTCCACGTGGCGCTTCTATGGAGACCCGCTAGGGGACTGAGTCGGTCTCACGAATGATGACAGCAGCCGTTCACAGGACAATCGAACCAACACCCGGAGGTTTCATGCGCAGGTCACCACTGATTCAGCTCCTGACGCTGGTGGTCGGGGTTTTTCTGGCAGCCGACGTGGCAGCCCAGGCCACGCCCGCTCCCGATCGGGGGCCGAACGAAGGGGAGGGTCCCTTCGAGCGGCTCATCATCCGTGGCGCGACGGTGATCGACGGGACCGGAGCCCCTCCGCGAGGTCCGATGGACATCGTCATCGAGGGCAACCGCATCGTCGAGGTGGCCAACGTCGGGTACCCGGGCGTTCCCATCGATGACAGCCGCCGGCCCCAGGGTGCCACTCGCGAGATCGACGCCCATGGGAGCTACGTGCTTCCCGGATTCGTGGATCTCCACATGCACGTGGGAGGAGCACCGAAGAATCCGGATGCCGAGTATGTCTATAAACTGTGGATGGCGCATGGGATCACGACGGCGGTAGGTGTGGGCTTCGGCCCCCACGAGTGGACACTGAGCGAACAGGCCCGCAGCGCACGCAACGAGATCGTGGCACCCCGTGTCTTCCACTACCTGAGCCCCGGGTCCGGGTGGGGACAGGGCGCGCCCGAGACGCCGGAGGAGGCACGGGAGTGGGTCCGTTGGGCGGCCGCGAACGGCGCCCAGGGCCTGAAGCTGGGGTTCCAGCGGCCGCATCTGATGGAGGCGTTTCTGGACGAGGCACAGCAGCATGACCTGGGAACCACCGCCCATCTGGCCCAGACCGGCCTGGCAGTAGTGGATGCACGCGATGCGGCCCAGATGGGACTGACCAGGCTGACCCACTACTACGGTCTCTTCGAAGCCCTCTACAAGGACACCGACCTCCAGCGCTATCCGCCAGACTACAACTACAACGACGAGCAATGGCGCTTCAGTCAGGTGGCGGAGAACTGGGACAAGATCCACGAACGGGGGAGCGACGAGTGGAACGCCCTCATCGAGGAGTTCCTGGAGCGGGACTTCATTCTCGATCCCACCATGACCGCCTATCTGGCGAGCCGTGACATCATGAAGGCTCGGAACGCGGATTGGCACGAGAAGTACACGCTCCCCTCGCTCTGGGACTTCTACTCCCCGAGCCGGGTAGCCCACGGGTCGTATTACTGGGACTGGACGACCTGGGAGGAGGTGGCCTGGCGGAATTTCTACCGGGTCTGGATGGACTTCCTCAACGACTACAAGAATGCGGGCGGCAGGGTGACGGTGAGCTCGGACGCCGGCTTCATCTACAACCTCTACGGGTTCTCCAGCATAGAGGAGATGGAGCTCCTGCAGGAGGCCGGCTTCCACCCGCTGGAGGTGATCCGGGGGGCGACCATGCACGGAGCGCAAGCCATCTTCGAGCCCATGGGCCAGGAGGTCCAGTTCGGCGAGATCCGGGAGGGACTCCTGGCTGATCTCATCATCATTGACGAGAACCCGGTGCAGAATCTCAAGGTGCTCTACGGTACCGGACACCTCCGCCTGAATGCGGAGACGGGTCAGGTAGAGCGCGTCGGCGGTGTGAAGTACACCATCAAGGATGGGATCGTCTACGACGCGAAGCAGCTTCTGGCCGACGTGGCCGAAATGGTGGAGGAGCAGAAGCGGGAGCGAGGCATCGAAGGGCAGGATCTCCGGACCATGTGGGAGTGGCCCGACCCCTGACGCTCCGACCCCTGCCCCGGCCCCAGACTTCGGTTTGGGGCCGGGGCAGGGTGACGCTTCAGTCGCCCAGCGTCACCTTGAGGGTGGGGCCGTGCGAGAAGACCTGGAAGTCCGGGAGCGTCTCGGGCGAGGTCGGGGCCACCACTTCCCCGGTGCCGGGGAAGGTCTCGGTGTTGCCGTAGCAACTCGTGCGGAAGCTGTGGGGCGGGCAGGGGGATAACCCGCGAGCCTGGATCTGGGCGGTATATCCGACGGTCACCGGGCCCACCGCGACACCGAATCCCGCCCGGGCCGCCCATTCCATCCACGACTCGCGGGTCTCGTGCCGGCTGCCATTCCGGTGGTCCGTCTGCGCCAGGGTGAAGCGGTGCTCCCGGGCGCCGATTCCGAGCTGGGCGATCACCCGTCCGTGGCTGAACTCGGCACCACCGTCCACCCGCCAGTTGGAGAACCGGAAGCTGTGGTCCACTAGGGCTTCCCCCGTTTCGATCAGCCCACCGTCTCTCCCGTTCGTGGGCGTATCCGCCAGCGTCTTCGTGCGAGCCCTCCCGGGAACGTATGCGACCTCAGCAAAGAAGTCGGCGACCCCGCCGTCCGAAGCCTGGAAGCCCAGTCCCAGTTCGTAGAAGGTGGAGGTGCCCGGATCCCGCGGCACGTTGACCAGATCGAAGAAGGGGGATTCCAGCTGTTCCCGGGAGTGCACGGTGGCCACGGCGGCAACCTGCGTCAGGAGGTTGGGGATATAGTGACGATAGCGGATTCTTGCATGGTCCATTCGAGCGCGGTCGTGGTAGGTGGACCAGCGCTCCACCGGCACGAAGCCGTCGACCCCGCCAGGGGAGGGGACCCAGTCCCACCCGAGCACCTCATGGGTGAGGTCCAGGTCCGTCTGGCCGAATGCCACGTCGAGGAGCCGTCCCTCTCCTGCGTCGAAGAGACCGCCGAGGAGGAGGGTGCGCTGCGAACCCTTCTGGGACACCGAAAGCGCCTCCGGATAGGAGCGCCTGACCCCGTCCGCAATCTCCACCTCGGCGTCGATCAGGGTGGCGCCCAGCGCGAGGCGCCCGAAGAGGACACGTCCGAACGAGCCGGCAACGTAGAGGTTCTCCCCTGAGAGGCCTCCTGCGGCGCTCCGGATTTGCCAGGGTAGGTTGCGAAACTGGCTCGGTGTGTCCTGGGCGTCCTTGGTTCCCAAGGCGGCCGCTCCGAACCAGCCCCGGGTGTTCCAGCTCATGGCCACGGGGAGCGAGTGCCCCTCCAGGGTTCGCCGGTGATCCATATAGAACTGGGGCGCCACCGAGACCTGGAATGCCGGCCCGAGAGCCCCCACGGCGGGGCTCACGAAGGGGTCGCGAAGGGAGTCGTCCCTTGCGAAGGAGATGCCCGTGAGCCCCGGGTTGCTTGTCGGAAGGGGTAGGGTCTCCGTCATCGGCTCCGGGACGGTCTTGAATGGAACCGATTGGGCCGAGACGGTGGTTGGGAAGGTGACGAGAACCAGGATAATCGCGCTGGCGATGTACTTCCCCCTCCCTCCCGGCCACCGGCCTGCAGACTCCCTCGGGAGCCGGATCGTGATGCATGTTCGCGCGCGGGGAGGAGGATTCACGGGAACTCGCATGAGGGTCTGGTGGATTAAAGTTGTAGACTCGCCCGAAGCTGCGGTTCCAGAAACGGTCTGTGCAAGGGGTCCCGTGGTGATTCGAGATGGGCAACGGCCCGGAGCGGGTCGTCGTCGCCGGCAAAGCGCTGTGCGGGAGGAAGCGAGAGCATCCGATGGCGCGGCGGGAAACTTTCCATTTGCGAAAGCGGCAAGGGCAGTCAATATTGGGTTGGGAGGGGCGGTGTTTCCGGGCATCCAGCACAAGGGATCCAGATGAGAGCGGTTGGCGGTTCACCCAGGGTGCCGGGACGTCCAGCCTTTGGCCTGTCCCTTGCGCTGGCTTCCCTTTGCTTCCTTTCCACTCCCCTTGCGGCCCAGGACGCTGGCCGGTCGGTGGATGCGGACACCCTGGATGGCGCCGGTTCTGAGGTGCATGGGATCGTGGTGGACGCGGTGACGGGAGTGGGGATCCCCGAGGTCACCATCCTCTTCAGCCTCAACGTCCCGGGCTCCCGCCCCTTCATTCGGACCACGGATGCCGAGGGCAGGTTCGTGATCGTGGGACCGGCGGCAGGGCTCTACGACGCCGCGTTCATGCGCATGGGATACCGTGCCGTCGGCGACACCGTGCGGTTCGGAGGCGACGGGGAGATAGAACTCGTCGCTGAGTTGCTGCCGGAGGCCATCGCCCTGGATCCGGTGGTGGTCACGGCCGAATCCGTTGGGCGGGAGGTGTTCCGGACCCAGATGGACGGGTTCTTCGAGCGGATGCGCAGCTTCCCCGGGGACTTCTTCACGCGGGCGGACATCGACCGCATCGATCCGGACGACATCACCCAGCTCCTCGTGCAGGTAGGGCCCTTCAGGCAGGTGCCTGGAGCACCGGGGGGGCGGGCTCGTGTGCTCGGCCGGGGCGGTTGTGCCCCGTCGTACTATCTGAATGGCGCCGCGTTGACCATGAGTCCGGTGGATATGCTCGCGCCCGACGATCTCGAGGCCATGGAGGTGTACCGGGGTTCCTTTGCGCCAGCGGAGTTCCAGACGGCGCCGGCCTTTCCGGGGGAGGGTTCCGGTATGACGCCGGGGTCCTGCGGCACCGTGGTACTCTGGACGCAGGATGGGGAACGCTCCCGTCAGGCCAGCACGGCGGCACCCACCGCCCGTTCCGAGGGGGAATGGGCGTGGATGCCCGTGGTCTGGATCGTGGCCGCCACCACGGGGACATACCTCTTCGGGCGCTGAGGGTCGCTCCGCCCGATCTCCACGATTGCGACAGGCTCTCAACGGCCTTTTAACGCTTCCGGTGATCGGTGAATCCAATATCACCCATCGCCCATTGACGTATACCGGGAGCACCCGTGCGAACCCTCCGACCGACCCTCCTGCTCCTTTCTGGCCTCCTGGTTCTCTCGGCCGCCGCTCCGCTCTTGGCGCAGGAACGTGAGGACTCGGGGACCAACTCGCATGTGCGCGGTCTGGTTGTGGATCATGCCTCCGAGGAGCCGTTGGCCACCGTGCGGGTGGCGCTGACGGGCCCACAGGGAGAACAGATCTGGGCCGGCGTCAGCGACATCCAGGGACGCTTCAGGATTCCCCTGCTCCCGCCCGGGGGGTATCGGCTCACCCTGAGCCGGATCGCCTACCGGACCACCACCGAAGACCTCCTGGTTCCTCCAGGGGCGGAGGTGGACGTTCGCGTCCAGCTCACCCCGGAGGCTCTGGAAATGGAGCCCGTCATCGTCACCTCCGCCCGTAGGAGCCGGCTCCAGGCTGAAGGATTCTACCACCGGGAACGGTATTTCCACGGTGAGTTCATGCTCCGCTCGGAAATCGAGGACCGGAATCCCATCGTCATCCCCGATCTCTTGCGGATGAACCCCGCCTTCCGGGTGGTCGGCACCGCCGAGCCGGTGGTGCTGGGACGCGGTGGGTGTCCCCCCGCGGTCTTCCTGGACGGCATGCGTCTGGAATACACGATCGGTGACCCGACGATGCCGAATCCGTTCAACATGGTGCAGCCTGACCAGCTGGCGGCGATGGAGGTCTACGCGGGGGCCATGACGCCCGCGCAGTTCTACACGCGAGGAGCCTGTGGCGCGGTAGTGATGTGGACCCATCAGGGTGACATCGGCCCGGGCGGCGCCGGCCAGGGAAGGGGACTGCGTCCCCTCGTCTGGATTGTCGCCATTGCCACCGGACTGCACCTGATCCTGTAACCCACGGAACTCGAACCACGGAGGAACCCGATGCTGACTCGTCGGGAATGGCTTCGCCTCACCGCCGCGGCAGGGGCCGGTGCCGCTGCGTTTTCGCTGGACCCGCGTCTCCTCGAAGCGCTCGGACGAACGCAGCTCATGACCCGTCCGATTCCCTCGACCGGAGAGGAGCTCCCGATCATCGGCCTGGGGAGCTCTGCCACCTTCGCTTCCATCGCAGGGTCGGATGACACCAGCCGGATCCGCGACGTGCTACGGACCATGGTCGATCTGGGCGGCACGGTCTTCGACACGGCTCCGAGCTACGGTGGCGGAGCCTCGGAGGAGGCGGCGGGTCGGCTCGCCGCCGAACTGGGAATCTCCGAGACGATCTTCTGGGCGACGAAGCTCAACGTGGCCCGGCAGGGCTCGGCGGACCCCGCGGCAGCCCGTGCACAGGTAGAGCAGTCCTTCGAACGGATCGGATTGCCCGTTATCGACTGCATCCAGGTGCACAACCTCGGCGACCCGCCGGTGCAGCTGGGAATCCTGAAGGAGCTGAAGGAGGAGGGGCGGATCCGCTACATCGGGATCACCTCCACCAGTGAGTCCCGCTACCCTGATCTGGCCGAGGTGATGAGGAATGAACCCCTCGATTTCATCGGGGTCGACTACGCTGTGGACAACCGGAGCGCGGAGGAAGTCATCCTCCCCCTGGCGCAGGAGCGGGGCATCGGCGTGATGGTCTACGCGCCCTTCGGACGGACACGGCTCTGGGATCGGGTGGAGGGTCGCGAGGTCCCTGGGTGGGCCCTTGAGTTCGGGGCGGACAGCTGGGCTCGCTTCTTCCTGAAGTTCGTTACAGCGCACCCTGCCGTGACCGTGATCACCCCAGCCACCAGCCGGCCCGAGCACATGATCGACAACCTGGGTGGCGGAATGGGGCGAGTCCCGGACGACTCTGAAGTGGCCCGGATGGTCGAGTACGTGGAGGCCCTCCCGGACGCCTGAGGCGGCGCCGGTGGGCCGCCTCAGGCGCTCAGCCGAGCGTCCGGCCCTCCTCCGCCACGGTGGCCGACCACCCTGGAAGGTCCTCCAGTCGCTTCCGGAGGTGGTCGGCCGGTCCGGGCTCCCCGTGCACCAGGAACGCGCCATCGCCGGGCGCCGGGGCGGATCGGGCCCACTCGATGAGCTCCTCCCGGTCCGCATGTCCGGAAAGGAGGTCGAGCTGCTCGATACGGCAAGAGACCTCGAACCAACGGCCGTGCATACGGATGGACCGCTGGCCCCGCAGGAGGTCCCTTCCCCGGGTGCCCTCGGCCTGGTATCCGGTCAGGAGGAGGGCGTTGCGGGCATCCTGCCCGAACGCCGCGAGGTGATGGAGGATACGGCCCCCGGTGAGCATCCCTGCCCCCGCCACGATGATCATCGGGCCCCGGCGCTGGTTCAGCTCCCGCGACTCGTCCACGTGCTGGACCCAGGTGGGGAGTTCGAGCGCGGCGGTGAGTTCCTCCTCCGTCGGCCGAAGCTCGTCCGGGTGCATGAGGTGCACTCTCGAAGCCCGGATCGCCATGGGACTGTTGAGGAATACCGGGACGCGGGGCAGAACCTCGCGTCGCATCAGGCGATGGATGAGCAACAGGATGAGCTGGGCGCGCCCAACCGCGAAACTGGGAACCATCACGATCCCGCCCGAGCGCAGCGTCGAGAGCATTGATTCGGCGAGGACCTCTTCCGCGTCGCGATCGGGGTGGGAGCGATCGCCGTAGGTGGATTCCAGGACGAGGCGGTGGGCGGCGGGCCTGGGCTCCGGTGCCAGGTGGAGCGGATCGTCCGGCCGCCCGAGATCGCCGGAGAAGACCACGGAGTCTCCCTCCCGATCCTCGATGCGCACGGCTGCGGCGCCCAGCAGGTGTCCGGAACGCGAGAAGCGAAAGCTTAGCGACCCAATGGAAGTCTCTTTCCCGAACTCGATTGCCTTGACATGCTCCTCCACGCGGCGGGCGTCTTCCTCGTCGAAAAGGGGGAGCGCCGGGCGGTGCTTCGAAAAGCCCTTCTTCGTCGCCCAGCGGGCATCCTCCTCCTGGAGGCGGCCGGCGTCGGTGAGAAGAATCGGGAGGAGGTCCGTGGTGGGTGGGGTGGCGAATACCGGACCGGTGAACCCCTCCCGGACAAGGACGGGGAGGTAGCCGGAGTGGTCCAGGTGGGCGTGGGTCAGGACGACCCCATCGAGCCGTGCGGGGTCGAAGGAAAGGGGCTCACGATTGCGTTCGCGGAGACGCTTCAACCCCTGGAACAGCCCGCAATCGACGAGGATCCGGGTCTTTTCCGAGGTGACCAGGAATCGCGAACCGGTGACGGTGCCGGCTCCTCCGAGGGGGATGATCTCCATACGGAACGCTCGAGTCGGATGTCAGGCGGGCTCGTAGCCCGAATCGCGGATGGCTTGCAGGACCCGTTCGCGGGCGCCCTCGGTTCCCTCCAGCTCCACCTCTACCTCGCCGATGGAAACGCTCGCGCTCGAGACACCCTCCACTGCTTCCACCGAGGTGCGGACGCGGCGGACGCAGTGCTCACAAGTCATGCCGCGGACCGGGATGCGGTCGATGGCCATAGGCTCCTCCTCGTTCGTTACCCATTGATTTTTTCGGTACCGCAGGGGAAAATCAGAACCCCTGGGCGGACGGAAGGTTCTCCGGACTGCAGGGCGCTCGCCCGGAAGGTTAACCTGAGCGGGGGGTGCGGCCTACCGGGAAATCCGAATGAGGAGAGGGTTTGAGCAGGAAAGCGACCGAGAGGCGGAGAAAGGAGAAGCTGGCCCCCTCCATTCGGAAGGCCCACCGGCGGGTCCAGTGGAGTTGGTACGCCTCCATCATCCAGGGCGTGCACCTGCTCGGGCTCGGGGGGTACTTCCTGGTCAGGGCGGAACCCACCTGGGTGGCGGGAGTGACCTGCCTGGTCGGGGCGGGCGTGGTTCCCCTCCTGGGGAGGAAGTCCTTCCTGGGTGACTCGTTCAGCGCGGTCATCCTCCTGGGGACAGTCGTGATCCCGCCCATTGCAGCCTTCCTCCTGGAGCGGCCCATGCTTCTCACCCTCCTCGGGCTCCCCTTCGTTCCGGTATACTTTCTGGGGTTGAAGGGCGCCACGGGGCTCCGGGGTCGGAGAGCCTCACCACGCCAGAGGGCCCGCTCGAAGGATCGGGCGGGCCGAGGCGGGTAGAGCCGCGCGTCCCGGAATACACACATCTAATGGGGATTCGCGCGGAGGATCGCACCGAGTCCATGTCCAATCCACGGAGGCAACGAATGCGAAAAATGGGAAAAGGAGCCCTGCTCCTGCTGGCCGTGATGGGCTCGATTCTGTCCGGATGCGACGAACGCAGCCCCGTCGACCCGAGGGATGTGACCTTCCATCCCGATCTGGAAGTGGACCTCGATGCCATGACCCGTACCGCGAGCGGTCTCTACTACCGCGACTTCGAAGAAGGGACCGGCGCGGCGGTCACGGAGGGTGACGAAATCGAGGTCTACTACACGGGCTGGTTTCCGAACGGGAACGTCTTCGACTCCCGCACGTCGGGGACTCCCCTCTCCTTCCCGGTGGGAGCCGGGTGGGTCATCGAAGGGTGGGAGGAAGGTGTGCAGGGAATGCGGGTGGGTGGCGATCGCCAGCTCGTGATTCCACCCCAGCTGGCTTACGGAATGAGTGGTTCGGGGCCGATCCCGCCGAATGCCCTCCTGGTCTTCCGGATCCTGCTCCAGGGCATCGTGGACGAGGAGGCCGAGGCCTGAAGGCCGGGGAGAGCCCTCAGCGCCCCCCCCGCATGGCTCCGATCAGGCCACCCAGCAGTCCCTTCCTCCGGCCGCTCTCGACTTCGACACCGGCCACTTTCTGAGCGAGCGACCGGATATCCTTCGCAAACCCCGACGTGCCCTGGAGGACGGCGGGTGTCCGCTCGTGGATGGATTCGTTCAGGAAGTGAAAGTCCGCCCCGAGGATGTGGTAGACCTTCATCCCCACCGTCTCTTCGATCTCTTCCTTCGAGAGCGTGGGCTGCGTCGGGTATCGATTGACCACGAGGTGCAGCCGGCGGCCGTCACCTCTGCTCGAAACCCTGCGGAGGAGCGGCAGGGACCGGGTGATATTCCGGAGGGCCTGCAGGTCCGGGGTGGTGATCAGATACACAGCGTCGGCTTCCTCCAGGACGCAGTCGAACGCGGGATGGAAGCTCTTGGGCCGGTCGATCACGATGTAGCGGTAGTGCCGGCGGAGAAAGGCGAGTACCTGCCGCATGCTCTCTCCGCTGAGAAGCTCGAGCTCTTCGGGCCGGACGCCGGCCGGGTGGAGGGGCGCAGCCAGGAGGTCCACTCCGGAGGTCTCGTCGTGGTCGATGCACGCGGCCAGAAGCCCCGAGACCTCGGGCTGGAAGTTGCGGAGAAGGTCCAGAAGTCCGAGCTGGGGGCTCATTCCGAGGAGGAACGCCGTCTCTCCCTGTTCGATGTCCAGGTCGAGCAGGAGCGTCCTCTCGCCAGTCAGGTGTCGGATGGCCACCGCCAGATTGGTGGCTATTGCCGTCGTTCCGACGCCTCCCTTCGCTCCGAAGAGAGCCAGGATCCTTCCCTCCTCCTCGTCGTCCTGTTCGTCCGGCCTCGTCGCTCGTCCCGTCTTGCGGAGCATCCGGCCCATGGCGGCCGCGGCCTGGTCCGGATCCAGGGGCTTGGCGATCATTTCAGAAACGCCTGCCTCGAGCCCTTGCAGCAGCACTTCCTGCGAGAGGTTGCGGCTGGCTGCAATCACGCCGGACACATGCCCCGCCTCGAGGGTCGACCGGATGAACTCCAGCCCGGCCCCCTGGTCCGATTCGAGGTCCACGACGAGAATTTCGGGACCGGCCTTCCGGAGCTCCTGTTCCTCGAGGTCCGTGATGGCACCGAAGGGACAGTCGATGGCGAGAGCGAGGGCTACGGGGAGGTCCTGTCCGTCGAGCATCTCCCGAACCCGGTTGCGAAACTCCGGGTCGGTGGACACGACAGCCACCCAGGCGGTGTCCGACGTAGGTGCCGACTGGCTGGGATCGACCATATTGGGAGGCCTCCGGAAACTCGACTGGGGAGAGATGGAACGACCGTCCGGGGACCTGCCGGGCGGGTCTGGACGGCCTGGACGCTCAAGACTGACGTTACCGCACGGGCGCTGTCACAGCAAGGAGCCGGGTGCCCCCCCACTTCATCGACCGCCTTCTCGTGAACTCGCTCTCGGGAGGTGTGAGCGGTAGGGTGGATGCTTGCGGGACGCGTGCGAGGCGGTAGACTGGTCGCGAGCCGGCGTCGGG
>JBBDRS010000045.1:0-18066 GCA_040905325.1 Gemmatimonadota bacterium
GCACTACGTTCACATCGTAGGGGTCGCTGGTTCGAGTCCAGCAGCGACCATTCCCAATTTCAACGGGAGAGTTCTCCCCCCTCGGGAGCGGTTGACCACTCCTGGGGTTCCTCTCCGGCTTCCGCCTCGGAGAGCGTATCCCGAAGCAGCAACTTGGCCGCGGCACCGTCCCCCTCCAGGCACGCTTCCCGGACCAGACGCTCTTCCACGTAGTCCCGGGTCCGGACCAGAGCGGTGCGGGTGAAGCGGGCCTGCAGCCAGCGTCCGAACATCCGGAATCCCACCCGGAACAGGGGGTTCGGAATGTGTGCCCTCTGGGAATACGACTGGATCCGGAAGATGACCCGGCCACTGTCCATGTACTTCCCAACCATGAAGGTGATCTGGCCGCGCTCGAAGTGGTGTTCCAGGGTGCGGTAGCTGTACCCCCAGACCCGGAGAGGGCCTTTCGGGGTGTCCCGGGTCTCTTCGAAGGCCCGGGAGATGCGAACGCCGAATGGGAACACCAGTCCCAGGAACCGTCCCCGGAGCAACATGCTGCGCCCTTCCAGCGGAGCGTCGGGGTCGAAATGCCCCTGGATGAGGCCGGGATCCGGAAACCGGTAGGCTTTCACGAACTCCCTTGCGTGACTCCACGAGCCGCCTTTGAGGGGAGGACCTGGGGGCTCCGCGATGAGGTCCACGTATACGTCATCTTGGTGCCATCCCTCTAGCGGGGTATCGTCCTCGGGGGGCTCGAAGTTCAGCGCCCGCGCCGCGATGTCGCCCAGTATCGCCTGGTAGGCTGAAGGCTCATCGGAGTCTCCGGGACTCAGCGGTTCGCCATAGGGAGCGCGAAAGGTGTGCACCTGCACACTGCCCACCACCTCTCCGCCGGCGGCGTCGCAGACCTTCTCGCAGAACCGGCTCCACATGCGCTGCTGCCCTCGCCGGGCCACACGCAGGAGATCGTAGGCTGCGTCCATCAGAGCGCCCGAGCTGCGGGCACACGATGCGATCTCGAAACGGAGGATGCCCCCGGGTCGCTCGAGGACCCGGAACCGGATGGCCCCAGCCTCCATATGCCCGGCCAATGTGACCAGCCGAAAATGGTGCGGCCCCACTTCGGCCACCCGGACCGGACCGTCCCAGGGAGCCCGGATGTGGATGTAGAACTCGTCCCCCGGGCTCAGTGTCCCTCCTCCCCCGTGGGTCTTCTCGAACCGGGCGACCTCGAAGGGGCAGAAGGAATCGAGGTCCGCCTGGACCTTCTGCATGACATCCAGGGCGCTCGCCTTGGGATTGCGGATATCGAGGTGGTAGGAACGGAAGTAGAGGGGCCCCTGCCCGGTGTCCGTAGTCTGGACGGGCCACGAACCGGGGGCGCTTCGCAGCGCACGGGCGAGGCGGCGGCCCCGCTGGCGGACCCAGAGATAGCCACCCCCCGCAACAACGGCCGAGGTCGTAACGACAAGGGCGGCGATTCGTAGCATGAATCAACGCAGGGGGAAAAGGGGCAGAGCGCGCGGCGAGCCGCTGACCCTGCTACGATCGCGCCAGGCGACTGGCCAACGAAATCGCCAGGGCGTCCTCCGCAAGAGCCACGGCGATGTCGGGCAGCAGTGTGACTCGGCCCGCAGCCCGCCGGAGGAACCAGCCGGCGTAGGCACCGGCCACGGCACAGCCGGCGCCGGTCACCGCCCCGAGCAGCTGCCGGTGCCGGCCCACGCTGACGCTTCCGACTGCCGCCCCCGCTGCCGCTCGGGCGAGGAGCGCACTGGGTTGGATCCGGGCGGGGATGGAAGGATGCTTATCGACGGCGAGCTCCCCTACCGCGGCCAAGGCCAAAGTGCCCGCCACCAGATCGTGCGAGAGTATGCGCTCCAGGTGGCCGGCCCCACGGGCCGGACGCCTTCCCGCCAAAGTCCGGGAGATCCACGCGAGCCCCTGGATGGAGCGAAGTCCTGTAGCCACACCCAGCCCCGCGGCGGTCCTCAGTGATCGCGTCATCCTGACCTCCGATCGGGGAAGCTTGAAGTTCGGCAGTCGTCCGGTGGTGTGACCTTGAAGTCTAAAGAGTGGATGCCGCATACACTATCACCCGTTCGGACTAGGCTGGTGAGACGACCGTGCATGGTCTGATCGGGCGATAGTAACGGCTCAGATGGTTCGTTACGATCCTGATGCTCGTGCCCCGCACAGCCCCCACTCCTCCTACTCCCTGAGGGTGTCGCATGAAGAAGCCTGCCTCGAAGTCCCCGGGCCCCCCTCCTCCCCCTCATTCGGAGGATTCGCGTTCTTCTCATGCGCAGGAGGTGAACGCCCTGGCTGCGGAGATGCCGTTCAACTCGGCGAAAGCTGCTGAGTACGGTCATGACAATGCATTGGCACCCGTCGCCGGTCCGACCAACGAGCCGCCGACCCCAGCCACGACGGCGAGCTCCGTATCCGAGTCCAACGCTTCTCCAAAGAGCGGAGAGCCACAGGATCCCGGTGTGTCTGCCTTGGGAGGGACACTCGAGCGCGTGCGGACAGACTCCGGAGGCCAGGCTCTCACGACCAACCAGGGCGTGCCGGTCTCTGACAACCAGAACTCCCTCAAGGCCGGACTGCGCGGGCCGGCGCTGCTCGAAGACTTCATCCTCCGCGAGAAGATCACGCACTTCGATCACGAGCGGATCCCGGAGCGCATTGTCCACGCTCGGGGCTCGGCGGCGCACGGCTTTTTCGAGGCCTACGAGCCGCTGACCAAGCTGACCCGCGCGGCCCCCTTTGCCGAGGCCGGCAAGCAGACTCCGGTGTTCGTGCGGTTCTCGACCGTGGCCGGGGAACGCGGATCGAAGGACACCGCACGGGATGTCCGGGGGTTCGCGGTCAAGTTCTACTCGGACGAGGGAAATTGGGATCTGGTCGGCAACAACATGCCGGTCTTCTTCATACAGGATGCGATGAAGTTCCCCGACCTCGTCCATGCCGTGAAACCGGAGCCG
The DNA here is from genome assembly GCA_040905325.1 of Gemmatimonadota bacterium. GTDB lineage: Bacteria > Gemmatimonadota > Gemmatimonadetes > Longimicrobiales > Gaopeijiaceae > JBBDRS01. The sequence goes on from JBBDRS010000045.1 coordinate 2,970, forward strand.
CATCACGGGATGCCGCAGGCGGCCTCGGCGCACGATACCTTTTGGGACTTCGTCTCCCTGATGCCGGAATCGACCCACCACCTCATGTGGTTGATGTCGGATCGAGCCATCCCGCGCAGCTATCGGATGATGCAGGGATTCGGGGTGCACACCTTTCGCCTGATCAACGCAGAGGGAGAGTCGCACTTCGTCAAGTTTCATTGGACGCCAGTGCTCGGAACCCACGCGCTGGTGTGGGATGAGGCCGTAAAGATCGCCGGGGCCGACCCCGACTATCACCGCCGCGATCTGTGGGACGCCATCGAGTCGGGGGAGTATCCGGAGTGGGAGCTCGGGCTGCAGGTATTTACGGAAGAGGAGGCGGACGGCTTCAGCTTCGACGTGCTCGACTCCACCAAGATCATCCCGGAGGAGCTCGTTCCCATTCAGCCCGTGGGACGCATGGTCCTGAACCGGAACCCCGACAACTTCTTCGCCGAAACCGAACAGGTCGCCTATTGCACGGCGCATATCATTCCGGGAATCGATTTCACCAACGATCCCTTGCTGGCCGGCCGGATCCACTCGTACCAGGATACCCAGATCAGCCGTCTGGGTGGGCCGAACTTCCACGAGATTCCGATCAACGCCCCCCTCGTCGCCGTGCACAACAATCAGCGGGACGGGATGCACCGCCAGGGGATTCCCCGCGGCCGGGTGTCCTACGAGCCGAATTCCCTGGGGGGTGGATGTCCCTTCCAGGCGGGCGCCGCCGGCTTCGTCTCCTTTCCCCAGCCGGTGGCGGAGGACAAGGTGCGCGGCAAGCCGGAGAAGTTCGCGGAGCACTACCTGCAAGCACAGCTCTTCTTCGAGAGTCAAACCCTGACCGAGCAGAGCCACATCATCGCGGCGTTCCGCTTCGAGTTGTCGAAGGTCACCGTACCGGCAATCCGCGAGCGGATGGTGGCGTCGCTGCGGAATGTCTCGAAGTCTCTCGCCGAGGCCGTCGCTGATGGGCTCGGTATCGCGCTCCCGAAGGCGATGCCCAAGGCACTGGCCTCACCCCCGACGCCCGAGGTGGACGTTTCACCTCCGCTGTCGATGACGGCAATGCCGGGCGACGGAGGCATCCGGACCCGCAAGATCGCGGTCCTCGTCGCCGACGGAGTATCGGAAGCGACCGTGAAGCAGACGGTCGCGGCACTGCTCGAAGCTGGGGCGGTGCCCCGACTGGTGGGCAAGCGGCTCGGGCCCGTGACGACGTCGGAGGAGGGGGAGTTGGAGGCGGATGCCTCGATGGAGAACTCTCCGGCGGTACTGTTCGACGCGCTGGTCCTCCCCGACGAAGCGCGGGCGGTGACCGACCTGCTCGAGGATGGGCATACGCTCGAGTTCGTCAAGGATCAATATCGCCACGGCAAGACCATCTTGGTCCCAGGCGCATCCAAGCAGATGTTGGAGCGCTGCGGTATCCCGATGGAGCTGCCGTCGGGAGACGCCGATCCCGGCCTGGTCAGTCCGCCAGAAGACAAGGGAGCGGCGGACTTCGGCTCCTTCATCGAGGCGGTGGGACGTCACCGACACCCGGAGCGGGATCGCGACCCGCCGCTGGTGTAGGCGCTCCCGTCCACCGCGGCCGCCGCCGCCGAGGCAAGGCGAAGAGCGTCCTTGACCCCGGATCTCCTGCGTTCAACTGTTGTGCCAGGTTCGGCCAACTACCTCCCATCCCCCCGGAGCCCGGAATGACCCAGCCCCGCACTCGCACCCGTTCCGCCAGCCCCTTCGAGGCCCGCATCGGCTTCTGCCGGGCCGTGCGCGACGGTGACATCATCGCGGTGTCGGGGACCGCGCCCATCGGGCCCGACGGTCGGACGGCAGGGGTGGGGGATCCGGCCGAACAGACCCGGCGCTGTTTCCGGATTGTGCAAGAGGCGCTGGAGAGCCTGGGAGCCTCGCTGGAGGATGTGATCCGTACCCGCGTCTACATCACCCGGCTCGAGGACTGGGAGGCCATCGGCTCCGCCCACGGCGAGATCTTCGGCGACATCCCGCCCGCCAGCACGATTCTCCAGGTCCAGGGTCTCCTCGACCCGGAGTGGCGGGTGGAGGTGGAGGCGGACGCAGTGGTGCGGCGCGGTGGCGCAGGGGGGAATTGATTCCTTGACAAAAGGGGCTTCCCCGCCGTAGTCGTAAAGAGGGAAGAGAGGAAACTCCTTCCTCGCTGCTCAGAGCAAAGCCGTCGAAAGACGGCGACGCAGAGCCACGGGGCTTCCGCCGGACTTCAGTTCCGAGCGATGCCTGCCGAGCCGCCAGCGATCCGACCATTCGAGCGTGGTCGGGGGCCGGCGGCTTTTTTTGTGCATCCGGCCCTCCCCGCCGCTCCGCAGGAGGTGCCCCATGGAGTCCTTCCGGAAGCCTGCCGCCCGCATGATCGTCGAGATGGAGGTGGAGTTCAGTTCGGAGCGGTCGTCCCACGTCGTCGGGGGCGAGTGCCAGAACCTCTCCGAGACCGGGATGCTTCTCCTCACCGACGATCCCTTCCCCCCCGGCACACCCATCCGGTTCCGCTCCCATCGATTCCAGGGGCGTGCCAAGGTCGTATGGCGGCTGGAGGTGCGGGAGGGCACCCTGCTGGGGATCGAGTTCACGGAGCTCTCCGACGCCGACCGGGAAGCGCTGCGAACCGTGATCCGCAGGTCGGTGCCCTGGCGCTGACGCCCCCCGCTCCCCCAGCCGCCGTCTAGAAGAATCGGTATGGCGGCGAGGCGAAGTTCCCCGGCAGGTACCCGATGAAGAACGGTCCGTAAGCGATGAGGATCAGGATCACCGTGGCGATGACCCAGTAGCGGAATCGGTCGAGCTTCAACTCCCATCCGGAGGTGGCCGGCGCCTCATGGGTCACGGTGAAGGGCACGTCGATCGGCTCCTCGATCCTCTTTCCGAAGAAGAGTGTCGCCACCAGCACGACGAAGAAGAGCGTGCCTCCAACGAACATGAGCGTGCCCCCCAGCCCCGTCAGGAGCCCGGCGAGCTCCCAGCTCGGCTTCGAGTACGCGGCCTCCATGATCAGGGTGCGGCGTGGCATCCCGTCGAGCCCTCCGGAGATGAGTCCCCGGGCCATCACCAGGACCCCCACGAAGTAGATCCACGATTGCAGGACTGCCATCCCCCTCCCCACGAGCTCCCTGCGTGTGAGGTACGGGATGAGCCAGTAGGCGATTCCCATGAACGACATCGTCACCGCCGAGCCCACCGTCATGTGGAAGTGCCCGGGTACCCAGGCGGTGTTGTGGATGGCCTGGTTCAGGTTGTACGAGGCGTTGATGAGCCCCGTGGCGCCGCCCAGCGTGAAGGTGAGCATGGCCAGGAGCTGCGCCACCAGCGCGGGGTTCTTCCAGTCCAGCTTCGTGAACCATTTCGCGAGCCCGGTGCCGCCCCTCGCCCGCGCCCCGATCTCCAGGGCGTACATGACGGAGAACGCCGTGACCAGCGAGGGAAAGAACACCCCGAAGGTGAGGCTGGCGTGAAAGGCCTTCATTCCCGTTCCGATTCCCGGATCCGTGTACTGATGGTGGAACCCGGTGGGGATGGAGAGGAGGATGAAGAGGAGGAAGACGACCCTGGTGAGCGGGTCGCTGAACAGTTTCCCTCCCGCGTGCCGGGGGACCATCACGTACCAAGACACGTACGCCGGTAGGAGCCAGAAGTAGACGATGGGGTGCCCCGAGTACCAGAAAAGCGTCCGGCTCAGGAGGGGATCCGCACCGTCGATGAGCCCCAGCGACCAGGGGAGGAGAAGCGCCACCACCTCCACCGCGATCCCGATCGAGGCGAGGCACCACATGGCGTAGGTGGCCACCGAGACGAAGGCCATGAGGGGGATACGGGCACCCGGATTTTCCTTCCGCCAACCCCGCAGTCCCAGGAAGAGGTTCGCCGCCGTGAGCCAGGTGCTGATCACCAGGAGCGCGAGGCCCAGGTAGAAGGCCCAGTGCGCCTGGAGCGGTGGGTAGAAGGTGTAGAGGACGGAGGCCTGGCCCGAGGCGATGGCGAATGCGGCCAGGAGGAACCCGGCCACCATGGTCCCGAAGACCGCCCAGAGGAGCGCTCCGCTCAGGGGTCGGGCCAGCGCCCGCGAGGTGGTGAGAGCCAGGAACCCGTTGGCGAAAGCGAAGGTGAAGACGATGGCGTTCACCACCCCGTGCACCGTGAGCCCCTGGTAGTAATTGCGCATCCCGGGGAAGTACTGGAGGATGTCGACGTCCGCGTAGTTGAGGGCCTGCCCCAACCCGTTCAGGATTCCGATGGCGAGGGCTCCGAACCCCAGGAGGATCATCCAGAGGATGGCCCTCCGATGGCTCGAGGGGAGCTCGAAGCCTCCTGGGCTGTCCACGACATGAGCATTCATTCGACAATCACCCGGGCGTACATGAGGTGGTGGCCTGCCCCGCAGTATTCGTGGCAGATGATCAGGTGCTCTCGCGGCTCACGGAAGGTGTAGGTGGCCTTCCCGATCTGCCCTGGCAGGAGCATGAAATTCACCCGTGTCCCCTCGATGTGGAATCCGTGGATGACATCGGTGCTGGTGGCGATGAAGGTCACCTCCGAGCCCGCGGGAACCGTGATCTCCCGGGGCTCGTAGCCCCATGCCATTCCGATGAACACCGCCTCGTATCGGCCCTCGCCGATCTCCCGGAGCCCGGGTGCGTCGAAGGGTGCGGTCTGGCGGACCTGAGAGGGGTCGATCTCCCCCTCGCGGTCCGGCAGGTGCATTCCCATCCCGAAGGCCGAGTAGAAGAGCGCCATGAGGAAAACCAGGAGCATGGCGGCCGACAGGGAGAGGAAGATGTGTTCGATCTTCTTCGGGGTCATCCGCTGGTCTGTCATCCCCTCATCTCCCGATGAATTCGAAGTAGATGGAGGCCCACATTCCGGCGATCACCATGATATAGAGCATGGTCAGGAAAAGGGTGCCAACGGGGAGTGGAAGCTCCTCGGTGGGATCGTACACGGGGGGGCTCGCTTCCAGTGGTGACCGGAGCGGGGCGTCGAAGCCGGCTCCGGGGGCGCTCCTGGCGCCTTCGTGACCGGACTCGGCGGGGGAGTCGGAGCTCAACGCAGAACCTCCTCGGGGGGGAATGGGTGCGAGCCGTTCATTCGGTAGGCAGGGTGGATTGGATGTAGAGGCCCAGAAGCCATGCCAACCCGAAGAAGAGTCCAGTCACGGCCAGGGCCAGGAGGTAGCTGCCTCCCTCCACGGGCTGGCCGGCGAGGAAGCCGCTCATCGTATGCCAGATGAAGTGGGCCATCACCGAGCCGAGCAGGAAGAAGATGGCCAGGACGACAGTGAGCTGAACCGTGCTGACCGATCGCTTCGGCATGCGGTGTGTCCTCCTCGGAGGTGGCAGGGTGGGGGGCCAGATGGAACCTGAGGGTCGGGGGGCTCTACTGGCAAGCCATGTGCCATACGCGGATGGCGACCGCGCGCTGGCCTGGACGGGAGGAGGAGTAGCCTGGCGGGACGGAATGTCCCGGGGCGGGGCCGGATCGTCCCACCGCTGGCCCAACCGCCCATGGCGGCGCGCGATAGGTGGACCGATTCTGGTTGCGTGACTGTGCGGGCGAGGTTAATGGTGGAACGAGAACGGTGTATGAGAGCCTCCCGCGCGCCTTCCTGGAGACCCGCCATGAACCGCTTCGCACGTTGCCCGGGCGGACGCCCGACAGGCCCGAGCCCGCTCGCCCACATGGTCCTACTCGCCGTAGGGCTCATGATTACCGGTACCGGCGCCTCGCCCCTCGCAGCCCAGGACGCCACCATCCGGGGGGTCGTTGTCGATGCCGAGAGCGGGGAGCCCCTCTCGGGGGCCTCGGTGTCCCTGACGGGTCCGGTCTCCCTCACCCGGATCACGGCAGGGGACGGGGTCTTCAGCTTCGCGGTGGAGCCTGGCAGCTACGCTCTCTCCGTGACCATCCTGGGGTACGAGGGCTATCGGGAGGAGGTCGTACGGGTCTCCGCAGGAGGAACCGAGGTGGTGGAGGTGGCCCTCCGGTCCCGGGCGTTCATCCTCAACCCCCTTGTGGCGACCGTGGGGCGCGGCGTGGAGGAGAAGGCGGTCGAGGCTCCGGCCTCGGTGGCCGTGGTGAGCGCGGAGGACATCCGGGGGCGTCCCACCCCCACGCCCCTCGACCACCTCCGGAGTGTGCAGGGTGTGGACATCGCAACCCACGGGGTGCAGTCCGGGAACGTGGTGGCGCGGGGGTTCAACAACATCTTCTCGGGGGCCCTCCACATGCTCACCGACCACCGCCTGGCGGGGGTGCCGTCGCTCCGCGTGAACCTGATGCACTTCGTTCCCGCAACGGACGAGGACGTGGAGAGGATCGAGGTGGTGCTGGGTCCGGGCTCGGCGCTCTACGGCCCCAATACCGCGAACGGTGTCCTCCACATCCTCACGAAGTCCCCGCTGCGCGACCAGGGTACCTCGTTGTCGGTATCCGGGGGGGAGCGGAGCCTCTTCCAGGGCACCTTCCGAACGGCCCACCGCATCGGTGACGATCTCGGCGTCAAGCTCTCCGGCAACTATCTGAGCGCGCGGGAGTGGGAGTACACGGACCCTGCCGAGACGGTGGATCGCGATTTCGACGTGGAGCGCCTCTCGGGGGAGCTCCGGGCGGATTGGCGTATCGACGACCAGACCACCATGGTCTTCCAGACGGGACGCACGGTCGCGGCCCGGGGGATCGAGCTCACCGGGATCGGGGCCGCTCAAGTCCGGGACTGGAGCTACTCCTACTACCAGACCCGGTTCAATCGGGGTCGGCTCTTCGCCCAGGCGTACCTGAACACGAGCGACGCGGGGTCCACCTTCACCCTGCGGGACGGCGATCCCATCGTCGACGAGTCGAAGCTCGCCGCGGCACAGATCCAGCACCGCTCCACTCTGGCCGGGCGAGCCGACTTCATCTACGGGGCCGACTATACCCGGACCATGCCCGAGACCGGAGGCACCATTCACGGGCGCTACGAGGACGAGGACCAGTTCGACGAATTCGGCATGTACCTGCAGGGGGAGACCCCCCTCGCCGACCGGGTGAACCTGGTGCTGGCCGGACGGGTGGACTGGCACTCGGAGCTCCCCGATCCCGTCTTCTCACCCCGCGCGGCCGTGGTGTTCAGCCCCTCCGAGGGGCAGAGCCTCCGGGCTACCTACAACCGGGCCTTCTCCACGCCCACGGCGGTGAACCTCTTCCTGGACCGGACGGTAGGTCCGTTCGCGGAGCTCCCGGTGCCGGGCTTCGGTCTCTGGGCACAGGGTGGGGCGAGCACGGGGTTCACCTTCCGGCGGGCGGACGGGTCGCTCACGGGGATGCGGTCGCCCTTCAACCCGGCAGGACGGGATGTCCTGATCCCGGCGGAGGTGGAGGTCATGTGGCCGCTCGCCGTCGGGGTGCTCCAGCAGCTTCAGGAGATCGATGCCACGACCGCCGCGTTCCTGATGCAGAACGCTCCGACCGGGGCTTCTGTGGGGCGGGCCTATCTGGACGTCCTCTCGGGAGATCAGACGCCCCGGCCCCTGGGCGCCGATGTGAGCTTCGACGTCCCGCCCATCCAGGAGTCCACTACCACGACCTGGGAGATGGGGTACAAAGGGGTGCTCGCCGACCGGGTCCTCCTCTCCGCCGACGTCTGGTACTCCCAGCGGGAAAACTTCGTCTCGGCGCTGCGACCCACCACGCCCCTCCTCTTCCTGGAAGGGACGTCATTGGGCGCCCACATGGTGCCGGGCCTGACGCAGCACTTCATACAGCGTGGGTTGCCGCAGGAGCAAGCGCAGGGGGCGGCGGTGGCAGTCGTGGAGGGGCTGGCCTCGATCCCGGTGGGCGTCCTCTCCAGCGATGAGGTGGGGTCCGCCCAGGGCCGCTCCGACTTCCTGGTGACCTACCGCAACTTCGGACAGGTGAACCTGTGGGGGTCCGACATTGCGGGCCGGGTGCTCCTGAACGACGAGTGGAGCGTGGATCTGGGGGTGTCGTGGGTGAACCGGGACCACTTCGAGACCGAGGGAGAGGTCATCGCCCTGAACGCACCCACCACCAAGTTCCGGGCCGGCGTCCAGTACCGGAACCCGGTGCGCGGGATGAGCGGCGAGCTGAGGGCACGCTACAACTCGGAATTCCCGGTGCTCTCCGCCCCCTACATCGCCACGGAGTGCCTGGGTGACTCGGGGCCCCTGGTGGAGCCGTGCGTGGAGAGCTTCTTCCTGGTGGACCTCACGGCCGGGTATCAGATCGCCCAACTTCCCGGAACCTCCGTGCACTTCAGCGTCCAGAACGTCCTGGACGCCGGGTACCGGAGCTTCGCAGGGGTTCCCGACGTGGGGCGGATGGCGCTCCTCCGCCTCCGCTACGAGTTCTGAGGGGGCTCAGTGCTCCATGTCGGCGCAGGCGATGGGCGCGCCACCCTCGCCGTGCACCTGGGTGAAGTGAGCCTCACCCATCGGCATGTCGTCGGGCTCGAGGATCGTGGTGCTCGAGCCGGTGCCGTCCGCGAGCCCCATCACCGGGTTGAGGGGGAGGGCAACCGGCCCGCCGGACTCGCACGTTCCGCTGTGGATGTGCGCGGCGTACTCGCCCTCCTCGGGGAGTCCCTCCAACTCGACGAACATGGTCACGGACCCGTCCGCGTGCATGCCCATGGCCTGGCCCGTCACCCCCGAACCGTTCACCTCCTCGATGTCCACGGTGTGATCGGCCATGTCCTGGGTGGCCCCGGCCTCCATCTCGGCGGGAGCCTCCGCTTCGGGCGCTGGGGGAGCCTCCTCGGGGGGCTGCTCTCCGCATGCCGTCAGGAGGAAGAAGGAGAGGAGGACGGGGAGCGCCCGGGAGGGGGCGAACGGGTGCTGGAGTCGGTTGCTCATGGAAGGTCTCCTTCTTGAGGGGTCAGCTGCGGTCGGACCGGACGGCGGCTGATGCGTTCGATGGTGCCGGGATCGGGCTCTTCCAGAGCGCTCGTCCCACGAAGAACGGGCCCAGCCGATCCAGGTAGAGCGACGTCTGCTGGGTATGCCGCATGTGCTCCACCAGCTTCGACAGGGGGGCGAGCTCCTTGCCCGTCACCGCCACCACGAAGTCGTTGTCGTGGGTATCGAGACCGTGGCATGCCAGCCGGATGTCGTGGGCGTAGTCCCCGCGCCCGTACATGAACCCGATCTGGCCGTGTTCCTTCAGGTGCTGCTTCTGTTCATCCATGGGGAGCTGGGCGAAGGAGCCCGATCGCCGGAGGGGATACCAGACGACCCACGGCCACTCCGGCTGGAGTGCGGTGCGGGTGGGGCGGTGCACCAGGGTCTCATCGAGATCCGGCTCGTATCCCAGGGTGTAGGTCCGCCCCAGCATCGTGTACTCCGGCTTGAACCGGAGTCCGGCGAGGGGGGAGTTCTGAAGGAACTCCCGCCACGGACCCGTCAGGTACTCCGGATCCTCGGTCATGGTAAGGACGCCGATCCCGAAAGGGTCGTGCATGTCCGCGTAGACCACCGCCGGGAACGCCGCACCCTCCAGCGCCTCGATGATCGGGCTGGCGTCGGCGCACTCGCCGAACGCCATGAACTGCATGAAGAGGCGTCGGTTCGACTCGCGCCCGCGGGTTCCCGTCTCCGCCAGGTTCAGCGGTGTATCCATATCGATCATTGTAGCCATAGATATTCAGAGTAGTGTTGTGATGGGGGCCGATCAAGCCCGGCCCTCACCCGCCCCAGCTCAGTTCAGCCGCCAGAGCTCCACGCTCCATGCCAGGTCGTAGAGCGCCCATAGGACATAGGGGGCGAGCACCCAGAATGCGGTGCGCTCGTGCCCGTACAGGATCCTCCAGAGCCAGAGGATGAGGCCAGGAAGAGCCAGACGGGGACGGCGAAGGAGGGCTGCTCCAGCTCCGCGTACCAGCCGGCGGGCATCTCGCTCGCTGGCCCCGCGAGGATCGACCCCACCACGGCGAAGGCGATGCAGGCGGCGATCGCAAGGGCGAGCGGTCGGGTCTCGAGGGATCCGGTGTCGGGTGGGGTGGGGTGCATGAAGTCGGGTCGGGATTGGAGGAGTCGAGGGTGCCCCGGCTCAGAACGGCAGCAGGAGCGGCACCACCAGGACGGTCACGATCAGGACCAGGAACTGGAGCGCGACCCCCACCTTGAAGAAGTCCCCGAACCGGTAACCTCCCGGTCCCAGCACCAGCGTGTTCACCGGCGAGGCCACCGGGGTCGCGAACGCCGTGGACGCGGCCACCGCGATGGTCATGAGGAAGGGCTCCGGGGCGGCCTCGATCCCCACCGCGAGCTGGTAGGCGATGGGGGCCAGGAGCACCGCCGTCGCGGTGTTCGAGATGACCTGGCTGAGCGCCGAGGTGAGGACGAAAAGGACCACCAGGAGGAGGAGAGGCCCCGCGCCCGCCAGTGTCGTGGCGAGGTTGTCCACGATGAGCTGCATTCCCCCGGTCTTCTCGAGCGCGGTGGCCATCGGGAGGATACCCGCAATGAGCACGACGCTCTCCCAGTTCACCGAACGATAGGCATCCTCGACCGTGACGCATCCGGAGAGGACCATGGCCACCGCGGCCAGGAGGACCGCCGTCACCGCTGGAACCACGTTGAAGGTGAGGAGGAGCATCATCCCCACCATCACCCCGATCGCGAGGGGCGCCCGGTCGAGGGGCTGGAGCGCCGGTTCCATCTCCCGCGGCGTCATCGCGACCACGAAATCGCGCCGCTCCCGTTCGAGAACGCGGATCCGCTCCCACGGGCCCTGCACGAGAAGGGTGTCGCCGAAGCGGAGGGCGATCTCCCGGATGTCCCCCTCCACCGCGCTCCCGAGCCGCTTGATGCCCACAACCGAGAGCCCGTACCGATCGCGGAACCCCACCTCCTTGAGGTTCTTGCCGAGGAGCCGGGAGCGGGGCGTCAGGAGGACCTCGGCGATCCCCGTTTCCGCGCTGGTGGGGTCCCCGTCCACGCCCTCCTCCAGGAGGACCGCGTGCCCCCGCCCCACGAGCCGCGCCACTCCTCCCGCCGAGCCCTTCACCAGGAGGGTCTGCCCTGCCCGGAGCACCGTCTCCGGGTGGCCCGCCTGCCTCCTCTCCTTCCCTGAGACCTCCAGCACCGTGAGCCCCAGCGACCCCGGAAGATCCGCCTCCGCGAGGGACCGTCCGGCAAAGGGGGCCTCGGGCGTGATCCGGAGGCGGAAGAGGTCGGGAGATAGCTTCCAGCTACCCGCGAGCTCCGCCACCGTCGGGGAGTCGCCCGGACGGGGCGCGACCATCGGGGAGGGCCGATCCGGGAGGAACCGGCGCCCCACGAGCGCCATGAAGGCGATGCCCACCACGACCACGGCGGCCCCGATCGGGGTGAAGGTGAAGAACCCGAACCCCTCCCGACCCATCGCGCGCAGGTGGTTGCTCACCACGATGTTCGGCGCGGTCCCGATGAGCGTCAGCATCCCGCCCAGCAGCGAAGCCACCGAAAGGGGGATGAGGAGCTTCGAGGGAGAGATGTCCCGCGCCCATGCGAGCCCCATCACCACGGGAAGCATGACCGCGACCGTCCCCGTGGAGCTCATGAACCCGGAGAGGAGGGCCACCAGGACCATGATGATCACGATCAGGCGCATCTCGCTGTCGCCTGCGAGCTTCCCCGGGAGCCGACCCATCGCCTGAGCCACCCCCGTCTGGAAGAGGCCGTCGCCCACCACGAAGAGGCCCGCAATCATGAGCACGATCGGATCGGCGAACCCCGCCAGCGCCTCGTCCGGAGCGAGGATTCCCGTGAGGGTGAGGGCCAGCAGCGCGAGGAGCGCCACCACGTCCAGCCGCAGCTTCTCGCTCACGAAGAGTGCGATCGTGACGAGGAGGATCCCGTAGACGAGGAGGATCGAGGGGGTCATTCGGGGGTGGGGCGGTGGGGTTGGGGAGTCGCCAGTGAGGAGGCGTCGTCAGGGTTCGGCGTGGATCAGGATACCTGAGTTGACGCTGTGGCTCAATTCGGACGGGGTCGGGGTGGAGCGCGGGCGGACGCCACGCGCAGAAACATCCCAGGGAGGCGCCTCAATCTTCCAACGTCGGAGTGGTGGATCGTAGCCGGGCCCGGGCGCGACAAAGCTGCTGTCGCACCGACCCGGGAGCGATCCCCATGGCGTCGGCTGTCTCATCGACGGAGAGTCCTTGGAGGCATCGCAATTCGAACACCTCCTGGCTCCGGGCCCCAAGCGAGGCTGCCGCCGTCTGCGCCTGATCGAGCAACTCAGAAGCCACAACGATCTTCGGGGCCAGCGATTCGCCCGTGTGGAAGGGGTCCAGATTCGCGGAGAACGCCCCGGATTTTCCAGCGGGAACGGCGCCTGCGTCGGGCGTTCCGAACCCCGTTGGCCACAGCCACGAAGAGATAGGCCGGGGTGATCAACTCCGGCGGCGGCGGGGACATTGACAAAATCCGACAGAATACGTCCGACACGATGTCTTCCGCATCTGCTGGATTCTCTCCGAGAGATTGGGCCAGCCTAACTAGGGCCTGTTCACACTATCGCTGGCCGTAGGGCTTCGGCGATGAGTGCGAAGTGGATGAAGGCGGCGAACATCACATCGAGCTTGTCGCAGCGAGAGAAGATTCGCCGAAAACCCTTGAGGCGTCGGAAGAGGCGCTCGATTTCGTTGCGGCGGCGGTAGAGCTGCTCATTGTATGACCACGGTTGGAGGCGAGTGACCTTGGGAGGGACCGTGGGCGCGAAGCCGAGATCCATGGCGAGCTGCCGTGTTTCGTCGCCCTCGTACGCCCGATCCATGATGAGGGCGACGTCATGCTCGGGTCGCGGGAGACGGCGCAGAAGATCTCGGCCCGCCGGAGCGTCACCCCGCTGGCCGGGGGTCAGAGAGAACGTCACGGCCCGCCGATCATCTGCGGCAACCATATGAATTTTGGTGCTCCACCCACCCCGGGAGCGTCCGATCGACTGCGGGCCGTTTTTTTTCCGCGCCCGTACCGTCCGGATGAACCTGGACGATCGTGCTGTCGAGTCCCAGGGCCTCCACCCGGATGCGAATGATCTCTTCCTCCTGCAGGGCCGTGAACACGCGATCCAGCACCCCGGCCTTGGCCCATCGGTTCATCCGGGTATAAATCGTGTGCCATCGACCGAACCGCTTCGGAAGGGCGCGCCACTTGCACCCGTTCTCCGCCACGTAGAGGATCGCGTTCAGCACGTCCAGGTTCGAAACGCTGACGTTTCCCCGCTGAACGGGAAAACACCCTTCGATACGCCGAAACTGCTCGTCAGTGATGATCATCCTCAAAGATAATCATTCGCACCCTAAGTGTGAACAGGCCCTAGGGCAGGATGATGATCCCGAAAAATCGTGGCAATGTGCCCACTATCAGCCGAAGCCTGGATCGCTTCACATGGGTGCGATCGGTTCCTCTGATCAGATATGCGGCCACTCCCTGGCTCAACCGTCGACCCAATGCCAGCCAATGGAATCCATCCTAAAGGATGAGGGACTCCGTCGCAAGTTCGACTCATCTGAACTACCTGTTCGCGCCCGCGCACTACGGGCAGCAGCCTCCGGGACTGGAGGAGCTTCCTCGCCGTCCGTCCGGGTCCGGGCGGCCAGACTGCGAGTGCGTGGCGGCCGAATACGCGCTCGAGCTTCTCATGCCTCCTGACCCCGGGATGACCTTCGAGGAGTGGAGGTCCGATGCTCATGTGGCGACCCTCCGACGACCCACTTCCGGCCGTGCCTGCGGGAGAGGGCCCCCGGGAGGCCGCCCGTGGCCGGATCGACGAGCGCAATGCCGCCCTCGGAATGCGCTGCCGAACAGGGCGGTTTGCGGACTACCACGAAGCTCTCTACAAGGAACAGGGTGCTGTTGGTCTGAAGAGCCTTTTGACCTCGCCATGGAGGTCGGTGCCCCCGATGTCCACGAATTTGTAGAGTGCGTTCAAGATACCCAGCCCGTTCCTACTGTGGAGGCGGATATGCGCGCGGCGCGTGATCTGGGGGCTACCGGCACGCCGACCGTATTGATCAATGGCTGGGACATAAGAGGGGGAATCGACGAAAAGACGCTTCACTCCCTGGCTGCTCGGGAGATGCGGTTCCCAGGTCGCGAGGAGGGGGTGACATGTGTCGAGGGCCGATACACGTTCTTCCCGCTCGATAATCGGTTCGGGAATGCACAAGCACAAGTATTCACCTGACCCTAGTCCCTGCCTGAGGTGGAGGCCGTTGGGTGGTCGAGGCGACCGAGCCGGCCATCTCGCGTCGCTCGCGCATAGGAATCTTTGGCCGACGGCCCAGCCCATCCGGATCTCTGGCGGGATAGAGACCGTGCGGACAGCGTCGCCGTGAGCCGACACGCGGGTTCTCACCCACGTCCTCGACCCTGAGGGGCCACAGGACCCGAGCGACATTTTCCGGACGGCGGAGTTGGACCACAATGAATTCGCTTGCCGCCCTCGTGGACTCGACCACAGGATAGGTTATCCCCGCGCACCAGCTGCAGGACCGTATGCTATGCTTCCCGACGATGGGACGCCCGATCTCCTGTATTCGACGCATCTCGACGAACACAGGCACGTTCACATCCGGATCGTTCGGGTTCGCGCCAACGTCCCCTGAGCGGTGCGTCGGAAGGTACACACGTCCGAAAGAGGATCACCCGCCCATGCACACTCGCCCCGCGGCATGATTTCTCCTTGCGCTCATGGGACGCCGGCCTCATAGTGGACCTTCCCCTTCGCGATCGATGGAGGCGTGTCGGATGCCCTCTGGTGGTCTGCAATCTCAATGCCCCGGAAGCCCTGCGGGGATCGTCCTCCCCCGGGCTACTCTTCCCGTCCAGGCCCTCTTCCTGGCCGCGGCGCTCCTTGGTGCGATCCCGCCCGGTGTCCATGCCGTCGAGAGGGCCGAGGTGTCACCCGCCGCCCCGGCCCAGGTGGTCGAGGGACGAATCCTCGACGCCACGGACGGCACGCCGGTGCCCCAGGCGGTCGTGCGCCTGGTGGACTCGGAGGGCGAGACGGTGGTCTCGACGCTCTCGGATGGGGACGGCTGGTTCCGGCTCGCGGCGCCGGGGCC
>JBBDRS010000046.1:0-73021 GCA_040905325.1 Gemmatimonadota bacterium
CCACGAACCCGCGCCGCCGCCTTCGCCTTCATCACGTTCGCCATGCTCGCCATCGCCCAGCCCGCCCTCGCTCAGCAGAACGAGCCCGTCCGCGTCGGCGTCATCGGCCTCGATACCTCCCACGCCCCAGCCTTCGCGAGGCTGCTCAACGACGAAGACGCCGACGACGATCTCGCCGGCTTCCGCGTCGTCGCCGCCCATCCCAAAGGCAGCACGAACCTCGAATCCAGTGTCGTCCGCCAGCCCGGCTACATCGAAGAGTTCCAGGACATGGGCATCACCATCACCGATTCCATCGACGTACTGCTCGAACAGGTCGACGTGGTCCTGCTGACCACCAACGACGGCCACCCCCGCCTCGAGCAGACGCTCCAGGTCCTTCGGGCCGGCAAGCCCGTCTTCGTCGACAAACCCGTCGCCGCCTCGCTCGCCGACGTGCTGGCCATCTACGAAGCGGCCGAGAAGTACGACGTGCCGCTATTCTCCAGCTCATCGCTGCGTTACGTGGACAACGCCGCCGCCCCCGCCATAGCCACCATCCAGGGCGTCGTCCTCGACCGGGAGACGGGGAACCCCATCCCCTCGGCGATCGTTCAGCTCTCCACCGCCGGCGAGACGCGCTCGGAGCGCACCGACGGGGCCGGGCGGTTCGCCTTCGTCGACACGCCCCTGGGCACCTACCGGCTGGAGGCGCTGCATCCGGGATATCGAGCCGCACCCGCCCGGGAAGTCACGGTGGCCGCCGGTGAGACGCTGGACCTGGAGTTGCTCCTCGACCCCGATCCCCTCCTCCTCGACTCGATCCTGGTGAGCGCGGAGCGAGCTGAGCGGGCGCTCCGCACGGAGGAGCAGCTCATCGTGGGGCGACTCATCGACGACGAGTCCGGGGAGCCGCTCCAGATGGGGACGATGCGGCTCGTGAGCCACCTCGGCTCCCCCGTGGCGACGATCTTTTCGGACGACGACGGCCGGTTCCGCCTCGTAAGCCCCCGGCCGGGCACCTACCGGGTAACCGCCGAGCGGATGGGGTACGAGCCTGCCGAGAGCGCCGAGCTGCATCTCATGCCGGGCGATTCCATCGGGGTGGAGTTTCGCCTCTCCGCGCGGGCGATCCTCGTGGAGCCCCTCACGGTTACCGCTTCGGCCCGGCCCTGGGGTGACCGCGCCGACCTGCGCAGCATGAGTGAGTTCTTCGACCGCTGGAGCCGTTTCGCAGACGGTGGGTTCGGTGAGTTCCTGACTCGCGACGAGATTGCGGAGTGGGAAGGGAGGGCCCCCACGCCGGGCCACATGCTCCTCAACACCGGGATGTCGACCATGCGGGTCCTGCCGGACGGGAGGGTCCAGCTGCGGGGGACGGACGTGGGCGGCCAGTACTGCAGCCCGACCTACGCGGTGAACGGGGTCACCCTCCCCGAGGGCCAGCCGGTCCCCTCCTTTGACGTCTCGGACCTGGAGGCGGTAGAGGTCTACACCCGTCCCAACATCCCCGTCGAGCTCACCCGGGGGGAGTTCCCCTGCGGCATCGTGGCCTACTGGACGCGGCTCTCACCCGACCCGAACCCACGTACGCGCTCGAAGTGGACGTATGTGGGGGCGGCGATCCTGGGAGGCCTGGGCTTCCTGCTGATGTGAGCCTGGGCTTCCGGCCCGCCCACCCTCGCCCGCACGGCAAACGCCTGCCTCCCTGGCACGGTGGATGCAACCCAGGACTGCCAGCGCCGGCACGAATCGGCCGAGGCTTCGGCCCGCCGGCAGGAAGTCAGGAGGCGCATGCCCTGGTGGTTCGCGGCTCCGGGTTGTCGAACATCCACCCATGAGACCCATGCAAGAGTCCCGATCCCTCGCAGATTGCAGGTCGTGGAGCCCCTCTTCCCGGTGGGGTCGGGTCGCCGTGGTGGCGTCCTTCCTCCTCCTCTCCGGATGCCGCCTCTTCCTCACCCCGGAGGAGGATGTCCTCGCCCTCTCCTCCATCATCGCCGCCGTGGAGGTGGAGGGGGGGACCGTGGCGCTCCAGGAGGGAAGCCCGTCTCACGACGCTACCGCCCCGCGCGCGGACGCTTCCGGAAACCAGGCCATCATCCCGGGAGGCGGCACGGGGTTCGTGGTCACCGCCGATGCCCCCTTCACCCAGGTCTTCGCCTGGGCGGACGGAGCGGACGGGTACTACTGGGTGGAGCTCGACGCCCCCCGGGATTCCGTGGATCTGATTCTGGTCTACGGCTCGAGCCTGGCGGAGAACCAGTACGATTTCCGGTTTGCGGTGGGAGACGGTGCCGGCCCGGGAGACGCGCAGAGCAGACTCATGGGCGTGGTCACGGTGGGAACGGGGGACGTCCAGGTGAGCGTGTCGTGGGACGCGCCGAGCGATGTGGACCTCTATGTCGTGGATCCGCAGGGGGAGGAGATCTACTATGGCAATCGTCAGGCAGCCAGCGGGGGTGAGCTCGACCTCGATTCCAACGCGGCATGCCATGGCCCGGACGTGCAGAACGAAAACATCACCTGGCCCGAGGACTCCGCCCCCCGCGGAGAGTACACGGTGCGCGTCAATCATTGGGACAATTGTGAGGCCTCACGCACGAACTGGGTCGTGACCGTGCAGGTGCGCGGCCAGGTCGCCCGCACCTACACGGGGTCGTTCACCGGCGCCGGGAATCAGGGAGGTGCCGGCGCCGGAGAGCTGGTGACCACCTTCGTGTACTGACCGGGGGACCCGCGCGGCGCACCGGCGACCCTCACCCCCCGAAGGCCGGCACCTCGCACACTCCCGTGCCCTCCGTGCACCCGGGCGCCGAAAGCGTCCGCCAGAAGAGCTCGTAGATCCTCCGGTACTGATCGGTCCACGACCAGGGATTCGTCATCCCGTGGTTCTCGGTCGGGTAGACGGAGAGCTCCCAGTTCTCCTTCCCCAGCTCGATGAGCCGCTGGCTGAGCCGCACGATGTCGGAGAAGTGGACGTTGGTGTCGTACATCGGGTGGCCCATGAGAAGGTGCCCCCGGAACCCCTCCGCGAAGTAGATGGGGGAGGACTGCCGGTATGCCTCGGGGTCGTCCTGGGGGAGGTTCAGGATCCGGGAGGTGTAGCCCTGGTGGTAGTGCGCCCAGTCGGTGACCGATCGCAGCGCGCCGCCCGCATGGAACACGTCCGGCTCGGTGAAGAGCGCCATGAGGGTGATGAAGCCTCCGTACGACCCTCCGTAGAGCCCGATCCGGCCCCGGTCGACCCCCTCGTTCTCGACGAGCCAGTCGACCGAGTCCACGTAGTCCCAGAGATCCCATCCGCCCATGTGCCGATAGATGGCGGTCCGCCAGTCCCGACCGTATCCGGCCGAGCCCCGGTAGTCCACGTCCAGCACGGTGAAGCCCTGCGCCACGAGGAAATGGTGGAACATGTACTCGCGGTAGTAGCTGGACCACCAGTTGTGGACGTTCTGCAGGTACCCGGCCCCGTGTACGAAGAGGATGGCGGCGCCGTTTGCCTCGACCCCCATGTCGGAGGGGCGGTAGATGCGGGCGGGGACCTCCGTGCCGTCCCGAGCGGTGAAGTGGATGATCTCCGCCTCGATCCAGGGGAAGGCGAGCCAGTCGCCCCCCGGGGAGGTGGTCACCCGCTCGAGCGCGGCTCCGGGCTGGTTCGGCGCCACGAAGAGCTCCTGGGGGCGGGTCATGGTGGAGTGGACCACGGCGAGGCGGGCACCGTCGGGCGAGACGGTCGCGTCGAAGTGGCCGGTTCCCTCGGTGATCCGCGTCCGGTCGGAGCCGTCGAACTCCATGCGATAGAAGTGCTGGTCGAAGGGTGAGCCCTCGTTCGTGCGCAGGAGGAAGTGGGTGCGCTGCTCGGGGATGGTGACCTCGTGGACCTCCCAGCCGCCGTCGGATCCCGGGGGGGTGAGCCGCTGCCGGTCACTCCCGTCGGCGTCCACCGTGTAGAGCTGCGCGAACCGGTCCGCCTCGCTCACGTAGTAGATCCGGTCCGAGTCGGGGAGCCACCCCATGCAGCTGGAGCAGGGTCCGGCCACCCACGCAGAGTCCGCGAGGTGCTCGAGGACGGTCACCTCGCCGGTCGCCGCCTCCACCGAGAAGATCCAGCGGTGCTTGTCGTCGTCCGAGGAGGCCGAGACGAGCCCGTGGGTCCCCGCGTCGTTCCACTCCCGGAAGTTGAAGGAGCGGGGATCCTTCTCGCCCTCGGTCACCGCCTCGATCTGCTCGGGGAGGAAGGGGCCCACCGTGCCTCCGGCTCCAGTTCCGGCGTAGGCCTGTGCCGCACTCGCGAAGTCGGGCCAGAGGATGGTGTCGCTCCCCAGGGGGTGGATCCCGACCCGGGAGCGTCCGGTCCCATCGCCCACCTTCGTCCGCACGTCGTCCCCGGCGGTGTAGCCGTCATCCGTGATCCAGCGGGGGACCATGGCCTGGCGCGTGTCGTCCGCACCCTGGCCTGCCGACACGGCGGCGTAGCGCCCGTGGGGGTCCACGGTCGGGGATCCGGCGTTCCAGCCGGAACCCACGTGGACGGTCCGGAGTCCCCCTTCCCGCCGGCGTTCCGCGATCTCCTCCTCCCGCTCCTCCTGGGCGTTCTGCCGGCGGATGTATTCGAAGAGCTCCTCCTGCTGCTCCTGCAGGAAGGCGTGGTGTCCCTCGGGCTCCGGCTCCTCGGATGCCGCTCCGTCCTGGATGTCGGTGAGCTGGGTCACGGCGCCCCCCTCCAGCTCGATCCGGTAGAGCTGGCCGCTCTGGACGAAGTAGACCGCCAAGCCGTCCGCCGAAAACCGGGGCGAGCCCAGATTCGCCTGGGTATCGGTGAGGCGCCGCACCGAGAGATCCTCACGGTTCACCAGGAAGAGGTCGCCCCGCCACGAGGTGGCCCGCCAACGACGGTCCGGCGAGAGGTCCCCGCCCCCGAAGGTCAGGGAAAGGGAGTCCGCCACCAGGGGATCCTCGATGAGCTCCGGCTCGCCCCCCTCCGCCGGCACCCGCCAGAGCTCGCGGTCGGCGTCGAAGTCGTGCCCCGCCGGGAGCCACCGGAAGTAGATCCAGCGCGAGTCGTCCGTCCAGGAGACCCCCGTCGGGCTCTGCCCCACGATCTCGTTTCCCCGCATGATTTCCTGCAGGGTGAGGGGGAAGGCGTGATCGCGGGCCGCTTCCGGCTCGTACGCGGCCACGGGGGCGTCGGCCGCCGCGGGGAGGGTGACCTGGGCCTCCGCCGAGGGAGGGCTCGCCACCAGGACGCCGGGGAGGATGAGGGCGGAGCCGAGAAAATTGAAGCGGTGACGGGCACGATGGGTCATGGTTCGTCTGCCTGCAGGGTTGGTCGGATGGGGATTCGAACGGAACGCGAGTCAGTCACCAAAGGAGATCCCGAGCCCCCTGGCAGTGCGGACCACGTCGCCGTCCGGGGGGACGGACTTCACCTTTTCCACCGCCTCCCAGAGGGGAACACCCCGCACATCGGGGGGATCGAGCGCGACCATGCAGCCGAAGTCCTGCTGCGCGACGAGGTCGACTGCGGCCGCCCCGAAGCGAAGGGCCAGGAGCCGATCATACGCAGTGGGTTCGCCCCCCCGTTGGAGGTGGCCCAGGACGAGGGAGCGTGTCTCGATACCGGTGCGCTCATCGATCTCTCTTGCCACTCGCTCCGCCAGGCCCCCGTACCGGACCTCCTTCCCCTCGGTCCCCTCCTCCACCAGCGACGCCTCTCCTCCCTGGGGCTTCGCCCCCTCGGCCACCACCACGATGGCGTAGCGGGGGCCGCGCTCGTACGCCCGCTGGAGCTGCTCGCAGACCCGGTCCATCCGGTAGGGGATCTCGGGGATGAGGATCACGTCGGCAGTGCCCGTAACCCCCGCAAAGAGGGCGATCCACCCGGTGTGACGCCCCATGAGTTCCACCACCATGACCCGCTGGTGTGCCTCGGCGGTGGAGTGGAGCTTGTCGATGGCGTCGGTGGCGGTCTGGACCGCGGTGTGGAACCCGAAGGTGACCTGCGTGGCCGCGAGGTCGTTGTCGATGGTCTTCGGCACTCCCACCACCGGGAGCCCCCGCTCGGAGAGAGCCGCGGCGATGCGAAGCGAGCCGTCCCCCCCGATGGCCACCAGCGCTCCGATTCCCCAGTGCGCGAAGCCGTCCAGGATCTCCCCGGAGCGATCCACCACCTCCACCGTGCCATCGGGACGCTCGCGGGGCCAGGAGAGGGGGTTCCCACGGTTCGTGGTGCCCAGGATGGTACCGCCGCGGTGGGTGATGCCCTGCACGGAAGCCCGGTCCAGGGGCACCACGCCGTCCTCGCTTCCGTCGATCAGGCCGTCGTAGCCGCGCCGGATGCCGAACACCTCCCACCCCTTGTTCAGGGCGGAAAGGACGACGGAGCGGATGACCGCGTTCAGCCCAGGGGCATCGCCTCCTCCGGTGTTCACGGCCAGGCGGAAGGGGCGGCCTCCAGGGCCGGCGGGGGATGGGGGCTGCGTCATGGAGTGATGGGGCGGTGTGGGAGGATCGGGGAGTGCAGTCGGGTGTCAGAGCCCGGCCCGGATGCGGTCGTGGAACCGGACGAGTTCGGGGCTCCAGGGGTCGCCCCGCGCCTCGAGGGCCTCCAGGGCGGCCAAGGCGTCGTATGGGAGCCGTAAGGATCGGAAGAGGGCTGCCGCCACCAGGAGCCCCTCCCCTTCGGGGTCGAGCCCCATACCCCGCAGGCGGCTCAGCTCCCCGGCCACCTCGTCCAGGAGCTCGCGCGAGGCGACACTGAAGACGGCCGAGGGCCCCGAGGCTTCGCCCGGGAGCGCCGCCACCGACCACTCGAAGCGGCCCCCCGGGGGGAGTGCGGCCTCGACCGGGATGGTGTAGACGGTGTCGGCGCCCGCGTCGAGCGTCAACACCTCCTCCTCCGAGACGGTGAGCCGGATGCGGTACCCTTCGGCCCCCTCCACGGCGTGCCAGACCATGCGTGGGGTGAGGGAGCGGACCTGGTGTTCTCCGGTGGGGCGAATGGGCGCCGCAGTCTCCGCGCCCTCCCGGTTGGATGCCGTTCCGTTCCCCTGCGCCGCCGGCGTCTTGGGATCGGGGGCCGAGAGGTGGGCTCGTGTCACCCGGAAGACGGGGTGCGCCTCCGGACCCGGAGAAGGCACATCGAAACCGGGGGACGCCTCGACCACGCTTCCGTCGAACAGGAGCAGGACCAGGCGGGTCGGCCCTGGTTCCCCCGGGATCTCGCCCGCGGGCAGGAGGGTGCCCACTCCGAGTTCCTCCGCGGCATCCCGACCCTCGGCCTCCGACTCCCCGGCGGCCCGCAGAACGATGGCTGCCGGCACGTCCTTCGGATGCACGCTCCCCGCGCCCTCCCCGAAGGGAAGAAGCAGGACGATGAGGATGGCAATGCGGTGCATGTGGACTCCCGGTCGGCTTGGATAGCCTCGAAGGCGGCGGCCAATGTAACCCGTCCCCTCCCCTCGCGGGAGGATGGCGCGCCTCCATGGGAGAGGTGGGCTGGAACGAGGCGGCCCCCTGCGGTTACCATGCGGGGCAGCCCGGCCCGTGCGCAAACCCTGAGGAGGTCCGATGACCCCGACCGAACAGATCGTGACCGAGAAGTCGGTCATGGATGCTCTCAAGACCGTGAAGGACCCCGAGCTCAACCTGAACCTCGTGGTTCTCGGCCTCGTCTACGACGTGGAGGTGGAGGGTTCCCATGTACATGCGCGAATCTCTCTCACCACGCCCATGTGCCCCGTGGCCGAGCAGATCGTGCAGATGGCGGAAGACGCCATCCTGGGCGTCGCCGGCGTGAAGACGGCGAAGGTGCAACTCACTTTCGATCCGCCCTGGACACCGGAGCGGATCAGTCCCCTGATCCGGTCCTCCATCGGCCTCTGATCAGGGATCCCTCGTCATGAAACACGTCGCCCTCCCCGCCGCGACCCTCCTCCTGGGTCTCCAGGTCCTGGCTGCCTGCAGCACGGCACCTCCGATTCCCGAACCGCGCACGGTAGTGGTGCACTCTGGAGAACGGATCCAGACGGACGGGGAGCGGATGCGGGACGTGGAAAACTGGCTCCACCCGCAGCTCGAGGAGATCGAGCAGAATCCCGATTTCCTGATCCGGGTCGAGACGGTGGAGCCGCCCACCTATCCGTGGGACACCATGGCAATCACGGAAGACACGGTCACCATTGGACTCGGCAGGGCCGCCGGCGACGCGAACACGCCCATCCTGATCTACTCCCACCTCCACCTGATGGCCGAGTGGGGCGAACTCCACGAGTGGGTTCCCGATGTGGAGGAAGGGGACGAGTTCAGCGAGTACGAACTGGAGGAGCTGATCCTGAGGCGGGTCTCGGACGTGTGGCTCCTGGGCCGATCCGTCTTCGACACCCAACCGTATGGGCCGCTGGACGAGCTTCTCTATGCCACCGAGCGGGGCCTCCTGCGGGAATACATCCTCGCGACTCAGCCCGAGCGGTTCAGCGAGGAGCGGGAGCGGTTTACGGCCGAGAACCCCGAGTGGGAGGAGACCCTTCGCGCGTTCTTCGAGCGCACCTTCGAACGAGAGGGCCCCGGTTTCTTCCGGGCGGAGGAGTTCACGGACTGAGGAGGCGTGGGCGGGTGCCCACCCACCTCCCGTTTCTCCCGGGCCGCGCTACTCCGGCGCCACCCTCCACGTGAGATCCAGAGGGGGACTGTCCGCCGTCTCCCGAACGTGCAGGTCCACCCGTCCGGTGGAGCGCAACCGCCGGTCCGACACCTTCCCGCCCGTCAGGGCGAACCCGAGAACCTCGAGGCTTCCTTCCTCCCCCCGGGGCCCGGTCGCCCGGAGCTTGCGGCCCCCCCAACTCCGGGCCGATGGCATCTTCCCCGCCTCCAGCTTGAGTCGGGCGATGCGACCGCCGTGGGGGTGGTCCAGCACGTCCAACACGCGGAGCACCGTTCCTCCCGAGGAAGACTGCACCTTTTCAGCGGCCATCATATTCTCCATTCATGGAACCTCCCGCGGAAGGCGGGACCTGCGCGTCATGCGCGGCCAGAACCTTAGAAAGAGCGGAGGGGGCGAGTCAACGGATGAGCGACGCACGTAGTGACGGGAAGGCGACCCCGGTGGATCCGGGTGCGGCTCCTGCCCCGAGCGCGGAGTCGGCCCTCATCCCGGATCCGGAGACGATGCGGCGCCTGGGTTACCGGGCGGTGGACCTCATCGTGGACCGCTGGGCACGGCTCCCCGAGGACCGGCCCTGGAGCGGCGCGACGCGCGAGGAGCTGGCGGCGATCCTGGACGGTCCTCCTCCCGCCACCCCGCAGGACCCCGAGGCGCTGATGCTGCGGGCGGTGGAGCAGGTGTTCCCCTACACGGCGCGCCTGGACCACCCCCGATCCTTCGCATTCGTGCCCTCCTCGCCGGCGTGGAGCTCCGTACTGGCCGACATCTTGGTTTCGGGGCACAACGTTTTCCAGGGCACCTGGCTCGCGTCGGGCGGGCCCAGCCAGGTGGAGGCCACCGTCCTGGAGTGGTTCAGGGTGTGGCTCGGGATGCCGGAGGTGGCCGGGGGCGTCCTGACGAGCGGGGGATCCGCGGCGAACCTCCTGGCGGTGGTGACGGCCAGGGAGGTGGCCGGGTGGCCCGACGCTCCGGTGGTATACCTCTCGGACCAGGGACACAACTCCCTCTCCCGTGCCGCCCGGGTGGCGGGAATCCGGCCGGAGGGGATCCGCGTCCTTCCCACCGACGAAGGGCTCCGCTTGCGCCCGGAGGTGGTGCAACGCGCCCTCCGGGAGGACCGGGAGGCGGGACGGACCCCGATTCTCCTGTGCGCGAACGGGGGCGCGACGAACACGGGAACGGTGGATCCGCTGGGGGAGCTGGCGGGCCTCTGCCGGGCGGAGGGGCTCCGGCTGCACGTCGACGCCGCCTATGGCGGGTTCGCGGCGCTGACCCCCGAGGGCGCCGGGGAACTGGGTGGGCTGGGAGAGGCGGACTCCATCACCCTGGACCCCCACAAGTGGCTCTTCCAGACCTTTGAGTGCGGGTGCCTCCTGGTCCGCGACCCGAGTGAGCTGGAGGCCGCGTTCGGGTCCAGGGCGGAGTACCTGCAGGACACGGACGTGACGGGGGCCGAGATCAACTTCGGGAACCGGGGCGTCCAGCTCTCCCGCTCGTTCCGGGCGCTCAAGGTGTGGCTCTCCGTGCAGGCGGTGGGGACCGACGCGCTGGGGGAGGCGGTGCGCGCGGGGATCCTCCTGGCGAAGCAGGCAGAGGGCCGGATCCGGGACTCCGCCGAGCTGGAGCTCCTGCACCCCCGCGGTCTGAGCGTCGTGTGCTACCGCTACCGGCCCGAGGGAAGCTGGAGCGAGGCGGCGCTCGAGGAGCTGAACGTCGCGATCCAGTCGCACCTCATGGAGGGCGGTCACGCCATGGTGTCTTCCACTCGATTGCGGGGCCGGTACGCCCTCCGTCTGTGCATAATGAACCACCGGAGTGGCTGGGAGGACGTGGAGGCCGTCCTCTCCCGGGTGGAGGCCCAGGGACGTCGGCTGGCGGCGGGCGGGCCGGGCCGATGAGCGAAGCCGCCGAGCGCACGGGCCGGCTCCTCCGGGTCGGGGTCGGGGTCTCGGTGGTGGGGGTCGTCGGTCTCCTCCTCCTCACCGACCTCCCCCTGATGGAGGTGGTGGGCCTCGCGGCGTTCTATCTGCTCCTTCCGGCGCTGGCGGTGGCCCAGGTGCCGCTCCTGGGGACGGAGCGGCTGGAGCGGGTGCCCGTCTACCTCGGGTCCATGGTGACGATCCTTCTGATGGGGGCGGTGGCGCTCTTCCTGTCGGGCCGCCTGGAGGGGGTCGTTCCCGCGGGGCTCACCCTCCTCCCCGCAGGCGAGTTCCTGCTCTGGACCCTCGGGCTGACCCTGGGGGGCATCGTTCTGATTCTGGTGATGCACCCACTGGAGCAGAGGGTCGGGGGGGCGCGGCCTGACGTGCTCAAGGAGCTCCTGCCTCGCACCACGGGCGAGAAGGGCCTCTTCGTGGGACTCTCCTGCTCGGCCGGGCTGGGGGAGGAGGCGGCCTACCGGGGCTACGCCTTCCAGGTGGTACAGCTCCTGGGATTCGGGCCGTGGGGGGCGGCGGCTGCCTCGGCCGTGCCCTTCGCCCTCCTCCACGCCTACCAGGGTCCCATGGGGCTCGTGCGGACGGGGCTCCTGGGGATCGGCCTGGCGGTGCCGGTGGTGCTGACGGGGAGCCTACTCCCCTCCATGGCGGCCCACGCCCTCATTGACGTCATCGTGGGGTTGGGGCTCGGCCGCCGACTCCTGGGCGAGGCTGAAGTGGACTCCGGGGTTGTCCTGCCGCCCTCGGAGGCCTAGCCTCCGGGATGAACCTCGATATTGCGGTCCTGGCCGATGCCGCCACAGTGGACGCCGGAGGGAAGTTGAACATCCTGGGGGCCTTTCACCGACTCAGGGGAAGGAGCTTTCCCCTGCGGCACGGGCGGCTCTCCCTCGTCCTCCGCTTTGCGCCGGAGCCCGGGGATGGGGGCAAGATGAAGGTGGGGATCCGGCTGGTGGGGCCGGACGACGAGGAGGTGGTTCGCCTGGATGGGGAGGTCGCCCACCGGGGCGGGGAGATCCCGGAGCACGCGAGGATTCCCCAGGTGCTGAACCTGGACGGGATTGTGTTCAAGTCTCCGGGGACGTATCGGTTCCAGGTGAGCGTCGACGGAAACGAGGTCGGAAACGTGCCCCTCCACGTGGAGGAGGCATCCCGGGCCGACGAGGGGCCGGGGCCGGGTTCGGGAGGGGGGCCGACCCTGATCATGGTGCCGCCCGGCTCCGAGGGTGGGGTGCGGGCCTGACGACCATCGCACGAGCGAACCGCGAGTCCGCCGGCGAACCTTTCCGTATGTGCAGCGGTAAGCAATAACAGGGAGATCCGAGAAACGGGGCGCGTGGAACCTGACAGGCGGGGCGCTCTCGCCGGAAACGCTCCCCCGGGCAGGTCTCCCGGGAGGTACCGATGATACTGGCGTGCAACTACGAGGAGGTCACGGCCCTGTCCCACGGGGCCCGGACGATCCTGCACGAGTCCCAGGGGGAGAGCGGCGTGGTGGCGGCGCCGTCGGCTGCGCGGAGCGCCGTCGGGGCGCTCGCGCCGAGACTGACGGGCGACCTGGCCGTGCACACTCTCGCCGACCAGCGCGAGTTGGAGCGCGCCGTGGAGTTCATCGTGGTCCGCCTCCGCCGCGAGATGAACACCGCCGTGTTGGAGACCCACCCCGCCGCCGAGGAAGCGGTCGCCGCATATTTCGACTTCGCGCACTCCTACGCCGTGCTGGGTCGGTTGCGGGAGCTGGGCCGTGAGATGGCCGCCATCGTCGAGGTCATGACCGGTGAGCCGCCCACGGAGGAAGTGGTCCTTTCCTTCCAGTTCCCGGAGTGACTCCGAGGTTCCTCGCACCCCCCGCCGTATGTCCTCCCGCATCGACACCCTTCGTTCCATGCTCTCCGCGCGCCCCGACGACTCCCGCCTCCGCTTCGGTCTCGCCCTCGAGTACCTGAAGGAGAACCGACTCGCGGAGGGGGTCGCCGCGCTACGGGGCTACCTGGAAGAGGCCGACGACGAGGGGAACGCCTGGGGGCGCCTGGGTGCGGCCCTCCTGGAGCTGGGAGACGAGGCCGCCGCGCGGCAGGCCTACGAGACCGGCGTCGAGGCCGCCGAGCGCCACGGCCATCCCACCATGGCGGAGGAGTTCAGGGAGGTACTGGACGACCTCTCCCCCTGACCCTCCGCCTCCTTCCCCCGACCCCCTTCCCGTCCCATCTTCGCTGCGGGCCGTCCGCCGCGGGCGCGGGTGACGGTCGCTCCGGGCGTGACCTGAAGCGCGCACGGAAGTCACCTTCACGATTGGGGAAGTCGATGGCTCAGAGGAGGGAGCGGATTCTCAGCCGCCTCATCGAAGACGAGATGCGCGAGTCGTTCATCGACTACTCGATGAGCGTGATCGTCCAGCGTGCCCTCCCCGACGTACGCGACGGCCTGAAGCCGGTGCACCGCCGGATCCTCTTCGCCATGAGCGATCTGGGTCTCCAGCCCGATCGGCCGCACAAGAAGAGCGCGTCGGTGGTGGGTGAGGTGCTGGGGAAGTACCACCCCCACGGGGACAGCGCGGTCTACGACGCCATGGTGCGGATGGTGCAGGACTTCTCGCTGCGTTACCCCCTGGTGGACGGGCAGGGCAACTTCGGCTCCGTGGACGGGGATTCCGCCGCGGCGTACCGATACACCGAGGCGCGACTCTCCGCCATCGCGGTGCAGCTCCTGGAGGATCTGGACCGGGACACGGTGGACTGGTCGCCGAACTTCGACGGTCGGCTCCAGGAGCCCTCGGTCCTCCCCGCGCGCCTCCCGAACCTCCTGGTGAACGGCTCGTCGGGGATCGCCGTGGGAATGTCCACGAACATCCCGCCTCACAACCTCCGCGAGGTGGCGGCGGCCTTCCGGCGGCTGGCGGAGGACCCCGAGATCACTGTCGACGGGCTCATGGAGGTGATCCCGGGGCCCGACTTTCCCACCGGTGGGTTCGTCGTGGGCGAGGACGGCATCGCCGACATGTACCGGACGGGGCGCGGCCGCATCGTCATGCGGGCGCGAACGGTCAAGGAGGCGCTGCGCGGGGGGAAGGACCAGCTCGTGGTCACCGAGATCCCCTACGCGGTCTCGAAGTCGAAGATCATTGAGCAGATCGTCGCGCTCTCCCGGAAGGGGCAGATCGACGACGTCACGGACGTCCGGGACGAGTCGGACCGGGACGGGATGCGCCTGGTGATCGAGCTGAAACGGGGGGCGTCCGCCGCGGCGACCCTCGCCATCCTCTACCGCCGCACCTACCTGCAGGCCACCTTCGGCGCCATCCTCCTGGCCCTGGACCGGGGGGAGCCGAAAGAGCTCAACCTGAAGCAGCTCCTGGAGCGCTATCGGGATCACCGCCTGGAGGTGGTGGTCCGCCGGTCGCGCCACGAGCTCGAGAAGGCGGAGGCGGAGCGGCACGTGCTGGAGGGCCTCGTCCTGGCTCTGGAGCACGTGGATGAGGTGATCCGGATCATCCGGAGATCGCGGGACCGGGCCGAGGCGGCGCGCCGGCTGGAGGATCGGTTCGGGCTCTCCGAAATCCAGGCGGACGCCATCTTGAATATGCGCCTCGGACGGCTCACCGCGCTGGAGGGCGAGGAGCTGGAGGCCAGGCTCGCAGAGCTCGAGGCCCTCATTGGGCGGCTCCGGGCGCTCCTGGGATCGGAGGAGGAGCAGCTCCGGGTGGTTCTGGAGGAGCTGGAGGAGGTCACGGACGCCTTCGGCGACGACCGCCGCACGGTGATCCTGCGCGATGCCGAGGAGCACACTGCGCCGGTGGAGGACGCCATCGCCGACGAGGCGGTGGTGATCACCGTGAGCCACCAGGGGTTCGTGAAGCGCATTCCCATGCACCTCTATCGCCGGCGGGTGCGGAGCGGGAAGGCGCTGGCCGGGATGGAGAACTTCGAGGACGACTGGCTGGAACGCATCTTCACCGCCCGCACCAAGGGGTGGCTCCTCGCTTTCACGGAGGGAGGCCACTGCCACTTCCTCTCCGTCCTGGACGTCCCCGAGTCGGCGCGGTCCTCACGGGGGCAGTCGCTCTACGCCCTTCTGGAGGCGGAGCGGGAGGACCGGATCGTGAGCCTGGTCCCGGTGGACGACCTCTCCGAGGACGAGCGGGCCCTCACCTTCCTCTCCGAGGGCGGAATCGTAAAGCAGACGGGCATCCAGGAGTTCTCGAACCCCAGGAGCGGGGGGATCATCGCCGCCGGGGTGAAGGATGGGGACCGCATCCTCGACGTGGTTGCCTCGGACGGCTCTGCGGAGGTCATGCTCCTCACGCGGGAGGGACGCGCCATCCGCTTCGACGAGAAGGAGATCTCGACGCTGGGCCGGACGGCGCAGGGCGTGAAGGGGATCGATCTGAAGGGGGACGATGTGGTGGTGGGGATGGTGCTGGTGCGCCGTGACGCCTGGGTCCTCACGGTGAGCGAGGAGGGGTGGGGCAAGCGCACGCCTCTCTCGGAGTTCCCCCTGCAGAAGCGCGGTGGACTCGGAACCATGGCCGTCCCCTCGGGGGCGAGCGGGGGAGGGCTGGTGGGCGCGCTCGAGGTGGTTTCCCGCGACGAGGTCACGCTCATCACCGCGGGCGGACAGGTCAGCCGGGTCGCCGCGGCCGACGTCCCCGAGCAGGGGCGGCGGACCCGCGGGACCCGGCTGGTAAGCGTGGCGAAGGGTGACCGGATCGTCGAGGTGACCCGTAGCATCGGGGAGGACTCGGATGAGCCGACGGCCGTGACCCCGGCGGGGGACGAGGAAGACGATGTCGACGACGACGGTGCGCAGTCCGATCTCTTTGGGAGCTGACGGATGGGGACGAGACCATGAGGTTCCTGGTACTGGGTGGCGGGGCGCAGGGCTCAGCGGCGGCGTTCGACCTGCTGCGCGAGCCGGGGGTCGAGGAGGTCACGGTCGCGGATCGGGTGACTCCGCACATTCCCCTCTACCTGCGCCAGTACGCAGGGGGTAACCGGTTCCGGCATCTGGAGCTGGATGCGCATGACCACGAGGCGGTGCTCACCGCCATGGAGGGAGTCAGTGCGGTGGCGTGCGCCCTCCCGTACTACCTGAACGAATCCATGGCGCACCTCGCGGTGCAGGCAGGCGTCCACTACGCGGATCTCGGCGGAAACACCGAGATCGTGGAGCGGCAGCGGCGGGACCACGAGGCGGCGGTGGAGAAGGGGGTGAGCGTGATCCCCGACACCGGGCTCGCCCCGGGCATGGTGAACATTCTCGCCCGGGCCGGAATGGATGCCCTGGACGTGGTGGAGTCGGTGCGGATGTGGGTGGGGGGACTTCCCCAGGACCCGCGTCCCCCCCTCAACTACCAGATCGTCTACTCCCTGGAGGGGGTGCTGGACTACTACACCGAGCCCGGGATCGTCCTCCGCGAGGGGGAGCCCGCCCAGGTCGAGGCGCTGAGCGAGGTGGAGGCGCTGCACTTCGACGGGGTCGGCGAGCTGGAGGCCTTCCACACGGCGGGGGGCGCCTCCACCCTCCCCGAGCGCTACCGGGGGAAGGTCCAGACCCTCGAGTACAAGACGCTGCGCTACCCCGGGCACGCCTCCATCATGCGCGCCATTCGCGAGCTGGGACTCCTGGACCAGGAGCTGGTGCGGGTGGGAGAGGTGGATGTGAGTCCCCGGCAGCTCTTCATTGCCCGCGTGTCACCCCTCCTGCACGTGCCGGACGGTGGCGACCTCGTGGTGCTCCGGGTCGAGGTCGAGGGTCGAAGGGAGGGCGAACCGGTACGCACCAGCTTCGACCTCCTTGATCGCCATGACGATCTGATCCGGATGAGCGCGATGTCCCGTTGCACCGGGTTCTCCCTCTCGCTCACCTCGCTCATGCAGGCTCGGGGGGAGGTGCTCGCACCCGGGGTCCTCACCCCCGACGAGGCGATTCCGGTCGACCCCTACGTGCGGGGGCTGGCCCGCAGGGGGGTTCGGATCCAACGCAGCGAGGCGGGAGTGGAGACGCCGAGCTGAACGGGGAGCTGCCCACGGATCCAGCGCTCAATCCCACTCGGCAGGAATCGACTCCAGGAGGGTCTCCAGGTCCCCGGCGTCGAGCACCCGCCGGCCGTCCAGGATCACCGCCGCGACCTGGCGCGTGTTCGAGATCTCCTCGAGCGGATTTGCGCTCAGTAGAACGAGGTCGGCCCGGTATCCAGGCGCGATCTGCCCGAGCTCGTCGCCCAGGCGCATGAACTCCGCGGCGTGGATCGTGGCGGCCCGAAGCGCCTCGGCCGGGGTCAGCCCTGCGTCCACCAGCGCCTCCAGCTCGGAATGGAGCCCCGTCCCGGGATAGACGTGCGAATTGAAGGGTCCGGCGTCCGATCCCGCCAGGATCCTCACGCCCGCCTCGTGCATGGGCTGGACCATCTCGATGAAGATGCGCTGCAGCTCGCGGCGCTCCTGCCGGGCGCTCTCCGAGGCGTTGATGGCCCCCTGGACCCGCCCCTGATAGGTCTCCTGGATGGCCGGGTGGATGTACTGGAGCTCCGGGTCGTCGCTGTGGTCCACTTCGTCCACCCAGGAGAGGACGTCCATGATGTGCAGGGTGGGGAGCGCCGCCATCCCCGCCGAGGCCATCCGGGTGAAGACCTCCTGCGCCCGAGCCTCGTCGTAGGCGGGAATCAGAAGGCCGAGGGCCTGCCAGAACCCCAGGGGGTTGTCGGTTCCCGCGCTCTCCCGAATCGCCATGGTCACGGAATCCTCGTTCGTCGCCGAGCCCTTGAAGGGGAAGTAGAGGTGTTCGATGGCGTCGAGGCCGCCCTCGATGGCCTCCTCGAAAAGGACCGAATAGGGCATGTGGCCGGTGACGATCATGTTCCTGCGCTCGGCCTCCGCCAGCGCCTCCAGGAAGACCTCGCGGGGGGTCGTACCGTCGTAGAGCTTCACGTAGTCCACCCCGAGAGCCTGGAGCGAGTCGAAGGCGGCGGCGACCTGGTCGGCTTCGGTGAGCCGGATGGAGCCGTCCCACCCCCCCGAGGGACCGTCGATCTTCGGGCCCGAGGTGAGGATCCGCGGACCGGTGAGGGTGCCGGCCTCCATCTCGTCCCGCCACTCCATGATGGCGGGGGCGATGTCCCCTCCCGCATCCCGCACGGTGGTGACGCCGTGGGCGATGTAGAGGGGCGCGAGGGCGCGGTTCTCCTCGATGAGCTCCTCGCCGCCCCTGAAGTGGACGTGCATGTCCCAGAGCCCCGGGATCACGTAGTGGCCATTGGTCTGGATCACCTCGGTGGCGTCGATCCCGGCCGCTGCTTCGGGGTCGTCGAGCAGCGCGGTGACGCGGCCGTCCGAGATGGCCAGCTGTCGGTTGCGATGCACCTCTCCGGCGACGACGTCCACCACGTGCACTCCCGTCAGGACGAGGTCGGCGGAGTCGGGCACTTCCATCTCGGAGGGCGCCTCTCCACACGCGGCCAGGAGGATCGGGGCGAGGAGGAGGGCGGCGAAGATCGAGCGCAGGGGCAATGACCCGGTGCGGACGGGGCGCGAATCCGGGAGTGCAGGGCGAACGGGCATGGAGACCTTCGAGGCTTGGGTTGTCAGACATGGTAGAGGCGGAGGTCCGAAGGTACATCGAAGCTGCCCGAAGCGCAGCGCCGGGGCCCTGTGCCCCCGCGCCCCCTATTGCGGGCGTAGCCTCCCGGATAGTTTAAGAGAGGTCTGCTTCGCCGAGACCCTCCTGGGGCTTGGCGGTGCCGGGAGCGCAGGGAACGGAAGCTACAGGGAGAGGAACGATATGAGCTCAGCCATGTCGAAGGATCTTCCGATGATCATCCAGGGTGGGATGGGCATCGGGGTCTCGAACTGGTGTCTCGCCAACGCGGTGTCCCGTCAGGGGCACATGGGCGTAGTCTCCGGGACGTGTATCGATTCTCTCTTCGTGCGGCGGCTTCAGGACGGAGACGTGGGCGGGCACCTGCGCCGCGCGCTCGAGGCGTTCCCGATCCCCGAGGTCAGCGCCGCAGCGCTCCAGAAGTACTTCCTTCCGGACGGTCGGCCCGAGGATACCCCATACAAGCTCGTGGCCATGTGGCGCCAGAAGGTGAGCGCCGCACAGGAGCAGCTCGCCATCCTTGGAGCGTTCACCGAGGTGTACCTTGCAAAGGAGGGGCACGACGGCCCCGTGGGGATCAACCTCCTCACCAAGATCCAGATGCCGAACCTCTCGACCCTGTACGGGGCGATGCTGGCCGGCGTGGACTACGTCCTCATGGGGGCCGGCATCCCAAGGGAAATTCCCGGGGCGATGGACCGGCTCGCGGAGCATCTCCCCGCTTCCATGCGCTTCGACGTCGAGGGGCTCAAGTCCGGGGAGACCGAGAATCTGGAGTTCGACCCGGCCCGGCACTGGCCCGATGGAATTCCGGACCCCATCGCGAGGCCCAGCTTTCTTCCCATCATCGCCTCCAACTCGTTGGCGAAGATGCTCCTGAAGAAGGCCACGGGTCGTATCGACGGCTTCATCATCGAAGCCCCCACGGCGGGAGGACACAACGCACCGCCCCGCGGAAAGCTCGAGACGAACGAGAAGGGCGAGCCGATCTACGGGGAGCGCGACGAGGTGGACCTGGAGCAGATGGCCGAACTGGGGCTCCCCTTCTGGCTTGCCGGGGGCGCCGGTTCGCCGGAGGGCCTGGTGGGAGCGCTGGAGGCCGGCGCGGCCGGAATCCAGGTCGGAACCCTCTTTGCGTATACGGAAGAAAGCGGAATCGCCGAGCCCCTCAAGAGGCAGGTCATGGAGCAAGCACGCTCCGGGGAGATGGAGGTGTACACGGACCTGCGCGCCTCTCCCACCGGCTTCCCCTTCAAGGTCGTCCAGCTCGAGGGGACGAACTCGCGGAAGAGGCTCTACGAGCAGAGGGAACGCATCTGCGACCTCGGGTACCTTCGGACCGCCTACAAGCGGGAGGACGGGCGCATTGCGTACCGGTGCGCCTCGGAGCCCGTCGACACCTACCTGAAAAAGGGCGGGAAGCTCGAGGACACCAAGGGCCGGAAGTGTCTCTGCAACGCACTCATGGCCGACATCGGGCACCCACAGATCCGGGACGACGGCCCGGAGCGGCCGATCCTAACCAGCGGAGACGAGCTGCAGCGTCTCGGGGAGTTCCTGGGGGATGCGGAGTCCTATGCCGCCGCCGATGTCCTGGACTACCTGACCTCGCAGCTGGACACGTCTCACCGATGGACCGCGGACGCTGTCGACATCGTCGCGGCCGGCCAGTAGCGGCGGGGTCGCTCAGGCCCCGGGTTCCACTACGAGCTTGCCGAAGACCTGGCCGTCCTCCAGGAGGCGGTGCCCTTCCCGCACGCCCTCCAGCCCCGTGACGGAGTGGATCATCGGGTCCAGCTGGCCATCGAAGACCAGACGCATGGCGTGCCGAAACTCCGCGGGGCTCCCCATGGTGGTGCCGATCACGGAGAGCTGCTTCCAGAAGAAATGGCGCAGGTCGATGGAAGCCTGGGGTCCCGAAGTGCTCCCGTAGCAGACGAGCCGTCCCCCGGGGGCGAGCGAGCGGACAAGGGCCGGCCAGATCGCCTCGCCCACCGAGTCGAACACCACGTCGACACCCCCGAAGGGTCGGAGGGCATCCCGGAGGAGCTCACCCACCTCGCCGGCGTGCCGGTCCAGGACCTGGTGCGCTCCCAGGGCATCGAGCTTCTGCCGGTTCTCCTCCCCCGAGGTGAGAACCGTCACATGGGCCCCCGCGAGGAGGGCGATCTGGAGGGCCATGGTCGCCACGCCTCCCGACCCGCCCGTGATGAGGACGCGCTCGCCGGCCCGCAGTCCGCCGCGGGTGATGAGACCGCGCCAGGCGGTGACCGCCACCAGGCTGGCCGCTGCGGCCTTCCGGAAGGTCACCCCGTCGGGGAGGGGAAGGAGGTTTTCGATCGGGACGACAGCGTACTCGGCGAGGCCGCCTCGAACGTGCTCGCCGATGATACGGAAGTGAGCGCCGGCGGGGCTTTCACTGCGTCGCACCCCTTCGTGCCAGCGCCATCCGAGGGAGGGGTCCACGACGACCCGGTCTCCGGGCTCCACCCCTTCGGCACCAGGGCCCAGGGCATCCACCTCGCCGGCAATGTCGGAGCCGCCGACGTGGGGTAGAGCCAGGGTCAGGCCGCGCAGGCCGCGTCTCACCCAGAGATCCAGGTGATTGAGGGACGAGGCGCGGACCCGGACACGCACCTCTCCGGGGCCGGGTTCGGGCGTCGGAAGCTCCCCCACCTCGATCACCTCGGGGGGGCCGTGACGCTGGAGGAAGGCTGCCCGCATAGGGGGCTCCACGATGAGGGTTACTCCCCGAGAGCGGGTCTCCACGGGGAGAGAGAGCGCAACCTGGAAGGAACCATCGCCCGGGAGCGGAGTCCGATGCAAGGGACCCGGCGGACCGAAGGGGTCGGCCTACCTACCTTCCGTCACGTCGGCCCGGTATGTTTGGAGAAGTGCCGGTGGATGGCGATGCTCGCCTTCGCCGGCGGGGAACACACTTCCGGAGCGGTACGAACCGGAGCTGACGATGACCGATGACGATCGCGAGACGAACCAGAGTCCTGCCGCGGGCGATCCGCGCGGGAACGGGGGCATCCATGCGGCCCCGGATGCCACCCTCGGGGGCTACATGCGGGAGCACTCCCGCTCTCCCGCCTTCGAAGGGGCGGACGGGGAACCGTACACGGTCTCCATTGAAGTAGAAAAGACCGGGCGCCTCCCGACGCCCTTCGAGGGATATCTGGTCTTTCCGCGGTGGGCCGCGACCGGACTCGGGGTAATCGGGCACATCGAGACGCACACCCTCCTGGCCGGCCAGAACAAGGATCAGGTCGTAGCCCAGCTCTCGGAGCTTCCCCTCGTGCACGTGAAGATGCTCCTGGACCGGGCGATCACCGCGAGCGAGGGAGATCTGGCATCGGACGACCTCCCCCCCGAAGCGTCCCCCTGAGGCGTTCGACGCACGGCAGCCCTTCTCATGCAGCAAGCTCCTCCCTTCCTCCGCATCACGGAGATCTTCCACTCCATCCAGGGTGAGTCGACCTGGACCGGTTTGCCGTGCACCTTCGTGCGGGTCACCGGCTGTCCGCTCCGCTGTGCCTGGTGCGATACCTCCTACGCGTTCGAGGGCGGTGACCGGATGACCCTCGACGAGATCGTGGGGAAGGTGAAGGAGCTGGCGTGTTCGGTGGTCGAGCTCACCGGGGGCGAGCCCCTTGCCCACCGGAACACCTTCACGCTGGCGGACCGGCTCCTGGAGGAGGGGTTCACCGTCCTGGTGGAGACCTCCGGCTCTCAGGACATCGGGCCGCTGGACGACCGGGCGCACGTGATCATGGACCTCAAGTGCCCCGGGTCCGGGGAGTCGGCCCGGAATCGGTGGGAGAACCTGGACGAGCTGGGGGCGGGGGACGAGGTGAAGTTCGTCCTCCTGGACCGCGCCGATTACGAATGGGCTCGCAAGGCAATCCGGGATCGAGGGCTGGACCGCAGGGTCGAGACCGGGACCCTCCGGGCGATCCTCATGTCGCCCGTGTGGGACCAGCTGGACCCCCAGGACCTGGCCGAGTGGATTCTGGAGGACGGACTTCCGGTGCGCTACCAGACGCAGCTGCACAAGCATATCTGGGATCCGGCTCGCCGCGGGGTCTGACAGGACCGCACGGTATGCCCAGGCCGCGTCGTCCCGAGGACTTCCTGCTTCTCCCCTACGGCGGACGGGCCGATGATCCCCCCATCCGGAAGGGCGGCTTTCTCGCTGCGGTGGCGCTGGTCCTTCGCGAAGCGGGGACCGGGGGCTCGACACCGGACGGCCTCGAGCTCCTTCTGATACGTCGGAGCGCCCGCCAGGGAGATCCGTGGTCCGGTCAGATGGCACTCCCGGGGGGGAGGATGGAACCGGCGGACGACTCTCTTCTGGCCACAGCCATCCGCGAGACGCACGAGGAGACAAGGGTGGATCTCCGGCGGAAAGCGCGGCTCCTGGGACGTCTCCGCCAGGTGGCGCCTCGGACGAGGGAGCTCCCGGTGCTCACCGTTCTCCCCTTCGTTTTCGAGGTGGAGGGGAGTGTTTGTGCGGAAGTGGCTTCCCTCGAGGTGTCGGAAGTCGTCTGGGCGCCGGTGAGCCGCCTTCTGGACCCGGCAGCGCGCTCGACCCACCGGCACACGACCCCTGGCGGGAAGACGCTCCGGTTTCCGGCCATCGACGTGCGAGGGAGAACGGTCTGGGGGATGACGCACCGGATCCTGGAAGACCTCCTCTACCGGCTGGGTCCACAAGGCCGGACGGACTGAGTTGGAGTCGCCCGACCCCAGGTCACTGCCAGCGGAACCAGCGGAGCGCCAGGAAGAAGCTGAGGACCGTCCAGCCCGCCAGGATCACGAGATCACCGGCGACCGCGGTGATGGGGAGTCCGTCGTTGTAGACCGCCCGGAGCGCGTCGTTCAGGGCCGCCAGCGGGAGGAACTGGATGAACGGCTGCAACTCGTCGGGGAAGCGGGCGGTCGAGAAGAACACCCCCGATAGCACCACCAGTGGCATGATGATGGAATTGATGATGCCGCTCACCGCCTCGGTGGTCCGCGTCCGCGAGCAGGCCACGAGTCCGAAGCCGGTGAAACAGGCGGCCCCGGCGAGGACCACGACGCCGAGGGTGAAGAGACTCCCCTCGATCCGGACCCCGAAGGCCAGCCAGGCGAAGATCACCATGGCGGGGATTTCGGCGATCAGGAAGGCGAATCGGGCCAGGACCTGCGCCAGGAGGAAGTGACTGCGCCGCATGGGAGTCGCCACCAGCCGTTTCAGCTGGAGGTTCTGGCGCGCCTGGGTCACGAAGTATCCCACCGACCAGAGCCCGGTGCTCATGAGGTTGAAGCCGATGAGTCCGGGGATCAGCCAGTCGATATAGCGTCGCCCCTCCTCGCCTTCCTCGACCTCGCGAATGGTGACCGGGCGCGGCGCCCCGGCCCCCGTCTGCACGAGCTGGTCCACGAGGAGGCGAGCGCCCCGACTCTCCGCGCGGGTCGGGTCATAGCGCATCACGACGCCCTCATCCGCCCCATCGGTGAGGAGGATGACCGCGTCCCCGGTTCGCAGTGCCGACTCGGCCTCCACCCCATCGAGGATCTCCAGGCGGATCTCGGGATGCCCCTCGAGCGACGGGACGTGGGCTTCCGCAGCGGATCCACGTTCCACCACCACCCGGAACTCGCTGGGGGTAGGGTCCGAAAACGCGATCCCCAGGCCAAGCGCCAGGGCAATGGGGAAGGCGAAGACCCAGAAGAGGACCTCTGGCTCCCGGAACATGATCCGGAGGCGCGTGAGGGTCAGCTCCCTCAGCGCGACGAACTCACCCATCCCGCAGCTGGCGTCCCGTGCGCGCCAGGAATACGTCGTCGAGGGTGGCCCGGTGGGTGGTCAGCGAAGCGAACTCGCCCCCCTCCTCGGCCAGGAGGGACACGAGGGCGGGCAGGGCCCGGTGGGGCTCATCGGAGGTCAGGAAGCAGAGGGCGCCCCGGGTGTGGAACGTCTGGACGCCGGGGAGCTCCATTAGATCCGCGGTCTGGAGCGGGACCGTGGGCTCGAACTCGATGACGTGTGCCCCTCCCAGCGAATGGATCAGCTCGGAAGGCGTGCCCTGCACCAGGATCTCGCCGTGGTCCATGATGGCCACCCTGTCCGCCAGTCGCTCCGCCTCGTCCATGAAGTGGGTGGTGAGCAGCACCGTTCCTCCCCCCTCCTTGAACTCCTCGATGATCTCCCACACCGCCCGGCGGGACTGCGGGTCCAGCCCGGTGGTGGGCTCGTCCAGGAAGAGGATGTCGGGGCGTCCGGCAAGGGCGCACGCCACCGAGAGGCGCTGGCGCTGACCCCCCGAGAGATCCTTCACGTAGGTCCGGCGCTTCTCCTGGAGCTGGACCTGCTCAATGAGCTCGTTCACGGTGGGTCCGTCCGCGTAGAACGAGCGGAAGAGCCGGATGGCCTCCTCCACCCGCTGGCGCTGGGTCAGCTCCGCCTCCTGGAGCTGGATCCCGAGTCGGGGGCGGATGCGCCGGGCGTCCCGGTCCCAGCGCATGCCGAGGAGCCGGACCTCGCCGTCGTCGGGGGGGGTGAGGCCTTCCAGGATCTCCACGGTCGTGGTCTTTCCCGCGCCGTTCGGGCCGAGGAGGCCGAAGCACTCCCCCTTCCGGATCCGGAGATCCACCCGTCGGACGGCCACCGTCTCACGGTAGCGCTTGCGCAGGCCCCGGCAGAGGATGGCGGGGTCATCGTCCTCCTCGCGCGGGTCGTCGAATGTCGATCTCGGCATCGGAATCCGTCAGAAGGTCGCTCGTATCCCCGCCTGGAAGGAACGTCCCGGGCCCGGCTCATAGTACCTGGCCCCGGCCGCGTTCACGGCGATGGAAGCGGTGTAGTCGCGGTCGAGCAGGTTGGTGACCGCGGCCCACGGGGAGAAGGTTGCCCCTGCCAGGTGGCGGTCTCTCAGCCCGGCCCGCAGGTCCAGCAGCAGGTAGGAGGGGGCCGACGCCGAATTCCGGTCGTTCGCGGGGACGGCGTGGACGTACTGGGCTCCCAGCGCGCCGAAGTAGGCCTCGGGGGAGAGGCGGAGCGCCGCCTGGGCACGGTGTGGGGCCACCCCGGGCACACGGTTCCCACCCAGCTCCTCGCCTTCCAACTCGAAGTTGACGAACCGGGCGTTGACCCACGAATAGGTGAGTTCGCCCCTGACCAGGCCTCCCGCCGAGGCCGCCGTAAAGGTGGCCTCGAGCCCGGTGTGGCGGGACTCCCCGACGTTCCGGTAGAAGACCTGGCCCTCGACCTCCTCGATTTCGAAGGGGATCAGCTCGTCCCTGAGTTCGGTCCGGTACGTGGTGATCTCCATGCCGGCGCCGGTCCCCAGCCGGGTTCGCACGCCCACCTCGCCCGACACCCCGCGCTGCGGCTCCAGCTGGGGGTTGAATCCGCCCGCCTGGTCGGGTCGATTCTTGAGCTCGGTGGTGGAGGGCGTCGTGAAGACCGATCCCACCGATCCGAAAAGGTTCGTCGAGAGTCCCACGGGGACGTTCAGCCCGATGGAGGGGCTGAGCTGGTCCATGGTCCGTTGCCCCGTCCCGGAGAACCCCTCTCCGGTGCGGTCGATACGGTCGTCCGCGCGAAGGTCCACATGATCGTAGCGGAGCCCCGCGAGCGCGCGAATGCCCCTGGGGAGCGGGAGGTCCGCCTGGAAGAAGAGGCCGGCGGTGCGGACGGTCTCGAGCTGGCTCGTGTGAAGGTCGCCAGGCTCACCCATCTGGTTCGAATACTCGGTCCGGTCGTCCTCCTGTCGCTCGTATTCTACTCCCACGTGCCACTGGAGGTCGCCCCAGGCGGTGCCCCGCATGCTCGAGAGCTGACTCCGAACGCCGGCTGCCCCTCGCTCCAGATCGATATAGTTGAAGGGGATGGGGTTCACCACGTTCCGGCGGATGCCGAAGGCGGCGACGTCGGCGCGCAGGCCGCCGGAGAGAGGCCCGTCCCAGCGGATGCCCCCCTGAACCTGCCCCAGCTCCTTGCGGGTCCGGTGGGCGAGGTAGGGGAAGGCGACCACAGGTCGATCCGGCTCGGCCAGGCGGGCCTCGTCCACCGACCCGGGGTTCTCGGCGTCCAGATCGACGGCATTGGCGACCATCGACAGCTCGCCGCCCAGGAGGGTCCGGGTCACCCGGGCGTTGAGGCCGAGGCGCTCGGCGGAGCCGTAGGTCTGTCCTTCGGCCTCCGGGTTGCTCCGGAAGCCGTCCCATCCCACCCGAGAGGCGGTCAGAAGATAGCCGGTCCCGTCGAGGGTGCCGCTGGCGGTCGCCTGGGTACGGGTGAGTCCATGACTCCCGAGAGCCTGTTCGACTTCCCCTTCGAAAGCTCCGGGGGCGGGGGGACGCGACTGGAAGGAGAGAACACCCCCCGACGCGTTCCCGAAGAGCGCTGAAGCGGGGCCGCGGATGACCTCCACCCGCCCGATGGAGCCCAGGTCCAGGTGTTCCAGGTTGGCCTGGCCGTCCGGCATGCTGGCCGGGATCCCGTCCACCACCACGCGGATGCCCCTCATCCCGAACTGCGCCCGGGCGCCGAACCCGCGGATCGCGATGCGCTCGCCGACGGCCGGGTTGAAGCGGTTCTGGACCTGGACGCCTGGGAGCCCCTGGAGGGCCTCCTCGATGAAGACGCCACTCCTCCCCTCGCGCATCCGCTCGCCCTCCAGGGCAGCCACGGCCAGGGGGGCGGTCTCCGTCGACGTAGTGGATCGAAGGACCGTGATTTCGATACGGGGGAGGACGATGGTATCCGAGTCCAGGAGGGTGTCGGCCTGGGCGAGAAGGCGGTCGGCCGTCGAACCTTCCGCGCCGGACGGACCGGAGGCGAGGACGCAGCACGACACGAGGGCCACCCCCACCAGCCTGGAGAACCGCGGTCGCCCCATCAAGCGCCTTCGACCGCCGCCGCCGGGTCGGCTGGCATGTCGAGGAAAAGGATCCGTCCGTCCGAGGAAAGAGGTACCACGAGCCGGGTACGCGAGGGGTCATAGGCGATGCCACCGGGCTGGGAGATGCCCTCGAAGAGCCGCACGACGTCCCCGGCTCCGGTCACCAGGTAGATCGCCTCGTCGCTCCAGGACGAGAAGGCGAAGCCTCCGTCGGGCAAGAAGGCGATCCCGTCGAGGTGCCGGCCGGATTCGGGGAACACGTCCGTCCGCTGTCCGTCGGGGGTGAGCCGGAAGATCTCGCCGGAGCCCGAGGTAGACACGAAGATGCCCCTGGCCCCCACCGCGATGCCCCGAGGGTGTCCGAGGTCTTCGCTACTGGCGAGCGTCGAGCCCCGCTGGCCCTCGGCGAGCACCAGCCGGTAGACCGCGTCGGTGCCGGTCGGAGTGGGCGCGGGTCCCGAGAGGTCGAGCCCGCTGTCGACCACGAAGATTGATCCCTCGGGCCCCACGTCCACGTCGGTGATGTGGGTGACCCCGTCGAGGCAGGTGTACCCCAGGTCCTCACCGGTCTCGCGGTGGTGGATGCGGATGCAGTCCAGGTCCGCGATGAAGAGGGAGTCTCCGCGGATGGCCAACCCCTGAGGGGAATTGAGTTCGCGACCGGGCTGGGTCGGGCGGATCCAGTGGAGGTCCAGCACCTCGCCGTCAGGCGAGAGCCGGGAGATGAATCCGTTCGCATCGTCGGCACCGAAGGGGCCCCCGACGCTCGCGACGAGATAGACGTCCGCGGCCGGATCGTGGATCACCGCGGCGGGCGTCTCGAAGCCGGCATCGGCAACCTCGGTGATTTCGAGTTCGATGGGGCCCTGTCGCGTTCCGTCCCCCCCACAACCGGCGAGCAAGGGAAAGGACAAGACCACCAGTGCCGCGAGAGCGCGCTGAACAAGGCTGAAGCTCATGGGTTCCTACCAGTCGGAGGGGGGTGCGGCGGACGCCGCCCGGTGCGATGCGCGACACAGCGGGTTCCGCGGCCGCGCGAGCGGCGACCGTTCAGGGAAAAAGGTACGGACGACGGGGGCGAGGGGAAAGGTTCCCGGATGTCGAGTCGGGGGTCGACGGGACCGGACTCACTGGGTATGGGGAACGCCCGCGGGACCACGTTCAGCTCGAAGGGAGGACCGGGACGATGAGCGACCGGAAGATCGAGGCAGAAATCCACACGGGACGCCCGGCTACCGTGCGCGAGGGGTCAGGCGAGGATCCCGACGCGTTCCGTGCCGTGATGGCGGGGTGGGTGACGGGAGTCGCGATCGTGGCGGTGCGCGACTCCGATGACGGGCAGATCCACGCCACCACCGTGAGCTCGCTCGCATCGGTATCCGCGGATCCGCCGCGGATCGTCATTTCATTGGGCGCAGGAGCGCAGGCCCTCCCCTTCCTCGCAGCACCCGGCGGTGCGGATGCGGGTGGGACAGGCGATCCGGAGGGCACCCGCTTCGCTGTCAGCGTGCTGTCAGAGGGTCAAGCCGACCTGGCCCGCCGGTATGCCGACTCGTATCCAGTGGGCCCCTCCCCCTTTCCGGAGGACGGAGATCCGGTAGTCGACGGGGCGGCGGCGGTCATGGTCTGCGAGGTGACCGGGATGGTCCCCGTGGGGAGCTGCCGACTTGTGGTGGCCCTGGTCCGGAAGGCGTATGTAAACGAAGGAGCGGGGGGTCGAATCCCCCCGCTCCTTCATTACGATCGAGAATACCACTCCCTTCCCTGAGCGGCGCGGGCGTTACGCGCCTCCCCGGGAAGGGGTGGGTCCCGTGGGAGGGTCAGCCTTCCTCACCCTCAGCAGCATCGGCCGGGATCGCCTGGACCTCGACCTGGATCCTGACCTCATCTCCGACGAGCACGCCGCCTGTCTCCAACGCCTGATTCCACGTGAGCCCGAATTCCTTGCGGCTGATGCGGGTCTCACCCCGGAACCCGACGCGCGGGTTGCCCCAGGGATCGGTGCCGCGCCCGAGCTCCTCGGCTTCGAGGGTCACTGGGCGGGTCACATCGCGGATCGTGAGTTCGCCCTTCACCGTGAAGCGATCTTCCTTCGATCCCTCCGGGCTCCCCTTGAACTTGAGAACCGGGTGGCTCTCGGCGTCGAAGAAGTCTTCGCTCCGGAGGTGGGCGTC
The DNA here is from genome assembly GCA_040905325.1 of Gemmatimonadota bacterium. Taxonomy (GTDB): domain Bacteria; phylum Gemmatimonadota; class Gemmatimonadetes; order Longimicrobiales; family Gaopeijiaceae; genus JBBDRS01. The sequence goes on from JBBDRS010000046.1 coordinate 29,246, forward strand.
ACGGTCTTCGTTGCGGGTGTTGATCGACGCCGCATCCATGGTCAACTCGATCGAGGAGGCGCTGAAGTCGTCCTCGTCGAGATGGATCGTGCCTTCCACGTCGAAGTAGCCCTTTACGGTGGAGATCATCATGTGGCGAACCCCGAACTCGGCCTGCGAGTGGACGGGGTCGACGTTCCAGGTGTTGTTGGTGGTCCCTGCAGGTGCGGTGCTCATAAGCGACTCCTCGGTCCGATGTGTTTCAAGAATGTGACTCTCAATACTGAGACGTAATCTCGAAAGAAAGGCGGGTTCGGCTGCGACCCGCCATAATACTCAGTACTAAGATAAGTGTTTTTCGACTGGCGTCAACCGGCCTCCTCCCCCCGGCAGCCCTTTGCCGTCTCGGCACCCTTCCCCAGCGCCCGGAGGAGGTCGATGGCCTGTCGACGCTCCGCTGGGGAGAGGCCTTCACTCGCACGGGCCAGACATCGCGCGTGGGCCGGGAAGATCTCCCTCATGAAAGAAACCCCGTTCTCCGTGAGCTCAGCATAGCGGGCGCGGCGATCGGTGGGGCTGGCGCGCCGGGTGACCAGGCCCCGCTCGTCGAGCCGATCGACCAGATAGGTGATTCCGCCGCTGGAGACGAGAATCTTGGCCTGGATCTCCCCCAGGAGGAGCGGGCCCCTGTGGTAGAGAGCCTCGAGGACGGCGAATTCGGCAGGGGTGAGCCCGTGTCTCGCAATGTCCTCACGGCTCCGCTCATGCATGGCGGCGTGCGCACGGTAGAGCACGGTGAAAAGCTTGAGGGCGTCCGCGTATGCGGGATCGACCTTCCCCGGAGGGGCCTCCCGGGGGACGTTTACGTCGGTTGGTTGTGTGGGCATATTTCAGCACTAAGGTATACTGCCCCCTCCGGCAACTCAACCCGAGCCGTCACCCGAGTCCAGCTTCCGGTAGAGTGTTCGGCGGGAAACCCCGAGGAGGGCGGCCGCCCTTCGCTTGTTGCCCTGGGCGTGCTCGAGCACGTGCCTTACGTACCTCGCTTCCAACTCCCTGAGGGTGGGGAGTCCCCCTGCTTCGAAGAGGCTCCGGAGCGGTTCCGGGCCGGGCACCGCTTTCGCGGATGGTACCTTGTCGGAGGAGGCAGCGACTACCGCCGGGTCCCGGACGTCATTGCCGTCGGAGGAGCGCAGCCTCGGGGGGAGGTGGCGCGGCTCGAGGAGCGTACCGTCGCAGAAGGTCACCGCCCGCTCGACCACGTTCTCCAGCTCTCTTACATTCCCGGGGAACGAGTAGCTGCGTAACGCCTCCTTGAATCCGGTGGACGGTTCCGGGGGTTCCCGCTCCAGCCGGGCCGCGTGTCGGCGGATGAAGCTGTAGGCGAGGAGCTCGAGATCTCCCTCTCTCTCTCGAAGAGGAGGGATGGCGAGTCGGAAGGTCTCCAGCCGGAAGAAGAGGTCATTCCGGAACTCGCCCGCCTCCATCGCCGCGGCGAGGTCACGGTTGGTGGCTGCGATGATCCGGACATCCACCTCCCGTGGACGGTCGCTCCCTACGGCGCGTACGGTGCCTTCCTGGAGGACCCGGAGGAGGGAGGCCTGCAGCGCCGGGGGCATCTCCCCGATCTCGTCCAGGAGGAGGGTGCCGCCCGAGGCTTCCTCGAAGAGTCCGGGGCGGTTGCCAGTGGCGCCGGAGAAGGCTCCCTTCACGTGCCCGAAAAACTCGCTCTCCAGGAGGGACTCCGGGACGCCTGCGCAGTTCACCGCCAGGAACGGACCCGTTCGCCCGCTCTCCTCGTGGACGGCCCGCGCAGCCAGCTCCTTCCCCACGCCGCTCTCGCCCTGGAGGAGGACGGGACCGAGTCCCCGACCGACCCGTTCGACCTGCCTGAAAAGGGAGCGCATGGAGGGACTGCGCCCGATCATCCCGTGGAAATCGTCGGCTTCCAGCGCCTCGCGGTAGCGGCGCACCTGGTGGCGGAGTCGGCGGTTCTCCAGGATCCGGGACACCCTCACTGAGAGGTGCTCCAGGTCGAGGGGCTTCGTGAGGAAGTCGTCAGCCCCCTCCTTGAGCGCCTGCACGGCCTGGTCGATGGTGCCGAAGGCGGTGATGATCAGGAAGGAGGGTGGCTCGGGGAGGGAGCGGGACCGACGGAGGAGCTCGAACCCGTCGAGTCCTGGAAGCCGGAGGTCGCTCACCACCAGAGCCGCGCCGGAGGTCTCCAGCTGTTCGAGCGCCTCGGAGCCGGACGCGGCTGTGGCCACCGAAAGCCCCGCGTCCGACAGCTCGTCCTCCAGGAGCGAGCGGAGGCCGTCATCATCCTCCACCACCAGCACCCGTCGGTCCTCACCTGCGGTCGTCTCCCTGGCCTCCGTCATACTCGCTCTCCCAAGGTCTCTGCCGGGTGGTCGTAGGTGGTCGTCTCCGTGGCTCCTCCATCGCCCTCGTACGGGACGCCGAGGAGGCGGATGCGAAAGCGGGCACCGCCCAAATCGCTCCTCCCCACGAGGATCTCGCCACCCATTCCTTCCAGGACGCCGTGAACGACCGCGAGCCCCAGGCCGGTTCCCTCCCCGGTTCCCTTGGTGGTGAAGAAGGGCTCGAAGATTCGTGAGGCGATGGCCGGCTCGATTCCGGGCCCGTCATCCTCGATGTCGATGATCAGCTGCCGCTCGCCGTCCGCGCCCTTGGAGGGGGCGGACCCGAGGTGGTGCCCAATCCGGATCCTCCCGGCGGCCTCATCGCTCCCAACGGCCTGGCAGGCGTTCCGGAGCAGGTTCCCCAGCACCTCTTCGAAGCGGCGCGGGTCCGCCTGGACGACGGCCCCCGGAGGACCGGGGACGACCTCGATGGTGGCCCCGTTGCGTCGTGCCTCGGCCGCCGCGGAATCAACGGACCGACGGATGGCGGCCGCCACCCGAAGGGCCCGCCGGCGGCCGGAGTCCCGGCGCCCGAACTCGAGGAGCTGCCGGATGATGCCCTCCATCCGGCGAACTTCTGCCCGTACGCCCTGGATCGCTGCTTCCGCATCCCCCTCCAGCTCTCCCTTCCGGAGAAGCCGCTGTGCGTTCCCGTCGATGACGGAGAGGGGAGAGCCCAACTCGTGAGCCACGCCGCCTGCCAGCTCACCCAGGGCGGCGAGTTTCTCCGCCTCCGCCAACTCGCGCCGCAGCCGGGACTGGGCCTCCCTCCGCTCCTCCAGCTCCTTCTCCGTGTCCTGCATGGCTTCCAGCATGGAGTTGAAGGTGGCGGAGACCTCGGCCAGTTCCCGCGGTCCGCGCACAGGCGCACGATGATCCCGGTCGCCGGCGCGCACCCGCGCCATGCTTCCGGTGAGGGAGCTCAGGGGTCCCCCGACGGCGCGGTGGTGACCGTGGAGGACCAGGATTGCCACCAGTGACAGCCCCAGGGCAAGGAATCCGGCGGCCTGGAATCGGAGCCTTTGGATCGTCCCGTCGATGTCGCTTCGCAGCCGGGTAATCTGGAGGACACCCAGGTTCCGGCCCCATGAATCCGTGAGGGGCACGAAGAACGAGTAGATTTCCGCCCCTGCCGTCCGCCCGTACTCACCCACCTGTTCCCCAGCCTCCAGCACCTCGCCCAGGCGCCCCGGGTCCTCGTCGCCCAGTCCGGCGCCGAAGGAGGCCAGTCGCGCTCCCTCGGCACCATACACGTGCGCGCCGTACAAGCGCCGGATGCCGAGTGCCGACTGCAGCGCCTGGCCGACGGCGCCCTCCCTTTCGAGCTCGAGGGCGTGGGTGACTGGAAGGCGCAGTCCGCGAGCCACGAGCTCGACATCCTCCTGCATTCGCTCCTCCACCTCCCGCTCGAGGGCCAGCAGCGCGAGAACGGTGGCGCCGCCCAGGACCACGAAGAGGGGGAGGATGGTCCGCAAGAAGAGGGCGAAGCGCAGGCTGGGCGCCCCCATGGTGGCACTCTCGGGCGAGCCTGTTCTGGGCGAGGTTGGCATCCCCGAATATGGCACATGTATCGAAACGATACAACATTTCGTCGGGTTCCCGGGGTCCCCGGCGAGCGATTCTGGGGGCGGACAGGGGGGTGGTGACCGACGTCGCCGCCATAAAATACTGTGTAACAAGCCAATACGATGATAGTCGAAACCCGGTGTGGACCTGGGTCGAACGCTGGCATGGTGCCTGCACATATCGTGGGCAGAACACTCGGAAGGATCATCAACGAAGTTTCCAGAACCACCAGAATCAAAGGAGAACAGATGTCCAACGTGATTCAGAAAGCTCTATCCGTCGCCGCCGTCCTGGCGCTCGCCCTCTTCGTGATGCCGGGCGCAGTGGACGCACAGGTGGGACAGCAGCAGCTCGATGACATCACGCCCCCCGAACAGGAAGAGCTCACTCGGTTCGCCCATGGGCTCATCGACATCACCGGGATCGAGCAAGAGATGCAGCAGGAGCTCGCGGGCGTCCAGGACGTGGAGGAGGCGACACAGATCCAGCAGGCCGCCAACCAGGAGATGGTTGCGGCGCTGGACGACTATGGTCTCACCCCCGAGCGCTACTCCGAGATCGCGCAGCTTCTGGAGGCCGACGAGGAGCTACAGGTCGAGTTCCAGGAGGTCTACCATGAAGCCATGGAGGAGCGGGGGGATGGCGTTGGCAGCTTGAACTGACGAGCAGGTCCATCGGGCGTTGCCCGGCCAGGCTGACCGCAGGCGGGGTCGGGGTCCCTCGGGGCCTCGGCCTCGTCGGCGCTCGGGGCGTGGGGGGGTGCCGTGTGGAGGGGGCGGCTGGACCGGGCTCCGGTCCGTGCGCATACTAACACCCACTCGGTCCGGCCGGGCGCCGGCCACTTCGATCTCCTGCAAGGACCGCCGTACCATGACAACCCGTTCGGAGGGACCGGATCCCCTCCTCCTCGAGCACATGACATGGCCCGAAGTCGAGCTCGCCCTCACGCGGGGGATGACCACCGCCGTGGTTCCGGTGGGCTCCATCGAGCAGCATGGGCCGCACCTTCCCCTCCTGGTGGATGCGGCTCGGGGGGAGGCCCTGGGGCGACGCGTGGCGAGCGCCCTGGGGGACGCCCTGGTGGCCCCTGCGATTCGCGTGGGATGTTCCGAGCACCACATGGGGTTCGCCGGCACGATCTCGCTGACCCCCGAGACGCTGGAGGCCGTCTGCCGTGACTACGCCGTGAGCCTGGCTCGTCACGGATTCCACGAGGTCTACTTCGTGCCCTCACACGGCGGGAACTTCGAACCTCTTGGGAAGATAATCCCCAGACTCCAGGAGGCGGTGGACCGAGTGAACTCAGACTGCCGGGTGGTCGCGTACACGGACCTCCTCGGGATCGTCGCCGTCTGGCGCTGGGTGGTGGAGCAGGAGGTCGGCCTGGGTTCCCGGGTCGGGGGGCACGCAGACATTGCGGAGTCCTCGGAACTCCTCCATCTGCATCCGGAGCTCGTGCGCACCGAACGCGCCGAAGCCGGCACGGTGGGAGTCCTCGACCAGACCGCCGTGGAACTCATCTTCGAGAAGGGGTTCCGGGCCATCACCGCCAACGGGATCCTCGGGGATGCCCGCGGGATGGATGCGGGGCTGGGAGAACAGCTCCTCGATGCCACCGCGAGGGTCATGGTGCAGGCCTTCCGCGAGGAGGGCGGGGTGGAGCTCCCCGCCGCCGCGGCAGACGAAGCGGCGGCGCATGCCCCCATCCGGGAGGGGAGCGCGCTGCGGGTTCCCGAGTTAGCGGATGACGAACCACTGGTCGAGGGAGACTTCGAGAGCCTGGAGGAGCTGGCGGAAGTCGAGGAGGAGGACGTGCTCAGTCACGACTTCGACGACGACGACTACGACGGCTTCGGGTCGGGGGAATTCGACACTGACGAATATGACGAGGACGACCCCGATGCCCGCTCCTACTTCGGGGACGACCTCGATCTAGACGACGAGCTTGATCGGCCCTGAGGAGGGGCGCCCCGGACGCCGTCTCCCTCCGGTCCGGGTGGCGGCAGGGTGGGTGCTAGGGCCGGCGTGCCTCCTGGCCTCCCTCTTCCTCCCTCCTCCCGCAGGAATGGAGATCGAGGCCTGGCGGGTAGCGGGGCTCGCGGCGCTCATGGCGGTCTGGTGGGTCACCGAAGTGATCCCCATCCCCGTCACCGCGCTCCTCCCCCTGGTCCTCCTCCCTCTCATGGCGGGGTCCTCCATCGAGGCGGCCGCCTCTCCGTTCGCCAACCCGATCATCTTCCTCTTCATGGGGGGATTCATGATCGCCAAGGCCATGGAGCGGTGGGGCCTCCACCGACGCCTCGCCTTCGGGATCATCGCGGCAGCGGGGACCTCTCCCCTCCGGCTGGTGGCCGGGTTCATGGTGGCCGCGGCCTTCCTGAGCATGTGGGTGAGCAACACTGCAGTGGCAGTCATGATGCTCCCCATCGGGATCTCGGTCATCGAGGTGCTGCGCGGGGAAGAGGAAGGTTCCCCGGCGGCTCAGGACCGAAGCGCGTTCGCTGTCGCCCTCCTCCTGGCGGTGGCATATGGGACGAGCATCGGTGGGGTGGCGACCCTCATCGGAACGCCTCCGAACGCCATCCTGGCCGGGTTCCTTTCCGAGGAGTACGGGGTTCGGATCGGGTTTGCGCGCTGGCTCCTCCTGGGGCTTCCTCTCACCCTGATCCTCCTTCCTGTGACCTGGTTCCTCCTCACCCGGGTGGTGTTCAGGGTGGACGCCACGGGGCCGGGGCTCAGCGACGCCGCTCTGGCCGGTCTGCGGTCGAGCCTGGGGCGCCTCCGGACGGCCGAGCGCCGGGTGGCGTGGGTCTTCACGGCGACGGCCCTGGCGTGGATGACCCGACCCCTCGCCGCCCCGTGGCTCCCCGAGCTTTCCGACGCCGGGATCGCCATCGGCGCGGCGGTGCTCCTCTTCCTGATCCCGGCGGGCGGATCGGACCGGGGAGAGCTCCTGAATTGGGAGTGGGCCCGGCGGATCCCATGGGACATCCTGGTGCTTTTCGGAGGCGGGCTATCCCTGGCCTCGGCCATGACCCGGTCCGGGCTGGCGGAGTGGATCGGGGTGGGGCTTTCAGGGGCTGCGGCGCTGCCGCTCCTTTTCCTGCTCGTGGTCGTCGCGGGGGCGGTGGTATTCCTGACGGAGGTGACCAGCAACACCGCTACGGCCGCCGCCTTCGTGCCCATCGTGGCCGGCCTCGCCCTGGTCCTGGGAGAGGATCCCTTCCTCCTGGCCGCCGTCGCAGCCCTGGCCTCGAGCTGCGCCTTCATGCTCCCCGTGGCCACGCCCCCCAACGCCATCGTCTTCGGAAGCGGAGCCATCCGTATCCAGGAGATGGCGAGGGCCGGTTTCGTCCTGAACCTGATCGTGATCCTTCTGGTCCCGGTCATCGCCCTGATTGCGATCGATTTGATCGGGATCGGGGTGGAGCTGCCTGCGAGGGTACCTACCTCGTCCGCTGGATGAACTCCACGAGCACGTCGCGCCACTGATCCAGCAGGCTTTCATCCACGTACATCATGTGGCCGGCGGGAAAATCCGAGCGCTGGATCTGGGCGCGCAGCTCGGGAGGGAGCCCCAGCTGGTCCATGCTCCAGACGGCGGCGAAGTAGGGTGTGGCGAGGTCGTACGTCCCGTTGATGAGAAGCACCTCGAGATCCGGATTGCGCAGCATCGCCTCTGCAAGATCGGGGGTCACGTTCGGGGTTTCGCCGCGCCCACCCCCGCCCCGCTGCCAGTTCCAGCCCCCAGTGCCTCCGCTCGGGGTGTATTCCATGTCGCCGTCGTAGCCCAACTCATCCCGCAGGTAGGCATTGAACGCCGTGGTGTAGGCCGAGCTGATGGCGGACGATTGCACATCGTGTGTGGGCGTGCGGTCGAGCGGCTCACCGATGGGACCCGTGAAACGCGCGTCCAGCCGGCCCACCTGAAGTCCCCGATCCCGAAGCAGCTCCTGGCGGAACTCGGCTGCAGTGACCCGGAGGTCGGCCCGATCCAGGTACTCCCGCGAGAGACCCGTGTAACCGTGCATCTGGTCAATGACCCGGGTGCGTGCGGCAGGATCGATGGTGCTCCCGGCGAGCAACGCGCTGGCGTAATCCGTGATGGCCCACTCCTCCACCTCTGCGAGGAACGCGACCGAGTCGGCCGGCGCCCCACCGGGGAGGGCATCGTGGTAGGCCGCGACGAGCGCATATGCGGGTACGTTCGTCACGTATGCCACGATGGTTTGCGGTGCGAACTGGATCGTCTGGAAGTCGAGCACCGAGGAGACGAGGATGATCCCGTTCAGGTCGATGTTCGCCCCCTGGAGGTGCCGGGCCAGGACCGCCGAGCGCGTGGTACCGTAGCTCTCTCCCAGGAGGTAGCGGGGTGAGTTCCAGCGGCCATGCTGGCTCAGGAAGCGCCGGACGAACTGGGTCAGGGAGCGGGCGTCCTCGTCGATCCCCCAGAACACGTTGCCGGGCGTCTCGCCCAGCGGCTTGCTGAACCCCGTCCCGATCGGGTCCACCATCACGATGTCGGCGACGTCCAACAGGGTGTGCTGGTTGTCCACGAGCGGGTAGGGCGGGGCCCCCTGGGGTCCGATGGTGGGCGTCTGGATGCGGCGGGGACCCATGATTCCCATGTGCAACCAGAAGGAAGCGGATCCCGGCCCGCCATTGTACGAGAAGACGATCGGGCGGGTCGCCCCGTCCTCCCCGTTCGACCGGAAGTAGGCGGTGTAGTACAGCTCTCCGATGGGATCTTCGGCATCGTCGCGGAGGATGACGCTTCCCACGACGGCCTCGTAATCCACCGTCTCCCCGTTGAGGGACATGGAGTGCTCGCTCGCCCAGCGGGCCGGCTGGACGTCCTCCTCCTGCTCCTGGGCCGCCAGCGCAGCGCCCGGGCCGTCCGGCGTGAGCGGGAGGCCCGGCGCGAGGGGGAGGAGGAGAAGGATCACGAGGGCGAGGACCGGGCTGAACGGGCGCTGCATGCATCCTCCTGGCGTGGGCATGGCCGGGCCCGACGGGGCCTGGGCGGTGATGGAGGCCAAGATGGCGGTTCGGCGGCCGGGCTGCCAGGGGCACACCCCGAGGCCGGCGGCCAGAAGCATCGGGAGCTTGATGCCGGGGGGGCGGCGGGTGAACATACGGTAGGCCATGCAACCTGCGGGCCGGGGATGGGTGTACGGCGGAGAGCGCCACCATGAGGATTCCACAGGAGGAGATGAACGGATGAGAGCTCGAGCGGTCGCACCCCTTCCCATGCTCCTCCTCCTCATGGGGGGAGCCGAGCTCCGGTTCCCCGATGCCCACATCGCCGAGATGGCCCCTGCCGCGGCGTGCGAGCCCATCGCGTGGCGCGTCGCCGAGCTCGACCCCGCCTTCGATCTCACGGAGGAGGAGGTGGTGGCCGCGGTGCGGGCGGCCGGGCAGGTGTGGGAGGAGCCCCTTGCCACCCTCCTCTTCGTGCACGATCCGGAGGAGGGGTTCCCCATCCACTTCGTCCACGACGGACGGCATGCCCGAATCGTGGAGCGCCGACGCGCCGAGGGCTCCGTGGCCGAGCTGGGCCGAATGGCGGAGGAACGTCAGGAGGAGTTGGGCAATCTGCGACGGGAGTTGGAGGACGACCGGGCGCGCCACGCCGAGCGCCTCGCCGCCCTGGAGGAGCGGCTCGACGCCCATCAGGCCGAAGTAGAGTACTGGAACGCCGAGGGGGGTGCCGAGGGCGAGGACCTGGTCCGGCTGCGGGAGCGGAGCGCCGCGCTGGAGGAGGAGCGCCAGCAGGTGAACGCGCTCGGGTCAGAACTGAATGCGCGGGTGCGGGAGGTGAACGGGGTGGCGACGGAGGTCAATCACACCATCGAGCAGTACAACGAAGCGCGCCGCGGGATCGCCGACGCCTTCCCCCCGGAGGAAGTCCAGTCTGGCGAGTACCGACAGTCGCGCCGCACCCTCGGCCCCTGGAATTTCGATGTGGAACGAGAAATCCGGATCTTCCAGTTCGACGATCGGGACCACCTCGTCCTGGTGCTCGCCCACGAGCTGGGACACGCCCTGGGGCTCTCGCATTCGGGGGAGCCGGAGGCGGTGATGTATGTGCGGGCCGATCGGCAGGGGGCCGGGCCGGAAGGCGTCCGCCTCCACGAACGTGACGTGGAGCAGCTCAGGGCCCTGTGCGGTCCCCCTCCGGTCGCCGATGCCGGGTGAGGCCCTCCTGCGCCACCGAGGCCACCAACGTGCCGTCCCTCGTGAAGACGCTCCCCCGGGCGAACCCCCGTGCCGCGGAGGCGGCCGGGCTGTCGATCACGTACAGAAGCCACTCGTCGGCGCGGACCGGGCGATGAAACCAGAGTGCATGGTCGAGGGAGGCCACCTGGAGCTTCGGCGACCGGACCCCGAGCGCGTGGGGATAGAGGACGGTCGCCAGGAGCCCGTAATCCGAGGCGTACGCCAGGACCGCCTGGTGCGTGAGGGGCTCGTCGGGAAGGGGACCCACGGCGCGGAGCCACGCCCGCCGCAGGGGTGGGCGCGCGTCGGGTTCGAAGGGCTCCACCGGGTCCACGACCCGCACGTCGATAGGCCGGTCCTGGGTGATGAGGTCGCGAACCTCCTCCGGGATCCTCTCGGCATGGGCCCGGATCTGGTCGAGCTCCGGCTCCAGCGACTCCGGGGGCGGCACGTCCGGCGGCTCGGCCTGGTGCTCCACCCCTTCTTGCGGCTCGTGGAACGAGGCGGAGAGGTTGAAGATCGCCCGGCCGTGCTGGATCGCGGTGACGCGCCGCGTGGTGAAGCTCCCCCCGTCCCGGAGTCGGTCCACGAAGTAGACGATGGGGCGGGTGAGGTCGCCCGGGAGGATGAAGTAGGCGTGAAGGGAGTGCGCCTCGCGTCCTTCTTCCACCGTGCGGCGGGCGGCCACCAGGGCCTGCGCCAGCACCTGCCCGCCGAAAACGCGTCCGGTCCCGATGTCACGATTCTGCCCCCGGTAGATGTTGTGCTCCAGCGGCTCCAGGTCGAGGAGGGCCAGGAGGTCCTGGAGGGTCGAGGCATCGGAGGAGGTCATGGCGGTAGGGGACGGAGGGGGTCGGGATGAGCGGGCGCGCTACGCTGGTGATCGGAGGGGCGACCCACGTCGGGAGGGTACGGGCCGAGAATCAGGACACCTTCCTGGCGGCAGTCGTTCCAGCTCCGTCGGAGGGAGCGGACACGCCCGGTAGCCCCCGGGAGCTCGCCGGGGACGAGTCGGTGTCCGCCACCGTGGAGCTCACCGACTGGGGTGTACTCCTCATCGTGGCAGATGGGATGGGAGGGCCTGCCGGCGGCGGCGTGGCCTCGCGCCTTGCCGTAGCAAGCATCGTCGCCGAGGTGATGTCCCGGTCGAGGTCCCTGGATCCGTCCGACGACCGCGCGGTCGAGCGGGTGCTCACGGAGGCGGTCGGAGTGGCGCACGCGGTCATAGGCCAGCGCGCAGGAACGGCTTCCTCACTCGCGGCAATGGGGACGACCGCCACCGTGGCCTGGGTCCTCCCCGGCCGGGTCCGGATTGCGCAGGTGGGGGATTCGCGTGCGTATCTGGTACGCGGCGGTCGGTCGGAGCAGCTCACCCGCGACCAGACGCTCGTCCAGCAGTGGGTGGACGAGGGCCGGATGACCCCGGCGGAGGCGGAAGTGAGTCCCCAGCGCAACGTACTCGTCGGGGCGCTCGCGCCGGGTCCCATGCCCGAGGTGGAGATCGTACGGAGGTCGCTCCAGGTCGGAGACGCACTGGTCCTCTGCTCGGACGGTCTCACCGAGGTGGTGAAGGGACCGGAGCTGCCTTCCCAACTGGAAGCTGCCGCCTCACCCATCGAGGCCGCCCAGGTGCTGGTGGAGCTCGCGAACGAGCGGGGCGGGCCGGACAACGTCACGGTCCTGGTGGGGCGAGTAGGGGGATAGGGGGGCGGAGCTTGCAGGGGGAGGCGCATCCGCATGCCTCCCCCTGCCGGCTCCCGCTCGTTCTCAGCGCCAGCCCAGCTCCTCCCACCAGAAGGGCTCCCGCTCCTGCGGGTGGTTCCCCACCTCATCGAGGGTTCGGGCGTCGAAGAGGCGCCCGTTCACCATGGTGTACCGGACGTGCTCCGTGTTCCGGATATCGTCCAGGGGGTTCTGCTCCAACACGATGAGGTCGGCGAGCTTCCCGACCTCAAGGGAGCCGATATCTCCGTCGAGCCCGAGGTACTCGGCCCCGTTGATGGTGCCGACCTGCAGCACTTCGTGGGGGGTCATTCCGCCCAGCCCGAAGGTCCAGAGCTCCCACTGGCCGTCGATCCCGTTGAGCTGGCCGTGGGCGCCCATGTTCACGAGGACGCCGGCCTCCGCGAGGTCACGAGCGGCGCTCGCCGTGTGGATGAGCTCGTACTCGTTCTCCGGCATCATCGTGCGCCGGCGGGAGGCCGCCTCCAGGGAGAGGGGCGGGGTGAAGGCCTGGAGCCGCTCGTTCTCCCAGACGTTGGTGTTCTTGTACCAGTACATTTCGCCCCAGAAGCCGCCGAAGGAGACCACCAGGGTCGGGGTGTAGCCCGCTTCGGTCTGGGACCAGAACTGGATCACGTCATCGTAGAGCTTGCGCTGGGGAAGAGAATGCTCGATCCCGGTGTTCCCGTCTGCGATCTGGTTCAGGTTGTGGTGGAAGAGGGCGCCGCCCTCCATCACCACGAGGATCCCCTCCTCCTTCGCGGCCTGGATGATCTGCTGCCGCTGGTCGCGACGCGGCTGATTGTAGCTCTTCACGCTGATGACCCCCTGTGCGGCCTGCCTCCGCAGGTGCTGGCGGGCATCTTCCAGGTTGTCGATCTCCGCGGTGCTTCCCGACGTCGCACCGTAGAGGATGGTGCCGGTGGAGTAGATGCGGGGCGCCACGATCTCTCCCGCCCTCGCCATCTCACTCGCTGCCTGGATCTGGGACGTTCCGGCCGAGGGGTTGTGGATCGTGGTGATCCCGAAGGCCAGGTGCGCGAAGTTGAGGCGGTTCTGGCGGGGGATGATGTCCCCTGACCCCTGGCCGCCGTGCTGGTGGACGTCGAGGATGCCGGGCATGATGGTGTGACCCGAGGCGTCCACTCGGTGGGCGCCGGCGGGCACCTCCACCTCACCGGCCGGTCCCACCGCGACGATCCGATTCCGCTCCACGACGATGGTCCCGTTCTCGATGACCTCCTCGCCCACCATGGTGATGATGCGGGCGTTCTCGAAGGCCACCACTCCGTCGGGGATGTCTGACGCCGCCTGGAATCCGAGGTCGATTCCCTCAGAGACGGGGAGGTCGGCTTCCTGCGCCTCTCCCTCTCCGCTCCAGGTGAAGACCTCGGCCATGTCCAGGCTGAAGAGCTCCGGCCCGAGGGACCAGTGGAGGTTGCGGCCATTCCCCGACCAGTGGAGGTAGTCCCCGGCGTTCTGCGTGACACGGTGCTGCGGGACGTCACGGCTTCCCGGGCTCACGGTCACCGATCCCCCGGAGGGCACCAGGGGACGCACGTACGCCTGATATCGCTCCACCCAGGCCACCCACTGTTCGTCGGGCGAGACCCGGATGTCATTGGCCCACTGGCTCTCGAGGTGCTGGCGCTCGTCGTGCCCATCCAGCCCGATGCTGAAGAGGCTGCCTCCCCGGGTGAAGTAGATCCGGTCGTTCGAGGCACCGAACTGCGGGCTGGACCCCGAAGAGGTGATGCGCTGCGGCTCCCCTCCCGCCGCCGGGATCTGATACATCCCGGTGTCGTCGGACGAGTAGGGCGAGACGAGCCCGCCACCGGAGTCCTTCCGGTAGACGATCGTCTGGCCGTCCGGAGAGAAAACCGGCTCCGAGTAGTGGCCCGGCCCGGGGACCACCACCTGTCCCTGACCTCCACCGTCCCCGCTGGCCACCCGCACCGTGGCGAGGCCCTGGTCGTCCCAGGTCGTGTAGACGACGGAGTTCCCGTCCCTGGACCAGGACGGGTGGTGCTCGAAGTGTTCGTCCTGACTGGTGAGGCGGCGCGGCTCTCCAGCCGGGAGATCACGGACCCAGAGGTACCCGAGCGCCTGGAAGACGACGCGGTCGCCATCCGGGGAGACCGTCGCGTTCCGGAGCATCTTGACGTCGAAGGTCTCCGGGTGGACTTCGTCCTGCGTCACCCGGTGCGTCTCAGCGACCTGGCGGGTGGTCTGCACCCGGAAGGGAATCTCGGCGACCTCGCCGCTCTCCACGTCGATGCGATGGATTCCGCCCCCGGCCCAGAAGACGATGGAGTTGCTGTCGGGCGTCCAGGACATCGTGGGGTAGACCCCGTGGATGGCCCAGATCTCCTGGAGGTCCCGCTCCATCCCGTCGTAGATGGGCCACTCGCGACCGGTTTCCAGGTCCCGGATGAAGAGGGTGGACTCGTACCGGACCCGTTTGATGAAGGCGAGCTTCGTCCCATCCGGTGAGGGGGTGGGGCGGATGGCGCCGCCGGGGCCCCCAGTCTCGGTGGTGAGCTCACCCGTCTCCCGGTCGAGGCGCCTGATGGCGTAGATCCCCGCGTTCGGGTCCTTGCTGTACTCGAAGACGGGGCCCGGCGTCACATCCTGCGAGAAGTAGAGGTACCGCCCGTCGGGGGAGAAGGCCGGCTCGTTCACGTCCTTCTGGTCGTTGGGGCGCTCCGTGAGCTGGATGCCCGACCCGCCGGTCCTGTGGTACAGCCACATCTCTCCGGCCCCGAGGGAACGCTGGCTGGTGAAGTGCTTGCGGGCCACGATGTACTGGGAGTCCGGCGTCCACGCGGGGCCGTTCAGGAGCCGGAAGCTCTCGCTGCTGACCTGCTGCATGTTCGAACCGTCACGATCCATGACCCAGATGTTGTCGCCCCCGGCCCGATCGCTCGTGAAGGCGATCCACTCGCCGTTCGGCGAATAGGTGGGCTGCATGTTCCAGGCGAACTCTCCCGTGAGGGCCCGAGCCTCTCCTCCTTCGATGGGGATCACGTAGATGTCGCCCAGGAAGTCGAAAACGATCTCCGTCCCGTCCGGACTCACGTCCAGGCTCATCCACGTCCCCTCCGTCGCGTCGATCGGAATTTCGGAGAGGGGGAATGGGGGGGCGTTCACGTCCCAGGAGTCGGCACTCTGACCGCTCAGGCCTGCCGATCCGGACGTGACTGCCGGTGCGAGAAGGAAGAGGGCGCCGGACGCCAGAAGGGACATGCCGAAGGAACGACAACTCGGCTGGATCCTGAACATGGTATGGAAACTCGCTTGCGTGGGGCTCGTGGGGCGCCCGACGGGGCTCCTGCTCCGTCCGGGGCGGGCCGACTCTGGAAAGGGATTCTACGACGGGTGCGGGCGGCCTGGGAAGGCCCGGGCGGAGCGGGAGCTTCTCTCCCACCCCGCCCGGAGTCGCTATTCGTCAACGAGAGAGTCAGCGCTTTTCGTTGATATCGGCGCTGCGGTAATCGTCCCCGAGGAGGTGCCGGGCGAAGTACTCCGCTCGGGTCTTGGCCCAGTAGGAGTTGTACTCCCCCCCGAACCCGTGGCGCATACCGGGGAACATCATGAAGTCGAAACGCTTTTCGTTCCGGATGAGTTCGCGCACGAGGCGCATGGTTCCCGCGTAGTGGACGTTGTTGTCCATGTCGCCGTGCTGGAGAAGCAGGCGGCCCTTCAGGTTCTCCGCGACCTCGTGGTTGGCGGGAACCTCGATGTCGAACTCCACGGACTCGTCCTCCTCGCAGTGCCCCTCGTTGGGGACGACGCGGGCGACCCGGCGGCGGGCGGTTTCAGGAGCATCGTCCTCTCCCTCGCCCTCGGTCACGTCCGCGTCGCGCTCCCCGGGCGGCAGGCATGTCACCTCCAGGCCGTGGTGCTGCTCGCTCCAGTTCTGGTTGTAGACGTTGTTGTCGTGGTTCCCCGCGGACGAGACGCCGACGGTGAAGAACTCGTTGTATGGGGGCACCAGAAGAGCCGCCGCCGTCATGAAGCCACCGCCGGAGTGCCCGTAGATGCCCACCCGGCTCGCGTCGACCCACGGGTACCGCTTCGCCAGCTCCTCGATCCCGGCCTTCTTGTCGGCCAGCCCGTAGTCCCGGAGGTTGAAGTACCCGTAGCTGTGGTAGGCGGCCGACCGGGCCGGGGTGCCTCCGCGGTTCCCGACCTGGATGACGATGAAGCCGAGCTGTGCCAGATCCTGCTCGGTGGGGGTGGCTCGGAAACTGGACGTGACGGCCTCCGTCTGCGGGCCGGGATAGACGTAGGTGATGACCGGGTAGCTCATCTCGGGGTCGAAGTCGAAGGGCTTCCACATGTTCCCGTAGAGGTCCGTGACCCCGTCGGCTGCCTTCACCACGAAGCTCTCCGGCATCTGCCACCCGAACTCCTCCAGTTCGGAGAGGTCCATCTCCTCGAGCTCGAGCACGACCTCGCCGTCGGCGTTCCGGATGACGGAGCGGGGCGCCATGTCCACCCTGGAGTAGTTGTCCAGGATGAGCCGCTGATTGGGCGAAAGGTCCGAGCTGTGATTTGCGTCGCCAGCGTCCAGGAGGGTGAGTCCGGAGCCGTCGGCCTGCACCCGGTACATGTGCTCGTAATTCACGTTCTCACCCGCCTCGCGCCCCACACCGGTAAACCAGATGCGGCCGTCGTCCTCGTCCACCTCCTCGATGTTCTGGACGTTCCAGGAACCGCTCGTGACCGTGTTCTGGAGGTTCCCGTCGTGGTCGTAGCGGTAGTAGTGGGCCCAACCGGTGCGGCGTGAGTACCAGATGAAATCGCCGGAGTTGTCCTCTTCCAGATACCGGGGGCTCTGCTGGCGGAGATGCCCGTGGTCGGTGGCTTCCGTCAGGAGGGTCCGAATCCCGTCCGTCGCCATGTCCACCTCGATGAGCTCGAGGTAGCGCTGGCTGCGGGCTCGCCGGACCATACGGAGGTGGTCGGCCCCGCCATTGGTCCAGTGGAGGTTGAAGACGCGCTGGTCCTGGAAGCGCTCCACCGGCAGCCGGCGCAGCGCCATCCGGTCGCGCTGGAAAACGTAGAGCGACTGCTGGGGGACCTTCTCCTCGCCGGGCATCGAGTACCGGTACTCTTCCAGCTCCGGACGGGGCTCGGCCAGGACGTCCACGAGGTAGAGCTTTTCCACCTCGCGCCGATCATTCCGGGTCACGGAGAAGGCCTGATTGTCCTCCGACCATT
This sequence comes from Gemmatimonadota bacterium, assembly GCA_040905325.1. Classification (GTDB taxonomy): domain Bacteria; phylum Gemmatimonadota; class Gemmatimonadetes; order Longimicrobiales; family Gaopeijiaceae; genus JBBDRS01. The sequence continues at coordinate 46,381 of JBBDRS010000046.1, forward strand.
CCACGTTGGGCCGGACCCGGAACTCCTCCGGGTCGACCTGCCCCTCCTCCTCTTCCTCGATCTCCTCGATGTCCTCCTCGTCTCGGCTCCCGAAGCTGAAGTCCTCCTCGCCGTCCGTGGTGAGCTGGACGGCGTCCTGCTCCACTCCGTCCACGATCTCCACGAAGTAGAGGTTGTGCTCCTCGGCGTAGACGTATGCGGTGCTGTCCGGGGAGTAGTTGCGCCACTCGCGTTCATCCTCCTCCTCCTCTTCATCCACCTCACCGAGGTTCTCCAGCGTGCCCTGGTCGAGGTGGTACTCGAAGTTGACCTCGTTCGCCACGAACTCGAAGCTGAGCCCGTCTTCGCTGAACTCCAGGTCCTCGATGGGGAGGTCGTGCCATTCCAGGTAGGTCTCGAGCTCCTGTGACAGGAGGGAGGCCATGTGCTCGTGGTCGAAGAGGGGCTGCTTCTGGGGCCCGGAGGGCGTAACCAACTCCCAGCGGGTGCCCTGGGCGTCCTGATATCGATACCAGAGGGAGTCCGACTCGTGAATCCAGTTCGACTGCACCGAGGTGCTGTGTACGAAACGGGAGAGGTTGTCGGAGTGGAAGCGGTCGGCCTGTTCCCAGTTCGCGCGGGGCGAGGAGGAGGCCTCCTGAGCGTTGACCGGGAGGGGAGCGAGGAGCGCCGGAAGGGCCACCAGCAGGGTCAGCCAGGCAGACAGGTGCGGCCCCCGGAATTCCGGGGTGCGGACTCGAGGAGGGTGGGGCCACGGACGCATGGGACGGGTCTCCGGTATCGGGGTCGATCCGGAGTGCCCCCCTCGCATGCCGTCCAGTCATATGGGCTGCGGAGTCGGCGGAGAGGAACACTCCACGTTCCGCCGATAGTGCCACCCGCGAACCGTCCGGTCAAATCGCCGGGACCCGTAGGTCAGTCCGTTGACGCCCTCCGCCGCCGCCCGGGCATCAGGAAGCCCAGGGGGGACTCCCGGATAATCCCTCCGGCCATGAAGCGGAGGTTCTCAGGGCGCTCCGCCAGGCGGCGCATGAGGTACGGATACCACATTTCACCGAAGGGGATGTAGACGCGGACATTGTATCCGGCCTGGACCAGCTCCTGCTGGAGGTCGCGGCGGACCCCATAAAGCATCTGGAATTCGAAGCGATCCGGCGAGATTCTTCCTTCCTCGGCATAGGCTCGGGTGGCGTCGAGGATGATCGGGTCGTGGGACGCGATGGCCGGGTAGTTCCCGTCGGTGAGGAGCCGCTGCATCAGTTCGAGGAGGTTGATCCGGATCCGGTCCATCTCCTTGTAGGCAATCTTCTCGGGCTCGTCGTAGGCTCCCTTGCAGAGGCGGACACGGGCTCCCAGCTCGATCATCCGCTCCACGTCTCCGGCCGTCCGGTGGAGGTAGGCTTGCAGCACCACTCCGGTGTTCTGCCACCCCTGACTCCAGATGTCCTCGAAGGCGTCGAGGGTGCGCTGCGTCAGTTCGGACGATTCCATGTCGAAGCGGAGGAAGGTCCTCCCCTTCTTGGCCTGCTCCAGCACGCGCCCGAGGTTCTCGCGCAGGAATTCCTCGTCGATTCCCTGTCCCATCTGGGTGAACTTGAGGGAGACGTTCGCGTCCAACGCCTCATCCTGGATCCGGGAGAGGAGCTCGATGTAGGCGTCCGCCGCCGCGATCGCGGTGGGGCGGTCCTCGACATACTCCCCCAGGTAGTTGGCGGTGACCTTGAGTCCCTCGGCATTCGCCTCGCGGGTGGCCTCGATGACCGAATCCACCGTCTCACCCGGAACGAACCGCTGGCTCATGGTCCGGGTGAAGCGGGTGCCGGTGAGGAGCTTCTTGGCCGCAGGGGATTCGCTGAGGGCCAGGATTCCCTTTCGGAGCATCACGAGTCTCTGGTTCGGGTTCGGAATGGTAGGGCGTTTCGGGCTGCTCGCCGGACGATCGATTCCATTCGAACTTACATCCAACCGGGAGGGGCCGTAAGGGAAGCCGGTAGGGAACGGGGCAGTGGCCGGTGGGGTCGATTTGACGTCACGAGCGGACCCTCAGTAAATTTCAGGGTTACCTATACGAACCGATGCGGGAACCTACGCGTTTCGGGCGGCTGCGGAGCCGGGCCGGGGGCGCCGGTTCACCTTCCACACGATCGAACATCATCAGGAGGAGCTGGATGAGCTTCCCATTCCGAGTCCTTGGGGCCTTCTTCTTCATTCTGGCCCTGGGTGCATGTGCTTCCCCGGGGACGGAGGCGCCGGGGGGTGAGGTCGCCGACCCGGTCCAGACCCAGGAGGACGTACAGGACGTCGAGGAGGAGGACCTGCCCCAGTGGGTGCAGGCACTGCCCGAGGGGACGCCGCCGGAAGAGAATGAGCCGATTCTCGAAGCCTTCGTCCTGATCACCCAGGCGCAGTCCGCCCAGGCCAACGAGGAAGAGGCCCGCGCGCAGGACTTCTGGAGTCAGGTTCTGGCCAAAGCGGAGGAGAGCATCGCCCTGGAGCCGGACAACGCCATGGGGTATTACATGGCCGGCGAAGCGCTCTTCGAGCTCGGCGAGTACGAGGAAGCCGCGGCCCGGTTCGATGAGGCGGAAGAGATCTTTCCCCGGTATGCCTACCAGACCGAATACTTCCGCGAGTACGCCTGGGTGGAGTACTTCAACGAGGGCATTCAGGCAGGGGAGCAATCGAACGACCCGTCCGCGGGTCTCCCCTTCTACGAGCAGGCGCACGCCGTGTATCAGGGTCGGCCGGAGGCCATGATGAACATCGCTGACGCCTACCTGCGCGCGGAACGCCACGAAGATGCGGAAGAGGTCTACGCGCAGGCCATCGATGTGATGACGGGACCGAGGGCGGCGGACGCCGAGGCGTCTACCCTGGAGGCCTGGGACGAATACATGGATGTGGCCAGGTTCAACCGGGCCCAGGCACTCTACCAGCTTGAGCGCTACGCTGAAGCTGCGGAGATCTACGAGGAGATCTACGAGGAGGACCCGGAGAATCTTCAGGCCGGTTCCAGTCTGGCGGTGACGTTCTCGGCCATGGGAGAGGCGGAGCGCGCCCAGGCCATCTACGACCAGATGCTCAACCAGCCGGGTCTCGGGCCCAGCGATTACTTCACCGTGGGCGTGGGGCTGTATCAGGCCGAGGCCTTCGACCAGGCCGCAGTGGCCTTCGGACAGGTGTGGGAGCTGGTGCCGCTCCATCGTGACGCGGCCTTCTACCATTCGCAGATGCTCTTCCTGGCAGAGGACTTCGAACCGCTGGTGGACGCAGCGGCGCGAGCGAAGGAGCTCGACCCCAGGAACCAGCTCCTCTTCCGGTTCCGCCAGCAGGCCCTCGATCGGCTCGAGCGGGAGGAGGAGCTGGTCGCCGAGATCGAGGCACTCGAGGAGCTGACCTTCATCCTGGACGACTTGCAGTTCCAGCCTGTTCAGGGGGGAGCGATCGTAGATGGCTTCGTGGTGAACCGGACCATGGAGCCCGGCACCTCCGTCGACGTGCAGTTCCACTTCATCGATGTGGACGGAAACGAGTTGGGGACCACGGACGCCCAGTTCGAGCTCGCGGCGCCTGGGGATCGCGTGAACTTTCAGGTGGAATACCAGACGAGCGCGCCCGTCTTCGGCTACTACTACGAAGTGCTGTGACGGACTGCCCGGGGGACCCCCCCGGGTAGCAGACGAAGGCCCCGGCACTGAACGTGGTGCCGGGGCCTTCGTGCGTTTCGCCGTGCCGGTCCCTTGCGTCCCCTATCGTCCGTGCGGACATTGGAGGCCTCGACCTCCGCACCCCGAGGATGAGGCCGATCCGAAGACTGAACCCGCCGTCAGGAGAAGCCGTAGATGAAGCGTCGTGACTTCCTGCGCCACAGCGCGCTGGTTTCCGCAGGACTGGGGCTGGGCGCCTCGAGCCTCGCCGGTCTCGGCCCGATGGGCGAACCGGGGAGGCATGGGATCCTGACACCGATGACGGGTCCGGCGCCGGATCCGTACTATCGGGAACTGGCTCTGAGGGCTCTCGACGCCGCCCAGTCGGCAGGAGCCGGGTATGCCGACTTTCGGGTCGGTCGCTACCGGAGCCAGTCGGTATCCACGCGCGACCAGCGGGTGACGGGGCTTTCCGACAACGAGAACCTGGGGTTCGGGCTCCGGGTGCTCGTGGACGGCACCTGGGGATTCTCGGCGAGCGGACGCCTGGAGATGGAGGAGGTGGTGCGCATCGCGCAGCAGGCCGTGGCCCAGGCGCGGGCCAACCGCGCTGCCCAGCGGCAACCGGTGGAGCTGGCCCCGACGGAAGTGCACCCCGATGGGCGATACGAGACGCCGATCCAGATCGATCCCTTCAGCGTCCCCATCCAGGACAAGGTGGCGTTGCTGCGGCAAGCGAACGCGGCCGCCGGGCGCGTCTCAGGAATCCAGAACGTGACCTCGTCCATGAGTTTCCGCCGCGAGGAGAAGTTCTTCGCATCCACGGAAGGGACTTTCACCAATCAGATAATCTACAATTGCAACGGGGGGATGAACTGCACCGCCGTCTCCTCGGACGGGTCCGACTTCCAGTCGAGGAGCGCGACGGACATCCCCCCGCGGGGGCTCGGATATGAGTACATCCTGGACTCCGCCCTCGAAGAGAACGGGCCGGTCTGGGCCGAAGAGGCGGTCCAGAAGCTGTCGGCGCGGTCGGTGGAGCCGGGGCTGTACGACCTGATCCTCCTTCCCAGCCACCTCTGGCTCACCATCCACGAGTCCATTGCCCACCCCACCGAGCTGGACCGGATCATGGGGTTCGAGGCCAACTATGCGGGCACCTCGTTCATCGCGCCGCCCGAGGACTTCCTCGGGCAGTTCCGCTACGGGCCCGAGTTCATGAACATCCAGGGCGAGCGATCGGCGACCGGCGCCCTCTCCACTGTGGGGTACGACGATGAGGGTGTGGCCCCCCAGGACTACCTGATCGTGAGGGACGGGCTGCTCTGGGACCTGCAGACCACCCGGGAGCAGGCGCTCTGGCTCGCGGACTGGTACAGCCAGATCGATGCGCCCGTCCGTTCGCACGGGAACTCCTATGCCTCGAACTGGTCCGACGTGCAGTTCCAGCGCATGCCCAACGTGAACCTGTTGCCGCACCCGGATCGCGACGTATCGCTGGAGGAGCTCATCGACGGGGTGGAGAACGGGATCATGATCGATGGGAGTGGCTCCTTCTCCATCGACCAGCAGCGTTACAACTCCCAGTATGGGGGTCAGGTCTTCTGGGAGATCCGCAACGGGCAGGTCACCGGGATGCTGAAGGATGTCGCCTACCAGATCCGGACGCCCGAGTTCTGGAACTCCATGGATCTCCTGGGCGGTCCCAGCACGTACTTCCTGGGAGGCGCCTACGGCGATGCGAAGGGCCAGCCGGCCCAGTCGAATGCCGTTTCCCATGGGTGCGTCCCCACTCGCCATCGCGGGGTCACGGTGATCAATACGGCTCGGGCGGTCTGACCGGGTTCGACACTCCACCCCGCGGATCCTCTCCGTTGCGGTCCTCGTCCGCTTTTGGTATCCATTCTGAGCCGTTTTCCCGGAGTTTCCCGAGGCGCGCCCGTGACGGGAGCGATGCCTTTTTCGGGCGACTCCAGCAACACTTGTAGGGACCGCCGATGACATCTCCCGTGCTGCCCGATTTCATAGGAGGCGAATTCCGATCCGGCCATCTGGCCGACGGAATCGAGGATCGCAACCCATCCGACCGTGAGGACCTCGTCGGGGTCGTTCCCGAAGGGTCTGCCGAGGACGTGGATCGCGCGGTGGAGGCCGCTCGGGACGCGCTCCCGGGCTGGCGCAGGATGACCGGCCCCGCTCGGGCGGAGCATCTCTACCGCTGGGCGGACGCCATCGCGGCGGGCGCCGAGGAGATGGCGCGAGAGCTGGCTCGCGAGGTAGGCAAGCCCATCGGTGAGGCGAAGGGAGAAGTGGCTCGCTGCTCGGTGATCCTCCGGTATTACGCCGGGGAAGCCGTCCGAGCTCGGGGAAGCGTGGTGCCGGCCCAGGTCGAGGGTGCGCTCCAGTTCACCCTGCAGGAACCCCTCGGAGTGGTGGGTCTGATCACGCCCTGGAATTTCCCGGCTGCGATTCCTCTCTGGAAGGCCGCGCCGGCGCTCGCCTTCGGCAACACCGTGGTGCTCAAGTCCGCCGAGCAATCTTCCCACACCGCCGTCCTCCTCGCCCGCTCCGCGGAGGCCGCCGGGATTCCTCCGGGCGTCTTCAACGTGGTCCTGGGTGCCGGGGGCACCGTAGGAGAGGCTCTCGTCCGCCATCCCGGGGTCAGCGGCGTCAGCTTCACCGGGTCGATCCCGGTGGGGCACGGGGTGAGGGCCATCTGCGCCGATCGGAACATCGCCTGCCAGACGGAGATGGGCGGGAAGAACGTGGTCATCGTGCTCCCGGACGCCGACCTTGACCGGGCGGCCAAGTTGACCGCTGCCGGCGCCATGAAGTACGCGGGCCAGAAGTGCACGGCCACGAGTCGGGCGGTGGTGGCTCGGGAGGTAGAAGCGGAGTTCCTGGAGCGCCTGGAGGAGGAGGTGTCGCGACTGCCCGTCGGGTCGGTTCTGGAGGCCACCACGGCGGTCGGTCCTCTTATTTCGGAGGGGGCCCGGGAGCGGGTCCGGAAGGCCGTGGCCGGCTCGGGAGCCCGCCTCGTCTGTGGCGGTCGGGACCCGGAGGGAGAAGCGTTTGCGCGGGGCAACTTCTTCGAACCGACGCTGGCGCGGGACGTGGATCCCGAGTCGGAGCTCGCGCAGGAGGAGCTCTTCGGACCCGTGCTCGCGACGCTCACTGCCAACGACCTCGATCATGCGATCGAGCTTGCGAACGGGACGAAATACGGGCTCAGCGCCTCGCTCTTCACCCGTGACCTGACCTCCGCGCTCGCCTACATCGCCGCCATCGATGTGGGGCTGGTTCGGGTCAACGGCGATACCACGGGGGTGGATCCGCACGCTCCCTTCGGGGGCTTCAAGGCCTCCAGTTCCGGCGTTCGCGAGCAGGGGGCAGCTGCGCGCGAGTTCTACACCGAAACCAAGACAGTACAGGTGAATCCCTGATGAAGACCGCTGAACCAACGCCCCAGGTCGACCCCGCCGGGCTCGCCTTTCCCGACGCTCTGGTCGTGATCGACTCCCACACCGAAGGAGAGCCCACCCGTGTGGTGGTAGACGGCTTTCCGGAGCTCGAGGGTGCCACCATGGCCGAGCGGCTCCGGGAGTTCGGGGAGCGCTGGGACCATCTCCGGAGCGCCATCGTGTGTGAACCCCGAGGGCACGATGCCATGGTCGGGGCGCTCCTCACTCCGCCGGTGAACGAGGGGTCCCTGGCCGGGGTCATCTTCTTCAACAACGTGGGCTACCTCGGGATGTGCGGGCACGGGCTCATGGGCCTCATCGGCACCCTGGAACACCTGGGGCGACTCGGCACAGGGATGGTACGGATCGACACCCCTGTCGGGACGGTGGGCGCACGTCTGGGCGAAGGGGGACTGGTCACGGTCCAGAACAACCCGGCGCGGCTCCACCAGGACGGGGTGGAGGTGGAGGTACCCGGGTTCGGTAAGGTTACGGGTCAGGTTGCCTACGGCGGGAACTGGTTCTTCATGGTCCATCTCGACGAGCCCCGCCTCGAGCTCAGCAGTGTGCCGGAGCTCATGAGGCTCACCGAGGACATGCTGACGGCGGTCCGCGCAGCAGGGATCACTGGGGAGGATGGGGCGCTCATCGACCACGTCGAGCTCACCGGCCCTCCCTTCGGTGACGACGCCGACGCGCGCACCTTCGTCCTCTGCCCCGGGGGGGCGTACGACCGCTCGCCCTGCGGGACCGGGACCTCCGCCAAGATGGCCGTCTTGCACGCGAAAGGCCGTCTGGAGCCCGGACAGAAGTGGCGGCAGCAGAGCGTGACCGGGGGTCTTTTCACCGGTTGGCTCGAAGAGGTGGAGGGGGTCCTCCACCCCGTCATCCAGGGGCGCGCGTGGATCACCAACGAGGCCTCCCTGCTCTTCGATGCCACCGATCCATTCCGGTCGGGCTTCACAACTGCTGAATGACGCAGATTTCCGAGGTCGTCGTGGTGGGCGCGGGGGTCGTGGGCGCCGCCGTCGCCTGGAAGCTTGCCCAGGAGGGCGTGCAGGTCACGGTGGTGGACGCGGGTCCTCCCGGGTGCGGCACCACGGCCGCGGGCATGGGCCACATCGTGATCATGGACGACTCCGAGGCCCAGCTCCAGCTCACGACCTACTCCCGGAAACTCCTGCAGGCGCTGAGCGACGAGTTTCCGGCCATGGTCGAGTGGGACCCTTGCGGGACCCTGTGGCTCGCGCGGGACGAGGAGGAAATGGCACCCGTCCGGGAGAAGCAGGCGACCTACGGCCGCGTCGGGGTGGACACTGAGGTGCTCGGTCCGGAGGAGCTCGCCGAGGCGGAACCTTCGCTGGCGCCCGGGCTGGCCGGAGCGCTCCGGGTGCCGGACGACATCGTCCTCTATCCTCCGGCCCTGGCCGCGTGGTTCCTGGACCGGGCCCGGGAGCTGGGTGCGAAGGTCGAGCTGGGGCTTCCGGTCCTCCGCCTGGAACCGGGAACCGCTGTTACACGCAAGGGGAATTTCTCGGGGCAGGTGGTCATCAACGCCGCGGGGTATGCGGCGCCCACCCTCTCTCCCGGGCTCCCGGTCACGCCGAAGAAGGGCCACCTGGCCATCACCGATCGCTACCCCCGCTTCTGCCGGCATCAGCTCGTGGAGCTGGGATACCTGAAGAGCGCTCACGGCACCGATGACGACTCCGTGGCCTTCAACGTCCAGCCCCGTCCCACCGGGCAGATCCTCATCGGGTCCTCGAGACAACCCGGAGACGCCAGTCGAGCCATCCGCTGGGATCTGGTGAGAAAGATGCTGGATAGCGCCAGGGCGTTCCTCCCCCGGATCGACGAGCTGAACGTGATCCGGGTCTGGACCGGGGTGCGGCCCTCCACCGCCGACTCGCTTCCCCTGATCGGGCCCTGGCCGGAGCAGGAGGGGGTCTGGGTCGCTTCCGGACACGAAGGGCTCGGGATCACGACGGCCATCGGTACCGCCCACGTCCTGGTAGATAGCCTCCTGGGGCGGGAGGCCGCCGTCGACCCGGTGGCCTTCGACCCCGCCCGGGAGGCGTTGCGCGCCGGCGCCCACGATGCCCACGGCGCCGCCCACGAGGAGGAAGCATGAGCACGAAGGAGACCGATGGAGCGGACAGCATCCGGTTCACCGTGGACGGGCGGCGGTTCGCCGCCACCCCGGGGGAGTCGGTGGCGGCCGCCCTCATCAACGGCGGGGTTTGGGCTTTCCGCCGATCCGTGACGGGGGAGGACCGAGGCCCCGTGTGCGGGATGGGGATCTGTCACGAGTGCCGGGTCACCATCGACGGCACCCCGCACCGGCGGGCCTGCCTCATTCCGGTGAAGGCGGAGATGGAGGTGCGGACCGGTGACTGAGCGGGCGAGCAGGAGCGTGGAACGGCTCACGGCCGACATCGTCGTGGTGGGCGCCGGTCCGGCAGGGATCGCGGCCGCCACTCGTGCGGCCGGGGCGGGGAAGGAGGTGCTCGTTCTGGACGAGGGGATGCGGGAGGGCGGTCAGATCTGGCGGCATCGCGTTCCCGAGCAGCTCCCGGATGAGGCGCGGGAGCGAATTTCGGGATTCCAGATGGATGGAATCGCGCACCGGTCCGGGGTCTCGGTGGTGGGATCGCCCCGCGAGGGCGAGCTCCTGGCCGAGGATCGGGATGGAGCGGTCCTCGGCGTTCGCTGGAGGGACGCCCTGATCCTGGCGGTGGGGGGACGTGAACGCTTCCTCCCCTTCCCGGGGTGGACGCTTCCCGGCGTGGTCGGCGTAGGAGGTGGACAGGCCCTCCTGAAGGCGGGGATCCGGGTTTCGGGGTGGAACACGGTCGTCGCCGGCTCCGGGCCCCTCCTCCTTCCCGTCGCCGCGCTTCTGGCGAAGTCGGGCGCCACGCCGGAGGTGGTGGCGGAACAGGCCCCGCAGGGGCGCGTCGTGGGTTTCACCCTGGGGCTGTGGAGGTCCCCGGGGAAGCTGATGGAGGGGCTGCGGTACCGCGCCGCATTCCGAACGTCGCCCTATCGTTTCGGCTGGTGGGTCTCGTCCGCTGCAGGCGACGGGCGTGTGGAGGAGGTGACGCTCACGAATGGCCGGAAGGAGGAAACTCATCCCTGCCAGTTCCTCTGCGTGAGCTATGGACTGGTTCCCGCGACCGAGCTCCCCCGGTCGATGGGATGCGAGACCACCTCGGAGGGCGTCGTCGCGGTGGACGAGTGGCAGCGGACCTCGCTACCGGGCGTCTATTGCGCCGGTGAGACGACCGGGGTCGCCGGCGTCGAGTCCTCCCTGGTCGAGGGGGCCGTGGCCGGACTTGCGGCGGCGGGCAGGGAGTCCGAGGCCCGCAGCCTCTTCGGCTCCAGGGACAAGCAGCGTGCCTTCGGGGAGCGTCTGGACGCCACGTTCCGGCTGCGGGACGAGCTCAAGAGTCTGGCGATGCCCTCTACTCCGGTCTGCCGCTGCGAGGACGTCACCATGGAACGCCTGGAGGCCTGCTCCTCCGTGCGGGAGGCAAAGGTGTTGACCCGGGCCGGGATGGGACCGTGCCAGGGGCGGGTCTGCGGCCCTGCCCTCTCCGCGCTCTTCGGCTGGGATCTGGATCGGGTCCGGCCGCCGGTCACGCCGATGCGGGCGGGCTCGCTGGCCGCGCTGGATCCGGACGGGGACTGATCGCCAGGAGGGCCCCGCTCAGAGCCGGGGCGCCTCCACGATCAGCCCCATGAACAGGATTGTGTCGGAGAGCCGCTCCCGGATGACGAAGAGGAAGGGGCGGTCGGCGCGGACCTGGGGCGGCGCGGACTCGACCATGACGACGGAGGTGACTGCGGCCGCTTCGGTCCCCTCTTCGTCCACTCGCACGAAGCTTTTCTGCTTGACTTCGTCGATCCAGGCGCCGGTCCCCTCGAACATCCGCGAGAAGTTCGCTCCGGGCCCGAAGGCAGGCCCCATCCCCATGGCCACCAGCGCATCATTGAGGGCGCCCTCCCATTCGATTTCGAACCTCGGGAGCGAGAGCTGGATGCGGATCGTGGTGAATCCGGCAGTCAGCGCACCCCACCCCTCGGCGTCCAGCTCCTCCACCAGGTCGTGGACGTCCACCCCCTCCCGTGGGACGACGACCGTCATGGAGTAGGCCTGCCCGCCGTACGGGAGGTCCACCGCGTCGTAGCGGTCCGTCCCGAAGTAGGGGATGGTGTCGTCCCTCATCATCATTTCCACGTTCTCGGTGCTCCCGTCCTTCAGGCGGAAGGGTGCGCTGGAGGTGAGCTCCGGGTCGAAGGGGACCGTCCATCCGGCCTTGAAGTAGATGGCGTTCATGAGGTAGGCCACGACGTTCCCGGGGATCGGAGGCGTCACCATTTTGTCGATCCGCCCCCCCGTTGCGCCGCTGACCCAGTCGTTGATGATGTCGGCGGCGTCCGGGGCGGAGAAATCGAGATCCTCGATCCGCGCGCCGAACGTCTCCTCCACCCTGTCGCGGAAATCCTCCCGGAGAGTGGTTCCCTGACGATGCCAGATGGCGTTCGCCACCGTCGTTTCCACCTCCGGGTCCAGATCCCCGAGGAGCTCGAGGAGGCCCGCGTATGACGAGTTGATCTCCTCCTCTTCCAGGTCACCAAAGCGGAGGGTCTCCCGCATGGCGTCGAAGGTCGCGCCATCTGCCCCGTTCAGGGTCATGCCGAGAGCCATGGAGGCGCTGAAGGGAGAGAGAAAGACGGTCGCGGCCCTGTTCCCTTCGGCCACCTCGCGGAGGAGGTCGAACCCGAACTCGTTGCTGGACTCGATGACCTGGAGTTCGGCGGGGGTGAGATCGCGCGGGAGCTGGAAGATCGGGTCGGGGGCAGTGCCGCTCGGATCGGGGCCGACTCCCGCGGAGGGGTCGCACGACGTGGCGACGAGAAGCAGGATCACCAAGAGGGGCCTCCCGAGGGCACCCATGGGATCGAGAACGGTCGGCACGGACATCTGAACCTCCGGAGTAGAGTTCGCCTCCCGGCTCCATGATGGACCGGGGCCTCACCCTGAATACGATCCGGGGGGGCGAGTTGTGACGATCCTACCCCGCTGAGGTCTCTCCTGAGCCGGGGGCCACGAGCCGCTGGACGGCGGCGCGCAGCGCATCCCCGGTGTAGGGCTTCGCAAGGAAATCCACCCCGTCCCCTTCGCGGCCGATCTTCGCTCCGAGCCCGCTGACCGCGAGGATCGGAACTTCCTCGTCTATTCGCCGGATGGCGCGAATCGTCGCGTCCCCGTCCATTACAGGCATCATCATGTCCGTGATGACGAGGGAGATCTCACCTTGGTTCTTCGCGAACAGCGCCATGGCCTCCGTGCCTTCGGAGGCCGTGAGGACTCGATACCCCGAGGCCTCGAGTGTCCTCCGGGTCACGTCTCTCACCGCGTCGTCATCGTCGACGACCAGAACGAGCTCGTCGCTCCCCCTGTGAGAGGCGCCGCCACCGATCTCGGGCTCTTTCTGCTTCCCAGCGGCCCTGGCGGGCGCGGCGGGCAGGTACACCTCGAAGGTGCTACCCGAGCCCGGCTCGCTCTGAACGTTCACGAACCCTCCATGCCCCCTCACGATGGCCGCCACGGTGGAGAGTCCCAGCCCGGTTCCGCTCCCCACCTCCTTCGTGGTAAAGAAGGGGTCGAAGATCTGATCCATGATCTCCCTTGGCATCCCGGTCCCGGTATCGGTCAGCTTGAATCGGAGATAGGGGCCGACCGTCCGCCTGGGCCCAGACGAGGTGAACTGCTCGTCCAGGTCGACGTTCTCCACGGTGAGGGATACGGTTCCTCCGGAGGGCATGGCGTCCCGCGCGTTCACGAGAAGGTTCAGCAGGACCTGGTGGAGTTGCGTCGGGTCTCCATCGAGGGGGTGGGCCGACCCCTCCACGTGCCAACGATAGCGGATATTTTTTGGGAAGGTGTCTCGCACGACCCTCTCCAGCTCGTTCAATATGCCCTCGACATCCACCAGGGTTCGAGCACCGGGGCCGCCACGGGAGAAGGACAGTACCTGCTGAACCATGTCCGCGCCTCGCCGGGCGCTGGCATGGATGATGTCCAGGGTCTCGGTAGTTGTCTCGTCCGCGTCCAGCTCCGCCTTGAGGAGCTCGACGGAGAGGAGGATCGGCGCGAGCACGTTGTTCAGGTCGTGGGCTATGCCGCTGGCCAGGGTTCCTATGCTCTCCATGCGCTGGGCACGGAGAAAGTGGGCCAGGATCCGCTTCTTGTCCGTGACGTCGGTGTGGATCGCGAGGATGTGCGAAGGCCGGTCACGATCGTCGCGCATGAGGGTCCAGCGCGCCTCCACCGTGAGCGGTTTCCCCTCCCGATCGACCTGCTCGAACTCGCCCGACCAATCGCCGCGGCGCAGGAGCTGTGCGACGGCTTCCCGGAAGGGGCTGGAGTCTCTGAAAAGGAGGCTGTCGGCCGAACGTCCCACTGCCTCTTCTTCACTCCACCCGTAGAGGCGCGCTGCGCTGCGGTTCCAGAACGTGATGTCGTGATCGAGGCTCAGGACAAGGATGGCGTCCTGGGCCTTGGACACCAGAGCGGCCTGCTGCCGGATGCTACCTTCCACCTTCTTGCGGAACGTGACATCCCGAAGGGTCACCAGCCACGATTGTTCGTCGTCCCATCGGGTTGGCACCACCAGTAGCTCGGCGGTCCGGTCGTCCGTTCCATGGCCGGGAATATCGATCTCGGAGGGGGGTGCTGCGTCGAGGGGCAGGCCGAACGCTTCGCCGATGAGGTCGTCCGGCCGAGCTCCGAGGAGCTCACCGGCGGCTGGGTTGGCGAATCGGATCGTACCCTCGCCGTCCACCACCAGCACCGCGTCCGGCTGGTGGGTGATGATGTGACGCAGCCTGGCTTCGCTTTCCCGGAGCTGCCGTTGCAGCTCGCACTGGCGAAGGGCCGCGCGCACCCGCGCCAGCAGTTCCACCTCGTCGACCGGGCGGACGATGTACCCGTCGGCCCCCGAATCGAGACCCAGGGCCTGGTCGTCCGGGCCCGCGCGACGGGCGCTCACCAGGAGGACCATCATGTCGACGAGGTTCGGGTCGCTCCGGATTTCACGCAGGACCTCGGTGCCGGCGAGATCGGGCATCATGACGTCGAGGAGGGCGAGGTGCGGGCGGTCTCTCCGGATCAGCTCGAGCGCTTCTCTTCCACCGGAGGCGGCGGCGACCTCGTATCCCGCCCGCTCGATCACCCGCACCATGGCGTTGAGGGCGTGTGGGTTGTCATCCGCCACGAGGATGCGCTGCCGACCCATTGGTTTCGTCACGTGGGTTCCTCGCGGTCGGGGGGCTGGATATCCAGCCCGACGAGGACCCTTTCGGAGTTCGAGAGGTCGCCGATGACCCGGCGGACCGGCAGGGGGAGCTGCTTGATGAGCGTGGGCGTGGCGAGGATCCGTTCCGCTTCGGCGAGTTCAGGATGCTCGAGGACGTCGATGACCTGGATCTCGTATTTACCGTCGAGCTCCTCCCTGCAGAGGCGCCTGAGGTTCGCGACCGCGGCGCGCGTCCGCGCGGTGTGCCCGGTGACATAGAGCTTCAGCAGGAGGGTACTCACGGAGCCCTCCCCCCCGTCGGAAGCGAGAAGGTGAACGTGGACCCCACCCCAGCCTCGCTCTCGACGCCCACGGTGCCCCCGTGACCCTCCACGATCCGGCGGACGATGGCAAGGCCGAGGCCTGTGCTCCCCTCTCCGTCGGTCGCCCGCACGCTAGTGGTCCCGAACGGCTTGAAGAGTCGGGGGAGTTCGTCCTCGGGAATGCCCTGCCCCTCATCCTGCACCGTTACGGTCACTCCCTCCTGATCGCCCTGGAGGCGGACGTGTACGGTGGTCCCCCTCTCCGAGAACTTGATGGCGTTGGCGACCAGGTTGTTCAGCACCTGTTCCACCTTGTCGGGATCGCAGAGGCAGGACGACGGAGGGTCCGTCTCTTCGTACTCGATGGAGATGTCTTTCGATCCAGCCAGCGCTCGGTTCAGCCGAATGTTGTTCCGGACGAGGCTCGCGATGTCGCACTCCTCCAACGCGAGGGCCAGGCGACCGGATTCGATTGCCGAGACGTCCAGGAGATCGTCGATCATCCGGAGCATGAAGGCACTCATCTCGCGGATGGTGGTGAGGAATGTGGTCTGCTCGTCCGTCAGTTCCGTGCCGATCTCTCGCTCCAGGAATCGGCTGTAGCCCAGGATGACCCCCAGGGGTGTGCGAAGATCATGGGCGGCCATCCCCACGAAATGCGTTTTTTCTTGGTTGAGACGCTCGAGCTCGACGTTCTTCCTGGCCATCTCGCGCTGCAGGTTGGCCAGTTCGTTGTTGACCCTGGTGAGATCGTCGTAGGCCTCCGCGTCCGCCCCCTGGGGCGTGCCTCGCGAGAGGAGGGAGACATCCTTCATCGCCAGCCGGAGGGCGTTCGCCTGTTCGTTGTTGATGCGCATCAACTCGTCGTTGAGCCGCGAGAGCTGTGCGCGAGAGGGGGCGCCCACCAGGAGAAGCTTGTCCCCGATCCAACCGCCGGCGAAGTAGAGGAGTATCGGACGCCCCTTCCACTGCACGTTGAACTCCCATTCGAAGGTGACCCCCCGCGCCCTGAGTGTCTCGATGAAGCTCCTGGCCTTGATCGCTCCTCCGGAGTCCACCAGGTCCTCGAACTTCGCCCCCATGGTGGCGCGCCGGGCCAACTCCAGATCGTCCCGGAGGAAACGGAGGATGGTACCGTCGGCGTCGCACATGAGGGCAACGCCCTGGTCCCCCATCCTCCCGTTCATCGTGGCCCCTCCTTTCCGACCAGGCGGGAAGCCAGGGCGATGGCTTCGTCAGCGTCCCTGCCGTGGCCGTCGGCTTCGACCTTACGCCAGAGCTCGCCGTCGAGGTTGAAGGGATACCCCCCTACGAGGATCATGGGGACGGTGTCGCCGAGGTCCGCGCGTACCTGACGGATCAGGGCTTCGACTTCCGGGACGTGATGGAGGATGGTGGCCGAGACCGCCAGGACGTCGGGGCGGCGATCGCGGACCATCTCCACCACGCTGGCGGAGGGGGTGTTGGCGCCGAGATAGATCGTGTCCCATCCCTCCATCTCGAAGAAGTCCGCCACCATCCGCACCCCCAGCTCATGGAGGTCCCCGGAAACACAGGTGGCGACGAGGGTCCGACCGGACCTCTCCCCCCCGAACACCCAGGGATAGAGACGGGACATGATGAGCTGGGTCGCAGCGGTGCAGTAGTGCTCCTGTGCGACGCTGATCAGGTTGGATTGCCAGAGGCGCCCGACCTCGTGCTGGGTGCGCTGGAAGACGTGCAGGTAGAGCTCTTTGACGGGGATCCCTCGCTCGGCCGCCTCCATCACCAGACGGCTGGCGGTCTGCCGGTCCCCACGCAGCAAGGTCTGGAGGTACTGGTGCGCCATGGCGGCGTGTGGATGGTCCGGCTCGATGAGGGTGGGGACTTCTTCCGGCAGGTCCGGCAAGCGCTGGAGGCCGTGGTCGAGGACGGAGAGGACGGGGCCGCCGTGGCGCGCGTTGAGCGACTCCCCGATGACCTCGCGGGCGATCCCCAGGTGGAAGGCGAGGTCATCACCGCTGACGCTGCGGCGGGCGAGGACCACTTTTGCCCATCCCAGGTAGTCCACGAAGAGGTCCCGGTTGCCCTGCCGCACGGCTTCCGCCAGGTACGCAAGGTGGTATCCGGCGTCCTCCCGCGACCGGGCCTCCGCCTCGTCCCCGAAGCGGTCGCGGAGCTGCGGGCGGCGGGAGAACTCCCTCGTGACCACGGCGTCGACCAGACCGTCCCGCCGGGAGAGGAGGGCCTCTGCCGCGTTCCTCGAAGCATCGTCCTCCGGGCCGGAGGCCTCCTGGCGTGTGGTCATTCGCGTCCTTCCCCGGTCGTCTCGGGGTCGATCCGCGAGTCCATGAGGACCTCGAAGGCTTCGTGGCGAACCTGGGTCCGTGACATGATCTCCGCCGGCTCCCTCGAGTGGCTGATGGCGTGCGCCTCGCTGGTCATGTAGTGACGGAACGCCTCCCTGGAATCCCAGGCGGTGAGGAACGTGTGGGAGGCGTCCCCCGCCTGCGGTTTCAGAAGCTGCAGGTAGCGGAACCCGGGAAAATCGTCGACGAGGCCCGCGCGCTCACGAAAGTGTCGCTCGAGCAGTTCGTGATCGTCGGCCGGGACCGTCAGGTGCGAGATGAAGATCCACATCGGTCAGGCCTGCGCTGGAAGGGATGCAAAGGGGCCGCCCGGACCCTGGAGTCGGAACTCCCCGGACGGACTACCCCTATGCTGCCATAGGAGGGGGCAGCCTGTCCAGTCGGAAGAACGGCATTCCGGCCCTCCCTCCCGGAGTTCGGCGGGCCTATCTTCCGGGGGGTTCAACCCCGGAGGACGGTTTCGGTTCTCCGGTCGCTACCTCCTCGTGCCAGGTGTCCATGAATTCGGTCTCTCGCCCGCCCGTCCACCCGTCCCTCCGTCGTCTGGGATTCGCGCTTTCCCCCGTACTCGTACTGGGTGCTCTCGGCGGCTGCGGATGGTTTGCCTCCGCTCCCCCCGAGCCCGGCCCGGCCCCCTGGGACTCCGTTTCCCCTCCCCCGATTTCCCAGGGCGTGGAGTTGGTGGATCCGGAGCCCATCCCCGTGGGCCGACCCGACCGGGCCGGGCGCTACGACCCGGAGACCACCATCCTCCACTACGACGTGGAGCTGGTCATCCCGCCGGAGAACGACCGCGTGTCGGCACGCACCGAGATCCGCTACCTCCGGGATCGCGGTGGACCGCACGAACTCGCGCTCGACTTCACCGGAATGACCGTCGAGGCGGTGATGTGGCGAGGCAGCCCCCTGGAATTCACCCACGAGGAGGGGGTCGTCCGCTTCGAGTCGCCCGGGAGCCCGGGGCGCTACGATACGCTGCGGGTGGAAATCATGACCCGGGGGGTGCCGGACGACGGACTCATCCTGCGGGAGAACGTCCATGGGGAACCCACCGCCTTCGCCGACAACTGGCCGAATCGGGCACGGTTCTGGTTTCCCTCCATGGACCATCCCGCGCATCGCGCCACCGTGGGCTTCACCGTCCACGCGCCTCCGGATCGGGTGGTGATCGCCAACGGCCTTCTGCAGGGCGAGCCCGAGCGGGTGGATTCGCTGGGGGTTGCCGGCATGCACGATCTCTTCACCTGGCGGTGGGAGTCGGAGGTCGCCATCCCCACCTACCTCATGGTCGTCGGGGCCGCCCAGCTGGCGGAGATGCCCGGTGGGCTCGCGGCGTGCGGAGCCGCCCCGGCGTCCCCGAGGGACGACGGGTGTATCGAGGTGACGGCGTGGGCTTTCCCCCCGGACACGGCCCATGCTCGGGAGGTCTTCGGACGGGCGGCGGAGATGGTCGACCTCTATACCGAGGTCTTCGGGCCCTACCCCTACGAGAAGCTGGCGAATGTCCAGGCGTCCACCCGCTTCGGGGGGATGGAGAACGCTTCGACCATCTTCTATGCCGAGTCGGGCATCGCGGAGGGTCGGGACATCGAGGCCACCGTAGCCCACGAGATCGCCCACCAGTGGTTCGGGAACTCCGTGACGCCGGCGGACTGGCCGCACCTCTGGCTCTCGGAGGGGTTCGCCAGCTACTTCGGCCCACACTTCTGGGAGCGCACCGAAGGATTGCGGGCCTTTCGCGAACGAATCGACGGGGTGCGGGAGCGCTATCTGACCTCGGACGTGACCGAACGTCCCATCCTGGATCATCAGGCCGAGAACCTTCTGGACCGCCTGAACGCCAACTCCTACCAGAAGGGGGCGCTCGTTCTTCACATGCTTCGTTGGGTGATGGGCGACCAGGCCTTCTTCCGGGGGGTGCGCCGGTACTACGAGACCCACCGCGGGGGGAACGCCGACACGGACGACCTGAGGCGGGTGATGGAGGAGTCCCACGGAGAGGGACTGGACTGGTTCTTCGAGCAGTGGGTCGAGCGACCAGGCTACCCCGTGTATCGCCTCGACTGGGCGTGGATGGCCAGCGCGGGTGAGGCGCGGGTGACGCTATTTCAGGAGCAAGACGTGCTCTGGCCCACCTTTCGCATGCCCATCGAGCTGGAGTTCCAGATGGAGGGTGGGGTGCACCGCGTCATCCAATGGGTGGACGGGCGGGAGTTCACCGCGCGGGTTCCCCTTCCCGGCGAGCCCCGCGAGCTCCGTGTCGACCCGGATGGCTGGCTCCTGATGCAGCTGGTGGAGTAGCAGGCCTCCCTCCTACTCCACGACTTCGACCCCGGTGGGGGGAGGGTAGGCTTCGAAGTCTTCCGACTCCCCCATTTCCTCGTCGCGGATCGCACGCTGGAACGTCTCGACCCACCAGTAGATGTCCTGCGAGCGGATCTTCTTGCGCATCCTCTGCATCCGCCGGCGGCGCTCGTCCTCCGGCATCAGGACTGCCTGACGGATGGCCTTCGCCACCCCCTCCACGTCGTAGGGATTGACGAGGATGGCGTCCCGCTGGAGCTGAGCGGTGGAGCCCGCGTGCTCGCTCAGTATGAGGACTCCGTTTCCCTCCAGGCTGCAGATGCAGAACTCCTTGGCCACGAGGTTCATGCCATCCTTCAGGGGCGTCACCAGGGCCACGTGGGCGGCACGGTAGTGGGCGACGAGCTCCGTTCGCTCCCAGCGCCCGTACTGGTAGTGGATGGGGACCCACCCCGGCCGGGTGAATTCGCCGGAGATCCTCCCCACGAGCCTCTCGATCTCGCGTCGCATGGCATCGTACTCGGGGATGTCCTCCCGGCTCGGCACCACGAGCTGGACCAGGCTCACCTTCTCCTGCAGCTCCGGGTAGCGCTGGAGCGCGAGTCGATAGCCCTCGAGCTTGTGAGGGATTCCCTTCGAGTAGTCCAGGCGGTCAACACCGAGAATGATCTGCCGCCCCGGGAAGTCGGTCCAGATCTGCGCCACCCGCTCGGAGACCGCCTCGGACGCCGCGAGCTCCGCGAACTCGTCCACGTCGATGGAGATGGGAAAGATCCCAACCTTAACGGACCGCCCGTGAACGGCGACCTTCACCACACGTCCGTTCTTTTTTTCGACCTTCGCGTCGGGGATGAGTGTCGCCACGCACTGCAGGAAATTCCTCCGGTCCCTCTCCGTCTGGAACCCGAGGAGGTCGTACTCCAGGAGCGACTGAAGGAGTCCGAACCGCCAGGGGAGCTTCACGAAGAAGTCGGGGGGCGGGAAGGGGATGTGCAGGAAGAACCCCAGGTGGCCCTGCACGCCCTTGCTTCGCAGCTCCTCGGCCAGCGCCATGAGGTGGTAGTCGTGGGCCCAGATGAAGTCGCCGGGCTGTGCCTCCTGGGCCACCACCTCGGCGAAGCGCCGGTTCACCTTGCGGTATGCGTCACGAAAATCCGGGTCGAAGTTGCACTGGGTCTGGAAGTCGTGGAAGAGGGGCCAGATGACCTGATTGGCGAACCCCAGGTAGAAGTCGTCCCGCTCGTCCGGGGAGAGCCCCACCCCTCGCGCCCGATAGCCGAGTTCGGCGGCCTTTTCTTCGAGGAGGCGGTCCACCTCGGGGATCTCGCTCTCGTCCACCCCCGGCCACCCAATCCAGAGGCCGTCGCTTGCCTTCAGGACGGGTTCCATGGCCGTGACCAACCCTCCGGACCCGCGGTCCAGGTGCCAGGCCCCCTCCCCCTTCCGACTCACCACGACGGGAAGCCGGTTCGAGACGACGATCATCCGTCCTGCATCGTCCGCTGTTCCCATGGCGTGGCTCCTGGAGAGGGGTTGGGTCGGCCCGAGGGGGTGGGGGCGCGCCGGTCGCCTCGCCCCGAGGCTCAACATACCTTTGTCGTGCAAATGGCGCTCGTTGCGCAGGTCTCGCGTATACACACGCCTTCACCCACGAAGATCCACCCTGCCGGAAGTGACATGGAACTACGAGAGGCCCAGAAGCAAGTGGACGAGTGGATTTCCTCTTTCGAGGAGGGCTACTGGCCGCCCCTGGTGAACCTTGCGCGCCTGGTGGAGGAGGTCGGCGAGCTCGCCCGTGAGTTGAACCACCGATACGGTGCCAAGCCGAAGAAGCCCGAGGAGGGGGATCGGGAACTGGCTCTGGAGATGGCCGATGTCCTCTTCGTACTCATCGCACTGGCCAACGAGCAGGGGGTGGACCTGGACGATGCCCTCCGGCGCACCCTGGAGAAGTACCGGGTGCGAGACGCCGACCGCTGGACGCGAAAGGAGTAGGCCGGTGGAGGAGGGTGGGGAGGAGGGAGCGCTGCCGACCGCCGACCAGGTGAAGGCGTTGGCGCGCGAGGCCGGATTCGAGCTCGCCGGGATCGCCCCCGTCACCCCGTCGGACCATGCGGATTTCCTGCGGGAGTGGGTGGGGGAGGGACGGCATGGCGAGATGGGGTACCTGGCGCGGCCGGACGCGCTGGAGCGGCGGGCGGACCCCGGCTCGAGCCTCCCTGAGGCGCGGTCGATCCTCGTCGTGGGACACTTTTACGGTCAACCCGATCCGGAAGGAGTCCCGGACGATCCCGCGCGGGGGGTGATTGCCCGCTACGCACGGGGGCGGGACTATCACAGGGTGGTGGGGAAGGGGCTGCGGCGGGTCCACCGGGCATTGGAGGCGGAGTGCCGGCGACCTGTGGAGGGGCGAGTCTTCGTGGATACCGGCCCTCTGCTGGAGCGCGAGCTGGCGCGGCGGGCCGGTCTCGGCTGGTTCGGTCGCAATACCATGCTCATCGACCCCCGGCGCGGCTCCTTCTTCTTCCTGGGAGCGCTCCTCCTGGAGCTGGAGCTGGAGCCCGACCCGCCCTTCGAGGCGGATCGGTGCGGGAGCTGCCATGCCTGCCTCGACGCCTGCCCCACCGGCGCCCTCCTGGGACGGGATGAGGACGGGGCGCCGGTGATGGATGCCCGCCTATGCATTTCCTATCTCACCATCGAGCAACGCGGGCCCATTCCCCGTGAGCTGAGGCCGCTGATCGGGAACCGGGTGTACGGGTGCGATATCTGCCAGGAGGTGTGTCCGTTCAACGTGAAGTTCGCCGAGGAGGCGGCCGAGCCGGGCTATGCGGCGCGGGGGCCGGGGGAGCGGCCGGTGGGGGTGGAGGCGGTGGGGGCCGAGGGCGATCTCGCCTCGACCGACGCTAACTCGACCGATTCCGCGGAATCGCAGGGGGAGCCGGGGCACCCTGGGACGGATGGCCCGCCCCTGGTCGAGCTCCTCCGCATGGCGCTCTCGGAGGACAGGTGGGAGGCGTTCTCCCGCGGCTCGGCCATCCGGCGGGCAGGGCGGGCGGGGTTCGCGCGCAACGTCTGCGTGGCGCTCGGGAACTGGCTTTCCGGGGAGGATGAGCGGCCGGCTGAGGCTGTCTCTGTGCTTGCGGACGCGCTCTCTGATCCCGAGCCGTTGGTGCGGGGACATGCCGCCTGGGTCCTCGGTCGAATGTCGTCACCTGCCGCTTGCTCCGCACTGGAGAGGAGGGCGTCGGTCGAGCGGGATCCCTGGGTCAGATCGGAGATCAGTTCCTCACTGGAAGGATCGGGGCCAACGAGGAAGTAGCTCCTTGGTTTCCGACGGTTGGACGATCACGGGGCTGCTGTAAACTCGCGCTAGAGGTCGCGGCGGGCAGTTGCGCATTTGGTCGAGGACGAGCCAGGGCTGCTGAGGTGGGTTCGCGTGGTGGTTCCGTGGGGCCGGAACCCGTACTTTTGAATAGAGACATCGGTGGAACGCCGGAGCCATCCTGTTCCCTTCTTCTTCGAGGAAAAATATCGATGAGATTGCTCAACGTTCTCATTTTGACGGTGATTGTATCCCTCCTCACCGTGGCCTGCGAGGACCTCTCCGAACAGCCCTATCCCGCCGGGCCGGACGTTGAGTTGGCCCAGGCACCGGCCCGGGCCCAGGCACCTGGCCAGAAAGAGACTGAAATCCAATTAGGGGACTTAGGCGCCGGAGGGACGCGCGCCCTAGCCATCAACAACCGGGGTCAAGTTGTGGGACACAGCCTCGCCGAGGAGGGTCCGTGGTGGAGGCCCTTCTTCTGGGGTCCCGGAGAGGGGATGACGGATCTAGGCAAGAGCCTCCAGGAGTTACACGATGCTCCGTTCCCGCTACCCGGCCAGGCAGTCGACATCAATGAGGCCGGAGTGGCGGTGGGCTGGGACGAGGTCTTCTTCGCAGGATTTACTTGGAGCGAACAGACGGGGGCCCAGAGGGTCGGCTTCGGCCAGACCGACCTCCCCATGGCCATCAACAACCGAGGCACCGTCGTCGGTCTTGGGGAAGGCCCTTACTTTGTCGGTACGGAAGGCGGGGGAGGGAGCGAAGTGAACGCCTTCGTCTGCCCCAAAGGAGAAGCCTGCCACCCGTTGATCGACGAGGAGTTCATCGCGCTAAGCGCCCATACCGTAAACGATCGAGGGCAGGTTGGTGGAAGGGGAGCCTATTACGAGCCCCTTGAAGGCCTGACCCACACTCTGATCCTCAAAGAACATCACTCTTACATCTGGAAGCAGGGGCAGGGCTTTGTCGTGGGCGAAGACTTGGGCGACGACAACCGCTCAGAAAACGACCGGGGTGACTACGTGGCCGGTGGGAGCCTATTCACCACGGCACCGGCCCGGTACGGCGTCCGTCCGGAAAGCCCATCTGAGCAAGTGAGCCCGTCCTCGATCGAGCCGGAGATCCAGGGTGAGGACTGTTCCGACCTTGTCGGGCTCGCGCGGAAGGGACAGCTAGAAACGCTCCATGACTGCATCGCAGTGAAAAAGGGAGAGGGCGAGCCGTCAACGCAGTAGAACAATAGGAGCGGGGCCCACAGGTGGTCCACCAGCCTGCCCTCCGAGATCGCCCGGGAAGGCAGCGTGCGGAAACGTGCCTCTTGGCGCTGGTCGCCGCAATCCGGCCGGTGACCGTACAGCACGGCGCGCCAAGTGCAACCCGCGCGAGAAACGCCAGCGCGAGTTTACGGCAGGCGGTCCCCATGTATTGCCGCAAGTGAAGGGAGAGATATCACTTAGTCCTGTTTCAACACCGTAGTACCAGATCGCGGAGGGAACCGGAACCCGTATCGAGGCCATGCAATTCCCACAATCGTGTCGGGAGATCGGCGCCACCTGGATCGCGACGAGTGCGGCGAAGGCGGTCGCAAGGTTGACCGTGCTTTCCAGGGCATCGGACAGAAGCGCGACCGAGCCGGTCATCCACCAGGCCAGCACCTTGAGGCTGAGCACGATGCACCCTACGATCAGACTACTCGCAGCAAGTTTTAGCGTTGCCGACACATCGTGCCCTTTCCGATGCTTCGCCAAGTACATGGCTGAAGGAGAAACCTCGCGGTATTGAACTTGTTGATGACAGTCACTCACGTCCGGCCGTGGGTGCTGTCCGTGCCCAAGCGACTTCGACCCTTCCTCCATCATGGACAGGCAGCGTCGTTATAGTTTCACGGTCCCCGGTCTAGTGGTCGTGTGATCGCGGCTGGCGCCATCGGTTCGGCTAGGGATAGAGAGAATCTGCACCTCTGCTATCAACCAATCAGGTTGTGCGACGGGAGATACATCATGAGTCAAGCAAAAACCGGCTACTCGGGGATTTCCGTCATCAATCACTGGGTAACAGCGCTGTTGGTGGTCGCCATGCTGTTGCTGGGATTTATGGCGGCCGCAGGGCCTGACAGCGCTGAAGATTTTATTATGTCCGTGCACACCAGCCTGGGTTTCTTTGTCTTTTGGTTTGTGCTCTGGCGTGTGGCTTATCGCCTCTATCAGGGGTTCCCTCCCACCCAGGGAGATGTCCGCTGGCAACGGCTTCTGGCCGGATGGGTACACCGACTCGTACTCTGGCTGCTATTGCTGCAAGTCTTTACCGGCCCGCTCTATCTGTTCACCGAGAATGAGGGCGTGAATGTCTTTGGGTGGTTTACGGTGCTGATTCCGCTGGAAAGTCTGGCCGTCATCCATGAGCCGATGGAGCTTTTGCATGTCGTTAACGGACTTTATGTGCTACCGGCATTGCTGTTGTTACATATCGGCGCCTCCTTTCATTATTTCTGGCGGCGCCAGCAGGTCACGCCCGCCGAACTAGGCGTATCGCACAAGGAAAGCTGACTCGAGCTTTTCAGAATGTCTCGCTGTGAATCGCGCAGGGACGTTCCTATAGATGTCAAGCCGGCCCCGTAAGAGTGGCGAGGTCTGCTCTCAGAGTGCGGGACATCTCCCGGGCGACATAGCGTTTCTGTTGTCCTTCGCACGCTGGTGTCTCATGGCGTAGATCCTCCGAACGACGGGCGTGCACCGGGAGGACGGCGTGCGGAGTCGCTGAAGCGTGCCGAGCTCCGTCCTCAGGGTGGCGACGGACGTCAGGCCTGCGTCGGGCGGCAAGCTAACCACTTCGAGTAGTTGCCTGGATGGTTGGCGACCTCGGGGCGGGACGAGCCCCTTCGCGTTGCGACAGCGGGCCTGTCCAGCGCATCGATGGTCGAGCGGAGCGATTCGCGCACGCCTGGTGAACGGGCCTCCGAAGGCAGCGGGCTGGGAGCGCTGCTGGCACGGCACGATGAACGATCCCCGCAAGGACTCGAAGCCGTGACCGAAGTGGCGGGAGCCCTGGATTTCCAACCGGGCCCTCGATGACACATTTCGGTATGCCCAGGTCATGAACGCCCCGCGGTTTCCATTGTCGAGCACCACCCGAAAGGTCGTGGCGCTCGTGCTTCTCGTGAGTTTCCTGGCTTCCTCCTTCGAGACGGTAGCGGGGCTCGTGCGTGACGGGTCCGTTCATCATGAGACCGTGACCGCGGCGTTTGCCCACTCTTCGGAGGGGGCGGGTGAGCACGGTCACGAGACCGATGCCGAGGCTCCGGAGCAGGATCACGGACCGGACCACCAGCACGGGACGGGCGCGGATCATTGCACGCACGCCCATGGTGCCGCGCTCTTCGCGCCGACGGCGGTCGCGCTCACGGAATCAACGGAGGTTGTGGAGCGACTCGAGCGCCAGTTCCTGACGTTCCCGGAGGTCACCCAGGTGGTGAGCCGTATCGGGCGCGGCGAGATCGGAGCGCACGCCGATCCGGTCAACAACGCCGAGATCTTCGTGGACCTGAAGCCGGACGACGAGTGGGAGACGGCCGACAACCGGGAGGCCCTGGTTCTGGCCATGCAGGAGCGGGTCGGTCTCGTGCCGGGGGTTCAGCTCAACTTCACGCAGCCGATCGCCGCCGCGGTCGACGAGTTGCTCACGGGCATCAAGGCGCAGCTCGCGGTCAAGATCGCATCCGCCTCGACCGCGGAGCGCTGTCCCGGTACGGCATTCCGGTCGCGCATGCCCAGGAGACGGTCCGCACCGCTGTGGGCGGAACGTCGGCCGGCCAGCTTTTCGAGGGCGAGCGTCGTTCGTGGAGGAGGCGCAGGACGCGATCGCCTCGGAGGTGGTGCTCCCGGCCGGCTATCTCACGAACTTCGGCGGTCAGTTCGAGCTGGCCCAGGCGG
>JBBDRS010000047.1:0-72916 GCA_040905325.1 Gemmatimonadota bacterium
CAAGCGAGCGGGGCCATGGCCGTGGCGAGTGCGAGAATCATCCGTCATCCCTCACCCTTTCGATGACTCCCCGGACCTCCAAGGGAAGGCGAAGGCCCAAACCACGGTGGCCCCGTGACGAAGTACATCACGAGAAGTCCGAAGCGGCAGTCACCGGCCACGTCCAGTCACGCTTTCCGACGTGCCTCTGTTCCATCACTCGGCCGACTCCCCTTTACGGTCGCGCGCGCCCGTTTCCCATTAAAGCCAACAAGAAAGCCAACAAGGTAGGACGGATTCTGGCTGGGCCAGAAAGCGGGGGGAGGTGAGAACTCCGATAACTTGACACGTCGGACGGACGGTGGTTATTACCAAATCGTGAGGCGGCAGGAGAGAGAGCATCCAAGCGGTACAATCGATTCACGACGGAGCCGACTTCGGCTGAGGTGGCCGGGGTAAACCGTCCACTTCACACTTCCGGGACCGCAGGTCTGAGGAGGACACATGCGAAGGCAGGTTGTGAGATCAGCTTACACCATCCCAATGGCTTTGGCTGCTACCATTGCCAGCGCAGGAATCCTGTCGGCACAGGAGACCGGATCGCTTACCGGGCAGGTGATTGCGCAGTCCACCTCCCGACCGCTGGCTGGGGCTCAGGTGGCCGTGGAGGGGCTGGAAATCGGTACCCTCGCCAACAGCGAGGGGCGTTTTATCCTCCCGGCCCTACCTGCGGGCACCCACACAGTGACGGTGAGCTTCGTGGGCTATGGTGCCGAACAGGCTGAAGTCGTAATCCAGCCGGGGGTAGCCACGGAGCAAAACTTCGCCCTGAGCACCTCGGCCATCGGCCTCGACGAGATCGTCGTCACGGGCACCGGCGGACCGAGCCAACGCAGAAGGCTGGGCCAGACCGTTAGCAGCATCGGCGCCGACGTGATCGAGACGGCTCCCATCCAGAACGTAACCCAGGCCTTGCAGGGGCGCATTCCGGGCATGATCGGGGGAGGGATCGGCCTCGAGGGTTCCGCCGCCCGCATCCGGATTCGTGGAGCGGTGAGCTTGAGCCAGCGTAACTCACCCCTCATCTACGTCGATGGGGTGCGGATGGACAACACCTTCAGTAAGGTGGGGGCGAATCCCACGTCCCGGCTTGATGACATCAATCCCAGCAACATCGAGCGGATCGAAGTGCTCAAGGGTGCTGCGGCCGCCACCCTGTTCGGCACGGAGGCATCGAGCGGCGTCATCCAGATCTTCACCAAGCGGGGCGTGGTCAGCGAGCCCACATACACCTTTCAGACGACCCAGCAGATCTCGTCCATCGACGCCGAGAATCGGATGCCCAGGAACTATGCCTGGGACCGGGCGTCCCAACAGATCCTGTCTAACCACCCGGCCCCCGAGTGGGTCAAACCGGCGTGGCAGCAGACCTATTACATGTCGGTCCGCGGCGGGACCCCTGGAATGCGCTACTTCGCGTCCGGAAACGTAGCCGATCGCCCCGGCTCCGCGCCCAACAACGCCGTCCAGAACTACGGTCTTCGGTCGGGGCTGGACTTTCACCACACGGACAAGCTGACGAGCAGTTGGGACATCAACATCATCCGCAATAATTTGGAGGCGCCGCATCCAACGTGGGGTGCCTTCGCCGAATTCATGCTCTCCGACCCAACGTCCGAGACGGAAACTCGTCCTTACGGCGAGCAGGACTTTTCGGTGGCGGGCGCACTTGACTTCAGGAATTTTGAAGAAACCGACAATATCACGCTCAGCAGCGGCTTGACGTATGACTGGACCGACAACCTCAATTCGGACCTCCGGGTCGGCTTGAACCGGGTCAACCGCAACGAGACTCAGTTCATTCTGAAGGGCGGTGGCAACCCAGATGCCCCCTCACCCGGCCAGCGGTCCTTGCTGTCGGATGAGCGGATGAGTTGGACGTTCGACGTAAACACCAACGCCCAGGTCGACCTTACCCGGGATATCCAGTCCACGACGACGATCGGGGCCCAGAGCTTCTGGGAGACCCGGGATGTGGCACAGTCCGGCGTGCAGGACTTTCCGTCATCGGCTCTCAGGACGCTCCGTGGGGGTGCGACGGTGAGCAATGTCGACGAGTTCAGGGAGGAGGTCGTCAATGCCGGAATCTTCGTTCAACAGCAACTCGGCTACCGGGACCGCCTCTTCCTGACGGGGGGTGCGAGGATGGACGGAAACTCGGCGTTCGGAGAGGACTTCGGCTTCGAGTTCTATCCCAAGGTCGGACTTTCTTGGGTGGTCTCGGAGGAGGCTTTCTGGAACATAGACGCCTTGAGCAACGTCCGCCTGCGGGGGGCGTATGGAACGTCCGGGCTCCAGCCTGGCGCATTTGACGCCCAGAGGACATGGCGGCCGGTGACCGGTATCGAGAATGATCAGGCCGTGGCCCCCCTGAACTTGGGGAATCCAGATCTCCAGCCAGAGCGTTCCCGGGAGATCGAGGTGGGCCTCGAGTTCGCGATGCTGGCGGACCGGCTCGGGTTCGAGGCGGTTTACTTCGACCAGAAGACGACCGACGCCCTCCTGCCGGCCAGGGTGTCACCGTCGTTGGGGTTTCTCCAGGCACAGTTGACAAACATCGGAGCACTGGAGTCGTGGGGTGTGGAGCTGTCGTCGACCTGGTCGATTTACGAGAGTTTCGACTGGGGTCTGAGCTTGGAGGGCTCCTACTCCTACATCGACCAGACCGTGACCGACATGGGAGATGTCCCCGCCTTCCGCATTGAGGGCCGGCGGCGCTGGAGCCAGATCCGTGAGGGCTTCTCGCCCGGGGCAGTGATCGCTCCGGTGCACGACCCGAACAACCCGTGGAGTACGTCGGTGCCTATCGAACAAGTGACCAGCGTCTCCCAGATCCAACCGAACTTCCTCAAGGCCTCGAACGGAGCCGATTCGTTGGTTTACATCGGCGAGTCGTCCCCGACGTGGACAGCTTCGCTAGGAGCCACCATCGACCTGCCGGGCAACCTTACGGCCCGGACTCTCCTCGGTGCTCAGGGAGGCTTCATTATGTCGCGGGAGAGTGGTCTGATCCGGCAGAACCTCGGCTACAACCTGTTCATGGCGGAGTTGAACCGGGCTCTCGATCCCAACCAGAACGTGCCGATCGAGGAAAGGCGTAGGTTGATCGGCGAGTACGGCAACAAGCATCCGAACATGTTCAGCGATTGGATGGAGGATGCTGACTATCTGCAGGTCCAGGAGGTGTCCTTGAGTTGGCGAGTTCCGGCCGACCTCACCGCCAGGTGGGGCCTCGGTGGAACTACAGTGTCACTCAACGCCCGGAATCTCTTGATCTGGTCTCCGAACTACGACGGGATCGTGGATCCGAACGCGGGTGAGGCCAGCCGGAGCGAGTTCCTTCAGAACATCGACTATATGCAGGGACCGAGCCCCCGCACGTTTGGGGTCACGGTCCGGACTTCCCTCTAATGAGCGGAGAAGAAGCGATGAAGATCTTCCAGCGAAACGGCTCAAAAAGGGAAGAGAGCGTCCTTCCCAATGCCAACCGCGTGCTGGCCGTGGCTCTCGTGCCCCTTTTCATGTTCTCGGTGGCCGCCTGCGGCGACATTTTCGAAGTAGAAAATCCGACGAATATCCTCGATGAGGAACTGGACGACGCGGGCCTGGCGACCGCCCTCGGCAACACGCCGGAGGCGGCGGTGGCCTCGCCGTTCGGTGAAAGCGTGGCCTGGTCGGCTACCACTTCCGATGAGGGCTACGTCGCCGGATCCGGCAGCTTCCGCATCCAGCTGGAGGAGGGGTTCTTCAGCTCAGAGAACGACCTTTCGGCCCCCATCTACGACAACTTGGCGTCGGCTCGCTGGATCGCCGACGACGCGCTTCGGCGTCTGATGGACTTGGTGGATAACCCCAATTCGGACATTCGGGTCGCCCGGGCCCACTTCTGGGGCGGCGTCGCGCGCATCACCCTTGCCGATCACTTCGAGGACGTGGTCTATGACGGAAACCCGCCCATTGAACCGAGGGAGGCCATTGAGGACGCTGTCGCCAAGTTCGAGGAGGCATCGCAGATCGCCCAGTCGGCCGGTGACGCGGCGCTGGCTGCGGCAGCCATGGGCGCTGTGGCCCGGGGGTATCGCTCTCTTTACTTTGAGGAGATGCACCACGGCGCGGGGGAAAATCCTTCGCTTTTCCAGCAGGCCGCCACGGCGGCGGAGCAGGCGCTCAGCATGGACTCGAACTTCATAGAGTATGCGAACTACGCGTTGCCGGGTTCGCAGAATCCGGTTTGGAACCACCTGGGGGCGGGTCCCGGATCCCGCTACATTCGGCTGGATCCGAAGTTCGGGAACCTCGAAGATCCGGTGAGCGGTGAGCGGGATCCCCGGATCATCCACGGTGAGTCTCGGGGTCCGTCGGCCCGGACCGGTGAGCCAGTCTTCATCTTGGAGAAGTATTTGAGCTCGGGCTCTGACATCCCGGTGAGCCGTGCCGACGAGGCGCGTCTTATAATCGCGGAGTACGAGCTCATGTTCGGCGACCAACAGAAAGCCGTCGAGATGATCAATGCCGTCCGCGCCGGAGTGAACCTGCCGGCGTTCAGCAGCACGGACGAGCAGGAGATCACAGAACAACTCCGCTATGAGCGTTTTGCGGAGTTTTGGTTCGAGGGGCGCCACTGGCAGGACATGCGGTACTACGAGGTTATCCCCCAGCGCTGGGCTGATGCCAACAAGTCCCTTGGAGTACACCGCAGGTGGCCGGTGTCCGTCACTGAAAGGGACAACAACCCGGCGTACAGGTGAGGGTGTTCGTACGTAACGTCATTTGGTAGGTAGATAGAAAGAGAGAGTCGGCGGCCGAGTCGCCATCCGATAACCTCGCCGGGATCACCTCCCGGAGCGGCGGATTGGCGGGTCGGCCGTCGGTTCTGCACCTCGTCGGTTTGAAGCTCTTTCCCTGGCCCACCGCTCCCTCTAGAAGGCCGTTGAAGAAGTAGCGGGGCCACCGCGAAGGGGTCTTGCGGTTCCTGGTCGAGGCGGAGCGCCGAAGGCGATGCGGTAGCATCGGGGAGGGGCTCCAACGACGATCCAGGGCCGCAACCCCCCTTCGCCCTGCGGGTTGGGGCGGCAGGGACCCGCCTCGGTCGTTGGCTCGCCTCGACGTAGCCACGGCTATGCCGTCGACGAGCCGCCTACGATTCGGGGGGCACCACCGCGTCAGCGGTGGTCCGGCGCTCCCAACGGTGGCCCCGCTACTTCTTCAACGGCCTTCTAGGTTGGACCAACATGGAGGTTCGAAACGTGCACGCATCTCTCCGCATCCTTTCCCTCTTTTTGACCGTGGCACTCCTCTCCGGATGCTACGTGCACACGGCCACGGACATGGAGACCGTGAGGCCCGGCGACAGCGTCCGCCTCGTCATCACCGACGCCGCGGTGGAGCGGCTCCGCGAGGGATCGGCTCAGATTGTTGAGGAGATGCAGGGAAGCCTGATATCCGCGAGCGAGGATTCCCTCACCATCGAGCGACGGATCGGCCAGGAGTTCAGGGGATCGTCCTTCCAGAAGGTGCGCCAACGGATCACAGTGTCACATACAGAGGTCCGCGCGGTTCAGGCCCCGGAACTGCACACGGCGCGCACGGCGCTGCTGTCGGGCGGCATCGCCGTCGTCGCGGTCTTCCTGATCTCTGAGCTCATCGACTTCCACGGCGGCTCGCCGGGCTCCGTCGATCACGGCCCGTCCTCCAACGCTCCCAGCGTGGTCCCCAGATAGGAAGAGAAGGGGATCGGAGGCCATCGGTAAAGATTCGAACCCGGTGAATCCTTGCTGCGCGGTGGCGGGAGTGCACAAGGGACAGCGCGTCCGTACCGGGCGGAGGTTGGATGGAACGACGGTTCCGGGTATGCTTGACGGGCTCCGACTTCGTCCGGCTCCGGCCCATTCCACCAACCCATTTCCTCCACCCGCCCTGATGCCGAAGACCGAGGATACGCCGCTCATGAAGCAGTGGCGCGAGGCCAAGTCACGGCACCCGGACGCCATGGTCTTCTTCCGCGTCGGCGACTTCTTCGAGCTCTTCAACGAGGATGCCCGGGAGGGGGCGCGGCTCCTGGGGCTCACCCTCACCTCGCGCAACAACGGGGCGGCGGCCGAGGTCCCGATGGCCGGAGTCCCGGCGAAGGCGCTCGACGACTATCTCGGGCGGCTGGTGAAGCTGGGGCGGAGGGCCGCGATCTGCGACCAGGTGGAGGACGCCGCCGACGCGAAGGGGATCGTGCGGAGGGAGGTGGTGGAGACCGTCACCCCGGGCACCGTGATGCAGGACACCCTCCTGCACGCGAAGCGGAACAACTTCCTGGTTGTCATCGGGCTCCCGGCGGGGCGGCGCGTGGGGTTGGCCACGGTCGACCTTTCCACGGGCGAACTGGTCCTGCAGCCGGTGGCGCTCGACGCCCTTTCCGCGGAGCTGGGGCGGATCGAACCCTCCGAGATCCTTCTGCCGCGAACCGTCGAAGAGATCGCCGCCGGCGGGGAGGCCCCCCACGGCGGTTCGGCTTCCGCGGCAGATCTCCGAGCTGTTCTGGGTGCGGACGGCTCCGTGGCCCGCACCCTCCGCACGGTGCGTGACGACTGGCTCTTCGACCCGGAGACCGGTCGGGACGAGCTCCTGCGCCGCTACCGCGTTCACTCCCTGGATGGGCTCGGGTTCCAGTCCGACGACCAGCTCCTGGTGAGCGCCGCCGGTGCCCTCGTTCAGTACATCCGCGAGATCCGGCCCTCCGGCTCCGAGCATCTGCAGGCTCCCCGGATCCGTCGCCCAGGGGGGGAGATGGTCCTGGACGAGATGACCCGCCGGAATCTGGAGCTGGTGGAGGCACTCCGGCCGGGAGAGGAGGGGGGGACGCTGGTAGCCGTCCTCGACCGCACGGTCACCTCCATGGGCGGGCGCCTCCTCCGGCAGTGGCTCCTGCGCCCACTCGTATCGCTGGAGGAGATTCGCGAGCGGCAGGGGACGGTGGCCGAGCTGGTGGAAGACCGGGCTCTCCGGGGGCGCCTCCGCGAGAAGCTCTCCGGGATCCATGATGTGGAGCGTCTTTCCGCGAAGGTGGGAGGGGGCCGGCTCGCCCCTCGCGAGTTGGTGGCCCTGGGACGCTCCCTCGCACTCCTGCCCGGGCTGCGCGCGGAGGGTGCGACAGTGGAATCCCCCCTCCTCCTCGCCCTCACCTCCGAGCTCGACCCCATGGAGGACGTGGCGGAACTTCTCCAGGAGGCCATCGCGTCGGACGCTCCCCAGAGCCTCCAGGAGGGCGGGGTGATCCGGACCGGGTTTTCCACTGAGCTGGACGAGCTCCGCGCGGCGCGCGACGGCGCTCGGGACTTCATCGCCGGGCTCCAGGTCCGGGAGCGGGAGCGCACCGGGATCAGCTCGCTGAAGGTGGGCTTCAACCGGGTCTTCGGCTACTACCTCGAGGTCACGAAGGCGAACCTTTCCCGGGTCCCGGACGACTACGTCCGCAAGCAGACCCTCGCCAACGCAGAGCGCTACTTCACTCCCGAGCTGAAGGAGTGGGAGGAGAAGGTCACGGGAGCCGAGGAGCGAATTCTGGCCCTCGAGTCGGAGCTGTTCCAGAAGGTCCGGGCACGGGTGGCCGGGGAGGTCCGGAGAATCCAGGAGGTGGGTCGTCGGGTGGCAGTCCTGGACGTGGTGGGCACGCTGGCGGAGGTCGCCGAGCGGGAGGCATACGTCCGGCCCCGCCTCCACGAGGGGTTCGAGGTCGAGATCGAGGCGGGGCGCCACCCGGTGGTGGAGACCATGATGCCCCGGGAGGAGTTCATCCCCAACGATCTGAGGCTCGACGACGAGGGCTGGATCGTGGTCCTCACCGGGCCGAACATGTCGGGAAAGAGCACGGTCCTCCGCCAGGTAGGCCTCATCCAGCTCCTTGCCCAGATGGGATCGTTCGTGCCCGCCGCCTCCGCTCGGCTCCCGGTGTGCGACCGGATCTTCACGCGGGTGGGCGCGTCGGACAATCTGGCCCGCGGGCAGTCCACCTTCATGGTGGAGATGAACGAGACGGCGGCCATCGTCCACGGCGCCACCCGGCGGAGCCTCGTCCTCCTGGACGAGATCGGGCGGGGGACCTCCACCTACGACGGGGTCTCCATCGCCTGGGCGGTGACCGAGTACCTCCACGAGGAGATCGGGGCACGGACCATCTTCGCGACCCACTATCATGAGCTCACTCAGCTCGGGGACCTTCTCCCCGGGGTGAAGAATATGAACGTGGCGGTGCGGGAGGCCGGGGAGGAGATCGTCTTCCTGCGTCGGCTAGAAGAGGGAGGGGCGGATCGCTCCTACGGGATCCAGGTCGCGCGCCTGGCTGGGCTCCCCCCTGCGGTGATCGCGCGGGCGAAGGAGCTTCTGGCCGAACTCGAGGGCACCCACTCCGGTGGCGGGCGGGGATTGGGCACGGAGGGGCGCCACGCACCGGGGTCGAACGAGGGGAGGAACCAGCTCTCCCTCTTCATGGCCGAGGACCCGCTCGTGCTGAAGCTCCGCAGCCTGGAGCTGGACGGGACCACCCCCCTCGAGGCGCTGAACCTCCTGGCACGCTTGACCGCCGAGGCCCGCCGCGGCCATGATCGCACGGAGGACGCCGACATGATTGGAGAGACCGAATGAACGAGGCAGATACGGCCCAGCCTGGACCGGGATGGGCCCCACGCCGTGCGCATCCTTCCGGGGTCCTACTCGCCGTCGTCCTTCTCCCGGCTCTCATCCTGATGGGATGCGGGGGAGAAGATGAAATCCAGCAACCCGTCCCTCTCTACGGAGAGGACCCCATCGCGTACCCGGTCCAGCTCTGGGATCAGGGTGTCGAAGGGGAGACGGTTCTTCGGATCCGCGTTACCGAGATGGGCGAGGTGGACTCGGTGGAGGTGCGGGAGTCCTCCGGTCACGGTGGGCTCGACTCCGCGGCGGTGGAAGGCGTCCGAATCCTCGGGTTCCAGCCGGGCCGCAGGAATGGCCAGCGGGTGCGGATGTGGGCCACGGTTCCCGTGGAATTCTCGACTCGGCCCGGCGAAAACCAGTGATTTCCCGCACCCTCCCCCTCCCACCGCCCCTGACCCCACGGACTGCGATTTGAAAACCCCACCCCACCCCCGACCCTACGCCGATGTGACCGAGATGGTGGGGTGGACCCCTCTCGTTCGCCTCTCCCGCCTCGCACCGGACCTGCGCACCCCCCTCTACGGGAAGTGTGAGTTCATGAATCCCGGCGGGTCGGTGAAGGACCGCATCGGCCGGGCCATCATCGAGGACGCGGAGCGCTCCGGGCGCCTGAAGCCCGGGGGAACCATCGTGGAGGCGACGTCGGGGAACACCGGTCTGGCCCTGGCGATGGCGGCCTCGGCGGCAGGGTACCGCTGCGTCTTCACCATTCCGGACAAGATGAGCCGGGAAAAGGTGAAACTCCTGAAGGCATTCGGCGCCGAGGTGATCATCACGCCGAGCGACGTGCACCCCGGGGATCCCCGGCACTACACCGACTGGGCGCGCCGACTCGCGGAGGAGACGCCGGGAGCCGTGCTCGCCGACCAGTTTCGCAACCCTGCGAATCCGCGGGCGCACTACGAAAGCACCGGACCCGAGCTGTGGGCGCAGACCGAAGGGCGGATCACCCACTTCCTGGCCGGCGCGGGGACCGGGGGCACCATCACCGGGACCGCTCGCTACCTGAAAGAGCAGAACCCGGAGGTCCGGATTATAGGGGTCGACCCCGAGGGCTCCGTTCTCGCCCCCTACTTCCACACGGGGAAGCTCATCGAGGGGGAAGTCTACCAGGTGGAGGGCCTCGGCAACCACGAGGTCCCGGAGGTGCTGGACCTGGAGCTGGTGGACGACTTCGTCACGGTGGCGGACGGCGATGCCTTCCGCATGGCTCGCCGCCTGACCCGCGAGGAGGGCCTCTTCGTGGGAGGGTCCAGTGGGCTCATCGTCCACGCCGCTCTCGAGTTGGCCCGGCAGCTCGACGATCCCGAGGGCTGCGTGGTGGCGATCCTGTGTGACTGGGGCGAGCACTACCTGAGCAAACTCTTCGACGACGAGTGGCTCGCCGACCGGGGGTATGGGGAGCCCCCGATCGAATGAGGGGCGTCCCACTCCGGGTCGCGGTCCTCATGGGCGGCGTCTCCGTCGAGCGGAGTGTCTCGCTCGCCTCGGGGGTCCAGGTGGCCCGGGCCCTCCGGGCGCGCGGGCACGAGGTGGTCGCCTTCGACACGGCTCGGGGCGTCCTGTCCCGCGAAGAAGAGGACAAGCTCCTCGAGGCCGGGGTGGCCGCGGCTCCCCCTCCCACAGGACTCCCGGACCTCCTGGAGACGGGCGATGTCACCGCCCTCACTCGCGCTCCGGAGCTCGCCGGGGTGGACGTGGTTTTCCCCGCGCTGCACGGGGGCGCTGGAGAGGACGGGACGCTTCAGGGGCTCCTGGACCTGGCTGGGCTCCCGTACGCCGGGAGTGGGAGACTCGGTTGCACCCTCGCCATGGACAAGGAGGTCTCCAAGCGCCTCTTTCGGGACGCCGGCATACCCACCCCACCCTGGCTCACCGGGTCCGCCGATCCGGCCCGCGTCCAGGAGGAGCTCGGGCTTCCGGTGATCGTGAAACCGCCCTCGGGAGGTTCCACCCTGGGTCTCACCCTGGCACGTGACTCGCAGGCGTTGCGGTCCGCGGTCGAGGAGTCGCGACGGTACGAGGCCCGGATCCTCTACGAGGGGTACGTGGAGGGGCGGGAGCTGACGGTGGGCATCGTGGGTGGACGCGCCCTGCCGGTGGGCGAGATCATTCCCTCGCACGAGCTCTTCGACTACGAATGCAAGTATCAGCCGGGGCTGGCGCGGGAGATCTTTCCGGCCGACCTCGAGCCCCGCGAGGCAGAGGCGGTGCAGGAGCTGGCGCTGCGGGTGCACGAGCTCCTCTTCCTCGACGACTTCTCGCGGGTGGACTTCATCCTGGACGGCGACGGCAGGGTCTGGTGCCTGGAGGCGAACGCCCTCCCGGGGATGACCGCGAATTCCCTCCTCCCGCAGGCTGCGGCCGCGGCGGGGATCGGGTTTCCGGAGCTCTGCGAGGAGATCGTCCGCCTCGCCGTCGCCCGCCGCGGTCGGGGGAATCCGGAGTGATCGGGACCCCCGCACCGTCCGGCGGGAACTCCGATCGTGGGGCCGGGTTGAATCCCTCGAAGTTCCCCGCCTCCGACTGGCGGAGCTCCTCGTTCAACAGGGGCCCGGCGATCTAGCGCCCGTCCCCGCCGTGAAATCCCCCTGGCCCGTGCCGCCCTCGATGTCGTACGGATCGCCCCGCTTCGCCTTCGGCTACCACCTCACCCCCTGGGTGAAGCGGCTCCTGATAGCAAACACCGTGATCTTCCTTATCACGGCCAGCGTGGGCGGGCCGTTCTTCTGGGAATGGTTCGGGTTCACACCGCGGGAGTCCCTCCTGCGGCCCTGGGGTGCCGTGACCTACATGTTCCTGCACGGAGGCCTCTGGCACCTCCTCCTGAACATGCTGATCCTCTTCTTCTTCGGGCCCCCGCTGGAGTCGCGCTGGGGCGGGAAGACCTTCCTCAAGTACTACCTCATCTGCGGGCTGGGCGGCGCAGCGCTCTCCTTCGTGTTCGCCTTCGGGAGCTCCGTCATCGGAGCGTCGTCGGCCATCTACGGGCTCATGCTCGCCTTCGCCTGGTACTGGCCCGAGAGTCCCATCTACGTGTGGGGCATTTTCCCGGTGAAGGCGAAGTGGTTGGTGGGGTTCTTCTTCGTCCTCACCTTCTTTTCGGCCTTCGGGGGCGCAGGGGGAGGAGTGGCGCACTTCGCCCACCTGGGCGGCCTCCTGACTGGGCTCGTCTTCCTCTGGACCGAGGGGTCCCTGGGGGCACGGCTGGAGGGGCTGCGTCGGGCGGCGCGGGTGGAGCGCCTCGCCATCGTTCCCCGCGATGAGGCAGAGGAGGAAGCCGGGGCCCGGACCCGTTCGACGAGGGCGAGCCGGCGAGAGGCGCTGCGCGAGGAAGAGCTCCTCGACGAAGTGGACCGGATCCTCGACAAGATCTCGGAGACGGGAATGGCGTCGCTCACCGACGACGAACGGCGGGTGCTGGACGAGGTCTCGCGGCGGCGACGCTCGAACTGACCACGCTCCTCCCTTACGACACCTGCCGGCCCCCTCCTATATTACGGATCGCGCATTCGCGGGTCGCCCGTTTCGTCCGCCAGCACCTCGTTCCCGCCACCCGGAGATCCCGTGGCCGGTCACAACAAGTGGTCCCAGATCAAGCGGAAGAAGGCCGTCAACGACCAGAAACGCGGCCAGATGTTCAGCAAGCTGATCCGCGAGATCACCGTCTCCGCCCGGGAAGGGGGAGGGGATCCCGAGTACAACCCGCGTCTCCGGCTCGCCATCGACACGG
The DNA here is from genome assembly GCA_040905325.1 of Gemmatimonadota bacterium. GTDB lineage: Bacteria > Gemmatimonadota > Gemmatimonadetes > Longimicrobiales > Gaopeijiaceae > JBBDRS01. The sequence goes on from JBBDRS010000047.1 coordinate 12,455, forward strand.
CGAAGGCCGAGAACATGCCCCTGGACAACATCGAGCGGGCGGTGAAGCGGGGAACCGGCGAACTGGAGGGAGTCGCGTACGAGGAGATCGCCTACGAGGGGTACGGCCCTGGCGGTGTCGCCCTCTACATCGAAACCACCACCGACAATGCGAAGCGGACCGTCGCCGAGGTACGGCACATCCTCGAGCGAAACGGCGGCAACCTGGGCACGGCCGGTTCGGTGGCCTGGCAGTTCGACCGGAAGGGTCAGATCTACGTGAGCGGTTCACGATACACGGAGGAGGCGGTCCTCGAGGCGGCTCTCCTGGGCGGCGCGGAGGACGTGATCCCGGCCGAAGACGAGTTCGTCGTGACCACCGAACTGACCACCTTCCACGAGGTGCAGGGCGGGATGAAGGAGGCAGGGGTCGAATTCTCCCATGCCGAACTGGCCTGGCTTCCCCGGACCGAGCTCGGGGTCGCCGGGAACGAGGCCCAGAAGCTGGTCAAGCTCCTGGACGCTCTGGACGACCACGAGGACGTGCAGAAGGTCTGGTCCAACGCGAACATCGACGAACAGGTGCTCGCCGAGGCGATGTCGTGACGGTGGTGGTGGGGATCGATCCCGGAACCACCGCGACCGGGTACGGTGTGGTCGCTACAGGCGACACCGAGCGATGGTCCCTTCTCGAATGCGGCGTCTTCCGCACGAGCTCCCGGGCCCCCCTTCCCCAGCGGATTCGCGAGATCTTCGAGGGCGTGGAGGGGGTCCTGGATCGGCACCCCCCGGACGTGGTCTCCGTCGAGGCGGTGTTCCAGGGAAAGAACGCCAGGAGTGCCCTGGTCCTGGGACACGCGCGCGGCGCGATCCTCCTCGCCGCCGCTCTCCGCGATCTGGAGATCGTCGAGTACGCCCCGCGGGAAATCAAGCGGGCCGTGGTGGGGACCGGAAATGCGACGAAGGACCAGGTGGGCTTCATGGTCCAGGAGCGACTCCGCCTCAAGTCCCCTCCCTCCCCGTCGGACGCGGCCGATGGGGTCGCCGCCGCCCTCTGCCATCTCACCCTGGGGGTGGAGGGGCGTCTGGCCGGAATGGTCGCCCACCGTTTCGCTCCCCGGAGCGGCTCGTGATCAGTCGGCTGCGGGGCACGCTCCTCTCACGGGAGGAAGAGGTGGTCGAGGTGGCGACGCCGGGCGGAGTGGTCTACGAGTTGGACGTCCCGCTCTCCGTCGCCGAGCGGCTTCCCCCAGTGGGGGAGGAGGTGGAGTTGCGCACGGTTCTCCTCGTACGCGAGGATCAGCACGCCCTTTTCGGCTTCCACGGTGAGGGGGAGCGGGCGCTCTTCCGCCGACTTCTCACGGTGAAGGGGGTGGGAGCCAAGGTTGCCGTGGGGATGCTCTCGGCCTACGCCGCCCCCCGCCTCGTTCAGATTCTCGTGGAGGGGAACGTCCCCGCTCTCACCCAGGTCTCCGGCATCGGGAAGCGGACCGCGGAACGCATCGTACTCGAGCTCTCCGATCGTGTCGGGGACCTGGAGGCCCAGCTCGGCGCCGAGTCCGGAGGGGCCACCCCGAACGAGGCCCAGTCGGCGGTCCATGCCCTGACCGCCCTCGGGATGAGCTTCCAGGAAGCGGACCGGGCGGTGCGCGCCGTCCTGGACGGGAGCGGCGAGCTGGCCTCCGCGGAGATCATCCGGAAGGCGCTGGCGAACCGATGACGGCCAGGCACGAGATCACGACCCCGGAAGCCCTCACCGAGGACCAGGGCGTCGAGCCCTCCCTCCGCCCCACCCGCCTCAGCGAATTCGTCGGGCAGGAGAAGGTGCGCGAGTCCCTCTCCATTGCCATCCAGGCAGCTCGACAGCGCGGCGAGCCCCTGGATCACGTCCTCTTCCACGGTCCTCCCGGGCTCGGAAAAACGACCCTGGCGGCGCTCATGGCACAGGAGATGGGCGTGCAGCTCCGCACGACCTCGGGGCCTGTCCTGGAGAAGCCCGCCGACCTCGTTGGGCTCCTTTCGAATCAGGGGGAGGGGGACGTCCTCTTCATCGACGAGATCCATCGCCTGCGGCCCATCATCGAAGAGTTCCTCTATCCCGCCATGGAGGACTACAAGGTGGAGATCCGCCTCTCGGAGGGTCCGAAGGCCCAGACCATGACCATGGAGATCAAGCGGTTCACCCTGGTGGGAGCCACCACCCGCTTCGGCCTCCTCACCGCCCCCATGCGGGCCCGGTTCGGGATCGTGCAGCGTCTGAACTTCTACCCGCCCGAGGAACTGACCCGAATCGTTGCGCGAAGCGCGTATCTCCTGGACGTGCGGACGACGGAAGAAGGGTCCGGGGAGCTGGCCCGGCGGGCCCGGGGGACGCCCAGGGTGGCGAACCGTCTCCTCCGGCGGGTCCGCGACTACGCCCAGGTGCGGGCGGACGGAGTAATCGACGGGGAGGTGGCGCGGGCGGCACTGGAGATGCTCGACGTCGACGAGTACGGGCTCGACGAGATGGACGGCCGGATCCTCCGCACCCTCCTGGAGAAATTCGACGGGGGGCCGGTGGGACTCTCCTCGCTGGCGGTCGCGCTGGGCGAGGACACGGGGACCCTCGAGGAGGTCTACGAGCCGTTTCTGATCCAGGAAGGGTTCCTGATGCGGACCCCTCGTGGACGGATGGCGACACCGCGCGCGTACCGTCGATTCGGGTATACGCCACCGGCCGCGTTGGACGAGCAGGCGTCGCTGTTCCGCGGCGAGTGAGATGCCGGCTTCATCGCAGACCGGAGCAGTGGACCCCGGGCCTCATTCAGGGAACGTGGACCTCTCCCTGACCGCCAGCTACGACTACGAGCTTCCGGATGGCCTGATCGCACGTTACCCGGCGGAGCGCAGGGATGGCAGCCGTCTCCTGGTGGTTCCCAGGATGGACGTGGCCGCTGGAGGGTCGGGGAGCGTGGCTCCCGTGCGCCACCTCGGCTTCCCGGACCTGGCCGGCCTTCTGGAGCCCGGGGACCTCCTCGTCCTGAATGAATCCCGGGTCCTCCCCTTCCGGCTTCTCGGGCGCAAGCCCACGGGGGCGCCCGCGGAGATTCTCCTCCTGCGTCCAGCCCGAGTCGGGGGTCCGGCTTCCGGAGACGACCCGCTCCTCTGGGAGGCGCTCGTGCGTCCGGGCTCGAAGCTGAAGCCGGGGCGGCGCGTCCGGGTGTCCCCCCAGCTGGAAGTCGCCATCCTGGACGGCCTCGATGGGGGTGGTCGGCTGGTGCGACTCGAGACTGCCCTGCCCCTGGAAGAGGCCCTCGACCGCTTCGGCGCCGTTCCGCTTCCACCCTATCTGGAGCGGGAGGAAGAGCCGCTCGACCGGGAGCGATACCAGACGGTTTTCGCCCGGGAGCCGGGATCGGTGGCCGCGCCCACCGCGGGGCTCCACTTCACCTCCGAGCTCCTGGAGCGCATCGCGGCAGAGGGGGTCGGGATCGCGCGGGTTGTCCTCCATGTGGGCCCCGGCACCTTCCGCCCGGTAGAGTCCGAGGAGATCGGGGCGCACGAGATGCATGGGGAGTTCTGGGAGGTACCCCCCGAGGCCGCCGAGGCCGTCGCCCGGACCCGGGAGGGCGGGGGACGGGTCTGGGCCGTGGGCACGACCGTGGTCCGTACGCTGGAGAGCGCCGCTGCGCCCGGGGGGGAGCTACGTGCGGGACGAGGCGAGACGCGACTCTTCATTTCCCCGGGGTACCGGTTCCGGGTGGTGGACGCGCTCGTCACGAACTTCCACCTTCCGCGCTCCACGCTCCTTATGCTCGTCTCAGCCCTCGCCGGCCACGCCAACGTGATGGCGGCCTACCGGGCGGCCATCGAGGAGCGGTATCGCTTCTACTCGTATGGAGACGCCATGGCCGTCCTCCCCCGTCCGGAGCCCGCGTGATAGACGACTCCCCCTTCCGCTTCGAGCTGCATGCCAACGAGGGTTCGGCCCGGAGGGGTACCTTCCACACCCCCCACGGACCGGTGGAGACCCCGGCCTTCATGCCGGTGGGGACGCTGGGAGCCGTGAAGACGCTCTCCCCCGACGAAGTGGACGAAATCGGGGCCTCGATGATCCTTGCGAACACCTATCACCTCTACCTGCGGCCGGGGCACCCGGTGGTGGAGGAGCTGGGGGGCCTCCACGCATTCATGCGCTGGAGCGGCCCCATCTTGACCGACTCCGGAGGATACCAGGTGTTCTCGCTCGCCCACCGAAACCGGATCACGGACGAGGGGGTCGAGTTCCAGAGCCACATCGACGGGTCGAAGCACCTCTTCACGCCCGAGTCGGTGATGGGAATCCAGAGGGCGCTGGGGGCAGACGTCGTGATGGCCTTCGACGAGTGCCCCCCGGGAGGCTGCGACCGTGCGACGGCTCACGCCGCGAACGAGCGGACGCTGCTCTGGCTGGAGCGCTCCCGACACGAGTTTCGTCGGTTGGCGGCCCAGGAAGACGGGCCGACGGACCACGCCCGCGAGCCCCTCCGGCAGACCCTCTTCCCGGTCCTGCAGGGAAACGTCTACCCAGACCTCCGCCGGGACCATGCACGCACCGCCCTGGCCATGGGCGATTGGGACGGCATCGCCATTGGAGGCCTCTCCGTGGGTGAGGCGAAGGACAAGATGTGGAACACCCTGGAGATCCTCGATCCCGAGCTCCCCACGGATCGACCCCGTTACCTGATGGGCGTTGGCTATCCGGACGATCTCCTGGAGTCCATTTCCCGGGGGTGCGACCTCTTCGACTGCGTGGCCCCGACGCGGAACGCGAGGCATGGGACGGCCTGGACCCTGGGGGAGGGACAGGTCAACTTGAAGGCCGCCCGTTTCCGCCTGGACACCCGCCCGGTGGACCCCGGGTGCGACTGTTACGGGTGCGGCCGGTTCGATCGGGCTTTCCTGCGACACCTGCTGATCGCGGGAGAGGCCTTCGCGCATCGCCTCCTCTCGATCCACAACCTGCGATTCCTGATCCGACTGGCCGAGGAGAGCCGCCGCCGGATCCGCTCGGGCGATTACGCCCGGTGGAGCGGCGAGTGGCTGGAACGGTACCGGGCCGCGCGGGTGTAGCCACTTTCCAACGACGACCCCAGCACACGGAGTACAAGCGGTGATCTATCCCCTGGCAGGATTGCTCCTGGCCCCGCCCGAGGACGGCGGGGGCGGATTCATGGTGTTGATCCTCAACGTCGTGCTCATCTTCCTGATCTTCTACTGGCTTCTGATCCGACCCCAGAAGAAGGAGCGCGATCGCCACCAGGCGATGATCGACGCCCTCAAGAAGGGAGACGAGGTCGTCATGGCAGGGGGGATCGTGGGGACCATCCTGCATGTGGATCAGCACCGGTTGACTCTCAAAACCGGCGAGAATACGAGGGTGGTGGTGGAGAGGAGCAAGGTCGGCAACCGGATCGACGACACGGACGGCGGGAAGGACTGATTTCGACGACCAGGCACGACCGCGGCGGCCGGGACCCGAAGGGAAAGGAAAACGACATGGGAGTCAGGGAAATTGTTCTCCTGGGAGACCCCGTCCTGCGACGGAAGGCCGAGGAGGTGGAGGCATTCGACGACGACCTCCGCGCGCTGGTGGACGATCTGTTCACCAGTATGGCCGCGGCGGAGGGCGCCGGCCTCGCAGCGCCCCAGATCGGGGTGTCAAAGCGGGTCCTCGTGGTGGATGTCCGACACGTGACGGGAGAGCACGCGCGGGTCGCCCTGGTCAACCCGCGGGTGGTGGACGAGAGTCCGGAGGAGGACAAGGATGCGGAGGGGTGCCTGAGCATCCCGGGGGTGAGCGAAGTGGTGCGGCGACCGGCCCGGGTCACCATCGAGGGCTTCGACCCCGCGGGAGAGCCCCTCCGGGTGGATGCGGACGGGCTCTACTCCCGGGCCCTCCAGCATGAGATCGACCACCTGGATGGGATCCTCTTCGTCGACCACCTGTCTCCCCTGAAGCGAAGGCTCCTCCTGCAGAAATACCGCAAGCTCCGGGAGGAGGAGGGGGCGGAGTGAAGATCCTGTTCTGGGGCACACCCGCGTTCGCGGTTCCCTCGCTTCGGGCGCTCCTGGGTGAGGGGTTCGGGGTGGCAGCGGTCGTGACGCAGCCCGACCGTCCGGCGGGGAGAGGTCGGAAGCTTCGCCCCTCGCCGGTGCGGGAGGTGGCCGAGGAAGAAGAGCTTCCGGTGCTCACCCCCGAGCAGCCCGGCTCCCCGGGCTTTCTGGCGCAGGTGGAGGCGCTCCGGCCCGATCTCTCCGTCGTAGTGGCATACGGTCACATCCTCCCCGTGGAGATCCTGGAGCTCCCCACCCACGGATCCATCAATGTGCACGCCTCCCTCCTCCCGCGCCTCCGCGGTGCCGCACCCGTGAACTGGGCCATCATCCGAGGGGACGATCGGACGGGGGTGACCATCATGCGGATGACCGCGGGGATGGACGCGGGTCCGATCCTCCTCCAACGCGAGATGCCCATCGCCGTGGAGGACACCGCCACCGGTCTCACGCACCGGCTCGCCGAGCTCGGGGCCGAGGCGCTGATGGAGGCGGTGGCCCTGATCGGCGCGGGAGAGGCGGAGTTCCGCGAGCAGGACTACCGAGACGCGACATACGCCCCGAAAGTCGATCGCGAGACGGCCCGGATCGACTGGGAGCGAACCGCGAGTGCGGTTGCCGATCATATCCGGGGGATGGACCTGGTTCCCGGCGCATGGTCTCTTCTGGGCGACGAGCCCATCAAGCTCTTCTCCCCGACGGTCGTCGACCGGGCGTCCGATACCCCGCCGCCCGGGACCTTCCTCCCGCCCGGCCCTGGAGACGAACTCGTGGTCGCCACGGGCCATGGCGGCGCCGTGCGGATCGGGGAGGTCCAGCCCCCGGGAAAGCGACGCATGGAATCCGCGGCGTGGCTGAGGGGGCGAAGCGCCGAGGGAGGCTTGCGTTTCAGTTGATCCCCCCTCTGCACGTCGTGACGGACACAGCGACGCTCATGGCCGACGGCTTCTATGAGGCCGCCGCCCGGGTGCTCGAGGCCGGAGGCGATCGGGTCGCGCTGCACCTGAGAGGGAAGGAGCTGACGGGCCGCAGGCTGCTCGAAGTCGCGGACCGACTCCTTCCGGTGGCGCGGACCGTCGGGGGCAAGCTCCTGGTCAACGAGCGTGTGGACGTCGCTCTCCTCGCCGGGTCCGACGGAGTGCACCTCCCGGAGGCAGGACTCCCGGTACGGGCGGTTCGCTCGCTCCTCCCGGGGGGGGCGCTGGTCGGCCGATCGGTCCACGGCCCCGTGGCGCTCGACCCGCAAGATCGACCGGACTACCTCCTGGTGGGTACCATCTTCCCCACCCCCTCGCACCCGGGCCGGGAAGGCGCCGGAGTCGATCTGATCCGGCGGGTGGGTGGGGTTGCGGGGGGGCTTCCCGTGATCGCCATCGGCGGGATCACTGCAGGCCGGATCGCCGAGGTCGTTGGGGCAGGGGCCGCAGGGGTCGGCGTCCTGCGGGCGGTATGGGACGCTCGGCGACCGGCGGAGGCCGTCGACATCCTCCTCGTGGAGCTGGTGCGGACGCTTCCCGGAGGGGGGTCCGAGCAGGCGGTGAGGGATCGAGATCAATTTGAGACGAGGGAGTGAGTCATGGAGACCGCTGGTGGGATGGGAACCTCGGTGGAAGGTGAGATCCACCTCGTGGTGAACGGCGAGGAGCGCTCCTGCCCCTCGGGGACGTCGGTGGATGCACTCCTCCGCTCCCTGGACCTGGTCCCGGGAACGGTCGTCGTGGAGCGCAACAAGTCCATTGTCGACCGATCGGCATACGGAGAGACGGTTCTGCAGTCCGGCGATCAGCTGGAGCTGGTCCACTTCGTCGGCGGGGGCTGACCGCACCGGCGGGCATGGCTGCCATGACGAGGAACGAGCACCCTGAACCTGGTACAGGAACGGATAGATGAAGAACGAGACACCGACGCGAGCAATCGGGGACCCTCCCCTTCGGATCGGTGACCGGGAGTTCGACTCCCGACTCATCGTAGGAACGGGAAAATACCCCGACAATCGCACCATGGTGGAGGCCATCCGGGCCAGCGGGTCGGAGATGGTCACGGTGGCGGTCCGACGGGTGGATCTGGACCGGAACGCCGAGGAGGGGATCCTGCATCACCTCGATCCCGAGGAGTTCTTCCTCCTGGCGAACACCGCGGGCTGCTACACCGCGGAAGATGCGATCCGGTACGCGCGCCTGGCCCGTGCGGCCGGATTCAACGAGTGGATCAAGCTCGAGGTCATCGGGGACGAGAAGACCCTCCTCCCCGACGTGCAGGCCACCCTGGAGGCGGCGAAGGTCCTCGTCCAGGAGGGGTTCAAGGTGATGGCCTACACGAACGACGACCTCATCATGGCCCTCCGCCTGGAGGACGCGGGCTGTGTGTCCGTCATGCCCCTCGCCAGCCCCATCGGGAGCGGGCTCGGTCTGGTAAACCCCTATTACATCCGGGAGATCAAGGAGCGCCTGGAGGTTCCGGTCATCGTGGACGCGGGGGTGGGGACGGCCTCCGACGCCTGCGCGACGATGGAGCAGGGCGTCGATGGCGTGCTCATGAACACCGCGATCGCCGCCGCCGAGCGTCCTGTGCTGATGGCCTCGGCGATGCGGGACGCCGTGCGGGCCGGTCGGACGGCATATCTGGCCGGGCGCATGCCGAAGCGCGAGATCGCCGTGCCGTCCTCGCCGACCAGCGGGATGCTCGACTGACGACCGTGGGGCGGACAGCCGGGGACTCGCAGGAGACCAGAGTGAAGGGGATCACGGAAGGGCGGCGGGCGGCGCTCGAGCTCCTGAGGGCAGTGGAGCGCGGGCGGAGGCTGGATGTCGCCTGGGAAGAGCTCGCGCCTCGCCTCCCGGCGGCTGAGCGCCCATGGGTCCAGGAGGCGGCGTACGGCGCGGTCAGGTTCCGAGGGCGTCTGGACCACCTTCTCGAACTCCACGTGGATCGCGGCCTGGAGCGCCTGGACCCCGCGCTTCTTCCCATCCTTCGACTCGGCGCCTACCAACTCCTCCACATGGATGGGGTTCCCTCGTACGCGGCGGTTTCACAGGCGGTCGAACAGGCACGGGAAGTCCGGGGAGGGAGGGTGGGAGGGTTCGTGAACGCCGTCCTTCGCGCCCTCCTGCGGGAGGGATGCGGGGAGGACCGCTTTCCATCTCTGGAGGAGGATCCGGAGTCGCACCTCACGACATGGGGCTCCCATCCACGCTGGATGGTCCGGCGATGGCTGGAGCGCTACGGGGTCGAGGACGTCCGCGACCTGGTGGCGGCGAACAACCGGGTTCCCTCGACCTGGTTCGTTCCGATCGGGGTGGAGCCCCACGAGGCCGCGCGACGACTGGGTGAGGCCGGGATCCGGTCGGAAGCGGCGTCGGACGGGTCGGGTGCGCTCCGACTTCCCCCGGGAACCTCGCCCCAGGCTGCACTCGGTGCCGCACCGGGAATCGTCCAGGACCCTGCCGCGAGGTGGGTCGTGCTCTGGACCGGGGACGTGGCCGGGCGGCGGTCGATGGACCTATGTGCCGCCCCGGGCGGTAAAGCAGTGGGGCTCGCAGGTCGCGGGGCGCAGGTCGTAGCGGCGGACCGATCGCCGGGGAGGCTGCGCAGGTTGAGGCAGACGGCTGACCGGCTCAACCTCCGGATCGCCTGCGTGGCCGCCGACGCACATCGACCCCCCTTCCGGAGGGGGCAGAGCGCCGAAGGGGAGGTGGTGCTCGTGGATGCGCCCTGTTCGGGAACGGGGACGTTGGCCCGGCATCCTGATGCGCGTTGGCGGCTCACCAGGGAGACCATCAGTGAGCTCGCCGAGGTCCAGGGACGCCTCCTCGATGGTGCCGCCGGTATCGTGCGGCCGGGCGGTCTCCTCGTCTACTCCACCTGCACCCTGGAGCCCGAAGAGAACGACAGCGTGGTGGAGGCGTTCCTCGCACGGCATCCGGAGTTTATCGTGGAGGGTGGCCCTGCGGCTCCAGATGCGGTGCGCGACGGTTCCATCCTCCGGATCCTCCCGCACGTCACCGGGACCGACGGCTCCTTCGCCGCCAGGCTCAGGAGGCAGACTGCGGGGCACGAAGCGCCAACTCTCGGGAGAAGCAGATGAATCTGGGCAGTTCCATGAGGAGACGCAGGGGAGGGCCCGGGGGCGAGCGGCGTCCGGACCGGATGTCCCCCCGTGCCGGCCAGTTCCTGCGTTCCGGCGGGTGGGTGGGGATTGCGGCGCTCGGGGTGATTCTCGCGGGGGCGGGCGCGGGGTACCTGTACGCGACGCAGGTCGTGTTTCCCGAGCCCGAGGTGGCAGTCGCCGACTTCCGCGACGTGCCGGACCTCCGGAGCATGAGCATCGCCGAGGTGGAGGCGGCCCTGGGGCTGGAGGGCTTGGTGGTGGGCCGGATCGATTCCATCCGGCATCCCGAGTTTCCGTCCGGGCTGGTGTTCGGTCAGACGCCACTACCAGGTCAACTCGCGGTGGCGGGGGCGCCGGTCGAGGTGACGATGAGCCTCGGCCCCGAAACGCGCCCCGTGCCCGACGTCTCGCGGCTTCCCGCGGAGCGTGCGGTGACCGTGCTCGAGACCACCGGCTTCCAGGTGGAGTTGGATTCCCTGGAGACCGTTCTCCCCGCAGGACGGGTGGTGGAGACGTCACCTGAAGCCGGGGAGGAGGTGGAGCTTCCCTCCACGATCCGGGTGACGGTGAGTCTCGGGCCGCCGCTGGTGGAGCTCCCCAATCTCCTGGGGATGGTGGAGGAGCGGGCCCTCGAGGTGCTGGATTCCCTCCAGCTCGAGGTCGGTGCGGTCGACCGCGTCTATCGCTTCGGGACCGAGCCGGGGACGGTTCTGGAACAGGCGCCCGAAGCGGGAGAGGTCCGGCAGGGGAGTCGCGTCCGCCTCGTTGTCGGGAGCAGCAGCTTCCTCCGGGAGTCGGGAGACGAGGGGCGGTGATGTCCAAGAACCCATCGAACGTGCTCTACCTGTTGGCCACGACCTTCGCGCTGGGGGTGATCCTCCTCGCGTGGACCGGTCGCGGCCATTACGAGCCCGTGGGTCCCGGTGCCGAGGCGCCTTACTTCGAGGCGGTCACCCTGCAGGGAGATACCGTCTCCATCGACCGCTACAGGGGGCGCGTGGTGCTGCTCAACATCTGGGCGACCTGGTGTCCCCCGTGCGTGGAGGAGATGCCTTCCATGCAGCGGCTTTATGAAAGACTCGACAACGACGACTTCGAGATTGTGGCGGTGAGCGTCGACGGTCGGCGAAGGGGCCAGATCGGACCGTTGGGACGACCTGCCGGTGATCCGGGGGAGTTCGCCCGGTCGCTGGGGTTGACCTTCCCGATCCTCTGGGACCCGGACGGGCACATCACGCGACTCTACCAGACGGTGGGCCTTCCGGAGTCGTACGTCATCGGCCGGGACGGCACGATCTACTCGAGGGTCACCGGGATCACGGAATGGGATCACCCGGAGTACGTCCGGTTCATCCGTCGCCTCCTCGAACAGGAGGCGTGACCCGATGCAGTCGATTTCGGGATTCTTCGCACGGAACTGGACCTTGAAGCTGTCGGCCTTCGGCGTGGCGCTCCTCCTCTGGGTGTCGGTGAGGGCCGAGGCCCCCGACCGGCAGACCCTGCCCGAGGTGCCGATCCGGCTCGAGTTGAGCGATCCGGACTGGGCTCTCGTGGGCGGGATCGAGCCCGCGACCGCCTCGGTCCGTTTCCACGGCCCTTCACGGGAGCTGATCCGGAACCTCGTGGACCAGCCGCGCATCGTCATCGCTGTGGATCAGGTCCACTCGGCGGATACGACCATCGTCCTGCAGCCGGGCCACGTCCGGACGCAGGACCGGCCCGGCATCGTGGTGGACGACATCCAGCCGTTGAGCGTACGCCTCTCGTTCGAGCCGATCAGGCGCGTAGAGCTTCCCGTGGCCGTACGGGTCACGGACGAACTCCCCGACGGGTTCGCACTCGCGTCGTGGCCCGTCCCCATTCCGGCCATGTTGCAGGTCAGCGGTCCGCAGAGCCGGGTCGAGCCCCTGGATTCCGTTCGCCTGCAACCGATCGATCTGTCCTCGGTGGAGGGTTCGGGCCCGATACCCGTGTCCGTCGACACCACCGGTCTGGCGCGTGTCCTCGTGCAGCCGGCGCGACTGCAGCTGGCACTCGAGGTGGTCGAACGCGAGGAGCGCACCTTCGGGAATGTACCAATCGTCGTTGGCGTGCCCGACTGGGAGGATCGCTATGAGCTCTCCACCGCCGCGGCCACGGTCCGGCTGACAGGCGCGGCGCGCCTCCTGGACGCGGTGCCCCCGGGGTCGCTCTACCTGCTGGTCGATCTCGAGGAGGGGGAGCTACCGGAGGAGGTCGGTGACGAGCAGCCGGGATCGCTGATGCTCCAGGGAGTGCCGCGCCTCCTGACGGGCGAATTCGAGGTGGAGGAGGTCACGGTGCGTCGTCGCGACCCCTCAGGGGATCTGCAGTGAACGACGCCCTGGTGCTGGGGATAGAGACCTCCTGTGACGAGACCTCGAGCGCAGTGGTGCGCGCGGGTGAGATCCTCGGACACGTCATCCTCTCGCAGGACGCGCACGAGTTGTACGGCGGCGTGGTCCCCGAGCTCGCGGCCCGTGCCCACCTCTCCGTGATCGACGACGTGGTAGGACAGACGCTGGCCCGGGCGGGAGTGACTCCCGAAGACCTCGACGCCATCGGGGTCACCGCGGGTCCGGGGCTTATCGGAGCGCTTCTGGTGGGTGTGAGCTGGGCGCGCGCTCTGGCGTGGGCACTGGACCTCCCGCTGGTGGGCGTGCATCACATGGAGGCACACCTCTTCGCTCCCTCGCTCGAGAACCGCGAAGCCGAGCCTCCTTTCGTCGGGCTTCTGGTCTCGGGCGGGCACACCCTCCTCCTGCATGCGGAGGAATGGGGTCGCTATCGCCTCCTGGGGCAGACGCGCGACGACGCCGCCGGGGAGGCGTACGACAAGGTCGCAAAGATCCTGGGACTCCCGTATCCGGGTGGCCCACACGTGGAGCGGCTCGCCAAGGAAGGGGACCCGAAGCGGCACCGGTTTCCCCGGCCGATGCTCAGGCGGGATCAGCGCCCGGGTGATCCGGATTTCTTCGATGTCTCCTTCTCGGGGCTGAAGACCGCGGTGGTGAACAGGGTGGCGGAGCTGGACCGGAACGGGGAACTGGAGGAAGAGCGGGCGCACGTTGCCCGGGGGTTCCAGGACGCAGTCGTGGACACCCTCGTGTCGAAGACACTTCGGGCAGTGGAGTCTACCGGCTGCCGACGAGTGCTCCTGGGAGGGGGGGTGGCCTCGAACAAACGGCTCCGGGCCGAGATGGAGCGGCGCCTCGGGAAGGATGGGAAGGTGTTGTACGGCTCTCCGCGCCTCTCGCTGGACAACGGGGCGATGGTGGCCCGGGCGGCGGCCTTCCACCTCGAGCGGACGGGCGGCGAGCCAGACGATGTCGAGGCCAGCGCTTCGCTCCCCTTCCCGGGGCTCGCCGGGTTCCCGTCCTCCAAAGGGCGCCAGGGGGCGACGGGGTGAGAGAAGACGGGATGATCACCATCGTCCATGGATCGGACCTGCACTTCGGCGAGCCCCACCATCCGACGGCCGCCGAGGATTTTCTGCGTGCCATCCAGACCATGACGCCCGACGTGATCGTCCTTTCGGGGGACTTCACGCAGCGGGCCAAGGTCGGTGAGTTCCAGGAGGCTCGTGCCTTCCTGGAGCGCCTGCCCAAGGTCCCCCTGGTCGTCACCCCGGGGAACCACGACGTGCCGCTCTACCGGGTGGTGGAGCGACTGTTCTCTCCGTTCCGCAACTACCGGGAGTATATCTCAGACGAGCTGGACACCGTCACCCGGATCCCGGGGCTCACCGTTGTCGCACTCAACACGGCGGCTCCCCGCCGGGCCATCGTGAACGGACGCATCGACGCGGGGCAACTCGAGTTTGCAAGTAAGGCCTTCGCCTCCTCTCCCTCCACAGATCTGAAGGCCCTCGTGGCCCACCACCACCTGGCTCCAGCACCCGATTATGAGGGCGACAAGCCGCTCCCGAAGGCGCGGAGGATCCTCGAGGCGCTGGAGGAGATGGGAGTGGAGCTCGTGATGGGGGGACACCTGCACCGGGCCTTCATCGGGAACTCCCTGGACGTGCACCCGGGAGCCGACCCCGAGCGGGGTGTCGTGATCGTGCAGTGCGGTACCACCAGCTCACGGAGAGGGCGCGCGCGGGAGCGGGCTCGCAACTCCTTCAACGTGATCCAGGTGCACGCGGGCCGCCTCGAAGTAGTGAAGCACATGCATTTCATGGAGGCCGGGGGTTTCGCACCCTTCTCGATGCATGCGTTTCCCCGGATCCCGCAAAGATTCTTCGAGGAACCTCTCACCATCGGCCGTCGCCCGACCGAGGCCCCCTCCCCACCCATGCGGGAGGAAGCGAGATGACGCGGCTCGCCCTCCTGCTGGCGCTCGTGCTCCTCTTCCTCCCCACGCCCTCGGCCGAGGCGCAGACGCCGAACCGTCCGGAAATCATCTCTCTGGACTTCGAGGGGAACGAGAGCTTCGCTACGCGGATGCTCCGAAACGCCATCGTGACGCGCCAGTCGGAGTGCCGCTCGTTCGTCCTCCAACCCTTCTGTTTTGCGGGCGCCGGGTTCGCCATCGACCGTGGGTACCTGAATCCGCGGGTCTTCGAACAGGACTTCATCCGGGTTCAGCTCTACTACTACCTCCGGGGCTTCAGGGAAACCCAGGTGGACACCACCATCGAGCGGGTGGAGGAGACCCGGGTCCGCATCACCTACCGAATCGACGAGGGTCGGCCCGTCCTCATCTCGAGCCTCGACCTGGTCGGCATCGACGACGAGAGCGAGAGGTCGCTGCTGTTGAGCGCGCTCCCCGTGGAGGAGGGGGAGCCCCTGAACCTGCGCAGGCTCGACGTGGTGCGGGACACCCTCACGCAGCGCATGCGGAACCGCGGTTACGCCCAGGCCGACGTCCTGCGGAACATAGACATCGATCTGGACGCGTACGAGGCCCGTGTCGAGTTCGACGTCTTCACTGGCCCGCACGCCCGGTTCGGTCCCATCGAGGTCGTGGGGAACCAGCAGGTTTCGGAGGCCGTGGTCCGGCGGATGATCGGGCTCCGCGAAGGTGACCAGTACAGCCAGGAGAGGATCTTCGAGGGGCAGCGCAGCCTTTACAACCTCGACATCTTCCGACATGCGGCCATCGTGCAGGACCTGGAGCATTCGCCGGACAGCGTGGTTCCCCTCCGGGTCCAGGTGAACGAAGGCAACACCCACCGCGTCCGCCTGGGGGGCGGCTGGACGAGTGCGGAGTGCTTCATCAGCGAGGGGCGCTGGGTGTCCCGCAACTTCCAGGGCGGCGCGCGCAGGCTGGTGGTACGGAGCCGGTTCTCGAACCTGGGGGTGAGCCAGCTCGAGGACTCCGTCTGTGGGGGCGCCGGGACGGGCGAGTACGGCGAGGTGAACTGGTCCGTGGGAGCAGACTTCACCCAGCCCTGGATCTTCTCCCCCCGGAACACCTTTACCGCCTCCATCTACGCAGAGCGACAGAGTCTCCAGGACGTCTTCATCCGGCAGGCGCTGGGTCTGAACCTCGCCCTCAGCAGGAGCCTGGGTGGGGGGACCGTGGGGACCCTCTCCTACCGACCGCAGCTCGCCCGGCTGGACGCTGCGGAGGTGTTTTTTTGCACCACGTTCCTGGTGTGCGACCCGCGGGAGATCGACATCCTGCAGGCTTCGAACCGGCTTTCGCCGGTCGGGATCACCTATTCCCGGGATCGTACGGATCAGGCCTTCTCTCCCCGCGGGGGCTACACGCTCGTCGCCGATTTCGAACACGCCTCGCAGGTTACCGCCTCCCACTTCGACTACGAGCGAGCCGTATTGGAGGGGACCGTCTTCCAGAGCCTTCCGGGCGATGTGGTTCTGGCGGGAAAGCTGCGGGCGGGTTGGTTGAATCCCCGTGAGTTCCGGGGCCTGGCGGCGGCTGAAGAGGGCGGTGGCCCTCGCGTCGCCCACCCCCAGAAGCGCTTCTACGCCGGGGGGGCGAACTCCATCCGGGGCTATGCGGAGAATCAGCTGGGGCCACAGGTGGTGTCCGTGGAGCTGAGTGGGCTCCTCTTTCCCGTAGGCGACCGGACGGAGGGCGTCTGCACTCCGGAGGAGGTCGCGACATTGACCTGTGACCCCTCTGCGCTCGAGGGATCGCGCTTCTTCTCCCGTCCTACCGGGGGGAGCAACCTCCTGGAGGGGAGTGTGGAACTCCGCTTCCCCGTCTTTCAGCCACTGGTGGGTGGAGCCGCCTTCATCGACTTCGGTCAGGTCTGGGACACCTCGAGCGACACGTCCGTGGCCGACCTTCGATTTACGCCGGGAATCGGGCTTCGGTACAGTACGCCCATCGGTCCGGTCCGGGTGGATGTGGCCTACCGCCCCCGCCGATCGGAGTCGGTGCCGGTGGTGACTTCGGGCCTCCGCCCATTCGACCCCGATCGCGACCGGTCCGGGGACCGGATCGTGGGACCGGGCGGGGAGCCCATCGATTGGGTGCGCCTCGACGAGCTCGCGCTTCTGGGACCTCGCCTGCGAGTAGAAGACGACGACGGCTTCTCGTGGCAGAGGCTGCAACTTCACTTCTCCATCGGGCAGGCGTTCTGACCATGGCTCGCTTCGCGTTGCGGGCGTTCGGTCTCCTCCTGGGCCTGGGAGTCGTGGCGGTCGCGATCGTGGTCGGGGTCGGATACGCTGTGCTTCAAACCCAGACCGGGCACGATTTCGTCCTCCGCATGGTCCTCAATCAGGTGCCGAATCACCTGGACGGGGAGGTCCGGATCGAGTCCGTCCAGTCCGACGGACTTCTCGGTGGCTTCGCGCTGGAAGGCGTTTCCATCCGGGATGAGCAGGGGCGTCCCTTCCTGGAGGCCGACGCCGTCCGGCTCCGATACGCCTACCGGGAACTCCTATGGGGGCGGATCGCCCTCGTGCCGGTGGAGGTCAGCGCTCCCCGCTTCGTCCTCGAGACGCTTCACGGGGATGAATATTCGAACCTGCAGAGGATTTTTCGGCTTACGGAGCCGGAGGAGGAGGACGAGGAGCCGATCGAACCCGGGCCCGACGACGATTCCCCGGGAATCCTGGCGCGCCTTCTGCGCCTGATCGGAGGGCCCGACCTCGAGGACCCTCCTCCGGTGACCCTCCTTCTGGAGCAGGTGGCCATCGCGGACGGCAACTTCGTCCTCCGCTCCCCGGTCGAGGACGATGCCGAGGAGGGACTCGGGGTCCTCGAAACGGTGCCGGGCGTAGAGGGCCTCCATCGCCGCCTGGAGTTCTCGGACATCCAGGCCCTCGTGAACGAGGCGCAGATCGTCCGCCCGGACATGGAGGGGGAGCGGATCGACGTCGCCCGCCTGTCCATGACCGGACGCGTTCTCGCCGAACCCTTCGTCATCGAGAGCTTCCGTGGGATCCTGGACCGGAGGGGGAGCCAGATCACCCTGCAGATCGACGAACTCCTTCTCCCGGACGCCCAGATCGCGGGGGTGTTCGGAATTGATCTGGGAGAGGACGGGGACGAGCCGCTTCTCGATGCACGGGTATCGGTCGCGGCGACGAGCCTCGACGGGCTTCGCTGGCTCGGGCCGCGCCTCCCGGCGGGGAGCGGCACGCTCGACCTCAGCGTGAGCGGTCCCGTTCCCAGCTCGTCCTGGCGAATCGAGTCGGCCGATGTGCTCATCGAGGGCACCCGGGTCCAGGGGGAGCTGGGTTTCGAGCTGGGCCCGGAGTTTCGCCTCGCCGCGACGGACCTGCGGTTCGAGGAATTCGATTTGGCACTGCTCGACCCCTGGCTCGAAGAACCGCTCCCGGTGGAAGGACGGCTCAGCGGTCAGGTGGCCGCGAGTGGCCCACTGAGTGCCATGCAGCTCGATGGCGAGACGACCTACTACGACCCGGCGCGCGACGTCCCCGAATCTACGGCCCGGTTCTCCGGCGAACTGGGGCTCGGCGACGAACTGCGTGTGTCCGACCTCTCCCTGGAGGTAGATCCGCTCCGCTACCGCACGCTCCAGGCATTCCTGCCCGACCTGACGCTCACCGGGGAAGGGAGCCTGGAGCTGGAGGCCAGCGGTGACCTGACCGAGGGCATCCAGTTGTCGGGTGCCCTCCTGCACGCGCCGACGGAGTTGCCTCCAGGAGTGACAGGTGCCCAGTCCTCGCTACGAGTGGCCGGCCTCGTTCGCCGCTCCGAGGGAGGGGAGTTGGCGATGGATCTGGAGGGCACGCTCGAGCCCCTCTCCTTCGCGGGTCTGGCCTCGGCCCTGGCGCGCGAGCTCCCGGTGGAGGGGGAGCTTCGGGGACCGGTGCGGATTTCCGGGACCCCCTCCGCCCTTTCCGTGGCTGTCGACCTCGAGACGCTTGCCGGACAGGTCGTCGCGCAGGCCGAGGTCAACGTCATGGACCTCGCGTCCGGGTACCGCGCCGAGGGGCGGGTGGAGCAGTTCGCCCTCGATCGTCTCCTCGCCGGGGTCCCGTCACCCACCCTGATCTCGGGGGATTTCGCGGTCGAGGGACGGGGCCTGACCCTCGAGGAATTGGAGGGTTTCGGTCGGCTCGACCTCGAGCCCGTCCAGGTCGCGAATGCTGAAATAGGCCAGGTGGGAGTGGAGTTCCGCGCAGAGAATGGTCGGCTGCATCTGGACCTCCTCGAGCTCCAGTCCGAGTTGGGCGAAGTGCGGGGTCAGGGCGATCTCGCTCTCCGGGAGGACGTGCCGGAGGGGACCATCACGGTGGAATGGGAGGCTGCTTCCATCGCGGCGTTTCGTCCCATTTTCCTCGGGGAGCGCGTGATCGCGGCGGACACCCTTACCGAGCTCGAGCGGGAGGTCCTGCGCTTCGAAGGGGTGAACCCGGACACTCTGCCTGACGCGGTGGGAGTCGTGCTGGAGGGTGAGGCCCGGGGGGACCTCCGCCTGAGCGGGTCGGTTCGGGATCTGGAAGCCCAGGGATCCATCGAGATCCTCGACCTGGTGTACGCCGACCACTCCATTGCATCGGCGCTGGGCCGATTCGAGGGGGGATGGAGGGGGGGAGACGAATGGGAGGTGGATGGCACCGTGGAGCTCGGGTCCTTCGAGACCGGGCGTTTCAGCTTCCTCGGGGCGACGGTGGAAGGGTCCTACCGGCCCCGCGAGGGAGTGCTCACGGCCGAGCTGCGTCGCCCGGGAGACGAGGGAAGTCAGGTGGGCGGCCGCTTCACCTTGCACGACGAGAGCGTGGACGTGACGCTCGAGACGCTGGCCTTCGATCTCCGCACCGGACGCTGGAGCCTCGATGCGCCGGCGGAGCTCCGGATTTCCGGGACCTCGGCCCTTGAAGTGGACCTCCTTCGGCTCAGGCGTCCATCCCCGGAGGCGGAGGGTTCGGCGACGATGCAAGCTGCGGGGCTCCTGGACCTGGAGGGGGAGTCGGACCTCCAGATCGGGGTATCGGGACTCGACCTGGCCGAGATCGGCCGGATCCTCCAGCTCGAGGATCCACCCACCGGTATCCTGGACCTGGAGCTCGACGTCCGGGGGCCGCCCCACTCACCGGAGATGGACGGGCACTTCGTGCTGACCGAAGTGGCCACCGGTGATGCCCGACTCTCCCGGGTGGAGGGAGCCCTCGAATACAGGGGCCTTCTCGCGACCGCCGAGGTGGAGGCGGACCTGAATGGCCGCCGGCTCCTGACCGCGTCCGGTCAGCTGCCGGTGGACCTCTCCTTCCAGGAGGTGTCGGATCGCTTTCCCGATCGGACCCTGGACCTGAGCCTGGTGTTGGACTCCCTTCCTGCGGCTGCCGCCCTCTCGGTGGTCCCGGCCCTGGAGAACGTGACGGGGGTCATAGACGGCCGTGTGGTCCTGCGGGGAACTCCCCGGGCGCTCGAGCCCTCCGGAGAACTCCTCATCAGGGGGGGTGGGGCCTCCCTCCCCGAGCAGGGCGTCAGGGTCACGGGCGTGACCGGCGACATCCAGATCCGGGACGACCGGACCCTGGCGGTGAACGTCGAAGCGCGGGCCGGGGGGACGGCCCGTGTGGCGGGGACGATTTCGCTGGAGGATCTTGCCGATCCGGGATTCGACCTCCAGATCGAGGCTTCAGGGTTCCAGGCCGTCAACAGACGCGACCTGAACGCTCGGATCGGGGGCCAGATCGCCCTGAGTGGTCGCTACTCCGCTCCGCAGCTCGACGGAAGCATCCGTGTGGAGCAGGGGGTGATTTTCCTGGAGGAGTTCGCGCGGACGGCGGAGGTCGTGGATCTCACTGATCCGGCCTTCTTCGACGTGGTCGATACCTCGCTGGTGGCTTCGCACCCGGTGGCAGCGGCGGCGGAGAACCCCTTCGTCCGGAACCTGCGTGTGGAAGTGGACCTCGTGATCCAGCGCGATTTCTGGCTCCGGTCCCGTGAAATGAACGTGGAGATGGACGGCGACCTGGCCGTCACCTTCGACCGTCCGCGCCGCGAGCTCGTTCTGGTTGGGTCGCTCGAGGCGGTTCGAGGGGTCTATTCGGCATTTGGGCGGCAGTTCGAGGTGGTGGGGGGGACGGTGGAGTTCGCCGGGACACCCGGAATCAACCCCTCGCTCGAGATCGAGGCCGTCAACCGGGTCAGACGCGAGGGGGGCGAGCCGCTCAATGTCATCGCGAGCCTCGGGGGGACGCTGGAGAACATGACCGTCTCCCTCTCCTCCGACTCCCAGCCGCCCATCGCCGAGTCGGATCTCATCAGCTACCTGGTGTTCGGGCGACCCTCCTACGCCCTGGGGTCGGGGGAGCGATCGGTTCTGGAGGGGGCCGCGGAGGCGGGAGTGGGCGCCGGGCTCGGGGCCATTGCCGGGCAGCTCGGGGCGGTGGTGGCGCAACAATTCGGGGTGGACTACTTCTCCATTACACAGGCGCGGGAGGGCACCGGCCTCCCCACTTCCGTGGGTGTCGGCGGAACCCTCGCCCAGACACAGATCGAGATGGGGCAGTACATTGGACAGAACCTCTTCCTCGCCCTCACCATCCGGCCCCTCACCGGTCTCGGGGGGCGCACCCAGAACCAGTTCCCGGGCGCGCGCCTGGAATGGCGGTTCGCGGACTCCTGGACGACCGAGGCGTTCATCGAGGACCGGTTCGCGAGGGAGGCCTCCTTCGGGTTTGGAGACCTGGGTCTTCGCCTCGACAAGGTGATGGGCTTCTCCCTCTATCGGGAGTGGGGTTATTGAGGGCAGGGAGTGGCACCGGGGCGATCCCACGGGGTAGAACCTCGACTGTCAGCCCAGGTATTCGCGAGCATACGAGGTGGAAACAAATATGAGTCAGGTGAAGGTGTTGGTTCTCATGACGGGCCTCATGGTCTTCATGGTCCTCATCGGTGGGGCCATCGGGGGCCAGGAGATGGCGTACGCCTTCTTCGGGATGGCCCTTCTCATGAACGTGGGGATGTACTGGTTCAGCCACCGCATCGTCCTCCGGATGTACAAGGCGAAGACGGTTTCCCGCGAAGAGGCCCCACAGCTCTATGACATGGTGGACGCGCTTCGCCAGCGTGCCGGCCTCCCCATGCCGATCGTGGCCATCGCTCCGCAGGACCAACCCAACGCCTTCGCCACCGGTCGGAACCATAGCAATGCCGTCGTGTGCGTCACGACGGGGCTCATGAAGCTCATGGACCGGAAGGAGTTGGAGGGGGTCATCGCCCACGAGCTGGCGCACGTCAAGCACCGGCACATGCTGGTATCGACCGTGGCCGCCGCTATGGCCGGTGCCATCGTGATGATCGCCCGCTGGGGAATCTTCTTCGGCGGCCGGGACCGGAACATGGTGGTCATGATCCTCCTCATGATCCTGGCTCCCATCGCCGCGATGATCGTGCAGATGGCCATCTCCCGCACGAACGAGTTCCAGGCCGACCGGACCGGAGCCGAAATCGCGGGTGCCCCCGATGGTCTCGCCAGCGCTCTCGGGCGCCTGGAGGGGTACGCGAACCGGATCCCCATGGACGTAAACCAGGCGGGGGCGAGCCTGGCCATCGTGAACCCGTTGCGTGGTGGGACAGCCCGCACGTTCGGCAAGCTGTTCTCGACCCATCCTCCCACGGAGGAGCGGATCGCGGCCCTGGGCCAGCTGAGGGGCACCTTCTGACCCGCCCCGTCGAACGGGCCGGGCCGCGCGCCGCCAGCGAGCAGCCGGCATTCGGGATGACGGGGTGATGGAGCGTGATCTTCTGGTCGTCCGGGGAGCCCGGGAGCACAACCTGAAGGACATCTCCCTCGAGTTGCCGCGGGAGCGGCTCGTGGTGATCACGGGGATCTCCGGGTCGGGGAAGTCGTCCCTCGCCTTCGACACCATCTACGCCGAGGGGCAGCGACGGTACGTCGAGTCCCTCTCCGCGTACGCCCGACAGTTCCTCGGGCTCATGGAGAAGCCGGACGTCGACGCCATCGACGGTCTCTCACCGGCCATCTCCATCGAGCAGAAGACGATCTCCCGGAACCCCCGCTCCACGGTCGGGACGGTCACGGAAATCTACGACTATCTGCGCCTCCTCTGGGCCCGCGTCGGCACTCCCCACTGCACCGACTGCGGACGGCCCGTGGAGCGCCAGGGGGCCACCCAGATCGTGGACCGCCTCCTGGAGCTGGAGGAGGGGACCCGGTTGGAGGTTCTCGCCCCTCTCGTACGGGGGCGGAAGGGAGAGTTCCGAGAGCTCTTCGAACGCGCGCGGAAGGAGGGGTTCGTCCGGGTTCGGGTGGATGGGGAGACCTACGACCTGGCTGACCCGCCAAAGCTGAACCGCTACGAGAACCACGATGTGGCGGTGGTGGTGGACCGCCTGGTGGCGAGGCCGGCCGACCGGGCCCGGATGGCCGACTCAGTGGAGACCGCACTCCGCACGGCGGAGGGGATCCTCGAGGTCCTGGAGCACCGCAAGGGCGCGGAGTCCGTCTCACACCTCTTCTCGGAACGCTACGCCTGTCCGCACTGCGGCACCTCCCTGGCCGAGCTGGAGCCCCGCCAGTTCTCCTTCAACTCGCCCTATGGCGCCTGCCCTGACTGCGACGGGCTCGGAACCCGGAGGGAGGTGAGCCCCGGGCTCATGCTGGGTGACGGGAGCCTTTCCATTCTGGAGGGGGTCGTCCTCCCCTGGGGAGAGCCCTCGGGCAACCTCAAGAGCTCGGTGATCCCCGGGCTCGCGGCAGCGTACGAGTTCGATCCCGCGCGCCCCTGGGCCGAGCTCTCCGAGGAGGTGCGCGAGGCCATCCTCTTCGGGTCCGGGAAGATGAAGATCCTCTTTCCCTACCGGCGCAAGGGGAAGGACCGGAGCTACAGCGAGGTGTGGGAGGGGGTCGTGGAGGGTGTGGCCCGGCGCTACCGCGACACCTCCTCGGACGCGGTCCGGCAGCAACTCGCGCAGTACATGAGCGCGCTGCCGTGCAGCACCTGCGAGGGTGCCCGACTCCGTCCGGAGGCCCTCTCGGTGACGCTGGCCGGACGCTCCATCGGGGAGGTGGGGCGGCTCTCCATCGGGGAAGCGGTGCATTTCTTCGACGCCATCCCCGTCGCAGGTGAGGAGCGGGGGAACGGCCGGGTCGCTCCGCTCGAGGTGACGCCCCTCTCTGCCGAGGTCGCAGGACCCATTCTGAAGGAGGTGCGGGAGCGGCTCCGTTTTCTGGAGGACGTGGGGCTGCAGTACCTGACGCTGGGACGCTCTGCGGACACCCTCTCCGGAGGGGAGGGCCAACGGATCCGGCTGGCCACCCAGATCGGGAGCCGGCTCGTGGGGGTCCTCTACGTCCTGGACGAGCCGTCCATCGGGCTCCACCAGCGCGACAACGAGAGGCTCCTGGACACTCTCCGTGCTCTGCGCGACCTGGGGAACACCGTTCTGGTGGTGGAGCATGACGAGGACACCATCCGGGCGGCCGACCACGTGGTCGACCTGGGTCCCGGCGCGGGGAGGCGGGGTGGGGAAGTCATGGCGTCCGGGTCCGTCGCGGAGGTGGAGGCCGCGGAACGTTCCCTGACCGGTGCGTACCTTCGAGGCGACCGATCCATCCCGGTGCCGGAGCGCCGGCGCCCCCCGGATCCGGATCGCCGGCTGGTGGTCCGGGGCGCCCGGGGCCACAACCTCCAGGGGGTCGATGCGGGCTTCCCCCTCGGGTGCTTCACCTGCGTCACGGGGGTGTCGGGTTCCGGGAAGTCGACCCTGGTGAACGAGACGCTCTTCCGGGCCCTGGCCAGGAAGCTCCACGGGGCTCGGGACCCGGGGCTTTCCCATGACACCCTCGAGGGGGTGGATCTGGTGGACAAGGTCATCGAAGTCGACCAGTCCCCTATCGGGCGGACCCCGCGCTCCAACCCGGCCACCTACACCGGCGTCTTCACCCCCATCCGGCAGCTCTTTGCTGAACTGCCCGAGTCCCAGATGCGAGGGTACCAGCAGGGCCGCTTTTCCTTCAACGTGAAGGGTGGGCGCTGCGAGTCGTGCTCCGGCGACGGCCTGGTGAAAATCGAAATGCACTTTCTTCCGGACGTGTACGTGTCCTGCGACGTCTGCCGCGGTCGGCGCTACAACCGGGAGACGCTGGACGTGCATTACCGGGGCAAGAACATCGCCGACGTCCTGGAAATGACGGTGGATGAGGCGCTGGAGTTCTTCGAGCCGGTCCCTAAGATCCGGCAGCGGCTCCAGACCCTCTCCGATGTGGGGCTCGGATACATCCACCTGGGGCAGTCGGCCACCACCCTCTCCGGGGGGGAGGCCCAGCGGATCAAGCTCGCCACCGAGCTCGCCCGGCGGGCCACGGGGCGGACCCTCTACATCCTGGACGAGCCCACCACCGGATTGCACTTCGAGGACGTCCGGGTTCTCCTGGAGGTGCTGCACCGGCTCGTGGACACCGGGAATACCGTGGTGGTCATCGAACACAACCTCGAGGTGGTGAAGACCGCCGACTGGATCCTGGACCTGGGTCCCGAGGGAGGGAAGGGGGGTGGGCGGATCGTGGCGGAAGGACCTCCGGAGGAGGTCGCGGCGGCGGAAGGGTCTCCCACCGGGGCCTACCTGGGGAAGGTGCTGGGGCCGGCTCTGACGGTCTGAGCATGAACCGCGCCCCCCCGCGGATGCCCATCGGCGGCGGAAGCATTACACTTGGATCTTCGCTGTGCGAAGGGCGTCGCAGAATCTTCGGCCTCGGTCTGGTACGCCGCGGCCCCAGCCGATGGAGGTGAGATGGTCACGCGAGACGATCTGGAGAGCTACCTGATCCGCCTGGACCTCGACCACGAGGAGATCGCGGAGGGGATGTACCTGGTACGGAGCCGCGATGAGCAGCTTCCCATCGTGGTCCATCACTCGCCTCCCCTTCTCCTGATGCGATTGAAGGTCATGGATCTCCCTGTTGGCCCCGGGGGGCGCGAGGAGCTCTACCGGAAGCTTCTGGAGTTGAACGCCTCGGACGTGGTGCACGGGGCGTACGGACTCGAGGGAGAGGAGCTCGTCCTGGGGTTGAGCCTGCAACTCGAGTCCCTCGACTATGGCGAGTTCCAGGCCTCGCTGGACAGTCTCCAGATGGCGGCGTCCAGTCACATGGAGACCATCAAGACCCTCGCTTCAGCCCCCGTGGAGGGATGACCGATGAGCATTTTCCATAAGATCTCGACCCTCTTCCGCTCGAACATCAATGATCTGATCGCCCGAGCCGAAGATCCCGAGAAGATGCTGAACCAGATCATCCTCGACATGCGTGACCAGCTCTCTCGGGCGAAGCGGGAGGTGGCCTCCGCCATCGCGGACGAGCGCAAGCTCCGAGCGCAGGTGGAGGACGAGGCGAAGCAGGCTGACGACTGGGAGCGTCGGGCGATGATCGCGGTGCAGGAGGGGCGGGACGACCTGGCGAAACAGGCGCTCCTCCGACAGAAGGAGCACGCCGACAGGGCGTCCTCCCTCCACCAGACCTGGGAGTCGCAGGCCCGCGAGACGGAGAAGCTGAAGACGTCGCTCAAGCAGCTCAACGACCGCATCGAGGAGGCGAGACGGAAGCGGAACCTCCTCATTGCCAAGCAGAAGCGCGCACAGGCGCAGAAGCGGATCCACGAGACCATGTCCGGGCTCTCCGACACCTCGGCCTTCGACGCCTTCAGCCGGATGGCGGAGCGGATCGAGGAGTCGGAGCGCCGGACCCTGGCCTCCGCCGAGGTGACCGAGGCGCTTACCGGAGATTCGCTGGAGGACGAGTTCGCGCAACTCGAGCGGGGCGGCGAAATGGACGACCGTCTCCTTGCCCTGAAGCAGGAGATGGGCCTCATTGCCGCGCCCTCCGACGCGGAGTGGAAGAAGCTCGGTGCCGGTGAGGCGGCCGACGACGACGAGGCCGAGGACGGGGACTCCGACACGGATGGCCTCGCCTCGGATCCGGAAGGCGGGAAGGCGCGAGCCGACGCCGACGCGGCGGTCCACGAGGCCGAGCTCCTGGAGGAGTTCGATCGGCTGGAACGGGGCGGGGCGAACTGAGCCCCCCTTCAGGAAGGACCGTGCCCAGGCCCGACGTCGTCCACCTGAACGGCGAGTATCTTCTCCGCTCAGAAGCGCGCATCTCCCCCGACGACCGGGGCTTCCTTTTCGGGGACGGGCTCTACGAGGTAAGCCCGGCCTACCGCGGGAGCTTCCTGGCTCTCGAGCGGCACATGGCCCGCCTCGGTCGCGGGGGTGAGGCCATCGGGGTGATGCTCCCGGATGGCCTCGAAGAGCTCCACCTGGAGCTCCTCCGGCGGAATGATCTTCTGGAGGAGCCGATGTGCATCGTCTACCTCCAGGTGACCCGAGGGACCGCGCCCCGAACGCATGCCTTCCCCGACCCCGCAGTGGCCCCCACGGTCTACGCGTGGGCAAAGCCGTTCGTACGCCCTCCTGCGGAGGAATGGGCGCGGGGGTACGGGGCGGTGACGGTGCCGGACCAGCGGTGGGCGCGGGCCGATGTGAAGACCACCCAGCTTCTCCCCCAGGTCCTGGCCCAGCAGGCGGCGCGGGAGGCGGGGGAAACGGACGCTCTGATGATCCGGGACGGCCTCGCTGTGGAGGGCGCGCACAACAACGTTTTCTTCGTCCTGGACGACGTGCTGGTCACGCACCCGGCCTCGAACCAGATCCTTCCGGGAATCACACGGGAGATCCTCCTGGAGCTAGCGCAGGAGGCGGGGATTCCCTCGGTGGAGCGACCCGTTCCGGTGAGGGAGGCGCGGCGGGCTTCCGAGATCTTCTTCACCGGGACGACCACCGAGGTGCGCCCCACGGTGAGGCTGGATGGCGCCCCCGTGGGGGGCGGCGAGGTGGGGCCGCTTGCCCGACGCATCCGGGATCTCTTCCTCGAGCGCATCGAGCGTGAGTGGAGCCCCCCTACTCGAACTCCACGAGTGCGATGAGGGTCGCCAGCGCCCCGACGAGTACGACCCAGAGGAAGATCCCCACCCGCGTGGCCTTTTTGGCCCGTTCGGCCTCCCATCTGCTCCTGGGCTTCACCCCCTGGACGAAGAAGGTGAGGACCCCCGCGAGGTTGATGGTGATGACGTAGGTGGCGATGAGCAGCCCCGCCGCCCACGCACCCGCCCAGTAGCCGGAACCGGCCAGGAGCCCGGCTACCACCAGGGGCGGAAGGAGTGCTACGGCCACCATCACCCCGACCAGCGCGGTGGGGACCCCCGTGGTCACGGAGAGAACCCCCGCCCCGCCCACGGCCAGCCCGAGCACCACGTCGGAGTGTCCCACGAACGTCCGGCTCGCGATCTCCCCCACGGACGGATCCACCGGAACGGCGAGCCCGATGAGGAAGGAGAGTGTGAGGCAGAGGAAAAAGCCGCTCACATTGGCCTTGAGGGCGTGGCGGCCCAGGGGCCAGTCGGCCAGGGTGGTGGCCAGAGCGAGGGCCACCGACGGGCCCAGGAGCGGGGCGATGACCATGGATCCAATCACGATGGCGGGGCTGTCCCGGCGGAGCCCGATGGCGGCAACGATCGTGGCGATGACGACGAGGGCCAGGTAGATGGGGGTGAGGCGGCTCATATCCATCACCCCGGCGTGCAACTCCTCGACGCTGACCCTGGAAGCCGCACGCGAGGATTTCGAGTCCTCGCCGTCGTCGTTTCCGGCGCGGGATTCTTCACTCCCGGTGTCCTCCTCTGCGTCCTCTTCCTCGTCGTCCACTGGGGGGCGGGGGAGCGCGGCCTCGACCGCGAGGATCACCGCCTCGAACTCCTCGGCGTGCTCGAAGTGCTGGGTGAGGGCGCCTACCACCGCATCACTCCCCTCCGCCTCCACCAGGACGCGGACCAGGAGGCGCCCCTCGCTGATCGACTCCGTTCGGAGGCTGCGGAGCTTGATGTCCGAGAGCGCCTCTTCCAACGTGCTCTTCCGGTCGGAGGGCACGATCGCTTCGACGAGACGGAGTGCCATGGGGTCGCGGTGGGGTCGGGGCGTGGGGTTCGTGGTCCCGAAAACTATCGCGGGAGGGCACCTGGGGCGGCAAGCCGTTCAGCGGTAGAGAAGGGCGCCCTCTCGCAGCTCCTCGAAGGCCTTCAGTTCCCCGGCCCAGCCGGAGGTGAGCTCCGGCACTCCCAGCCCCGCCACGATCCCGAGCCGGAGTGCGTCCGTTCCCGCGAGCCGGTCGAAGTGCTCGGTTCGCCAACTCCACCGATCGCCCGCCAACCGATGGCTTTCCACGAGGAGGGCCACTCCGGTGGCGGTTGGGTCGTATTGTCGGGGTTCGGTCACGTGGAGTCGGACACCTCCCAGCTCCTCCCCGCCGAACTTCCCGTCCCCCGGGTTGGACGGAGTGAACCGGACCGCTTCGAACCGGACCCCGGGGAGCTCGTAAGCCCCCATCCGGGCCGCCAGTTCCTCGCCATCCAGCCAGGGCGCGCCGACCTGCTGGAAGGCCCGGTCGGTGCCGCGTCCCACCGAGAGGTTCGTCCCCTCGAAGAGGCACGTACCCGGGTAATGGAGGGCGCTCTCCAGGTCGGGCATGTTGGGTGACGGGGGGAGCCACGGGAGGTCGGTCTCGGGGAAAAGGGCGTCCCGCGTCCATCCGGCGGCCGGAACCACGACGAGATCTGCCTCGGCCCACCCCGCGCTCCGGTAGAGGCGGGCGAGCTCTCCGGGGGTCATCCCGTGCCGCATGGGGAGCGGATGGAGGCCCACGAACGAGGCGAACCTGGGGTCCAGCACGTTCCCCTGGATCTGTCGGCCGCCCACCGGATTGGGCCGATCCAGGACCACGAAGGGGATCCCCGCCGCTCCCGCAGCCTCCATCGCGAGACCCATCGTGTAGATGTAGGTGTAGTAGCGGGTGCCGATGTCCTGGATGTCGAAGAGGAGGACCTCGACACCTTCCAGCATGGCAGGCGTGGGTTTGCGGGTCTCGCCGTAGAGGGAGTGCACCGGCAACCCGGTGGCCTCGTCCCGGGAGTGATCCACGAGGACCCCGGCCTCGGTCGTGCCTCGGATCCCGTGCTCGGGCGAGTAAAGTGCTACGAGCTCCACTGCCGGGTGCCGATGGAGCCGGTCGATGGAGGGGACGCCCGCGGCATCGATGCCGGTGTGGTTCGTGATGAGTCCCACCCGCCGTCCTTCCACCAGGTGGAGCGAGTCGGTCAGGAGCACCTCGATTCCCGGAAGGACGACGGTGTCGGCCGGGGAAATGGATCGGACCTGCGCCTCCCCGGGGGCGGGTACACCCTCGTCCGAGGCCCCGCACGCGATCCCCAGGAAGAGGAGAAGCAGGGCGGGAGCGGGGTACCGGAGCCAGGATTGTTGCACGATCTTCATGCCTCTACCTTGGGCTCGCCCCCACGGGGGCGCCACCCCTCACCATCGTCGCCCCTGAACGCATGCCGCCCAGAGATCGTCGCTCCGATGCGAGCACCGCCGGACATCTTTTCCTCCTGGCTCTCCTGGGAAGCCTGGTCTCCTGTGCATCCGCGGCTCCCGAGGTCTCCCATGACGGTGAGGGCGAGCGGGTCGTCGAGGTGATCACGGACACCGTTCGGGTGGTGGACACCGTCGTCGTCTCCGCTCCCGACGACGCCATCGGCCCCGGTGACCGGATCCCCGTGGACTGGTTCGCCCGGGATGCAGAGTTGAGGGAGGAGGAGAGCGAGTGGGCCGGCTCGGACCCGGGGACGTGGACCGAAGCGATGCTCGCAGAGATGACGCTCCGGGAGAAGGTGGGGCAGCTCATCATGACCTGGGTGTCCGGGGATTTCGCGCCAGAGGGTTCGGCCTCCTTCGAGCGAGTGCGAAGGATGATCGAGGACCACCGCATCGGGGGGGTGATCGTGTCCATCGGGACTCCCCTGGACGTGGCGGCGAAGCTCAACGCCTATCAGCGCCTCTCGGATCTCCCCCTTCTTGTGGCAGCGGACCTGGAGACGGGAGCGGGCTTCCGGCTGCGCGGCGCCGTGCACCTCCCCGGCGTGCATGACCTGGGCGGAGCGACCGACTTTCCCGCCCTGATGGCGCTGGGGGCGGCCGACGACCGGGTGCTGGCCTACGAGATGGGGCGGGTGACCGCGGTGGAGGCGAGGGCCGCCGGGATCCACGTCCCCTTCGCCCCCGTCCTGGACGTGAACTCGAACCCGGACAACCCCATCATCAACACCCGGTCCTTCGGAGAGGACCCCGGGCGGGTGTCCGAGCTCGGCGCCTGCTTCGTCCGGGGCATCCAGGACCACGGGGCCATCGCCACGGGGAAGCACTTCCCGGGACACGGCGACACCGAGACCGACTCGCATCTGGCGCTCCCCATCATCCGGGCGGACCGGGAACGGCTCGACGCGGTGGAGCTGCGGCCCTTCCGCGCGGCGGTCGACGGCGGGATGGGCGCCATCATGACCGCCCACATCGCTCTCCCCGAAGTGGCAGAGGAGGCGCGGTTGCCGGCCACCCTCTCCCGCAACGTCCTCACCGGACTCCTCCGGGAGGAATGGGACTTCCAGGGGCTCATTTTCACCGACGCCATGGACATGAACGCCATCGACCGCCTCTTCTCCCGCGAGGAGGCGGCGGTGCGGGCCATCGAGGCGGGGGCGGACGTCCTCCTCATGCCGCCCAGCCCCGAGGCGGCCATCCGGGGGGTCATGAACGCCGTACTCTCGGGCCGGGTCTCCGAGGAGCGCCTCGACGAGTCCGTGCGAAGGATCCTGCGGGCGAAAGAGGATCTGGCCCTCCACACCCGCCGGGCCGTGGATCTGGAGGCCATCCTCCGGCAGGTGGGGATCCCGGCGCACACCGCCCTTGCCCGGGAGGTGGCGGAGCGCTCCCTGACCCTCCTCCGCAACGAACGGGGGATCCTTCCGCTCCGGGGGACCCGCACGGCCGACGTCCTCTCCATCACCTATCGGCGGGACGCGGACCTCCTGGGAGGGCGAACCTTCGACGCACGGCTTCGGCAGACCTACCCGGGGCTTTCCACCATCACGGTGGGCCGCGACACCCCGGCCCAGGAGTTGCGCGCTCTGGGTCAGAGAGCGCAGGGCCGGGACCTGGTGGTGGTTTCCCTGCACGTGGCGGCAGTGGCGTACGATGGGAGCGTCGCCATTCCCAAGGAGCTGGCAGAGTTCGTGGAGGACCTCGCAGCGGCAAGGATCCCCCACGTGGTTGTCTCATTCGGCAACCCGTACCTCCTGCGGGAGTTCCCGAACGCACAGGCGTATCTCCTCACCTGGAGTGGGTCCCAGTCGAGCCAGTTGGCGGCCGCTCGCGCCCTCTTCGGGGAGGTGCCGGTGACGGGCCGCACTCCCACCCGCATCCCCCCCTTCGAGATCGGGGACGGAATCCGGCTCCCGGGACCGACCGTGGTGGCGGCGGGGCGCACCGCTCCGAACGACGGTCCCTGCTACCTCTGAGATGGGCATGCTTCCGTCGCATCGCATCCGGTTGGGTGCCGGACTCCTCGGACTTTTCCTCCTCACCCTCGCCGCCTGTGCTCCCGTGGCGCCGCCCGCGCCCGACCTCCACCCCCCATCTCCCGTTCCCACCCTCCTGGACCATCCCGACCCAGACGGCCAGGCGTGGGTCGCGGCCACTCTCGCCGATCTGACCCTGAGGGAGGCGGTGGGGCAGCTCGTCTTCCCCTGGATCTCGGGTGCCTACGCTGCGGAGGACGACCCGGAGTTCCTGGAGACGCTGGGGTGGGTGGAGGAGGAGGGCATCGGTGGGGTCGTCATCTCCATCGGAACCCCGCATACCTACGCCGACAAGCTGAACCAGCTCCAGCGTCGCGCCGGCGTCCCCCTCCTGGTCACCTCCGACTTCGAGCAGGGCGGCCCCGGGATGCGGATCGCCCACAGCTACGCCCTCCCGACTCTCCTCCCCCAGGGTGGGGGGACGAGTTTCCCGCCCACCATGGCCTTTGGGGCCATCGGGGAGGAGGGGATCGTGGAGCGCTTCGCAGAGGCCACCGCTCGAGAGGCCCGAGCGGTCGGGGTCCACGTGGTTTTCGCCCCCGTCATGGATGTGAACTCGAACCCCGAAAACCCCATCATCAACACCCGGGCGTTCGGGGAGGACCCGCAGGAGGTGAGTCGTCTGGGTTCTGCCTTCATCCGCGGGGCGCGCACGGGCGGGGCCATGAGCACGGCGAAGCATTTCCCCGGCCACGGCGATACCCGTATCGATTCGCACCTCGAACTCCCGGAGGTCACGGCGGACCGAGCGCGCCTCGACCAGGTCGAGCTCGTCCCCTTCCGGGCCGCCATCGAGGCGGGGGTCGATGGCGTCATGACCGCCCATGTTTCCGTACCCGGTGTCCTGGGCCCCGGCGCGCCTCCCGCCACTCTCGCGCCGGAGTTCATGACGGAGCTGTTGCAGGAGGAGATGGGCTTCCAGGGGCTCGTGTTCACCGACGCCCTCCGGATGGGGGCGATCACCGAGGGGTACGGCGCGGGGGAGGCGGCGGTCCTCGCCTTCGAGGCCGGCTCGGACGTGATCGTGATTCCTGCCAGTGTGAGTGGGGCTGTGGACGCGCTGGTGGACGCGGTGGAGTCGGGGCGCATTTCGCGGGAGCGGCTCGACCGTTCCGTACGTCGGATCCTCGAGACGAAGGCCCGGGCCGGACTCCACCGGAACCGCCTGGTGTCCCTGGACGAGGTCTCGTCGGTGGTCGGCGGGGCTGCCCACCGGGAGCTGGCGGCGGAGGCGGCCGCGCGCTCCATCACCCTCGTGCGCGACCGCGATCTACTCCTTCCTCCCGATCCCGAATCGACGTCCCGGATCCTCTCCATCACCTGGGCGGAGGCGGAGGATCTCACGGCGGGACGGGAGTTCGATGCCGTCCTCTCCGGGCTCCTTCCCGGTGTGGTGGAGGCAGCCCGGGTGGGTCCGCACACCGACGGGGCCGGCTACGCAGCGCTTCTGGAGCTGGCCGACGGGGCCGACCTCGTCCTCCTGGGGGTGTATCTTCCACCGCGGGCCGGGGCGGGCTCCGTCGCTCTGCCGCCCGCCTTCCGGGAGTTCGCCCGGCGGATTTCGGAGCGGGACCCGGCGGTCCTCGTCTCCTTCGGGAACCCCTATCTCCTGGCGGCGCTTCCCGAGACGGGGACGTACATGGTGGCGTGGGGCGACCGCGAGGTGAGCCAGCGGGCGGCGGCCCGGGCGGTCCTGGGCGCCGAGCCCATGAGCGGCAGGCTCCCCATCTCCATCCCGCCACTCC
The DNA here is from genome assembly GCA_040905325.1 of Gemmatimonadota bacterium. Lineage (GTDB taxonomy): Bacteria > Gemmatimonadota > Gemmatimonadetes > Longimicrobiales > Gaopeijiaceae > JBBDRS01. Next base: position 46,260 of record JBBDRS010000047.1, read on the forward strand.
ACCAGCGGGGCGAGGGGATTGCTCGGGCGGCGCACCCTCTCATGGAGGGAAGGGACGAGCTCCGCGGGGACGCTCTGGACGAGGCGGGGCTCCTTCGCCACGACCCGGGAGGAGCGGAGCCTCCTCCTGACTCCGGCACGGCAGCAGGGGGGCTTCCCGGGGGGGTCCTTCCTCCCGCCTCGGGTGCGCGGCCTCCCTTCGCGTGGTTCGATCTTCCCCGCTCGCCCGTGGAGGCGGATCCCCTGGCGATGAGGCTGAGTCCGGAGGGACTCAGCGCGCTCGACCGCTACATCGAGGGGGCCATTGCCGACTCGGTGGCTCCCGGGGTGGCGCTGGCGGTGGGGCGGGGCGGGAGGGTGGCCCGTCTTCGCGGGTACGGACGCGTGGACTGGGACCCGGACAGCCCTCCGGTGACCCCCCACACCCTCTACGACCTGGCATCCCTAACGAAGGTCGTTGGGACGACCACCGCGATCATGGCGCTGGAGGCGGCGGGACGGCTTCACCTGGAGGAGCAGGTGGTCGACATCCTTCCCGGGTTCGCCCGAGGAGACGCGCGCAAGGAGTCCGTCACCCTCCGGGACCTCCTGCTGCACCGAAGTGGACTCCCGCCCTATCGGCAGTTCTTCCTCTCGGTCAGCGGGCCGGAAGAGATGCGCGAGGCGGTCTACGACCTCCAGCTCGACACCTCTCCCGGCGAGCGCACCGCGTATTCCGACATCGGCTTCATCGTGCTGGCCTGGGTGGCCGAAGCGGTGGGGGGTGAGCCCTTCGCCTCCCTCCTCGATCGGCGGGTGTTCGCCCCCCTCGGGATGGACGACACCATGTTCAACCCGCCCCCGCACCTCCTCCTCCGCATCGCCCCCACCGAGGTCGACCGCGAGCGCCGGTTTCGGCACATCCACGGAGAGGTGCACGACGCGAATGCCCTCGCCGCCGGGGGGGTGGCCGGGCACGCCGGACTCTTCTCCAGCGCTGCGGACCTGGCGGTCTTCGTCCAGCTTCTGGCGGAGGGCGGTGCGCTCGGGCCCTGCGGTCACGTTCCCGGCTCGGGGGAGCCCTGTAACCGGGCGCGCCACCGGGACCTCAGGCTATTCTCCTCCACCGCCATCGAATCATACGCTCAGCGCTGGGACCCCTCTTCCTCCCGGGCGCTGGGATGGGACACACCGTCGGACCGCTCCTCGGCCGGGGAATACTTTTCAGAGCGCTCCTTCGGCCACACCGGGTTCACGGGGACCTCCATCTGGATCGATCCGGAACTGGACCTCTGGGTCGTGCTGCTCACGAACCGGGTGAATCCCTCCAGCACCAACTCGCGCCACATCCCCTTCCGCCGCGACGTGCACGACCTGGTGGCGGGAGCGGTGGTGGACCGCGAGGTGCGTCCCCGGTGAGGGTCAGGGAATCACGATTTCCCTTGCCGGTGGCCGCAGGTTGTAGGAGGAGGCCATGGCCCGACCATATGCTCCGGCGGTGGCGATGAGCAGTACGTCGCCCTCCCCCGTCGGAGGTAGCAGCCGATCCATCCCCAGGCGGTCTCCGGTCTCGCAGATGGGCCCTACGACCTGCACCCGCTCCGTTCTCGGCTCGTGCAGGCGGGTGAGGTTCACGATCTCGTGGAACGCCCCGTAGAGGGTGGGACGGATGAGGGAGTTCATTCCGGTGGCCACGCCCACGTAGCGTGCCTCCCCCTTCCCCTTGGTCTGGGTCACCCGGGCCAGCAGCACCCCGGCTTCCCCCACCACGAAGCGGCCCGGTTCGAGCCAGATCTCGATGCCGGGTCGTGCCGCGCGGAGCTCTTCGAGTCCTGCACCTACAGCGCTCAGGTCGATGGGTACCTCGCCCGGGCGCTGCGGGATGGGAAGCCCTCCCCCGAGATCCAGGACCTGCACATCGGGGAATCGCTCGGCCATGGCGAGAAGGAACCGGCCGGTCCGGGCCCAGTGGTCCTGCGAGGGGACTCCGCTCCCCGCGTGTACGTGTAGACCCACCACCTTCGCGCCCACCGCCCCGAGCCGCGTTTCCAGCTCGTCCATCTCCGAGGGCGGTATCCCGAACTTGGAGCGCCACCCCGCCGTGGAGACCTTCTCGTGGTGTCCGGCCCCCTCGCCCGGGTCCACGCGGACGAATAGCTCCCGGTCCCGGAAGAGCTCCGGCCAGTGCTGGATCGGGTGCAGCGCGTCGAGCGTCACCCGGACCCCCTGCTCCAGCGCGTATTGGTATTCCTCTCGCGGCGCGAAGTTGGGGGTGAAGAGGATGCGTTCGCGGGCAAGCTCGGGGAAGAGGTCGAGAACCGCCTCCACCTCTCCACGAGAGACACACTCGAACCCCGCTCCCGCCTCGAGGGCAGCCCCCAGCACCTCGGGGTTGAAGTTCGCCTTCATGGCGAAGAGGACCCGGTCGACGCCGGCGAGCTCACGGAGCGCCTTCACCCGGTGCCTCACCGTATCCAGGTGGTAGACATACGCCGCATCCTCCCCGTCCATGAGCTCGAGGAGCCGTTCCCGCGAGTCCTCCCACCAGGTCTGCGTCCGCTCCGCCGGGTCATCCGTGACGAGCTCCTCCCACGAGGGGCCGAAGAGCCTCGGTGAGGCGGGCTGGGACACAAGGGTCCGGTGGAGCTGCCGGGCGAGTCGCTCCCCTTCCTCCTCATCCACGACCACGGTGAAATTGAGGTCGTTGGCTGCCTGGCTGAGCATGTGGATCCGATGCTCCTCGAAGACCTCCAGCGCAGGGGCGAGCCGATGCAGGAGGGCGCGGATGCGGTTCCCCACCAGGCTCACCGCCGCACAGGGCCGGATGATCTCCACCCGGCAGAACTTCCCGAGCCGCTCCGCCACCTCCTCGAGCCTCGCATCCTGCAGGAGGTTCGCATCCGCATCCAGGGAGACCGTCACGTTCGTCTCGGAGGTCGAGACGAGGTCCACCGAGAGGTCGGCAGCCCGGAACACCTCGAAGGCCCGGGCCAGGAACCCCACCTCCTGCCACATCCCGAGCGTCTCCATCGAGACCAGGATCACACCCGATTTCCAGGAAATGGCCTTGAGCGAGGGACTTCCGTCGGCGGGTCGAGGGACGATCTGCGTGCCCTCCATCTCCGGGAGGCGGGTGCTCTTGAGGAAGAGGGGGATCTCCCGCTCGCGCACGGCGCGGATGCAGCGGGGATGCACGACGCGACTCCCCGTGGTGGCGATCTCCTGGGCCTCTCCATAGGAGAGCGTTCGGAGGAGCCGGGCGGTGGGGATCCGGCGGGGGTCCGCGGAGAACATCCCGGGGACGTCGGACCAGATCTCCAGACGGTCCGCCCCCCATCGGCCGGCCAGGTAGGCTGCGGAGGTGTCCGAGCCCCCGCGCCCGAGAACCACCGTGTCTCCCTCCCGCGAGCGCGCTGTGAAGCCCTGGGTGAGCCCGATTCCCGGGAGGGCGTCGAGACGCGCCCTCACCTCGGAGTCCAGGGAGGGGTCGCACTGCGCCGAGAGCCAGCGGGTGGCTGCATCGCGAGACCCGTTGTCCATGGCCTCCAGGAGCTCGTGGGCGTCGAGCCATTCTACCGGGAGGCCCTCGGCCCGAAGAAAGGCGGCGCCGATCCGGGTGGCGATCCGCTCCCCGAAGGAGAGGATCCTGGCCCGGGTACGAGGCGTCGCCTCGCCCACCAACCGGACCCCTTCCGCGAGGCGGCGTAGCTCCTCCAGCTCGCCCTCCACCTCGTCCGGGACCCGCCCCAGGAGCTCCCTTCCGAAGGCCCGGTGGCGCTCGAGGAGCGCCTCGGCCGTCGCGCGGGGATCTTCGCGCGGGTGCCCCCCCGGGTCGGCCAGCACCTCGAGGGCGTCGGTCACTCCCGGGAGGGCCGAATGGACCACGAGAAGGCGATCGGCGCCGCCCCCCCCGCCGTGGCGTCGGAGGATGTCGGCGATGGTCCGCCAGGAGTCCAGGTCGGCAACGCTGGTTCCGCCGAACTTGAGGACGGTCCGGGAGGTGGGTGAGTCGATCGCGGGGTCGTTCATACGGTGGGTGCGTCCGGAATCTGCAGTGTAAAGCGGCCGCCGTCGGACGGCAGGGCAATCGACTAAGGTGTGCAGGCGGGAGCCATAGAGGAAGTGCGGCGCGCCCGGTGGCCCGTCCAGCCTCCTGTCGGCGCACCCTCCCGGGGCTTAGCTTCGCTGCGGAACCGAACCCGTACCCCACCCGAGCGGATGACCAACTTCTCGCCTCTCGACCTATTCGTCCTCCTCGCCTACCTCCTGGGTGTCACCGCGTGGGGGGCCTGGCTCGGCCGCAACCAGCGGAGCGGGTCCGACTACTTCCTGGGGAACCGGGATCTCCCGTGGGGAGCGGTCTCCCTCTCGGTGGTGGCCACGGAGACCAGCACCCTGACCTTCCTCTCGATCCCCGGGGTCTCCTACCTGGGGCACCTGGGCTTCCTCCAGCTCACCTTCGGGTATCTGGCGGGGCGGATCGTGGTCTCCCTGATCCTCCTACCGGCCTACTATCGGGGCCAGATCCCCACCGCGTACGCCCTCCTGGAACAGCGCTTCGGAACCGGGGCGCGGCGGTTCACCTCCGGGATCTTCATGGTGACCCGGCTCCTGGCCGACTCGGTCCGGCTCTTCGCCACCGCCATCCCCCTGGCGCTCATCACCGGGTGGCCCTATCCCGTCTCCATCGCGGTGATCGGGATCCTGACCCTGGTCTACACCTACTTCGGAGGGATCCGGGCGGTGGTCTGGGTGGACGTCCTCCAGATGGCTCTCTACCTGGTGGGAGCCCTCTGCGCCCTCTTCTTCCTCCAGACGCTCATCCCCGGAGGGTGGGGCGCGGCGCTCGCGGCGGCGGGGGCGGAGGGCAAACTCCAGTGGTTCGACGCCTCGCTGGACCCGGCACTCCCCTACACCATCTGGGCCGGGCTCCTGGGCGGGGGCTTCCTCTCCATGGCCTCCCATGGGACCGACCAGCTCATCGTGCAGCGGCTCCTCACCTGCCGCGACCGGAGCGCGGCCCAGAAGGCGCTCATCGGGAGCGGATTTCTTGTGATCTTCCAGTTCGCCCTCTTCCTCCTGGTTGGAATCGGGCTCTGGGCCTTCTACGAAGGTCGGCCCTTCGATGTGTCGGATGCGATTTTCGCCACGTTCATCATCGACGAGCTCCCGGCAGGGCTGACCGGCCTTCTCATTGCGGGGGTGTTCGCGGCGGCCATGTCTTCGCTCTCGTCGTCCATCAATTCCCTGGCTTCGGCCTCGGCGTACGACTTCTGGGCTCCGATCACCGGGGTGTCCGACGACGATGTCCGGACCCTCCGTGCGGGACGCGTCTTCACCCTCATCTGGGCGATCCTCCTGATTGGAGTGGCGATCCTGTACGTGCCCATGAGCGAGGACTCCACCGCAGTGGAGGTGGCCCTTACCATCGCCTCACTGGTATATGGGGGCCTCCTCGGCGCCTTCGCGCTGGGTGTGCTCGACCCCCGGGCCCGTCAGTTCGGGGTGATCGTCGGAATCAGCGCCGGCGTCCTCTTCGTGACGGGCCTCTGGATGTGGAGTCCGGTGGTGATCGGGTGGCCCTGGTTCGTGCCCATCGGCACCGCGGTCACCATGACGGTGGGGGCGGGGATCAGCAGGCTCGGCATCGGAGAGGTGCCGCGTGCGGGAGGGTGAAGCAGGTGGGGCGTCCGGGACCGAGGAGGTCTCGGCCCTGGTAGGGGCGATGGACGGAGGAGGGACGCGGTCCCGCTACCGGATCGCCGATCAGACGGGCCGGGTGCTGCTGCGGGTCGAGCGTGGGGCGGCCCATCTCCCCGGGAAGGCGCCGGTGGAGGAGGAGGCGGAGGCATTGGCTGGGGCGCTCGCGTCCAGGTTCGCGGAAATCGCGCGGGAGCTGAAGGCGCCGCTCCCACTGGGCGCCGTTTGCGTCGCGGTGGCTGGGGCCGGGCGCGCCGAGGAGCGCGACGCCCTTCAGAGCGCGCTCGTCCGAAGAGGAGTGGCAGGGAAAGTACGGGTGACGTCGGACGTGGAGGCCGCACTCCACGACGCCTTCGGCCAGGGTTCCGGAATCGTTCTCCTCGCCGGTACCGGGTCGGTGGCGGTGGGGCGGGACGAGCGCGGCGGCGTCCATCGGGTGGGGGGGTGGGGAGCGCTCCTGGGTGACGAGGGGAGCGGGTATGCGATTGGGTTGCAGGGGCTTCGCGCCGCCCTCCGGGGGGAGGAGGGGCGGGGGCCGAATACCCGGCTCGGCGCATCTCTCCTTCGGGCGGCGGGGGTGGAGCGTCTCGACGAGCTCATCGCTTGGTCGCGAGAGGTCCGGAAGGAGGGGATTGCTGCATTTGCTCCGGTCGTCCTGCATGCGGCCCAGGAGGGTGACGAGGTGGCGGGAGGGGTGGTAGATCGGGCCGTGGAGGCCCTCCTCGCCCACATCACCGCGCTTTCGGTCGCGATGTCGAGGGCTCACCCGGCCACCGCCCGGCCGGGTCTGACAGTTGCGCTCGGGGGTGGATTGCTGGATCCGGGCGCACCCCTGCGGGACCGCGTGGCGGGTGTGGTCGGCGACCGGGGGCTGCGCATCGCGGCCCGCCCCGTGGACGGCGCCCGGGGTGCGCTGGGTCTTGCGCTGGAGCTGCTGCGCGGCTGACCCTCAACGCTGGTCCGAGGTCGCCTCCACGATCACCACCCCGAGCATCCCCACCATCTCGTGGGGGACGCAGAGGTACTGGTAGGTGCCCGGCACGGTGAAGGTGTACCGGAATTCGTCCCCGGTGAACATGTTCCCGGAGTCGAAGGTCTCGGCGCCTTCGGGGAGGATCACCTGTGCCGGATCCCCTACTGCATTCGGATCCGCAGTGACGGTATGGGGAAGGGGGGTCGGGTTGGTCCAGACCACCGTCTGGCCCACCTGGATCCGGACGGTGTCCGGAACGAACTGCAACTGGTTGTTCATGGTGACCTCAACCTCCTCCCCGGCCCGCAGTTCGCTGCTCGCCCAGGTGGCTTCGGGCTCGACCGTCCTTGCGGGGGTGGGGTTCCGTAGCGCGGGGATGTAGCGACCGAGCGTGATGGGAACCGTAAATTCAAATCCCCAGAGCGTCCGCTTCTGACGCGCCGACCCCGAGGAGCCCTGGAGGGTCCCCGTCCGGGTGTTGGTGGCCTGGAGGGAGAGGGTGTGGGGCGTCGTGGGGATCCGCAGCTGGAGCCCGGCCCCCCATACTTTCCCCTCACCCGCCCAATCGGCGTCGGACCAGGCCTGACCCACGTCTGCGGAAAGCGCCACGCCTTCGCGGATCCGCCAGGCGGCCCCTCCTGCCACCGCCCAGCCCGGCTCCCCCTGTAGAAACGCATCGCTGAAGGCCCGACCCGCCGCCAGGAGACGGATGGGCCCGAGGGGCGCGGAAACCGTCAGCTCGCCGTCGGCGCTGGACGCCGTGGTGTTGTAGGCGGCGGTCAAGGCGACGCCGACGCGGCCGGGTTCAGGGGGGAGGGGCGCCCATCGGGCGAAGAACTCCCATTCGTGCGGGTGCCTCAGTCCCTGCGTGCGGGAGTTGGTTCCGTACTGGACCCCCAGGATGGTGCTGCCGGGAAGGGGCGCGGCGAAGATCAGTGTCGGCGAGTTGTCGACGTCGTTGTCCGCTCCGGTGAGCCGCATCCGGTGGAGGAAGTTGAAGTGTACGCTGCCAGGCGTGCCGACCCACCCCCCGGTGATGTTGGGGGTTCGGTCGGTCACGGCCTGGGCCGTGAGGCCTGCAGGCAGGAGGCCGAGGCCGAGGACGGCGAGCGTCGAGACGGTCGCCGCACGGAAGTGGCGCGACGGGGACATGGCATCTCCCGGGATCATGGCATGACGGGACGATCCGCCCCCCGCCGCCGGCCTGCGCGGGCGGGGGACGGTCGAGACGAGATTGTTCGTTCGGGGCCCAGAATCCCTCAAGGGACCACGCGGACGACTCCCGTCATGCCCTGCGAGAGGTGCGGCTCGCAGTAGTAGTCCCAGTCTCCCGGGTTGTTCAGGACGACCTGGAAGGTCTCGGCCGCATTGCTCACGGACCCGGAAGTCCACTCGCTGTGGCCATCGGGAGTGATGGTGTGGTCCACGTTGCCCTCGTTGACCCATGTGACCGTCGAGCCGGGGAGCACCGTCACGTCATCATCCCGGAACGACATCGGACCCATCCCGATCTCGACGGACTGCGGCGCCGCCACGGGGCTGAGTGTGAGGTTGACGGTGGCGCTGCTCCCCTCGGGGGCCGTGACGTTTCTCACCCCCTGCTGCCCATCCGCGAGCTCGAAGTACGCCGGCAGTGTGAATGCGATCTCCCAGTCACCGGCATCGACGTCCTCGAAGCTGAAGGTGCCGTCGTTCTCGGTGGTGGTCTGCTGGTCGGCGCCGGGGCCGTCCCGGAGGATGACGTCGACGGCACCGACTCCTGCGCCGCCATGGGAGACAGTTCCGAGGACCGTCGAGGGCTCCTCTCCGTTGCCGTTCCCGTTCGGGCCCGTCGGGTCGTCGTCACCTCCCCCGCACGCGGTGAGCGGAAGGAGGAGAACGGCGAGCAGGGCGAAGTGGCGGTGGAACGTGTTCGGACGTAAGTGGTTCATACGGCCTCCCTGACCTGGGTCGGTTGGAAGTGAAAGATGTCCGTACGAACCAGAATAAGGCATGACAAACTTTTCCTGCAAGGGCAATCTTGCGGGATTACGTCGCGAGAAGGTGTGTCTGGGCGGCGAATCGGCGTCGCAGGTGACGCCAGGGGTGCCGGAGCGGTCAGCCCGTCGCGCCGCCCAGCCCGTTCTCCTCGGGGCCATCCAGGGGGAGCCAGGGGGTCTCCTTGGCCGTGGTCAGGACGATGGTCGTGTGCGTGGAAGCCACATTGGGAATGAGCTGGATCCGGTGATCCAGGATCTCGGCCAGTGCGTGCGTGTCCTTGACCCTCAGCTTCACGAAGAAGCAGTCCTCCCCGACCACGCGGTGCACCTCCTGCACCTCGGCGAGCTCGGTGAGCTCCCGCGTGATCTCGGGCGCCCGCGCGCCCTTCCCCGTCCTTACCCGGACGAATGCCACCAGCCCCCGGTCGACGGCGCGGGCCGCGATGCGGGCCTCGTATCCCTGGATCACCCCGGACTCCTCCAGCTTCCGGATCCGCTGATGGACGGCGGAGGAGGCGAGCTGGATCGTTCGACCGATCTCCGCAGCTGGGATCCGGGCGTTCTCCTGCAGGAGGGCGAGGATCTTCCGATCGGTGGCGTCGATCACCGGAGCACCTCCTCGAGGGCGGTGGCGGCGTCGGTCTTCTCGTCCCGGTACTTCACGATGACCGGGGCGTAGAGCTGAAGGCCGACTTCTTTTGCGTATCGCCCGGACGCCGGACGCGTTCCGGGGACGACCACGGCACCCTCGGGCACCGAGAGGGGTTCGCCGGGTCGGGACCTGTAGACCGTTTCCCTGACCAGGTCGAAGAGGGGGGTCGCGGCGGTGAGCTGGACGCCCGGGGCCAGCACCGCTCTCCGACCCACCAGGATCCCCTCGAACACGCCCACGTTCCCGCCGATCATCGCATCTTCCTCGATGATGACCGGGCGCAGCCCGATGGGCTCGAGAACGCCTCCGATCTGGGCGCCCGCACTGAGATGGACCCTGGGGCCGATCTGGGCGCAGGATCCCACCAGAGCGTGTGAGTCCACCATGGCGCCGGGCCCCACCCAGGCACCCACGTTCACGTAGGCCGGAGGCATGATGACCACCCCCTCGCCGAGGAAGGCTCCGGCGCGAACCGCGCTTCCACCGGGAACGATCCGCACGTGCTCCTCCACGCCCCTGGTATCCCGGAGGGGGAGGGTATCGCGGTCGAAGTAGCGGAATGGGCCGGGAGCCCCATCCGCGGGGAACGCGGTGGTGTCCCCATGTCGGAAGGCGAGGAGGATGCCCTCCTTCACCCAGGGGACGGCCCGCCATCCCCCCGAGCCATCCGGCTCAGCCGCCCGCACAATACCCCGGTCGAGCGCGTCGAAGAGCCGCTCCACGGCCGCCCGGGCCCTGCTTCGGTCCGCGGACTCTCCGGCGGCTCGTAGCTCCTCGATCTCCTTCGCCAGCACCTGCGTGTCTTGAACTGCCATGCTCGTCTGCCTCTCCTGGGTCGTGACTCCGGCGGTGGTCGGATCCGGCCTGGGGTCAGTCCGCTTCGAGGACCCCAGTGGATTCCAGTGCCGCCCTCAGGACCTCCCGGTGCTTCGCGGCAAGGGGGGCCAGGGGCAGGCGGACTCGTGCGTCCATCCGGCCCATCAGCTCGAGGGCGGCCTTTACGGGTACCGGATTCGTGTCGATGAAGTTCGCGTGGAAGAGGGGCAGGAGCTCGAAGTGTGCCCTCCTCGCCTCATCCATCCTGCCCTCCAGCGCAGCTCGCACCAGGGCGGCCATGCGCCCCGGCGCTTCGTTCGCGGTCACGGAGACCACGCCGTCCCCGCCGAGGGCCGTGAGGGGAAGGGCGAGGATGTCGTCTCCCGCCAGCACACCGAACCCCTCGGGACGGTTGCGGAGGATCTCCATGACCTGGCTCAGATCTCCGGAGGCCTCCTTGATTCCCACCACCGGCTCCAGCTCGGCCAGGCGGAGTGCGGTCTCGGCCGTCATGTTCACTCCGGTCCGCCCCGGGACGTTGTAGAGGATCACGGGGATCCCTCCGGCCGCGTCGCTCACGGCGGAGAAGTGGCGGTGGAGACCCTCCTGCGAGGGCCGGTTGTAGTAGGGAGTGACACAGAGGATTCCGTGCGCGCCCTCCTCGACGGCGGCCCGGACGAGGGCGAGGGCATGGTTGGTGGCGTTCGTGCCCGCTCCCGCCACGACCGGGATCTCGTCCCCCACCTCCTCGAGGCAGGCGGCGATCACCCGCCGCTGCTCTTCGGGCTCGAGGGTCGCACCCTCGCCGGTGGTCCCACAGGGCATGATCACATCGACCCCGCCGTCCGCGAGCCAGCGCGCATGCCGGCGCATCCCCGGGTAGTCCACCGCCCCGTCTGGTCCGAGGGGGGTGACCGCTGCCACGGAGAGCCCTCGGAAGGCACCACCCTCGGCGAATACCTGCTGGTTCGTCATCGTATCGTCTCTTCTGGACTGGTACAAAGTGTGCTGCGCTCGCACCGAAGAAGCCCGCCGGCGCACTCCGAACAGGAACCTAGCTCCCGACCCGGTCCGCGAGGAGGTCCTCCAGGGTGAAAATGCCCTGGCGGCCCTGCAACCATTCGGCCGCCATCACCGCCCCGCGGGCGAATCCCGCTCGGCTCCGCGCCTCGTGCCGGAGCTCTATCCTGTCGTCCGGTCCCTCGAGCCCGACAGCGTGGACGCCGGGGATCTCGCCTGCCCGCATGACCGCCACCTGAAGCGTTCCGGGATCCACGGCCTCGTGGGTGGGGAGGGAGAGCTCCCACTGGTTCTTGCGTGCGATCCGTTCAACGAGGAGGTCGGCGAGACGCCGGGCGGTTCCGCCGGGGTGGTCCTTCTTGTGGCGATGGTGGGCTTCCCAGAGGTGGACGTCGTACTCGTCCAGTCCGTCTGCAAGCCGTGCGGCCTCCTCCACGATCCGAAGAAAGAGGAGCATCCCGAGCGAGAAGTTCGGCGCATGGAGGAGTCCCCGTCCCGATTCCCGCACCACCTCTTCCACCTCACTCCGATGGGCCTCCCATCCGGTGGTTCCGACCACCAGATCGAGTCCCGCTTCCGCGGCGGACCTGGCGTTGGAGGGGACGGCGTCGGCGGTGCTGAAGTCGATGGCTACCCCGTGGGCGGGCGGGTCCATGGACTGGAGCTCCTCACGGGATCGTGGGTCGCTGTCGACCCTTGCGACCACGGTATGACCGCGCTCCGTGGCGATGTCCGCCACTTCCATGCCCATCCGTCCGGTGCCGAAGAGGACCACTTGCATCGGGCGCTTCACCTCGCTCGTCGTTTCTCTTCCAGGGGGCAGGTCGCCTCGCCGGCCCTCCAAACCACCTCTAACCTATCGGGTGCCTTCCGATCAGCCATCCCCCTCCCCTCCGACCCCAGGCGCTTGCTCGATCAGGGCGGCGTGGAGCCGCTCCTCCACAGCATGGGCGTCCTCATCTGCGACCACCAGGGAGAGGGCGGTGTCGGTAGCCTGCGAGATGAGCTCCACGTGGGTCGGACCCAGGGCGCGAAAGATCTCCCCGTTGATTCCGGGAAGCTCCAGCAGGCCGCTCCCAATGAGGGACACGGTCGTCAAACCCTCGGTGATTTCCACCTCGGCGAACTCCTCCAGGGCCCGCCGGACTCCGTCCAGTTCCTGACCCCGACCCACCGTGAGGGCGGTCGATGTATGGGAGGTGGCCACCAGGTCCACCGAGATCTCGTGGTCCGAGAGGATGTGGAAGATCCGGGAAAGGAACCCGTACGTCATGAAGAGAGGGCGGGAGCGGACCCTGATCAGGACGGTGCCGGACCGGTGGGCCACCGCGGCTACACCCGGAGCTCGACGTCGGTCGGGATGAATCAGCGTCCCGCCCCGCTCGGGGTGGGAGGCGTTCCGGATCCAGAGTCGAACTCGCCGCGCTGCAGCGTGCTTTGCTGCGGCGGGGTGGATGACCTTCGCGCCGAACCAGGCCAGCTCCACGGCCTCCTCGAACCCGATCTCCGCGAGGATGCGCGCCTTCGGGATCCGTCTGGGGTCGGCGGTGAAAATCCCGTCCACATCAGTCCAGATGGTGACCTCCCCCGCTCCCAGCGCGGCCCCGATGATCGCCGCGGTGAAGTCCGAGCCACCCCTCCCCAGGGTGGTGGTGCGCCCTTCGGCGTCGGCTCCGATGAATCCCTGGATCACCGGAACCACCCCTCTTCTCAGAACGGGGACCAGGCGATCGCGGATCAGGCGGACGCAGGTCTCGGTGTCCGGTGCCGCCCGTCCGAACCGTGCGTCGGTGCGGATCAATTCCCGGGCATCCACCTGGACGGCGTCACTGCCCAGCGTTCGGAGCGCCTCGGTGACGAGCAAGGCAGAGAGGTCTTCCCCTGCAGCCATGACGGCGTCGCGACGGGCGTCATTTCGCCCGGGCTGAGATGAATCCTCGATCCCGCCCCGGACCCGCCCCTCGAGTTGCTGGATGATTTCGTGGAGTCGGGATGCGGTCTGCCCCGCATCCGGTCCGCGCCGGATGATCCGGTGTGCCTCCAGATGTCGCTCCTGCATCTCCCGAAGGGCCTCCCCGGGAGCGTCGGCCGGACTCCCTGCGGCGAAACGCTCAAGGAGGGTCGTTATTCCGGACATGGCGGACACCACCACGACGGGGGCGCCGCCGGCACCACGTACCAGGCGGGCCGCAGCCAGGATGCGTTCGCCCGATCCCACCGAGGTCCCGCCGAACTTGTGCACGGCCGGTGTCCGGACCGTCAAACTGGCAGTCGTATCGATGGAGTAACCCCTTGCTCTGGGACAATTTGGCAGTTCGGGACCCGGTTCTCGATGGCACACCTCCTGCAACCGAAGGGGAGTGTGGTTCGCACCGGTTCTCCCGAACCGGGTTCAAGTTCACCCCGCAGGAGCATGAACGTAAAGGAGGAATGCAGATGGCGATCATGCGTCGTAGCCGGGCGTGGCCCGGCGGCTGGCAGGAGCTCGAAGAGATGACGAACCGTCTGAACCGGGTCTTCGACGACCTCCCCGCCGTCGACGGTGGAGAGCGCTCCACCTGGCTCCCGCCCGTGAACATCGAGGAGACGAAGGAAGAGCTCGTTCTCACCGTCGAGCTCCCCGGAATGGGACAGGAGGACGTGGAGATCGGTCTCGAGAACAACCTCCTCACCATCCGAGGCGAGAAGCAGCACGAGCGCGAGGAGGGAGAAGAGCGTCGCTACCACCTCTGGGAGCGCCGCTGGGGAAGCTTCCAGCGGTCCTTCACTCTCCCGCGTACGGTGAGCGGTGACGACATCGAGGCCACCTTCGAGGACGGCGTCCTGTCTATCCACATGCCGAAGGCCCCGGAGGCGAAGGGCCGGAAGATCGAGATCCGGTCCTCATCCTCACGCGGTGCGGTGGAGACCGGAGAGAACTGAGCCCGAGAGAGGTTCGGGCCCATGAGGGCGGCGTCCGGGTAGCCGAGGCGCCGCCCTTCGTGTATCAGGCCCCCTGGACAAGGCGCCCCAGCGACGCCAGGAGCTCGGGAGAGTTCGCGGCGAGGACGCTGCCGCCCTCCGTGAGGTCCAGGGTCTCTCCCTCCAGCGACCGCGCGACACCTCCCGCTTCGGCCAGGATGCAGAGCCCCCCCGCGATGTCCCAGGGGCTCAGGTGAATCTCCCAGAAACCATCCAGGCTCCCCTGCGCCAGGTAGCAGAGATCGAGGGCGGCCGCCCCTCCCCTCCGAACCCCGGAGGTGCTCTGAAGGACGCGGCGAAACTGCTGGAGATACGTGTCGAGGTGCTCCGGATGCTTGAAGGGGAACCCCGTGCCGATGAGGGCAGGCGCTAGCGTCTGCGTTCGCGAGACGCGGATCCGCTCTCCGTTCCGGAACGCCCCCTCCCCCCGCAGGGCCCACCAGCGGTCACCCGTCGACGCCGAGACCACGGCGCCGGCCAGGAGCACGCCCCCACGAGCGACTCCCACGGACGCCGCGTAGGCTGGGTGGCCGTGGAGGTAGTTGGTGGTTCCGTCCAGGGGATCCACGATCCAGGTGGGGGGGTCTTCCGAGGGTGGGGCGGCGTCACTCCCCTCCTCCCCGTCCTCCTCCTCCGCGAGGATCCGGTGCATGGGAAAGGTGCTCCGGATACACGAGAGCGCCGCTCTCTGCGCCTCCAGGTCGACGAGCGATACGTAATCCGACTCCCGCTTCTCCTCGGCGTCCTCGACCCGAAACCGACCCGCATGCAGGGTGTGGATCCGGGCGGCGGCGTCCGCGGCGGCGAGTGCGGTATCCAGAAGCTGATGCATCGAGGGGGTGCCTGGGTGCCTTGAGGATGGCTTCGCGGGGTCGCTTCCCGGCGCGTCCGAGGCTAACTTAGCGGCTCATTCAGGCCGGGGCCACGACGTCGGACGAGCGGCGCCGCGGGGACCCGGAACATGCGAGCGGACCAGTGCGGGGACGGCGATGGCGGACGACAGGATCGCGGGGGGAGCGGACGGGACGGGCGGCCGGATTTTCAGCGGGATGCAGCCCTCCGGTGAGGCGCACCTCGGTAACTATCTGGGGGCGCTCCGCCAGTGGGTGCACCTGCAGGACGCCCACGAGTGCTTCTTCTGCATCGTGGACGAGCACGCGCTCACCGGCGAGATGAGTCCAGAGGAGCTCCCCCAGCGCGTTCTGGACATGGCGGTGAGCTTTCTCGCCGTGGGTCTCGATCCGGAGCGGAGCACCATTTTCGTCCAGTCCGACGTCCATCAGCACACCGAGCTGGCGTGGCTCCTCAACACCGTCACGCCGGTGGGCCACCTCGAGCGCATGACGCAGTACAAGGAGAAGTCCGCCCGACTCGACTCCATTCCCGCAGGGCTCCTGAATTATCCCATCCTCCAGGCGGCGGACATCCTCCTCTATCGGGCGTCCCTCGTTCCGGTGGGAGAGGATCAGATCCAGCACCTCGAACTCACCCGCGAGATTGCCCGGAAATGGAATCAGCGCTACGGGGAATTCTTTCCGGAGCCGGCTCCCATCATGAGCGACGCGGGAAGGATCGTGGGGCTGGACGGGGCCGCGAAGATGAGCAAGTCGCTGGGAAATACGGTGGGAATCCTTGCCGAACCGGAGGAGGTCCACGCCCGCGTGCGAACGGCGGTCACCGATCCGCAGAAGGTCCGCAGGAACGATCCGGGCCGCCCCGAGGTCTGTAACGTCTTCTCCCTGCACCGTCACTTCAGTGACGCCCGGACCGTCGAGCGGGTGGAGGTGGGGTGTCGGTCGGGTGAGCTCGGCTGCGTCGAGTGCAAGGGGATCCTGGCCAACGCCATTTCCGAGCACTTCGCAGAGGCGCGCGAGCGGGCCAATGAACTCCGGGAGCGGCCGGGCCGCGTCCGCGAGATCCTCGAGGCCGGTGCGGAGCGCGCCCGGGCCGAGGCCGCCGCCACCATGGACGAGGTGCGGCGCCGGATGGGAATGCACTGGCGCGAGGCACCGGACGAAGCCACCGCCCTCTCCACCTCCGATCCCCGGAAGCCATGACCGAGATCTTCAAGGCGGCGATCCAGCGCGGGGCGAGCGACATCCACCTGAAGTCGGGGGACGTGGTTCGTGCCCGTATTCACGGGAAGCTCGTTCCCCTAACGCAGCAGCGGATGAGCCACGACCAGGTGCGTGGCCTGGCCATGAAGCTGATCCCCCGGGAAAGCGACCGGGCCGGCATCGACGACCTCACCGACTACGATTGCTCCTGGGGACTCTCGGGTCTGGGACGGTTCCGGGTGAACATCCTCCGGCAGCGGGGGACCCTCATGATCGTGATGCGGGTCATCCCCTTCGATGTTCCCACCCTCGAGGAGCTGCGCCTGCCGTCTGTACTGGAAAAGGTGGCCGAGCGGGAGCGTGGGCTCGTCCTCGTGACCGGGGTTACCGGTTCCGGGAAGAGCTCTACCATGGCGGCAATGGTCCACCACCTGAACGAGCGGGTCTCGAAACATATCGTCACACTCGAGAACCCCATCGAGTTCCTCCACCGCGACCAGAAGAGCTCCATCACCCAGCGCGACGTCGGCACGGACACCCTCGACTTCACGCAGGGACTCAGGGCGGCCCTCCGACAGGATCCCGACGTGATCCTCATCGGGGAGATGCGGGACACCGAGACCATCGACACCGCGCTCAAGGCCGCCGAGACCGGGCATCTCGTCATCTCGACCGTGCACACCCAGGATGCGGTACAGACCATCTCCCGCCTGGTGGCGGTCTTCAACCGTTCCGAACAGGAGATGGTGCGGATCCGCCTCTCGGAGACGCTCCAGGCGGTGATCTCGCAGCGCCTTCTTCCCCGCAAGGACCGAAAGGGGCGGGTCGTGGCGTGCGAGGTGATGCTCGCCACAGGGACCATCCGCGACTGCATCCGCGACCCCGACCGCATGCCCGAGATTCCGGAGCTCATCGAGGAGGGGCGTGATCACTACGGCTCGCAGACCTTCGACCAGCACCTCACCGACCTCGTGAAAGAAGACCTGGTGGAGTTCGATGTGGCGAAGGCCGCGGCGTCCAACCCCTCCGACTTCGACCTGAAGCTCAACTTCCTGGGGGAGGGGCGGACCACCACCGGCGATCCCGCCGCCTCCACCGCGCCCGACCCCAGTGCCTTCGAAAGGGAACTTTAAGTGACTCAGACCATCGACCTCTCCGGCGTCCTCATTCCGGCTGTTACCCCGTTCTCCGCGGGGAGCGGCGATCCCGACCTCGTGGCGCTTCGCGCCAACCTGCGTCGGTGGATGGACACTCCAGTCCGGGGGATCGTCATCGGCGGTTCCACCGGGGAGGCGGTCCTCCTGGAGCGGGAAGAGCGGCGTGCCGTCCTCGAGGCTGCGCGAGGCGTGTTGCCCGAGGGCCGGCTCCTCGTGGCGGGAACCGGGGCCGAGTCCACCCGTGCCACGATCCGGCTCACGCGGGAGGCGGTCGAGGCTGGGGCCGACGCGGTTCTCGTGCAGCCGCCGGCTTTCTACCGTGGCGCGATGACCCCCGAGGCGCTCCGGGATCACTACGTGGCGGTGGCCGACGCCGCGGAGGTTCCGGTCGTCGTGTACCAGGTGCCCCTCCGGTTCAGCACCCTCGAGCTTCCCACCGGGCTCCTGGGCGAGCTCTCCGAGCACCCGAATATCGTGGGCGTGAAGGATTCCCGGGGAGATCTCACCCTTCTGGCGGAATACGTCACCCATACCCGGGAGGGATTCCAGGTTCTGGTGGGGAATGGCGCGGGGTTCTACGCCGCTCTCGAGGTGGGGGCCGTGGGGGCGATCCTGGGGGTTGCGAACCTGGTTCCGCAAGAGACTTCGGAGCTCCACTCCACCTTCCTGGCAGGGCGCACGGTCGAGGCGGGGCGGATCCAGGAGAAAGTCGCGCCGCTGCACCGGGAGATCGTGGGGGGCTGGGGGGTGCCCGGGGTCAAGTTCGCCCTGGACCTCCTCGGCTTCCACGGTGGGGACCCCCGCTCGCCCCTTCGACCCCTGACGGAGAAGGGCCGGGCACGCGTGCGCGAAGTTCTCGCCGGCGCCGGAATGCTCACGGAGTAGATTTCTTGACACCCGCGCACGTGCGGCCTAGCTTCCGCCCAAGGATCCTCGGGCGAGGTGCGCGCTTCCGCCACCGACGCCCGGGCGCAGCCGAACGGGTCGTACGATCGAGACGGACCCGACGAGCCCCTCCCCTCCGGGAAGGGCTCTTTTCATGTCCAGGAGGAGTGTGGCCAGGGTGGGCGAGCTAGCTGGAGTGGGCGAGCGGGCCGGGACGAGCCGGTGCACCGTCGTCGTCGGTTGTCAGTGGGGCGACGAGGGGAAGGGGAAGATCGTGGACGTCCTCGCCGAAGGGATGGACGTCATCGCCCGGTATCAGGGCGGCGCCAACGCGGGGCACACCGTCCACGTCGGGCCGGAGGAGTTCATCCTCCACCAGATCCCATCGGGAATCCTGCACCAGGGTAAGCGGTGCCTCCTCGGCAACGGGGTGGTGCTGGACGTGATCCAGTTCTTCCAGGAATACGAGGCGCTGCGGGAGCGCGGCGTCGACGTGGAGGGTCGGGTCGGGGTCAGCCTGCGGGCGCACCTCCTACTCCCCTATCACCGACTCCTGGACCGGGCCGAGGAGGATGAGGCCGCCGACAAGATCGGGACCACCGGCCGGGGGATCGGGCCGGCGTACGAAGAGAAGGCCGGGCGCCGGGGCATCCGCGTAGCCGACCTGGTGCGCGAGGAGCGCTTCGAGGAGCTCCTGGCGCGTGGGGTGGATCGTGCCCGCGCCCGCCTGAACGAGATTGGTCAAGATGCCCTGGTGGACGGGCTGGAAGAGGCGTTGGACCAGGTCAGGGCGCTTCGCGAGTCCCTCCTGGCGCTCGCCGTGGAAGTCGGAGTCGAGGTGGACCGTGCCCTTCTCGAGGGGCGGCGGGTCCTCCTGGAGGGGGCCCAGGGGACGGCACTGGACCTGGACCACGGCACCTATCCGTACGTGACCTCCTCCAACACCACGGCTGCCGCTGCCGCCACCGGCGTGGGCGTCGGTCCCACCCGGATCGACGCGGTCCTGGGGGTGGTGAAAGCCTATACGACCCGGGTGGGGAATGGGCCCCTCCCCACGGCCTTCGATGCCGAGATGGACGAAAAGATGCGGGAGCTGGGCGGCGAATTCGGTGCCACCACGGGGCGTCCGCGGCGCTGCGGCTGGTTCGATGCGGTCCTCGCCCGACACGCCGCACGGGTGAACGGGCTCACCGGGCTCGCGGTCACGAAGCTGGACGTCCTCGACACCCTCCCGGAGATCCAGGTCGCCATCGGGTATCGCACGCCGGACGGGATGGTTGAGGAGTTCCCCGCGGATACCTACGGGCTGGACGAGCTGGAGCCGGTCCTCGAGACGCTCCCCGGTTGGGAAACCCCCACGGGGGAGGCGCGGACCCTGAACGACCTACCCACCAACGCGCGCCGCTACCTGGACCGGATCCAGGAGCTCACGCGGGCGCCGGTGGAGATGATCTCCGTGGGGACCCGCCGGAGCCAGATCATCCATGTGGAATGAGGACACCGAGGCCGCCGAGTCCTTCACAGGGACGGGCCGTCTCATTAGCTTGATAAGCTCTGCCACGGTGTACTCTCACGGGTTCGACCATGTTCGATGAGCTGAGCGAGAAGCTGGACTCGGTGCTGGGAAGTCTCCGGCAGCGGGGTGTGCTCAACGAGGCGATGGTTCGGGAGGGACTCCGCGAGGTAAGGCGCGTTCTCCTCGAGGCGGACGTGAATTACCGTGTCACCCGGGACTTCCTGAAGCGGGTTCAGGAGCGGGCGCTGGGGAAAGAGGTCCTGGACTCGGTCTCTCCCGGACAGCAGATCGTCAAGATCGTCCACGACGAGCTGGCGCAGCTCCTGGGAGAGGGCCGTCCCTCGATGGAGTGGGCCAGAACGCCGCCCACCGTAATCCTGATGGTGGGGCTGCAGGGCTCCGGGAAGACCACGACCGCGGCCAAGCTGGCCCGGCGTTTCCTCCGGGAGGGGCGGGAGCCGATGCTCGCCGCCTGTGACCTGGCGCGGCCTGCGGCGGTGGAGCAGTTGACCACCCTGGCCGAGCGGATCGGCGTCCCGCTGCACGCGGGCGTCCCCGGTGGCGACCCGGTGGCCGCGGCAGAGGAGGCGCTCGCAGCCGCGAAGAAGGCGAAGCGTTCGGTTCTCATCGTGGACACGGCCGGGCGGCTCCAGATCGACGAGCGGCTCATGGACGAGCTGACCCGGATCCGGGACGCGGTCTCGCCGGACGAGATCCTCTTCGTGGCGGATGCCATGACGGGGCAGGAGGCGGTCACCATCGCCGAGGGCTTCAACGACGCCCTGGGCGTGACGGGGATCGTCCTCACGAAGATGGACGGCGACGCCCGCGGGGGCGCCGCGCTCTCCATCCGCGGGGTGGTGGGGAAGCCCATCAAGTTCCTCGGGGTCGGGGAAGGGGTCGACGAGCTGGATGCCGCCGACCCCCAGCGGCTGGCGGGACGGATCCTCCAGCAGGGAGACGTCGTCGGCTTGGTGGAACGGGCCGAGCGGGCGGTGGACGAGAAGGCCTCGGCCCGGCTCGAACAGAAGATGCTCGGAAAGGGGAAGTTCAACCTCGAAGACTTTCTCCTGGCGATGCAGCAGGTACAGAAGATGGGCCCCCTCGAACAGCTCGTGAAGCTGATTCCGGGGCTCGGAAAGAAGCTGCCCATCGGTGACGTGGACCCGAAGCGGCTGAAACATACCGAGGCCATCGTCCTCTCCATGACGCTCGAGGAGAGACGGAAGCCGGAGATCCTGAACCGGTCGCGCAGGATGCGGATCGCGAAGGGGAGTGGCCGCTCGGTAGCGGAGGTGAACCGTCTCCTGAAGCAGTTCAAGGAGATGCAGAAGATGATGAAGAAGATGAAGGGAATGCAGGGAATGCCGGGGATGAAGGGCCTCCTCGGGAGGTAGTCAAACAGACCCGCCCGCTGGGTGGGCAATACTGAGCCCGTCAGGCGGACGGGCCGCAACGCAGGTGGAGCGAGAAGAAAGCATATGGCCGTTCGTATCCGACTCCGGCGCATGGGCCGGAAAAAGCGTCCCCACTACCGTGTGGTGGTGGCCGACAGCGCAAAGCCCCGCGACGGGCGTTTCGTGGAGAGCCTGGGCTACTATCGCCCCCTTGGCGAGCCCGCCCGCGTCGTGATCGACCTGGAGAGGGTCGACTACTGGATCGAGCAGGGCGCGATCCCCTCCGATACCGTTCGGAATCTGGTCGACAAGGCCCGGACCGGCGGGGACGAGAACCTGGCCGTGGGCGAAAAGGACACGGAGGCCGAGAAGGCGCTTCGTGCCACCGAGCTCGCCGCCCGCCGGAAGGCCGAGGAGGAGGCCGCGAAGGCCGCCGCCGAGGAGGAGAAGGCAGAGGCAGAGGCCCAGGCGAAGGCAGAAGCCGAGGCCAAGGAGGAAGCCGCGGCTACCGCTGAGGCGGAGGCGGAATCCGAGGCCGCCGAGGACGAAAGCGAAGAGGAGGAGGAGAAGAAGGAGGGCTGACCCCCTTCTCCTCCTCTCTACCCGTGGTGAACGAAGGGCCGGTCGACGAACCTTCCTTCGTGGTGGTGGGTCGGATCACCCGCTCCCACGGGACATCCGGCGAACTCTTCGTCCATTCGCTCACCGACCACCCAGAGGCCACCTTCGTGCCCGGGGTGATACTTCGGATCGGGGATCTCGCCAGCGAGGTCCCCGACGAATTCTTCCCGCCCCTCCATGTGACCGGGTCCCGGCCCCACAAGGGCGGGTACCTGGTCCAGTTCGACGGAGTGGGACGGCGGGAGCAATCCGACCTCCTGAGGGAGCGCGATCTCCTGCGTCCTTTCGAGGAGGTCGCGCCGCCCGCCGAGGACGAGATCTTCCAGCACGAGCTCCGCGGGATGTCGGTGGTGACGGTGGATGGCCGCGAACTGGGACGAGTGAAGGAGGTGTTCGAGGTGGAGCCTGCCCACCTTCTGGAGGTGGGGGACGCGGAGCAGGAGTACCTGATCCCTTTCAGTCGACAGGTCATCGTACGGGTGGATCGCGATACCCGCAGGCTCACAGTGGATCCGCCCGAGGGGCTCCTCGACCTCTGAGCACCGGCGGCCCCGGAGAGGGGACCCACCCATGAAGATCAATATCGTTACCACCTTCCCTGAATTCTTCCGGGAGCCCTTGGCCACGAGCATCCCGGGGCGGGTCCGGGAGGCAGGGCTCGCCGAGTACCGGGTCGTGGACCTCCGGGAGCACACCCACGACCGGCACCGAACGGTGGACGACCTTCCCTATGGCGGCGGGGGCGGGATGGTAATGAAGCCGGAGCCGTTCTTCGAAGCGGTGGAGGCGCTCCGGCTCCAGGGCCCTATCGTGCTCTTCTCGCCCCGGGGCAAGCCCTTCACCCACGAAGATGCGGTGAGGCTCTCCCTGGAGCCGGAGGTGACGCTCCTCTGCGGGCACTACAAGGATGTGGACGAGCGGGTGGCGGAGCTCCTGGCCACCGAGGAGATCTCCCTCGGGGACTTCGTCCTCTCCGGGGGCGAAATCGCTGCCCTGGCCGTCACGGATGCGGTGGTCCGCCTCCTCCCGGGAGCCCTGGGGGATCACGCCTCGGCCGCCTCGGACTCGTTCTACGAGGGACCTATCTTGAGCCCGCCCTCCTGGACGCGCCCGCCGGCGTATCGCGGGAGCGAGGTGCCGGAGGTGCTCCGGAGCGGGGACCACGCGCGCGTTCGGGCGTTTCGGGAGGAGCTCTCCCGGCGGCTGACCCGGGAGCGGCGCCCCGACCTCTGGCGGCGGGCGCTGGAGGAGGGGCTTGTGGATTCCCCAGAGGACGGTGAGTAACCCCAGCTCCGGGAGCTTCGGGCGGCGGGTGGAGCGGGCACGAAATTCCGAAGGGAAGGGCCTTCCAGGAACGTGGAAGGACAGTTAATATACGCGTCTGTGCACGCCCCACTCGGGGGCGCCGATACGAGGAGGACACCATGACCGATCTGCTGCGCGAACTCGAAAAGGAACAGCTCAAGGACGACGTTCCCCAATTCGATCCTGGAGACACCGTCCGCGTCCTGTACCGGGTGCGGGAGGGTGAAAAGGAGCGCATCCAGGCCTTCGAAGGCGTCTGCCTCGGCCGCCGTGGCGGAGGGATGGGCGAGACGTTTACGGTCCGGAAGATCTCCTCGGGAATCGGGGTGGAGCGGGTGTTCCCGCTGCACAGCCCCTTCATCAAGGGAATCGAGGTGGTGCGTCGCGGACGCGTCCGCCGGGCGAAGCTCTACTATCTGCGCGGCCTTCGAGGGAAGGCCGCCCGGATCCAGGAGCGGCGCGCGACCTGACCGAGACGCCGGCCTGACGATGCCGGACACCGGACCGGAGTCTTCGCGGCTTCAGGACCCTCTCGCTTACGAGCGGGGGTTCTGGAGCCGCGGTCGTTTGCGGGTGGCGGGAGTGGATGAGGTGGGGCGCGGGCCCCTGGCTGGACCGGTAGTGGCGGCGGCGGTCATCCTCCCCGAGGGGTGTGTGGTGGAGGGCGCGGCGGACTCGAAGCGACTGAGCGCCGGAGTCCGGGAGGAGGTAGCGTCCCGGATCCGGGAGTCGGCCTTCGCGATCGGAATCGGGGCCGCCTCCGTGCGGGAGGTCGAGACCCTCAACATTCTCGTCGCCACGGCCCTGGCCATGCGGCGGGCCCTGGCCGGCCTCCCATCGGCCCCCGAGCACGTCGTCATCGACGGCAGGCCCGTCCGCGACCTCGAGCTCCCCCACGAAGCCGTGGTCGGGGGTGACGGGGTGATCCACTCCATCTCGTGCGCCTCCATCGTGGCGAAGGTCTGCCGCGACCGCCTCATGCACCGCCTGGCGCGCCGCTATCCCGGGTACGGGTGGGAGACCAACGTGGGGTACGGAACCCCCGCACACCTGGAGGCGCTCCGTCGTCAGGGCCCCACCCCGCACCACCGGAGGACCTTCTCGGGGGTGCAGCTCGAGCTGGGGCTGGAGGGGGGGACGGGGAGGGGCTAAGATAACCGGGCGGCGGGCCCCGGGGTCCGCCGCCCGTCGAGCCGGTAGCTCAGTTGGTAGAGCAACGGACTTTTAATCCGTAGGTCGTGGGTTCGAGACCCACCCGGCTCACTTCAACAACCGCAACAACTTACGGCCCTCCGGGTTCACGCTCGGGGGGCCGTTTTGCGCCCATATGATTGCCTCCTGATTGCCTCCGGCCGAGAGAGGCAACAGAGACGCCCCTTCACGCCCTTGTGGCCGCCCTCCGGCTGTCGTGGCCGGGATCGCCGGGCAAGTGGGTGGACTCGACACTCGCGGCCCTCCGGGGCGATCCTCGCGGGCCGTCCATCCCAAGAGGGGCGAGCCCCGCATTTCGTGGCTGTGCGCTGGCGTCATACCGTGGGTTGTAGTGTCGTCTTGACTTTTCCGGCGCGCGTCCGTATTCTGCCCCTGTCGTTGCGATGGCTGACCTCGGGAGAAGGGTCGTTCACCAACTCGATGTGGACGGTACGAGTCAGCAAGTTTACGGAAGGACACACCACCGTCGCGACGACCATGTGTAGGCCGAAACAGCCGGGTGCAAATCCCGGAGGAGGGGTGACGCCCCGCCAGTAGAGCGGTTGAAATACCGCAAGGCCGAACCGTGCCAAAGGCCGGACGCTGCGAGAAATCGTATGCGCCTGGCCTTTTGTGTTTTCCGGGCGCTGGACTCAAAGCCCGGAGGGAACATGAGCACCGACGCCGCAGCCCCCCCCCTTCCTCGTCTGCTGACCGCCGATCAGGTGGCCGAACAGACCGGAATCCCGAAGTCCCGCGTTTACGAGCTATCGAGGACCGGAGACCTCCCCGCAATCTCGTTTGGGCGCCGGTATAGGTACGACCCCAACGAGCTGCGTTCCTGGCTCGCGTCCGGCGGCACGGCTCGGGATTGCTGACGTGTCTGGACACCTCCCCGTGAGTAGGGATCTCCTCTCGGTTCGCCATCACCGGCATCCGCTGCGTGCGGGTGAGGTGGCGTGTACTGCGTTTGCGGAGATCGACCTTGCCGGGCTGGCGAGGTATTTCCCAACTGCTGATCTCGCCGTGGGGGAGGTGGAGGCGACCGAGCGGTTTCTTGCCCGACGCTGGTCTTGGAGCCGTGGTCGGGTTCGGCGCTTCCTGGAGGTACTGGAGGAGGAGGGCAAGCTGTCGCGGCCGCGCCGTGGTGTCCTTCGACTCCTCGAATATCCGTCCGACTTCATGCTTCCCGAGGACGCCAAACGTGCGGCCCAAGATTTGGCCCAGGGTACGGTACCAAGAAAAACCGCGCCAAATAAGGACGAACCGGAAAACCCGGCCCAAGATTTGGCCCAAGAAAAAGCCCACAAGGAAGAGACAGAGGGAAGAGACGGTCCCGATGAGACTGCTTCTGGTTCATTACATGAACCCTATGTATCTGTCACGCTTGACAGCGAGACCGGCATAGGTGGGAAACGAAAAAAAAAGAGGCAGTCAGGGGAGGCAATCGTACGGCAAACCGAGCTGGCCGGAGCTCTCTTCGACGGACCGACTGCCCTCCTGAAAGCAATCACGCTCCCCGGCCTTGACCGACCCGCCGCCGTCTGGATCTGCGAGCGGGTCCGCTACGGATACGACTGGAATCTCGGCTGGACCGCCGAGTGCACGCCCTACGAGCTCGCCGCCGCGTGCTTGGACGACATGGAGCGTAAGGGGGGCACGTTCACCCGTTCGGGCCTCGCCGCGTTCATGGTGTCCACCGTGAAGGCGCGGACCACCGTGGGCGACCAGTACAACACGGACGCCGTGGACGAGGTGCGGAGGGTTTGGGAGCCGGACCAGCTCCCGCCCCCGCCCATCGACATGGCCGAGGTGGACCGGCTGTTGGAGGAACGCCCATGGGACCGCTGAATCATTCTGGCTCGACTGAGCGTTACGACCGGATCCTTGGCCGCATCCCGACGCACGAACACGCCGCCGCCGTGGCCAAGGTGCTTTCCGACATGGAGCACGCCGGGGAGCACTTCACACGCCCGCGATTCCTCGAACGTCTCGACGCATACGCCGCCGCCGTGGGAATGCGGGGCGGGGACGCCAACTCATGACGCTGCGCGAGTGGATCCGGTGCACTTCGACGTGGCTCCTCTACCTGCTCAGGAGGTGATTCCATGGTGACGACAACTCCGCTACGACAACTGGACTTCTCACTCGGTCCCGCTCGAATGACGGTGCGCATCACCCGCACCCCTGACTGCTTGGTGATCGCAATGGGGCACGGCGGTGCCAGCTCCGGCGATCCCTTCACGCGCAACGCCTGGGATGGCCCCCCGCTCACCTTGCCAGCCGACGCAGTTCCGAAGCTGAGGGCCGCGCTGGATGCCCTGGAGGATTCGGGACCGTAGGACCCCGCGCGGATCGTCCGCGCGGATTCACCACGAACATAGGAGTTGACCGATGCCGAAGAAGATCATCCCAACAACCGCCCCGCTGCACCCCGACAATTCCTCGA
>JBBDRS010000048.1:0-15573 GCA_040905325.1 Gemmatimonadota bacterium
GTGTCTGCCGCGGGCAGCCCTCCCCGGCCAGCCGCCTCCGGTTCCAGGAGGCGCTCGATCCCGCGGGGTGAGGGGTGGCGCGACGGGTGGAGCCACAGGAGCCGCACCGGGCGGGGGGAGGGTCAGGGGTGGCGTCAGCGGGGCGGGTCTTCCCGATCAGATCAAGGGCGCGTATGGTGGAGCAAGCCCCTTCTACGCCGACTCCCCGAGGCTTTCATTCGATGGGAACCCGACGAGCACCAACCCGATCCCGATCGCGCCCGCACCGCCGGCCGCCACCCCGAGTCGGGCTCCTCTTCCTCTCTCTGGGCGTCCTCATGGGCTGTTCCGGAGGCACCACCGAGCCGGAGGAAGAAGGCTCGCCCTCCGACGAGTACCCCATTCCCTCGCCCGGTCCACACTTCAGCGTGCCTCCGGTCCCCCTGGAAACCGTAGCGCGCATCACCCCGATGGGGTACAACAACGAACGTTTCCCCACCGTGCACTCATACTGGCAGACCTGCGACGGCTTCGGTGTGCTCCAGAGCCCGAGGCCCTGTCATCGCGAGTTCCAGCCGGTCCGGGCCCCGCGCGCAGGGGCGGTCCGCGACATCCACCACGACCCGGATGGATACATCGTCCTGGAGGGACCCCCGGGGCTGATCTGGACCTTCGGGCACGTCACGCCCGAACCCGCACTCCAGGTCGGAGCCTCAGTGAGCGCCGGAGATCCCGTGGCCACCATGTTCTACGACCACGGCTTCGACTTTGGCGTGATCAACTATGGCGTCGAGCACTTCTGGATCAATCCCTCGCGGTTCAACCACGGGTACCTCTACGGGCAGAATGCCATCGAGCAATTCCCCTCGCCGCTCGCCGACTCCATGCTCGCCCGCGTGATGACCGTGGACGGCAATCCGCTGGGCCGGCTGAGCTACGACGTCCCGGGCACCGCATCGGGCGCCTGGTTCATCGAAGGAGCCCCACCCGGCGATGTGGCGCTGACCTGGGGCAACGAGCACATGCTCCTCTGGCTGGCACGCCACGTGGAGCGGCAGGAGACCCGCGTCCTCTCGCTGGGCGAGCTCTGGCCGGGCATGGTCAACTGGCTGCTCGCGGTCGACGGGGGAGCACCCGACTGGGAGGACATCACTCCCTCCAGCGGAGCGGTCACCATCCCCCTCTGGAACCTGAACCAGGAGGCGCGCGCGAATCTGGACTGGCCCGCCGGGAGCATCTTGATCGAGATGGTCGACGGCGGAACCCTCCGCATCGAATGGTTCGACACCCACGATCCCGTGGAAGCGTTCGGGGCGGGGGTCCGGACCTACCAACGGTAGCTGGGGTTCCGCCCCTCCCCCATCCCCGCCTCCAGCCAGCGCACCACCTCCCGGATCTCCTCAGGTGGCAGGATACCGGCCCCCTCTCGGAGCACCCGCGCCTCCCGTTCCCCGTGAGAGAGAGGCTCGCCGGGTGGGAGGTGGCCTTCCTCCTCCAGCCACGCGGCCAGCTCATCCACCTTGTTCGCCCGGAATCGCGGCACGTCGGGGATGGCCTGGATGAGGGCCCGGGGGTCCCCGCCCACCTCCTGCGCCAGCGCCGCTACATCCTCGATGAAGTTCTCCGAGACGGCGCCGCTCCGCTCCAGCACCCCCCGATCCACCGGCTTCCCCCGCCCCGCCCTCCAGGCATCCATCCAGATGGCGGCCACCTTGCAACGACCCTCCAGTCGGCGCCGCATCCCCGTGTCCGGGACCGCCAACTCCCCGGCCGGATCGGCCATCAGCGCCTCGAGCTGACCCTGGAGCTCCAGGCCCCACTCCGCCATCAATGCGTGGAGCCGCTCCAGGTCGTCCCGGAGGAGGTGGAAGAGGTGGATCCCCCCTGCGTCCTTCCAGGGGTTCACCGGCGGCACGCCGAGCCGCGGGGCGTAGGCCTCCGCTCGGTCCCCGTCGGGATGCGGAACCGGCGTACTCTCGGGGAGGACGAATGGGCCGACCCGCTCGTCCCACGGGGTCCCGGAGCGCACCTCCGTCAGGTCCACCACGTTGGGGGTGCGCCCCATGGCCCGCTCCCAGAGAACGAGGTCACCGGGCTGGGCCGAGAGGTAGAAGATCTGACGATCCTCCTCGGTGGCCAGTTGCGCCAGGCACTCCACCACACGGGCGAACCGCGCCGGGTCGCTGGTGGTGAGGGCCTCGTCCAGGAAGAGGGGGAGAGATCCCCGCCCCTCCTCCAGATTCCGGGCCCAGGCCACCCGAACGGCCAGGAGGAGCTGCATCCGCGTCCCCGAGGAGAGCTCCGACAGGCTGCGGGGCTCTCGCAGCGCCAGATCACGGGCGGCGAGACCCGCGTCCTCGGTGAGTTCCAGGCTCCACCGATGGTGGGTGAACCGCTCGAACCACTCCCGGGCCTCCTGGAGCGTCCCCGGTTCGTGCTCGGTCCGGTGTTCCTCCAGCACCTCCTCCAGAAGGAAGGTGCCCGCCTCGGCGAAGAGGGCCTCGTCCAGGGCCTTGTCCAGGGTGTCGCGAGCTTCCGTCTCCCTGGCGCGGGCCTCCTCCAACTTCCGGTCGGAGCCGGCCTGGTCCAGGCGCGTGAGGATGGCGGTCCGCTCGTCCCTCAGCGCTGTCACCTCCTTCTCGCGGGCCTCCAGGCGCTCCCGAAGGGAACGGAGGCCCGCCTCGTCGTCGGCATCCACCCGGGCCAGAAGCTCCTCGTCTTCCCCCAGGCGGCTGCGGAGCGTCGATTCCCTCATGGAGGCCTCGCGCAGGGCCTCGTCCCGCGCCCGAAACTCTTGCAGAACCTCGAGCCTCTCTTCCAGGAGGCGTCTCTGCCCGGGTTCGAGGCCGACGGACCCATAGAGCGCCTTCACATCCCCGTCCACCACGTCCAGGTCCCGCACCGCCCGCGCCAGCCCGCGCGCCACACCCTCGATGGTGCTCCGGGCCTCCCTCGCAGTCCCTGCACGCCGCTGGAGGCGACGCAGCGCCGTCTCCATCGCGCCCACCATCAGCCCCGAACCCGCGGGCTCCTGAGCTCCATCCGGGGCCTCCCCCCACCGGGCCAGGAACGACCGAATAGCATCCACCCGCTCGCCCAGGCCTGCGTCCAGGCGCGCTATTTGCTCGTCGGCCTCCCCCACCTCTCTCCTCGCCTGCCCGACGTCGTCCACCAATCCCACGAACTGGTGGAACGAGGCGGCGGTACTTCCGGGATCGAAGCCCACCCGGCCGGCCAGCTCCTCCTTCCGCGCCTCCCACCGTGCGAGCTCCGCGCGGGCCTCGGCCAGGCGCTCCCGGTCTCCTTCCACGCGGCGGGCCCGGTGCTCCCTCGCCCTGAGCTCCACCAGCTCCACCTCCACCTCCTCCAGGCAGCTCGAAACCGCGGATGCCGTCCACTCCGGAGGCGCCTTCAGCCCCGTGGCCAGGAATCGGCCCCGGGCGGAACCCCGCTCGTGCCGAGCCGTCCACGCCGCTCCCAGCGCAGCGAGCCCGGCCAGGGCGGCCAGGAGCACTCCGGCGAGCGCCACCCCCTCCCGGGATGCGAGCATGCCTCCCCCCGCCAGAAGCGCAGCCACCACCACCAGGCTCGCCGGGAGCCAGACTCGACCCAGCCCCGTGGCGGCGGCGGCGAGCCAGCTCCGGAGCGCGGCCGCCCCCTCCCGGTGGGCCTCCAGGGTGACCGCCTCGGGAGCGGAGGGCACGTCCTCCACGCGGGCCTCCAGCTCATGGACTCTACCGCGGACCCGCTCCACCTCTGCCGCCAGCGTCCCCGCTTCGGAGATGGTCGCCGGATCCAAGCTCGGAGTCGTTCCCTCGGGGGTGCCCAGCCGAGCCAGCGCCTCCGCCTCCCGCGCCACCGCTCTTCCCCGTACCTGCTCGGCAGTGCGGCGGGCTGAGAGCAGCTCCTTCGCCCCTTCCACGAGCTCCCGACAGTGCTCCAGTTCCTCCTCGCCAGGGCCCCCGTCCTGCAGCCCCGACTCCCGGAGGCCCGCCCGGGCGGCGGCCTCTTCCCTCTGCAGGTCGTCGGTCTCCCGTGCGAGCGTCTTCCGCCGCTCCTCCAGTTCCTCCAGGCGCACTAGTTCGTCGCCCCTCAGAACGGCCATCGCCTCGCGGGGGGCGGGGAACGCCGCAAGCGCCGCTTCCGCCTCCACCCGGGCGCGCCGCGCCTCCAGGAGCTCCAGCGCCCGGTCGGCCCTGACCATCTCCGTCCCGATGCCGTCACGCGCCCCAATGCGCTGTTCCAGTTCGTCGAGCCGCTCCCGCTCCTCCTGGAGGCCTCGGTACTCCTTCATCACCGCACCCACCTTGCCCCGGGCCTCTCGCAGCGCCTTCGCCTGGCCCCCCCCGTGCCGGGCCCCCACCCGGAAGGGGCCGTCCCCACCCAGGAGCGCGGACACGTCGTAGCCCCCGGTGAGCTCCCTGCGGAGCCGCGCGACCAGCTCGTCATCTGCCGCGTGCCCCACCCCGAGGAGGTCCTCCACGGTGAGCCAGTAGCAGTGGAGGAAGCGACGATCGGGGAGTGACGGGGCCTCCATGCGGACGCCGTCGCGGCGCCACTCCACCCCACTCCCGCTCCGGATAACCCGCCAGCGGTGGTCCCCATCCACGAACTCGGCCTCCAGGGCCAGGTCCAGGGGATCGTCCCGGTCCGGATCGGTCAGGAGATATCGCAGGGTCCGGACAAGGCTGCTCTTTCCCGAGGCGTTGGGACCCGTTACCACGTTGATCCCCGGGCGCAGGCGCTCCAACTCCAGGGGGTCGCCGAGGCCCGGGAGTCTCCGGATCCGGAGCGCTTCCAGCCTCACCGGTTCTCCGCCTGGGCCAGGAGGAGGTCCAGAGCTTTCAGTCCGGCGCGGCGGAGCCACTCCTCCGTCTCGTCCTCGTCGGGCGCCCCCCGCTCCAGCTCACCCCAGGGGTGCCCATCGCCCACTCGTGCCAGGCGCTTCCGCCCCCGGGTCAGGAGCTCCCGTCGCGCCGGGTCCCCGGGATCGCCCTCCAGAAGGAGGAGAACGCGCCGGGCCAGGAGCCCCGCCGGGTCGCCCCTGCGGGCCAGCTCCTCCAGGTCCACCTCCGGAAGGGTTTCCACCCGCACGCTCTCTACGAAGCACCCCACCCTCCCCTCCTCCACCACCAGCTCGGAGAGGAGCTCGGGAGAGAGGAGTGCCTCTACCTCCCGACCGAATCTGGTGCGGCCCGTAAAGGTGACCCGAATCCCCACCGCCAGGGGGGCGTCGTCGGCCTCACCCACCTCCCTGGCGAGCTCGTGCATCCGGTCCAGGAGACGGGACCGGGCCTCTTCCGGCTCGTCGAGCTCGTGGAGCCCCACCTCCTCGCGCGCCCACCGGAGGGGGCCCAGCGCCCGGCGTTCCAACCCCGCTATTCCGCCCCCGTCCACCATGAGGAGCCAGGCGCCGCGGTGACCCCACTCCCCGGGATCCAGCCCCGTGAGGGACCCGAGGTACCCCTGCGGATGAGGGAGGGAGAGGGGATCCGGACGGTGAATGTGCCCCAGGAGCCACCCATCCAACCCCGCCCCCGCCAGGGCGGACGACGAGACGGGGGCGTACCGGCTCCCGGGCTGGTTCCGATCGCAGTGGAGGAGTCCCAGGTTCGCACCTGGGCCCCGGGGAAAGGCGTGCCCCGATAGGGGGTCCTCCCGGACCCAGGGCCTCGGGAAGGACCAACCGTAGATCGTAGCCGCAGCCCCGCCGAAGGAGAGGGTCGTGGATTCCCATCGCCCCTCCCGACCCAGGAGTTCGAAGGCCTCCACCTGATCAGCCAGGTACGGCAGCACCTTCGTATCGTGATTCCCCGCCACAGCCAGGACCCGGATCCCCGCCCTGGTCAGCCGCACGACGCCGTCCCGAAGTTCGCGATAGGCTTCGAAGAAGTCGTCATCTCCATCCACCACGTCCCCCGCCAGGAGAACCGCGCTCACCCCCTCGTCCAGCGCCAGCTTCACCAGGCGTTGCCATGCACCCGCCGGGCTCAGCTCCCGCACACTTACGCCGTCCAGAAGGGGATCCGGAAGGTGCCCCGGACGACGCCCGAGGTGGAGATCCGCGGCTGCGAGGAGCTTCAGGGGCATCTGCTTGCAAGCCAGGGACGCATAGCGCGACTACGGTAGTCGGGACGAGTCTAGAACAAACTCGCAACGACAGGGGCCTGTCAAGCTGGGCCGGTGCGAAGGCCCTTCACCGATGCTTCGAGATCCTACATGGACCCCTTCTGAAAGAGCATCACCGGCACCGTGCGAAACATGATCTTCAAGTCTTCCATGGCGGACTGCTGGTGGATGTACTCCAGGTCCAGCGCCACCTTTTGCCGCACGTCGGCGATGGACTGGTCGTAGTGCAAGTTCACCTGCGCCCACCCGGTGATTCCGGGCAGCACCCGCTGCCGGACCTGGTATTCGGGAATTTCCATCCGGAGCTCCCGGAAGATCTCGGGCTGCTCGGGACGGGGTCCCACCAGGTTCATTTCACCCTTCAGCACGTTGAGGAGCTGGGGAAGCTCGTCCAGACGGCTCTTGCGAAGGATTCGTCCCAGAGGGGTGATACGGGGATCGTCCGGCTTCGCCCAGCACTGCCGAGTCTCTTGCTTCCTGGGATGGGTCATCGTTCGGAACTTGTAGATGCGAAAGAGGCGCCCACCATAGTCGACGGACCTTCGATGCGCGAGTGACCCCGCCGGTCGGTCTCCCCGACGGTCCACGCCCACGCGAAGTTGCGTGAAGAGCACTGGATCGGATGAGGTGAGCCTGATGGCCAGGGCGATCACGAGCATGATGGGAGCGGAGGCAATGAGAAGGACGCCGGCCGCCACCACGTTCAGGACGCGTCGAGCCTGCTGGGTCCCCTTTTCTCCCCGTTCCCGGATCATGATGATCATCTGGTTCTCTCCATGGATTTATCGTTCTGCGCGGACGACTCCGCCCCTTCTCCTCGCACCTCCAATACGACCTGCTTCCCGATCGCGGCGACGGGTACCGCCAGGAATGCCCCGAAAACCCCCAGTACGATCGTGCCCAGGGTGATCGCGAGGATCACCGTCAGCGGCTGGAGGTCGATCGCCTCACTCAGGATGAGTGGCGCGACGACGTTTCCCTCGAGCTGCTGGACCGCCAACACGATCCCGGCAACTGCCAGGCCGATCCCCAGCCCCCCATGGGCGAACGCGACCAGAACCGCCAATCCCCCCGTGATCACTGCCCCGATGATGGGGAACAACCCGCCGAAGAAGACGATCACCCCCAGCGGCAGTGCCATGGGGACTCCGAGAAGGATCAGCGCGACCCCGACCAGAACCCCGTCGATGAACGCCACGAGGAGCTGGCCCCGGAAGTATGCCCCCAGCGTGCACCAGGCCCCGTCCGAGACCTCCATGATCCGCTCGCGGTGGCCCGGAAAGAGGAACCCGGCTGTTCCCTCCGCGAGCGAACGCCCACTCCGCAGGTAGAAGAAGAGAATCACGAGCATCAGCAGGACACCGGTCAGCATCTCCGCCGCCCCCATCGTGACATTCAGCGCAGCCGCGAACAGGTTTCCCGGCTCCTCCAACCCGGTGTCGGGCGGCCCCGCACCCCCCTCCGCGCCTCCCTCGTCCGCTGCGGCAGCGTCACTCCCCTGGCCCTCCCCGTTCCCGGCCGAAGAATCCACGAACGAGTCCCGGAGGATGCCCAGGATCTCGTCGCGCGCGGGCACCTGAAACCCCGGTATGACCCGTCCTACCAACCCCTCGATCCGTTCGATCCCGTCCCCGGCCGACTCCGCGAGCTCGGGGGCCCCGGATACCACCAGCGTGATCGCGCCAGCGGCGACCCCCCCGAGGACGATGATCCCTCCGAGGAGAGTGAGGCCGGCTGCAAGGGGACGGGGGAACTTCCACCTTTCCAGGTATCGGCTGACCGGGACGAGTAGCGTGGCCGGAAAAAGCGCGATGACCAACGGGACGACCACGAGCGCGAGCTGACGCAGGACCAGACCCGTGAGGGCCACGACCACCAGAATGCCCAGCACGGACCACGCGATCCGGCCGGCATGACGCACTCCTCGGTGCCTCACGGGCCTCCTCCTCCGATCGAATGGGCGTCTGAGCCGGCGGTCCGAACCCGATTCAGGGGACCAACCGACGTCATCGGGCTGTGGAGAGCAGACGCTCAGTTCCGACCGCGATCGCCCGGGCTCTGCTGCTCCCTGTTCTTCTCTTCGCGTTGCTCGTCTGACATTGAAACCTCCGATGGTGGAGATACAGAACCGAACTGCTGTAGCCTGTTTGAAGTGCAAGGCATGTGCCCCGAGGTCGCCAGACGGGGGAGGGCGAACCTCCGCGCGGTTTTCACGGTCGCTACCCGCCGGCGGCCGCCTGAGCCGAAGGCAAGGCTTCTTCTAGTTCTTACATGGAGAGTGCAGAGTTTACAGGAGGCGGCACCCGGGACCAGGATGTTATCGGCGTCGGCCGGGAGAATGATCGGTACGCCGAACGTGACCGGACCCCCGGCGTCGCCTGGACCCATGGCAAGGTTTATGCAGAGTTGGGAAGGTGAACAGATCTTCAGCCGAGCGAGTCCAGATGGGGTTCCCCCTGCGACCATTTTCAGAGAACATGAGCCCGATTCCATCGGGTGCGTCTCCACACCGCGGGCTTCCGGGCCAGGGCCGGTCGCTGGGATACGGGGGTGTGTCCGCCTATTCGGAGGTCGTACAACGGATGGCGGGAGAGTCCGCCCGCGTGTTCGACGATATCCTCGGCCGAATCCAGGGGGTCGCGTCGGACCTCGTGGGAGAGCTCGACGACCCGGCCCCCAGGGCCGAGTTGCAGGCCATCGTCCGGGCCTGCCGCCAGGGAGCCGATGTGGCGCAAAAGCTGGGCGCGATCAGCTTGCGGGAACGACAATCATCCATCGTGCTGGATCTGGCCGACTTCATCCCGGGCCTGGACCTGGGCAACGCGGTCCCGGAGGAGATCCTGTACTGTGAGGACTTCCCGGAAATCCCCTGCCGGGTAACGGCCGACCCTGGGCAGATGGAGCAGGCGCTGCACGCTCTGGTCTCCAACGCAGTCGACGCCCTGAAAGACGCTGACCCCGGCACTCCCGGGGTGATCTGGGTGGGGCTGCAGCGGATCGGTGGAAGGGCCAAGAGCGGTGACCAAAGACTGAGGTGGCTCCATCTCCAGGTGGCCGACAACGGATGCGGGATGGACCCGGCCACTGCGTCTCGGGCCTTCGCACCCTTCTTCACTACCAAGACCGATCCGCCGGGACTGGGGCTCGGCCTGGCGATGGCGGAGGGCTCCATCCGCCAGGCCGGTGGGACCATCGACCTGGAGTCCGCTCCCGGATGGGGGACCCGTGTAAACGTCTGGCTTCCTGTTTCAGGGCCTGGAGACCCGCGAAAGCATATCCGACGGGGAACCGATCGCCGTACGGATCGGCGACCCCCACTATGAACACGGTCTCTTCGCCTGAAACCCTTATCATACAGAACCCCCAGGCCGGCGCCGACCGCGCGAATCGAGAGGTCCAGGAGTGGGCCGACGCTCGGCCGGAGGTCGAGTTGCGAGCGACCGCAGGAAAAGGAGACGCCCACCAGTGGGCCCGGGACGCCGCACGTCGAGGCGTTAAACTGGTCGTGGCCGCCGGCGGCGATGGGACGGTTCGCGAAGTGGGGAACGGACTCCTCGATGCCGATGGCCCAGGAGGCGTAGCCCTCGGGATCGTTCCGCTGGGAACGGGCAATGATCTGGCGCGAAGCCTGGGCGTACCCGGCTCCGTCGGTCAGGCCCTCAACCTCCTGGAAGGCGGGCGCGTCCGTCGGATGGATGTCGCTCGGGTAGGCCTGGGCCATGGGAAGCCGAGCTACTTCCTGAACGCCCTCACAGGTGGGTTTTCGGGGGCACTCCACGACGCTCTGGAGCCCGAAACCAAGGCGGCCTGGGGGCCCCTCTCCTATTTGCGCTCCGGCGTCGAATCATGGGGAGATCGTACGACATACCGGCTGCGACTGGCCGTGGACGGCCGGGACTTCACATATACGGCCCTGAACCTCGTGGTAGCCAACGGGGCGACCGCCGGCGGGGGGATTCCGATCGCGCCGGAGGCAAGCCTGTTCGATGGGGAACTGGATGTGGCCGTGGTACTCGAAGCGACGGCCATGGAGCTTGGAAATATCGCCGCCCAGATCCTTGCGGGGGGCCCGGGAGACCACGAGGCACTCGTTCGCCTACGCGGAAGGAGTATCCGGGTGTCCTGTTCGATCCCCTTTCCCCTGAGCATCGACGGCGAGGCGGAAGAGGCCACGGAAATCTCCATGGACGTGGTCCGAGGGAAGCTTCTGGCCGTAGTAGGTTCCTGAGCGCGGCAACCGCCACTTACCTGTCCGGGGGACGCGGACCTCCCGCCCGGTCTGCACGGCGGTCTCCACCGGAAAGCTCCTCTTCGGTCCCCGGCGCCCGCTTCTCCCAGTCAGCCAGGGGGAACCTCAGGGATCTTCCCTTCTGGACCCGCTCCACGGACCTTCCAATCCGGGTCTTGCGGCGCCGTGTATCCTCATCGGCCTGTGCGTCGAGCTCGTCGAGCGTCATCCCCGCCTGCGCTTCGGCAAAGCCCATGGAGAGTCCGACTTCCACGCCTCCCGCCCAATTCAAGCCTTCCCTTTTCAGGGCCCCCGTGACGTTTCGTTCAAGCCGATCGCGAATCCGGTCTGAAGGTGCATCGGGGGGAAGTACCAGAGTGAAGGCGAACTCGTCCCCACCTACCCTCGCGGGCGACACCACCTCTTCACCGATCCGCACGCTACTCCGGAGGACACGGCCGACGAGAACGAGAGCTCGGTCACCCATCTGGTGACCGTACGTGTCGTTCAGCGCCTTGAGGTTGTCCACGTCGGCCCGGAAGCGCACCAGTCGATCCGTCCGGCCCGGGTCCGTTCGTCGCTGCTCCATCACCTTGTCGACCGTTCTCCAGTCTGCCCGTCGGTTGTTCAAACCGGTCAGCGGATCCCGGTCGGCTTCTTCCACGAGCTCGGGCGCGATTCGGGTCGCAAGCCAACGCCGGAGGGCGGCCAACCCACCGGGTTCTCCGGACATCGAGCCAGACCCACTCGACTCATTGCCCTCCTGCTCTTCCGGTTCGTACCACCTGACCACCGTGCCTCCCGTGGTTTGTCACCCATCCGGCCCGGGACCCGGGCCGTTCGCGGTTGAGAAGTGGCAAGGGGTGTGCCGTCTCATGACGGGAGTCCGGGATACCCAGTGAAGAGGCGGTATTCCGAGGCGGACTCCTCCCGAGCCCGAGACGGCGAACCACCCCTTCCCGTGCAATTCGTACAAAGGCTGTGGAACGGCTTTCCCTACTGCCCCGGGGTGACACGCTGACGCTATCCCGGGACCACGGCCCTGATCTGGCGATCGTGATGGTAAGGGTCGTGATGGAATCGGGTCGTCCCATCTTCTTCGACCCAGGCTGTCAGGTACACGATGTAGATCGGCACCGTCCCGCGCAGTTCCACACGGCGTTCGCCATTCTGGTCCAGTTCCCCCTCGACCTCCTCGAGAGAGGTATCGCTGTCGAGCTCCAGGAGGAGGCGGGCCAGCTCGAACGGTCGTTCCACTCGAACACAGCCGTGACTGTACGCCCGACGAACCTCCGAGAAGAGATGCTCCGCGGGGGAGTCATGCAGATAGATGTTGTGCTCGTTCGGAAACATGAACTTCACCCGACCGAGGGCGTTGTCGGGCCCGGGTCTCTGGCGCAGCGTGTAGGGGAAGTCCTCGGCGTCCACCTCGCTCCAGTCGATGCCCTCGGTGCTCACCACGCGGGGGGAGGACCCGCTCCACTCCACCACCTCGAAGTTGTTTCGTTCCAGGTAGCCCGGGTCGCTTCGTACTTCCGGGATGACGCTGGATTCGGCGATGGAGGCGGGGACGTTCCAGTACGGGTTGAAGATGACGTGGTCCAGCGTGTCCCGGAACACCGGTGTCTCCCACGCCTCCTCTCCCACCACCACGCCCATGGACATTACCCGGCGGCCTTCGTCCACTACCTCCATCTCGTAGCCGGCCACGTTGACAAGGATGTGGCGAGAGCCCAGGTCACGCGGGAGCCAACGCCAGCGGTCGAGGTTGATGGACAGCTCACGCAGCCTCTGCGAAACCGGCGTGTTCAGCTCCTCCAGGGTACGTCCCCCGATCACCCCGTCGCTCTCGAGGGCGAAGCGGGCCTGAAGGTGCTCCACCGCCTCCCGGAGCCGTGGATCGAACCGTTCCGGGTCGGGAGCGGATTCGGGCTCGGCCAACTCCCGCTCGGTGGGGTTTCCTTCCGCGACGATCCGGCGCCGCAGCAGCACGACGTTCGCCCCCTCGTCTCCTTCCTCGAGGGTGACATCGTCGGGAAGACGGGGCCACCCGCCGGCCTCCTCCACCTGCCGGTAGTGGCGGAGGGAGGCCACGAGCCGCTCGTACTGGGGGCTGCTGGGCCGCAGCTCCGCGAGGAGCTGAGCTGGCCCTTCGCCCCGTTCCAACCGCTGCAGGAGCTCGCGGCCAGGCGGGTCCTCTCTTTGGATGAGCCAGGTGATCTCCGCATCCGCGGAATCCATGTGCCCGCGTGTCAGATCTGCCGCGTAGCGGAAGTACAGGGAGGTCAGCGCGAGCTCCAGTTCCGCCACGCCCACCTCCCCTTCCCCGAGCTCCTGGACGAAGTCATCCAGGAGCTCGACGTGGTACCGATCTGCGGGCAGCCCCTCCTCATGCGAGCTCCGGAGCACGTCCAGAAGCTCTTCTCCGCGGCGATTCAGGCCTGCGTCGTTCACCCAGAGCGGCTCGTGGCCTCGTTCACGGTACGTGTCCAGGATCTCTTCGGGCAGGCGGACCGTCTCTGCGGAGCCCATCGAGACTTCTCCCCTCCCGTCGACGATCTCCTGGACTCCGGCGGTGGCTCGGGTATGACCCGCCTCTCCACAACCACCGAGAACGAGGACCATTCCGAGGAGGGCCCATCCTGCGTACCCGCGCGGAACCGGGATCAGGTGGCCGCCCCTCCCAGGAACGACATGATCAGCATGACCACGAAGATTGCGACAAATATGAAGAACAGGATCTTGGCGATTCCGGCAGCGGCCGTAGCCATCCCACCGAAGCCGAAGAAGCCCGCGATCAGGGCGATGACGAGAAACACGATGGCCCAGGTCAGCATAGTATTGCCTCCTCTTTTTTCCGACCGAGAGAACGTGGATTGCCGGAAGTCGGTCGGACCTTCGCGACAACGGACGGCTTGTTCACGGCGAAAGGCACGGGGCGCACTGAGACTCGAGCCCCGTGCCCATCGTCACGTGGAAATCGGACTCCGGACCCACCTACTCCCAGTACGGCGTAGAGTTGTAGTGGGCGTGGATGCTCTCGCCCCATTTGGGATCGGCGAAGTCGGGCCAGTGGTCCTTGTCAAAACCCGGAGCGTTCTTCAGGACGTCAGGCTGAACGTTGAGAATCGCGTTCTCGTTTTCCTGGTCCAGGCTGATGGCTTTCCACGGGATTGCGAAGAGCTTGTCGCCCATGCCCATGAATCCCCCGAACGAGAGAACGGCGTATGCCACCTTCCCGCTCGACTGGTCGAGCATGATTTCCTCGATCTTCCCCAGATCGTCCCCTTCCCGATTACGTACGTTGGTGCCCTGCAGCGAGTCTGCCGAGAGGACCCTGCGAGGGCCCCCGGTCCGGTCCATGGTGTTCGTCATGATCTGCGCCTCGATGGTGGGTGAACTTGAATTTTTCCGACACCGGCGTCTTGCCGGCTACCACCATCTATTGCAACTGCTGGACCACCCAGGCTTTCCCGGGGAGCAGCAGGGATGGGCGCCAATCCGACATGGTTGACCGCGTCCTTCGCTGTGAAAGATCTGCGGAGGGTTTGAACTAATTTCCAAACGGGGAAGGCAGCCGGCGGACGGGCGAAGCCGGTGTAGGGGAAATCCCCCACACCGTCCGTAGGGACCCGGATAGTACCGAGCCCCAGTCCCACTGTAATATTGAGGTCCCGATCACGTTGCGAGAGCCGGAAGGCCCCATGCCTACCCCGTCGCAGTGCCTCTGTAGCAAGAGCCTTGCCGCGAGCAAGTGGGGTTCACCTCAGTAGAAGGACTCTGACATGTCCAACATCTTGATCGCCGTCGGTGACCATGATCTGCGAGCTGAGCTCGCGGGGATGTGCGACGCCCTTCCCCGCCAGACCGACCGGGTGGACACGGTCGAGGAAGGTGTCCGGAGGTTGAAGGATCGTGAGTATGATCTGGTCCTTACGGACCTCTGCCTCGCGGATGGAATCGGATTCGAGCTGTTCGATGCGGTCCGCGGTGGCTGCAGGCTGGTGCTGGTCGGAAGGAAGCAGGCGTTGACGGCGGCCGAGCGGGTGCTCAAGCATCCCCTCCTCAGCTTTCTCAGTGCCCCGGTCGATGCGGCCAGTCTGGAGAGCCTGGTGCGCGAGCTGGACGATGCGCAGGGCCTGAAAGCGCGGATACGGGAGTGGAGGAAGGGCATCGAAGCCGGGCGGTGTGGACCCCTGGTGGGCCGTTCACCCGTCATGAAGGAAGTCTTCAACCATCTGGCCCTCGCCGGCCCGCGGAACGCGCCCGTTCTCATCGTAGGGGAGAGCGGGTCCGGAAAGGAGTTGGCGGCGTGGGCGCTGCACGACCTCAGCCCTCGACGCGAAGGCCCCCTGGTAGCCGTCAACTGCGGAGCCATCTCCCCAACCCTGATGGAGAGCGAGCTGTTCGGCCACGAGCGAGGGAGCTTCACAGGCGCGACAGGGACACACCGAGGGTACTTCGAGCAGGCCGATGGGGGGACGCTCTTCCTCGACGAGATCACCGAGATGCCCCCCGAGCTTCAGGTGAAGTTGCTGCGCGTTCTGGAAACGTCACAGGTGCTCCGGATCGGAGCCGAAGAGGAACGCCGTGTGGAGGTGCGCATCCTCGCCGCCACCAACAGGAAGCCCGAGGAAGCGATCGAGCAGGGAAAGCTCCGAGAGGATCTCTATTATCGGTTGAAGGTGCTCAGCGTGAAACTACCTCCCCTCAGGGAGCGGCCCGGAGACGTTCCGCTCCTGGCCCAGCACTTTCTGGAGGAGGTGATCCAGCGCGAAGGTCAGCCCCGAGAGTTCTCGGAGGCGGCCATGCAGGCTCTGGAAGAGCATCTTTGGCCCGGGAACGCGCGAGAGTTGCGCAACGCGATCTATACGGCATCGCTGCTCTCCGACGGTGTGATCGAGGTCGAGCATCTTCCCCCCACGGTCACCTCGGAGGACGCCTTCATCGGGGATAGCGGCCAGGGCCCACCACTTCGCGTGGGGGCCACGATCAAGGAAATGGAACGCCGACTGATCCTTTCCACGCTCCGCCACATGGATGGCAACAAGACCCGGGCGGCCGATCTGCTGGGAGTCAGCGTCAAGACGGTGTATAACAGACTGTCCGAGTACAACTCGATGGAGACGGAGTCGGCAAGCAACTGATGGCCCCGCCACCCCGATGGGCCCGGATACTTTGAAGGAGGTATGGCAGATGCACACGGTGCTGATCGTGATTCGAGATCCTGAGGTGCG
>JBBDRS010000049.1:0-176327 GCA_040905325.1 Gemmatimonadota bacterium
GCAGATCCTCCCGTGAACCGCCGTCCCTTTGGTCCTGCAGTGCGCCCGAGAGGATGAGCTCCGCTTCGCTTCGCAGATCCTCCCGTGAACCGCCGTCCCTTTGGTCCTGCAGTGCGCCCGAGAGGATGAGCTCCGCTTCGCTTCGCAGATCCTCCCGTGAACCGCCGTCCCTTTGGTCCTGCAGTGCGCCCGAGAGGATTCGAACCTCTGACCTTCGGCTCCGGAGGCCGACGCTCTATCCAGCTGAGCTACGGGCGCATGTCGAGAAGTAGCGTGCGAATAAGCCGAGTTCTGTCTCCACCGGAGTGGAGGAGGATCATTTCTCTGGGGCCCGCATTGCTACGGACCTCGTGCAGCCGACCCGGGACTCGAGTGGAGCGGGCCGCTCCTCGTCCCTGCTTGGCCTTGCTCCGGGTGGGGTTTGCCATGCGACC
Source organism: Gemmatimonadota bacterium (assembly GCA_040905325.1). Classification (GTDB taxonomy): domain Bacteria; phylum Gemmatimonadota; class Gemmatimonadetes; order Longimicrobiales; family Gaopeijiaceae; genus JBBDRS01. The sequence goes on from JBBDRS010000049.1 coordinate 435, forward strand.
CCCGTCTCCGGTGGCCCGGTGCGCTCTTACCGCACCCTTTCACCCTTGCCTGTGCCGCGCTTCCCTAGGGAAACGGGCCATCGGCGGTCTCCTCTCTGTGGCACTTTCCATCGGCTCTCGCCGCCCGGGCGTTACCCGGCACCCTGCCCTGTGGAGCTCGGACTTTCCTCCGATCGTGACACGAGGCCCGACCGGCGATCCTCACTCGCATGCTCTCCCTCGAACTTTCCGTCCTACCCCCACCGCACAGGCAGTCGAGCACACTGCGCCAGAGGGCGGACCCAAATACTCGGAGCCAGTAAGTCTACACCGTCCGGGTGCAGGGGTAAAGGGTGGGGCGCCCTTCGCGCGTGGCCGACCATCCCGGTCCCGCTCATTGCGGGGCGGACGCGGTCGGCCCCTCGAGAAGCTCCGCATAGACGGCCTCGGTCCTCTCGACGAGGCCCTCGGCGAGGAAGTGACCGAGGACCGTCCTCCGGCCGGCGGCGCTGAGTCTTTCCCTCAGGCGGGGATCGTCCAGCACCACGTTCAGAAGCTCCGCGAGTGCGTGGTCGTCCGAAGGAGGAAACAGAAACCCGTTGACCCCATGTTGCACGACCTCCGGAGTCCCGCCGACCTCCGCGCTCAGGACGGGAACACCGAGCCACATCGCCTCGAGGATCGCCTGGGAAAGCCCCTCTTCCACCGTGGTGAGGACCTTCACGTCGAGGAGGGCCCAGCAGGGTCGGACATCCTCCCGGAAACCGGTATAAGCCACCCTGGTCTCCGGCGGCAGCTTCTTCTCCAGCGCCTCGAGAGGGCGATCCCGATCGATCCCCACAAAGAGGACGTTGACGGGGCGACCCATTCGAGTGACTGCCCGAAGGAGGGTCTCCTGATCCTTGCGGCGCGCCACGACCCCCAGCGTCGGGCGGTCCACGTCCAGCCCCAGCTCCGCACGTAGGGCGTCGACCTCCGCCGCAGAAGGGGTTCTTTCGAGTCGTCGGGGATCGAGCCCGGTGTGGACGACGCGGATGCTCGCGCCTGCCATCCCCCGGGCCCGGAGATCGTGCGCCACCCCGTGGCTGATGGCCACTACCCGATCCGCCGCCCTGGAGTAGATGACGTTCTGGAGCCTGCTCGAATGGGTCATCTGACGTCGCGTGATCACGAGCGGAGGGAATCCATGACCCAGGGCTCGTGCCAGGATCGCGGCCTTGCGGTCGCGAGACTCCTGCGCATCCACGAGGTCGAACCGCCCCGCGTCGACAATGTCCCGAAGCTTCCGAGCCGAGCTCAGACTCCACCCCTTGCGGAACTGGAAATCGATGACATCCACCCCGTTCGCTGAGAGCCTTCGACCCAGGAGACCTTTCGCCGGACAGGCCACTTGCACCCCGTGACCTCTGGCCGCAAGCCCCTCAGCGAGGTACTGAACGGACTGGATCGAGCCGGCCCCGAAATCCTGCCAGGTGGTGATGAGGATACGGTACGGCCGGGTGGGACGCGCCATGGCTGCCGAGCGTATGGGGAGTTGAACGGCTGGTACGTGATACAGCCGCACGGTAAGGGGGACAAGGTAGCGGGAGGAAGTGGTTCCGATACCCTCGCTCCGCTCGACCCACCGTTGTACCGAACAAAATGCGAAACCACCTTCGTCCTCACGGGTACTCGGCCTCCATGCGACGAGATCTCCCCATCCTTCCCCCCGACCGCCTCCCGATCGGATCTGCCTCCGTGGATCCCGTCAGGGGCCGGGGAGCGGCCGCGGACCTCCCGAACCGGTTCGAGCGACTGGAGGTGGAGCTCGACGAGAACGAGGCCGCCCGGATTCCGGGGGAGCGTCGCACCCTGGCCCTCCGGGACCACAGTCGCTCTGTCCTCACCCGGAACCGGAGCCCTGACGTCGGCTTCGACTGGAGCCTGAATCCCTACCGCGGGTGCGAGCACGGTTGCGCGTACTGCTACGCGCGCCCAACGCACGAATATCTCGGCTTCTCGGCCGGTCTGGACTTCGAGAGCCGGATCATGGTGAAGGAGGATGCTCCTGAGCTGGTCGAAGCAGAGCTCGCTCGACCCGGATGGTCCGCCGTCCCCCTCGTCATGAGCGGAGTCACCGATCCATACCAGCCCCTCGAGAGAAAGCTGCGGGTGACCCGGAGGTGTCTGGAGGTGCTCGCACGGGCGCGGCACCCGGTGGCAATCATCACGAAATCCCGCCTCGTGGAGCGCGACGTGGACCTTCTCGCCACGCTGGCGGCACACGACGCGGCACATGTCACGATCTCCATCACCACGCTCGATCGACGCCTCCAACGCAGCCTCGAGCCCCGGGCGTCACCGCCCGAGCACCGAATCGCGGCCATAAGGACCCTGGCAGAGGCCGGTATCCCGGTGGCCGTCAACGTGGCGCCGATCATTCCCGGGCTCACCGACCACGAGATGCCCGCGATTCTGGAAGCGGCGGGACGTGCGGGAGCCACTGCCGCAGGCTACGTGTCCCTCCGGTTGCCCGGGGCGGTGCGCCCCATCTTTCTCGAGTGGCTCGACACCCACTGCCCCGATCGCAGCGGGAAGGTGCGCTCCCGGCTACGCAGCCTCCACGGTGGGGGGCTCTACGACCCGGCGTTCGGCCGGCGCATGCGAGGCTCCGGACCCTACGCGGATCAGATTCGCTCCCTCTTCCACGCAGGGAGGCAGAGGGCCGGGCTGGGACGGCGGCTGATCGACCTCGACGTCCGACACTTCCGGCGACCATCTCGCGCTCCAGACGGGAGCGTGCGCTCGACGCCAGGTCCGCAACTGGAGATCTTCGTTGAGGAGCGGCGCGACCCTGGCGCCGAAGTCGATGACATTCTGCAAAACGAGGACGACGACCGGTGAGTGCACGAAGCGGTTCCGCTGGTGCCCCCGCTGGCGGGGAGGCCGGCCGCTATCTGAGGGTCACCCTGGTGGTTTCCCTCGGCATGGTGGCGGGCGCTGTCCTGACCTGGGTTCCGGAGGAGGCTTCCCCCTGGGCCTGGCTCCCTCTGGGGATTGCATACCTCGTAGGCGGTGGACCCATCCTCCGGAGCACCCTCGACACTCTAAAGGAAGGACGTCTCTCCATCGACTTCCTCATGGGCGCCGCAGCGTTGGGAGCGGCGGGAGTCGGGCAGCCCCTGGAGGGGACGATCCTCATCTTCCTCTTCTCCCTCTCGAACACCCTCGAGGCGTACGCACTGGGACGCACGCGTCGGGCCATCGGTGCCCTCATGGATCTGCACCCCGAGGAAGCGACGCTCCTGGACGACGAGGGGCGGGAGGTGGGGAGGGTCCCGGTGGAGGACCTGGCGATCGGCCAGCGGATCCTGGTGCGCCCAGGGGAGCGGATTGCGGCGGACGGTTCGGTGACCCGGGGGAGGAGCGAGGTGGATCAGGCCGCGATCACGGGCGAGTCGACCCCCGTGGCAAAGGAGCCGGGGGACGAGGTATTCGCAGGGACGATCAATGGCGGTGGCGCGCTCACCGTCGAGGTCAGGCGTCCCTCCGACCAGACGATGCTGGCCCGGATCGTGAAAATGGTGGAGGAAGCCCGGGAGGAGCAGGCGCCAGCACAGGAGTTCATCGATCGATTCGCCCATCCATACATTCTCGTGGTGTTGGGCGGAAGTGCAGCCACGTTCCTGGGAGCATGGCTCGTCTTCGGACTCTCCTGGCCGGATGCGGTCTATCGGGCCATGACGCTCCTGGTCGTGGCGAGCCCCTGTGCGCTTGTGATCTCGACCCCGGCGGCGGTTCTCTCGGCCATCGCCAACGGCGCCCGTCGAGGTGTCCTCCTCAAGGGAGGGGGGATCCTGGATCTCGCCGGGACCGTGGAGACGGTGGCCTTCGACAAGACGGGCACGCTGACGGTCGGACGTCCGCGGCTCCTGGGCATCCGGACTGGCGACGGGGTCGACCGCAAGCAGATCCTGAAGATCGCCAGCGGAGTGGAAGCGGCCTCGGAACACCACCTCGCACGAGCGGTCCTGGAGGCCGCTGCCGATCGTTCCATCGAGGTGCCCACTGTAGATGACTTCCGCGCCATCCCCGGGGAGGGGGTGTCGGCGGGCCTCGACGGGGAACGGAGCTGGGTGGGAAATTTGCGGATGGCCTCACGGATGGGGTCCAGGGCGGACTCGGCGCTCGAGGCATGGGCGGATGGAGAGACGGCCCAGGGCCGATCGGTCGTCTTCGCGGGCTCAGGCACCCGGGTCCTCGGCGCCCTTTCCTTCGGGGACCAGCTCCGTCCGGGCGCGGTCGAGTTGGTGGCACGGCTTCGGTCGGAAGGAATCCGCCGCGTGGTCCTCCTCTCGGGTGATCACCCCGGCGCGGTGGACGCGATTGCCAGGGAGGTGGGGGCGGACGAATCCCGCGCGGGACTCCTTCCCGACGAAAAGGTGGCCGCGATCCGCGAGCTCAGGTCGTCCTCCCGCGGGGTCGCCATGGTCGGGGACGGCGTGAACGACGCTCCAGCCATGGCAGCGGCCTCGGTTGGGGTCGCCATGGGCGCCGCCGGGACCGACGTGGCCATCGAAACCGCTGACGTGGTGCTCATGAGCGACGAGCTGGACAAGGTGGGCTACCTCTTCCGCCTGGGACGGAAGTCCCGTCGGGTGGTGCGCCAGAACGTCTGGTTCAGCGTCGGATGGATGGGACTCCTGGTGCTGGTGGCCTCTACGGTCGGGATGCCCCTGACCCTCGCGGTGGTGGCTCACGAGGGAAGCACACTACTGGTCGTGCTGAACGGACTTCGCCTCCTGGGGGGGGATAGCGCGAGCCGACCTGACCCCGACGAGAAAAGAAACGGGCCCGCCCCCCGGATGGGGAGCGGGGCCGTCGGCCAGGCCGTAGGCCCGGTCGCGCCAGCCTGACTTACCAGGCGTGGGGATCGAAGACTTCCGGATCGAGCTCCTCCGCGGGAATCTCCATCCATGCATCCAACTCGGCATCACGCACGTTGGGATAGACGTCACCGGCCCCTCCCGGCGCGGAATTCTCCGCATCCGTGGTGGCATCTCGATTCCACCGCGGCGGCGTCACTCCCAGGAGATGCTCCACGAAGTAGTCGTTCCGCTTGCGGGTCCCGTACGACCCGCCGGAGCTGTGGCCCAGCCCCGGCATGTAGAGCAGGTCGAAATCCTTGTCCGCATCGATGAGGGCGTCCACGACCTGGATGGTGGACTGCGGATCCACGTTCGTGTCCAGCTCGCCCACCATCAGAAGGAGATTCCCCTGGAGGCGATGGGCGTTGTCCACATTGGACGACTCTGAGTAGTGGGGCCCGAGGGGCCAGCCCATCCACGCCTCGTTCCACCAGATCTTGTCCATCCGGTTGTCGTGGCACCCCACGAACGAGACGGCGACATCGTAGAAGTCGGGGTGGAACAGCAGGGCACCGGTGGAGCTCTGCCCTCCGGCCGACGTCCCGTAGATGCCCACCCGGCTGGTGTCGTACCAGTCGTACTCCGCCGCCACCGCCTCGTGCCAGAGGATCCGATCGGGGAAGCCGGCGTCCCCGACATCCTGCCACGCGTAGTCGTGGAACTCCTTGCCCCGATTGGAGGTGCCCATCCCGTCAATCTGCACGACGATGAAGCCGAGCTCGGCGAGCGCGAGCATTCCGCCCCCCGTAGTGAAGTTCTTCGGCACGAAGGAGCTGTGGGGCCCGGCATAGATGTACTCGATGACCGGGTACGTCCGGTTCGGATCGAAGTTCGTCGGCCGCACGATGATCCCCCAGATGTCGGTCTCTCCGTCCCGGGCGGTGGACACGAAGACCTCGGGCGGAGTCCAACCCTCTGCCTCCATACGGCTGTAGTCGCCGCGACCCAGCTCCATCACGACGCTCTGGTCGCTTGTACGGCGAAGCTCGGCTACGTGCGGCACATCGACCCGTGACCAGCGCGCCACGTAGTACTCGCCGTCGTCGGACCAGCTCACCTGGTGGTTCCCGTCGGCCTCGGTGAAGTGGGTGAGGCCGGTGCCGTCGAAGTTGATGCGATAGTAGTGGGTGTGGTACGGGTCCTGATCGGTGTTCATCCCGCTGGCGGTGAACCAGATCTGCTGGTTCTCCTCATCGACCCGTTCGATTTCCTGTACGACCCATTCGCCGTCCGTGACCTGGTTGATGACCTGGCCGGTCTCACCGTCATATCGGTAGATGTGGTTCCACCCGTCCCGCTCCGAGAGCCAGATGAGCTCACGGCCGTCATCGACGTAGTGGAGGTCCAGATAGCCCGAGTAGTGGATGAAGGTGTCCGAGGTCTCCTCGATGAGCGTCCGCGCGTTCCCGTTGGTGGGATCGACCTCGATCATCCGGTACACCTGGTGGCCTCGCTCGTTGTACCCGAAGACGAAGCCGCGGCTGTCCTCGTGCCAGTGCGGGCGCTGCAGGCCGTACGCGTTGGGGAAGAGCTCGTCGTCGACGATGAACTGCTCGTCCAGCGCGAGGTTGAAAATGACCGGGCGGTCCTTGTCCACCACGTCACCCGGCTTCCGGTAGGAGCGGGTCCAGTGGAGCGGCTGGAGCTGGTCGTCTGGCGCAGATTCGATGTAGGGAATCTGGCGGTCGTACCCGGGGACGCGCCGGTACACGGCGAGCTTCTCGGAATCGGGGGCCCAGCGCATGGAGTTGAGCGTGTAGTAGTTCCCTTCGGAACCGTCCCAGCTCAGCATGCGGAAGTCTTCTTCCCCCGCGCGGCGGATGGCGACGTTGTAGTTGTGGATGAAGGCCCACCACTCCCCGTCGGGGGAGGCACGGACGTCACTCGGGACGTCGTCGTCTTCCGACTCGTCGGCCTCGTCTTCGGGCGGGTCCCACCGCTCGCATGACGAGCGGTCCAACTCGCATCGCCACGAGTCGCCCTGCATCGAAAAGCCGATGGCGGTCTCACCATCCAGGAACTCGAACGAATTGAAGGGGAGGTCCACCGCGCTGATGTCCCTTCCGGAGGCGGAAGAGAGGGCCGCAGCTACGTGCTCGTGGTCGAAGGCATGCGCGCGCTCCCCCGACTCCGCGTCCACCAGCATGAACTCCTCACCACCTTCCACCGTGAGGCGGTACCAGAAGCGGTTGGATTCCTCGATCCAGGTCGCCGCGGACGGCGAGTTCAAGACCAGCCCGTCTAGAGACTGATTCACGGACTGGGCTCGTTCATAATCGGCCATCGTGCCCTGCGCCGCGATGGTCCCTGGGAGCAGGACCAATGCGATGGCGAACACGAGCGCCGAAGAGGCTCTCACGAATTTCATCCTACAGGTACCTCCATTCAGCGGGCCGATCCAGGCAATCCGACGGCTCGTCGGCGCAAAACAGGCCCTCATCGAGTTTTCCCGGGTGTTGATTCCGGGCGGGCAAAGTGACGCCCCGACGAAGCGGGGGCAAGGTGGGTTGGCTCCGCTCCGGCATCAGCCGTCCCTTACACGAAGCACCGCCCACATGGTCCCCCAGTGGCCCGGCACAGAGCACACGACGAGGTAGTCTCCCGGGTCCGTCGGGGCGGTGAACACCACCCGGTCGCTTTCACCGGCACCGAGCATCGCCGTGGCAGCAATCACCTCCACGTCGGGGGGGATGTAATCCCTGCCCACTGCACCGGGGTCGGCGAGGTACGCGTTCAGCCGCGCGCCGATCTCCTCCAGCTCCAATCCCCCCCCGAAGACGACGGCGTTGTGCAGCATGTCGTCCGTATTCTCGAACCTCAGTGCCACCTGCTCCCCGGCCTCGACGCTGAGGATCTCGCGATCGAATCGGTTTTCGAACGGAATCACCCCCAGCTCCAGCTCCACGTCCACTCGCACCGATGGGTCCGAGGCCCCTGGTGCGGTCGCACCCGTGTCGCCCAGTGGATTGTGGTAGCGGAGGAACTGCTCGGCGAAGGGTATCCCGGGGACGAAGTCGGGTGCGCGGCCGCCCGGCCACTCCTCCGCGATCCGATAGCGCCATTCTCCCGCCAGGGGGATCCGGGAGCCAGCCACCTCGAGGTAGTTCGCCTCGGGGTCGCCCCAGATCCCGCCCCCTCGCCGCAGGTTCGTCACCTCCACGGCGACGACGTTGCGACCGGCTCGCAGGACCCCCTCCGGTACCTCGTAGCTCCGGGGCGTGCCCGGAAGGTTGTCCGTGGTGCCCACCCTCACCCCGTTGACGTAGGTCACGTCGGCGTCGGTGATGGGCCCGAGCCCCAGGACGGCCGGAGCTCCGGCCGCCTGGTCTGGAAGATCGATGTCCAGGCGGTACCAGACGACGCCGAAAAAGTGACCCAGCTCGGTCTCGGTCCAGAGGGAGGGGACCGGAATACGATCCCAGTCACCGTGGTCCAGTGCGAGCTCGGCCCAGTCGATACGCCGGTCCAGCTCCCCTCGTGCCGCCCGGCCGACCATCCTCAGGAGCTCCACGGGACCGATGTCCTCCCCATAGGCGGCAAGGAACCCATCGCGGTGGCGCAGCGATGCGACGAAGAGTCCGGTGGGGAGCCACTCGTCTTCCAGGACCGGGGGATCCGTTCCGACCCGATAGAGCGCGCGACCCACTTCCTCGGAGGGAGGGAGCTCCGCCAAGGCGAGGAGGGCGGCCATCCGGACTTCCGGAAGGACATCGTCGAGCACCCCTGCTCGCCGGAACGCGTCGAAGGTCCCGGGCCCCCTGGGAAAGACGCGGACCGCATTCGTCCGGACACCCGGGGACGGATGGCCCAGCGCTCCTCGCACCACCTCCTCGGCCTCCGGGCTCCCTCCCTCCAGCAACCCGAGACCGTGCAACGTCCAGAGAGCGTTCACCGCCGGGCCATTCAGTCCGATGGCATCCACCGCCGGGTTCCCGACGAGGGCCCCCAGGTCGCCCAGGACATCCGCCTCTCCCCGCTCCACCAGGAGGCGCTGCGCGGTGAGTCGCCAGAAAAGGTTGTGATGGCGCAGTCCATCCACGAGGCCGGTGGGATCGTCCCGATCCAGCACCGGCGGGTCTTCCACGGACGCCCCGGTCCAGACCAGGCGATAGATCCGGCCGTGGTGCCGGTCGCGCAGCGGCGTTTCGTAGGCGGCACCCTCGCCCGTCTCGAACCCCGGGGGCGTGGGACTGTGCTGGATGATGAAGTTGTACCAGTCCAGGACCCACACCGCTCCGTCGGGCCCCACCTGCGCATGGACGGGGGAGGCCCACTCGTCCGGACTGGCCATGAGGTTCCAGCCGTCGGACTCCCGGAAGCCGGAACCGACCCGGTCCAGGACAGCCCGATGGAGGAGGTGGCCGGTGGGGTCGGTCACGAGCGCGACCCGGTTCCAGTACTCCGACGGGAAGTTCCTGGCCGTGTAGAGGTTCTGGCCGGCCGCCGAGGTGAAGCCCCCGTGGTAGTCGACCTGCCTCAGATCGCGGGTGAGGGGGTGGATGTCGTAGTGGGTATCGAGCCGCTTCCTCCCCCCTCCAAGGGGAACGCGGGTGCCGTCCAGCTCCGCCGCCTCGGCAAAGTACCGGTTCGGGACGGCTACGTGGACGCTGTGCTCGTTGTTCGCCGTGGAGCCCAACACGTGGAACTCCTCGGTGAAGCCGAGCCCCCAGCTGTTGTTTGTGAAGCCGGAGACGAACTCGAGCTCCGAGGCGTCGAGAGGGAGTCGGAAGACGCCCGTGCCGAACTGGACGGACCGTCCCCCGACCTCGCCGCTGAACCCGGCCGATCCCACGATCCCCCAGATGTGGTTGTCGAAGCCGTACTGGAGATTCGAGGGGCCCGCATGCGTGTCCCGGGTGCTCCACCCGGTCATGAACACCTCCCGCACGTCTGCCCGGTCGTCTCCGGTGGTGTCGGCGAGAAAGAGAAAGCGGGGGGCGGCAGCCACGATCAGTCCGCCGTTCGCGAAGACCATCCCCGTCGGAATGTTCAGTCCCTCCGCAAAGACCGTGGAACGGTCGACCCGGCCGTCACCGTCGGTGTCCTCGAGGATGCGGATGACGTCGTTCCCCTCTCCATCCGGACGGAGATCGTTGGGGTAGTCGAGGGTTTCCGCTACCCAGAGGCGACCCCGCTCGTCGAAGGCCATGGCGATGGGGTTCACCACCTCGGGCTCCGCCGCGAAAAGCTGCAGCTCGAAGCCGGGAGGTACCTGCCAGTGGGCCAGGGACGCCTCGGGACCCAGCGGCTCCTGGAGCCGCGGGGCGTCGGGCCTACCATCGTAGGCGGGGATGGGCACCGGAGGGTCGACGTACTCGAGGGGGGCCAGCTCCAACGCCTCCCACCGGGAGCGTACCTCGTCGGGGAGCGCCTCGCGCACTGTCTCGAGGACCCTGCGCCCGAACGCGGTGTCCGTCTCGAAACGCACCGGATGCTCCCCGAGTGCGAGTCGTACCAGGCTCCCTCCCCCCGCGTCCCCGTCCGTCCCCTGAAACCCGTCGGCCTCCAGACCCGCGGCCAGGATCACCCCGCCGCCGTCGCGGTAGAAGTCCCTCGCTGCGGAGATCACGCTGTCCGGCGCGTCCGGGTGTACGATGACGACGTCAAAGCGCTCGAGGGTTCCTCCCTCCATGCCGATTCCGGCCTCCATGTGCCAGAAGTTCAGGCCCTCGGCCCCCAGCTCGGCCATGAGGAAGGACGTCAGCCCGCGGGATCGGGACCCTGGATCCGCCGGCCCGGCTACGAGGATGTGGGGACGTCGGGGCGTTTCCTCGAGCGTGGGTTCGTGGAGTGCCGGGGTCGGGAGCGCGTCTGGAGTGTCTTCGCAGCCGGAGGTGAATCCGACCGCAAGTAGCAGGAACACTCCAATCCGGCGGGTTGGACGCCCTGGAGTGGAGGGAGAGGGGGCGGTGTGTTCTGTCGTCATGGGGCGAGGTCGGGGATGCGCCCGAAGGCTGCGATCGAGCGGCGTCCGGCGGGCGAAGTGGACCGGAACGCGGGGAGAAGAGCATCGTACGCCCGCGGATGGGCGCCCGGCAACCGCAGAACAGAAACGACGAGGGCCCCGCCTAGGAATCGAACCTAGAACCTACTGATTAAGAGTCCGATCCGGCAAGTTTCGTCCTGTTCTCTATAATCTACCTAAACTTTGCCCCGTAGGGGTTTCCGCCCGCTTTGGAGGGTTGCGAGTTTTGCCCTGTTTCCCGGCTTTGTGGCGCGTCCCGCAACACGGCCGCAACACGGTTACGCTTCTGCTTGGGTGCTGCTGCGGTGACTCCATGGGTGGGAAATTGATCAGCCGCTCCCGCAGAGCTCCGACATGTGGTGAGCCGCAAGGTTCGCACAGAGGGACGGCACCAGCCAGGTAGTGGTACAGTTTGAACTCACGCGACTAGACTAGGGGCGGTAACAAACCGTCCTTTTCGAGACGGATCGTCATGGCTTGCTCCGAAACGTTGAACTCCCTCGCCAGCCCCTCAATGAACGCCTGGCGCACGGGATGCTTTGGGATCGAGGCAGAGGGCACCCCCCCCGCCTTGGCGTCCTCGACCCGTCGCGTGAAACGAGCCTTTAGCGTCTCTGGAGGAACCAAGACTAGCCCGGCAAACGAATTCGCGTGGAACTCAAACCAACGGTAGTTGTCACCGATGGCCTCCTGCACCTCCTTGAAGTCCCGCACCGATGCAATTTTTGCGGATTGGTAAAGTTCGTCGTGGAGCCAATGATGACCCAGTTCGTGCGCTAGGCTGAATCGATACCTGACTTCCACAAACTCCATGACGTACTGATCTACGAAAACCGCCGTGAGGTCGTTGGAGAGGAAGGCATCGACACCAAGGTGATCCGAAAGGCCCTCGATCGGTATGGTCGCCATCTCGAAATCGAACTCGACGATTTCTTCGATTGGGGTCGGGATCGAGCCCTCTTCGTGGTACTGTGCGAGGAACTCGCTCGCTTCCTGTCGGATCTGGTCATAGGACAACCACGGGGGTTCATAAGCCACGTAGATCAGCCCTTCCGGATCAGTTCGATAAGGCGTTCGACTTGCTCCGGATCAAGTTGCCTGTTCTGAACCGTGCGGAGTAACACCGGGATCTTGGCCATGACCGCCTCATCGGTGAGAAGGTCTGGGGGTAGCTTCCCCGCCTCTATGGCCGCTTGGTCTGTGAAGCGTGTAGCCTGTTCGGTACCTAGGTCCAGCTCCAAAGCGAGAAGAATTCGTTCAAGGATGTGATCCCCTTGGGGGGGGCAGACCCGGCCCCGTTCAATTCGGCTGAGGTTTCCAGGATCCATTTCGGCGCGAAGGGCGAACTCGCGAAGGCCAAGCCTCAGTTCCTTGCGCCGCTGCTTGATCATATCCCCGAAAATTCCCAATGTGGCCTCCCTTCAGGCTGTTGTATGTTGTTAACAACATACAACAGCTCTGTGTGCCTGACAACGCTCCCCCGAGGGAGCGCTAGCCCTTACGCTCCCGCGGTTCGCGAAGCCCCATAATCTCCCCTCCATCGTCCAAACTGATCCGCGGACCGTTGCGGCCATCGCTGGCGTCGTGTCTAGTCCTCCAAGCCGCCTCGTAAGCGTCTGAGTGCTTCCGGCAGACGTTGTAGTACATGCAGTGAAGCGCCATCTCATGCTCGTGGTTCTCGAGCTTCTTCGAGAACCCGCTCGTCACTCTCGATGCGCCCCACGTGCACACAGCTTCGGGTGTTCGACTCGGTTGAGCGCCGACACGGGTGGGAAGTGGTCCGGGGCCACCTCAGATGCCCCGATGTCCTCAAATGAGTGGCCAGCATCGATCAACACCGCAGGAAACGGATCTCGCCGGTCCGGAGGGGGAAGGTGCGGCCCGGACACGCTCAAACGGCCGGCCCTTGACATTCGTGGCCCCATAGGAGTTTGGAGACCTCGCAGCGGCCGGAGGCGGCAACCCGGCATTTAGACGAAGTCCACCGTTCGTCGCCCCACTGGGGTCGTGACAATTCACCAAGGTGTTGCCTTGGCTCTAATGTGCAGAGCAAAGAAGTACTGCTGGACATGGAGCAGTGTCGAACACACCTCCAACACCGATCGACAGAAATTCGTGTAATGCATACGATTCTCCACCGGCCCTGACTTCTTGAATGCGGTCCACACCACCTGGTCAGTGGCCGCATCATACCTGGCTGAGTTGTGACCGATACCGTTCCTCAACGTCGTATCCATGAAGGGGACGAAGAGGTCGTCCACCGGCAATCCTTTGAGGTGGTGAGATTTCTGCGAGTTCGGCAAGCGATCGTAATCCCAGACACCCATGCTGTCCTTCTTCGTCGGAATCCTCAGGTTGCGCCGCGAGATTATCGCTTCGACAGCCACAGCCAGCATCGAAATCCGACACATCGTCTCGAAAGCTTCAATATACAATAGTTTAAGTGCGCTGAATCGCTTGTCACACACGACGAAGTCCTCCATTGCCACCGACGGATCGCGCCAATACGCCGGCTGGAGCAGTAGGCCCACCAAGCTCCATCTCTCGTGAAACCGGTCAGCGAAGCTACCCAGTTCATGCCACAACTGGAGGCTCTGCCCTGCGTCGATCGACTCCGTGACGAGCTGTCCGACACGCTCGCGGGAAGTCTCCCACGCTGTTTCCGTGCGCTCTTGGATCCGATCCAGCCAGTCCGGTCGAGGCAAGGCCATCAGGTTCGCGGCCACACGGAGGAGGTCAGCGTACTCTTTGAGTTTGCGCCAGTCGGGAGCAGTGTCTGGCAGGCTTCGATCAAACTCCTCTAGGTCACGTATGAAGAGTTCGTGATTCCCGCGCTCCAAGTGGGTGCGGAGACGAGCCAGGGCGGTCGGTGCTTGCATTTGCCAAGCGCGGCGATGGGCCTCGTGCTTAGCGAACGTCGGCCAATCTCGAAACAATTGTGAGGTCAGCAGGAAGGGCGTCATGCCCATACCCGCATGAAGCGCCTCCTGCGGGATCAGCAGTTCTACCGCGAACGCCAGCGATTGAACGGCATCCACCTCGTCGTTGACCCAGCTCGCGTTCGTCGGATCAGGGCCGAACTCAACTTTGACGTTTTTCCTATCGATCCTCAGTGAGAAGGTGATTCCTGTCCCGCATGATACACACGGAAATGCATGGACCTGGGAATCCCCGTGACCGACCTGGACCCTTGTGATCGTCTTCGCCGCGCAAGCATCACATGCAAGTACCTGTCGCACTACCATCGGTTACACCCGTCCGAAGCTCAAAAGGCGGATCTCGTCTAACGTTTCTGGCGTTGCGGAACCCGGAGAACTCGGCGCGGCCCGTGCTTTGCACTGGGCGGGACGAGCCGGAAAATTGGGCCGAAGGGCGGCGCCAGCCGCCCGGAGCCGGCAACTCCGATGAAACGGTAAGGAGTAACTCCAGATTCATCCTTCGACTTTGCACCATCCTGGATTCTGTTCCGGGGTCGGCACGTCAAGCGCAAAGTGCCACGACCACGCGGCAGGATACGACTGCGCATCAGCGGGGAGGCTCTTCGCATCGGCAGGGGACCACACCGTGATCATAGAAACGGCACCCGCCTGTGAGATCTCAAGGAAGGTCAGCCCGTATGTTGATCGCCCCTCCAGCCTCGGAAGAGGGCCCGTGTCATAGACGACAACGGCCACATCTTCTGAGTGAGCTTCTCCCGTCAGGGCGACCTCGACCACAAGGCGTGCGCGCCCGGCCTCGCGGTCAATCCGGTCGACCACGATTGGTCCGTCGACCGGTTCAGCGCTCCGCGTTATTGGACTTCCATCGAGCCATTCGAACCCGTGGCCTGTCTCGAAGAAGCAACGGAGAGTCTCAGCCTGTTTGAGGGACTCTTGGGCTCCCACGGCCACTGGGACGCCGAGAACAGCAAGCAGGAACGCAACAGATAGCTTTCTCATATCAGCATTCCCCATTCGCACTCTACAAGGAAGGGCTCCTCGGCTTTTCGACAACAGGGTGGTCCACTGGTTTGGCAAGCTACTCCAGATTCTCCGCTGTCCCCAAAGCTCCTGCGGTTCGGTGGGCGCCGAGAGGAGGAGCCTAGGTCGCTTAACGTTTCTGGCATTGCCGAACCCGGAGACCTCGTCACGACCCGTAGGGTTGAGACGGAGCGCAGGGCCAAATGGCCCCGCAGCGGCTTCCTCCGCAAATCCATTCAGGACGGGTGGGGTGCCTCCCGTTGAAACAGAATTGGACCCGCGGCTACTTGGAATCCTCCATGCGGCTTTCCACACCATCAAGAATCCGCATCAGGAGGTCCGCCAATAAGATTACCTCACTTGCCTCAACGGGGTTCGCATAGGTCACTGGCCGGTGGCTCGTCGGGTTCTTAAAACTCCCGATCACTCCAGCGAAAAGATCCGATCGAGCCTGCTTCTCTCCGCCTTCGTGGGCTGGATCAGCAAGAGGCCCCGTTTCAGAGTGAAAGGCATGCCTCATGAGCGAGACCCCGATCGAGTCACTCGCAGCACCTGAAAGATCTCGCACCCGTACCTCCACCTCCTTCATGGCCTTGAAGGCGGCCGTCTCATGATCCCCGAGCAGGAAAATGGGTCTAACCTTACCATCGAGACGAGGATGCAGATCAAGACCGATCCGCTCAGCAGCCACAACCTCATCGACTGAGTTTCGTTCAAGAGCATGCATTCCGGCTCGCGATACCACCCGCGCGTCACTAGAAGACTGGTTGACATCCCGAACCACCAAACCCCGTGCATTAAGCCATGCCCAAGCTTCGGCGAGAGCCTTCAAGTGCGGCCCTTTGCCCAACTCCTTGCGGGCCGCCAGCAGCCAATTCGAAGAGTTCCAAGAATCGCTTGCGGCGAAGTTCTGAAGAACTGCGAAGGCCAACGCTTCGAGCGGTAGATCCTCAATTGTTTGCACCGAAATCCCGAGATCCCCTTCCTTGGCCATCAGAGACTCTCACGTCGTTCTTGAGAGTTCATCACGATCTGCTCGCTCCCTATTACGTGCCACAGCCCAATGGCGGATAACGCTCTATTCCGAACGTCGCAGTCGGAATCCAACCAGCCCCCCGGGGCATTCCTGCCATGGAGTCGGGAAACGGCCCGTCACTCCGTCCGGATCGAACAGTCTCCACCATGGGAAGACGGAACGTGAGGCGCAACCGCTACCAGCGAGCTAGCGGTTGATGGTACGCAAGTACGTAGTGACTGCCGGCGGTCATTGGGCCTGCCGCCGGTGAGAACACGCGGCAGTGGAAGACCCTCCATTCGGCGAGGATTCCCACCAAGCCAGGTGCGTCTTAGCCGCTTCCGAACATGGCCTCAAGCTTGTCTGCAGATGCCTCCTGCATGGACGGAAGCACGTGGGAGTAGGTGTCGAGGGTCAGGGTGACGCTCGCATGGCCCAGGCGCTCGCTCACAACCTTGGGGTTCTCGCCGGCGAGGAGGAGGAGCGTGGCGCAAGTGTGCCGGAGATCGTACAGCCGGAACGTAGACGTGAAGCTCCCATCCTCCCACGTCCCAAGCTCGGCCTCCTTAAGCACGTCCTTGACGCGCCGGTAGACGTTCGCCAAGTCGAGGGGCGTTCCGAACGTGGACGTGAACACGAAACCATGACCGGCCCACTCAGCCCCCAGCATCAGACGCCGCTCCGCTTTCTCCTTCCGGTGCTTCTGGAGCGCTTGAACAGCCACCCCCGGGAGCACTACCACCCGGCGAGCCCGTGGGGTCTTCGGCTCGACCAGACGCCAGCCCTTCCCGGCGCTCCGGTACTTCTCGCACCCCTTGCACTCCGTGTCCTCGCACGACCCATACCCCCTGACCGCGTGTTCCTTCCGGTCGTGTCCGCACTCGCAGAGTTTAGGAACGCCCGTCCGGGTGAGGGACCGCCGGACATGCAGTCCGAATCAGCGAGATTCTCCCTGTTCTCTGGAATCGTCCCATCCCTTGTCCTGTAATGGCTTCTACCCCATTAGGAGGGATGCGAGATTTGCCCTATTCTCCGGCTTTCTGGCGTGTCCCACAACACGGCTGCAACACAGAGACGCGCAAGGTCCCCCCTCACCCCTCAACCGATTCTGACAGCTGGGTGACCCTTTCTTCGGTAAAAGGCTCATCGCCGCACTCTGAGCAGATTCTAATGTGGCTCTCGGGCGGATTGGCAAGCTTGTAAAAAAGCTTCTTGGAGCGAGACGGCGAGAGATGGTGAATGTTCCCATGGCAATCGTCGCCGGTGTCGCTAGGAACCGTCTTCAGGATCGGGAGTTGCGCGGCGGCCCCGCTCGCTGGTTTCGACGGGACCAGTTGGTTCAGGTGGAATCGCCAGTAGGCTACCGGCTCAGGGAATACACCACCGTAGTACCTTTCTATGTGTCGGCACAAACAACCTTCGGAAACTTCTTTCCCACAGGCACAGTCTACGACGAATACTGAAATTCCGGCTCGACCGTCGGGGGACCCGGCGACATCACCAGTGGATCGCTTGAAGGCGACATTGGAAAAACGCTGTCGGTTCTTGTCCCACCAACGAAGCTTGAGGATCCGGACGAGTTCCATACCGGCATCCAGGAAGGTGAATTGAGCAAGGAAAGTGACTGGAGTTGCCGGACGATTTCATCGTGACCCGCGGGGAGGACGTCGTGCAACTCCTGAAAGTCGAATCCTACCCCGTCTTCGACCACGAGGGAAATGGGCTCATCCGGGGAAAAGACGAGTTCTACACACCTCGTCCCCGCGTAAAAAGCCACTGCAACTTCCCCGTCATCGCCGAGAAACGCATCGGACTCTAGATCCATTTCGGCTGCTCCAAGCCATGCGTAATGGCTCGCGAGTCTGCCTACCTCTGACGGTAGATCGAAACCTGCCAAGGCGGCAAGGGCGGACCCACCCCTTGGCCCAGACGGCTCGACCCAAAGCTGCCGAAAGAAGGAGTCGTTCATTGATCCTCCGCGTTGTGTTCTTCGGCTTCTGCATTCGACTGCAACCGCTTGAATGCCGCGTCGACCTGCTTGGTGGTCAACATTTCCCTATCCACTGCCGACTCGAAGCGCTCCACGACGCTCCCCAAGATCTGTTGGAGCGTCTTGGCCAAAGTGTATGACATGTAAAGGACGTGCGTGGGCCTACCCCCCAACTTGAGCACCACGTTCACATCGGCGTTGCTTAAGCCCACCTGGAGGCCGTTGGCATAAATATGCTCTGCCTCGTTTTCGCCAGGCGCTGAAGTCTGTTTCTCTCCGGACTCCTGGTCGCTTGCCTTTTCGGTCACCGCGTTTTTCCTCCTGAAGGAATTTCCGTGACACGGAGGATAATACTCTCATAACCTCGGGTAGGTCCAGTCGGAACGACCTCAGGGGACGGGGCGGTTCGTGCGTTCATGACACGCCAAACATCGCTTCCAGCTTGTCGGCAGATGCTTCCTGCATGGAGGGCAGGACATGGGAATACGTGTCGAGCGTCAGGGTAATCGACGCATGGCCGAGCCGTTCGCTCACAACCTTGGGGTTCTCGCCGGCCAGGAGGAGGAGCGTGGCGCACGTATGGCGAAGGTCGTACAGCCGGAACGCCCCCTCGAACGTCCGCTCGCCTCCCTCCCGCTCGGGGTCCTTCCATGTCCCGAGGTCGGCGGCTTCGAGTAGCGCCTTGAACCGGCGGTAGAGGTTCGCCAGGTCGAGCGGGGTTCCGAACGTGGCCGTGAACACGAAACCGTCGTCCTCCCACTCGGAGCCGAGAAGGAGCCGCCGTTCCGCCTGTTCCTTCCGATGCTTGCGGAGGGCCTGCACCGCGAGCTCCGGCAGGACCACCCCACGGCGGGCACGGGCCGTTTTCGGCTCCACCAGCTTCCAGCCGTCCACGCCCCGCCGGGTCAGAGAGCGCCGGATGTGAAGCCGGCCCTTGTCGAGGTCCACGTCATCCCACGTCAGCGCGAACGCCTCGCCCGGTCGGATGCCGCCCATAAGGAGCGTGATCCAGAGCGCGGAGAACTCATCTTCGGCGGCGGTTTCCAGGAAGCGGCCGGCCTCCTCGCGGGTCATCGCCCGCATGGCCTTCTCGGGAGTGCCGCCGTCGAGCTCCTGCCGGGGCGGCTTCACCGCGTCGGTGGGGTTTTTGGGAAGCGCCCCCTTCTTGGTCGCGTGGCCGAGCGCCTGGCGAAGGATCGAGTGAAGGTATTGTAGGGTCCGGGGCGAAAGCCCCTGCTCTTTCCATAGGTACGAATACAGGGCCTCGAACGCGCTTCCCGTCAGGCGGTCGAGCCGAATCTTCCCGATGGGGGGAGCTCCTTCGGGCGGCTCCTGAACGTAGCGCCGGACCATTCCCCGGTAGTCATGGAGCGTTCGGGCCCGGACCCGCCCCTCCTTCACGGTATCGAGCCAGCGGGTGAGATACTTGGAGAGCGGTTCCTTCGAGGGCTGGGTCAGCGCCCCCATGTCCTTCGCTCGCTCAAGCCGGGTCGCTTCCGAGTCCGCGTCCTTCTTCCGGTCGAACGTCCGGGTGACGTAGGTTCGCTTTCCGGTTTCGGGGTCAGCCCCGATGTAGACGCGAATCCGCCAGCCGACAGCGGGGAGCTTGTAGTCCGGGTTCGCGTTCCCGTCCTTGTCCGTCTCGGGAACCTCGATCCGCCTTCCGTCCTTTTCCACCAGCTTCAAGACTGCCACCGTTCTCCCTCTCCGGTTCGGGTTGTCGGCCTACCTCCACCGGACGGAAGATAACTCGGGGAAACAGGAGGAACAAGCGGATTAGGAATCCGTTGTACGTCTCAGGAGCGAGTAAATAAGCGGGTCTCTGGGTGCCGTGTTGCGGTAATGTTGCGGGAGAAGGCCGTCAGGAACCGCCACGCGAGCCGTGTGGCGAGGCTCCCGCATCCGGCGTAGGCCGCCCCTGGGGTACCGGGGCGTACCGGGGCCTGCCAGCGGGCTCCGGTCGGCCCACAACGGTGGATGTCTCGTCTCCGTCCGGTCGATCCGCTTCCGGTCGGGTGCCCGTCTCGGTATGTCTCCCCCGCCAGTTGGGCCAGTACTCGGGAATGTACAGGAGTCCCACGGTTCGCCTCCAAGGTGAAAGGTTGTGCACCCGCGGAAGGTGGTGGCAAGGCGGTCCAGTGGAGATAGCTGTATGGGAAGCTGGAGCGGGAGCCTTGCTTGACATCCGGGCGCAGACTAACATCCAGCCATTGAACTTAGGAGAGTCACCATGAGAGCCATGGCCCTTGCTGCCGTTGTTGCGCTGGCACCGGTTGGTGCGTTCGGAGTGGTAGGGTGCGACAGCCCCCCCAGCGACGAGGACGGCACCAGAGCCGTACGATCGTCCCCCTCGCTTGATGACGGATTAGCGGCTTGGGAGCGTGGTGACTTTCGTCGCGCCTTGGAAGAGCTGCGGCCACTTGCAGAGCAGGGTGAAGCCGAAGCCCAAGTTAAGCTGGGCGAGATGTATATGATGGCCTTGGGTTTGCCGCAGGACGATGCTGAAGCCGCGAGTTGGTATCGCAAGGCCGCAGAGCAAGGCCATGCTGAGGCGCAGGTCCAGCTCGGGTTGATGTATGACCAAGGCGACGGTGTGCGGCAGGACTATGCTGAAGCCGCGAGTTGGTATCGCAAGGCCGCAGAGCAAGGCCATGCCCGTGGGCAGTTGTTTTTGGGATTCTCGTATGACCAAGGCCACGGTGTGCTGCAGGATTATGCTGAAGCCGCGAGTTGGTATCGCAAGGCCGCAGAGCAAGGCCATGCTGAGGCGCAGTTCCAGCTCGGGCGGATGTATGACCAAGGCCATGGTGTCCCTCGGGACCACGTCGCTGCTCATATGTGGCTTAACATCGCTGCCGCTGACGGTTGGGAAAGGGCAACTGAGGTACGCCAGTTCTTGGCTGTTCGCATGACCACCGCTGAGGTGTCCGAGGCGCAGCGTAGAGCGCGTGTGTGCTTGGAGTCAGGATATGAGGTGTGCGATTAGAGCGATGGCCGCTCCGGCGACATCGCCCTGAAGGCGACAGGTCGCCGGAAATCCCTTGCGGGCGTAAGGCCCCTACGGGCCTAATGCCGGGGTGGGACGCTCCGCTCCCGGTCCACCTCCCCGGCCCACCGGCTCCACTCCTCCGGCGTCATGGGCGGGGGCCGTCCCCACTCCCATCCTTCGGGGAGCGGCTGGCCTGGGGCGAGGAACGCGATACGGCCGGGCTCGCCGGGAAGGTGGGCGGCTCCTCCCGTGGCACCCTCGCCGGTGCGGAAGCGGAAAGGGCCAAGGTCGGGCGGGCTCGGTAGCCATCGGTTCACGGTGCCACCTCCCCGGCATACTCGGCCTGAAACCTCCGGGCACGGTCGGCGGCCTCCGCCCCGTGGACGGTCTCCCACTCGGCCCACTCCTCATCGGGGATGGCTCGCCGGAGGTACGCGCACGGTCCCTCCGGCACGATCACCCGTCGAATCCGCACGGCGGGCGCTTCACCGGGGGCGAACCGGAAAGGTCCCGTACCGAGCCCGCCGGTCCATCGTGAAAGAGTCATGGGTCTATCCCCAGTTCGTGCCGCTCCTGTCCCGTCAGGAGGCCCGCTCTGGGAAAACGTCCGGCCACTCGCGCCAGGATCCCAACGGCGCGGGGGCTTCTTTCCCCGGCTCGCCATGCGTCCAGGAGCCGGAGAGCCAGGATGTCCGCTCGATCCTGTAGCCCGGAGTCCGACATTCGCCGGAGCCGCTCCTGAAGCGTCAGGGGTGCCCCGTCCAGCCCAGAGATGAAGGGGCCCACGGCCGAGAGGTCCGGTCCATCGGGTGAGGTCAGACGTAATCCCGCACCCGGTTGCGTCCGTTCGTGGCCGGGCGGGGCCGCACCCCGGAGCCGTCCAGCGCCTCCAGGAGCCGAACCGCTTTGTCGGTCATTACTCCATGAAGTACGGCGGCCGAGTTAGCCTCCTGATCCCTGAGCCAATCTGGATCCCGAAACGCCACGGCCTGCGCCCGGAGCGTCCGGAGGTTCTCGCTCAGGTATTCGAGGAGAAGCTCCCCCACGTCATCGGACCGGCCCGCTTGCTTCCGTGCCTCAGCCTTCCAGCGGGAGACGGTGGACGATGGCAGGGCATACTCCTGCGCTACGTCCGAAACC
This sequence comes from Gemmatimonadota bacterium, assembly GCA_040905325.1. Lineage (GTDB taxonomy): Bacteria > Gemmatimonadota > Gemmatimonadetes > Longimicrobiales > Gaopeijiaceae > JBBDRS01. Next base: position 22,379 of record JBBDRS010000049.1, read on the forward strand.
CCCTGTCCCGCCAGCAGCGCCGCCATCACAGCCGCTCGAATCTCCGGAGAATGCTCTTTGGCCACTTCGCTCCTCCTCTTTTTTAGGCCCGACTCGCCCGTCCATGGGGTAGTTCCCGAGCGCGGCCCGGGGGCAAGTCGGGGGCGGCGCTACTGAACCGCGTTCAGGTGGCTTTCTCCAAGCTCACGGGTGCGCGGTACCGTCCGTCTCTTCCTCTCCGCAACTCTCCCACGATCTCGAGCGTCTCGAGATGGCGTTCCACAAGTGCGAGTGATGCTCTATCGAACCGGCTCCGCACCTCCTCCGCACTTCCCGGGGAGCCTTCGACCACTGATTTCAGAAGCCCAATCTGATCGAGTGTGGACTCTGGCCATGCCAGCGCCTCAATCTCACCGGCTTGCGGCTCCTCCTCGGTAACGAGCTCGAGCTCAGCCTCCGGCACAACCTCGTGCCGAAACTTCGGGACCTGGTAGTCCGGACGGAGCCATCGGACGTTGCCCGCCTCTTCCTCTGCCCACCGCTCATCGTGCAGACGAACAAGCCGGTCCAGGATCTCTTCCTCCTCGAGCGGCCAAGGCCAGCCATACGCCTCGGCGACGAGAGCGTCCAGCTCATCGTGGAGGTCCTTCAGGATGCCGCACGCGGCCGCCTGGTGGATCTTCCGCTCCGCCTTCGACAGCTCAGTCCCGGCACGGAGCGCCTCCACCACGTTGTACATGCCGGTCATCGTGACGGCCCCGTCCCGTTCGAGGGCGGCCTTTCGGTGGGCGTCGATCGCTTCCGCAGCGCGGCGAATCTCATCCCTCACAGGGTCCGAGGAACTGGGGAAAGGGAAGGCGTCGAAGGTCTGGGACTTCTGGTATACCGGATCGTTTCCTACGCCGAGACGTCCGCCGGACGCGATCGTCCAGGCCGCATGAATCGTCGAGGAGAGTACCCCGAGGGAATAGCTGTCGTCCAGCGCGATCACGATGATCTTGTGGGCGCAGGCGGCCTCCACTGGGAGGAATGCGAAGACCCGGTGCTTCGAGGTCTCGGGGGTGGCGATGAACCGTGTGAGGCCAGGCAGGGCTTCCCGCAGGACGTGCCGCGGCTCTCCAAATCTCCACCAGTACCTTCGGTAGGACATCCGGCTGTTGGCATCCCTCGCCGGTTTCACGCGATCGCGCACCAGGTCGTATAGCACGGGATACGCCCGTGCACGCTTCTCTGCCAGAAGCGCGAAGTCGATCACGAACTGATCCCGCGCCCTCTGCGTCAGGTCACGCCCGCTCAGGTAGGGCCGGATTACCTCCCCGTGGCGTGGATCCACGTCCAAGAGTGCGCGTGCCTCCTCACCATCTAGGACGAAGCCCTGCCCCACCAGCGTAAACCCTTGTGACGAGAGCCCCCGGTTGGCTAGCAGCGGGACCGATGCGGCGCCGGCAACATCCACGCCGGCCGAGAGGTCTGCATGCAACTCGGCCACCCGAACCTCTCGCGTCACCTCGCCGGCTGCGCCCACCTCGAGACGGACCGCCCCCCGCGGTTCCCGGGAGGTCACGGTCATGGCCACGCGCACGTCCGCGGCGCCAACCTCATCCACCCACGGATGGTCAGGCACCGCCCAGACAACCCCCACCCCCTTCTCGCGAGCCCACTCGATCGCTTCGCGGTTGTGACGCTGGGTGATGGTGTTCGTGGTGATGAGGCCCGCTCGGATCGTCCTGCCAGTGGCCACCGATTCCGCTGCCCGGTGCCACCAGAACATCACGTAGTCGGAATTCTCGTTCACGTCGGGGTACGCGGCGCGGAGTGCCTCAACATACCCGTCCCCGAAGGCTTCGCGCTGGCGCCCGCGGCCCATGTACGGAGGGTTCCCCACGATAAAGTCGACCTCGGGCCACTCTGCGGGGCGCGCCCCCCGATACACGAGGTAGGGGAGCCGCTTCTTCGGGTCCGGCACGACCTCACCGGTGACCGGATGCGGCACCGATGGTGTGGGGTCGGGTCGCGAACGCTCCGGATCTTCCAGCACCTCGTCCCACGCGAGGACGGCGTCCTTGAGCTCAAGGTTGCCTGAGTCGCGTAGCACGGGCTCGGGGGGGAGCGTGTGCCCGTGGTGGGCCATCCAAAACTGGTGATAGCCGATCCAAAGAGTGAGTTCCGCGATCTCCCGAGCCCACGGATCCACTTCGATTCCGAGGAACTGCCAGGGGCCGACCTCCTCCACAGCCATTTCCGGCTGTCCGGTCAACTCCTCGATCGTGTGCAGCACCTCCATCTCCACCTTCTTCACTGTCTCCATCGCCACATAGAGGAAATTTCCGCTCCCGCACGCCGGATCGAGCACCCGCAGCTCCCGCAACCAACCGTGGAACTCCCAGAGGCGCGCAACGGCCCGCTTCAGATCGATCGGGCGGCCTCGCTCCCGAAGCTGGACAACTTCCGCCTCAATCAGCGTCCACTGCTCGCGGATCGGCTCCTCGATCGTGGGGCGGACGAGGCGGTCAACGTACTCTCGGGGCGTGAATTCGGCGCCGAGGCGGTGGCGCTTCTCCGGGTCGAACGCCCGCACCAGCAGGGTACCCATGATGCTGGGCTCGACCGAACTCCAGTCCTTCCGTGCGGCTTCAAGCAGCACCGCGAGATCCTCCCGTGTCAGAGGAATCACCTCTTGGTCACGAAAGAAGTGGCCGTCAAACTCAAGGAGCTTGTGCAGGCCGAACCGCGTCCCCTGGTCCATGGCCGCCCAAAGCTCCTTCACCGCGGTTCGAAACTCCTCCGGATCCTGCATCCCGAAATCACGGATCGCCCTGAGAAACGGCTCGTCCTTGAGGAGACCCACGTCCTCGGCGAACATGGTGAACACGCATCGGATGAGGAACCGGGCCACGCGCCCGTGGTCGAGCCCGCGGCGCTCGAGACTCGCGGCAAGCTCGGCCAGCTTGGCGGCAACCTCCCGGGTCACGGCGTTCGCTTCCCGTCGCGGATCGCGCCTGGCCGGGCTCTCCCACACGTCGCGAAGAACCGCAATGTCCTCGGGTCTCTCGTGGAGCGTGGCGAGGTTGATGCGACGTCCCGCCTTGAACCCCCCGTACGTCCCGGTCCACCGGTCCCAAACGATGAGGGTCCGGCCGACGTCGAGCACCAGGAGGTACGGGGGCGCGGCCCCAGGAACGTGTGTGACGTAGCTCCGGACCTGCCCGTACGCCTTCCGGAGCAGCGCGTCGTCGGTCCGGCTCGCCACCTGGTCCTTCGCCTCCAGCAGGAAGCACCCCTCCTTGAAGAGGTCGGCAAACTCCGTCGTGTCCGTCCCATCCCGGTTCACCACCTTGATCGGGATCTCGAACTCGTAGCCGCTGCCGCGCGGTCCGGGGCGTTCAACTTCGAGGGCCTCAGCCAGTTCCGTGAGATAGAGTTGAGCGTTTGCCCTTTCCGCCGCACCGGCATCCTTCCACCGTTCGGCTAGCTCAAAGAGTTTCGTTTCCACGCTCATGATCGGTGATATTCCAGGGCGGGGGCATAGGCGGGTGAGCGTCGTTAGGGTGCGTCGGTCAAAGCTGAAGGTCAAGCGCCGGCGGCCCCCCACATCGCGCCCACTTGGGGTGAAGGAGCACCCGCCTCCACCCTCTTGTTTGTCACCAAGGCACGGGGGCCTGGGCCGGGGGGGGAAGATCAAGGGTCTGCACGGTGCGAGTCTGGACGGACCCCCGGGGTCGTCATGGCATCACCTCGCACGTACAGGGCTCGCCGTCCGACGTGCGCATCAAGGACACGCGCAGGATGGAGCCCTCAAGCGTAACGTCCAGCGTGTCCAGGCGTTGGGTTTTCACGTCCATGTACGAGGCTCCTGTCGGAAGAATCTCTGACACGGCCAGGGAAGGGCGTTGCAGCGCAAGGGTTTCAGGCTGACACGCGGATGGGAGGTCCGGCGGGATCGCCTCCGGTGGAGCCGGGTCCCGTTTTGACCCATGGACCCTTGATAGGCGTTGCGGCGCTTACGGTTTCGCATGTTATCGGGTCGGTTCGTCGGTTTGAGCGGCCGCCGGTTTTTTTTCCCTCTTTGGTTCTCGTGCGGAGGCGCCCGTCTCGGGTCGCCCACCGTTCGTGCTTGGCGCTCCGCTTCCCCCCCCTGGTAAATACCTCCCCTCGGGTCCCTTTTTGGGACCAGGGTCCTTTTTTGGACCCCGGCTCTGTTTTCGGCCCTTGCGGCGTCGCTTCCGCTGCTGGTCGGGTGGGATCGCCATGTCCTGCCCGATCCGGTTGCGGAGACCACGGTTCCGCCGATGGAAGGCGTCCAGGGAGGTAACGGCGCGATGGACCCAACGCCCATCCTGTCCATCCTCCTCCGCGATCCTCGGCAGCGCCTCCTCCACCACGGGACGCCAGACATCGTCCGCGAACGGGTCCAGCGCCCACCGGGCGAGAGCTCGGCGGCGTTGCGTCTTCGGGTCGTGGCCGCGATCCACAACGAACAGGAGGTGCGCCTTCTGAAGGGCGTCGAGGTGTCGGCTGACGCGCTTCCGGCCGCACCCGAGGGTCGCTCCGAGCTGTTCGAGGGTCGCGTAGCAGGGGAGTCGCCAGTCGCTGTCTCGTGACAGTATTAGGAGCCATAGCGGCATTTCCGCCGTCAGGCCCCGGAGGGCCGCATAGGAGCCGGGTCGGAGGGCCCATTGCGGGATGAAGATGTTCCCGACCAGGGGCTCCAGAGAGCGGGGTTCCTGGGGCACGTCATGCGCCGCCGTTCGCCGAAGTCCCGCCGCTCTCCATCCACTCGGCCACTGCCTTCCCGTCGAAGCGGAGTGCCCGCCCAAACCGAATGCCCGGCATGCCGTGTTCCCGGTGCCAGGCATACACAACCGCCTTCGGTTCGTCGCAGATTTCGGCCAGGTCTCCGGCCTTCAGGAGCCCCGGATAGTGCCGCAGCGTCTCCAGGGGACTACTCGCGGTCGTGGTGGCGTTCATATTCCCTCCGTTGGTCGGTAGCGGGTGACGATGCCCTAAGGTATCCCCGGAACCCTCCTGTCTCTTGGTGTACCGAAATCCATCTATCATAAACTCATCCCGATAACGGGAGTCCGATGGTGGAACTGCGTGAAGGCTGGGCGAGCGTGCCGGCGGGGGTCCGCGTTGTCGAGGGCGAGAACGGGGAACCGTGCGTGACATGGACGGGCGAAGAACGCGGGGAAACCTCGGAGGAATCCCCCTTAATCGAGTTTGCCGAACTTTCCGCCTACTCTGAAACCGAATCAGCGGTCGCCGTCGCGGCTTTCATCGAGCGACACGGGCCGTTGAGGATGTGCGCGGAGCATGAAGTCGAACACGGGAGCCCAGGGCACGGCCGATGCACCCTGCTTCATCCCGAGCCCGCTCGGCTATGGCTCGACCATTCGGCCGATGTCCGAAGGGTCCTTGCCGTGTGGGAGTCCCTGAAAGCCGAACGCGACCCCGACCCCTACGGTATCCGTGGGCCTAAACCCTCCGGGTGGGATCCCGACCGGCAACGCGTCGAAGTCGAACGGCTCGGAAGGGAACTGGGCGTTCCATCCTCGGAGCTCACAGAGTTTCACCAGGAGATCGACCGATTCTCGGAAGAGCGCAAGGCAAAGGACAAGGTGATCGAGGCGCAGGGGGAGGTCATACAACGCTACCAGCCGACGACGCCGGCGGAGTGGTGGAAATGGATCGGAGCGCGCGTGAACGACGGGCTCTGGTCGTATCGGCCGTTCGTCCACCTCGAAATCGGGTCAGGGTCGGAAGGGTTGCGGCCCATCCTGCAAACCGCCGGGCTCCTTGCACGGGTCTACCTGGCGTTGGCCTTCGAGGTTGCCGGAGTCGGGAGCGTTGAAAGCTGTTCCCATTGCGGGCGCTTCTACGTCCCGAATCGAGCTCCCAAGAAAGGGCAACGGAACTACTGCCCCGCCTGTCGGTCCGCACACGTCCCCCAGCGCCTCCATATGCGCGAACGCCGGTCTGAGTAGGTGGCTCCCGCTCGCGCGTCCTCAGCGGGCCCGTCAGGGCCGCTAGGAGGGCATCCGTGTTGCCTCGCCCCGAGCTCTCGCAACATTTCCGCAACACGGAGCACGAAAAACGGCCCCCCGGAGGTGAGTCCGAAGGGCCGACAACCATTGTCCTGCTTGTAGTGCGCCGCCTAGGAATCGAACCTAGAACCTACTGATTAAGAGTCAGTTGCTCTGCCAATTGAGCTAGCGGCGCTCACACCGACCCATATGGATCGGAGCCATTGAATTTAGCCCGGATCGGGATACGGTCAACCGCCACCTTCAAGGGCAACCCTCACCGCTCGGCCTCTCCCGAATCGGACGAGCCTTCCTCCCGTAGGGCCTCCCATCGCCGCCGTGCCACCGGCAGGTACAACCAGAGGAGAGCGACGGTCTGGATGAAGAGCTGGACGGCGACGGCCAGGGAGAGACTGCGTTCGATGAGCGGCAGGGCAGCTCCGATGGACACCACGAAGGCGAGGGGGATTCCGATCCCGAACCGTCGCGGGTGGGCCCGGATGGTCACAAAGGGCTCCTCCTCCCAGAGAGGTGTCTTCCCGCGTGGGGCCTCGGAATCGCGCGGATCCACGCTCAGTAGGCCGCCAACCCGGTGACCGCCTGCCCCAGGATCAAGCCGTGGATGTCGTGCGTTCCCTCGTAGGTGTAGACGGATTCGAGGTTGGCCATGTGCCGCATGGCGGAGTACTCGACCAGGATTCCGTTGCCTCCCAGGAGCCGCCTCGCCTCACGCGCCGTGTCGCAGGCCATATCCACGTTGGCCCGCTTGGCCAGGGACACCTGCTGCGGAGTCATGACCCCGCGATCCTTGAGCCGACCGAGCTGAAGAGCCAGGAGCTGACCCTGGGTGATTCCGGTGAGCATATCGGCCAGGCGCACCTGCTGGATCTGCTTCCCTCCGATGGGTCCATCGAACATCACGCGCTCCTTCGCGTATCGGAGCGCCTCGTCGTAGCAGGCCATGGCGGCTCCGACCGCGCCCCAGGCGATCCCGTAGCGCGCCTGGGTGAGGCACTTGAGGGGACTCTTCAAGCCATCGGTCCCCGGCAGGAGTGCCTCCGCCGGGACCTCGACCCCCTCCAAGTGAAGCTCGCTGGTGTCGGAGGCGAGGAGGGACAGCTTTCCCTTCTGATCGCGCGCTGCGAATCCGGGAGTGTCCGTCGGCACCAGAAAACCCCGGATGCCGGCGGGATCGCCAATCTCGCGGGTTTGCGCCCAGATGACGGCCACGTCTGCCATCGAGCCGTTCGTGATCCACATCTTCGTCCCGTTCAGCTCCCAGCCGTCGGATGTCTCACGCGCCGTCGTGAGGAGTCCGGCCGGGTTCGAGCCGAAGTCCGGCTCGGTGAGGCCGAAGCACCCGATCCGCTCCCCGCTGGCGAGGCGCGGCAGCCATTCCCTCCGCTGCTCCTCTGAGCCGAACTCGTGGATGGGATACATCACCAGCGCCCCCTGGACCGAGGCGAAGGATCGGATGCCCGAGTCGCCCCGCTCGAGCTCCTGCATGATCAGACCATAGGCGACGTTCGTGAGACCGGCTCCCCCATACTCCTCAGGGAGGTTCGCCCCCAGCATCCCGAGCTCGCCGATCTCGCCGATGAGCTCTGTGGGGAAACGGCGCTCGACATACGCATCCTGGATGGTCGGCAGGACACGGTCGTCGACCCATTCCCGGATGGTGTCCCTCACCATCCGCTCTTCCTCGGAAAGAAGGGAACCCACGTCGTAGAAGTCCACGCCTTCGAAGGTCGATGCCATTCAGATTCTCCCTGCACGAAGCAAGAGACGGTTCGTCCGACCCGGACGGGGCCGACCGAGGCGCGGGGCCGTCACTCCGGGCCCCCCTCGGAGCGGCGCCCGGGGCCGGAGTCGGGAGCGGAGCGAGGGGGTTCGGCCTCCACGGCTCTCCTGTTCAAAAGCCGGTCCAACCCGAAGAAGAACTCCCGCGCCACCCGCCCCCCCAGATAGAAGGCCACCACCAGTGTCGCAATCCAGGCCGACGGGATGAGCGAGAGGTCTGGCTGGATCACCAGCCAGACGTACAGGCCGAGAACCAGGCCGAGTCCGGCTCCCGCCATCCACCCACGCCGGGCAGCGCGTCGGCGGGCCCTCTCCATGCAATCCTCGCACCAGAGCAGCCGATCCAGCTCCTCGATCGGTTTCACCCGAAGGCAGCGAACGCACGTCACCTCCCCGGGAAAGCGGTCCCTCCAATCGATGGCCTGATCGCTCATCTCAGGTGTCGGATGACCGCCTGAGTGAACTCCTGGGTATCGGCCTGTCCTCCCAGGTCCCGGGTCCGAGTGTCGGGGTCGACGACTGCCTCCCGTACCGCATCCCGGATCCGGTTGGCCACTTCGGTCTGTCCGATGTGCTCGAGGAGGAGCACCGCAGAGAGGGTGAGCGAGCTGGGGTTCGCCACTCCCTTCCCCGCGATGTCGGGCGCGGATCCGTGGACCGCTTCGAACATCGCGTGATCCGTCCCGATATTGGCTGCCGGGGCGAGCCCCATGCCACCGACCAGCCCGGAGATGAGATCGGAGAGGATGTCACCGAACATGTTCTCCATCACGAGCACGTCGAAGTCGTATGGATTCACCACGAGCTGCATCGCCGTGGCGTCGATGATCCGATCCTCGAACTCGATCTCGCCCTCGTACTCCTCGGCGATCTCCCTGCCGACATCGAGGAAGAGCCCCTGGGTGTACTTGAGAATGTTGGCCTTGTGGGCCAGGGTCACCTTGCGTCGACCGTGGGCCTTTGCGTACTCGAAGGCATAGCGCACGATCCGATCCACCCCGAAGCGGGTGATGATCATGACGGACTCGGCTGCCGCCCGCGGATCCCCCTCCAACCCGATGTAGTGCTCGACGCCCACGTAGAGCCCCTCGGTGTTCTCCCGGATGAGGACCAGGTCGATCTCCTCGTAGCGCCCGCCCGGGACCATCGACTCCGAGGGGCGGACGTTGGCAAAGAGATCGAACTCCTTCCGAATCGCAACGTTGATGGACCGGAACCCGGTGCCCACCGGAGTGGTGAGGGGTCCCTTGAGACAGATGCCGTTCCGCCGTATCGAGTCCAGCGTCGCGGGAGGCAGGGGATCCCGGAGGCGCTCGAGGCCCGCCACGCCTGCGAGCTGCTCGTCGTAATCGAGATCGGCTTCAGCGGCCCTCAGGATGGAAAGGGTCGCGTCGGTTACCTCTGGTCCGATCCCGTCCCCCGGGATCACTGTGATCGTCTGCGTCATTCGCGCCCTCTGGAAGATACGAGGTGGAGCAGCCCTGCTCTCAGGCGCTGCCGATGTAGTCCGGATTATACTCGAAGTCGGTGTGATCCTCACCCCACTCGACGAGGGTCTGCATGGTGCCGGGTCGGTCCGTGCCCTCCTGCCGGGCGGCGCCCGCAATATTGATCGCGCGCTGCCAGGTCAACTGGTTGAGGTTGCCGCGGGAGAGGAGCGCCTCGGCGATGATGTCACCGTTCGGGTGCTGCGAGAGCACCCGGATTCCGGCCAAGCCGGGGTGCGCCTCGAAGGCGTCGCGGCTCCCGGGCGAGAAGAGGAAGATGTACGGCATGGCCTTCGCCCACAGGTCGCCTCCCCTGGCGTACTCCTCGGGATCGAAGGGCACGGTGACCCGGGCCACGTTCCCCGAAATCTCGATGGACACGCCCCCTGCGAAGGTGAAGTGGGGCTCGACCTCCTCCGCGGCGGGGGGGGGGTGCTCCTCCTGCCCCGGCTGGCACCCGATGACGAGGGCGAGAGCCAGGAATGTGAGTACGCCCGATCCCAACGGGCGACGGTTGGACTTCATGGGATCTGGATCCTGTCTGCAGCGAGATGGGAGGTCCGGGAACCAGTGACCGCCTCAGGGTGCGATTCTACGGGCCCGCTCGGGTTGGATTGTAGGACGGCCCTCACGGGGAGTTCCGGGGGGGCCTCGATCCCGCTCCCCGATGGCTCCTCGCATCGGACGGTCGCCCGGCCTCAGGGGAGAAGCCGTGCGGCGAGGTGCTCGGCCACGGATGCGGCCGACCCCGGAGAGCCCGCCGATGCCCGATCCCCCTCGAGGATTCCCTGCCAGACCACGCGGCCGGAACGGGGTTCGAGGAGCGCCGCATTCAGGACCACGGACACCTCTTCCTCCCCATGAACCACCGAACGAGCCTGGACAGGGAGGAGGACGAGGTCCGCTCCGACGAGGGCGGCCAGCCGGTACTGGGCCCCATAGAGCGGGTCGCCCACTCGCTCTACCTCCCCGCGAAAGAAGGCGCTCACATCGAGGTGGGCGGGATTCACCGCGAAAGCACCGGCACCTTCCGTCATCCCGCAGAGATCCGAGACGTCTCTCAACTCCAGCCGCTCGCCGGCCCGTGCCCGCAGCGCGAAGACGATCTCGCTGTCGATGTCCCCGCCGGTCACGTAGGCCCTCTGGACGGGGAGTACGAGCACTGTTACGCCGTCGAGATTCGGGATCCCTCCCCGTTCCCACCCCGGACCGGGGGGCTCATCTGATGACCGCAGCGCGCAGGACGCGTTCGCCATGACGAACAACAGGACCAGCCAGCGTCCCCGTGGAGGACTTCCGGAAATGCGTCTCACCACGCGTCAGGATGCGTCCTCGGAGCCCGACCCGCCGGAGGTGGGCTCGAGGCGCAGGGCGGCGGAGTTCATGCAGTACCTCAGCCCGGTGGGTTCAGGGCCGTCGGGAAAGACATGACCGAGGTGCGCGTCACACCTTGCACAGAGAACCTCGGTGCGCCGCATGAGCAAGGAACGATCGCTGCGCTCCTCCACGTGGGCAGGGTCCAGCACGTCGCTGAACGAGGGCCAGCCCGTGCCCGACTCGTACTTCGTCTCGGACGAGAAGAGCGGGAGCCCGCAACAGACGCATCGGTACACACCTGGGACCTTGGTATCCCAGTAGCGCCCGGTGAAAGCCCGCTCGGTGCCGCCCTTCCGAGCCACGGAATACTCTTCGGCGGACAGGTGCGTCCGCCACTCCTCGTCGGGGCGTTCGATCTTCTTCAACTCTTCTTTGGACATCCGTTCACCCTCCTGTAGCGGCTGTGCTGCCCGCGGCCGTCGGTCCCGCGCGGGTCATTCTGCCTCCTCGAGTCGGACCTCGTTCATCGTGACGGGCTCCACCGGACGGTCACCTCCAGCGGTCTGGACCGTCCCGATGGCACGTACCACGTCCATCCCCTCGACCACACGACCGAACACCGCATGGCGATCGTCCAGCCAAGGGGTCGCCGCGAGGGTCACGAAGAACTGGGAGCCGCCCGTGTTCGGACCGGCGTTCGCCATCGAAAGGGTTCCCTCGGCGTCATGACGCAGCTCCGCGTGGAACTCGTCCTTGATGGTGTGCCCAGGACCTCCCCGACCGGTGCCCTCCGGACACCCGCCCTGGATCATGAATCCCTCGATGACCCGGTGGAACGCGATCCCGTCGTAGAACTCGCGATCCACGAGCTTCGCGAAGTTGGCCGTGGTGAGCGGGGCCCGCTCCTCGTAGAGTTCGGCGCGGAAGGTCCCATGACTGGTGTCGAATCGGACGACTCGGTTGGGCATTGGCTGCTGGGATCGAGGGGCTGTCTGTGGGGCGGCAAGCGGGCCGCCCTCGCGAAGAAGGGAGTACCGGTGACACAGGTGGCCGTTCCCCCGCGACCTGCGTGCGCCGGCCCCGTCAGACTCCCGCCGACCGGCCCACCACCGTGCAGGTCCGTTGGAGGAAAGCCCAGAAGTCCTCGCAACTCCCCTCCATCCGGAACTCGACCTCCGCCACCAGAGAGTTCGAAAAGGTCGTGCTCGTGAGCTGCGCCAGGAAAGCGCTGCTCCCCGCGGACGAGGCGGCGTTGGGAATGCGATTCCGAAAATCACGGAAGTCGACGATGGCCCGATCCCTCTCGACGGACACGCCGTGGAGGAGATCCTCCGTTTCAGCGGAGAAGAAGGAGTGGATCCCGCCGGACCGCTCCTCCGGAGTCGGGCCCCGCAGGAGCGCCTCGAGGGCTGCGCCGAGAACCCGCTCGGGCGCATCTGCCATCTGGGACGCCCCCGCCGGAAGTCTCACCGACCGACCCACTTCGACCAGTTCCTCCTCGTGGTGGAAGTGGATACGAAGGGAGACGAGGATGGAATCCCCGGCCAACGGATGGTGAACCTGCGAGGTATCCTGGGCAGGGTCACTGGGCGCCGGGCGCTCGCGGCTGTCTCCGCACCCGACAGCGAGGCACAGCAGCATCCCGAACAGAGGCCAGCGCCCCTGCGTTCGGGTCCTGGTCAAAGGAGATATCCGCCGTCCACGGGGAGAACGATCCCGGTAATGTGACGGGCCGCCTCGGAGCAGAGGAAGAGGACGGCCCCCGCCACGTCCTGGGGATCCCCCAGCCGGCCGAGCGCACTCCTCTCCCGTACCCGATCGAGAATTTCAGAAGAGACGCGGCGGGTCAGCTGGGTGGTCCGGATGTAGCCGGGCGCGACGGCGTTCACGTTCACGTTGGCGGGCCCGAGCTCCACCGCGGCGCTCCTGGTCAGGGCGAGGATCCCCGCCTTCGACGCCGCGTAGTTCACCACGCCGAACTCGCTCCGGATCGCATGGACCGAGGAGATGTTCACGATCTTCCCGTCTTCCTGTTCGCGGAGGATGGGAGCGACGGCCCGGACGAAGTGGAATGTCCCCGTGAGATTGGTGTCGATCACCTTCCGCCACTCCTCATCCGACATGCGCCACAGCGCCCGATCGGCCCCGACCCCGGCGTTGTTGATCAGGATGTGGAGTCCTCCGAAGTGCGCGCGCACCCGATGCACGAACTCGCCCACCGCTGTGGAGTCCCGGGAATCCACCGGCTCGTCGATGGTCTTCACCCCGAATTGGCGGATTGCGGCGGCGGTTTCCCGTGCCGCCCGCTGGTCCTCCTCGCCCTCGTCCAGGTAGTTGAACGCCACGTGGGCCCCGGCTCGAGCGAGGGCCACCGCCACCGCCCGTCCGATCCCGGTGGAGGCTCCCGTGACGATCGCACCCCGACTCCGAAACCCGTGTACGGGCGAAAGCGGATCGGGGTTCGTCACCTCCTCGAGAAGGTTCTCGACGGCAGCGCCCGCGCCGGGGGGCACGGACGGGTCCATCGTGCCCTCCTCGGGCGAGGAGCCTGCATCCCGCCAGGAATCCCTGTCTCCGTTGGGAAGCCTTCCGCTCATGGGCTGCACCGCTGCTGGGGTAGGGGTTCGCCGGTGCTCCGGCGGCTCGCTCCGCGGGAGGACTCAGTCCGACCGGCCCGAGACCTCGGTGTACGGGCCCACGCTGACGCGACCGCGAACGCCCTCGATGACGGCCCTCGCTCCCACGATCGAGTCGGCGAGCTCGGAGTCACGGATTACAGCGCCCTCCCCGACGATGCAGTTCTCGAGGGAGGACCCCTCCACGCGCGCCCCCGGCTCCAGGGTCACTCCCGCACCGAGCGTCGAACTCCGAACCTCGGCCCCCGATTCCACCAGAGTCGCCGGGTCGCGCTGCACCGCTTCGAGCCGGGCGTCGGGGGCGAGGCCGGCGTGTCCCGTCTCGAGGAGGTGCCGGTTGGTGTCGAGCACGGTCTCCACCCGGCCGCAGTCGTACCAACCCGCAACCGGCGCGGTTCGGATCTTCGAACCCTGGTCCACCATGTACTGGAAGGCGTCGGTCAGGTAGTACTCACCCGACGGTCCGGGGGAGGACCCCAGCACGTGGTCGATTCCCTCGAAGAGGAGCGGGGTGTCCCTGATGTAGTACAGCCCGATGTTGGCCAGCCGGGAAATCGGCTCGTCGGGCTTCTCCACGATCCGCGTCATTGCACCGGAATCGTCGGTGACGATCACGCCGAAACGGTGATAGTCCTCCACCTCTTTTGCCCAGATCACCCCGGACCACTCCGGATCCAGCGAGGTCGCCAGGGAGAGATCGGCATCGAACAGCGTATCCACGAAGACGATGAGCGCGTCCTCGTCGATAAAGGGCTCGGCCAGCTTGATCGCGCCCGCCGTTCCGTCCTGCACCTCCTGGGTCACGAAGTGGGCGGTGAGTTCGGGATGGCGGTCGAGCACGTGGCGGCGGACTTCGTCGCCCAGGTACCCCACGATGAAAACGACCTCCGTGATCCCGAGCCCCGGGAACTCGTCGAGGATATAGCTCATGACCGGCTTCCCGGCCACGTGAACGAGGGGCTTCGGGGTGGTGAGGGTATGCGGCCGGAGCCGAGTGCCCTTCCCTGCCAGGGGTATGATCGCTTTCATCGTGAAGTTCGGGATTCCGTTGGTGGGGTGGTTTGTACGGGGATCGCCCTCCCGGCTCTTCCAGGGGGTACGACTCAACCCATTCTATGGCGGGCAGGCCCTGAGGTACAGGGAACCCCAGCGCGGACCCTCTGCTACTACGGGCATACGCGCCAGATCTTCCCTCCGCAAGGAGTCCTTTCATGTCGCCCAGCGCCCGCCATTCGTTCGGTCCCTCTTCGTTCGTCGCCTTTGCGTGGCACTCGGTGCCCGCGCTCCTCCTTCTCGGGGCCCTTTTCCTCGGTCCGGGGGAAGCCCTCGCACAGGAAACCACTCTCCAGGTGTCCGGGACGGGCGAGGTCGAGGTATCGCCGGACCGCGCCCGCATCTCCTTCGCGGTGGAAACGCAGGCCGAGACCGCCCGTGAGGCGGGGGAGGCCAACGCGGTTCTCATGGATCGGGTGATCACCGAGGTCCGAGCCACGGGCCTCGACGGCCTCAGGGTCGAGACCTCGGGCTACCAGCTTCTGCCCCAGTACCGCTCGGGGGACGATCGCGTGAGGGAGATCTATTCCTACATCGCGCGCAACACGCTGCAGATCATCGTGGACGACGTGGACGCGGTGGGAGGGCTCGTGGACACGGCCCTGGGAGCGGGCGCGAACCGCGTGGCGTCCCTCTCTTTCGAGCTCCAGGACGGTGAACCGCACCGGATGGAGGCGCTCCGCCGGGCGGTGGATCAGGCTCGAGCCGAGGCGCAGGTCATGGCATCTGCGCTGGGGATGCGGCTGGGGCAACCGACCAGCGTCCAGGGAGGCGCGCAGCGGGCCCCGAGGGGACCGATGGTGGCCTTCGCCCGCGCCGAGATGATGACTGATGCTGCCGCCACCCCCGTCGAAGCGGGGCTCCAGACGGTTACCGCGTCGGTAAACGTGACCTACCGGCTTCTCCCCGACTGACGAGGGAGCCGCTGAACCGCCCCGAATGGAGCCGGCCCCCTCATCGTCCAGCGGGCTCCACGGGCTCCACACCGCCCGCGACCATGAGCTCCTCTCCCTCGGTGCGCGCGATCACCGACGCCGCCACCAGGTCGCCGGTGACGTTCACCGAGGTTCGGAGCATGTCGAGAATCCGGTCCACCCCGAGGATGAGCGCGATTCCCGCCTGGACATGCGCTCCCAGCCCCACCGCGTTCAGAACGATGATCAAGGTGATGATCCCGGCGCTGGGCACCCCGGCGGCGCCCACCGAGGCCAGGGTCGCGGTAAGCACGACCACCAGTTGCTCCCCAAGGCTCAGGTCGATCCCGTAGATCTGGGCGATGAACATGGTCGCCACCGCCTGATAGAGGGCCGTACCGTCCATGTTGATGGTGGCCCCGAGGGGGAGGACGAAGGAGGAAACCGGCTTCGATATCCCCAGTTCGTCTTCGGCGGTCTCCATGGTGACGGGGAGGGTGGCGTTGGACGAGGAGGTCGAGAAGGCCACGAGAGGAGCAGCCGCGACCCTCTTCAGGAACTTGAAGAAGTTCAGTCGGACGAGGAAGGTGACCACCAGGCCGTAGGTGAAGGCGAGATGGACGAGCAGGCCCAGCACCACGACCCCCGAATAGAAGAGCAGGCTCTGGAGGAGGTCCAACCCGAACCGCGACACCACTGCCGCTATGAGGGCGAATACGGCGTAGGGAGCCGTCTTCATGATCCAGTCGATGACCACCATGCTGGCGTCGTTCACCCCCTCGAAGAAGGTGATTACGGCATCCCGCCTCTTGGGAGCAATGACGCTGATGGCCGCGCCGAAGACGATGGTGAAGAAGATGAGTGGCAGGAGATCCAGCTCCGCCGCCGCCTGCACCGGATTCCGTGGAATCAGGGAGAGGAGGGTCTCCACCACGGTCGGCGCCTCTTCCGCGAGGGTCATGGCGCCGGCAGCGTCCCCCTCGAACTGGGACGAGAGCGCGTCACGGGTGGCCGGATCTATACGCGACCC
The DNA here is from genome assembly GCA_040905325.1 of Gemmatimonadota bacterium. GTDB lineage: Bacteria > Gemmatimonadota > Gemmatimonadetes > Longimicrobiales > Gaopeijiaceae > JBBDRS01. Next base: position 38,618 of record JBBDRS010000049.1, read on the forward strand.
GGGGCGCAGCGCGTTCGAAAGGATCAACCCGATGGTCACCGCCACGGCGGTGGTGCACATGTAGTAGATCACCGTCTTTCCGCCGATGCGGCCCAGCTTGGCGAGGTCTCCGAGAGACGCTGTCCCCACCATGAGCGACGCGACCACCAACGGTACGACCACCATGGTGATGGCCCGGATGAACGCGGTTCCCAGCGGTTCAATGGCCTGTAGCAGACTCTGGAGCCACATGATCTCGGCAACGTTCGCAACGAAGCCGACGACCACGCCGAGAATGAGTCCGAGGAGAATCTTGGTATAGAGCTGCATACAGGGGTGGGTTGGGGGGCGAACCGCCGAGCGGCCCGGGGGACCCGGGAGTCCGCGTCACGGGTCACGAAACGCGGAGAACTTATGGCTGGGTTCCCACACCGGCAACCGGAGCGCTACCTTCGTGCCATGCTGCCCGAGAGCTCCCGAATCTGTGTCTTCTGCACGCTCCTCCTGACGGTGCTTCAGGGGGGGTGCAGCGAGGGGCGGGAGATCGAACCCCTGCCCGAATCGGAGAGCGCATCGGCGCCGACCGAGCTGACCTCGGATGGGGCGGAAAGGATCCACGAACGCTCGTTGGTCTTTCTATCGCAGGACGGGGACTCCTCCCTCGTCCTCCCACTGTCCTTTCGTACCTTCGTCCGCGGCACCACGACGACCCGCGAAGCAGGAGCCTGGCTGGGACTCGAGGGTGAATGGGAACTCATGGCGCTGGATTCGGCCGCAGGTGAGACGCTCGCGGTTCCATTCCGGACCCTACCTACCCGGCGCATTCGGATCGTGGTCGGTGACGAGGGTGCCCTGGAAGCCCTTCTCGTGCGCGACTCGCTCCACCGGGTGGACGTCCGTGCCGGAATCAATCTGCAGAGTTGGGTGGGCACCACAGGTGAAGCCCTGACCCTCCGACGTGCGTCGACAGGACTTCCCGAGGAGGAATCCGCCGGGTTCCTCCTGGACCTGAACCTCCAGGATCCCGCGTCCCGCGACTGGATTTTCCTCGAGGGGGGAGACGGCTTCCAGGCGGTCCTCGTCCAGGATCGGGATGATGGAGCGGCCGCGAGTTACCAGGGCTGGGGGCGGGTGGCGGTTCGCGACGTCCGCTGGTCGGAGCTGACCGTCGAATGGGACGAGGTCCTCGCCTTCGAGCGGGCACGGCGTGACATTCCGGTCCGCTGGGCCCTCGCGACGCCCGAAGGCGACCTCTCCGGAACCCTCGAATCCATCGGCGCCCACCTGACTGCGCTGGAGGGAGAGGGCCCACTGCTTCCCTTGAGCGCCTGGTTCCATGTCCGAGGGGAGCTCGACGTGGCGGGAGAGGCCTTCGAAGTGACCGGCGTCATCCGCCATCGCCAGCGATGATGAGTCCGTGACTCCGGAGCTCCTGCGTGCCCTGTTGACGGTCGGGTTCGGATCCCTCGCCGGGGGACTCACGAACACCCTCGCGGTGTGGATGCTCTTCCACCCATACCGACCCGTCCGGCTGGCCGGCCGAGACCTCCCCTTTCTGCACGGCGCCATCCCCAAGAACCAAGGCCGATTGGCAGAGGCCGTGGGACGGACCGTCGGCGGCCGCCTCCTTACCGAGGACGACCTCGCGGCGATCTTCGCGAACCGGGAGTTCCGCGACGCCTTTGATCGCCAGCTCGGGACCTTCCTGGAAAACCTGCTCGAGCGGGAGCGCACCTCCGTGCGGGATATGGTCCCACACGACGCCGTTGCCGAGATCGAAGGCATCCTGGACGGGATGGCCTCACACCTTGCGGATCGCCTCGAGGAATGGCTTGACTCCCCATCGTTCGAGGCGCTGATCCATGCCCGTTCCGGAGGCCTCATGGACCGGATCGGGGAGGTGCCGGTCGGCGACCTCCTGACTCCGGAACGGGAAAACCTCCTCATCGAGGGGGTGGAGCGCTGGCTCGGCGAAGTGGTGGACCGGGAGGACTTCCGAAGGGCGATCGACAGCTACCTGGATGGGTTCCTGAAAGGTGTCCTGAGGGAAGACCGTACCTTCGAGGAGGTACTTCCCAGCGGCCTGGCCGAGACCCTGGAGAGGGCGCTCGCCCGCTTCCTCCCGGTGGCGGCCCGCAAACTCGGCGGTGTCCTGGACGACCCGGAGGCCAGACACCGCCTCGAACAGACGCTCAAGGAGCTATTTCAGCGGTTCCTCCGGGACCTCCGCTTCCATCAGCGGGTGGTGGCCCGCCTGGTGGTGACCGACGACACCATGGATCGGGTCCTTGCGACGCTGGAGGAGGAGGGGGCCGAGCGGCTTTCGGAAATGCTGCGGGATCCGGCGATCCAGGATGCCATCGCCCGCCGAGTGAACGACGGGGTGGTGGAGCTCATGCGGCGTCCCGTCACCGAGGTGGTCGGGGATCCCGACGAGCCGGGCATTCGGCGGGGTCGCGAGTCCTTGACCGACTGGCTCGTAGGGGTGGCCCGGGACCCCTCCAGCCGCACCTACCTGGTCGAGAAGCTCGAGCAGGGGGTCGACCGGATCGCCCGTGGCACGTGGAACGATCTACTGCGGTCGGTTCCGCGCGAACGAATCGTCCCGGGAGTTGTGGCCATCGCTCGCAGCGACGCAGCCCGCGGCGTCTATCGCGACGCGTTGACTCGGGCGCTCCGCGGCCTGCTCGACCGACAGGTGGGGCGGCCTGGAGACTGGGTCCCCGTCGAGGCTCGGAATCGGATAGAAGGCGCGGTCTCGGATCCGCTTTGGCGCTGGCTCCAGGGACAGGTGCCAAACGTCATCCGCACGCTGGACGTGAGCCGGCGGGTGGAGAACAAGGTCCGGGGTTTCCCCGTGGAGCGAATGGAGGAATTGGTGAAGCGGGTGACGGCCAGAGAACTCAAGCTGATCGTGCGCCTGGGCTACGTTCTCGGAGCCGTGATCGGGGCGGTCCTCGTCCTGGTCTCCGCCGTGGTGGCGTAGACCTGCGTCTGCCTCAAAAGCGAAAAGGCGTCCGGGTTCGGCCCTTGGAGCGTCGCCGCTCGGACCCCCTCTCCGCCTTCCGCTGAAGGAGGCTCAGGAAGGTCGTTCGGCGCTTGACCTTCTGGTGATCTCCCTCCTGCGTGAGCCGCTCGTCGATCTCCTCGTAGGGCTGCTCGTACCGCGTGGGGAGGCCCCAGTAGATTCCGAAGGCGAGGGCGGCAATCAGCCCGATGGCACCGATGATGGTCATGGCGTCGCGCAGAATCAGGAGTGAAAGTCCACGGCTCTACACATTTAAACTACCGGGAGCACGATGTACCTGTCACGCCGAGCGAGTCGAAGCGTGCGCCAGGCAAGGAGCGACGACGAAGCATAGCAGCGCTACGGTGAGGAGGAGCGACGCAGCCCGGCGTGATGCAGCGGCGCGCGAACGTAAGGTACATCGTGCTCCCGGTAGTAATAGCGCGGGGCCCCCCGAGAGTTCCGGAGGGCCCCGCCGCCATCGGCTGCCTGGACCATACGTCGGTGGGGCCGACGGATGGAACGTCAGCGCTTGCCGAGCGCCTCCATCACGAGGAGACCGAGGCCGGCCGAGAGAAGGATCGGCATCAGGTTGGTTCCAATCGCCACGAGCGCGACGACGAACCAGAACACCACGTGGATGAAGTCGTATCCGCCGGGAAGCATCCTGGACTCCTACGTTGAGGTCGAGTCGTTGACGGTGGGAATATGGCCCCGGGAAGGCCGTCGGGGAAGTGGCGCATCAGGGACCGACTCCGACTCGCGCGAACCCCGCTCGCAGTGACCCCCATGAAACCGCCAGCGTGAGAAGAAAGGCTCCCCCGAGCCCCCCCGCCAGCGGAATCCACGCCCCAGCGCCGGCATCCGTACCCTCCAGCCCCGCTCGCAGGAATGCGTGCACGGGCCACCCCGTGAGCACCACGACTCCCATCAGGTACGCGACCGCCGTCATCATGAAGACGAGACCACCGAAGGAGGTCGGGATCTCCGCCGGATTCTCGGTTTCGAAACTGGGGAAGAGCGCGCCGAAGGAGAGCGCCATCGCGGAGAGCGCGAGGGTCATCCCGAACATCGTCCCGACCGACACTCCCAGGATCAGGGGATCCACCCTGAGGATCAGGTTTGTGCCCACGATCAGGGGAAGGGAGATGAGGAGCAGCGGGATGGTACCGATCCAGTACTTCGTCCAGAGGAGCGTTCGCGGGTCCAGGGGCGACGAGTGGAGGAGCCACAGCGTGCGTCCCTCGAGCGAGACCGCGGGAAAGATGAATCGCGCCGCGACTGCTGCCACCACGAACCCCGCCAGACCCAGATTGAGGAATGCGATGGCGTTGACGAGGAAGAAGGACACCCCCTCCCCCACGCCCACGGGAAGGACCCGGATGTTGTAGACGTACACGACCACGAGGACCCCGAGGAGGACGAGCTGCGACCACTGCGTGGTGTCGCGAAAGAACACCCGCATCTCCTTCAGGATCAGCTCCCGGCGGGTGACGTCCACCCCCGTTACGAGTCCCTCCAACCTCCGGCTTTTTCTTCCGGCATCCAGCCGCTGCGCACCCTCCTGCGCCTTCGAGTGGCCGGTTTCGAAGTACCGGAGGTGCAGGGCACCGCCCACCACCAGTGCCGCTGCCGCACTGCTCCAGAGGAGGAGTGCCGGGAAGGGATCGAAGCTCCCGGTGAGCCAGCCCATGAGGGCCTGAGATGCCCACTCAGAGGGGAGCCATGGGGAGGTCGGAGTTCCCAGGTTCGCGAGAAAGTCCACGACGCTTCGCGCCTCTTCAGGGCGAACCAGGCGCTCGGGCTGCACGAGCCGCACCAGGAAGATCACCCCCGCCGCGGCGAGGAGCGCCATGAGGGCGAGGAGATCCCGGGTTCGGCGCGCCGGAAAGATGTTGACCAGCAGAAGGGTCAGGGCGGCTCCGGCGACGGCGGGGAGGGCCAGCAGTGGCAGGAGGACCATAAGGGCGAGGAGGTAGAAGAGGGGCCCTCCCCCGTAGACGACCCCGTACCCCACAAGGAGGGGAACCGCCAGGAGGACCACCATCCAGGACGAGTTCGCGGCGCTCTCCGTGAGGCGTGCCCAGTAGAGGTGAAGGGGGTCGCAGGGCGAAGCCACCAGCAGCTCCAGATCCCGGGCCAGAAAGAAGGTGGAGAGCGCCGTGATGACGTTCGAGAGAAGAAGGATCAGGAGGAAGGTGAGGAGGACGATTCCGAGCGTCTTGGCTGCGAGGAGATCCCCGATCCCCTCGGCCCCCCGGAAGTGGAGGAGCATCCGGGTGGTCGCGGCAAAGAGGAGCCCCCAGAACACGAGGGCCACCCCGCCGAGGACCAGCCCGCGCGCAAGCCGGACCTCGCTCCCCCGGCTGCGGTTCACCCGAGCCCGGATCTTGGGCCCCAGGAGGGCCAGAGGGCCGCCCACACCCGCTCGGGTCCCCGAGGGTCCCGACCTCAGCTGATCCGCCACCCCTCAGCCCCCTCGCCGGGAAGCCATGAGTTCGGCGATCTCCTCTCCCCCCGTGAGCTTGAGGAAGATCTCCTCGAGGTGTGCCGACCCGGCATCGGTGGACGCCCTCAGCTCCTCCATGGTGCCCCGCGCGACGATCTTCCCCTCGGCGATGATGGCGATCCGATCGCAGATCGCCTCTGCCACCTCGAGGGTGTGGGTGGAGAGCAGCACCGACCCGCCCCCCTCCACGAAGGCCCGGAGAAGATCCTTGAGGATCCGGGCCGACCGGGGATCCAGACCCACCATAGGCTCGTCCACGACCACCAGGTCGGGCTCGTGCAGGAGCGCCGACGAGATCAGGAGCTTCTGCCGCATGCCGTGCGAGTAGCTCTCGATGAGCTCGTCCCTCCACGGAGTCAGCGAGAAAAGCTCGAGGAAGCGCTCCGCCCGATCCTCCGTCGCCCGTCCCTCCCGGCCCCACAGGGCACCGACGAAGCGGAGGAATTCAATGCCGGAAAGCTTCTCGTACAGAAAGGGGCGATCGGGAATGTAGCCGATCCGCCGCTTGGCGCCCGTCGGGTCCCGCGCCATGTCGATCCCCGCCACCCGGATGGTCCCCGAGGTCGGGAGGAGCGTCCCCGCCACCATGCGGATCGTGGTGGTCTTGCCGGCACCGTTGGGACCCAGGAAGCCGAAGATCTCTCCCTTTCGAACGCTGAGGTCGATGCCGCGCACCGCTGCGAAAGTGCCGTAGCGCTTCACCACTCCGACGAGCTCGAGGATGGGGGTCGAGGGGGTGGGCGGGCTCACGGGGACAGGGCCTCGATCCTGAGGTTTCCGATGAGCCGGGCCACCTCCACTTGTTGCGCCAAGCCGCCGGTGACGAATCTCAGGTGAGCGGCGCCGGCCGGGGTTTCTCCGAAGGTGGGGTCGACCGCGACCCACTCTCCCAGCCATACCTCGGGCCAGGCGTGATAGTAGAACGATCCCTCCAGATAGACGAGCCCCACCGCAGAGCGGGCCGGAAGGCCGAGCGCCCGGGCGAGCGCCACGTAGAGAACGGTGTGCTCGTTGCAATCCCCGCGCATCGAGTCCAGGACCTGGACAGCGGACGGGAGCGAGAAGGTGATTTCCTTCTCGAGCGACGAGTGGACCCCCTCCGTGAGGCGCTTCGCGACACGCACCGGGTCTCGGGCGCCTTGACCTCTCCCGGCCAGGACCCTGGCGGCCTGGACGATCCGCCCGTCCCCGCTCTGGATGAGCGGCTCCGGCTGGAGCGCCTCCGCCAGATCCATCCGGGGGTAGGGGAGGGAATACCCGGGATCCAGACTCTCCCAATTCTCCCGCCGCACGACGAGGGTGTCTCCCCGGAGCTCCTGCCGGCCTCCATCCAGCGCGAAACCGGCCAGATCGACACCGCTCAGGACAAATTGTAGCTCATTGCTCTCATCCAGGTCTTCCAGCTCGCGGTTGGACGCGATGGCCGTGGAAAAGATCACATCGGTGGAGGGTCTGGCACCGCGTCCCCTCGACTCGTCACGCGCCTGTTCGACCAGTTCGAAAGGGAGCCGCTCCAGGGAGAGGCCCATCGCGGACGACGACCGAATGATCCGGCCGTCGTCGTCGATCCAGCTTTCCAGGGTGATGCCCCCGTAGCTTTCCCGCAGACGCCAGGCCCGCACCTCCCGCTCGCCCGATCCGACCCAACGCCCCCCCGCCGGGTCCCACGCAGCGGAGTCCGGGAGGAGGATCACGTCCTCTTCCACGATTTCCACCTCTACCACCCGGGTGCTCACGGTGGACGGGTCGAAGACTGGAAGCCGCAGCGTCCGTCCGACCCGTAGCTCCCCCGCCATTGCCACCCGAATTGGGAGGGCGGCAGCCGATAGGGGAATTTCTCCGAGGCGGAAGGAGATTTCCTCGGTGCCGGCACCGGCATCGATGGCCACCGAGAGAAGGGAGTCCCCCACCACCCGGCCAGAGGCCGTGAAGCCACCGGCGTCGGACGAGAGGCTGAAGGTGAACTCCTGCATCTGCAGGGCTCGCGAGAGGTGCACGGTGGTGGTCGCCGTCGCTGTCCCCTCCTGCGCCATGGCGGTGAGTTCCAGGTTGAGCCGATCCTCCAGGACGAACCCCTCCGGGATGGTGTCGAGTCGCGAGGTGGCGATCCCGACCACCTCCCCACCCATCCGCACGGCGTAGAAGTGGGTGGTCGGGTCCAACGCACCCGTAGCCTCGGCGATGCGCGTGAGCTCCGGTTGCATATACTCGCGGCGGGCCTGCCACCCCATCAATCCGATCCAGACGAGGAGGATGCCGACTCCCACCAGAACCCGTCCGGTCACTCCTCCGCCCCCTCGGCCCCGACCACCCGTGTCGCCGGGGGAAACCCTTCGAGGGCGGCCACGAACGTGTCGTTCTCGTAGTCGCTCCAGGTCAGGATGGAGATCTCCTGGGGAAGCTCGCGCGCCGTCAGGTGTGCCCGTAGCACTTCAGTCATGACACGGGCGGAGGCCTCGGGGTCGAGATTGCCAGCGCCGGTTCCCAACGGCGGAACGGCCAGGGTCTCGATGCCCCATTCCGTCGCCTGGCGAAGTCCGTTCAGGAAGGCCTTCCTCACAGAGACTTCCGAGACCACTTCCTCCCGGGATCGCAGTACCACGTGGATCAGGAACGCCGCACCGAGGCCGCCGGCAGGAGTCACCATGGCGCCCCCTGTCGGCACCTCTCCCAGCGCTCGGAGAGGTGCAAGCGCCCTCTCACCTGCCTGCAGCCCCAGGTCGCGGTCGCGGACGGTGAGTGCCTCCAGGTCCGAACCGATGGACCGGATGTAGGCCTCCGCGGGCGGCCAGCCATCGACATCGCCCCGACAGATCCGGATCACGAGGCCCCCGCGGAACGCCCTTCGGGGCCCGATGCCGTCATGGCTCCTTCCGCGGAGCCGGGCCACACTCCGCCACGACCCACGAGAGGTAGGCGTCGAGTCCTCCTGCCACCGGAAGGGCGATCACCTCCGGCACGTCGTAGGGATGTTCCTCCCGTACCCTCCGGACGAGAGCGGGGAGGACCCGCGCCGGGGCCTTGAGGACGACGAGCACCTCGGAATCCTCCTGCACCTCCCCTTCCCACCGGTAGATGGAGGTCACTCCTGGCAGGACGTTGCCGCAGGCCACCAGCCGCGCCTCGACCAGGCGGCGGACGAGAAGACGTGCGGTCTCGGGATCTGGCGCAGTCACGAGGACCACGTGGATGTCGTCGGGCCGTTCCGTCACGAGAGAACTCCAAAGCGAGGGTCCAAAGGCGGTCATCGCCCCGGAGCAGCGCGCGGGTCACCAGGGTGTGAAGACGTCCTGCTCGATGCTCGCTTCAGCGTACACCCGATCCAGGACCTCGGCATAGCGGTCCTGCACCACGCGGCGTTTGATCTTCTGGGTCGGCGTGAGCGAGCCGTCCTCGATGGTGAAGGGTTCCTCGAGGAGGAGGAGCTTCTTCGGCGTCTCGAAGCTGGAGAGGTCGGCTACCTCGCGCTGCATCTCCGCGAAGACGTGCGACTGGACCTCCGGATGCGAGAGGAGCTCGCGTCGCTCCGACCAGCTCACGCCATGCTCCCGTGCCCAGCCTTCGAGCGCGTCGAAGTCGGGCACGACCAGGAGGGTGATGAACCTCTGTCGATCTCCCACCAGAACCGGCTGATCGAAAAAGCGATTCGCCTTCAGAAGATTCTCTATGGGCTGGGGTGCGACGTTCTTGCCACCCGCGGTCACGATGAGGTCCTTCTTCCGATCAGTGATCCGGAGAAAGCCGTCCTCATCCAGCTCCCCGACATCCCCCGTGTGGAACCACCCGTCCGGATCGATCACCTCGTCGGTCTCGGCAGGGCGGTTGAAATACCCCTTCATGACCTGGGGCCCCCGGACGAGGATCTCCCCATCCTCGGCGATCTGGATTTCGGTCCCCGGAACCGGCTTGCCCACCGTGCCGATGCGGAAGTTCGCCGGGAAGTCCAGAGGTGTGTTGACGTTGGTGACGGGACTCGTCTCGGTGAGGCCGTACCCTTCCAGGATCATGACCCCGGCCGAAAAGAAAAACTTGTTGATCTCGGGAGCGAGGGGAGCTCCCCCGCTCACGAAGTACCGAAGCCGCCCCCCCAGCCCCTGCGAGATCTTGCTGAAGACGAGGGCCTGCGCTACCCGGTACTGGATCCGCACCATGAGTGGCGGAGTCCGCCCCGCAAGCCGGGCGTCGGCCCACCGATCCCCGATTCGGGTGGCCCATCCGACCAGGGCGCCCTTCACTCCCGTGGCCGAGGTCACCCTGGCATGCACCTTTTCGTAGAGGCGCGGGACGGAGACCACTATCGTGGGCTTCTGGTCCCGCAGATCCTCCGGCACGTCCTGGATGGACCGCGCGTAGGCGATGACACACCTCCGGTTGAATAGGAGGTAGTCCACCATGCGCTGGAAGACGTGCGAGAGGGGAAGGAAGGAGAGCGTGAGGTCGCGCTCGTCTATGGGAAGGCAGGTGGAGGAGGCCAGCACGTTCGAGTGCAGGTTGTTGTGGGAAAGCATGACGCCCTTGGGGTCGCCCGTGGTCCCCGAGGTGTAGAGGACGGTGGCCGTATCCCCCGGCATGACCGACTCTGCCGCGCGTCGAAACTCGTCCATGGGGAGGGCGTCTCCCCGGGCCAGAAAGTCCGACCAGGAAAGGGTGCCTTCGGGGAGCGTCGCCGGTGGGTCGAACACCACCACCCAATCCAACTCCGGGCAGTCGTCGCGGATTTCCTGCATCTTGGCGAGTTGGCTCGCGTCCGAGAGGAAGACCAACCGGGCTCCTCCATCCTTCAGGATATAGCCGATCTGCCCCGCCGTGAGGGTGGCGTACACCGGAATGTCGACGACGCCCGCGGTCAGGCACCCGTAGTCGGCGAGCGCCCACTCGGGGCGGTTCTCCGAGAGGATCGCGGCCCGATCACCTCGCTTGCATCCCAGGTCGGCCAGTGCGCCCGCCACCCGCCGAACCTCCTCCAGGACCTCCGCATGCGAAATGTCGCGCCACCCGCCCTCGGCGTGGAAACGGAGTGCCGCCCCCTCGCCCGCCCGATCCACCGCCTCATAGAAGAGATCGACGAGCGTGCCCTCGGGCAGATCAGCCGGGTTGGAAGCGTAGTCGACGGACATCCACTCACTCCAGGTGGATGCGGGTGGCGACCTCGATGTCGGGGCTCAGGGAGTGCGAAACGCTGCAGTAGCGATCCCTGGAGAGCTGAACTGCGCGCTCGACCTTGGCGAGATTCTCCTGACCCGGACCCCGAACCCGGATGTCCAGCTCGATCCGGGTGAAACGGCGGGGGGGGTCCGGGGCCCGATCCCCGGCGGCCTCGATGACGAGGCCCTCCACGGGGACCCTGCCCTTGCCAAGGATGTCCCGAATGTCGATGGCCATGCACCCGCAGACGCTCAGGAGGAGTGTCTCCATGGGAGAAGGCCCCTCCGCGGAACTCCCGTCGATGGCAATGGGGGCGCTGCTCCCCGAACCGCCACGGAAGGACCGTCCCTCCCCCGCCCAGGTGAGGGTGACGCGGCGGGTATCACTCATCGTCGGATTGGAACAGGGATCGCGTCCCGGGAGCATCGGGTTCGGCATGCCCGCCAAGCTGAGCCAGCGTCGCACGCGCATGCGACACGTGCTCGCGGGCATCGGCGCCTCTCGGGGGATCGCGCAGGAAGGCCTCCAGATGCTGGATCGCCTCCCGCTCCCCACCCTGTCGGAGGAGGAGGTAGGCCAGACCGTAGTGGGCACCGGCCGCAGAGGGGTCCTTCTGGAGTACGTGGCGGTAGGTCTTGGACGCCTCTTCTGTCATCCCGATTCGGGTGTACACGATCGCGATCTGCTGCAGAACGACCGTGTCGCCCGGCGCTTCCTTGAGTGCCAGGCGAAAGGAGGTCAGAGCTTCGTGGAACCGTCCCTCACGGAGGAGCGAAAGCCCCTCCTGATAGTAGTCCACCTTCTGGGCGTCCTGATCCGCACCGAAGAGCTTCTTCCAGATGGCCATGGCGTCCAGTTCGAGTGTGGGCCTGAAATCTGTGCGAAGGTAGTGGGGATCGTCCACGCGGCGCAATCCGTTCTCACCCCTCCCGGCACGGTTCGAAGGGCCTCAGGCGAGGGATGCCACCACGGCCTTTCCGGTCTGCAGGAGGAGCTCCAGGCCCAGGCCTTCGAGGCGCTCCGCCGCGCCATCCGGGGGGTGCCGCCAGACGATCCTCCCCCCGGGCCTCAGAGTACGAACCGCCTCCTCGAGCTCCCCGGCCGACCGCTTTCCCTGACACGCGATCCCGGCGAGGGTTCCGCCCCGGAAGGGGAGTGGAAGCCCCGTGATCACCCGGCTTACGCCCGGGACCTCCGGCAGACCGCTGAGCGCGGCGTGCGCGCCTACGACCTCCACGCCTTCCAGAAGGCTGGCGATTCGCTCGGACTGGCCGGCCGGCTCGCCGAGCAGGAGGAGGACGGCGGGACCCTCTCCTATGCCCAGGAGCGCGGCCAGCCGAAAGGCTTCCTCGGCGTCTCCCTCGGGCAGCTCACCGCTCTCCTCCGGAGGGCCCGCGGGCGGAGGCCGGAGATCGGCGAAACCGTCCGAGACCGGGTATCGCTCGCGACAGTTCGCACACCCGAGCGTTCCTCGAAGGAGTCGGCGCTCGCTCAACTCCTCTGCGAGGAGAATGAGACCGAAGGCGGGCCCGCACCGGGGACAGCAAAGGTCGTCGGTCAGGAGAAGGTGCATCGGCGCAGACCGCGAAAAACGTCAGGCGATGGTGGACGCCCGGTGGGCCGGAGCACCGGACGAGGCCGGCCCGTACTGCGCCCACTGGGTCGGGGTCTCCCACACGCGGGCGTAGAGGAGACCCTTCACCAGGTCGTCGGGGAGGCGCTGGGTGAGCGCTTCGAAAAAGTAGCGCGCCTGGTTCTCCGCGCTGGTCTCCACCTCGGCGAACTGGGGGAGGTCGTTCAGGTTCTCGTGGTCCAGCTCGTCCGCCAGCTCGCGAAGATGCCGCTTGAGGTCCACAAAGTCGAATGCGATGCCCGACTCGTTGAGCTCCGCGGTCTGAAGAGCGACCTCGACCACGTAGCGATGCCCATGCAGCCGCTCGCACTTCCCCTGGTAGTTCCGGAGGAAATGAGCGGAGTCGTAGTGGGCCTGGACACTGACCGTGTACATCATAGGGGAAGTCATGGTGTGGCGCGTCAGCTGCGTTCTATGGGAAGAAAGGGCACCTGCACCCCCTCGGGACGGGTGACTGCGAAGAGGACCGCCTCCGCCACGGATGCCGCATCCAGCATGGCCTCCCGGTCGGGCAGGTCCTCGTTGGCATCCGGATCCATTGGATCCCAGATCGAGGTGTCGGTGGCGGCCGGCTCCAGGAGGGTGGCCCGGACGCCGGTGCCGCGAATCTCCTCCAGGAGGACCTCGTGGAAACCCCTCAGACCGAACTTGGAGGCCGAGTAGGCGCCATTCTCGGGGAAGGCCCGGCGTCCGGCGACCGACCCGACCTGCACGATGGTGCCTCGGCGTGCCTCCAGCATCGCGGGGAGGAAGGCGCGCACGGAGAGGACCCCGCCGCGAAGGTTCACGCGGAGGTTCCTATCGAGTACCTCCACGGACATCGTCGCGACCGGAGCGAGGTCGAAGACCCCGGCCGACGTGACGAGAATGTCGGGCGAGCCGCCACCCCACGCCATCACGTCGTCCCCCACACTGTCGAGCGCTCCGGCGTCCGATACGTCGCAGGGAAATGCTCGCCCCCCCGTATCCCCGGCCAGCCGGGCGAGGGCCTCCCCGTCCCGTGCGATCAGGGCGACCCGGGCCCCGGCTTCCGTCAGTCCGAGGGCGACGGCACGCCCGATCCCCCGGGTCGCACCGGTCACGACCGCGAAGGAACCGTCCAGGGCACCGGCATGTCCAGTCATCCCAGCGGCCTGTGCTCGGAGGTGCTCAGGCGAAGGAATTCCTCCCTGGTGCGTGCATCCCCCAGGAAGCTCCCCCGCATCGCGGAGGTGATCGTGCAGGAGTTCTGCTTCTGGACACCACGCATCATCATGCAGAGATGGTGGGCCTCGATCACGACGCCCACCCCCTGGGGACCGACCTCCTCCCAGAGGCTCTGTGCAATCTGCTCGGTAAGACGCTCCTGCACCTGAAGCCTGCGCGAGAAGAGGTCCACCAGGCGGGCCACTTTCGAAAGTCCCAGGATTCGGCCATCGGGGATGTAGGCCACGTGGACCTTCCCGAAGAAGGGGAGCAGGTGGTGCTCACAGAGGGAGTACATCTCGATGTCCTTCACGATCACCATGTTCTGGTGCTGCTCCTCGAAGAGTGCATCCCCGATGACCTCCCCGGGGCTCTTCGCGTATCCCTCGGTGAGAAAGCGCAGGGCCTCCACCATTCGCTGCGGCGTTCTCCGAAGCCCTTCGCGGGACGGCTGCTCCCCGAGGCGTCGGAGGATCTCGGCGGTGAGCTCCTCGAAGGTCGCGGAAGTGAGGTCGGAGGAGGCGGGCGATGCACCATTCCGCGTGTCCACCGCCACCGCGTCACGGGAAGGACGCACGGGGTGGGCATGTCGTGTCTCGGTCATGGATCGGTTCCGGGCTCGAGGCTAAGGCCAGGGGGCTATTGGCCCTCGTAGCGGACGTAGTTGCGAGGGGTTTCCCAGAGAGTGAGCACCTGTAGCTCGATCCCACTCGGGAGGCGGCTCTCCAGCCGGTTCCAGATGGCGACCACGAGGTTTTCCGTGGTGGGGTTGATCCCTTCCAACCACGGCACCTCCCGGTTCAGGTTCCGGTGGTCGAGGTCCCTGACCACCAGCTCCTCCACCAAGGTCTTCAGAGACTTCAGGTCCATCACGAAGCCTGTCTCGGGTTCGATCTCGCCTCGTACCGTCACGTCCAGCTCGTAGTTGTGACCATGCCAGTGCGGGTTCGAGCAGTCGCCGAACACCTCGCGATTCCGGGAATCACTCCAATCCGGCCGAAAGAGTCTGTGGGCCGCGGAGAAGTGCACCTTCCGGGTGACGCTGACCTTCGGCATGTCGCGATTCCCTTCTGGCATGGGGATGGGGGCGGATACGCAGCCCGACCGATCCGGGTTCCAAACAAAAGGCCGGCACCCTCAATCGGATGCCGGCCCCGAAAAACGCACCGGAAGGGTTTTATTGAAGCCCGGGTTGAACTTTAGGTGACCTCCCCGCGACGTTCGAAGTCCCCCTCGGGGGCAGGTCGGCGGTCGCAGGAGTCAGTCCCGGCTTCACTGGTGTTGGCTCAATAATGATGCCTTCCGATGCGCCTCGGTCCCAACAATATACCAACCCCTCGGAGCGGCGTAAAGGAAACCCCCCTCGAGGGACGAGTCCTGATGGGCTTCAGCCCACCGCCCGATAGGACCTCAGGCGCGCCAGGTTCTGGAGGTCGAGTGTCACCATGTCGTCTCCCTTCGGCGTCTCGAGCACCTTGGGAATCGCCGTGAACCGGGGGTCGGTCATGATCCTGCGGAAGGGCTCCTCGCCGAGGGACCCCTCCCCCACATGCTCGTGGCGATCCTTCCGGGAGTCGAAAGGATTCTGCGAGTCGTTCAGGTGGAAAAGGCCGAGGCGAGCCAGTCCCAGCCGGTCCTCGAACTCACTCCAGACGCCCGCGTAGTCGGCCACCAGGTCATATCCGGCCGAGTAGGCGTGGCACGTATCGAAACAGACGCCGACCCGGCCCCTCACCGCGGCGGCAACGCCGTCGATGATCGCCGCAAGATGCTCCATCCGGCCCCCGACCGAGGTCCCCGAGCCCGCGGTGATTTCCACCAATACCCTCGTGGGCCCCGGCGCTGCCTCCAGCGCCCTGGTGATGCCCTCGGCGTTCCGCTCGATGCCGCTGGCGGCGTCACCGTCGGTGGCGTTCCCCGGGTGGGTCACTAGGAAGTCGAGTTCCAGCTCGGCACACCGTCGAAGCTCGGCGATGAACGATTCCAGCGAGCGCTCCCAGAGGTCGGGCCGCGGCGACGCCAGGTTGATGAGATAGGAGTCGTGTGATCCCACCGAGCGGATTCCCAGCGCCTTTCGCCGCTCGGCGAAGGCCGCGACCTCCTGGGGCTTGAGGGTCGGTTCCGCCCAACGGTTCGGCTGCTTCGTGAACAGCTGGAAATTCAGCGAACGGATGTCCCTGGCGCGAGGCGGGGCATTCGACACGCCTCCCGCGGTGGACACGTGGGCTCCCAGCTCATCGACCACGGTCCCATCCTCCAGGACGGAAGCGGCGGCGACCGGCATCAACCCTTCCCGCGGCCGGGGAATCCCGGCTCCGTCATGGCTCGCACGTCCAGGGCCTCATCGATCTTGGACTCATCCAGCAGACCGCGCTCCAGCACCACCTCGCGTACCGACCGCCCCTCGCGTGCCGCCTGCTTGGCAACCTCCGAGGCGGCGTCGTACCCGATGTAGAGATTGAGCGCGGTGGCGATGGAGGGGTTCCGCTCCAGAAGCTCCCGCAACCGCGCCTCGTTCGCCTCGATTCCCGCCACGCAGCGGTCCGCGAAGGCCCTCGCCCCCCCGGCCAGCAGCCGAACCGACTCGAGGAAGGTATGCGCCATGACCGGCATCATGACGTTCAGCTCGAAATTTCCGCGGCCTCCTGCCAGCGTCATGGTGGTCTGATTTCCCGCAACCCGCGCGGAAACCATCATGAGCGCCTCGGAGAGCACGGGGTTCACCTTCCCTGGCATGATCGAACTCCCCGGCTGGACCGCCGGGAGCCGGATCTCCGAGAGGCCCGACGTCGGGCCAGAGGCCAACCATCGCACATCGTCCGCGATCTTGAGCAGCGACACCGCCACCGTGTTGAGAGCCCCGTGCGCGCTTACCAGGCCGTCGCGAGCGCCCTGGGCCTCGAAGTGGTCCGATGCCTCCCGGAAAGTCACTCCCGTGGCCTGGCCAATCCGCTCGATCGCCCTGGCGGCGAACTCGGTATGTGTGTTGATCCCGGTCCCGGTGGCGGTCCCTCCCAGTGGGAGCTCCGCCAGCTCCTCGGCGCCCTGTCGGACCCGCGCGATCCCCTTTTCCACCTGGGTCGCGTACCCCGCGAACTCCTGTCCGAGCCGGACCGGCGTGGCATCCATCAGGTGGGTACGACCCGACTTCACCACGTGATCCAGCTCGCCGGCCTTTTGCGCCAGGACGGTGTGCAGCCGTTCCAGCGCGGGGATCAGATCGCGCTCCACCGCGACCCGAGCCGCGACGTGGATGGCTGTGGGAATCACGTCGTTGGAGGACTGCCCGAAATTCACGTGGTCGTTCGGGTGGACCGCCCCCTCGACATCGACCTTCCCTTCGGCCTGGAGACGGCGGTTCGCGAGGGCCGCAATCACCTCGTTGGCGTTCATGTTGGAAGAGGTGCCGGATCCGGTCTGGTAGACGTCCACCACGAACTCGCCGTCCCATCGGCCCTCGGCGACCTCGTCGGCGGCCCCGGAGATCGCATCGGCCATGGCGTCTGGCAGATTCCCGAGCTCCTTGTTGCTCCGGGCGGCCGCACCCTTCACCAGCCCCAGTGCCTGGATCATGGGACGTCCAAAGCGATCCCCACTGATGGGAAAGTTCTCCACCGCCCTTTGCGTCTGGGCGCCGTAGAGGGCATCGGCTGGGACGCGGACTTCGCCGAGGGAGTCCCTCTCGGTTCTGAACTCACTGGACATCGCGGCTGGTCTCCGTATCGGAAGGTTCGTCTGGAAGGCTGCTGAGGGAGCAGGGGAGGCCCCGCTTCCGGGTGGCCAGGACCGCACCAAGGTAACATGGCATGGCTGGCTTCAACCTTTGCGCGGCGGTCGGGACGGTCGCAGCTCCACCCGGCTCGGGAGTGCTCGGGGTGGGAATGCGAGGAGATCCCGCACCACGCGGGCCACATCCTCACTCTGCAGCTTCCAGTCGGCCGCAGGATCCGGCTCCCCGGTGGAGAAGTGCGTGTTGACGCTTCCCGGCATGATGCAGGACACCCGAACCCCCTCATGTCGGAGATCGAGCATCATCGCCTCCGACATCCCGAGGAGACCCCACTTGGATGCATTGTACGCCACCCCTCCGGAGAAGGTGTTGCGGCCCGCAAGAGAACCGATGTTGAGAATCCACCCCTCCCCGCGGCTGATCAGGTGCGGCACCGCTGCGCGGGAACAGTGGAAGACCCCATCGAGGTTCGTTCGGATCTGTCGGTCCCAATCCTCGGGTGACATCTCCTGAATCGTGGCGAACGCACCCACGCCCGCGTTGTTCACCAGGACGTCCAGCCCCTCGAAGCGGTCCACGGTCGCCTCGACGAGCGCCTCGCAATCCGCCGGCTTCCGGACGTCGGCAGCCACCCCGGCCACCCTCCCCTCGTGGGCGCTGGAGAACTCTTGAACAACCCTTTCCACCCGCGTTGGATCCCGGCTCGAGATCATCACCTGCGCCCCGTCCTCCAGCAGCGCGGCGGCGATGGCGAGGCCAATGCCACGGGTGCTCCCGGTGACGAGGACGACCTTCCCTTCCACCTGCGGGTCCCTTCGCTTCTCTCCCTCCATCCTTCCTCCTCTCTGAACATCTGCGAGTTTCGCGGTGCGGGCTCCACACCGGTCTGCAGCGCGGAACCGAGCCCCACCGGAGGGTAGCATACCCCGCCCACCCGCACCGTTTCATCCACGAGGAATTCGATGCCGATGGAGAGTCCCCCGAAAAAGGCCGCACTCGTAACGGGCGGGGCCGTGCGGATCGGACGCGCGATCGCCCTGGGCCTGGCGGAAGCGGGCTACGACGTCGCGGTGAATTATCACACCTCCGAGGGAGAGGCAGACTCAGTCGCCGAGGCGATCCGTCGGATGGGACGGCGGTGCATCACCATTGAGGGAAACGTGTCCGACGGCGAGGACGCTGCCCAGATCGTGGAAGAGGTCCGGAGGGAGTTTGGGCGGCTCGACCTCCTCGTGAACAATGCGTCCGTCTTCCAGCAAGCTCCGCTCCTGGAGGTGGAGGAAGCGGAGTGGGATCAGGTTATGGCGGTGAACCTGAAAGGCCCCTTCCTGATGGTGAAGTCCGCCTCGGAGCTGCTTCGCGCCAGCCGGGGGTCGATCATCAACCTGGTGGACCTCTCCGCCTTCCAGCCCTGGGTGGGATATCCCCACCATGCGGTCTCGAAGGCGGGACTCCTTCACCTCACCCGGGTGATGGCGCGAGCCCTTGCACCACAAGTCCGCGTGAATGCGGTCGCCCCGGGGAGCGTCCTCCTACCCGACGACTGGAGCGAGGCGGATCGGGAGCGCTCACGAAAGCGCTCCCCCCTGGGCACTCTGGGGTCCCCCGAGGACGTGGTCAGGACCGTTCTCTTCCTCGATGCGTCGCCCTTCATCACCGGCGAGGTGGTGGTTGTGGACGGAGGGCAGCTCCTGGGAGGTTGAGGTCCTCCGATGGGGACCGCCCACCTGCGTCAGCCCGCTTCCGCCATGGGTTCGGCCGGGAGGTCCGAGCCGGTCTCCGTCGGGACCTCATGCGCGAGATGGCGTTCCGCCTCCAGGGCAGCCATGCACCCGGTTCCCGCCGCCGTTACCGCCTGCCGATAATAGGAGTCCATCACATCCCCGGCAGCGAAGATCCCGGGCACGCTCGTCGCGGTCCGCCAGGATTCCTCAGTGAGGAGGTAGCCGCTCTCGTCCATGGCCAACCTCCCCTTAAGGAAGGCGGTGTTGGGCGTGTGGCCGATGGCGAGGAAAAGCCCTCCCACCTCCAGCTCCCGGTCCTCTCCCGTGACGGTGTTCCGAAGCCGAATCCCGGTGATGAAGTCATCCCCCAGTACCTCCACCACCTCGCTGTTCCACTCTACCCGAACCTTCGGATTTCCCAGCACCCGCTCGGCCATGATCGGGGAGGCGCGGAATGTGTCGCGCCGATGTACCACAACGACTTCCCGCGCGAATTTCGTGAGGTATGTGGCTTCCTCCATGGCGCTATCTCCCCCCCCCACAACGGCGAGGACCTGCTCACGAAAGGGAGGCAACGCCCCATCACAGACGGCGCAGGCGGACACCCCGCCCCCAGTCTGGGCGAGGCGCTCCTCGTTTGCCAGTCCGAGCCAGTTGGCCCGCGCCCCGGTGGCAATGATCACCGTTCGGGCCCGGACCTCCGCTCCTTCCGAGGTGGTGAGGCGGAAGGGGGTCGAATCGATGTCCACGTCCACGATGTCGTCGGTCACGACGCGGGTTCCGAATCGTTCCGCCTGCTCCTTCATGGACATCATGAGCGTCTGGCCGTCGACACCCTCGGGGAACCCCGGGTAGTTCTCGACCTCCGTCGTGAACATGAGCTGCCCGCCCGGGATCATCTCCCTGGAAGGCGCTCCCTCGAAGACGAGGGGCTCCAACCGTGCGCGGGCAGCGTATATCGCCGCGGTCCATCCGGCGGGACCGGATCCGATGATCACCACGTCTTCCGTTCGCTTCTCGGTCATTTCTGGCTCTGCTTTGTTTGGTCGCTAGGATGGCCGCGGACGGGTGCTCGCTCCCCCGGGCGCGATGGCCGGGAGCGCGAGCCCGCTCAGGGGCCCTTGAATACCTTCATGTTGGTGGAGTGACCCGGATTCACCCGGGCATCCGGATCGATCAGGTGGACCGCGTTGTTCACCGCGATCGCCGCCTCGCCGAAGCCGGTGGCGATCAGGTCGAGCTTGCCCTCGTAGTCGACGATGTCCCCGGCCCCGAAGATGCCCGGCCGATTGGTGGCCATCAGGCGGGACACCATGATCCGGTTCCGCTGGATATCCAGTCCCCATTCCTTCATCGGTCCGAGGTCGGGCTTGAAGCCGAGAAAGGTGAGGACCACGTCCGCCTCCACGGTCACCCGGGCTTCCGTTCGGTTGTCGACGAGGGTCACCGTCTCGACCCTCCCGTTCCCCTCGATGGAGGACACCTCATGGAACACCCTCACCTCGACCTCCCCCCGCGCCTCTGCCTGGGACAACTCCCGGGTGGAGGTCTCGTGCGCGCGAAAACGGTCGCTCCTGTGGACGAGAACGAGGCGCTCGGTGTTCTCCCGGAGGGCGAGCGCCCAGTCGAGTGCGGAGTCCCCACCACCCACCACCACTACGCGCTTGCCGCGGAAGGCTTCCGGGTCCTTCACCGCGTAGTGGACGCCGTTCCCCAGGAACTCGTCGTAGCCGGGCACTTCGAGACGCCGCGGCTCGAACGCTCCCTTGCCCCCGGCGATGACTACTGCCCGGGCCAGGTAGGTGCTCCCTCGACAAGCGAGTTCGAAGATTCCGTCGTCCCGCCGGGTTACGCTTTCGACCTCCTCGTCCAGGACCACGTCCGGTTTGAACTGCATGGCCTGGGCAATCAGCTGGAGAGCGAGATCCTTGGCCAGCACCCGCGGCAAGCCACCGACATCGTAGATGTACTTCTCCGGGTAGAGGGCCATGAGCTGACCCCCGAGTTCCGGGAGAGAGTCCACGATCCTGGTACTCGCCCCGCGCATGCCGGCGTAGAAGGCGGCGAATAGCCCGGCAGGCCCCCCGCCAATGATGGTGATGTCACGGATGTCGGTCATGGAAACCGTCGGTTAACGTCCTCTCGGGGTCATCTGGAACGATACGCCTTCCTGCACCGGTTTCAACCGGCGCGTGGAGAGTCACTCCTCGGGATCGACGATCCATGGGAGCTGATCGGGCCCCTCGGGTAGACGGAGGTACCGGCTCGCCCGGCGGACGACCTCCCGGGCGTTTCCATACCCCACGGTCCGCGCCGCTTCTCGAACCGGCAGCCAGGTGCAGGCCGTAATCCCCTCGGAGGTCGCCGGTATCGGCTCCCCGATGGGAGCGGTCATCAGGAAGAAGCGACAGTACTTGTGGACCCGGTTGCCGCGTAGGCCAAAAGTCCAGTCGATTTCCCCCAGTTCGGGCCCGAGGACGAGCGACTCCAGGCCGGTCTCTTCCCGAACCTCGCGGAGGGCAGCCTCGGCCGCTCCCTCGTCAGCCTCCAGATGTCCCTTCGGAAGTCCCCACTTGTGATAGGGATCCCGAATCAGGAGAACGTGGGGCTCAGCCCCGATGACCCTCACCACCACCCCTCCGGCGCTCAGTTCGATCCTTGGGCCCGGAGGCCCGGCTCGGGAGGCGGGTGCGGTCATGTGACAGTCTCCGGCTCAGAAGATCGACAGGCGAAGGTAGCGCCTGGGATTCTCGCGAATATCCTCGAGAAGAAGGTGCAACTCGGCCAGGGTCGCCTCCATTTCAGCCGCCATCGTGGGATCGTGGAGGAGGCGCCCGATGGATCCCTCGCCAGCCTCGGCCCGCGCCAGGAGGCCGTCCACCCGGGCGAAGGTGGAGTCGATCCGGGTCGCCATCGCGCGCACGTCGGAATTCGTCTCGTCCAGCTCCCCGGAGAGTCCCCTGAAGTTGTCGGCGATGACGGAGAGGTCCTCGAGGGTCGATCGCATTTCGTCTCCCTCCAGAGTCTCGTTGAGAATCGCAAAAGTCTCCCGGGCCTCGGAAGCGGTGAGCCCAACCTGCTGGGTCGCCTGCTCCAACTCCTCGGTGACACGGGTGAAAGATTCCGCCTGTTGCGAGACGAGGTCGGACAACCGTTCGGTCATGTCCTCGACGTTCCCGATAAGGGAGGCGATGTTCTCGGCGGTCTCCTCGGAAAAGGCGATCCCGACGCGCTCGGTCAGGACTTCGATGTCCGCCGCCAGGCGGTCGGCCGTGGCCGTAAGCTGAGAGATGTCGGGAATCGCGTAACCCGGGAGATCTTCCGGATCCTGGGGCTGGGCGAACCGATAGGAAGGGAAGCGGTCCCGGGAGAGGATCTCCGCCTGCCAGTCTCCAAACATCGATTCGGGGGAGAGCACAATGGCCGGATCGGGGGGGAGTGGTAGTCCCTCCTCCACCCGCAATCGGACTCGGACTGCCTCACCTCCTGGTGTGACTTCGATCTCCCGCACACGTCCGACCTGGACGCCGCGCAACTTGACCGGATTTCCAGGACGAATCTGCCCCACGCTCTCGAAAACGGCTTGCATCTCGACGGCGGGTGTGCGGAGGGCCGCTCCCTGGAGCCACAGCGTGCCGACGACGGTGAGCAACACGGCCGCCACGATCACGACGCCGACCAGAGCTTCCCTCGAGCGCTTCACTCGCCCTCCTCCAGGAGTTCCGGGCGCCCTTCGATGAAACTTCGCACCACCGGATCCTCCGAGGTGCGCAGCTCCTGGGGCGTACCGAAGAAGCGGCACCGTCCCTCGTAGAGCATGGCGAAACGATCCGCCACGCGGAAGGCGCTGTCCATGTCGTGCGTGATCATGATTCCTGTAACCCCCAACTCGTCTCGGGTTCGGAGGATGAGTCGATCAATGACAGCCTTGGTCAGTGGATCGAGCCCGGTGGTGGGCTCGTCGTAGAGGATATAGCGGGGCCTGCTCGCGATGGCACGCGCAATTCCCGCCCGCTTCCGCTGGCCCCCGGAGAGTTCTGCGGGCGACCGGTTCTCGAAGCCCGCAAGTTCGACCAGCTCCAGACACTCCGTGACCCGATCCCCGATCTCCGACTCCGATAACCCTCCCACCCTCCGGAGACCCATGGCCACGTTGTCGGCTACGGTCAAGGAGTCGAAGAGTGCTGCGAACTGGAATACGTACCCCACCTGCCGTCTGAGTTCGAAAAGCTCCTCGCCGGCGAGCTCGCCCACGACCTGGTCGTCCACCACGACCTCCCCCCGGTCGGGCTCCAGAAGCCCGACGACGTGCTTGAGCGCCACTGACTTCCCCGTGCCTGACCCACCCAGGATCACGAGCGTCTCGCCCTCGCGAGCCTCGGCCGAGAAGCCGGCCAGGACCACCTTCTCGCCGAAGGACTTGTGTAGGTCGCGAATCTGGATCGACATAGGGAACCGGCCGGTCAGAGGAGCGTCACGGCCCAGAAGGCGTCCAGCACCAGGATGACCATGCTGCTCACCACCACCGCCCTCGTCGTGGCATCCCCCACCCCTTCGGCTCCACCCCGGGTATGGAATCCGAACATGCACCCGATCGTGGTCACCACGAAGCCGAAGCTCAGCGCTTTGATCATGGCGAAGGTCACGTCGAAGGGCTCGAAGAAGAGCATGAGGCCCCGATTGAACTCGAGCACTGTCATGTCCAGAAGCTGCACGGAGGTGACGAGTCCCGCGCTGATGCCCATCCCGATGGCGAGCGCGGTAACGACTGGAAACATGATCACTCCCGCCAGGACCTTGGGAAGCACCAGGTAGGCCATGGGAGGATAGGCCAAGGTCTCCAGCGCATCGATCTGCTCCGTGACCCGCATCGTGCCGATTTCGGCTGCGATGTTCGCGCCTACCCGACCGGAGAGAGCCAGACCTGTCAGAACCGGGCCGAGCTCCAGCATCATCGTCTTCCCTACCAGAACGCCGACGAAGTACATCGGGACCGCCCCGGTGAAGGTGTAGGACGCCTGGACCGAGAGAACGATTCCGGTGAAGAGGGCGACGAAGAGGGCGATGGGAACCGAATCCACCCCCACTCGCGCCATCTGCGGAATCAGGAGTCGGAGCCAGATGTCCAGGTGGCGAGCAGCCCGGACGGTCTCCGCCACCAGAGTTCCCCATCGTCCGACGCCAACGGCGAGCACCGCGCTACCACGACCGATGGCAACGAAGGGCTGTAGCACGAATCGAGTCATGTCGAAGCGGAGCGGGGACGGTGGAGGGAGGTGGCGGAGGGCGAGCGGACAGGCGTCGGCACGGCGCATCCCGGTTCGGTGCAGGAAAGCCCCTGAGACCCGTGCTTCCCGATTGGAAGAAGATAAACAGGAGGGCGAATCGAGCGCCACCCGGAGCCGGGCTCTCCCCCGCCGGCCTCCCCCGTCCTCAGGAGTGTTCTACAGTCCCACCGGGATCGGGGGGAGGAGTAGGAGGATGCTGCCCAGGGCCCCCCAGGCCATCCGACGCCTGCCGATTCCCGGGGCCGCAGTCGGTGGAATGAAGTCCCGAGGGAGCGGACGACTTCGGCCTAGAAGCACCATGACCGCCGCCCACGCCCACCAGCCCCGCCAGACGAAGCCGAGCAACAGGAAGGCCACCACGGTTGCGACCGCTCCCCATCGAGCCCTGGACGGATCCAGTGCGTGGAGGATGTGGCCGCCGTCGAGGCGAGCGAGCGGCAGAAGGTTGAGAAAGGTCAGCATCAGCCCGAGCCAACCCGCGAACGCAAGGGGGTGGAGCAGGACCGCCTCCCTCCCGACCCCGACGCCCAGGAGCCTCGTCACTCCCTGCGCGAGGAGGGGCTCCCCGAGCCGAATCGTGACCTCATGAAACAGGATGACGAAGGGAAGTCCGGCACGTGCGGGGACCTCCGCAGGACTGCTCAGGGCCAGCCCCACCGCCAGGATCGGAACAGAGAGCATCAGGGAAGCAAGTGGCCCGGCCACTCCCACGTCGAGAAGGGCCCGCCGGGAAGGGACCGGACTTCGGATCCGGATGAAGGCTCCCAGGGAGCCGATCACGGAGATATGGGGGGGGAAGGGGATGCAGTAGGGGAGAGTGGTCCGAATCCCATGCCGGGCAGCCGCGATGCGGTGGGCCCACTCGTGGGCGAGGAGTATCACGAGAAACGGGAGGGCGAAGGTGGTTCCGCCGAGAAGGGCGCGGAGGTCCAGTCCGGTAGGCATCCAGGCGGACAAGCCCCCGCCCGAGGCGGCCCCGACCCCGAGGGGATCGGTCCCCTGGAGCAGGGCCCCGGCCACCGAGGTCGAGAACAGGGTGGCCGCCACGAGCGCCCCCGAAGTTCCGATCTCCGCCCACGACGGACCGCGCGGCGGCCGCGGAGCGACCGGGATCCCTTCTTCGCCCGAATCCCCCCCGGAGGCGGCCTGCAGGCGGGACTTGACCGGTTGGGATCGGCCCATTACTATGGCCGCGTTTCCTCAATTCCGGGTGTCGACCGCCCACCCCGGCCCCTGTTCGGTTGGCCGGCCCCTCGACATCCCGACCCGCCAGATCTGCCCGGCTTCCGAGCCATCCTCTCATAAATGCCGTCGGGATTCCCGCGGCCGGCCCTCAACCGAACCTCCCCCACCCACCTGTCGGTATCTGCCGATCTGGAGTCATCCGTGGACATCGCCGAGTTGAAGAAGAAGAACGTCACCGAGCTGCATGACCTGGCGGCGGAACTCAACATCCAGAACTGCTCGGGACTCCGCAAGCAGGATCTCATCTTCCGGATCGAACAGAACCTGCTGGACACGGACGTAGTGCTGAGGGGCGAAGGGGTGCTCGAAGTCCTCCCGGAGGGCTACGGCTTCATGCGGTCCCCGGACTGGAACTACCTCTACGGACCCGATGACATCTACGTGTCCCCCTCCCAGATCAAGCGTTTTGATCTGCGCACGGGGGATACGATCCTCGGCCAGGTACGGCCACCAAAGGACGGCGAGCGCTATCTGGCCCTCCTCAAGGTCGAGCAGGTGAACCTCGATGAGCCCGACAAGTCCAAGAACCGGGTCGCCTTCGACAACCTGAAGCCCCGCTACCCGGAACATAGACTCCAGCTCGAGCAGGAGGGCGGGGACATCGCCATGCGGGTGATGGACCTCATCGCTCCCGTCGGAAGGGGCCAGCGGGGACTCATCGTTTCGCCGCCCAAGGCAGGAAAGACCACCCTCCTTCAGCAGGTCGCGAACTCCATCACGGCGAATCATCCCGATGTCTACCTGATCGTGCTGCTGATCGACGAGCGGCCCGAGGAGGTGACCGACATGGAGGAAAACGTCAACGGGGAGGTCGTGTCCTCCACCTTCGACGAGCCCGCCGAGCGCCACACGCAGGTTGCCGAAATGGTGCTCGAAAAAGCGAAGCGTCTGGTTGAGAACGGGAAGGACGTCGTGGTCCTCCTGGATTCCATCACCCGACTCGCTCGTGCCTACAACGTGACCGTGCCCCACTCCGGAAAGATCCTCTCCGGGGGTGTGGACGCGAACGCCTTGCACAAACCCAAGAGATTCTTCGGTGCGGCACGGAACATCGAGGAGGGAGGGTCGCTCACCATCATCGCGACTGCGCTGGTGGAGACCGGGAGCCGGATGGACGAGGTGATCTTCGAGGAGTTCAAGGGGACCGGGAACATGGAGCTCATACTGGACCGTCACATTGCGGACAAACGGATCTTCCCGGCCATCGACCTGAACCGCTCCGGGACCCGCAAGGAGGAACTCCTCCTGAGCGAGACCGAGCTCAACCGCGTCTACCTCCTCCGGAACTTCCTCTCGGACATGCCCCCGGCGGAAGCCATCGAATTTCTGCTCACCCGCATGAAGCGGACCGAGACCAACCAGGAGTTCCTCGATTCAATGCAGGGCGGCTGATCCAGGGACGTCACCCCTCCACGGCGCCCTCATACCGAGGGTTCACCACCCATTCCTCGCCGTCGAACACCTTGCGATCCCACGGGAAGACCACGGTCTGGTCGGTCTCCAGCGCAAAGTAGTCCGGCTTGAATCCCATGGGACGGACGAAGGTGGCCGCGGTCCGGATCTCTCCGGGCTGCACGTCGCGCACCGCTGCCAGCGCCAGACGGAAGGTGTCTCCGGAGGTCGTGATCTCATCCACCACCACGACCCGCTTCCCGCGGGCCTGCGACGGCGCCGCGGAGAGGACGGCGGGGCGTTCCCTCACGCGCTCCCCTCCCTCCCATCTCGAGATCTTCATGGAATAGAAGTCGACTCGCAGGAGCGAGGCGATGATCGCGCCCGGGATGACTCCGGCACGGGCGATCCCGATCACCATCTCGGGGTCGTATTCACGCGCCACCTTCATCGCCAACGCCCGACAGAATTCTCCGAACATCTCCCAGGACAGCTCCATATACTGGTCTGCGCGGACGAGCGGGCTGGAACCGGACGGTATCGGCGATGTCATCAGTCTCTCTCATTGGACGCGGAAATCACCCCACGCGCACCCCCGCATCCGCGACCGCGGAAAGGGTGCGCCGGGGAAAGCTCGTCGGGAAGAACACCGGCGCGCCCGGGATGTGCCCTTTCGGACCGGACCCGTTGACCCGGAGCCAAGGGGGTGGCATCGTCCCCCCATGGAAGAACAGGCCGAAGCGAACCGGCGGCTTGAGGAGGCGCTCACCCGGACGGGAGCCCGCGACCCGCGGCCGGACTACCGCGACCTCCTGCGAACCCTGAAGGGCCGCAGCGAAGAGGAGTACGCCCAGGCGGTGGCCCTCTGGGAACAGGAGGTCATCGGACCCACGGCCCGGGGCGAGGCGGAGCCGCTGGCTCGGTGGCTCGAATTCGGGACCACGCTCGCGGACCGGCTGCATCCGGGGAGGACAGTGACCGTGGACAGGTCCGGGCGGGCCCACCCCCAGGAGGGCTCACCCTCCTGGGAGGAACTGGTCCTGCACCTTCCCGAGGAGCACGGAACGAAGGCGATCCCCGTAGTCGTCCCTCCCGACCTTTCCTCGGCCCAGGAGGCCACGATTGCGCTCCTGGTGGAGGGGCGCGTCAAGCCCCCCGGCTCATGAGTGGCGTCATCCCTCCGGAACCGTCCCTCGGGACCGGCGTACGGACCCGACGAGGCAGTTTTCGGAAGTCCCCGACCTAGCCCGTTCGGCCCTCCTCCTCCGACCCCCTGCCCTACCCTCCCATGAGCGCTAACGAAACACGGATCCGCACTTCCAGGAACATGTCCTGGACCCCCCGCCCCGGTTGGGTCACCGTCCGGCTGGTGGGTACTTGCGCCGATCCGGCGCTCCGACGAGGCCAGGTCGTCATGCATTGCCCGCTGGAGGACGATCCGGTCTCGGCAGGCGCGGAGGTCCTCGCCGCCGGGGTCGCAATCATCGTCCTGGCCGAGGCGGCCCACCTGGTGGAGGACGATCTTCACCTGGTCCCGGAGATGGCGATCGTCGCGCTCGGAGAGCCTCTTCCCTGACCCTGGCCGTGCTCGCGTCTGCACGAGCCGCATCACCGGGCCGATCGCCCATGATTCGGAAGTCCTCCTCCACTCCATCGGGCGGCCGTGTCATCCGGCTCACGACCCAGGTGACCAGAGCCGCGAGGATGAAGGCGGGAATCAGTTCGTAGAGGAAGTCTCTCAGGACGGGCGTGAGGTACCAGACGATGGTCGTGATGGTCCCCGTCAGGAGTCCCGCGATCACTCCCGCCAGGGTCGTTCCCCGCCAGTACAGCATCAGGAGTGTGGTCGGGCCGAGCGCCGCCCCCAGTCCCGCCCACGCGAAGAGGACGAGCCAGAAAACCAGATCTTCGGCGACCCACCCCAGCAGAAGCGCGGCCCCCACCAGAACCGCGACCACGGCGCGCGAGAGGATGACGAGCCGCCGCTCCGGGAGTTCCTGGCCACGTCGTATCACCTTCTCGTAGACATCCCGCACGACCGCAGAAGCCCCCACCAGGAGCTGTGAATCCGCAGTGGACATGATCGCCGCGAAGATCGAGGCGACGACCATTCCGAAGAGGACCGAGGGGAGGGTTTGCTCCGCCAGCAGCGGGTATAGGTTCTCGGTGTCCTCCGCGGGAAGCATGGAGATTTCGGGGAAGTAGACCCGCCCCACGAGCCCGATGAGGACGGCTCCCCCCCCCATGAGTAGGTTGGCCGCCGTTCCCGTCCACGCGGCCCAACGCAGCTCTCTGGGATCCCCGATGGAAATATAGCGCACGAGGATGTGGGGATTCCCCGGCGACCCCAGGCCGATCCCCACCATCCCCAGCAACGCGCCCGCCCCCAGTGAGAAGAGGTCGAGGAAGGAGGGGTCGTAGGCCGCGACCTGGGTGAGCACGGCATCCAGGCCGCCGATTCCGGCGATGGCCAGGATGGGAGTCACCACCAGTGCGAAGATCATGAAGACGGCCTGCACGGTGTCCGTGAGGCTGACGGCCAGGAAGCCCCCGATCGAGGTGTAGGCCAGCACGACGAAAGCCGTCAGGACCACGCCGGTCTGCGGGTCCAGCCCGAAGCTGGCCCCGATCGCCTTCCCTCCCCCCACGAACTGGGCCGAGACATAGGCGGTCATGAAGATCACGATCACCGTGGAGAGCACCAGCCGCAGCGCGCCCCGCTCGTCGCGGAAGCGCTCCGCGAAGACGTCGGTGAGGGTGATGCACTCCCGGGCTTCGGCGAGGCGCCGCAGACGGGGAGCGAAGTGGAAGAAGAGGAAGAACTCGACGAAGGTGTAGCCCGCCACCGCC
Source organism: Gemmatimonadota bacterium (assembly GCA_040905325.1). Taxonomy (GTDB): domain Bacteria; phylum Gemmatimonadota; class Gemmatimonadetes; order Longimicrobiales; family Gaopeijiaceae; genus JBBDRS01. The sequence continues at coordinate 68,305 of JBBDRS010000049.1, forward strand.
CACACGGCCGACACCCCCATGGTCCAGGCCATTCCGGTGACCCCCAGGAGGAGCCAGGCGCTGCGGCCGGATACGACGGCGGAGAGAGCCACCACCCACCGGTTCATGGCCCTCCCTCCCACGAAGTAGTTCCCGATCCCGCGGGAGGAGAAGCGCGCCGAGTAGGCCCCGATCCCCACCACCAGGACGAGGTATCCCAGGAAGGCCGCCACCGCGTACCCGTCGGCCCGGATCACCATCGTGAGGTCTTCTCCATCCCCTCCCTCCAGATCTGAGTAGTCACGCCACTGCGCCGCCAAGTTCTGGCCTGGCCAGGGAGCACGCAATGCGAGGGGGACCGTTCAACAGCAGCGGTGCTGCGTCACCAGCGGCCTCTGGCCCGCTCCTTCCCGGGAAGCACCTCGAGGCAGGTGGTCCACCACCCGGTCCGGATGGTCTCCACGAACTCCTCGGGCAGGCCTTCCCTCCTCATCTCCCCCACCAGCGCCCCCACGTCGTACGAGACCGGAACGAAGGTATGATGAAGCTGTTCGGCGCGGACATCGAGAAGAAGATACCAGACGTTGGTTTTCCCGTCGTTGGCGGGACGGCCGAGGGCTCCAGCGTTGAGATACCAGCGGCGCTCATCCAGTTGCCTCGCCCAATGGATGCCGGTGTGGGTGCCCAGGAGGACATCCGCCGAGTGCTGGTCCGCCATTCCTCGGAGGAAGTGTGTTGGCGTCGTGGTCTCCCACAGGAACTCATTCATCCGGCGAGGGCTCCCGTGGAAGGCCAGCACGTCGAGACCGCCCAGACGAAACCGGATCCGGTCTGGGAACGTGCCCATCCACTCCCGGTGCCGATTCGAGGTGTTGGTGAGGGTGTAGATATACGAGAGGTGCGCGTAGTGGTTGTCCCTGGGGTCCGTGTACCCACACTGGCAATCCTCGAGGCCGCGCGAGATGGAGTCGTCGTAGTTCCCCCGGACAACGGGGACCCCCTCGTCCTGGAGGATCTCCGCGGTGCGGTCGGGGGTGGGGCCGAACGCTCCGAGGTCTCCGAGGCAGAGAAAGGCATCGGCCCCTTTCGCCCGCGCATCCTCGATAGCCGCCTCGAGTGCGAGGTGGTTGGAGTAAACACCGCCGAAGACGGCGAGGCGCGTGACGTCCGAAAGAACGGCGGGGTATTCAAGGGAGGAGACCCCGGTTCCCGGACCTCCCACCAGACCCTTCGCCCCGGACCGTCGTGAAACCACCGTGTCCTGGGGGAACCCCGACATCAGCGATCGGCCCCCGCACCCGAAAGGGTGTTCGAGCAGATGGCCCCGGACATGTAGCAGGTGTAGCAGGCAGCCTCCCCGAGCCTCGCGGGCCGGGCGGCGGCCGTCCCGACGGAATCCCCGAGCCTCGCTGAGGGCGACTCCAGGAGGATGGGACATGCGTAGACCCCCCGGGCCGTCACGAGCCGGGCCCGGGTGCAGAGGAGCTGGGACAGGTCGAAGCCGTGGAGCATCTCGTGGGTGACGCGTTCGGTCTCGTGGTATGCCCGGGTGCGGTCGGCTTCCTCACCCATCAGGAGGGGGGGGATGATCTTGATGCGAGCTCGGTCGTACCCGACCCGACCCAGCAGCGTCCGGAACCCCTCCAGATAGCGCTCCGTGTCATCCTCGGGCCAACTTCGCATGCAGGTGATGATGGGAAGAAAACCCTGCCCTACCAGACGCTCTACGCCCTCCAGGCAGCGATCGAACGTCCCCTCTCCACGGATGGCGTCGTTCATCTCGCGGGTGATCCCGTCCAGAGAGACCCGCAGCTCGAGGGTGTAGGGGGATGCCGCTGCGAGAGCTGCGAGCTTTGCCGCCCGGCGCCCCGGGATGAGGGTCGCGTTGGTGAGGACCGTGGCCGGTCCGAGTGTCAGGGTGTCGGCGAGGATCCCCTCCATCTCGCGGTTCAGGAAGGGCTCGCCGCCGGTGAAGTAGTACTCCTTCACCCCCAACGGCACCGATTCCTCCAGCGCCACCTGCACATCCTCGCGGCTCAGGAACCAGAAGGAGTGGTTCTCGGGGGAGCAGGAAATGAAACAATGCCGACAGCGCAGGTTGCAGACGGTTCCCGCCACCTGGAACCAGAGCTCGTCGAGTGCCTGGAGCTCCACCGCGGGGGAGGGGTCGACCACTTCGAGCTCGATTCTGCCCATCAATCGTCCGTGAATCTGGTTCGTTCCCTCATCCGCCCCTCTCGGCGCTCCGGCGGAGCCCCTCGAGGGCAGCGGATCGGGAGACCTCGAGCGTTCGACGCAGGGTCGGGGCAAGGAGCCGCACGACAACGCCACGCCACTCTTCCTGTAGCCGCACCCGGGTCCACCCCTGCCCCAGTTCCTCGAGCTCCCAGCGGGCGTGTCCCGTTCCCCCGATCGTGGCGAGGCTGAATCCAAGGACCCGCATAGGGTCCAGATCGGCCACCCGGGAGCGGATCCGCATCCCGTCCACACTGCAGTCCACCCTGGAACCGATGGCAAGGTCCCCCCTCAGAACCGCGAACTGGAGGCCGGGATTCCAGCGAGGCCAGCCCTCCACATCGACCAGGAGATCCCAGATCCGGGCCGGCGGTGCTTCCACCTTCACCTCGAAGCGGAGGCCCACCGGCGAAGGTTTCACTCCTCGCGATCGATCCGGGGCACTGCCTCCGCCATCTCCTCCGCCACCTCCGCCGCGGGCCGCATCCGCCCGAGATCCAGCTCGAAGTCGGGACGGGAGGCCGGCTGCAGCTTTTCGATGAGCTCACGGACCTCACGGGCGGATAGCCCCGACTCCGCCATGTCCTCTGCGGAGACCTCGCCGACACCGTCCCGCGCGCGCAGGACGCCGTCTCCGTCCGTTTCGACGAGGCATCGAAGCACGTCGAGCTCAGCCCGGCTCATGGGGTGCCCGGTGAGGTCGTAATCCACCCAGGCCTCGTAGGAGAGGGGTGCGACCCGCTTCACCATACCGGCCATCACCTCGCCGAAAACCCGGATCTCGGCCTGCGCATGGGGGTCGACGCGAAGGGTGAGGAAGTGCAAGAGGTTATGAAGATCGATCTTCCAGTACCACTGGGTATAGGTCGAGAGGGGGAGGTCGATGCGCGCGAGTTCCCTCGCCACGTCCTCCTCGAGGAGCCATTCATAGGTACTCGAGGCGGCTTCCCGGCCGGCATCCCAGCGGCGGGTGGCCGCCTCCCAGAGCTCGCGAGACGCCGGTGCGCTTTCGCGACCCTGACGATTCGAGGTCGCCTGCTGGGAAAAGTCCTCTGGGCCGGGACGGTAGTAGAGGAGCGGCATCAGGGAATAGCGGCCGCTGTACTCATTGATGGAGGCCGTGCGATGCCGGACCCACTGGCGGGCCACGAACATGGGCATGGCACAGTGGAACTTGAACTCCACCATCTCCGAAGGAGTCGTGTGGCGATGCCTCCGAAGGTAGCGGACCAGCCCCCGTGTCGCCGACAACTTCCGCGTGCCGTAGCCGTAGCTGACCCGAGCGGCGCGCTCCACGTCCTCGTCGGATCCCATATAGTCCACCAGGGACACGAATCCATGATCGAGGACCGGGAAGTAACCGCCCAGGATCTCCTCGGCGGCGGGGACAGTGGGACGCTTGGTTTCCATGGTGACCCGATCCGGCTCGGTGCGGAGTCTTTGTGGGTGGCGAAGCTCATGATCTAATCGATGGCCGCAGCGGGGGCAACGCCGGCCCGCCCGGGGCAGGCGACCCCGTACCTCACCCGGGGCCCGAGCGCTCCAGGCGGGATGACGCGCCGCCGTACGCTCGATAGATTGCGGCCGGCCGGCTCCATCCACACCGCACCGGGAATACATGAACGATCGACTGATTCGCGCTCTCCGTCGGGAACCGCTGGACACGACTCCGGTCTGGTTCATGCGCCAGGCGGGAAGGTCGCTTCCGCGATATCACGGGCTGAAGGGGGACCGGGACCTCCTGGAGGTCACCCGGGATCCGGTGCTTGCGGCCGAGATCACCATGCTCCCCCTGGAGTACTTCCCGGTCGACGGTGCGGTGCTCTATGCGGACATCTCCACCATCTTCCTGGGGGCCGGCATCGATGTGAGAATCGAGAAGGGGCTCGGTCCTGTGCTCCCGCACCCGTACGATACGGCGGAGCGTATCCGCTCACTCGAGCCGTTCGATCCCCGGGACACCCTCGACTTCGTGCTCGACACCATCCGGATTCTGGCACGCCGGCTGGACGTCCCGGTCCTCGGGTTCATCGGGGCGCCCTTCACCCTCATGACCTACATGGTGGAGTCCCCGCGGACCCGGGAGCGAAGCGGGACGAAGGCCTTCATGTGGCGGCGACCGGACCTCTGGCACGACCTCATGTCCTACTGGTCCGATCGCCTCATCGATTTCGCCAAGGCCCAGCACGAGGCGGGCGCTGCCGTCATCCAGATCTTCGACTCCTGGGCAGGGGTGCTGAGCGTCACGGACTATCGACGCTCCGTCCTCCCCTACACGAAGCGGATCCTGCAGAGTCTGGCGGTGGAGAACGTTCCGACCATCAACTTCGCCACCGGCAACCCCGCCCTCCTCCCGGCGATGGCTGAGGCGGGAGGGGACGTGATCGGCCTGGATTGGCGGGTGAAGATCGAGGATGCATGGGACACAGTGGGTCACGATCGCGGAATCCAGGGAAACCTGGACCCGGTGTCGCTCCTTGCGGGTAAGCAGGTCGCCATCGCCCGGACCGGCGAGATCCTCCGCAGCGTGGGCGGCCGGCCGGGACACATCTTCAACGTGGGCCACGGACTCCTCCCCGAGACCGATCCCGACGTAGTACGGGCCGTGGTCGACTATGTGCACTCGGTGGACCTGGACGAATTGAGGGCCGAGAGCGCACTCTGAGCGCTCGGGCCCGACCCTTCAACGACCGACCAACGCCTCCCCCGGAGACGCCATGCGTGAGCCCCCGAACGACGCCGCGATCCTCGTCCTGAACTTCGGTGAGCCCCAGGCGGCCAGCCCCGAGGAGGTGATCCCCTTCCTCGAGCGGATTTTCCTGGCGAATTCGACGCTCGAGCCACACGAGACCGAGGAGGACCGCGCGTGCCGGAACCGCCAGCTCGCTGAGCGTCGAGCGCCCGGGCTCATCGAGGAGTACGAAGAGATCGGGGGGTCGCCCCTGAACGGCCAGGCGGATACCCAGGCCGAGGCGCTCCGGGTGGAGCTCGCGACCCGCGGTCACCCCATCCCCGTATATTCCGCCTTTCAGTTCACCCCACCCTTCGTGGAGGCGGCGGTGCAGCAGGCGCGCGCCGACGGGGTCCGACACCTCATCGGGCTTCCCATCTACCCGCTCTGCGGACACTCGACCAACGTCGCCGCCCTGAACGACGTCCAGGCCGCCATCGATCGGCTCGGGTGGACGGGGGTGGGGTTCGAAGGGATCACGGGATGGCACCGGCATCCCCGATACCTCGAGATGCGGGCGGATGCGATCCGGTCGATGGCGGACGCGGCGGAGCTGAATCTGAACGCAGAGGGCACCCGGCTCGTCTTCTCGGCACACGGCACCCCGGTCAAGTACCTCGAGGCGGGAAGCGGGTACCGGGACTACGTCCTCGAATACTGCGCCGAGGTCGTGCGGATCCTCGGTGTGGAACGATACGAGCTCGGGTTCCAGAATCATTCCAACCGAGGCGTGGAGTGGACCCAGCCGGACGTGGAGAAGGTGATCGAAGAAGTCGAGGCCGACGTGGTCGTGGTCGATCCGATGTCGTTCATGCACGAGCAGTCCGAAACCCTCGCGGAGCTGGACCATGAACTGAGGGAGGAGGCGGAAGCCCGGGGCCTCGAGTTCCATCGGGTCCCCGTGCCGCACGACGACGAGCGTTTCTCGAGCATCCTGGCGGATCTCGTGGAGCCCCTCCTTACCGGAAAGGAGAGCCCGGTGGGCCTCCGCTACGGCCCCTGCCGCTGTCGGCCCCGCTCCGGAACGTTCTGCCTGAACTCACTCCCTCGGGAGGAGGCCGCACCGCTGCCCGAGCCCCTCCGGCGCGGCTGACACCCGGAGCCTGCCCCGGGCCCGCGACGCCGCCCGGGCGCGACCCCGGTCACACCAACTTCCCGGCGAGCGCGGACACCTGAGCGAATCGTCCGGGAATGCCCGGCCTCGACTCGTAGTTCGCACAGAGATGGAGGCTCGACGGAAGGGAGAGTCCGTCCAACGCCTCCCAGCTCCGGTCCCACGCCGGCATCCGGGTGCGGCTCACACCCACGACACGCGCGGGGCATCCCGTCACGGCTTCGAACTCCCGGGCGGCCAGCGCTCCCACGTCGGCGTCCGACATCTCCTCCACTTCCGGGTCCCGGGCCCCTCCCATGAAGGCGGTGTAGATTCCCGACCGCTGGAGCGCGGAGGCGTTCCACGTCACGCCCCGCGTGCGCAGGCTCTCACCATAGGCGACCTGGTATCCGAGCCCGTGTAGTCCCTCGCAGTCGGCATGAAGATGGACGATGGCGAGGGAGTTGTATGCCAGGGCGTCCAACCGTCCCGCCACCTCCGGAAGGGTGGCGCGGAGGATGCCGGCGGCTACGAGGGAGGGGACCGTGAGGACGAGCTTCCGGACCGTGATGGGGTGGTCCACCGGGCCGCCGGACCCTCCGTCAGCTGAACCGAGCTCGAGGGCCCAAAGGTCTCCCTCTCGGCGCGCAGATCGTACGGGGGTCGAAAGTCGCACATGGTCTTGCACCGCATGGTACAACCTGTCGACCAGCATCCCCATCCCCTCCCGGAAGGACACGGCGGGGAGCGATTCGGACCCACGGCTCTGGCTCAGCGCGCGGAGGAGAAGGCTCCGGGTCACCCCTACCCTCCGGAGCGTGGGCTCGAGGGCATGCCGCACGTACATCTCATACGGGTCGGAACCGTAGAGGCCGCCGAAGAGCGGTCCCGCCAGGTAGTCGCACCCCTCCCGGCCCAGTTTTCGCGAGAAGTACTCTCCCACGGTCTCGCCCTTCCGGGGAACCGAGGTGAGCGGCTCGAGGAGAAGGCGCGCCTTCCCACCCCAGCTCAGCAATCCTGTGGCCAGGAGAGCCTTGAGAGAGAACGGCACCCGGTGGAGCTTTCCTCCGCGTACGACGAAGAGGGGGTGGTGCGGCGGCACCGCCACCAGTTCCCCGGTGAGGCCCAGTTCTTCGACAAGGGCCCGGATCGCCGGGGTAAGGCGGGTCCGTTGGGGGCCATGCTCGAGGACCCCGGACCCCGACCGGCTGGTGCGGATTACGCCACCTGCCCGGTCCGACGACTCCAGCACGATGTGGGACGTACCACGGCGGGAGAGCTCGCGGCTGAGGAGCAGACCACTCAGACCGGCCCCTACCACCCCCACCTCGCACCGTTCCTCGACCGGACCAGACCGGGCCCCATCCCTGCCGTCGCGAATCACCTCATCCCGCGATACCACTCCACCCATTCCTGGTTGCGGGCCTCGGGATGCGTCCAGTCCTCCGCCATCGCCGCCTCGATCTCCTCGATTTCTCGCGGAGCCGGCGAGATCCTCTGGAGGCCGTCCGCGGTCACGATATAGTCATCCTCGATCCGAACGCCGATGTTCACGTAGCGCTCGAACACCTCCGCAACCGCCTCCTGCATCCGGCGATTTGCCGGCGTATCAGGAACCACCTCGGAAAAAAGGTTCGCCCGCACGTATACGCCGGGCTCGATGGTGAACACCACGCCCGGCTCCAGCACCGAGGGCCAGGGGTCGTGGACGTCCAGACCCGTGCCATGTCCCAACCCGTGCATGTAGTAGAGGAGGAGCTGGGGCAAGGGGTTCCCGTCCGGACCGTCGAAGGTGGCCGCCGGCCCTTCGATCAGACCGAGTCGGGCCAGCCCTTCGGCCAGTACCCGGGTGGCCGCCTGGCTCAGGAGGTCCCGCGAGACGCCCGGCCCGGCCACCTCCTCCGCAGCCGACTGTGCATCCCGCACGAGCTGGTAGATGTCACGCTGGGCATCGCTGAATCGGCCATTCACCGGAAGGGTGCGAGTGATATCCGCCGCGTACCCTTCGTAGCTCGCACCAATATCCATGACCACTACGTCCCCGTCTTCCATGAAGCGGTCGTTCGCGTTGTAGTGCAGGACCGTGGAATTGGGGCCCGACCCGACGATGCTGGCAAAGGCTGATCGCTCGGCACCGTACCGGCGGAAGGTGTACTCGATCAAGGCCTGTACTTCGAACTCGTTCCGCGCCGGAGCCACCGCACCCAGGGCCTCGCGGTGAGCCTGGACGGTGATCGCTGTCGAGCGCCGGAGGAGGTCCAGCTCCGCGTCGGACTTGACCGCCCGGAGCCCCGCCACAACGTCATTCGCGTTCTCGACCGGAACGTCGCGATTGCCCGCCCGGACCGCCTCCACCCGCTGCGTCACGTCGTTCAGGATCTCGGCGTCGGGAGCATACGGGCCAACCACATGGAGCACCCGCGGTCGGCCGGAGAGGAGCGAATCGACCACATGCTCCAGTTCGTCCGCCGCGCGACCGGGGAGCCCGTGGGCCCCCTCGACGCCCTCCACACCCACGCGATAGCCCTCCCATGTCTCCACCGCCGGATCGCGGCGGTTCACGAAGAGGGTCTCGGCGGTGACCCTTCCTCCTTCCACGATCAGCACCAGCGCACCGTCCGGTTCAGTCAGGCCCGTCAGGTACCGGAACGGGGAATTCTGGAAGAAGAGGAGGTAGTCGAAGGGCGGCGCCGCGCTCCCCATCCCGAGCACGATGCCGTCCCCGATCTCCTGCGCCAGCGCCGCTCGTCGCTCCGCGTACTCGGCGACGGGGACCTGCGCCTGCCCCGGGCCGGCGAACGCCAGGAGGAGAAGGGCGAAGACTCCCGACGTCGTGGTGGCCCTGTAACGCGTTCGATGCATTGGTTCCCCTTCGGTCTGCGGCGGTTCGAAGGCCATGCCTCCCATCCCATTCCACACCAAAGCTAACCTTGCCCGGCGCAAAGGCTACAAGCCTGTCGGACAAGTACCGGTCGGTATCCGTTTACCGCGCGGAGGGATGCGGACCGAACCCGGGCGATCCGGGAGTGTAGGTATTCGCATCAGGTGCCCGGTGAGAGGGCACTCGCGCGTCCCGCGGAGTGCTCCACTCCGTGCCTCGGGGGCCTGAGGCATGGCACAGCCTCCCCACCGAACCCTAGCGAGACCAGCAATGGCATCCGTCGACCTGCGCATTCCCTTCTCCCGTTTCGCGGTCGCTCTCGCCACCGCGAGCACCCTCCTCCTTTTCGGAGCATTCCTCTCGCAGATCGACGGGCAGGTCTCGGGCGTCCAGGTGCACCGGCCGGCGGTGGGGGCAGTCGCCGATTCGTCCGATCGGATCGACCGGGAGCGCCTCCTCCGGCATCAGTCGATCCTGGCACACGATTCGATGGAGGGGCGGAAGGCGGGAACCCCGGGCAACCGCCGGGCACGCTCCTTCCTCCTTCTGCAGGTCGACCGGATCGGACTGGACCCCGTGCGGGGCACTCGATCGCAGGAGTTCCGGTTCACGGGACGCCGAGATGGGGAGGCCTACGAAGGACTCAACATCATGGGAATGATCGAGGGCTCGGAGCACCCCGGCCGTTTCATCGTCGTCACGGCCCATTACGACCACCTGGGGGTCTCGGGGGACGAGATCTTCAATGGTGCGGACGACAACGCCTCGGGGACGGCGGCGCTCCTGGAGCTCGCGCACTATTTCCGAGCCAACCCTCCTGCCCACTCCCTTGTGTTCGTGGCCCTGGATGCAGAGGAGCAGGGGCTCGAGGGGGCCAGGACCTGGGTCGACGCGCCTCCCGTCCCCATCGAGTCCATTGCGCTCAATGTGAACCTCGACATGATCAGTCGAAGCGAGGCCGGTGAGCTCTACGCCGCTGGAACCCACCACTACCCCTTCCTCATTCCCTGGATCGAAGCGGTCGCCGCACGGGCGCCGGTCACTCTCCTGATGGGGCACGACTCGCCGGACCTTCCCCCCGGGGACGACTGGACCATGGCCTCGGACCACGCTCCCTTCCACGGGGCAGGCATCCCGTTCATCTATTTCGGTGTGGAAGACCATGAGGGATATCACCACCCCTCCGACACCTTCGAGAGGACAACACCGAAGTTCTACGGCGACGCCGTGGAGACCATCCTCGAATTCCTGCTCCTGGCCGACCGGGACGGCTTCTGAACCCGGTCTCGGCCCCGGGGGGGTTCCGTCCCGGCGCTTCGGACACCATCTTCTTTTTTTACCCGCGCACTCGCTCGGGTACACATTAGGGGACGGGCAGCCGTCCCATCAAAGCAATCGGCGACCCAGTCACCCAGGAGTGAGCTCCATGAGCAACGGCCCCTTCGAGATTCCCACGCCCTTCAACGAGCCCGTGCTAGGGTATGCCCCCGGTTCGGCGGAGCGGGCCTCCCTGGAATCCCGGATCCGCTCCATGGCCTCCGAGCGCATCGACAGCCCGATGATCATCGGAGGAAAGGAGGTCACAAGTGACTCCACCTTCGTCCAGACGGCCCCCCATCGCCACAGCCTCGAGCTCGTCCGCGGCTTCGCCGCCGAGAATTCTCATGTGGAACAGGCCATCGCGGCGGCGCTGAAGGCCAAGGCCGAGTGGGCGGCTACGCCTCTGCACGAGCGAGCCGCGATCTTCCTGAAGGCTGCCGAGCTCATGTCCGGATCGCGTCGGGACGACATGAACGCCTCGACCATGCTGGGGCAGTCCAAGACCGTGCACCAGGCCGAGATCGACGCGGCCTGCGAGCTCGTCGACTTTCTCCGCTTCAACGTCCACTTCGCGGACAAGCTCTACCGGGATCAGCCCTTCTCGGAGTCCGGGATCTGGAATCGGATCGACTACCGCCCCCTCGAGGGCTTCCTCCTCGCTATCACGCCCTTCAATTTCACGGCCATCGGGGGGAACCTCCCGACCGCCCCCGCAATCATGGGGAACGTCGTCATCTGGAAGCCGTCCCGGACACAGACCCTGTCGGCCCATTACACCATGGACATCTTCCGTGAGGCCGGCCTCCCGGACGGGGTGATCAACCTGGTCCATGGGAGCGGACGACTCCTCGCCGACATCGCCATGGCCCATGAAGACTTCGCCGGGCTCCACTTCACCGGGTCCGCTCCGGTGCTCCAGGGTCTCTGGAAGAAGGCGGGCGAAAACCTCGACCACTACCGCGCATTCCCACGTATCGTGGGTGAGGGGGGCGGGAAGGACTTCGTGCTCGCCCACCCTTCGGCTCACGTCGATGCCCTGGTCATCGCCCTCGGACGGGGGGCCTTCGAGTACCAGGGTCAGAAGTGCTCGGCCGCTTCGCGCGCCTACATCCCGAAGTCCCTCTGGCCTCGTGTCAAGGAGGGAATTCAGGACATGGTCGCCAACATCCCCATGGGGGACGTGGCTGATCTCTCCAACTTCATGGGAGCGGTCATCGACCAGAACGCCTTCAACGACCACAAGGCCGCTATCGAGCGGGCGAAGTCGGAGGGGGTCGAGGTGGTGGCCGGCGGGGGATGGGACGATTCGGAGGGCTGGTTCATCGAGCCCACGGTCCTTCGCACGGACGACCCGCGCTCCCGCACCATGGTGGAGGAACTCTTCGGCCCCATCCTGACCGTCTACGTCTACGATGACGCCGAGTGGGACGAGACCCTCGACCTGGTGGATACCACGAGCCCCTTCGCGCTGACCGGTGCCGTCTTCGCACAGGACCGCGGGGCGGTTCAGGAGGCCACCGATCGTCTCCGGAACGCGGCTGGGAACTTCTACATCAACGACAAGCCCACGGGGGCGGTGGTTGGTCAGCAGCCGTTCGGCGGAGCCCGCATGTCGGGCACGAACGACAAGGCCGGCTCGATTCTGAACCTGGTCCGCTGGGTGAGCCCGCGTTCCATCAAAGAAACCTTCGATCCGCCGGTCGACTGGCGCTACCCCCATATGGGTTAGAAGACGGTCCCATGCTCCGCAGCGCGATCCAGGCGGCGTCCCGAAGTCGGTTTCTGCGGGAGCGACTCCCCCGCTACCGGTTCGCCCGCAGGGCCTCTCGTCGGTTTCTCCCGGGTGAGGACGTCGAGGACGCCCTGGCGGTCCTCCCGGGTCTTTCGGATCTGGGGATCAGCGCTGCCCTCACGCAGCTCGGGGAAGATGTCGCCGACTCGTCCGCGGCGAACGAGGTCCTCACGCATTACCACCGGGTCCTGGAGCGGGTAGCCGCCCTCCCGGAGCGTCCGCACATTTCGATCAAACCCTCGCAGTTGGGCCTCGACCTGGATGTGGAGAGCACCCGTGCCAGGATCGCGGCTCTGGCCGGTCACGCGGACGACGTCGGGACCGCCGTCTGGATCGACATGGAATCCAGCCGCCAGGTGGACCCCACCCTCCAGATTTTCCACGCGGTCCTCGACGACCATCGGAACGTGGGGATCTGCCTGCAGGCCTACCTCCATCGAACCCCGAACGACATCGCCAGAATCCTACCACGGACGAGTGCGATCCGCCTGGTGAAGGGAGCGTATGCGGAACCGGCGACGGCGGCGCTTCAGGATCGCCCGATGATCGACCGCGCCTTCGCAGAGCTCACCTCGACCCTCCTCGACAACGCGGACCGGCATGACGAAGCCCCCCCAGTGGCGCTGGGAACCCATGACTGGGAACTCGTCGCCCCGCTGATATCGGCGGCCGAGCAGAGGGGCCTCGCCCGAGACGCTTTCGAGGTCCAGATGCTCTACGGGATACGGACGAAGGAACAGCGGCGTCTGGCCTCCGAAGGGCACCGGGTGCGCGTCCTCATCAACTACGGTCCGGCTTGGTTCCCCTGGTTCATGCGCCGGCTCGCCGAGCGCCCTGCCAACCTCTGGTTCGTGGCGAGAAACGCCGTGGGTGGCTGAGCCGGACGCCCTTCCCCCTCCACTTCCCACCAGTCGATTACCGCCTCGCCAGGATCCCCGTCAGAAACGGGAGGAGTTGTTTCTTTCGGCTCACGACCCCGTCCAGCCGGTAGATCTCCCCCGACTCCACCGCCGGATAGGTGATGGCGTCGATGAGAACCTCGTCCCCCCGGACGAGGAGAAGCGAGTTCTGCTCCTTTACATCCGTCACCAGCAGGGCCGCGAGGCTGAGGCCATCCGCGATCCTCGATCGCTCCAGCGCATCCAGGAGCTCATCCGCCTTTTGCCTGAACTCACCGAAACCCACCTCCTCCACCTGGGAGATGGCGAAGCGGATATCCCCCTCATCGTAGGACTTCCGGTCCATCGCGATCACCGTGTCGGTATCGTTCGCCGCGATGACGGACCCGGACGAGAAAATGGTCTCGGCCAGCTCGCTCCCCCGGATGCCTGCAATCTCTTCGAGCCATGCGAGGATTTCATGGTCGAGGCGGGTGGTGGTGGGGCTCCGGAGGTTCAGGGTGTCGGAGACCAGCCCGCCCATCATTATCCCCGCGAGCTCAGGGGAGGGCTCTATCCCCTCCTGGCGGTACAGGTCCGCCACGATGGTGCAGGTGGAGCCCACCGGACGGTTGATGAAAAGGATGGGGTCGGGGGTCCGGAGGTCCCCCAGACGGTGGTGGTCCACCACCTCCACGATCTCCACCTGGTCGCTTCCCTTCACCGCCTGGCTCAGCTCGTTGTGATCCACCAGGATAATGCGGGTTCGGCTCGGACGAAGGAGGTCCCGGCGGGTGAAGATCCCTTCGAGCCGCCCCTCGTCCGTGGTCACCATGAAGACGGCGGGATCCATGGTCGAGGTGCGCCGCCGGACATCCGCCACCGTCTCGTCCGGAAGGAACTCCACTGCATCCGACTGCATCACCTGGCTCACACGGGTCGCAGCCCGGATGGTCCACGCGGTGGTGGCCGAATCCCAGGGGCTCACGATCAGGGAGGCGCTTCGCTCCCGGGCCGCCTCGACCACGTCCGCCTCCACCTCCAGCCCCCCGGTGATGACCAGGAGCCGGATTCCCATCTCGAGCGCTCGCCGCTGCACATCCCGTCGGTCGCCCACCACCACTACGCTCTGGTGGGGCGGGATCGACTCCCGCTCGGTGAAATCCTGGAAGGAGTCCACGTCCATCGCACCGATTCGTACGTGCAACTCCTCCACCTGCTCCGTGTCCTCCGCGTGGAGGACCTTCGCACCCAGCGCCTCGATGATGGAGCCGATGGACGTGTCGACCCGCCGCATCTCCCGCCCCCGTCCAAGTCGAGGAACGAAGTACCTCCCCAGCTGGAAGATGGAGATCACCCCCTGGAGGTGCGCTCTCTCGTCCACCACCGGGACCATCTGGATGTCATGGCTCTCGATCAGATCCAGCGCCTCGGCCACGGTCCCCTCGGGGCGTACCGTAACCAGGTCGCGGCTCATGGCATCCCGGAGCCGGGGCGTCACGTCGCCGATGAAAGTGGGCAGGGCGACCCCGAACCGGTTCAGAATGGTGTCGATCCGAGCGTTGGAATTTCCGCAGCGAGCCGCGCGGAAGTCGCCTTCGTCGGTGAGGGACTTGAAATCCGCGTAGGCGATGGCCGAGCAGATCGCGTCGGCATCCGGGTTGCGGTGCCCGAAGATGTATATGGGTGCGGTCATGAAGAAATCGAGGATCGAGCGGCGGAGGGGCCTGGAACGAGACCGCTTGCGGCCTGTGTCTGGACCCGTCGGTGAGGCCTCGACACGGGTGTTGCCCCGGCGGCACCCGTCAGTATACTTGCTTGCGGGATGCCGCCAAAGGGGCGGTCACAGTCGTATCCATCGGGAGCGCCGCAGTCATGTTCGTAGCCAGAGCTATCGCCGGGGTCCACGTGGGCCTCCTCCTCTCGTTCCTGGTCCTCGCGGGGTGTGAGACGGAGGCCGCTGACTCGGGTTTCGCCGATCTGGTTCTGACGAACGGGATCATTGCGACCGTCGACCCGGACATCGGAGAGGCCGAAGCGGTAGCCGTGGCCGGAGACACCGTGGCCGCCGTGGGGACGGCCGGTGAGATCGAGGCCTTGATCGGTCCCGACACCGAGGTGGTGGACCTGGAAGGGAGGCTCGCCATCCCCGGATTCATCGAGGGGCACGGCCACTTCCTTCGGCTCGGGAACGCGCACACCATTCTCGACCTTGCGTCCGTCGGGTCGTGGGAAGAAATGCTCGAGCTGGTGGACGACGCCGTGGCGGAGGCCGAGCCGGGAGAGTGGATCCTGGGGAGGGGCTGGCACCAGGAACGCTGGACTCCGACACCTCCGGGAGCCATCGAGGGCGTTCCCCCCCACGCAGCACTCTCGGGGTTGAGCCCGGACAACCCGGTCCACCTCACCCACGCCTCGGGGCACGCCTCGATCGCGAACGCCCTCGCCATGGAGTTGGCAGGGATCGATGGTGCTACCCCTGACCCGCAGGGGGGCACCATCGTGAAGGACGCTGACGGGGAACCTACCGGGCTTCTCCGTGAAACCGCCCAGCGCATCGTCTCCGCCGCATACGAGGAAGCCAGGTCGGGTATGACCGAGGCCGAGCGGATGGCCGAGTTCGAGCTCTATGTGCAACTGGCCTCGGAGGAGGCCCTGCGCCTCGGTGTGACCACATTCCGCGATGCCGGAAGCACCTTCGAAGAGCTGGAACGCTTCCGGACCCTGGCGGACCGGGGGGATCTGCCCATCCGGCTCTACCCCATGGTCCGTCGTGAGACGAACGAGGTCATGGCCGAGCGGCTGCCGGAGTTCCGCACGGAAGACCACGCGGGATATCACCTGGTGATCCGGTCCATCAAGCGCCAGCTCGATGGGGCGCTCGGCGCCCACGGAGCCTGGCTGCTCGAGCCGTACGAGGATCTCCCCGAAACGGCGGGTCTCGTGCTGGAGGAGCTCGACGACATCCGCCGGACCGCCGAGCTCGCTCTGCAGCACGGGTACCAACTGAACACGCACGCCATCGGGGACCGGGCGAACCGCGAAGCCCTCGATCTCTATGAAGAAGTGCTGAGCACGAATGGAAGCGTGATCGAGGACCACCGTTGGTCGATCGAACACGCCCAACACCTCCACCCCGACGACGTGCCGCGCTTCGCCGAGCTCGGAGTGATCGCGTCGATGCAGGGGATCCACGGGCCTTCGGACGGCCCGTGGGTGCTCGAGCGGCTCGGGGAGGCGCGAGCTGAAAGCGGGGCCTATTTGTGGCGCGACCTCATCGACTCCGGGGCCGTCATCTGCAACGGGACGGATACCCCCGTGGAACCGCTCTCCCCCATCGCCTCCTACCACGCCTCCGTCACCCGCATGATGGCGACGGGCGAAGCATTCTACCCCGATCAGGCCATGTCCCGGATGGAGGCGCTGGAGAGCTACACCATCAACTGCGCCTACGCTTCGTTCATGGAGAACGTGATCGGGTCGATCACCCCCGGGAAGCTCGCCGACATCGTGGTGCTGGACCGCAACCTCCTCACCGCGCCGGATGACGAACTCCCCGGCACTCAGGTCGACCTTACCATCGTGGGGGGAGAGATTCTCTTCCACCGCTGATGACCCGGACCCTCAGCCGATCCGGTTGAACCAGACGAGGGAGAGTGTCGCGGACAGTACGACGAGCAGTGCGGCGAAGCCGGCGAAGAACGCCGTGACCTCGGTCTCCGTGGTTTCCAGCACGAACTGGGTCGTCAGTTCGTCGTAGATCCCAGCGAGGTCGTCGGAGCTGGATGCGTGGAAGTAGCGGCCAAGGGTGATCTCCGACACGCGCCGGAGCGTCTCCTCGTCCAAATGGACGCGCATGGACCATCCCCCGAACCCCACCGTCTCCCCTTCGCGGGAGCCGAATCCGACCGTGAAGATCCGGACCCCGCGGTCAGCCGCCAGCCTGGCGGCATCCACCGGATCGGGGCCGGTGGTTGCCTGTCCGTCGGTGAGGAGCACGACGGCAGCGTGGGGATGGCTCCCGGGTTCTACCGGAGAAGACGACTCCTGTGCCTGGCCTGCCTCCCCCAGAGGCGCCCCGCCCCTCGACCCGCCCGAGAAGCGTGATCCCAGGTCGAATTCCACTCCCGGGAAGAGGGCCTCGAGCGAGACCAGGATGGCCCCCCCGACGTTGGTCCCGCGCTGGAGTCGGAAGCGATCGATGGCGCCGGTGACCGCCTCGCGGTCGTGCGTTGGAAGCTGGACGAGCATGGCGGTGCCAGCGAATGCCACGACCCCGAGTCGAGTGCTCCGAGGCTGAGCCTCCACGAACTGCTTGGCCGCCTGTTGGGAGGCGATGATGCGGTTCGGGTCCACGTCTCCGGCTCGCATGCTTCCCGATACGTCCATGGCCAGGATCACAGTGTCCCGCTCGCTGGGGAGCGTCACGAGCGCGGCCGGGCGGGCCATGGCCAACAGGAGGACCGTCAGGCCCAGGAGCAGGAGGAGGGGTGGCACGTGGCGTCGAAGCCCAGGACCATTTCCCATCGCCTCTCGCACGAGGCCCAGCCCCGAATATCGCACCGCCGCCTTACGTCGCCTCCGGAGGATGAACAGATAAAGGGCGATGAGGACGGGTACCAGGAGAAGCGACCAGAGCAGCCGGGGCCAGAGGAAGCTCATGAGGGCCTCCCCCCCAGGTGGACGGGCAGCCTACCCTCCCTCACCAGTCGGTTGCGGGTCTTGCGAAGCTCCGCGAATCGGAGGAGGGCCTCGACCAGTTGGTCCTCGGTAGAGAGCTCGAGAGCATCGACCCCGGCCCGCTCGAAGTGCTCGAGAAGCTCCTCCTCCCGGGCAGCGGCGGCGGCGGCGAAACGCCGGCGGAATCCGGGGTCGTGCGTGTCCACCAGAAGCTGCTCGCCGGTTTCGGAGTCCTCCATCATCACCAGTCCCAGATCGGGAATCGCCACCTCCAACGGATCGAGGAGCCGTATCGCCAGCACCTCGTGTCGACGGGCCAGCTTCAGGAGGGGCAGGTGCCACCCCGGGGTGCTGATGAAGTCGGAGATCACGAAGACCAACGAGCGCCTTCGTGCGATGCCCGCTCCCGCCTCGAGAAGGTGTGCCAGCTCCGTCCCGCCCGAACGCTCTACCTCGCGGGGTGCATCGATCTCCCGCAGGAGACGCAGGACCTGGTTCCGCCCGCCCCTCGGCGGGAGGACTCGGTGGACCTCGCGGTCGTAGAGCACACCGCCCACCCGGTTCCCGCCCCGGGACAGCAGAAGCGCCAGGACCGCCACCAACTCCAGTAGGACGGAGCGCTTGCGGACCTCGGATGACCCGAAGTCCACCGACGGGCTGGTATCCAGGAGGAACCAGGTCGTGAGGTCGCGGTCCTCGTGGAACTCACGCACGTGCGGGACCTGCAGGCGCGCCGTGACGTTCCAGTCCATGTGCCGCACGTCGTCGTGCAACTCGTATTCCCGCAGGTCGGCCAGGTCGAGTCCCATCCCGCGAAACAGGGTTCGGTAATCCCCGTGCAGGATCCCGTCCAGCCGCCGCACGACGGTCCACTCGATCCGCCGGAGGAGCGCCTCAGGATCCTGCCGAGACCGTGACATGCGTATCCAGGGGTTGTTCGGGCGGAGGTACCCGGGCCATGAGGCGATTCAGAATGACGTCGGCGGTCACGCCGTCGGCAAGGGCCTCATACGAGAGTACGAGCCGATGCCGCAAAACGTCCGGAACGAGGTCCATGACGTCCTCGCGACGGAGGTAGTCCCGACCGCGAAGGAAAGCGAGTGCCCGGGCGGCCTCGATGAGATGGATCGTGCCCCGGGGGCTCGCTCCGAAACTCAGGTACTTTCCGAGGTCGCCGAGTCCGACACGGGCGGGCTCGCGCGTGGCCGAGACGAGGCGGACCGCGTAGCGGATGAGGGCCGGATCCACGAATACCCGTCGGCACTCGGCCTGGAGTCGAGCGAGCTCCTCGGTCGAGGTCACGGGGCCGACCTCCATCTTCGATCCGGTCACGCGCTCTACGATGACGAACTCCTCGTCGGGACTCGGATATCCCACGAGGATCTTCATCATGAAGCGGTCCATCTGCGCTTCCGGCAGCGGATATGTGCCCTCGCTCTCGATCGGGTTCTGGGTGGCCATCACCAGGAAGGGCCGGGGCACCCGATGGGTCTCACCGGCAATCGTGACCTGGTACTCCTGCATGACCTCGAGCAGGGCGCTCTGCACCTTGGCGGGAGCCCGGTTGATTTCGTCGGCCAGGAGCAGGTTCGTGAAGACGGGCCCGAGGGAGGTGGAGAAATCCCCGCTCCGCTGATTGTAGATCCGGGTGCCCACCAGGTCTGCGGGGACCAGGTCGGGCGTGAACTGGATCCGGCGGAAGGTTCCGCGGATCGTGCTCGCCAGAGTCTTCACCGTCAACGTCTTGGCCAGGCCGGGGACGCCCTCCACCAGGAGGTGGCCCTGTGCCAGAACGGCGACAAGTACCCGCTCCAGGAAGTGGTCCTGCCCAACGACGACGCGCTTCACTTCGTAGAGCAGGCGCTCCGTGGGCCGATACGCATCCCCTCCATCCAGGTCACTCACCCTGACAGGCTCCCTCCCGATGAACGGGCGTTGAGTTCGTTCACGGCGCCGACCGCGCGCCTGTTTCATGGAGGCCCGAAGCGCCCTGGGTGTTAGAAAGGCGACTCCCCGATCCCCCGGGTGGCCTCCTCTATGGGCACAGCAAACCCGATGCCGATGAATACACGCTGGTTCGAAGGGTTCAGGATCGCCGTCACGATACCCACCACCTCCCCATCCTCGGTCGCCAGGGGCCCTCCGGAATTCCCCGGGTTCACGGCGGCATCGAACTGGATCAACCCGGTGAGCACCCGTTCACCCTCCGGGTTCCGATACTCTCTTCCGACGCCGGACACCACTCCCGCCGAGAGCGATGGACCGATGCCGAAAGGAAAGCCCACCGCAACCACACGATCGCCGCTGCGTAGTCCCTGGGAAGACCGCATCGTCGCCGGCACGAGGTCGTCGGGAACGATGGAAGTCTTGATCACCGCCAGATCCTGCTCGGGCCGGACGGAGATGATCTCCGCGCTCGCCTCGGTACCATCCCAGAACACGACGTCGATCCCTTCGGACCCGGACACCACGTGGAGATTCGTCAGGATCGTCCCGTCATCCAGGATGACCACTCCGGTCCCCGCGCCCTGGACTACCAGTTCGTCGTCGCTGACTCTCGAACGCCGAACCTGAACCACCGATGGTCGGATGGTCTGGTACGCCGCGGATTCCAGGGAGGGCGGGGCAGGTAGGCCCTCCAGGGTGTGGAGGACCGCCTGATCGATATCCCACTGGGTGAGCGAGGGGGGGGAGGACCTGAGCGCCCCGTGGAGGATACCTGCCAGGATGACCAGCATCCCGCCCAGTAGGATCAGGAGCGGTTTCTGGTTCCGGTGGAGGAGGTCGCGGAGGCGGCCCCCTACCGCGGAGGCGTTCGTTCC
Organism: Gemmatimonadota bacterium; assembly: GCA_040905325.1. Lineage (GTDB taxonomy): Bacteria > Gemmatimonadota > Gemmatimonadetes > Longimicrobiales > Gaopeijiaceae > JBBDRS01. The sequence goes on from JBBDRS010000049.1 coordinate 88,716, forward strand.
GGGAGTGTGGTGGGAAGGGGTCGGCTCCGAGGAAAGGTCACCTCGCTCAGGGGAATGTCCACGGGCGGGAGAGCGGCTGTACCGGGACCTGCGCTGCATCGGTGACCCCCCTCGAAAGCTGAATCGTGGAAGTTTCCCGTCCCCTGCCCGAAGCCTGCGATCAAATATCGAGATTCCTGACGTACCGAGCGTTCTTCTCGATGAACTGCCTCCGCGGCTCCACTTCATCGCCCATGAGTCGGCTGAAGATCGCATCCGCTTCCGCAGCGCTCTCCATCGTGACCTGGAGGACGGTGCGGGAGTCCGGATCCATCGTCGTATTCCAGAGCTGATCGGGGTTCATCTCTCCCAGCCCTTTGTACCTCTGAATGTTCAATCCGCGGGCGTCCTCGCCCTTGCCATTGGTGAGACGCTTCACGATGTCGGAACGTTGGGCCTCGGAGTAAGCGTAGTGCTCCTCCTTCCCCTTTGCGACCCGATAGAGGGGGGGCTGCGCGATATATATGTTGCCCGCGTCGATGAGTTCCCGCATCTGACGAAAGAAGAAGGTGAGGAGGAGGGTGCGGATGTGGGCACCGTCTACGTCCGCGTCCGTCATGATGATGATCTTGCCGTAGCGGAGCTGGGAGATGTCGAAATCATCCTTGATCCCGCTCCCGATGGCGGTGATCATGGCACGCACCTCGTCGTTGGAGAGGATCTTGTCGATCCGCGCCCGCTCCACGTTCAGGATCTTCCCCTTGATGGGAAGGATGGCCTGGAACGACCGGTCCCTTCCCTGCTTCGCCGAGCCGCCTGCGGAGTCGCCCTCCACGATGAACATCTCGGTCAGGGAGGGATCGCTGAGCGAACAGTCGGCCAGCTTCCCGGGGAGCACCCCTCCCTCCAACGCATTCTTCTTGCGCGCTAGATCGCGCGCCTTCCTGGCAGCCTCCCGAGCCCGGGATGCCTGGAGGGACTTCTCGATGATCGACCGCGCGGCCTTGGGGTTCTCCTCGAGCCAGATGGCGAGCTGCTCGTTCACCGCCGCCTCGACCGCGCCGCGCACCTCGGAATTTCCGAGCTTCGTCTTCGTCTGTCCCTCGAACTGTGGCTCCATGACCCGCACGGAGAGCACACAGGTAAGGCCCTCGCGCACGTCGTCCCCGGACAGCGACTCATCCGCCCGCTTCAGGAGCTTGTTCCGCTTGGCGTAGTCGTTGATGGTCCGGGTGAGGGCAGCCTTCAGTCCCGTGAGGTGGGTTCCACCCTCGTGGGTGTTGATGTTGTTCACGAAGGTGTGCGTGTTCTCCGTGAACCCCGCATCGTACTGGAGTGCCAACGCGATCTCGGCTTCCGGTTTCTCCACCTCGAAGAACACTGGAGGCTCGTGGAGCGGTTGGCGGGCGCCCCGCAGGAAGACCACGTACTCGGCCAGCCCGCCCTCGAACTGGAAGACCTCCTCGGCAGGCTCCTCCGAGCGTTCGTCCCGGATCGTGATCTCCAGTCCCCGGTTGAGGAACGCCATCTCTCGGAGACGCGAAGTCAGGGTCTCGAGGTTGAACACGGTCTCCGTAAAGATCTCCGGGTCCGGCTTGAACCAGACCCGTGTCCCCGTGCCCTCAGCGGGCCCGATGTCCTTGAGATCGTGCTCCTTGATCCCGCGCGCATATCGCTGCTTCCAGAGACGGCCGTCCCGCCGCACTTCCACCTCGAGCCATTCCGAGAGCGCATTCACGACGCTCACGCCGACGCCGTGGAGCCCACCCGAAACCTTGTAGTTCGACTTGTCGAATTTCCCTCCCGCGTGGAGGATGGTCATGGCGAGCTCGACGCCGGGCAGCTTCTCCGTCGGGTGGATGTCGACGGGAATTCCGCGGCCGTCGTCCACCACGGTCACCGAATCGTCCGGATGGATCGTCACATCGACCCGGGTGCAGTACCCCGCCATGGCCTCGTCGATGGAGTTGTCCACCACCTCGTACACGAGGTGATGGAGCCCCCGGGCGGAAGTGGATCCGATGTACATTCCCGGCCGCTTCCGGACGGCTTCGAGTCCCTTGAGGACCTGGATCTGCCCCGAGGTATATTGGGGCTGCTTCGATTCGGCGGATTTTTCAGACATCTGGAAGGCTCTCACACGAGGGACGTCACCAGCGACTGCAGACATTGAAATTTAGCGGAATGGGGCGGTTTTTTCCATTCCTTCAGGGGACGCTCCTGCCCTCCTCCGGCCCGGAGCGGCGCTCCTCGGCGAGCCGGAACACGATCCGGTCCACCGTTCCACCCTCCTCAGCGTTGAGCCGCCTGAGGATATCGTGTCGCATCAGGTTGAGCTCAGAGAGCCAGGCGCTGGACTCGACCTGCACGAAGAGGACCCCCCTGGCGACCCCGGTCGGGCGGGCCACCCTCGCGATGCGCTCCCCTACCACGTCCTCCCACCGGGCAAGCGCAGCCTGACCCTCCACCTCTCCTTCCAGGCCGTGCTTCCGCAAGAACTCACCGAGCGCCTCACCCAGGGGGCTCGGCCCTCCATGGCCACGTGCAGCGCCTTTCCTTCCCCGGCTCGAAGCGTCTCCTCCGCTCACGAAGAGATCTCCCCCGCCCCGATGGACCAACGGGGCAGGCGCGAGGGGGGAAGCCGAACATCGGTCTCCTTCGGTGCCGTAAGAAGGATCTGCCCTCCGCTCCCCTCCATCAGGAGCGTCAGGAGCCGCTCCGACCGCTCCCCGTCGAGCTCCGCGAAGACGTCGTCCATCAGAAGGATCGGCTCGCGTCCCTTCTCGCTTCGGACCGTGTCGGCCTCCAGGAGTCGGAGCGCGAGCGCCACGCTCCTCCTCTCTCCTCCGGATCCGAACCGTCTCACGTCCCGCCGCCGCTCGGGCGGGCCGACCCGGATCCGCAACTCGTCCCGGTGAGGCCCCACCACGGTCGTTCCGCGCCGCCGCTCCCGGTCACGGCTCACCTGGAGCGCCTCGCGGAAGGCGGCCTCCACATCATCGCGCTCCCAGGGGCCCTGGCCGAGCCCCGGGATCCCGGGTTCGTGCTCGAGAGCCGCTCCGACCCCGCCGGTGATGGCAGCGTGCGCCCGGGCGAAAGACCCCTCCGCCGAGGAGATCCACCGATTGCGCAATTCCGTCAACTTCGCTCCTTCCGCCACGAGCATCCCGTCCCAGGCCTCGGCTCCCGACCCACGGCGCGCCTCCTTCAAGGCCGCGTTCCGCTGCGACAAGACCTGCCGAAAGCGCTGCAACGCCCACAGGTACCCGCGGTGGTTCAAGGAGAGGAGAATGTTCATGAATCGCCTTCGCTCTTCGGGCCCGTCGTTCACGATTGCCAGGTCGGCAGGGGAGAACAGGACCGCACCCAGTTGCCCGACTCCATCCGCCAGCCGCGGGGGTGCGACACCGTCCACGCTCACCCGCTTCTCGGCTCCCTCCCGTTGCCAGGCCACCGCCACCCGGCAATGGGTCCGGCCTCCGTCGAACTCGCGGTCTCCCTGCTGAGCCTCGACCTCCCCTTCGACTCGGAAGAACGCTTCCCCGAAACGAACGAGATCGGCATCGCGTGCGCCGCGGAAGGACCGAAAGGTCTCGAGGTAGTAGAGGGCCTCCAGCAGGTTCGTCTTGCCCTGGGCATTCGAGCCCACCAGCGCCACACCTTCGGCCGGGAAGTCGAGTCGGGTGTCGCGAAGGTTCCGGAACGAAGTCAGGGCGGCGCTCAGTAGGCGCATGAGGCCCAACCCAGTCGGAACTTCACCGCCCCTCGAACTCCGGCGTGCGCTTCTCCAGGAAGGCGGTCGTGCCCTCGCGCATGTCCGCGGTGGCAGCGAGCATCGCGAAGAGGGCCGCCTCCAGGCGCTCGGCTTCAGGTGCCGGACACTCGAGGCCCGCGTGGACCGCCTCCAGAGCCGAACGCACTGCCACGGGGCCATTCCGGGCAATCCGGAGGAGGAGGGCCCTCGCCTCCTCCAACAAGCGTTCCCGCGGCACGACCCGGTTCACCAGCCCGATGCGCTCCGCCTCGCCGGCACCCACGGGATCACCTGTGAGGATCATCTCCAGCGCTCGCCCCCGTCCCACGAGCCGCGCCAGTCGCACCGTGCCACCGTACCCGGGAATGGTCCCGAGCCCCACCTCTGGCAAGCCGAACCGGGCGTCATCCGAAGCGACCCGCAAGTGGCACGCCATGGCAAGCTCGCATCCCCCGCCGAGCGCGTACCCGCCCACAGCGGCAATCACCGGACGAGGGAAAGTCTCGATTTTCCGGAACACCGTCTGCCCCCTCCGACTCAGTCCCCGGGCACCCACGGGATCGACCTCCGCAAGGGCGCGGATGTCCGCCCCCGCCACGAACGCCTTCTCGCCCGCTCCGGTCACGACCACACCGCGCAACTCCTCATCGTCCCCCAACCGTGTGAAAGCGGCGTCGAGTTCATCCATGACTCCGGCGTCCAGGGCGTTGAGCTTCTCGGGCCGGTCGATGGTCAGAGTGGCAATCCGATCGGATCGGTCGATACGGAGAACTCCGGATTCGCTCATGGGAATCACGCCTGGTTCTGCGAGGGGCCGGGGGACTGAAGTGCCTTACCCGGGTGTCACGCCGTCGTCCACGAAAGTCTACGGCGAGCGCCACTCATGCGCCAAGGTTGGGGGGCCGATAGGGGGCACCGGACGGGGGCGCTCGCCGGCGTTTTCCCGGGCCGGGTCCCCGTCCCGGCATGGAAAGGGCCGGCCCCGTTGTATACCTTGCGTAATCCCGTCGGCTGCGACGGCGCGCCTCCCCCCGGGCGGTGCGTAAGGCGACCCTCGAATGCCCCGGTCCTGCCGGGAGAAGGAGTCACATCGACATGGCTCGATCCCTCAACAAGGTGATGCTCATCGGAAATCTCGGGTCGGACCCGGAGATCCGGACTACGCCATCCGGGCTCAAGGTGGCGAAGCTGTCCCTCGCGACGAACCGCACCTTCCAGGACCGGAGCGGACAGCAGCAGGAGAAGACCGAGTGGCATCGGCTCACCTTCTTCGGGCGCCTGGCGGACATTGTCGAACAGTACGTGACCAAGGGTGACCGGCTCTACGTGGAGGGGCGGCTCGAGTACTCCCAGACGCAGGACGACCAGGGTGGGACCCGATACTGGACCGACATCGTGATCTCCGAGATGGTCATGCTCGGACAGGGCGGTGGCGGGGCGGAAGGAGGGAGCGGAGGAGGACGGAGCTTTTCGCGCGGCGGCGCCCAGGAGTCCAGCGGGGGTGGAGGGGGCCCGGACCTCTCGGAACCGGACGACGACCTTCCCTTCTAGGCCGTCCGCGAGCTAGGCCGTCCCCGAGCGCCACAAGCCGAGCATTTCCCGATCGAAACGTTCGGGATCTTCCCGATATGCGACCACCCACGTCTCGAAAGGGGGAATGGGGAGTGTCCGCAGGAGATGCTCGGTGGCGAGTCGGACACTGCGCTCGTAGGAGTCGCTCGGAACCTCCCCGGCGCGGGACTCTCGAGCCACCTCCTCTGCCAGGAGGTAGATCTCGTCGGCAGTGAGCCCGAGGAGCACTTCGGCTACCCTGGCCGAGCAGTAGTCCAGATATTTCGCCTGAAGGACCGCCTCCCCCTCGACTGCGTCGGTCCCCTGTTCGCCGGGTTTTTCGGCCTGACTCACTTCCCCTCCGGGACGAGGTGGCCAGAGACATCCCTGGTTGCCACTGACTGGTCGAAGTACAGGGACACCCACTTGTAAACAAAGGTTTTGCCGAAGCAGGAAGGCCGTCAAGAGCAGCCGATGGAAGGGAAGGGGCCGGCTGAGGTGGTGACGCGGTGGCGGCGCGGTCAGAGAGGGGGGGGATCCAGGGCTTCGCCCCCCTCCCCATGCATGGAGCGACTCCGGAGCTCCTCGAAGACCGTACGACGAGTAAGCCCGTAGAGAATCACCCTACTCAGAAACTCGGGATCCTTGCGCTGAACCTCCTCCGCGGTTGCGGCCAGGTCGGGAGGAAGGTGAACCTCGAGGTTGACTGAGCAGGTTTCGGACATGTCATGCCTTCCTGGTCGAAACTGGCGGGGGATTCCCGGCGGCACCCGCCGGGGAAACGATACTTCCGACATCCGCATTCGCAAGCCCGTCTCGGATCGTTCGTCGCATGATAGGAGGCCGAAGGGGCCGGCGCAAGACCCTCAGCCGCAACCGCAAACAACCCGTAAGTATGTACAAGTGATTATATATAAATCACTTACGACCCCTATTCCTCCTGGGGGAACGATCCGTTGACTCACCTGGCGGAGACGGCCTGTCCCGGCTCGTCCCAGGTCTGTTCGAACCGTGCGACCTCCCACGGGCGAATGGTCATTCCCGACTCCACTTCCGGTACGAACGGGAGCGTCCTTCCCCGCCATCGACGGGCATCGCCTCAGGAACGGACGGACCTAAGGAACGCGGCGAAGGTCGCGGGCCGGAACTCCCGGAAGCGAGCAAGGAGTTCGTCAGGATCGTCCCCCCTGAAGATATCTGCCGTGCGCTGACCCATCATATTCTTGCTATAATCGCTCCCTCTGAAGAGGAGGAAGCCCACCCAGTCGGTGCCCCTGCACGAGAGGTGGAGCTCCACCATCAAACCTCCATCCAGCTCCCGCACATCGACCAGAACCGGCTCGGTGCGGGCCGGGACCGACGCTATTCCGAGGGCGTGCAGAAAGGGAGCCCTGTCGCGAAGGTACGACTCGAGCCACACCTCGTAGGGGGGAAGCGGGAGAAGCCTCCGCGCCTGTTCGACGGCAAGGGCGATGGGGTCCCGGGGCACCCCTTCCCCCTCGGCCCGAGTGCGAGCCAGGGAATAGAGCGCCCGCAAGCCCGCCCGTGGAAGGAGTGCCAGAAGGCCCCTCGCCTCATGCTCGCAGTATCGCTCGTAGAGGTCGGTCAGGTCGGTGAGGGCCCTCGCTGAGCGAAAGATCGGGCGTCCAGCCCGGGCCGCCACGGAAAAACGGGCTCTGGCTCGCCGCCCGGCCTCTCCCCCGGACAGGCGTTCCCCCCCTTCCGTTCGACCCACTCCCCCGGCATCTCCCCTCCGGTATGCGCCGTCCCAGGGTTCCGTCAATGGACGCGTCCGTCGGAGGGGAGGCGGTCGGTCACGATTCTCGTGCCATCCCCCCTCGCTCGCACCCGGCCCCGGGGTCCGCGGATCCCTGCGAGCGGAGCGAGGGAATCTCGCTCTCCGAACGTCTGAAGCTGCTCCCGCACAGCTCCATAACGGTCGGATTCGAAACGAGCGAAGAGATGGAGAAACCCGCTCCGCAATCTTCTCATGAGCCGCCGCGTCTCCTCCAGCCCGGACGGCGGCGGGAAGGGAATTCGATAGCAATGGATGCCGCCGGCCTCGAGACACGCGCCCGCCCCGACATCCTCGGCGGAAAACGCATCGCGGAAGGCCCGCTCGAGCACGGGGTCCCTCGCCCCCGACCCAGTCCTCGCGACCAGCGTCGTTGTGTCGTACTCCAGGTGAATCCGGACGACGCGCCCGCCCGGGAGCAGAAGCCGGATCGCGGTGCTCTCGTGCAAATCGAGATCCCGCGCCAGGTCGCGGAAGCCCAACCTGAGCACGAGTGGGCGGGTCAACGGACCGAATCCGGCCCGGCGGATGGTCTCGAGAGCAAGCGGGAGGGTGGACCGCCGCAGCTCCTCACTTCCCCGCTCCATGTTCGCGCGAAGGTTTTTCAGAGTGGAGGAGAAGACCCATCCGAGAATGACGAGGGGCCCTTCCAGTCCTGCGATTCGCAGCTGAGCGCTTCCCAGATCCAGGATCTCGGCGCGTGCGGGCGACCGCCCATCCAGGATGACGCCCAGCCCCAGATCTTCGGTGCGCCCACCGGGCAGACTCGCGTCCTCGCGGCCCCGGTGGATCAGAATTGCCCGAGTGAGCGGGAGATCGCACACATCTGTCAGAAGAGGATCGCGCTCCAGTGGCACACCGGCGACGGGGTAGGGACCCATCCCGCATCCTCCTTGCATTGTTCGCGTGTGATGGTCCAGCGACGCGGCCGGGTTCGCGCGGGACCGGTACGCGCTCCGGGCGAAATCGGGGGTCCGTCACGCGATTCCGCCGAGAAAACCCGGCCCTCCCCGTATGGTCGTCCGGAGGGGCTGGCACCATAACCCCCGTTTCGAGACCGCCGCAAGAGACCGAGGCCGGGATTGGCCGTTGGCCTCGCTCCCAGGTCCTGGGCCGCGGCGTTCCTTGCTCCGTCGGGCGGCCCGGGACATCTTCCGAGACGTGGAAATCGCACGTGCGGCCGGACGCTTCGGTCGCAGTGCCCTCGAGACGACCACCACTCCCCGTAACGGAGCGCTCGTGACACCGGATCAACCCCATCGTCGGTCTGTCGGCTTCCTGGAACGCGATGGGGTCACATGGGCTTGCTTTCTCGTCACCTCACAGAGCGAAGGGGGGCGGTGGATCGGCCACTTCTCGTTCCGTCCCCGTGAGGCCGCCTCCGAAGAAGAGGAGATCCGCACCACGGACATCTTTCTGGAGAGCTCCGAGGGGGAGATCGACAGAAAGGCTCGGGGGCTCGGTCGCCCTCTCCTCTCAGGGCTGTTGGCCTCGGCGCTGCACACCCGCGAGAAGGAAGGTCGGGACCCCCCACGGCTCCGCCGGTGGTTCGAGGAGATGCTCAGGGAGAATTCTCGCGAGCTGGGAGGGAAATGGGAGGACGACGAACAGTCCGTCGAGGGGCGCACCCTCGGGGAACTTCGGTCGATCTACGCCTCGTATCGCATCGACCAGGTTGCGCACTTCATTACCCTGGTTCGACCGGAGGACTTCCAGGCCGCGGTGGGCCGGATCCTGGACGGGAGAACCTTCGATTTCGGGGCACGGGATCGTCTCCAGTTCGCGATGATGGTCGTGGAGCACATCGAGTCGCTCCTCCCGCTCCCCCCCTTCGAGGTATGGGCCAAGGACTACCTTGCAAACGAGGACGAGTATCGGCTATACACCCACACTCTCTATCGGAGCGGTTCGGTCCCCTGAGGCTCCACCCGGGCATGGCGAGCCCTCCGAGGATCCACCCGAAGAGGCCACCGGGAACCGTTGCTCCACGGACTTCAGGTCATTAGTTTTACAGACTTGACTCTTGTTTTCCCCCTAGTCTTGGGAGTGTGATTCTCTTGGAAGTGATCGTCCAGGAAGGAGAGAACCTCGAACGGGCTCTCCGGAAGTTCAAGCGGAAGGTTCAGCGGTCGGGACTTTACTCGGAATTGCGCAAACGCCGGTTCTACGAGAAGCCCAGCGCCCAGCGGAAGCGGAAGAAGGAAGCCGCGATCCGTCGGGAGCGCCGGCGTCAACGTCGGGACGTGCGTCCGACCCACTGACCAACCCGCGCCGGCGATGTGCGGGGTCAGGGCCCCCCAGATAGCCGAGGCGAAGCAACCGGTCAGATCGGAAGCGGCTCCGCTTCCTCGCCGGTGTAGTCATAGAATCCCTTCCCGACTTTCCTGCCCAACCGTCCCATCGCCACCAGCCGCTTCAGCAACGGGGGTGGTGCGTACCGCTCTTCCCGGTATTCGTCGTACATGACCTCCGCGATGCGGAGCGCCGTGTCGATCCCGACAAAGTCGCAGAGGGCCAGCGGCCCCATCGGATGTCCGCACCCCAGGACCATCGCCCGATCCATCTGCTCGATGGAAGCGGCTCCCCGATCCAGTTGCCGCACGGCGTCCAGGAGGTAGGGAACCAGCAGGAGGTTTACCAGGAAGCCGGACCGATCGCGCGCGACCACTGCCTCCTTCCCCAGGGACTGTGCCAACTCGAGCGTCCGCTCGAGGGTGGCGGTTGAGGTCCCGATGGCCGGAACGACCTCCACCAGGGGCATCACGGGCACAGGGTTGAAGAAGTGGAGTCCGATCACGCGCCCCTGGCGCTCCACCGCCGCCGCGAGGTCGGCAATCGGGATCGAGGAGGTGTTCGTGGCGAGAATGGTATCGTTCGAAGCGAGCCGGTCGAGTTCGGCGAACAGCTCCCTCTTGACCAAGCGGTCCTCCACCACCGCCTCGACCACCAGATCGGCCTCGGCGACGGCCCGGGAGAGGTCCAGCGTGTACCGGATGTGGCCGGCAGCCTCGTCGGCCTCCCTGCGGGTCAGCTTGTCCTGGGAGACGGCCCGTTCGAGTGAGGCTTCGATGCGGGCGCGACCCTCTTCGAGTGCCTGGGTCGATATCTCCCGCACCACGACCTCGAACCCTCGCCTCGCTGCGACCTCGACGATTCCACTCCCCATCAGACCGCAGCCAAGCACGCCCATCCGCTTGGGTTCCGTCTTCATGTCGATGCTCCTGGCTGGAGGATGGTTCCGCCTCGAGCCCCTCCCCGTCCGAAGGGCGGGGCGATCAGTCCGGGAAGGCCTCGATCACCACTCCGGCACCCTGGCCACCTCCGATGCACGCACTCCCAAGGGCGTAGCGTCCGCCCCTCCGTCTCAATTCGTGAAGGAGGTGCACCGTGATCCGGGCGCCCGAGGCGGCCAGCGGATGCGTTAGGGCGATGGCTCCGCCGTTCACATTGGTGCGGGACGGATCCAGCCCCAGCTCCCGGCACACAGCCACGTACTGCGGTGCGAAGGCTTCATTCACTTCGACAAGGTCCATGGCGTCCAGGGACAGTCCGGCTCGGGACAGCGCCTTTCGGGCCGCCGGCACCGGACCGATGCCCATGATCCGCGGGTCGACTCCTACGTACGCCCATGAAACCAACCGGCCGAGTGGCCGCAGCCCCCGCTCCCGCGACCATGCTCCGGAGGCCAGTACGGTTGCGACCGCACCATCCCCGATCCCGGACGCGTTTCCGGCCGTCACCAGGCCTTCCTTCTCGAAGGCGGGTGGAAGCCTGGCGAAGCCCTCCGGAGTCGCGTCCTCCCGGATGTGCTCATCCCGCGAAAACGTTCGGCTCTCTCTTCGGGAGACGACTTCCACCGGCGCGACCTCCGCGGCGAACCGACCCGCCTCCCAGGCAGCCTGGGCTCTCGCGTGGCTCTGGAAGGCCGCTTCGTCCGCCTCCTCCCGGGTCACCTCGTAGCGTCGGGCCAGCTCCTCGGCCGTCTGCGCCATGCTCATGCCACATCGGCCGTCCACGAGAGCCTCCCAGAGGGCATCCTCGAGACCGCTGGACGCATCCCCGAAACGCAGCTCCCCCCAACGGGCGCCCCTCAGAACGTGGGGCGCCTGGCTCATCGATTCGGTCCCCCCGGCCAACACGACCCGGGCGTCCCCCGTCAGGATCTCCTGTGCGGCCTGGGTGATGGCCTGGAAACCGGAGCCACAGAGGCGGTTCACCGTTACGGCCGGAGTGACTTCAGGAAGTCCCGCGCCCAGGCCCACGTGTCGAGCCAGATAGATGGCGTCGGCGGAGGTCTGGAGGGCATTTCCGAAAATGACGTGCCCCACGTCCGCACGATCCACCCCGGCCCCCTCGAGTGCGGCCAGGGCGGCTGCGACCCCCAACTCCGTCGCGGTCAACCCCTTCAACGACCCTCCGAACGAGCCGAAGGGCGTCCGTCTTCCCGACAGGAAGACGATGTCATTGTTCCCACCCCCGGCGGTCATGAGGCCTCCGCTCCCACCCGACCCTCCGCCTCCTCCAGATGGGAAGCAAAGATCTGTTTGTTGTGGGCCTTCGTGTAGGCCTCCCGGGCGTCGATTTCACCGGCCATCAGGAGGTCCATGATGTGCTGATCCAGGAGCTGCATCCCCTCCTTCTTTCCGGTCTGGATGATGGACGGCACCTGGTGGATCTTGTTCTCGCGGATGAGGTTCGCCAGCGCCGACGTGCCCACCATGATCTCCAGCGCGGCGACCCGCCCCTTCCCCCCCTTCTTTCGAAGGAGGACTTGTGACACCACGCCCTTGAGGGATTCGGCCAGCATGGACCGTATCTGCGATTGCTGGTCCGCCGGAAATACGTCGATGATCCGGTCGACCGTCTTCGGGGCCGAATTCGTGTGGAGGGTCCCGAACACCAGGTGTCCAGTCTCGGCCGCGGTGATCCCGAGCTCGATGGTCTCACGGTCCCGCATCTCTCCCACGAGAATCACGTCGGGGTCCTCCCGCAAGGCGGCCCGCAGCGCGGAGGCAAAGGACTTCGTGTTCGATCCGATCTCCCGCTGGTTCACGAGGCAGCGCTTGTTCGGATGGGTGAATTCGATGGGGTCTTCGATGGTGAGGATGTGGTCGGAGCGGGTCTCGTTGATGTAGTCGACGAGCGCCGCCAGCGTCGTAGACTTCCCGGAGCCGGTCGGTCCCGTCACCAGGATGAGGCCCTTCGACAGCCGCGCGAAACGGCGAACCGCCTCGGGGAGCCCGAGCTGTTCGGCCGTCAAAATCTCGGTGGGAATGGTCCGGAACACCGCCCCCATCCCCTTCCGCTGCCGGAAGACATTGACTCGGAACCGGGACACACCTTCGATTTCGTAGGCGAAATCCAGGTCCATGCGCCTCTCGAACTCCTCCCGACCTTCCGGGGTCATGATCTCGTAGAGAAGCGCCTCCACGTTCGCAGCGGTCAGCTCCCTGAAGGGAAATGGAGTCATCTCCCCATCCAACCTCATCAGGGGCTTGGCCCCCGTGGTGACGTGGAGGTCCGAGCCTCCGCTCTCCGACAGAGCCTTCAGGAACTGATCAATCTTGGCCATTTCCCCTCGTCCTCCCGGTCTTCTGTGATCCCCGGTTTCCCTTCCTCTGCCCCGGCGGCCCTACGGTGCCGGTCAACCTTCTCCCGGCACCAGCGTCCATTCCCATTCCTCGTCCGGGCCCGCTGCCCGGATATCCAGAATCCACGATCCCTCGCGGGTGCCACCCCGGGACCCGCCGTCTCCCCCCACCACCACGAACACCATCGGAGCGAGAGCGCCGTCGATCTCGTCCACCTCCCTCCCCGCCGGCAGACGCACGCCCACCGAGTCGAAACGGAAATCCCGCAGCTCCGTGAGCCGGTGGAGCCAGTCCCCCGCACCCTGAAGTGGCAGGCTCAGACTCTGGACTTGTCCCGGCCGCTCCCCTCCGGACCCCAGATGCAGCGAGCGATGTCCGGCAGGGAGAAGTAGATCGGGAAGGAGTGGGAGGAGACGCTGGGCGAGCTCGGGCGGATCACTGGACAGCACCAGAAACAGTCGCCCCCGCGAGGCGAGCAGCCGCAGCTCCTCCACCAGTTCCGAGGGCGGGTCGGGCGTTCGGTCGGACACCGGATCGGCCTCTGGAGGTCGGCGCGTCAGAAGGATTTCCTGCCCTTCGAGCGTGGCGATGACATGCACGTCCACGAGAGTGGAAGCGCTCTCCTCGGTCATCAGTGCGGACCACGCCGCCTCGCCGATGGCCGGGACGCGGTCACCCGGCCCCGGAGACAAGATTGTGGTCAGCACCGATCTCCAGCCCGGTGTAAGTCGGAACCGCTTCACCGTCCCGGCCCCGTCGTGCCAACCGACCGCCGTCTCACCTCGAACCGAGACTCCAAGTCGTTCCGCCCCTAGCGCCGCTGCCTGGCTGACCAACTCCAGCATACCGAGACTGACCCCGGGAGTCGAACCCGACGGCATCCCCTCCAGACTCCGGAAGACTTCGCGGATCACACTGCGTACGGCCCGGCCCGACGCCAGCGCGAGTCGGACCTCCAACCCCGTCCGGTCTGCCAGCTCTTCTGCCGCATCCGCGTTCAACGGCGAGTCGACCACCACGGTGAGGCCATCCCTGCTCCTGGCAATTGGCAGGGCGTTGTGGCGCAGCGCCCACTCTGCCGAGACGAGGGACGCCGCCTCAGGATCGACGGAGGGCGCGTCGGGAAAAATGAAGGGCATGTCGAACTGCGAAGCCAGGCTCCACCCGAGTTCTTCCTCGCGGACGACTCCCATGGCCACGAGCGCCTCACCGAAATACCCGCCGTTCTCCCGCTGGTAGTCCAGTGCCCTCTCCACGTCCTCGGGAGTGACGCGGCCGATCTCAGTGAGAATCTGGCCGATGGTCCTGTGCTCGCTCATGTGCCTGAATCCCTTCCTGGAAGTCTGCGGAGGATGGGAACCTGATGGGAGATCCACCAGAGGACCTCCTCCATCGTCGAACTCCCCCCCAGCGTCATCGGGACCACCCCGGCGTCGAACGCCCGTTCCACACCGGACCACACGAGCTCCGCCGCCTCCGCCTCCCCGAGGTACTCCAGGAGGGACCCCACCGCGAGAACGGTCCCCACCGGACCCGGCCGCCCATCGTGCGAATGAACGACTGCCGTGAAGACGGGCGGCTCTCCCGGAGCCAATTCCCTCCGCACGGCCAACTCATGTCCTCCGAGCAGGGAGGTCATGAGGGCCCCTGCCTCACCGTCCACCCCATCGGGAAGGAGGAGAATCCAACGGCCTGGAGAAGCCCTTCGCACCGCCGCGAGAACCGCGTCGGCCCGAAGTCGTTCCGCCCGGACCCCGGGGTGCTCCGCCGCCAGACGCTCGAAACGCGCTACGGGTAGCCTCACGCTCGAATCCCGTCCGACCGCCTCCGCCATGATCACTCGGCTACCGGGGCTTCCAGCCGCCCAGCGGAAGGCCAATGCGAGGAGCTCCTCCTCGGCAGGGTGCGGTAGCGCCCCGGAAGCTCCTGGCGCCGGACGGAACGAGGCATCGCTCCAGAGAATGTCGACCCTGCAACGACCGCTGGGAACGGGTCGAAGGGAAGTCAGGCGCGGATGCCTGACTCGATGGGAGTGCATGTGGATCGAAGGGGCGGGTCGCCGGCCGCCCCCTGCAAAGAGGACCGCATCGTGGTCGCGGGCGTCCGATCGCCCCGGGTCCAATACCTCGATACGGCACTCGGGAAGAAGCGCCTCGATGAACTCCGCCAGCATGGTGGGGACCGGGGAGGGGTCTCCAGCGGAGAGGATGGCTATACGCGCCACCGCGCCCCGAAGGGGGGACGTCACGGGCTCCGCACCCGGATCCGACCGTCCACCGAGTTGCCGTACCCTTCGACCAGGAAGAGATAATTCGCCGGGGGCGCCCCGGAGAAGTCCAGGACCAGGCGGCCATCCTGCTCAACGAGGGGCGGATGGGAGGCCTGCCCTGTCCGCTCCAGGAAAGCGCGCGCCTCCTCCGCCATCTCCTCGACCCGGAAGCCTACCCTGTGCACTCGACCGTCCATCACCCGGAACTGGACGACGTCGCCGGCATCGATGGTCAGATTCGCTGGGAGAACCCGAGTGAGGTCTCCCCGACCACTCAGGAGGATCTGGTGGATCGGCACCCCCTCCTCGATGCCGAGCGCCTCGGCCAGCTCGGGGTCGGCCGGTGGGGAGACGTCCGGGCCGCACGCGGCCAGGAGCGTCGCGGCCGCCGCCAGGGCCATCGCGCCCCCGAGCCGACTCTTTACTCGATCCCCCCACCGCCGGGAGTGGCGCCCCGCCGACTCCAGCAAAACGCTCATCCCTACGGCGCCGGGACGCCGCAAGCGATGCAGAATTTCCAATTCCGCTCGAGCACTTCGCCGCACTCTCCGCACGGCGCCACGAAGACATTTGCTCCGCACTCCGCGCAGAAGCGGAGGGATGCTCGCGCGGGGAGAGCCGCTCCGCAGTCGGGGCAAGAATCAGGGCGGGATGACTCCGCGTCTCGATCGGAGCCGCCGGACGCCTTGTTGCGCGGCATCGCCTCTGCGCCCCCCGTCAAGTCCATCGTGGACGACCTCGGCGCGGAACCTGAAGAGGCCGCGGGTTCATCGGCCTCATCCGCAGCGGTCGCGGTCTCCTCGCCCGAGACGGTGTGCTCCACTTCACCCGCTTCCCTGACGGGCTGCTGAGATCCTCCGGCCTCGACCTCGAGCTCGGTCTGGGGCGACGGCCCGGCGTGGCCCGGTTCGGAGGGAAGCGATTCCCGCACGTTGTCACTGAGTCGGACCCGGACCGCGGCGTACTCGCGGTACATCCCCGTATTCGGGTTCGAGGACCGGAGTTCCAGCAGGATGCGCTCTCTTGCCGTATCCGAATCGAGCTCGAGATAACCCCCCTCACCCGCGAGAAGCCGGAGAAGCGCGTCCTCGTAGTCGCCGTTCATCTCGGCTCCGATCCGGTCCCGATGGGTCCGATACGGAACGAGCGACTGATATACCTCGGCCACCGTGAAAGAAGCGTCGAGGTACTCGGGATGCGACTCGCAGATCTCCTCTACGAGCACATTGAAGAAGCGGTCCACCAGGGCGAGCTCTGTACGCATGTGTCAGTGTTCGGAAGCAGATGGATCGATATCGGGGCCAGCGCTTTCCGAGACCCGATAGATCCCGGCTGCAGCGGCACCTCTCAGAAAATTCTCGGGGCTGGTGGTCGGCACGTCCACCGAAAAGGCCTCGTGCCAGCGCTCCGCCAGTCGTCGCATGAAGGCGGTCAGTGACTCGTGACCGAACCCCTCCGCCTCGCGGATCATCCGGACGACGTCGTCGCAACTGCCCCGGAAGACGTGCCCATCCGGTGTACGTACGGCCACCACCCGGTCCGCCCACGAACCCGGCGTTCGCGACCTGAAGAGTTCGAGCTGCCCGGTGTCCTGGAGCGGCCAGTCCGATCCTCCCCCGTACCGCGCCTCCAGCTCGGTGAGAAGCCGATCGATCGGGTCGTCATCCCGTTGCTCCAGCTCTTCGAGTCGGGCCTCCCATGCGCTGAGCGCCGGGTCCACACCTTCCCGGGATCGGGGGAGCTGCGCCCTCAGTTGAGTGACCCGCCAGACGGCGAGGGGATCCCAGTGGTCCGCGGGAGCCACCCGTTCGAACTCCCTCAGGGCTCCTTCCCAGTCGCCCCTATCATAGAGGAGGTGTCCAAGATACACCCGGGCCTCATGCAGGTCGGGCACCATGCGCAACGCGAGGCGAAGTTGACGGGAGGCGCCAACCGCATCTCCCATGCGGTGCAGCGCGTATCCCACCGAGGCCGCTGCTTCACCCGAATCGGGGCGCTCGGCGGCCAATCGGCTGAAGATGTCGTGAGAGCGGGCGAAAAGGCCTTCTCGGTAGAGGGCCCTCCCGATGGTCAGCATCAACTCGACGTCATCGTCGAAACCCAGGCCAGCGACCCGGTCGAAGAGTTCGATGGACTCGTCGGATCGCCCCAGGCGCAGGAGGACCTCCCCAAGCCCCACCATCGCATCCTCATGGGTCGCATCGAGGGCGAGCGCCCTCGAGAACGCGGAGCGGGCCCATGCGAACTCCTCCCGGGTCATCCGCGCGTAACCGAGCCCCACGTAGAGATCGGCGCAGTTCGGGTAGAGAGCGATTCCTTCCTTCAGCGTGTCGAGGGCTCCGTCCACATCTCCCTCGTCGTAGAGGGAATGGGCACGCTCGTCGTATTCCTCAGAGCTCAGGAAGCGGTCCGGCATGCAGGCTCTCTCATGGGAATGAGAAGGGATCAGGGCTCAACCTGAATCTGCAGGCAATGTACCGCCGGTGGGGCGCCCGGGCCAGCCTCCCCCCAGGAGGAGGAGAGGACGGAGTCCCGCCCTCGGCGAGGTGAGCCGAAGGGAGCACGTGCACAGGGGCGGAGGGCGGATTCACACTCCACCCTCCGCCCCTGCGGCAGCATCGAACGCGCGCCGGCGTCCGGCCTCTTCCGACACGGGGGGTCGGTGCCGGGCCCCGTCGGCGTAGTCATGCCGTCAAACCACGGTCGACTCCTCGGTCGCTGCACCCACGGTGTCACCGGCCTCCTGGTCCTCCGACTCGATGGGAGCCGCCTCGGCTTCGGCGGCCTCTCCCACTTCGTCACCTTCGAGGCTCGGGTGGCCGTGTGGGATCGCGGGACGGCAGAAACGCATCCCCAGAGTGTACAGTTCCTTCAGGTCGGGATCCGACAGATCGGGATACCGCTCTGCCAGGTACTCCATCGTTTCTTCCATCCACTGGGTCTGGTGGTCCTCCGCCGCGCCCAGCACCCCACACCGATTGATGTGGCTGAATAGTTCGTCTCTTGCTCGGTCCTTCAGCTTGCCTTTGTTCGTCATCGTTCCTCCGTCTATGGATCTCAGGCGATCGGTCACCCACGAAAACGGTGCAGAAGCTCCGCGCCGTCCCGGACTGGTCGACCATGGTCGATGCGGGATTCCCACTGGCTCCGCCGGGAGCCGGCGGGACCTGTCGCCCCGTCAGGTGACACATGCGAGATGCAGGTTGAATGTGCAGCCTTGAAATGTATACCACTGATGGGTTCGACGCAAACGGAACAACCGTCCTGCGACGGGCCTCAGCTACCCCTCTTTGATCAGGCACCCCATACTGAACGCCTTCCACCACGTGACGCTAACCGATAAACTCCCCTTCAGCAGCTCATGCGACCATGGCCACCCCCGGGTCCGGACACCCGGAACGGATCCACCCTCATCCCCCCGCCAACAGCAGAGGCCTCATGCACGTTCAGCTTTCCTTCGTCTGTGACGACGCTCGGATGCGCCCGGACGGCAAGATGGATGTCGACGGGATCTTCAACGACCTGTCCGCACCAGGCTTCCCTGCGCGTCAGGAGAAGATGGTACTCGTGACGACCATCGAGTGGGAACGGGGGGACGATGGCCGCAACCAGTTCAAGGTGGAACTCAAGGGTCCGGACGGCCGCCCTTCCCTGACTGTGGACGGACACACTGACGTGGACCGTCGGCCCTCCGACCGACCCCCGCCCCGCACGCGGTTGATTGTCCCCCTGGAGGACGTCGTCTTCCCGCAGGCCGGACGATACACCTTCGAGATCAGAGTAAAAGGGCGGAAGCTCCGCGGCCCCTCCCTCTTTCTCATGGAGGCCGACCCCGGGGGCGACGACGGGTCCATCCCCAGCCGTCTCATGAGTCCCGGAGAGCCCGAGGCGTGACTCCGCCCGAGGTCCTGGCAACGTTGCTACAGGGCGAACCTCCGAACACCATTTGCCTGGTACGAATGAGCGCCATCGGGGATGTGGTACACACCCTCCCGCTTGCCGCTGCCCTGAAGAGACGCTGGCCGAACGCACGCCTCACCTGGGTTGCCCAGCCGCTCCCCGGACGGATTCTCGAGGGTAGCCCGGTCGTCGAGGAAATCCTCCCGTTCCGGCGGCACGCGGGCCTCCGCGCCCTCCCGGAGTACCGGGACTTCCGCAGGACAGTGGCAGATCGCCGCTTCGATTTGACTATCGTTCCCCAGGTCGCCTTCAAGGCCGGGCTCCTCGCACGTCTCATTCCGGGACCGATCCGGCTCGGCTTCGACCGGCGAAGAGCCACCGACCTCCAGTGGGCGTTCACTACCCATCGCCTCCCCCCGGGGCCCCGCCGGCACGTCGTAGAGGAGTCGTTGGAGTTCGCTGGCGTCCTCGGGTGCGACCCTGAACCGGTCGAGTGGCCGGTGCGCCTCTCGTCCCGCGAGCGGGAAGAACGGGACCATTTCTTCGGCGACATCGAGGCGCCGGTGTGCGGAGTGGTGGTCGGCGCGAGTGATCCCCGCAAGAACTGGCCCGCCGACCGTTGGGCCCCGGTGGTGGACGCTCTCGAAGAGAGGTGGGGCTTCCGCGTGGCCCTCCTCGGGGGGCCATCCAGATTGGAGCGGGAGGTGGCGGACCGCATCCGCGAGCGTACCCGAACGGAGCCTTTGGACCTGCTGGGCGACGATCTGCGCCGAATCATGTGGCTCGTGGATGGGTGTCGACTGGTAGTCGGTCCCGACACCGGTCCCCTTCACCTGGCGGTTGCGTTCGGGACCCCGGTGGTCGGGCTATACGGGTGGACGAATCCCAACCTCACCGGTCCCTACGGCCCGTCTCGCGCCTACGTCGTGGACGGTTTCGCCAGATCGCCCGGTGAGAAGTACGGGACCGTCCGTGAGTACCGTCGGGGCGGGATGGAGCGGGTCACACCAAGGGCGGTGCTTGCCAGGATCCGGCAGGCCGTGGAGGGGTTCGACGCTACCCGGGCACTGTCGTCCTGAGCGGACGACCCGGTGTCAGTTCCCTCAGGTGCAGTGAGAGGGAGCCCACTACGGGCACGCGGGACTCCAGTTGTACCATGAGGCGCCTCTCGTCGTCCGAGAAGTGGATCTCTGCCTCGCCCCCTTCGGAGAAGAGACCCCGGGTGCGAATGACGGGCTTCACGACGATGGTATCGAAGGTGCCGGCGGGCACGGTGACCCGATCCCGCCCGGTCACCTGGATGACCACCGGGTTTCCTTCCTCCTGAAAGTATCGGTCGAGGGTGTAGGTCTCGCCCACCTCCAGAGGCAGCGTTCTCACGAAGTAGACGAAGGAGATGTCGTCCAGAGGAAGGCTTGTCGTGAGGGGACCACTCGCGTTCACATCCCTGCGTTCCCAGCGCCGCTCCTCCGGAAAGAATTCGAAGTGACGGAAGCGCCGATAGCGCACCTCGTGTTGGTCCTGGATGAACCTCCGGGAGGCCAGGATCCCAATATCCAGCCATGACTGGTAGAGGGTGTTGACACGCGCGAAGGGGATCCCCCCGTTGATCCCCATCAGGAGGTGGTAGGTCCTGGCGGCCCGTACCGTCTCTACCGCACGGACTTCCATGAAGCCGGTGCCCACGGAAACGGGCCCCAGCTTCACCTCGTATTCGGCATGTTCGCCGGGTCCGAAGGGCACCGCCGCCACGGGACTCTGTGTGGCCCCGGACCGGGGGGTCACCACCTGTCCCTCGAGTCCCGCCGACAGCGCGAACGACACGGCAAGGGCCAATGCCGCGACCACCGCCCCGGGCCAGGCCACCCCACGGGCGGCCGCGAAGAGGCCTCGAACTGCAGGCCAGAGACGAAACCGGGATGCCCGCTCCCTGTACTCGGAGCGCAGCGCATAGCCCGTCTCCGCGACCTGGCGGGCATGGGGAAGTGTCTTGGCCAGAAGTTCGAGGTTGGCCCCTTCGCCCCCAGCAGCTCTCGTGACGAGGGCGTTGGGACCCAGCTCGCGCAGGGCCTTCCGGATCACCACGAGGCGGTAAGCGCGATAGCCGGAAAGGGGATCCTCGACTGGAGCGCCGCGCACACTCCTTTTCAGAAATGCCCTGGCGGTCCGGCGGAGGAACCGACGAGGCGCCGGCAGGGCATTTTCCTCGACCTTCCCCACCACCAGGTCGGCGCCCCCTTCGACCAACTTCACCATTTCGACCAACCCTTCCGGGTCTTCGGTAAAGTCGGCCTGGAGGGTCACCGCGATGTCGCGCTTGGGGTAATCGGTGCGCCTGGCGGCCTCAGTCAGAAGCCGCGCCGTGGCAGCACTGGAGCCCAGGCGCGACTTGGAATGGATCACCGCAAGGGGGAGCGTCCCCTCATAGGACCGGAGGATGGTCGCCGTCTCGTCCCCGGACGCGTCGTCCAGCACGAGGACTTCGTAGTCCCGACCAAAGTCGGCCATGACCTTGCGCACCTTCCAGAGGAGGACCCCGATCGTGGCTTCCTCGTCGTGCGCCGGGATGCAGATATATATCAACGCTTGGTACTCCCTGTTGACTTGCGCGGCAGATCGTCCTCCGGCGGCCCGGAACCTGGGATGGGATTTCCCCTGGGGCCCGCTCGCCCGACCCACGACCCCTTCGAGGCGGCTCCGACAGATGGGGAAGGCTTCATACAGGCCGAGCAGACCCCAGTTCCCTGGTGGCACCCTCGCCGGGTGGGCGTGCCCTCCACCGGTCATGCGGCCAGAAGTACTGTTCGGGCGCCTCCGTGATCGCCTCCTCGAGGACTTCGAAGTACATCCGCATCAGCTCGCCCTCCGACGGCGGCGCCATGTCCGCCCCTACGAGCCGGGTAAAGCCGACGCGATATCTGGCCCTCCATCCGGGGAGGCGCAGGGACGTCGCGACCACGACCGGAGCCCCTGTGCGCAGCGCGAAGAGCGCCGGCCCCCTGGCCGTGCTTGCAGGAATCCCGAAAAAATCGACGAAGAGGTCCTGGCGGCGGTCGCTCTGGTCTGCCACCAGGGCCACGACCCGGCCGCGTCGGAGGGAGCGCAGGACTTCCCTCGGGGCATCCCTGCGGTAGATGACCCGGAGGCCCAGTCGTTCACGCAAGCCGCGCATCCGTCGATCCGCGAGAGGATTCTTGATCCGTTGGGCCACTGCATCCAGGGGGTATCCTTCAAGGGTCAGCGCCCCTCCCGCGATCTCCCAGTTCCCGATATGACCCGTCAGAAGGATGACGCCCTTTCCCTCTCCGAAGGCGCCTTCCAGCACCTCCAGACGATCGAACTGTACACGTCCCTCCACCCCGCCGGAACGGTCCGCTCCCACCCGCAGGAGTGTGACCACCTCCCGGGCTATGTGAGGGAAGACCCGGCGTGCGACGCGGCGTCGCCACGAATCGGATCGGTCGGGGAACGCCAGCTCCAGATTCTTCTCGATTATCTTCCGACGCACCCCGAGGACCGATCCAACCAACCTACCGATCGCTCGTCCGGACCCGAGGGCCACGGGCTCGGGGAGGATCCGAAGGAACGAGGATATCGCCCTGATGGCCAGGTCCTCCAACCGGTGCGTCGCCGTGGGCCTGGCTCGCCGTGTCATGGTGAGCGCGGGGACCTGGACTCCACATCGGTCCCGGGCAGAACCATGACTTCCTGGGCGTCGCCGCCGCTGGTTCCGAACTGAAGGGCGTGGAGATACCCATATAGCCCGCCCTCGTCCAGGAGCTCTGCGTGGGTCCCACTCTGTACGATCCGACCTTCCTGCATGACGAGGATCCGGTCGGCACGCTGGATGGTGGAGAGGCGGTGCGCGATGACGAAGACGGTCCTCCCGGAGAGAAGGCGTTCCATGGCCTCCTGGACGAGCCGTTCCACCTCGGAGTCGAGCGCCGAGGTGGCCTCGTCGAAGATGAGAACAGGCGGGTCTCGGAGAATCGCGCGCGCGATGGCGATTCGCTGGCGCTGACCGCCCGAAAGCTGGGCTCCCCGCTCACCCACCACCGTGTCGTACCCTTTCGGGAGCCGGTCGATGAACTCATCCGCGTGGGCCGCCCGTGCGGCCGAGTCCAACGCCTCGTCGCTCACGTTCTGAAGGCCGTATGCGATGTTCGCGCGCACCGTGTCGTGGAAGAGGACCGTGTCCTGCGACACGATGCCCAACGACTCCCGAAGTGACTTGAGGGAAAACTCGCGGATGTCGACCCCGTCGATGAGGATCTTCCCGTCGGTGGCCTCGTAGAAGCGCCCGATCAGGTCCACCAGGGTGGTCTTTCCCGCCCCACTCGGCCCCACCATGGCGGTCACCGTACCGGACCTGGCCTGGAAGCTGACCCTACGCAGGACCGGCTCGCCCTCCCGGTACGCGAAGGACACGTTTCGGAACTCGATCTTGTCGTGAACTCCAGTGAACGTCCGGGCCCCCGGTCGATCTGAGATCTCCATGGGTGCGTCCAGGAACTCGAACACGCGCTCGGCTGCCACCAGACCCGGCTGCATGATGGCGGGGAGCTTCCCGAGGTACTTCACCGGGGCGTAAAGTTTAACGGAGAGAACGAGGAAGGCGATGAACTCCTCCCCTCCCAGCTCCCCTCCCGCCAGAACCAGCTGGGCACCGTACCAGAGCACGACCACCGTCCCCAGGGCTCCCACGGTCTCGGTAAGGGGATGCGAGAGAGAGCGGTACCGCTCCGTTCGCACGAAGGCCTTGAAGTACCCCCAGGTGAGCCCCCGGAACCGCCTCCGCTCGTGGTCCTCTGCCCCCGACGCCTTCACCAACCGGATCCCCGACACGGTCTCCTGGATGTGGCTGTTGACCTCCCCCGCCATATTCAGGATGGTCCGATCGCCCCTCCGCACCCGGTTGAGGAGCGGCCCCCAGATCGCGAACACCCCCGGCAGGACGACGCACGCGGCCAGGGTGAGTTTCCAGGAGATCAAGAACATGACGGCGACCGCCGCGGCCAGCTCGAAGACCGAGGAGAGGATCCGGGCGAACTCCTTGGTGATCAAGGTCCGGAGCTGCTCGACGTCGTGGGTGAGACGCGAGATGATCTGACCCACCTTCGTCCGGCCGAAGAAGACCAAGTCCAGTTCCACCAGATGGTCGTAGACCTCGTCCCTGAGGTCACGGGTGACCGACTGCTCGATCCAGGCGACCAGGTAGTTGCGGAGGAAGTCGAAGACGTTCTTGACCAGAAAGATGACGAGGAGGAAGAGGATGATCCCCTTGATCGCCTCCGCCGGAGGCGCCCCCATGTCCACCACCCGTCCGAGCGTGGAATCCAGCAAGCCGCCGAGGAGATCTCCACCCGTACCTTCCGCGGCCACTGCGATCCCTCCCTCCACATCCTGTACCGCCCCGCTACCCGGCCCCTGCACCCCAGCACCGGCACCGCTGCCTCCGATGTCGAAGCCAGCCGTTCCAGCGCGCGTGAAGAGGGTACGCAGGAAGGGAATCAAAAGGAGGATCGAGAAAGCATCCAGCGCCGCGAAGACGGAGGTAGCCACCACCGCCAGGAGGAAAACGGCCCCGTAGGGCCGCAGGTACGACAGAATGCGGAGGTAGAGTCTCACCAGGCGCGCGCGGAAGTTGGAGCGGGGGAGGCTGCGCTTGGAGCGGGGGAGGCTGCGCTCACCGCGCCCGGGGGGTGAGGGTCGCGACGGGGACGATCATCTCCTCGGGCGAGACCCCTCCGTGGAGGAAGGACCCGCGGTAGCGGTTCTGGTATTCCCGTAGCTTGGTCGGATAGACCATGAAGTAGTCGTCCAGCGCGAGGACGTAGTTCATCCCGAGGCGGCCGGGAGGAAGGCGGAAGTCCTCGGGGTCGGACGTGCTGATCACGGTGCTGCGATCCTCCGCCCTCAGGTCGTGACCGAACTTGTAGCGCAGCCCCGGGGTCGCGTCCCGTCGTGCGAAGACGGTCGTGGGCCGGTCACACAGGATGGAGCCGTGGTCGGTGGTCACCATTACCGAGAGCCCGTTGGCGGCCGCCTCCCTCAGGATCTGGTGGAGCGCCGAGCGGAGGAACCAGGAGCGGGTCAGATCGCGCAGCGACACCTCGTCCCTCGCCATTTCCATGAACACCCTCGACTCCGACCGGGAGTGGATAAGATGGTCCATGAAGTTGAAGACCAGAGACACGACCCCGGCCCGGGCGCTCACGGCGGAATTGACGCGCGCCCTGAGCTGCTCCCCCTCTCGATCCGAGAAGACCTTTTCATAGAAGACCGACACCTCCCTCCCCGTGAGCGCCCGCAGGTGCTCCTCGAGAAGCTCGTCCTCAAATGAGTTCATGCTTCCCTCATCCGCCATGCTCTCCCACCAGCCCGGCCGCCCGCGGGCGAGTTCATCCGGAAACTTCCCCGAAAATATCGCGTTGCGGGAGTAAGGGGTCGCGGTGGGAAGAATGGAATAATGCAACTCCTCGTGTACGTCGAAATCCCGTGCCAGTATAGGGAGCATCACCCGCCATTGGTCGAGGCGCATACAGTCCAGCACCACGAGGAGGACGGGATCGTCCCCCAGGAGGGGGAGGAGGAAGCATTCCACCAGGTCCGGGGAGAGGAGCGGCGCTTCCTCTTCTCCTTTCATCCAGCGCGGATAGCTCCGGCCCACCCACGCCCCGAAATCCCGTCGGAGTTCCTCCATCTGGCTGTTGACGGTATCCAGGAGTCCCTCGTCGCCCGAGCCTTGCAACCGGACGTGCCAGTCCACCAGCTCGCTGTAGAGAGCGGCGAAGTCTCCGTGCTCCTGGGCCTCCTCCCGAAGCCGGCCCAGTCGTGGGAAGCGCGCCGCAAAGTCCTGTGCCGCCTGCTGCTGCCGGATCGAGGACCCCTCCAGGATACGGGTCACCACCGAGAGCACCTGGAGGGGGCTGGTGGGCTTTACGAGATAGTCGTCCGCCCGCCGCCCGATGGCCTCCGTCATGGTCCGATCCTCCTCGGACTTCGTGATCATGACGACCGGGGTGTAGGGGAGGTCCCGCCGCAGCTCCTCCAGCACTTCGAGTCCGCGGCGGCCCGGCATCTGCTCGTCCAGGAGGACCAGATCGTAGGGCTCGGCGGAAAGGAGGGCGAGGGCGTCATCACCGTTCGAGACGGCGTCCAAATGATATCCCCGCTGCTGCAGGAAGAGGCAGTGTGGCCGCAGCAGCTCTATCTCGTCGTCGACCCAGAGGATCCGCTTGGAGGGACGCATCATGCCGGAAACCTACTGGATGGGCGTGAACAGGCCAAGGAAGGCGGGGTCAGTCACCCCCGTCCACATCCCTGTCGTCGCGGATATCCCACTCTGCATCGGAGAAACGGGGTCCTTCCACGTCCAGCAGAAGCCACGCCAGGAATCGTCCGACCTCCTCGACGGAGAGCAGTTGGTCGGTAGACTTCAACTCCCGGAACCGTTCCACCGATGGAAATTCCTCCTCCGAAGCACCCCGGATCTCCTCCTGCATCGGGGTGTCCACCACTCCGGGCCGGACACTTCCAACCAGAATTCCCTGCGGCTCGAGCTCCTCGGAGAGACAACGCCCCAACATGAACAGTGCCGCCTTCGAGGTACAGTAGGCCCCCCAGCCGCGGATCGCTTTGTGCGCGGCGCCAGAAGAGATGTTCAGGATCCTTCCTCCGCGCGGAATGTGCCCGAGGAGAGCCTGGGTGAGGAGGAGGGGCGCATGCAGGTTCACAGCGAAGTGCGCCTCCCACTCCGCAGAAGAGATCTTCGCCAGGGGTCCCACCGGACCGAGAACGGCCGCGTTGTGGATCAGGTGCGCCACGGAACCCCCGCGGCTCTTCACTGCCGCGACAACCGAACGACGACCCTCGTGCGTCGATATATCCGCCGAACAGGTGCGAACGGCCGATCCCACCTCCGCCTTCACCTGCTCCAGGGGCTCGCTCCGCCGCCCGACGACGAGAACGTCACACCCCCTCCGCGCCAGTTCCCGGGCGAGTCCGGCGCCAATGCCCGTCCCGCCCCCGGTGATGACGGCTGTCCCGTCCCGGTGGTTGGGGCTCTGCGGTGCTGCGGTCATTTCACCTCACGGTTGTGTAGCCAGGTAACTCGTATAGCTCAGAGCCCGATGGTGTACGGAAACCAGGCGGACACGGGTTTCTCACCCTGGCGCGCCGGCTGGAAGACCCAACGGGCTGCCTCGCGGATGATCTGTTCGTTGAAGCCACGGTCCGAGGTAGGCGGCTCCAGGCGGGTGGAATCGGCCACCACGCGCCCACCCTCGTTCACGAAGACCCAGACCCGGATTTCCTGTCCCCGGAGGCGAGAGTTGGTGGGGGGGATGATCATCCCTCGCGGCGCAGGAGGCACCACACGGAAAAGCCCTTCTTCCGAGTCCCCCCCGTCCCCGGCACCGGTCCCCCCCTCGACCCCCGCATCCGCACCGCCATCCGCGGCGTCCGTCCCCTCGGTAGCGCCGACGCCCGGCTGTGTGAGCTCCGGCTGCGGCACGTCGTCTGCTTCCGGCTCCGGCTCGACCTCCATCTCGACTTCAGGAACTTCCAGGTCCACCTCGACGACCGGTGCCACGGGGGTCTGCGTTTCCGTGGGTGGGGCCGAGCGGAGCGCGATGCTTCGCATCATCCCCTCGGCGGCCCGGTCGTCCTCCGACCTCGGGCCGGCGGCTGCAAAGGGGTCCTCGGGAGGCCGCGTCGTGGCTGGCCAGAGCAAAAAGAGGAGGACATGGAGACCAAGAGAGATCAGGAAGGCTTTTCTCCAGACGTCCCGCTCGCGCTCCCTCCTCTCCTGGTTCGATTCCCCGGCTGAACGCTCCTCCCCCTGCGAAGGACGACCTTCGAGCGGCGAAAGTTCCGTGGAGGCGGTCATATGATCCGGTTGCGGGTGCGCACCCCTCGTAGGCGAGAAGGCCGTGCCCGCCGGGGTCCGTGATGGGTGTTGGGCGTGGCCGCCGGCATGGGCGCAATGGGAACTTCACCGACGCGCCGGCAATTCCCATCTCTTACTACGACCGAAGGGGTGCGGTTGTTTCGGCGGTCCTCCACGCTCCCTGCCTTCCGACACCCGCGCACGCTTGCGCCCCTCCCCCTCCCGGAACAGTTTCAGGGGCGCTCCCGGACGGAATCCCATTCATCCCGGCCCGCTCCACTCACCCAGGTCGCATCCTTTGTCCGACCCCACCTGGAACGCCTCGACCTCCCCGGCCACACCACCTCTCATGGCCGACGAGGAGCGGGCGGCGGTCCGGCGTCGAACTACCCGGACGAGGCTGGGCGCCTTCTACGAGCTCACGAAGCCTGGCATCGCCCTCTTCGTGATGATCACCGCCGGGGTCTCCTACTTCGTGGGCACTTCGGGCCGGCCGGACATCGCAGTCCTCCTGCATGTGCTTCTGGGAACCGTGCTGGCAACGGCGGGCGCCCTCGCCCTCAACCAGTACATCGAGCGCGAAGTGGATGCCCGGATGGTCCGGACGAGAAACCGCCCCCTTCCCAGCGGGCGACTGCGCCCGGGCGAGGCACTCGGATTCGGCGTCCTGCTCGTCCTCGCGGGGTGCGCGTACCTCGCGGTCACCGCCGGATGGCTCCCCGCGGCCCTCACCCTCTTCTCGGCGTTCGCCTACAACTTTATCTACACTCCGCTGAAGCCCCGCTCCTATCTGGCCACATTCGCCGGCGCGGTTCCCGGTGCGATGCCGGCACTCATCGGTTGGAGCGCGGCCACGGGCGCCGTCACCCTCGGCGGACTCGTCCTCTTCGCCATCGCGTTCCTCTGGCAGCTTCCGCATGTGCTGGCGCTCGCGTGGCTCCTCCGGGAGGACTATCGGCGGGCGGGCTTCCTTCTCACACCGCCCGCCGATCCGCAGGGTCGGATCATCGCTCGGCAGATGAACCTGCACACCCTGGCGTTGATCCCCGTCAGCGTGCTCCCAACCCTGCTCCATCTCACGGGGTGGATCTACTTCTGGGGGGCGATCGTCCTCGGGGTGGGCCTCTTCGTCACGAGCTTTCGGGCCGGACGGACCATGGAGTCGAAGCGAGTCAGAGGGGTCTTCCTGGGATCGCTTCTCTACCAGCCGCTCCTCCTGGGGCTGATGCTGGTGGACACCGTCCCTCCGGGGTGACCAGCCGCCGAGACCATGCCTTCGCCCTGTCCTTCGCAACCTCCGATCGGAGTCCCGCGATGCGTTTCCCGCCGTCCCCCGTCCGCCTTTTGCGTGAGCCCGTCCCGGCTCTCGCACTCTTCCTGGTGGCGCTCTGTACCGTGGTGGGGGAGGTGAGCGGCCAGGAGCGCCCTCGAGCCCGAGACCTCGGTCTCGAGATCGGGATCTTCACTCCCGGTGTGCACAATGCCATCACCGACGTGGCCGGCGTGCGCGTCGGGCAGGTGACGTTGCAAGAGGGCAGCGACGTCCGCACGGGGATCACGGCCATCCTCCCCCACGGGGGAGATATTTTCCGCGAGCGCGTGCCCGCGGCAATCCATGTCGGTAACGGCTTCGGAAAGCTGGTGGGGATCACCCAGGTCCGGGAGCTCGGCGAGCTGGAGACCCCCATCCTCCTCACCTGCACACTCTGCGTCTGGCGGGCGGCCGACGCCATGGTAGAGTGGCTCCTCGCCCGTCCTGGAATGGGAGGGGTCGGGTCGATCAACCCGGTGGTGGGCGAAACCAACGACGGTGCCCTGAACGACATCCGGTCTCGACCCATCCAGCCCGAGGACGTAGTCCGTGCTCTGGAGGGAGCCTCGGTGGGACCGGTGGAGGAGGGGTCCGTGGGAGCGGGTACCGGCACGCGTGCGTTCGGCTGGAAGGGGGGCATCGGCACCGCCTCCCGGGTCCTGCCGGCATCCCTTGGCGGATACGCCGTGGGAGTCCTCGTGCAATCCAATTTCGGCGGGATTCTCGCGGTGGACGGAGTCCGCGTCGGGGAGGCGCTGGGCCGGTACTCCTTTCGGGGAAATGTGGAGGCGGACGAGGGCGATGGCTCCGTCATGATCGTCATCGCCACAGACGCACCCCTCTCCGACCGCAACCTGGAGCGCCTTGCAAGCCGGGCAATGCTGGGGCTGGCCCGGACGGGGTCATTCGCGGGAAATGGCTCGGGAGACTACATCATCGCCTTCTCCACCGCCGAAGACGTCCGGCGCCACGGGGGAGAGGGGGTCCCCACGCCCGCCGACCTCCCGAACAGCGCCACCTCACCCCTCTTCCAGGCCACCGTTGAGGCCACCGAGGAGGCGGTGATCAATTCGATCCTCCGCGCGACCACTGTGGAGGGACATGGGGGGACTCGCTCGGAAGCCATTCCCATCGAGGCGCTGGTGGCGCTCCTCAGGGAGGCTGGACGGATCCCCTGAGGGGAGGTCCCTCCCGCCAGGCGTCCTTCCAGCGATCGTACTGCACCGTCGTGATCCCGGCCGTCCGCAGGACATCGAGGCCCTCGGGACGACGATACGCCACCCGGTAGTAGAGGTGGGCCACCTTCGCCTGGACCACCAGCTTGGCACAGGAGGAGCAGGGAGAGACGGTCACGAACATGACCTTCCCCTCGAGGTGCCCAGGCGCCTTCACCAGGGCGTTCATCTCGGAGTGGATGCAGCCGCACGCACCGGGAGTGGGCGAGTCGCAGTCGTTGGGGAAGCCCCGCGCGTTCCCGTTGTACCCGATCCCTACGACGTTCTCGAGATCGGCATCGGTGATGACGGTCCCCACCGCAAGTCGTCGGCAGGTGCTGCGTTTTGCCAGCTCCTCCGCCATCCGCATGTAGACCTCGAAGAGCGGGGGGCGGGTCACACGAAAGTCAGCCGCCTCTTCTTTCGGAATCCCCCTCATCACGTTCAGGGGGTGGGTGTTCTCCGGAACCAGATCCTTGTAGAGGTGCGGCATGGGGAACTGGGGGTCGGGGTCGAGGTCCCGACGCGCGGGGCCGGGACACGGGGAGCCGGACTCAGGCCTCCTGGCTCGCCAGCGCCTTCTGAGCCTTTTTCCGGCGGTTCGCGTCGAGCTCCTTCTTCCGGAGCCGGATGGCGCTGGGCGTCACCTCGATGAGCTCGTCGTCGTCGATGAACTCCAGTGCGAGCTCGAGGGTGAGTTGGCGTGGGGGCTCGAGCTTCACATTCTCGTCCGAACCGGCGGCACGCATGTTCGTGAGCTTCTTCCCCTTGCACACGTTCACGTCGAGATCGCCCGGGCGGATGTGCTCCCCGACGATCATCCCCGTGTAGACCGTGGTGCCAGGCCCTACGAACATGGTGCCCCGCTCCTGGAGGTTGAAAAGGGCGTAGGCCACCGTCTCGCCCGAGCGGTCGGACACCAGCACGCCCCGCCTACGGCCCTGGATCGGGCCTGCGTAGGAAGCGTATTCCAGGAAGTGGTGGTTCAGGATGCCCTCGCCCCGGGTGTCCGTCATGAATTCGGACCGGTAGCCGAATAGGCCCCGCGCCGGAATCCGGAACCGGAGCCGGGTCACCCCGGTTCCCGTGGGGCTCATGTCGGTCAGCTCGCCGCGTCGGGGTCCAAGACGCTCCATCACCGCCCCCACCGTCTCGTCGGGCACGTCGATGAGGACCTCCTCGAAGGGCTCCAGCCGGGCCCCGTCCGCGCCCGTCCGCTCGATGACCTGGGGCCGCGAAACCTGGAACTCATACCCCTCCCGCCGCATGGTCTCCATGAGGATGGAGAGGTGCAGCTCACCGCGTCCGGAAACCTGGAACGTGTCGGTCTGTTCGGTCTCCTCGACACGCAGCGCGACGTTGCGCTCCAGCTCGCGGAAGAGGCGCTCGCGAACCTGGCGGGTCGTCACGAACTTCCCTGCCTGCCCCGCCAACGGAGAGTTGTTCACGGTGAAGTCCACCGACAGGGTCGGCTCTTCAACCTTGATGCCGCGGAGGCGTTCCCGGTGCGCCGCGTCCGTGACGGTCTGACCGATGTCTACCTCTTCGAGCCCCGCTAGCGCCACGATGTCCCCGGCTCCTACCTCCGTGACCTCCACCCGCTCCAGTCCATCGAAGGAAAAGAGCTTCGTGACCCTGGAACGCCTGGCCTCGCCCTCGGACACCTGCCCGGGCTGGCCGAAGGGGAGGAGCGTGACGGTCTGTCCCACGGAAACGCTCCCCCGCTCGATCCGGCCGATCGCGATCCGACCTACATAGGCAGAGTGATCCAGCGTCGATACGAGCATCTGGAAGGGCCCGTCCGGAATCGCCGAAGGCGGTGGAACGTGCTCCAGAATCGTGTCGAAGAGGGGAACGAGGTCGCTCCCGACCGTCCCGATCTCCGGCGTCGCCCACCCGTCCAGACCGGACGCGTAAAGGAAGGGTGCATCGAGCTGCCGATCCGAAGCCTCCAGCTCCATGAAGAGCTCGAGGACCTCGTCGTGCACCTCGGCGGGCCGCGCGGCGTCCCGGTCCACCTTGTTCACCACGACCACAGGCATGAGCCCGAGCTCCAGCGCCTTCCGCGTGACGAATCGGGTCTGGGGCATCGGCCCCTCCACGGCATCCACCAGGATGAGCACACCGTCCACCATGCGCAGGATGCGCTCCACCTCACCCCCGAAGTCGGCGTGACCGGGGGTATCCACCACATTGATCTTGACCCCTTTCCACCGAACCGCCGTATTCTTCGAGAGGATGGTGATCCCTCGCTCCCGCTCGAGCGGGTTCGAGTCCATCACCCGCTCCTGCACCTCCTGATTGTCCCGGAACACACCGGCCTGTCGGAGCATCTTGTCGACAAGGGTGGTCTTCCCGTGATCCACGTGGGCGATGATGGCGATATTACGGAGTTGCTCTTCTCTTTGCTGCATATCTCTGGCCGCCCCTTCGGAGCGGTTCGGGTCGGGTTTGAAACGCCGCCGCAGGGGATCCCAGGGCGACGACCTGGATGAAGACGGCTACAACAATCGTCTTAGCCCTGAAAGTTAGTGGAATCGCTACTCGATTCACAGCGCCGCCGCTCGGCTCCCCCTCAGCCTTCCAGGGCTCGCCGGACCCAGCGCGATCCCTCCCCCTCTGCCCGGGCCTCTCCCCCGTACTGGAGGACGTGTCGCACCAGCCAGTCCGGATCGGCCACGGAGTGAACGACCCGGAAGGACCCGTCGGCCAGCGTGTCGCCGTCGTATCGCTCGCGGAGCCAGCGTGAAATACGCCGGGAGTAGACGACCGCCACCTCCCGCACCTCGCCAGCGGTGAAGAAGACACGGGAGCCGTTCAGCACCTGCCGAAGATCCAGGTCCTCCAGTGGGGCGAAGGTCTCTTCCGTCAGCTCGAGTTCGAGGATCCGGTCCATCCGAAAAGCTCGAAAGTCGGGTGGGGGACCACCCTCCATCTCGTCTCGCTCCCCACCCCGCACCTTCCGGCTTTCCGCGGCCCCTTCCGGGTCTCGTCCTAGCAGGTACCACGTGCCCTCCGCGTGCGCGAGCGCGGCAGGCTCGACTCGTCGCTTCTCGGGGCCCGGGGCTCCCGCCTTCAGATAGGCTATCGAGAGCACGCGAGATCCACCGATCGCATCCAGCGCCGCGTCTCTGAACTCTCCCCCCGGAGGAGTCGGGGAAGCATCCTCCATAGGGAGCGCATCCGCCGCCAAGGACTCCCGACTCGCCAGGGCTCCTTCCAGTCGCTGGAGCACCCCGTCCGCCGCATCGTCTGCCGAAAGCCCCCGGAGGAGGGCCCGACTCCGCAATCCGAGGACCAGAGCGAGTGCTTCCGCCCCCGTCAGGCGGGGCGGACGATCGAAGGGGCCCGGAGCCCATATCTGGAACCCGTCGGGCCGGAGCTCCGCCTGGATCTGCCCAGCATGGCCGGCGCGAAGATAGCTGCTCCGCTCCAGCAGGTGCTCCACGTCCCGACGAATCGTCGGCTCCGGTACCCCGAGCTCTCGGGCCACTTCCGAGTACCGCACACCCCCGTCCCGATGGGCTGCGGGGATGAGGTGGAGGAGGCGCAGTACCTGCGCGATGGAGCCACCGTCGCCCCTCATTGGTGCACTTCCAGCGTCCGCTTCCGGAGCTCCTCCAGGTCCTGGCGCAGGGACGCGGGGGAGACGATCTCAGCCATGCCGTGATGGGTCAGAATCCACCGCAGGAAGGGGTTCACATTCCGCACGTGAAAGACCCGGGATGCCCCGTTGCGGCCTTCCCGCTCCCCCGGCGGGTCCTCGTCCCCGTGGCACAGCATGCCCCAGTCGTTCCGCGCGGCGAGGAGGGAGAGCGGGGGCCGGAAGTGTACCGTCACGGTCACCTCCTCCTCCGCATCCAGCTCCCAGGGCCGTCGCCCCCGGTAGGCCTCGAGGCTGAACCCCTCGGGGACCTCGAAATCCGGCGTACGAGGGCGCCGCTCCTCCACCTCCACCTCCTCCATCCGGTCCACCCGGAACATCCGGATCTCGTGGCTCTGGGGGTCCTGCCCGACCAGGTACCATCGCGAACCCTGGTAGAGGAGTCCGAGGGGATGGGCCGACCGCCGGGAGCGATGATCCCGGCCTATGGAGAAGTATTCGAAGTGGAGGCTCTTCCGGCGCGCCATGGCCTCGGAGGCCAGGGAGAGTGCCTCCCCCACCACCACCCGGTCGATGGACGAGAGGTGGAGGACGCCCGGCGAGGGGTCCAGGGCCTCCGGGGCGAGGTCGAAGGTGAGCTTCGCCAGGGCCGAACGGGCTGCCCGGCGGAGAGGGAAGGCAGGGAGGTCATGGACGTAGTGGAGGGCCTCCACCGCGGCCGCCAGCTCGCTGGGATGGACCTGCAACTGACGGCCCACTGGAGCCCTGGCTCGGGGCGCTCCCCCGATGCCGTTCAGATCCGCGTCCTCGGCCCTGGCCTCGAGAAGCCGGAGCACCGGCAGGAAGAAGGAATCCGCTCGGAGCCGGTATCGCACCTCCTCGACCCCTCCCCAGACCGTGACCGTCTCGGAGTCGAGCGGGATCCCGAGGTCCCGGAGCTCGGCCTTGTCGCGCTCGAACTTGCGAAGGACCGCGTCGCCCGGGAGCTCATCCATCCCCCCGCCATCCCCCCCGTAGCCGGCGACATTCCGAAGGATCGCACCCACCTCGACGGGAGCGCGCCTCGTCGCGAGGAAGGCGAGCAGGTCCAGGAGCCGTTGGGTCTTGGTCGGATCTCCCTTCAACCGGTCGCTCCCTGGGTCACCGGTCGGAACCGGGCGACATCTGTCTCACCTTCTGGCTGTACTTCTCGTAGAACTCCCGGTGGGCATCCATCAGGTCGATGTCGCGTCCCTGGATGAAGATCTGTTCGATTTGCGTATGGTATTCGAGCGGACTTCCCGTAGTGATGAGGAGGTTCGCGTCCTTGCCAACCTCCAGGGACCCGACGCGATCGTCGATTCCGAGGAACTCCGCCGGACTGAGGGTAACGGCCCGCAGCGCCTCCCCCTCGGGGAGCCCGAATGCCACGGCCGTCCCGGCCTCCCAGGGGAGTCGGTGGGCGTACGGGGCACTCGAGGACCCTGCGATACCGAACCGGACCCCGGCATCGTAGAGTCGCGCCGGCAGCGAGTAGACGCCATCGTACCCCTCCCACTCCCGACCGGGAGAATCCTGCACTGCGGACAGAAGTACGGGGATCTGGCGAGCCGCCAGATGGTCCGCGACAAAACCCGCGTCCTGTCCACCCCGGATCACGATCCTGAGTTCTTCCTCTTCGGCCCAGGCGACCGCGTCCTGGATCTGTTGCACTCCGTCCGCGTCCACAATGAGGGGAATGTCCCCCGAGAAGACCGGGATCATCGCCTCCCACCGTGCGTCCTCCGGATGTTCCGCCCCCCGCTCCGAGAGTCGGGCGGTCCGGTAGGCCCGCGCCTCGTCGAAGGCCTCCCGCAGCACCCGGACGCGTTCCCGGTATTGCTCCTGGTTCCCCGTGCCCGGCCAGTTCACCACCATGCCCACCGGCGCCGCGAGCGTCATCTGCTCCCAGCTCCAGCCGTCCAGCGCCATGGCTGCGGCCTGGCCCGAGATGAGTCCTCCGGCGGGCGACGACACGGCGACGAGAACCCCGGCGGAACGGGTCGTCCCGATATGGCGGCTTTCGGGATTGAAGGCCACCTGCGCCCGGACGTTCGGATTGATGTCCCCCAGCTCTTCCAGGTCGATGGTGACGTCCCAGCCCCCGATTTCGAAGAGTCCGACCGACGAGTTGGCATCGATGAGCCCCGGGTAGACGTGCCGACCCTCGAGGTTCACCTCCAGGGCCCCGGATGGGACGTCTACCGCGGTCCCGATCGCCGTGATCAGTCCTCCTTCAAAAACGAGCGTTCCATCTTCGATGGAGGGTCCACTCACCGGATGGATGGTTCCTCCGGTGAGGGCGATGGGGCGTGACTGCTCGGCCGCCGGAATCTGAGCCTCGAGGTGCTGAAAAGGGTAGGCCGCGGGCGAGAGCACCAGCCCGAGGATCGCGGGGGCGCACACCCTTGCCAAGAGGGCTGTAAGGCGAGTTCTGACTTGGCTCATCGGTCTCCCTCCCTCAGGAACCGTTCAGGATGAACTGAATGAGATTCGAGCGCTCCCGCGCCACCCGCTTGCGGAGCTCCCGATCCTCCTCCAGATCGAAGTAGCGCCGTCCATCCACCCAGGTCTGCTCGGCCCGGGAGAACTGCGAGAGCGGATTTCCGTTCCAGATCACGAAATCCGCATCCTTCCCCTCTTCCAGGGAGCCTACGCGATCGTCGATGCCCAGGATGCGGGCGGTGTTGATCGTCACCAGCGCAAGGGCTTCCTCCTCCTCCATACCAGCTCGAACCATCTTCCCCGCTTCCCAGTTCATCCGGGCGGCGAGCTGAGAGTTGTCGGAGTGAAGGGAGGTCAGGACGCCGGCCTCACCCAGAAGCCGAGCGTTGTAGACCGAGGCATTGTAGGCCTCGATCTTGAACCCGGCCCAGTCCGACCAGACCACGGCCCCGGCCCCGTGTTCCCGCAACTCCGGCGCTACCATGAAGGCCTCCACTCCGTGGTGGAACGCCTTGATCCGGAAGTCGAACTCCTCGGCCAGACGCATGAGCATCAGGATCTCGTCCTGTCGGTAGCTGTGGGACTGAACGAGGATGTCACCGTTCAGGATGTCCACGATCGCCTCCAGGCGGAGGTCCCGCCGAGGCGGGATGCCCTCTCCATTCGCCTCCCAATCCGCCCACGCGGCTTCGTACTCCCTCGCCCGGACGAAGTGATCCCGAATGAGCTGCTCCACCCCCATCCGGGTGTCAGGATAGCGGTCGGACCGGCGTGTCGGGTTTTCCCCCAGGGCGAACTTCACCGTTCGGGGCGCCCCCTCGAAGATCTGGTCCCGGGCAGGGGCTCCCCACCTCATCTTCATATGGACGTTCTGCCCGCCAATGGGGTTCGCGGATCCGTGCATGAGGTGCGCAGTGGTGAGCCCTCCGGCGAGCTGGCGGTACATCCAGGGGTTGTTCGCCGTGACCACGTCGGCCATGCGGACCTCGGGGACGATGGCGCTCCCGCTCTCGTTGACACCGCCGGTCCCCCCCGAATGGATGTGCGCATCGATGAGTCCGGGGGTGACATGCTTTCCGGTGGCGTCGATCTCCATGGCGCCCGCCGGTGCATCGAGTCCCGGACCAACCGCCGCCACCCGTCCGGAACTCACGAGGAGGTCGGCACCCTCCAACCGACCCTCCGGCCCCATCGTCCAGATCGTCGCGTTGCGGACGAGGACATGTGCGGGCTGCTCGGGTAGAGCCTCTCGGCCATAGTCCTGGTCGGGTTGCACGACGAGAATTTCCGGTGCCTGCAAGGTCGTCCCGGCTTGCTGTGTGCCACCCGAGATATCAGAATCAGAAGACGGATTCGGATTATTCGCCGCCCCCACGGTGGCCGCCGAAGCCGGGGATGCACGCCACGAAACGAAGTTGCCATTTCCGAGCTCGCCCCACCCTTCCAGCCCACCTTCCACGAGCGAACCCGCAAGCCGAACCATCCGCGGTTGAGACGAACGCTCGTCCCGGAGGGTCAGTAGCACCCCGCCCGCCTCGGGCCGGACGGCAGCGGCGGTGACCTCCAGACGGTCCCCCTGGACCGTGAGCGCCCCGTCGGGCTGGCCTGCGGAGCCCGTCAGCTCGAGAACCCCCGCCAGCTCCTCCGGACCTTCCAGCAGCCATTCTCCCCGGAGATCCAACTCCGTATTCGCCTCCACCTCGTATCGCCGTCCCTCGACCCATACTTCACGGACCGTCGCGTCGTCGGTGAAGATGTCCGCACTCGCCACCACCAGGTTGGCAGCCCGCCCACTCGCGAGCACGCCATGGGTGCTCGCGACCCCCAGGAGGGAAGCGGGCACCGTGGTGAGTGCGGCCAGCGCCACCTCGGGGTCGAGTCCTCGCTCCACCGCCTTCCGCACATTCGGGAGGAAGGCTGGGAGACTGTTCAGGCCGTCCGTCGTGAAGGCGAATTCCCGCCCGGTATCAGCGATCCGGGAGGGGTTCGTCGGGGCAACGTGCCATCGCCGCAGCTCCGTCAGGGAGACGTCGAGGGCATCTTCGGGGTCTTCCACGTCCGGCTGCGACGGATAATTCACCGGGAGAAGGAGGGGCCCGGCAAAGCCCCCGAGAAGATCCAGGATCCTGTATTCCGCTCCGCTGCCACGGATCCACGGGTCGAGCCCGAACTCTTCCGCGATGGCGAGGGCGCGAAGCACCTCCTCCTCGCTTCCGGCCTCGAAGAGGAGCGGCTCCTCTCCCCGCATTGCCGGGACCAGGGCGGCGAGACCGCGGTCGGATTCGGGCCGCGTCAACCCCGACGGATCCTCCGCGTATACGGCGTGCGCCCGACCGTACCAGTCGGCATCCAGGAGCGTCTGCCGGATGAGCGCAACCCCTCCCATGGCCGAGGTCGGATAGCCGGTGGAAAGCTCGTTGTTGCGGCTGAAGGAGACCGATTGCACCGGGCCGTGGCCGACGACGAGTTGGTTATTCCTTCCCTCGCCGAGGGAGACCACCGCCGGTCGCCCCCGGAAGATTCCGAGCCTGGGAACCGCCATGGCCAGGGTGAATCCCTGGGAGCGCAGGGCAGCGGCCCGATCGTCGTCGTGCACATAGTCCGAGGCCGCATCCACGAACGGCTGGACCTGCGGGTTCCAGTTGCCCGGTCCACGCCCCGCCTCGTCGGTCCTCGCCTCGTCGAGCCCGATCCGGGCGTGCGGGTCGATGAAGCCCGGGTACACCACGTAGCCGGACAGATCGTGGATGCGAGCATCAGAGGGAATGTCGACACCGATCCCGACGGACTCGATCACCCCATCGCGGATCACGATCGTCGCGCCCTCGAGCCGGCCGCCGGGAGCAGTCACGACATCGGCGCCGGTGAGGGCGTGGACGCCGGCCGGGCTCTCGCGGAGCCCCTCGACGGGCTCGGTTTGACTCGAGGCCTGAGCCGGAGTCAAGAGGGCCAGGAGGAGTAGGAAGGGAGTGAACCGGCGCATGGGTCTAGCTCTCCGGATGCGGGAGGGCCGGGACGACCCGACTCTCGTTCGTGCCCGCCGCCTTCACCGTGCGGCGCCTGGGCCTGGAGGGGTTGGTTAGGGATGGGAGAAATACGGCAACTCGGGTGAGTCGTCAAACCACCGGCCTCCCTCGGCCGCCATGGGGGACGATGTTCCGGCGTGGCGCGGGGACGCCGGACTGTTTAGGATCAAACCATTCCCAGTTCGACCATCCGCATCAGGAGACTACATGTTCGCTCGCGTACTCGTCGCCATGGATCTGTCCCCGGCCACAGAGGCCCTGGTCTCGTCCATCCCGGGATTGAAGGAGCTCGGTACCCGGGAGATCATCCTGGCACACGTGAGCCGGTCGATCCGGGAGCCGGTCTCCGCGTCGCTCCGCGAGATCGGGGATCTTCGGGAACGGCTGAACGGACTAGGGGTCCGGCTGCGGGAGCACGGTTTTGAAGTTTCGGTCGAGGTGCCCTCCGGGGCGCCGGCCACGGAGCTTGTAAAGCTGGCCCAGAGTCGCAATCCGGACATCATCCTCATCGGCTCCAGGAGCCACACGAGGATCCGGGAGGCCTTCGTGGGCAGCGTCGCCTGGGAAGTGGTCCGGCGCTCCCAGCGCCCTGTCCTCCTCCAGCGCATCGAAGCAAATCGCCCCGACCCCGAGGCGGCCCTCGAGTCCCGTGGGGGAGGCCTTCCCTCCCGGGTGGTATTCCCCACCGACTTCTCCGAGGCGGCCGAGCGGGCCTACGCCCAGTTGGCATCACTCGCCGCGGAGGGTGTCCGGAAGTTCGTGCTCCTGCACGTGCTCCCGGTGGACGCCAAGGAAGGCCGGGGCGAGGCGGAACGCCAGCTGGAAGCGTTGGCTGCCCCGCTCCGAACTCTGGACGGAGTGCAGGTCGACACGCTGGTCCGACTCGGCAACCCCCACGAAGAGATCCTCTCCGCCGGAGGAAAGGACCCGGCCGCCATGGTCGTCATGGCAACGCACGGCCGCGGCTTCCTCCCGGAAATCGTGATGGGCAGCGAGAGCCGCCAGGTAGCGCGGAGAGCATCGGCGTCCGTCCTTCTGGTGCCCGTCGGGAAGGGGGAGTGACCAAGCGCCGGTCATCCCCGATGGATCCGTGACCACGCCGACGCTCCCAGGGCCCCTCGCGCGCTACGAAGATGTCATCGAGGACTGGCCAGCTTTTGTCAGCGCCACGACCTCACAGGAACCCACCACCTTCCGGGTCCGCCGTGCGCTCCTGTCCGCGTCCGACCTCGCATCCCGACTTCGGGAGCAGGGGTTCGAGACGTCTCAGGTGTCCGGTCTGACCGACTACCTTCGGGTGGTCGGCGGGCCGGGCTCCGTCGCTCAGACCCTGGAGCATTGGCTGGGCTTCCTGCACGTCCAACAGGCGGTCATGGCCCTGCCCCCCCTCGCCCTGGCGCCCAGACCCGGGGAACGGATCCTGGACCTCTGCGCCGCCCCCGGCGGAAAGACGACCCACCTTTCCGAGCTCATGAATGAACGAGGAGCCCTTCTGGCCGTCGATCCGAAGGAGAAGAGGCTCCGGGGCCTCATGGCCAACGTCTTTCGCCTGGGATACACAAATGTGATCACCATAGCTGCGGACGGAAGGGAGCTACCGGACGCCGCCCTGTTCGACCGCGTTCTGGTAGACGCTCCGTGCTCGGCGGAAGGAAATCTGCGCCGCCAGGGAGGGAAGGGAGGGAAGCACCCAGCCGACTTCCGGCGCTACGTCTCACGCCTCCAGGAGAGTCTCCTGCGGAAGGCGATCCAGCTCACACGCCCCGGGGGCGTGGTGGTCTATTCTACCTGCACCTTCGCCCCGGAGGAGAACGAGGCAGTGGTTCACCGGGTGCTCGCCGACTCTCCCGTCGAGATCGAGCCCATCCCGCTGGACCTGCCCCATTCTCCGGGCCTCTCAGCCTGGGAGGGACTCGACTTCGCTCCGGCCATCACTCAGACATGGAGGGTTTACCCGCACCACCTGGATTCGGGAGGCCTCTTCATGGCGCGTCTGCGCAGGAAGGAGGGGGAGACCCCGACCGGGGACGGGCCGCGGCCGGACTGGGAGCCCATTCCCCCCGGTTTCCCAGGAGAGGCGGATCGAGCAGCCAGAGAGCGAATCGAGGGCGCCCGCGCCGTATTAGAAGAAGAATATGGTTTCGTTTCTCAGGTGCTGGAGGGACTTTCCTGGATAGTGCGCAAGGAGAACATCTGGGTCCACACGGCCGGGGAATGGCCCTATCCCGGTTGGCAGGACCGGGGTGGTTGGCGGGTGGTTTCCGCCGGGCTGCGTGCCTTCCGGGCCGCTCGGGGAGGCAAGGAGACCCCGTCGAACCAGTTTCTCAGCCGGTTCCAGCGAGCCATGGGCGGTGAACGCCGCCTGGATCTGGACGCAGCGAGCCTCCAGGAGCTTCTCGACGACCGGCCGCTTCCAGCGGGCGACCGGCCGGCCGGCCCCCTGGCCCTCTTCTTCCGCGACACTCTGATCGGGCGGGGCATGGTGGGGCGATCCGGTCTTCGTCATGAGATCCCCGCCGCCCAGGCCGCACGCCTCCGCGCAATCCTGCGCCAACCGAGCCATCCCCGTGATGAGGAGAGGACCTGATGGAAATCGGTATCTACTCCTTCGGCGAGACGCCGGTGGACGAGAGCGGACGACGGCAGAAGGGAGCCCGAAGGCGCCTCGCTGAGCTCCTCGCCGAGATCCAGCTCGCAGACGAGGTAGGGCTGGACGTGTTCGGCCTAGGGGAGCACCATCGACCGGACTATGCCATCTCGGCCCCCGCCATCGTTCTCGCCGCCGCGGCCGCCCGAACCTCCCGGATCCGGTTGACCAGCGCCGTCTCCGTCCTGGGATCCGACGATCCAATCCGGGTCTTCCAGGACTTCTCGACCCTTGACCTGCTCTCCGGCGGCCGGGCCGAGGTCATGGCGGGTCGCGGGTCCTTCACCGAGTCCTTTCCGCTTTTTGGGCAGGATCTCTCC
This sequence comes from Gemmatimonadota bacterium, assembly GCA_040905325.1. Taxonomy (GTDB): domain Bacteria; phylum Gemmatimonadota; class Gemmatimonadetes; order Longimicrobiales; family Gaopeijiaceae; genus JBBDRS01. The sequence continues at coordinate 131,031 of JBBDRS010000049.1, forward strand.
CACTACGACCTTCTCTTTCAGGAAAAGCTGGAGATGCTCCTCGCAGCTCGCGCGTCGGAACGTCTGACCTGGGAGGGGAGCCATCGTCCCCCGGTCCAGGACCGGGGGGTATTTCCGCGGCCAGTGCAGGACCCCCTTCCGGTCTGGGTTGCCGTAGGGGGGACTCCGCAATCGGTGGTCCGGGCGGGCACCCTCGGGCTCCCCATTTCCCTGGCGATCATCGGGGGGACGGCGGCGCGCTTTCAGCCCGTGGTGGAGCTATACCGGCGCGCGGCGGAGCGGGCTGGCCACGACCCGGCCACCCTCCCGGTGGCCATCAGCTCACACGGGTTCCTGGCGGACGAGGCGGAGCGGGCAGCGGAACTCGCCTATCCACCGACTGCCAAGGTGATGAACCGGATCGGGAAGGAACGGGGGTGGCCGCCGATCGACAGGGCGCACTTCGAAGGCGAGCGGGCCCTCGCCGGCGCGCTCTTCGTAGGGGACGCAGACCAGGTTGTCGAGAAGATCCTCTACCAGCATCGCCTATTCGGGCACCAGCGCTTCCTGCTCCAGCTGACGGTAGGCCCCATGCCGCACGAGGACGTACTGCGAGCGATCGAACTTCTGGGCACCCGGGTCGCCCCCGCCGTCCGCCGCGAGCTCGGCTGATGGCTCACCGCCCGGACGCCGAGCGGAGCGGCACCCTCTCGAACCCCAGGAGGGCGCGCGTCCCCTCTCCCTCACGCGCCCGCAGGGCCGACGTGAGGTCTTCGGTGTCAGCTACGTCGGGCACCTCTCCCCGCGACTCCTCCCGCCCTCCACCCCGGTTGAAGAAGCCCCGCACGGCAGACGCCATGCGAGAGAAGATCCCGTCGTCGCCTTCGGGCTCCGGACAGTGCTCCACGGGGAGGTAGGACTCGAGGAAGAGCTCCGTCACGGCTCCGTCCACGGTGCCGCAGTCGACGGATACGGCCAGTCCCGAGATCGGATCGACAGTGCGTCCGATCACGGAAGGCGGCCTCTCCCACCCCGCCGGGGCTCCGGCTTCCTCGGGATGCCGGGACATCACGGCCCCCCAGAGAGGGGCCGCAAGGCGTCCGCCGCTGGCTCCGGCCAGGATCGGCCGAGGACGGTCGTGCCCGACCCAGACGGCCCCCACCCTTCCCGGCGTGTACCCTACGAACCAGGCGTCCGTACCCTCCTGGGTCGTACCGGTCTTCCCGGCGACGGCGCCCATCCCTGGGCGTACAGCGCCCGCCCCGGTCCCCCTTCGCACGGCCTCCTGGAGAATGTCGGTCAGGATATACGCGACTCCAGGATCGACCGCGGGAACACCCGGGGGTGAAGGAGCCTCGTACAACACAGTCCCGTCCTCGTTCTCGACGCGGAGGAGGAAGCGGGGCTCGGAGCGGAGGCCTCCGGCGGCGAAGGGTGTGTACGCGGCAGTGAGCTCGAGGGGCGAGAGCGAGGCCGTTCCAAGCGTGTACGCCGGCGTCGGCGCAGCGGCGCTCTCCAAGCCGAACCGGCTCGCCGTCGCGCCCACGGCGGAGAGTCCCACGGCCATCCCGAGTCGCACGGTGGGGACGTTGAGGGAGCTGACCAGCGACTCGCGCATCCCCACGCGGCCCCGGAACGCCCCGTCGTGGTTCCGCGGACTCCAGGGCGTGGTGCCCTCCTCGTCGAGCTGGAAGGGGCGGTCGGCCAGGGGCTGGCTCGCCACGAACCCCTCGCTGAGCGCGGCCGCGTAGACGAACGGCTTGAAGGCGCTCCCGACCGGACGCCGTCCCGCCACGGCCCTGTTGAAGCGCGAATGTCCGTAGTCCCGCCCGCCCACGAGCGCCAGCACGTCGCCGGTGCTGGGCTCCATCACCACGAGGGCCGCCTGGAGGTAGTCCGTACCCTCCTCTCCGGCAGGGACCGCTGCGTCGAAGCGAGCTCCGGCGAACGCTCCGAAGGCTCCTGCCTCGATGGCGGCCAGATGCTCCGCGAGCTCTTCCTCGGCCACACGTTGTAGCCCTGCGTCGAGAGTGGTGTGGATCCGGAGCCCGCTCGCGTATCCGCCCTGGCCGAAGAGGTCGTCGAGTTCCCGCCGGACCACCTCGGTGAACCAGGGGGCGCGAGTGGGAGCAGTGGGGGGCGGGGGCTCCAGGGTGACGCCCAGGTCGTCCTCACGGGCCGCAGCAGCCTCCACCTCGGATATGCCCCCCTGGTCCTCCATGAGCGTGATCACCAGGTTTCGCCGCATGAGGGCGCGTTCCGGCGCTCGGCGGGGATCGTAGAGCGCCGGCGCCCTCGCCACTCCGGCCACGAGGGCCGCCTCTGAAAGGGTGAGCTCCGTAGCGGGCCGGTCGAAGTAATAGCGCGCCGCAGCCTCGACCCCGTGGGCACCACCTCCGAGGTATACGTGGTTCAGGTAGAGCTCGAGGATCTCCTCCTTGGAGAACCGGCGTTCGATGGCGAGGGCGACGCGCACCTCGACGAGCTTGCGGCTGAGGTCGCGCCGGGCACGTGGAATCCGCTCGGGGAAGAGGGTCCGGGCAAGTTGCATCGTGATCGTGCTGGCACCCTCCGAAGGCGCCCTCTCCCGGACGTTGCGGAGAGCCGCACCCACGACGCGGATCCAGTCCACCCCGCCGTGTCGCTCGAAGCGTTGATCCTCGACGGAAACGAAGGCAGACGGGAGGTGGGGAGGAAGCGCGGCCAGCGGCACCACTTCGGCCTCCAGCGGGTGCAGGGACGCCACCTCCTCCCCATGACGATCCAGGAGGATGGAGGCCCCGCCCGGGGCATAGGCCGTGAGATCCGCCGGGTCGGGACACCCGGCCACCCCACAGCGAAGCCATAGGACGACAGCCACCAGGAGCAGGACGCCAGCGACTGCCGTCAGACCGGCCAGCATCCGAACCCCTTTCGAGGCTCTACGGACTGCCCCGGACGCGGTCCCCCGTGCTCCCTTCTTGCGGCGTCCACCCTTCCCTCGGCGCGCCCGACGTCGGAATCCGATTCCCATGGCGATCTTCTACCCCGAGAACCGGCGCGGTTGCCCCGGACAGTTCAATCGCCCAGGAGATACCCGAAGATGAGAGGGGCCACGATGGTCGCATCCGACTTGATCAGGAACTTGGGCGTGTCGACATCGAGCTTGCCCCAGGTGATCTTCTCGTTGGGCACGGCACCCGAGTACCCGCCGTAGGATACTTCCGCGTCGGTGATCTGACAGAAATATCCCCAGAAGGGGGTGTCCCGCTGCATGTCCTGGATGATGGAGGGCACCGCGCAGATCGCGAAGTCCCCTGCGATCCCTCCCCCGATCTGGAAGAACCCCACCGACGGCGCGTCGGTATCTTCACCGTTGTTGGCCAGGTACCACTCGATGAGATGCGCGAATTGCTCCGTTCCCGTGCGGCAGCACTGATGGTGAGGCACCTTCCCCTTGAGGACATTCGCAGCGAACATCTGGCCCGTGGTCGAATCCTCCCATCCGGGGGAGTAGACGGGAATGTCCATTTCGAGCGCGGCGAGAAGCCAGGAGTCCGCCGGATCCGCCTGGTAGTGCTCGTCCAGCTCGCCCGAGCGCAACACGTCGTAGAGGTACTCGAAGGGAAACTTCCGGACGTCGTCCTCGCAGGCGCGGCGCCACCGCTCCACGAGCCGGGCCTCCAGATGCCGCATGATGTCCTCGGGGATGCACGTGTCGGTCACCCGGTTGAATCCACGGCGATAGAGATCTGCCTCGTCCTGGGCAGAAAGGGCCCGCCAATCCTGGATGATCTCGTACTCGTCGCGTCCCAGGAGGTTGAACACGTCCTCCTCCAGATTCGCGCCCGTACAGGAGATGGCATGCACCTTCCCCTCGCGGATCATCCGGGCCAGGATGACCCCGAGTTCACCGGTGGACATCGCGCCGGCCAGGGTCACCATCATCTTCCCACCCGCCCCGAGGTGGGCCTCGTAGGCGGCTGCCGCTTCCACGGTCTCGCGGGCATTGAAGTGCCGGTAGTGCTTCTCCATGAAGGCACGAATGGCTCCCATCGGGACACCTCTCCTGGTCTCTGGTTCGATTGCACGGTCCGCGGCGTCGCGAGACGGAAGCTATCCACCTCCCCTTGCCGGTTCCACCCCGGCACGGTGAGGGGGAGGCGGCGGAGCCGGCCGCGGCCCAGCGGATCTTGCCCCGATCCCTGTCGTACTCGTACTTGGTCTCACGGCTCCAGCCGGAGCCTCCTCGTCAATCAGGAGCCCACCACATGGAAGAACGGAGCGGTCGAGAGCTCGAATCGCTTCTCCACGGGATGGATGGCAAGAGCTACGGCGCGTATAAAGCGGTTCGGGGTGAGTGGAACCTGCCCGACCTCCATCTCCTCGTCGATCACGTCCAGGGCGACCCCTTCGCCGCTCCCAGCCGCGTGCGCGTCATCCTCGACACGGAGGTGGCGAGGTTCCCCGAGGAGCTTTTCCAGACCGACGCTCGCGCCACCGGAACGGCGTGCCATCTCGCCAGGCGCTTCGCGGACGTCGCGGAGTCTCCTGCGGGGGGGCGACGGAAAGGGAGCGGGCGGTCCGGGGAGATCAGCATCGAGGCCCCCGGGCAGGAGGTGATCCCGAATACCGCGGTGCAGCTTCATCCCGACGGCAGGGTGGAGGCCCGCTTCCGGGTGGGCCTTCCCGCCCGGGGACGTCGGATATTGGGATCGGCTTGTGCGCGGCTCCTGCTCGAGACCGTGCCCGAACTCGTGCGCCGGTCGCTTTGCTACGATGCCCTCGACCCCGACGAGCTCCGCCTCCACGCCGAAACCGCCGAGGATGCTCACTGGCTGCGCGATAAACTCCGGGAGCAGAGGCTCGTCGCCTTCGTCGCGAACGGCTCGATCCTCCCCCGGCGCTCCGGAACGGACGAGCGGCCCCTGGCAGGCGACGCGGTGGTACCCTTCCGCTCGCCCGCCGGACTCCGGTTCGAGTTCGAGCTCCCCAACGCGGGGGCTGTGGCCGGGATGGGCATCCCCGAGGGAGTGACCCTCATCGTAGGCGGGGGATATCACGGGAAAAGCACCCTTCTCCGGTCCCTGGAAAGGGGCGTATACGGACATCGGCCCGGCGATGGTCGCGAGCGGGTGGTCTCCGACCCCGACGCGGTGAAGATCCGGGCGGAGGACGGTCGGTCGGTGAGTTCAGTCGACATCTCGGGTTTCATTGGCGAGCTGCCGGGTCGGCTCTCCACGGTGGACTTCTCGACCCCCGACGCCTCGGGCTCGACCTCGCAGGCCGCGGCGATCGTGGAAGCGATGGAAGCCGGTGCGCGCCTCCTCCTGGTAGACGAGGACACGGCCGCTACCAACTTCATGATCAGGGACCGCCGGATGCAGGCGCTCGTGCCCGGGGACCGGGAGCCGATCATCCCCTTCGTCGACCGGGTCCGCGAGCTGTACGAGGCCCACGGGATCTCCTCGATCCTGGTGATCGGGGGGAGCGGCGACTACCTGGACGTCGCCGACACCGTCATCGCCATGACCGATTTCAGCCCCTCGCTGGTCACCGAGAGCGCCCGCGAGGTGGCGCGACAGCACCCGACCGACCGACGAAGAGAGGTCCCGGGCCCCCTCTCGAAACCCGCTCCCCGTCGTCCAGTGGCCGCCTCCCTGGACCCGTCCCGCGGCCGGAGGAAGGTCGACGTCCGGAGCCGGGGCACGAAGGAGATCCGGTTCGGCACCGAGGAGATCGACCTCGCCGCCGTGGAGCAGGTGGTCTCCGCTGCCCAGGTCCGAGCCCTCAGCGAGGCGATTCTCCTGGCGCGGCGGAAGCTCGGCGGGACTTCGCCAACTCTCTCGGAGCTCCTGGATCGGGTGATGGCGGAGCTCCACTCGGATGGGCTCGACGTCTTGGGACACGGCCACGATGGCGACCTCGCCCTCTTCCGTCGTCACGAGCTCGCACAGGCCATCAACCGCATCCGGAGCCTGCGTTGCCACACCTCCGGGGAGTCCGCCCGGTGAACCGGAGGCCGTCTCGCCCGCGGCTGGCGACCGGGAATCCGACCTCCTTCGCCGCTCTGGCCGTGCTGGCCGCTCTGGTGGTCATCGGACTCAAGCTGGGCGCCTGGTGGATGACGGGATCGGTCGGACTCCTTTCGGACGCGGTGGAGTCGCTGGCCAACCTGGCCGGCGCCCTGATGGCCCTGGCCATGTTGTGGGTGGCCGCACGCCCGCCGGACGACGGGCACGCCTTCGGTCACTCGAAGGCGGAGTACTTCTCGAGTGGGTTCGAGGGGGCCCTCATCCTGATCGCCGGCATCGGGATCCTATGGGCCGCCATTCCCCGCCTCTTCGAGCCTCACCCGGTGGAGGCCGTCGGACCGGGACTCCTCGTCGCGGGCGTCGCCACCCTCTTGAACATCTGGGTCTCCCGGATCCTCCTGCGGGCAGGGGGGCGCTTCGGCTCGATCACCCTCGAGGCGGCGGGGCGACACCTCATGGCCGATGTCTGGACCTCCGTCGCGGTGATCGCGGGGGTGGGGCTGGCCTCCGCCACCGGCTGGTACCGGCTGGACTCGCTCCTCGCCATCGGGGTGGCGCTGCACATTTTTTTCACCGGGACGAGCCTGGTGAGAAGATCCGCACTCGGCCTCCTCGACACTGCGCTCCCGGACGAAGACCGCTTTCGCATCGAGGGGATCCTCGACCGCTATCGTGAGCAGGGGATCGAGTTCCACGCGATTCGGACCCGTCGAGCGGGACGGCGAGGCTTCGTCTCGATGCACGTCCTGGTCCCCGGGGAATGGTCCGTCCATCGGGGCCACGACCTCGCGGAGGAGATCGAGGCACTCCTCCAGGCGGAGATCCCCGGGATTCACGCCTTCACTCACCTGGAACCCATCGAGGATCCCGTCTCCTTCGCGGACGAGGGGATCGCCCCGCTCCATTCGGGGACTCCCCCCCGCGGGAGATCGCCATGAGCTCCGGGTCCACTATGTCCGTCATCCTACCCCTCGCCTTCCCGACGCCGCTCGCCGGGCCATCCAGGAGCGGGGCTGAAGGCGTTCCGACAGGTTCGCCTGCAGCCGTCACGGGAGGAGGGCTCGTCGCCGTCGTCGACGAGGAGCGGGGGCTCCGCGGGATCTGGAGCGGCGACCGAGCCATTGCGGGAGAGCTGATCCTGACGGTGGACGGGGTGCCGGTTGGGCCGGGGACCGCCTTGCGCGCCGACTCCGCCGGCTGGGAACGGACCATCCCCCTCGGGCCCGCAGGGAGGGAGCTCGTCGAGCGGGGTGTCCTGCTGGACTCCGCCACGGCGGGTCTCGTCGCCTGGACCCTTGCCGACGGTGGTCACGTCGCACCCCCCGGGGGCGGGACTCCGCCCGTCGGTCTCTGCCGACTCGATGTGAAGATTTTCACGCCCGGAGGTGAGGGCGAGGCCCATGTGACCCACCTCAGCCTCCGCAGAAGCGAGCTGGCCGATCGTCCGGCGACCGGCCGGCCCGACGGAACCGACCGGAACGAGGCGACGGGAGTGGCCATCCTCCCACCCGGGACTTCCTTGGAGCGGACCAGACCCCGGCTCGCCCCCCCGGCCGCCCGCGAGCGACAGCGGAGGGAGGGTCGCGCCATGGACTCAGGCGGAGGCGCGTCGATGCCCACCCTTTTCCTGGACGACGTGAAGCAGGATGTACTTCACTCTGCCATCCAGGTGATCGACGGGGTCGCGACCGGAATCTTCGCTGACGGTCGCCCGCACGGGCCCTTCCTCCTGGGAGTGGAGGACGGCCGCCCCCGGTATGCCGCGGACACCGCCCTGGCCGAGATCGGGATCGCGGCTGCCCTCTCCGGCCGGTGGGATCTCGCGTGGGCGATCGTGGAGGAGTTGATGGTGGAGGACGGTCGGTCGACGGCCACGCTGCCCGTGCTGTATCTGGCGGTCCTCGCAGCGAAATGGTCAGGCGATCCACACAGGCTCCATCCACTCCGCCAGCCCCTGCAGCGTTCCGTGAACGCGCTTTTCGAGACCGGGGAGACCGCCTCCGCCGCCGCCTTCCCCGGCCCCCGGCAGGTCCTCGAGAGCTTTGCAGACGCCGTCGAGCCCCTGGGAGGGGGGTGGCGCGACGAAATCCTCGACCTCCATCGCTCTCGCCCGCTTGGCCTGCGACGGAGGTCCGGCGTGGTCTCTCTCCCCGTCCTGGGACAGGAGGCCGCTCCCCCTCCGCCGGAGGACGTCAACCCCGTCCTCCCCCAGCCGCAAGCGTTCGCGGCAGTCCTCTCGCCGACTCACGCTCCACGAAGGGCGCTCCACGCCGCCCGCCTCGTGCGCGCCTGGATCGAGGGCGTCGTGGGGGCCGATGCGGACGCCGCCTACGGGAGGCTCCGGTTGTCGCCTGACCTGATCCGGCACCCTGGATCCTTTCGGCTCGCGGGCCTCAGGGCCGGCGACGCCAGGGTGGAGCTCGACTGTCGCCTGACCGGAGGGACCTGTAGGTTGCGCGTGCTACAGGAGAGCGGCGGGTTGCCCCTGAACGTGGTTCTGGCCATGCGTCTCCCGTTCCGGCCCCCGGTTCGGCTGCGGGTCGAGGATCACCCGGCCGAGACCTCGGGGGAGCCGACCCACGGGGGAACGGCTCTCTCTCTCCAGTTCCCCCTCGACCCCGAACGGAGCATCGTCATTGAGGAAGGCCCCTGACGTGGAGAACCCCGACGATGAAAGGGAACCCGGCAGCCGCCCCCAGGCCATCGGGCGAGGCACCCCGACTTGGAAGAAGTGGGCTCCATTCCTCCTGACCGGGCTGGCCATACTCCTCGCCTGGATCCTCTCGCCCGAACCGGTCGCTCCCGTGGACGAAGGGGGGCACTACGGCTTCACCTCGCTGCTCCCCGCCCTCACCACGCTGATCCTCGTCTTCTTCACGCGGGACGTGGTGAGCTCGCTCTTCCTGGGAATCGTGGTCGCCGGATTCGTCATCGCCGACGTGAACATCATCGACCGCTTTCTGATTCCCTCCGTCGGGAGTGAGTCATTCGCGGTCATCCTGCTCGTCTATCTCTGGGCGCTGGGAGGACTCATCGGGATCTGGACCCGGACCGGGGGCGCCAGACACTTTGCCGAGTGGGCCGGCGCCCGGATCGTGCGCGGTCCCCGATCCGCCAAGTTCTTCGCCTGGCTCATGGGGATCACTTTCCACCAGGGCGGCACGATCTCCACCATCCTGGCCGGGACCACGGTGAAGTCGGTGACGGACCGTCAGAGGGTCTCTCACGAGGAGCTCGCCTACGTGGTGGACTCCACGGCTTCCCCCATCGCGACGGTGATCCCCCTCAACGCGTGGCCCCTCTTCGTAGCCGGGTTGCTTGTGGGTACGACGCCCCTCTTCACCACCGAGCAGGATGTGGTAAGCTTCTTCTTCCGCTCCATCCCGTTCAACTTCTACGGGATTTTCGCGGTCCTCACGACCCTTCTCTTTGCGCTGGAGCTCCTGCCATGGGAGGGGAGGAGGATGAAGGCCGCCCGCCAGCGGGCCCGGACCACGGGCGATCTGGATCGCGCGGAAGCGGAACCCCTGGCCGCCGACGAGCTGACTCGGCTCCGGATTCCCCAAGGTTATCGGCCCGGGATCGAGGATTTCGCCGTCCCACTCCTCGTCCTGGTCGGGGTGGCGCTCACCGGCGTCCTCTTCCCCCTGGGAGAGGCCATCGCGATGGGGGATTTTGGTCTCTTCCTGGCGGGGATCTCGGTTCCCATCGCCGAGGCCTTCGGGCTCGCGGTTCTGGCGGCCATGGCGCTGGCGCTCATCAAGGGGATGGAGCTGGGGAACGTCGTGGGCGGCTTCGTGGACGGGTGCAAGGGCGTCACCATCGGAGCCATCATCCTGGCTCTGGCCGTCACGCTGGGCACCGTCTCGGGCGAGCTGGGAACCGCCAACTTCATCGTGGAGAACACCGCGGAGCTCGTGAATCCCGTCCTCCTTCCCGGGCTCTTCATGTTCATCTGCATGGCGGTCGCGTTCTCCATCGGATCGTCCTGGGGCACCTACGCGGTGGTCTTCCCCCTTGCAATGCCGCTGGCATTCGCCATCAACCCCGACCCCGTCTACGTGTCACTCGCGTTCGGGGCGGTGCTGGGAGGTGCGGTCTTTGGCGACCAGTGCTCACCCATCTCCGACACCACGATCCTCGCGTCGCTGGCCTGTGGTTGCGACGTCATGGACCACGTCCTCACTCAGCTCCCGCTCGCGCTCGCGACTGCCACCGCGGGAGCCGTTCTCGCCACTCTCCTCGCCTTTGTGATCCTCTGAAGGCGAAGTGGACGAGACGGGGCCGGCCGCCGAAGAGATCGGCAGCGGGCCCCGAGGACCAGACGGGCGGCTCAGGCCGTCACGATCGACGCCGCCTTTTCTTTCCCTTGCGACTCTTTACGGAAACCGCCTCGAGATAGCCCCGCTCCACGAGGAGCTCCTCCAGACGGTCCCCCCGGTCGGGGACGGCCGTCCGGGACACCAGGCGTGCCAGCTCGACACGTTCGGCATCGTCAATGCCGTCGAGGATCGCTATGGGAACCCCGTAGCGAAGTAGTATCCGCTTTGCATCCACGACCACGTCTTCCACGACTGCCTCCATGGCTCACGGCGTAGAATCGGAATAAGAAACTCAGAAAACATAACGGTTGCGGCCCCCCACATAGAAATCGTTCGGTGCGGGAGGCGGGTGAGGAGACCGGAAGGTCGTCGAACGGGTGGGGACCTCGACCCTGGGAGAGGTCGGGAACGAATGCTGTCTCGACGCCCTCCCGTGGAGGGGGTAGATTTCGATGATGACTCCCGACCTTCCTCCCCTCTCCCGCTCCGTAGAAGACTACCTCAAGGCGATCTACTCGCTCGAGGAGCAGGGGGATGCCGCCAGCACGAGCGCCATCGCCGAATCGCTCTCGGTGCAGCCCGCCTCGGTGAGCGGGATGGTGAAGCGACTCGCGGAAGCCGGGCTCGTGGAGCACGAGCGATACCGGGGGGCACGGCTCTCCCGGAAGGGGGTGCGCGAGGCCCTGAGGATCATCCGTAGACACCGGATCCTGGAGACGTACCTGGCACAGCGCCTGGACTACTCATGGGACGATGTGCACGATGAGGCCGAACGTCTCGAGCATGCCGCCTCGGACGACCTGATCGATCGAATGGCGAGCGCCCTCGAGGACCCCAGCCACGACCCCCACGGCGCTCCCATCCCGACCCGCTCGGGCGACATCGAGACGATGGACTACATCCCCCTCTCCGAGGCCCGTGCCGGGTCGCGGGTGCGGATCCATGCAGTCAGGGACGACGACGCCGAGCGCCTGCGGTATATGGAGGCGAGGGGTCTTCTTCCCGGGGTGCTCCTCGAGGTGGAACAGCGAGCCCCCTTCAACGGCCCGGTATCGGTCCGGGTGGGGCTGTCGAGCGGAGTGGCCCAGACGGTGGGACACGAGTTGGCGCGCCGCATCCGAGTGATCGAGGTGGAGGAGGGGCTGGACGCGGATTGAGCTCCCTCGAGGGAACCCTCAGGGGACCACGATCGCCTTGGTCACGGCGAGGCTCTCCACGTCCATGAGTGCCTTCTCCACCTCGTCGAGCCCGTACGTTCCGCCCACCACCCGTTCGAAGGGGAGTCGTTCCCCGTGCCGTGCCAGGAGGGTCAAAGCACCGACCAGGTGCCGCAGGTCGGTTCCCCACTGTCCCCTCACCTCGGCATGTTTTCGGTTGACGTCCCGGTGTGGGTTGAGCGGGATGGCTCCCGTGTCGGTGTAGTGCCCCGCCACCACGTATCGCCCCCCATCCCGCAGGAGTCCAAAGCCCTCCTGCACCGCACCGGGCTGACCCGCAGCCTCGATGACGAGGTCCGCGCCCCGTCCCCGCGTGAGCTCCGTAACCCGCTCCTGCCGTTCCTCAGAGGAGGTTCCGGACAGCCCGATCGTCTCGTCGGCCCCGAAGAGTCCTGCCAGTTCGCGCCGCGCCGGAGGGTCTCCGATTGCGATGATCTTCCCGGCCCCTCCCAGGTGGGCAAATGCCACTGCGCTCAGGCCCACCGGCCCCACCCCCTGCACCACCACCGTTTCGCCCATTCGGAGTCCACCCCTCTCCACGGCTGCAAACCCCGTGAAGAGCCCGCACCCTCCCCCGATGAAGCGCTCCGCGCCGATGGATCCCGGCAGCTTCAGGATGTTCACGCCAGGCAACAACCGTATCACCTCAGACCAGCCGCCCAGCAGCCCCTCTTCCAGTGGAAAGGTGATCCCGTAGACACGGCGGGCGGCGCAGCGGTTCGGCTGGAGGGCTACGGCACAGTGGAAGCAGCGGTGGCAGGTGCCATGAACGTCCAGGAAGGTGACCAGGTCCCCCTCCGCCAGGGGCTCGCCCAGGGCATCCCGGTCCACTCCGTTCGATTCCTTCACCCGTCCTACACTCACGTGTCCCGGGATGATGGGATATGGGACACCGGCGAGCCGACCGTGCCAGAGATGCACGTCGGTTCCGCACACCTCGCTCGCCACCGTCTCCAGGATGACCTCGCCGGGCGCTGGCTCGGGGTCCGGAAAGGTGTGCAGCTCGAGGGGAAGTCCCGGCCCCCTCATCACCGCTGCCCGGACGCTCACGACCCCGACGATCCGGGCCCCAACCCCCGGGCACTCTGACGGGAGGGATGGACGGCCTCGCGGACGTGGAGACCCTCCTCGCCGAGTGCTGCGATGATCTCGTTCACATGGTCCCGACCACGGGTCTCGAGGTGCACGACGATCTCGACGTCACCTACAGTGATGTCGGCAAAGGCCCGCTGGTGGGCCACCTCCAGCACATTCGCCCCCCGGCCCGCGACCATCCGAGTGAGGAGCGCGAGGGAGCCCGGCCGGTCGGGGACCGTGACCACCAGGCGTGCAAGACGCCCATCGTCGACGAGCCCCCGGTCGATGATACGGGAGACGATGTTCACGTCGATGTTCCCCCCGCAGAGCACGGCCACCACGTTCTCGTCATCGGCTACAGGGATCTTGCCCGCAACCAGGGCGGCCAGGGGCACCGATCCGGCCCCCTCCACCACGGACTTCTCGCGCTCCAGAAGAAGAAGGATCGCCCTCGCAATGGCCTCCTCCCCCACGACCACGATGTCATCCACGTAGCGCTCCACCAGAGGGAAGGTCACCTCTCCGAGCCGCTTCACCGCAATTCCGTCCGCCAGGGTGTGCGACGTCTCGACCTCCACGATCCGTCCTGCATCGCGGGAAAGTCGCGCGGACGGGGCGGCCTCCGCCTCCACCCCGATCACCCGAACTCCGGGCTTCAGGGACTTGAGTCCCACGGCGATACCCGAAATGATCCCACCGCCTCCGATGGGGACTACGACGACGTCGATCTCGGGCACCTGCTCGAGGAGCTCCAGCGCGATCGTGCCCTGCCCCGCCACGATCTCAGGGTCGTCATAGGCATGGATCATCACCAGGTCGCGTGCCTCGCGGAGCCGGTGCGACTCCTCGATCGCCTCCGAAAAACGCTGCCCGTGCAGGATCACCTCGCCACCATGTCGCCGCGTGTTCGTCACCTTCACGAGCGGGGTGGATTCGGGCATCACGATGGTAGAGGGAATTCCCAGACGGGCCGCGTGGAAAGCTACCGCCTGGGCGTGGTTTCCCGCGCTCGCGGCGATGACCCCCCGCTCTCGCTCGGCCGGCGTGAGCTGGAGGAGCCGGTTGAGCGCCCCCCGTTCCTTGAACGACCCTGTACGGTGTCGATTCTCGAATTTGAAGTGGAGTCGCCCGGGAACCAGATCCTGGAAGAGTCGGGAGGGCGAGCACGGGGTGACGGCGACCTCTCCGCGAATTCGCTCCCTGGCGCGTCGGATGTCTTCCAGTTCGGGCATGTTACTCCTGAAACGGGTTCGCGGCTGTCGGGCGCCGCGCCTGGGACGAGACGCGTTCGGGGAAAGTGGGTCGCGACTTCCCTCAGTGCGTGGGGTCGACCCCTGAGCGATGGAGGTGGAGGATTCTCCACCCCTCGTCCCCCGGGACCAGAACGACGGTTTCGAGGAGCTCGACCGGGAAGTCCGCATCCGACAGGGCCTCCTCCCCCTCCGGCGGCTCGACCGTCAGTCGGGAGAGCACGACGGCCACCCCGTCCGAGATGGTGACGCGACTGGACGATTCCCGCAAGCGCAGCCCCTCGGAAAGGCGGGCGCGCGCCTCGAGGAGGAGTTCCCCCCGGGTCCGCTCGTCATCAGGGCTCCCAGCCAGCTCATCGGCGAGGATCGCGTCGCGGTGTATGAGCGTCAGGGCGGCGGAGAGGTCACCGGTCGCAGCCCCGTCGCGGAAGGTCCGCACCACGTTCAGAGCCGCCTCCTCCGGGTCTTCCATCTCCTGGATCCCGTTTCGGAACTCCTCCGAGGACTTCTCCGGACCGGCGGTCTCGCCCCCCCCGTTCCCGCGCTCCTCGAAGGTGCAGCCCTGGGCGACCGAGAGAAGAGCGAGAAGAAGGACCCAGGGTGCGCGCCGCGCGCTCACTCCGGGGGGCACCCGGGCGTACACGAGGTCACGAGTCCCCTTTCGAGCCGGACGGGTCCAGCAGGGCGGAGAGCTCCTCCTCGGTCAGATCCTTGGCCGACTTGGTTCCCATCCCCCCCCCCGTACGGGAGTGGCGTTTCCGCTCTTCGCGGCGCGCCAGCGTCTGGGATTCGCCGCTGTATCCAAAGCCTTCCTCCGAAACCCGCTCGAGCGACCGCCCGAGCCGGAGCTCGATGGACTTCAGATAGCCGAGGTCGGCTCCGGTGACGAAGGTCACGGCGTTTCCGGCGGCTCCCGCTCGCCCGGTCCTCCCGATCCGATGGACGTAGTCCTCCGGGTCCATGGGGACATCGTAGTTCACGACGTGCGTGATGCCCTCCACGTCCAGGCCGCGCTGAGCCACATCGGTGGCCACCAGCACTCGCACCTCGCCCTGGGTGAATCGGTCCAACGCCCGCATCCGGTGCTCCATTCGGCGATCCGAATGCATGGCGTCGCTGCTGATCCCTTGCCGATCCAGACGGGACCTGAGGGTGTCCGCGCCGACCTTCGTGCGGGTGAATACCAAAACCTGGTCCCAGTCGGGCATCTCCAGGAGGTGCATCAGCAACTCGGGCTTTCGCTCCGGTTTCACCATGTAGACCAGCTCCTCGATCCCCTCCGCCGTGGTCCCGGACGGAGTCGCCTCGACCCAGACCGGGTCGTTGCTGATCTGCAGGGCAAGCGCGTGGACGCCCTGGGGCATCGTCGCGGAAAAGAGCATGCTCTGCCTTCCGCGAGGCGACTTGCGAAGGACGTCCTCGATCTGGGGACGGAATCCCATGTCGAGCATCCGGTCCGCCTCGTCCAGGATCAGTACCCGGAGCCCGCTGAGGTCCACATTCCCCCGCTCGAGGTGATCGTTGAAGCGGCCAGGGGTGGCAGCGATGATCTCCCAGCCCTCCCGGAGGGCGCGGTTCTGGGACTCATACCCCACGCCGCCCACGATATCGGCGACCCGAAAGGCACTCCCTTTCGCCAGGGACTTCGCATCCTCTGCCACCTGCTGGGCCAGCTCACGGGTTGGACAGAGGACGAGAACCTGGAGCCCTCCCCCCGGCTTGATCCGGTCCAGGGAGGGAATCATGAAGGCGCCGGTTTTCCCGGTCCCGGTCTGGGCGATCCCCACCACGTCCTTCCCTTCGAGCGCCGACGGTATGGCCTTGAATTGGATCGGGGTGGGTTGGGTCCAACCCTCGGCTTCGATCGCGGCGAGACGGTCTTCCGAGATCCCGAGTTCTTCGAAGGTGGTTGCTTCGGTCGTGCTTGCTGCGTCGTTCAAGTCTGACTCCATCGATCGTGATACGAAAACGCTCCCGGGCGGCTCCCGGGGGCCGAGGCGTTCATCAGAGTCCGCCTCGTCTGGCCGTCCGGTCGGACAGCGCCTTGGGGGCATCCGCTGAGGCGGCCCCCGCCTGTTCTTCAACTACAACCCCCCTATAGTTTATCACCGAGCGGTCGTTCCGCCCAACGGCATCCCATCCGATCCACCGGGAGCCACCTCGGCGCACGGCCAGGCCGCTGCCTCCAACCGTCACCCCCGTCATGGTTCCAGAACGCGAAACCAGCGTGAGCGTGCTCTTCGTATGTCTCGGCAACATCTGCCGATCGCCCCTTGCAGAGGGTGTCTTCCGGCACCTGGCCGATGAAGCCGGGGTCGCAGAGCGGTATCGGATCGACTCCGCGGGAACCGGGGGCTGGCACGCGGGAGAACCTCCGGATCGCCGCTCCGCCGAGGTTGCCAGAAAGAATGGAATCCACCTCACCGGCTCGGCACGAAAGGTTTCTCCCGACGATCTCCTGGCCTTCGACTACATCGTCGCGATGGACGCACAGAACCTCCGCGACCTCCGGGAGATGGCCTCGGCGGGCGTTCCTGCGAAGGCGTCCGAAGAGGATGCGAAAGTCCAGGCCTCGATCCGGCTCATGCGCGAGTTCGATGCGGAAGCAGCGGGCGATCTGGACGTTCCGGACCCATACTACGGTGGGCCCGACGGTTTCGACCGGGTCTTCGAGATGGTCGATCGGTCTTGCCGGTCGCTCCTGGCGAAGCTGGAGGCCCAGGAGCTTTGACCGGAGCCGAGCTACCTGCGTCCGTCCGGGAGGGAGTACTCTCGGCGATGGAACTCCAGAAAGGCCCCTCTCAGCCGGAGGGAAACCCGTTGGAAGCCGAGCCGGTCGGAGGCGGATGCATACACCCCGCCGCCCGCTTGCGACTGCCCGACGGGCGCCAGGCCTTCCTGAAGTGGGCACGATCGAAGGGAGCCGCAGGATTCGGGGTGGAGGCCGAGGGCCTTCGTGCCCTGGCGGAACGAGGCGGTGTCGCCGTCCCGGACGTCTACGCATTCAGGGAAGGGGATGCAGGCGACCACGGCTGGCTCCTTCTCGAATGGATCGAACCGGGGGGCGCGACCTCCGAAACCGCTCCGCTCCTGGGTCGAGGACTCGCACGCATGCACCGCCCGATTCCCGGGGCAACTCCGGGCTGGGACGGTGACGGGCGAATCGGGACCCTTCCGCAGGCCAACCCCACTGCCATCGACTGGCCGTCGTTCTGGGCGGATGCGCGCCTCGCTCCGCAGTGGCATCGCGCCCGGGAGGCGGGCCATGGAGGGGCGCCTGAGGAACGAGCGATGACCCGGCTCCTGGCGGGTATGGACGAGGCGCTGGTCGGCAGCGTGGAGGACGGGATCTCCCTCCTCCACGGGGACCTCTGGGGTGGGAACGTTCACGTCGGGGGGAAGGGCATCCCGTTCCTCGTGGACCCCGCGCCCTACCGCGGCCATCGGGAAGTCGACCTCGCGATGCTGCACCTCTTCGGCGGCCTGGGGAGTGGGGTCCTGGATGCCTACCGGACCGCGGCACCGCTCCTCCCTGGATTCTGGGAGGTCCGGCTCCCCCTTTACCAGCTCTATCCCCTCCTCGTGCACGTGAACCTCTTCGGGGGAAGCTACGTGGCTCGCGCCTTCAACTCACTCCGTCGGGTCGTCGCGGAGCTGGGGTGGTGACCGTCGAGCGGCCTCAGCGTCCCCGGTCCTCTGCGAGTCGTCGGATCGCCTCTTCCAGCAGCTCGTCGGAGGTGGCGTAGCTGAGTCGAACGTAGCGGTCATCCCCGAAGGCGGCACCGGGTACCATGGCCACCCCGGTCTCTTCGAGCACCTTCGAGCACCATGCCTGGGAGTCGCCGACCTCGTCGTCGAATTCGGAGTCCACCCGCACGAAGAGGTAGAAGGCGCCCTTCGGTTCCACCAACGAGAGGTGCGGGAGGTGCTCCCGGATCAGGGCGACCGCCAGATCCCGCCGACGCCGGAACGCCTTCACCATCTCCCGAATCTCCGCCGTGGCCCGCTCCTCCTGCGTGAGCGCTGCGAGGGTCGCGTACTGGGCGGGCGCAGACGGGTTCGAAGTGGTGTGGCTCTGGAGCGCCGACATCTTCCCGGCGACCTCCGCCGCGGCCACGGCGTACCCGATTCTCCACCCGGTCATGGCATAGCTCTTCGAGACCCCATCGATGACCACGTGCGGACCCAGGACGGACGCGTCGAGATCGAGGATTCCGGCTGCAGCGGACCCCTCGTCTCCGAAGTAGATCCATCGGTAGATCTCGTCGGAGATGAGCACGATGTCCCGCGACTTCGCCCAAGCCGCAACCTCGGCAAGCTCCTCCCGGGAGTAGACCGTCCCCGTGGGATTCGAGGGCGAACAGAGGATCAGACCCCGGGTCCCGTCTGTCGCCGCCGCGTCGAGCTCTTCCGCGGTCAGGCGAAATCCGCGCTCCTCCGGGCCCGCCACGAAGCGGGGAGTGGCCTGCGCGAGCTCGACGATCTGCGGATAGCTGGTCCAGTAGGGGCTGGCAACGAGAACCTCGTCGCCCGGGCCGAAGAGGGTGAAGCAGGCGTTGAAGAGTGACTGCTTGGCGCCCGCCGAAACCACCACCTGGGAAGCGTCGATGGACCAGCCTCCCTTCGAGCGGCCCGCCAGGTGCTTCGCGATGGCCGCTCGCAGCTCGGGGAGGCCCGGCGCCGGCGTGTACCCGGTATATCCCTTGCGAATGCTTTCAACCGCCGCGTCCGAGATCCATTCCGGGGTCGGGAAATCCGGCTCGCCCGCGCTCAGGTTTATGACGTCCCGCCCCTCGGACCGAAGCTTCTTGGCGAGTGTGCTCACGGCAATGGTGGCCGAAGGACGAAGGTTCTGGATGTTGCGGCTGAATTCCATTTGGGGACCCGGAATCGCTGTCTCTGGAGAGTGGGCTTCTGGAGGCGCGCCGGCAGGAGTTGGCCCACTGCGCGCCTCGAATGTCAGGGCGGGGGATGGCATGGAGGTCCTCCCTCCGAACCGGCCCCGCGGAATATCTCCCCAAGCCCGCGCCGGGTGCAAGGGACGGGAACGCGTCCCTCCGGCAAGCGGCCCACCCTCGGGGCGAATGCCGTCGGCACCTTGATTCCGGTACCCCGAACGGTCGAGATTGCAGGATCGCATGACACAGAGGATCCCAGAGGAGATGGGGTGGCAGACCGGGGCATCACCTTCCTGTTCGACTTCGTGGATCCGGGGTCCTATGTCGTATTCGAGCTCCTGCGGCGGCGCGGCCTGGTCGAAGGCTCCGATCGGCTCCGGATGCGACCGCTCGAACTGGTCCCCCCGGAGGCCCGGATGATCTCGCCGGGCGACCCGGGGTGGCGGGAGATGAGCGAGTTCGTGGGCGAGATTGCGGAGCAGGAGGGCATTCCCTACCGGGATGTCGCCAAGGTCCCCCGGACCCGCAAGGCGCACGAGCTCGCGTTGCACGGATCGGAGCAGGAGGTCCCGATGCACCGCGCCCTCTTCCGGGCGCACTTCGAGTCGGGGCTGGACGTCGGGAGGATCGATACCCTGGTGGCGCTGGCCCAGGAAGCCGGCCTGGATGGGGCCGAGGTCCGGACCGTTCTGGGAGTCGATCGGTTCGAGCCGGCGGTGAGGGAGGCACGCGACGACGCCGCACGCCTCCCGGTGCGCGGGGTGCCAACCCTCATCGGCACGGCTGCCCGCGCCAACGAAGGCGAGATCCGCCTCGAGGGATTCCGCTCGACGGAGGAGCTCGATGCCTTCCTCAGACGGGCCGCGCTCCATGGGGAGGACTCGCGAGGGTGAGGATGTGAAATCCGCTCGCCTCTACGAACACACGGGAGAAGTCAGATGGCTGGATACGTGCGAAAAACGGTGTTGTCCCCCGCTGAGGTGCTGGACCATGCAGCGGATATCCTTCCCGAGCGGATCGGTCTCTCCCGAACCAGGGGATCGGGCCACGTGGCGACCTATTCCGGAGAGGAGGGAACCGTGGCGATCCATGCCCACCCGCACTCCCTCTACACGGAGGTCATGGCGGAAACCGACCAGCTTCGCACCTCCAGGATGGACTACGAAATCCAGAAGTTCCTGAACCGGCTTCCCTACGAGCCCGGCGACCGGGGGGGACCCGGCTCGGGCGACCCCTCCTGACACGCCCGGCGCCCCCGGTAAAACCGGGACGACCGCCGATTCATACCGACGACCAGCCTCCCGGATCGACCGCGACCACCGCGACAGTCCGGAACCTTTTCCAGGCCGAGAAATGTCAACGTTCGACGAACTGGGGCTCGCCCCCGAAATCGTGGAGTCCCTCATGGCCGAGGGAATCGAGACCCCCACCTCCCTCCAGGCCCATGCGATCCCCGTGCTGGCGCGTGGGAACTCCGCCGTGCTCCGGGCTGGAGCCGGGGCCGGCTCGCTCCTGGCGTGGGGAACGGCACTACTGCATCAAATCGAACCGGGAGCGGGTGCTCCTGGCGCGCTGGTGCTGGTTCCGACTGGAGAATCCGCCCTCGAGGTGGCCCGGTCGCTGGGCCGGATCGGACTTGAAACGGGGCACCGCTGCGCAGCACTCGGGGGACCGTTCGTGCTCGCGGCACATGCCGACATCCTGGTCGCGACCCCCCAGGGCTTGAGGTCGGCGCTGAGCACCTCCGAGGTCAGGACCCCCTCGGTGCGAACCCTGGTCATCGAGGGCGCCGGCACGATCCTCGCTGACGGGGTAGCGGACGTCCAGGCCGTCCTCGAGTTCCTCGCCGGACAGGAGGTGCAGACGATCATCATTGCGGACCCGATCACGTCGGCGGTGCGGACTTTCGTGGATTCCCACGTCAAGCGCTCCGTCTTTCTTCCTCCCGAGGCGGCGGGAGACGGATCACCAGCCGCTCCGTTGGAACGAGGGGTGCTGAAAGTCGTTGCGGCAGACGGCCGATCACTCGAGGACACCCTGCTGGCCCTGCTGGCCGAGCGACTCGACGACGCGATCCAGCACGCCCTCCTCTACTTCCGCACCGAGGACCGGGCGGCCGACGCTGCCGACGTCCTTTCGCTCCATGGCTACGCGTCGGGGTCCCCGGGCGACACCGAAGTCCCAGTCTGGCTCGGCACGGACCCGCTCGATGCTCGGCAGCGGCTCCGTGACTCCGGCGTGGCTCCGGACGCCCTGATGACCGTCTCCGCCGACGTGCCCCCGGATGCGGACGCCCTGGACCGACGTCACGGAGGCGACGTCGGGACGAACGCAGTCCTCGTCAGGCCGAGGGAGCTCCCCCATCTCCGCCGGGCGGCGCTCGAGGCCGGATACCGGCTCGAGGAAGTGTCCCTCCGGGAAGGTCCGCGCGACCGCGAGAATGACTTTCTGGCCCGTATCGAAGAGGCTCTGCGCCAGGAAGATCTCGGGGCCTACCTCACCCTCCTCGACCCGCTCCTGGAGCGTTGGACAGGCCCCGAGGTGGCAGCTGCACTCGCCGCCATGGTCCGTCGCATGCCGCAAGGCGGCCAGGACGGCGACGAAAGCACCGCAGCAGCAAGTCGGCGATCCACGGTCGAACGGGGACGACCACCGGCATGGGCGCACCTCTTCCTGAGCATCGGGAAGCGGGACGGTGTCGGGCCAGGTGACCTCGTGGGCGCCATTACCGGCGAGGCCGGGCTGAAGGGAGAGCAAGTCGGACGTATCGATGTGAAGGACAACTTTTCCCGGGTCGAGGTGGAGGACGCCCAGGCCCACCGCGTCATCGCGGCGCTCAACGGGATCTCGATCCGAGGGCGGAGCGTTCGCGCTGACTTCGACCGGGTGGAGCAACGAAGCGGCGAGTCGTCGCCGCGAGGGAAGACCGGCGGCCCCGGTGGAAAATCGGGTGCCTCCGGAGGGAGCCCACGACCCTCCAGGGGCCGACCCCATGACAAGGGGCGCGGCTGAGCTCCTGCCCACCGGCGCGGCTGAAGGGCCGGGCCCCGATGCGCCGCGCGGCTTCATGCGCGAAGGGCCGTGCCTCCGCTGAGAGGCACGGCCCTTCGATCTGAATCGCTTCCCGGGTCCGGCACCCGGTGGGGCGACAGGTTACTTCACGGCGTCCTTCAGCCCCTTGCCGGCACGGAAGCCCGGGGTCTTGGTCGCCTTGATCTTGATGGTCTCACCGGTCCGGGGATTGCGGCCGGTCCGAGCCTTGCGCTGCTTGGTTTCGAATGTCCCGAAACCGGTGATCTGGACCCGGTTCCCCTTCTTCAACGCCTTCGCGATGACGCCGCTGTCCGTGTCGAAGAGGGCGTCGATGGCCTTGGCGGAATCGGCCTTGGTCATGCCCGTCTTGTCGGACAATGCATCCACGAGTTCGGATTTGTTCATGTGGGGACTCCTCCTGGGTGATGGAATGGCAAACGCTCACCGGCAACATGCGGTTCGATCGGGCCACCCGGAATGCCCCGACCGGGTTGTGACAACGCTAAGGAGCGTGTTTCCCGGCGTCAAGAGAGCGCACTGCCCGAAAACCGCATGTTTACTGGCCTCTCGACTCCTCAGAGGGTCCGGGGGGCATCCCGGGGACGGAGTTGACGACAATGCCCCGACGAGCTGCATGAATGGGTAGAAATGGCTTATCTTACTATTGCAACGTAACTTGAACGCTTGAGTCGCTCGCCGGGAACGGACGTTGGGGCGCCGGGGTTCGACAGGATCGGCAGAATCGTTCCGTGACGCCCGGACGCTTGGTCGCTGAAGCTGTTTCCAAGGCACCACCGGCGCCACAGGGGACGTTCGAGGCCGTCGAGAACACCTTGAACGAGGCGGGATTACCCGAGTCGAGCATGCAAGGTCGACGACAATTTTCGAGGGAGGAGCTCGCGAGCCTGCGCGTCCGGGCGGAGGCGGGAGAGGCCCTACTCTGTCCCACATGCGACGTGCCGCTCCTCGGCCATTCGGTGCCGCGCCCCAGCGAAGTCTCCTACGTGAGGAATCGGACGTGGTGGCTCTGCCCCCGATGTGAACAGAGTGCAGTCCTGGACGAATGACAGCGGAACCCCGGGGGTGTGGTCAGCCCCGGCCATGAAAAGGCCTCAGGAGGAACCCTGGATCCCATCACCCACTCCCTTGCGGGCGGAGCACTCTCAGCGACCGGACTGCGTCGCGCCAGTCGGTTGGCCACTCCCACTCTCGTCGTCGCCGCGAACGCCCCGGACATCGATATCGTGGCAATGTTCTGGGGTCCCTACGCGGCACTTGCCTGGCGTCGGGGGCTGACGCACGGAATACCGGCGCTCATCGTCCTGCCCTTTGTCGTGGCGGGCACGGTAGTTCTCGTGGACCGCCTGGCCCACCGGGTGCGGGGCCTGGACCGCCCGCCCCACCGATTCGGTGTGCTCCTCGGCCTGGCTGCGGTCGGCGTGGCAACCCACCCCATCCTGGACTGGATCAATACCTACGGGATGCGGTGGTTCGTCCCATTCGACGGATCCTGGAGCTACGGGGATGCGGTTTTCATCCTGGACCCCTGGCTCTGGCTCCTCTTCGGGGGGCCCGTGTTCTTCGCCTGGTCCCGAACCCGAGTGGCGCTGGGTGGGTGGGGCCTCCTCGCCGGCCTCCTGTCCGTTCCGGTGCTCATTGCCGCGGCCGTTCCGTCCTGGGCCCGAGCGGTATGGCTGGCTGGACTCGCTGGCTGGACCCTGCTCCGAGTCGACCCGCGTCGCCTGCGAGGAGCCGCTCGCGGGCCGGGAAGGCGAATCGCCAGGAGCGAGGGACTCGCGCGCAGATCACTCCTCGTGGCGTCTGCCTACCTCGTCCTGATGGCGTCCGCCACACCCCTCGCGGAAGCGGTAGCGGCTGCCGAAGCCCGGGAGCGGCTCCCGCTGGATGAGGTGGTCTCCACGATGGTCGGTCCGCTCCCGGCCGACCCCCTGGGCGGCGAGGTGATCGTCGAGACCGCGGACGCATATTGGATTGGAACCTTCCGCTGGACGCGTCGGCCACGGGTGGAGTGGGAAGCCGAGTCGATTGCGCGAGGGGAGGCCTCGGCCGTCGTGTCCGAGGCCATGCAGCATCCCGAAGCACGCGACTTCCTCGAATGGTCTCGATTCCCGCTACACCTGGTGACATCCCATTCGGGGGGCTGGTGGGTGGAATTCCAGGATGCCCGGTATCTGGGCTCCGGCGGGGGCTCCCTCTCGGGGGTACGCGTGTTCATCCATCCGGACTTCCAGAGCGGACGGGACCCGACGCCGGTCGGGGAGTACTGATCATCATGTTCCCATCTTGGCTGCACCGGCACATGCACCGCGTCGTCGTGTTCGCCGCGCGAACGTACTACCGGGTGACGGTCGCCGGCCCTCCGGTCCCACCGGAGGGCCCGGTTCTGCTCGTGGCCAACCACCCGAACTCCCTGCTGGACCCTGCCCTGGTTTCATTGGTAGCGAACCGCCCCATCCGTTTTCTCGCCCGAGCGGGCCTTTTCGAGCAGAAGACCATCGGGTGGCTCGTCCGCGCCTCGGGGGCGATACCCGTGTTCCAGAGGTCCGAGAGCCGGGACTCCGCGGATCGCAACCGCAACATGTTCTCGGCCGCTCACGCGGCGCTCCTGGACGGCCACCCCATTGGAATCTTCCCCGAGGGGCTCTCCCATTCGGAGCCCTCCCTGGCGCCCATGAAGACGGGCGCTGCACGCATCGCCCTCGGCGTGGCACGGGAAACCGGTCGCGATTTCCCGATTTTACCAGTGGGGCTGACCTTTCGCGGGGGGAAAGAACGCTTCCGTTCTGACGCCCTCCTCCTCGTGGGTCGACCGATCCGGTGGGGCGACCTCGCGAAGCAGGCAAATGAGCCACTGGAACCTGCTCGCCTCCTGACGGCACGGATCGAGGAGGGGCTGCAGCGGGTGACCGTCAGCCTCGGATCCTGGGGCGACTTTCCCGTGGTCGAAGGTGCGGAAGCAATCCACGACGCCGAGTTCGGGCGTGCCCGATCGGGAAATCCGGTCCGGTGGCTGGCTCGGATGCGGGGGACCGCTGCCGCGCTCGAGGAAGCCCGCAGCGAAGGCCGTCGGGAAAGGGAATCCCTGGAGGAGGAGATCGTAGAGCATGTCCACATTCTCGAATCGCTGGGCCTTCGGCCACATGACCTGCACCAGGTACCGAGGGCGGCGGTGGCGGCGCGATGGGCGCTCCGCAACGTTCTCCTCTTCGGCGTGGCGGCCCCATTGGCGATCCTGGGGAGCATCCTGTTCCTGGTTCCCTACCGCCTGGTGGGTTGGGTCGAGCCCCGTCTCGAGCTCCCCCCCGACAAGCGGGCGACCTACAAGGTCCTCGGCGGCGCAGCTGCTGCGGGGCTCTGGGTGCTCATCCTCGCCACGATTCTGAGGTACTGGCAGGGCTGGCAGCCGGCTATCGTTGCCCTCCTCGCGCTTCCCCTCCTGGGAATCCTCACGGTCGCCATCCGCGACCGATGGCAGGACGCAGTCTCGGACCTCCGCCGTATCCTGATCCTGAAGGGGCAGACCGACCTGAGAAATCGTCTCATGCAGCGGCAGAGAAGACTGGCGGAACGGATCCGCACGCTCCAGGAGGAGATTGGAGAGGGGCCCCACCCGCCGAGCCCTGCAGGGGAGTGACGCCGTCCACTGGCCGGAGCATGTCAGGGGCCCCGATGTCTCCCGCGTGCAACCTCCCAGCCATCCCGCCCCGACTCCCTCACCGCAGCTCGCCGTCGACCGCCTCGTCTTCCACCAGGATCGGAGCCACGGGTTGGGAGGTGTCCGCCTCCTTGACGTAGTGATCCAACCACGCGACCCAGCGGGCCCACATGTCCAGGAGCGTGGCCTCGGCTACCTGACCGTGCGCCTCGTAGGGATACATGTAGAGCGCCGCCGTCTTGCCCAGCCCGTTCAGGGCGTGGATCAACCGCCATGAATTGTCCGGAAAGGTGCCGGTGTTCTGGTCTTCCTCGCCATGATAGATGAGGAGCGCCCCGGACATCCGGTCCGCCCAGAGGAAGGGCGACATCTCGAGGTAGGTCTCCCGGGCGTCCCACAGATTCCGGCGCTCCGACTGGAATCCGAGCGGTGTCAGGAGCCGATTCGAGTTCGGCGCTCCGGCGATCCCGGCCCGGAAGTACGGAGTCTGGACGAGAGCGTGGATCGTCCCGAAGCCACCGTAGGAGTGGCCGCCCAGGGCCAGGCGGCTCCGGTCGACCCACCCCCGCGCGTCGACGGCATCGATGACGGCGAGGAGGTTCGCACGGAGGTCCGGGATGAAGCTGTCGTTCACATCCGTGCGGGGGCCGAAGGTGGGATGATCCGGCTGAACCACAGCGTATCCATGTCGGGTCAGAATCTCCATGGAACGCACCCCGAGCCGCGGGAACCGGTTCAGATTGTAGTCACGGTTCGACTCGTCGTAGGATTCCTGATCGTCATATTCCCGCGGGTAGAACCAGAAGACTGCCGGAAGGCGCTCCCCTTCGACATGATCGGCGGGGAGGGTGACCTGAACACGGAAGCTCTTTCCATCGGCGCGCACCACCTCGAGCACCTCCCGTCGCGCGGCCGTGAGGTCGGGAGTGGGGTCCACGTTGTGCGTGAGCTGAACCCGCTCCCCCGAGTCCCGATCCAGCAACCATGAGTCCGGCACGTCGGTGGGAGTTTCGCGCGTGACCACCAGCCGCTCGAGGTCATCGTCCAGGACGGCGGCCACCTGCTCGAAGGCATCCTCGGCGGAACGGAAAATCCGCTCCACCTCTCCGGTCCTCAGCTCGACCCGATCTACGAAGGGGCGCGGGGCATTGGTGAGGTTGTCCTCGAAGTGCTCGGTACCGGAGAGATAGACATACCTGCCGTTTTCGGAGGTTCGGACGACGGAGACTCCCCGGGAGTTCGGGCGGGTCATGAGGGAGCCCGGCGCATCGTACCAGTCTTCGGTGTCCTGGCTCGAGACGACGAGTCGCTCCTCCGGTTCGTCCGCGAAGACCGCGTAGACCGTCTCGGTATCCCTTTCCCGCTCGGTGATGAACAGGATCGAGGCGTCCGAGGAATACCGGAGCTCCCGGATCTCCCTCTCGTTCTCGTACACCTCCTGCAGACTCTCTTCGTCGAACGGGGGAAGCCAGTGCATGACCCGGTCCGGACGTGATGCTTCCTCCTCTTCGTCCTCCTCCTCTTCCTCGTCGTCGCTGCGAGGCTCGGGTTTCGCGTCTCGCTGGAGGAAGGAGAGGCCATGGCCGTCCGGCCGCCACGTGATGGCCCGCCGCTCCGGATCCCCCTCATCGTCATCGTCATCGTCCTCGACCCCGTCGCGCACGGGAGACCGGTCCAACTCGACGAGGACTCGTCCGTCGACATCCCAGATCTCCTCCACGCTCCCGAACATGGAGACGGGAACGATGTACGGGAACGGCCGCACGGTCCGCTCCACCCGCACGTGCTCTCCCGACGGGGAAGGAGAGATGGACTCGAACATCGCCGGGCTGCCGATGGGGGTCTCCTCCCCCGATTCGATGCCGATCCGGACGAGCTGGCCGGTGAGGAAGTACTCCAGGAGCTCCTTCTCGTGGGGATCTCGTAGGAGGCTCGGGTAGGTTCGGAGTCGGTTCTCGGCCTCGGTGGTGAGACGGATCAGGGGAGTGGTCGGGGTCGCTGGAGGAGGGGGTGCTTCGGCCTGGCCTGCGGGTCGAACCACGGCGAACAGGTGACGCCCGTCCCCCGACCACTCGACGTCGGTGACCCGGGTGGCGAGGAGCGGAGTCGTCCCCAGGCGCCTCGCTTCCGCGCTGGTGACCTCCGCTGCATAGACGTAGCTCTCGGTTTCGTGGTGTCCCAGGAACGCAACCCTGGTCCCGTCCGGCGACCAGGAAACCCCCGTCACCCGAACCCCTTCCGGAATCCGGATCGGCCGCGCTTCCCCGGTCTCCGCGCTCACCAGATGGAGATCCGTGCTCCCGCGAGTCGTCAGGTTCCGGGAGCGCTGTGCCACCGGATCGATCTCGACTCCGCCCAGACGGTGGTAGGGCCGGGCCAGATCCTCGAGGGCCAGCATCGTCGGGCTCCGGGAGGACAGGAAGAAGTCGCGGGCGGGACTCAGGTCGTCGAGGAGTACGTTCTCATGACGGGGGGCCCGCACGGCCTCTGCTATCTGGTCGGGAGGCTGAAGATACCCCTCCGCATGCAGGATCCTCTGCGCCTCGGGGGACTGAGCGGCGAGGTCCGGCTGCAGAACGGGCGCAAGGAAAAGGAGCGCCGCGCCTGCGCACGGCGCCAGGGCGGGGTAGCCTCTGAGCAGAGGGACTCGGAGTGCCATCGTACTCTCCTCCGTTCGGGAAGGGCAGGGTCGTCTCCCCTCATCATGCGCCCCGACAAGCCGCTGCGACAGAGGCAGCCCACGGTCGACGATCGTCGGCACCGGCGATCAGGGTATGTATTCCATGGGCACGCCCGGACCGAGTGGCCAACCCATCAGGATCCACAGGATCAGGAGGGGCACCGAGGTCAGGGCGAAGACCACGGAATAGGGAAGCATCGCGGAGATGATCGTTCCCAGCCCGATGTCCTTTTCGTACTTCTGCGCGAAGATGATGACCAGAGGATAGTACGGGAGGAGGGGCGTGAGGATGTTGGTAAAGGAATCCCCGATCCGATACGCGGCCTGGGTTAACTCCGGCGAGTACCCCATCAGCATGAGCATCGGTACGAACACGGGCGCCATGATCGCCCACTTCGCCGAGGCGCTGCCGATAAAGAGGTTGATGAAGGCTGAAATAAAGACGAAGGAGACGAGGAGCGGGATTCCGGTGAACTCGATCCGCTGGAGCCCGTCCGCCCCCGTAATGGCCAGGATGAGACCCAGATTCGACCAGTTGAAGAAGGCGATGAAGTGCGCGGCCACGAAGGCGAGCACGATGTAGGCGCCCATCGAACCCATGGTGTCGGAGGTCATGGCGGCCACCTCCCGGTCGCTCCGAATTTTTCCTGTAACCAGGCCGAAGGCGAGGCCTGGAAGGAAGAACACGAAGAGCATGAGTCCGACGATTGAAGAGAGGAGCGGGGAGAGGTCCCCGTCCTCCCCCCGGAGCACGCCGTCCGCCGGAATGGCCATCCAGGCGATCACGGCAAGAGTGAGGACAACGGTTGCGAACGCCGCGAGGAGTCCCCTGACTTCGCCGCGGCTCAACCCCTCGTACTCCGCCACTTCGACACCCCCTGTGTACTCGCCGAGGCGGGGCTCCAGAATCCTCTCGGTGACCCACGTGCCGCCGATGGTGAAGACCGGGACCAGAGCGGCCATGATCCACCAATTGGCCGTCGCCTCTACCTGATACGTGGGGTCGACGAGCTGGGCGGCCGGCTCGCTGAAGCTCGCCAGCAGCGGATCCACCGCCGTCAGGAGCAGGTTCGAGGAGAAGCCCCCCGACACCCCGGCGAAGGCCGCTGCCAAGCCGGCGATCGGGTGCCGCCCCATCCCATGGAAGATCACGGCTCCCAGTGGGATCAGCACGACGTATCCCGCATCCACCGCGAGGGACGAGAGGAGCCCCCCGAGCACCACGGCAGCCGTCACGAGCCAGTCCGGCACCCCCCTCACCATGGCCTTCAACGCCGTCTCGATGAGCCCGGTGCGCTCCGCCACCCCGATCCCGATCATCACCACGAGAACCAGCCCCAGGGGAGGGAAGTCCGTGAAGGTGGTCGGCATCTCCACCAGGATTCGCTGGATGTTTTCGGCAGTGAGAAGGTTTACGGCCTGAATGTCCTCTCCCGTCGAGGGATGGACCGCACTCAAGCCGAAGCGGTGGGCGAGCCAGGAAACCCCGAGGACGATGCCCGCGAAGATCACGAAGAGGGTGATGGGGTCCGGCAGTCGGTTCCCCGCCGTCTCCACCCTGTCGAGCATCCAGCCCCCGACCCTCGCCGGGAGCGACTTCCCGACCTCGCGGTTTCTCCTCTCCCCGACGCTCGAACTCGAATTGGAATTCCTCTCCACGTAACCCCCTCACGAGCAGTGCAGACAGTCGATCCCCACGAGGCCTGCACCGTCGGTCCGCGGGGCTGGATCCGGGTTCGGGGGGAGGGCCCGGTCCCGCCCCCCCGAACGCCGGGGGACCAATAGACGGGGGCCGTATCGTTCCCGCCAGTGCACGCCCCGGGCTCCCCGACACCGCCGGCCTTTCGTCTCCGCACCGTCGGCCTTATGGTGACTTTAGCTTGAAACCGTTGGCACGGGTTCAGAGGAAACGCTGGACACATTCACCCATACGTTCTAGCATAAAAGTATTCGGACTCCCTTTACCCATTCCATCGCGACCACCGTCCACCCAGGAGGGGCGACATGCCGCCAAAAAAGAAGAAACCGTCGAAACCGGAGGTCAAACGCCGTTGGCGGATCCCCCCTCCCCTGCTCCGGGATGCGGATTCGCCGGGTCCCGTGGGCCTCGCCATACTCGAGGAGATCCAGAGCGAATTCGGCATGGTCCTCTGGAAGACGCTCCGATCAGCGCTCCTCTGGGCCCAGGCGGCACCGGAGGACCGCGGCGAGCTCTTCCCCGATGACCTGGGGGAGCGGCGACAACTCGAGATACTGGCGGCCGTGCCCGAGGATCTGGTCGAGGTTCGAGAGGCACTGGAGACGCTGACGAGGATCGTCGCCGCCCCGACCCGCGCCAACCCGGAGGAGATGGGCATCGCCTGCCATCGCATCTCGGTCTGGGCCGAGGGATCCAAGCTGACCGAGACCTCGCTGGAATTCCTCCAGGCCGCCTCGCTCTGCTGCCCTGCGGACGCCCGGTTCGCTCTCGCCATTGGGCGCGCGGCGCGCGATCGGGCGCAGTACGACCGGGCCGAGTCCTGGCTCCAGCGGGCGGTGGGGCTGGCCCGCCAGGTGCGGGACTGGGAAACCTACATCTGGGCCTACCTCGGGCACGGAAAGATGATGCTACGCCGAGGGGCGCTCCCGGCCGCGAGGCGAAGCTATATAAAGGCCCTCCGCCGTTCCGTCAGGCAGGGCCTGCGGGAGCTCGAAGGATACGCGCTGCAGGACCTCTTCATCCTCGAGGACAAAGCTGGCAACCGCGAAGAGTCGATGCGGTACGCCAGGCGCGCGATGGAGGTTCTGGGCCCGGAGCACAAGGGCTTGCCCCGACTCGCCCACGACGTGGCAGTATTCTGGATGCAGCAGGGTCACTTCGAGCATGCCCTCCCGGTGCTGAGGGAAAGCGTGGACCGCATCGAGGACCGGTGCCGGGGCGTGACGCTCGGTTCGGTAGCGCGTGCAGCCGGTCACCTCGGCGAGGCCGAGGTCTTCGACTGGTCGGTCGCCGAGCTGGACCGGTGGTGGGATGGCCCAGGCATCGCCGATGCATGGGCGGAAGTGGCCCGGGGCGCAGTGGCGCTGGGTCGGCTCGACGAGGCCCGCGAAGCGGCCCGCCGCGCCGAGACGATGGCTCGAAGACGAGGAGAGGGGCTGGTTCGATTCGAGGCGGAATCGCTTCTGGAAGCGATCCATGCCGAACAGCAAGCCCTCGCGAACCGGACGGCCTCGGACCCCGCAGTTCCGACTGCGGAGACCGACGAGCTGGCCCGAGAGCTCCTGAGATCGCTCCAGGGCCAGCCGGCGGGCGCTTGAGCCCGGATGCCGCGCCGATCAGAAGGGGTCAGCTGTCCGAGCCGAGATATCCGCCGGGAGGCGGAGGATCGCACTGCTCGGTGGCATCACCTTCGCAGGAGTCATCCTCGGAGGCGACAGGGCCGAGATCGCTGCAGGCTGAGAGGAATCCGAAGGCCAGGATGAGCGAGAGCAGGCGGAGAGAGCGCACGAGACATCTCCTTCGATCGGGGACCATGTCCGCTTCCGGCGAGATCCGGAAGGGGACGCCAATCGAAGATCGAGGGTCCGAGCGCACCACACACACTCCGATTCCGTCACACTCATAACAGATTCCGTCAAATCATGAAAACCACACCCCGCCCCCTCATCGTACTGCACCCCGACCGGCTCCTGCGGGATCGCCTTCAGCGCGTCTCGCGGAAACGCTTTCACATGGCCACCGTCGACGAGTGGATGGACCTCCGCGAAGCCGTGTCGGAGGCCCCGCCCGCAGCCGTCGTCCTCGTCGATCCCTACCACGGGCAGGACAACGGAGGTGGACCGTCACCTCACCTGTACAACGTTCTGAAGGCGTTTCCGTCAGCCACCGTCGTGGCCGCCATGGACACGACCCCGGAGCGGTACCGGGACCTCTGGATGCTGGGTGAATGGGGCGTCGCGGAGATCCTTCAGGTGGAGGAGGATGTCAGCTCCGAGGCCCTTCGCCGGCGCCTGGTCACCGCCAGGGCCCAGCACCTGCGCCTCCTTCTCACGCAGGACCACGGGGTGCCGCTCACGGGACGCGCGCGCTCCCTCATCGATGCCGCGGTAGATACGGTCATGGCCGGCGGCCACCCCAAGGATCTCGCGAGGACGTTGGGTTTCTCCGCATCCACCCTTCTCCGGTGGTGCCGACGATCCCAGCTCCCCACGCCCCGCCGACTCCTACTGTGGATGCGAGTCCTCTTCGCATCCGCTCTCCTGGACGACCCCGGACACACCGTCTTCAGCGTAGGAATGGCGTGCGGGTACTCGGGCGACCAGGCGCTTCGCCGAGCGATCCGCTCGGTCATCCCCTACACCCCGACGGACCTCCGTCAGCGGGGGGCCTTCGACACCGTCTCCAGGGAGTTTTTCGCCGAGTTGGCGGAGTTGAGAGACGACGACGCGGACAAGAGGTAGGGAGACCCCGATGCAGTCGGGATCGCGAGACCGTTCTCCGGTTTCCCGGGGCGGAGGCGAGGTGCCTGCCTCGGCCCACGGTCGGGAGGCGTCGCAGGGGGAATCCCTCCGGGAGCTGGGCCGGGTCACTGCGGAACTCCTGCACGATTTGGGCGGGGTCCTCTCGGTGCTCGAGAGTCGAGTCTCTCTGGCGCGCGGTGAGGCCGCGCTCGGGCGCGCGCCCTCCGCAGAGCTCCACCGGATCCAGAAGGACACGCGGGAGCTCCGTCGCATGGTCGTCGACGTGCTCGACGAGTTGCGGCACGCTTCCCGCTCGCCGGACATGGCGATGCCCGTCGAACCACTCCTGGAGGAGACCGTGAACCGCTGGCTCTCCGCGGCCCCTCCGGTCTCCCCCTCCCTGCGCTCGACGCTCCCCGAGGGCGCGAGCATCGCCGGCCCCCGCACCTTCTTCACCAGAACCCTCGGGAATCTCCTTCGGAACGCGGGGAGGCATGCCCGATCCCGCATTCAGGTGACCGCCCGTACCCTTCCCGAAGAGGGATTGTTGGAGATCCTGGTGGAGGATGACGGTCAGGGGGTGAGCGAAGGCATCAGGTCGCGGATCTTCGAACCGCTCGTAGCAGGCACGGATCAGGGGACGGGGCTGGGGCTCTCCTTCTCACAGTGGGCCGTCGAGCGGATGGGTGGAACCCTGGAGCTGCTTGACGATGGCGAGTTGGGGGGTGCGACCTTCCGCCTCCGGCTTCCCCTCGCTTCCCCTGGGGCGACCCCTTATCTGACGAGGCGCCCGCTACCCGACGAGCTCGCCGCGCTTTCGGGGCTCCGGGTGGTACTGGTCGAGGACGACCCCTCTCTTCTGAGGGTGCTGCGGCGGCGGCTCGAGGGTGAGGGAGCGGACGTCCTCACACCCGCTATTCCCTCCGGCGAGGAGCTGGGCCGCATGGTTCGCGACATCGAGGCTTGGCAGCCGGACCTGCTCCTCGTGGACTTCGACCTCGGGGGCCTCTCCGGCGTCGAGGTATACGGAGCCGTGACGGCTCGCTCTCCGGAGCTGGCTGGATGCGTGTGCTTTCTGACGGGCGGAGCCGCCCCGAGCGATGCCCCCCCCGATGCTCCGGTCCTCAACAAGCTCGAGGAGTGGGAGGAGCTGGTCACCAGGATCCTCGCGCTGCACGCCCGGCAGCGGTCGACCTCCGCCACCACCATCGCCCAGCCACCCCACCGGTCTCCGGATTCCTGAAGCGGACCGGACAACCCCGGGGGTAAGCGGTTCCCGCACCTCTACTCCCTTCGAGACACGTCAGTTGACACACGTCGGCCCGCGGGAGAGGATTCCGCCACGGCGCCGGCCGACCGACCGGCCCGCATTCACGTAACCGGAGGCGGGTTCCTTGGACCCCATCATCCACAACATCGACCCCTTCCTGTTCCGGATCGGAGACGGTTTCGGGGTACGTTGGTACTCGTTCCCCTACATGCTGGGGATGCTCTTCGTCTGGCTCTCCCTGCGGAAGGCCGCTCGCGAGCGGGTGATTGCCCGCCTCACCGAGGAGAGCGCCGAAAACTTCGTGCTCGTGGGGATCGCCTCCGCCCTGATCGGCGCCCGCTTCTTCCACGTTTTCGTCTTCGAGTTCGACCGCTACGGCTTCGATCCTCTCGCATGGATCGCGGTCTGGAGGGGCGGCCTCGCGTTCCACGGAGGCCTCACAGGGGTCTTGCTGGCCGTGATCTGGTTCTCGCAGAAGCATGGACTGGGGCGCTATGAGCTCGCGGACCGGATCGTGGTGCCGATCGCTCTCGCGCTTGGACTCGGTCGGATCGCCAACTTCATCAACGCGGAGATGTACGGCACGCCGTACGATGGGCCCTTGTGCGTCGACTATTCGCAGAGCCAGTACATGGCGCAGCCTCCGGAGGGCTGCCGCCACCCCACGCAGCTCTATGAGTCCGCAAAGAATTTCGGCCTTGCCGGGGTCCTGTTCGCGGTCCGGGAACGCATACGGCCCCGTCCCGGAGTCCTCACATGGAGCTTCATCGCCCTGTATGGATGGATCCGCTTCGGGCTCATGTACGTGAGGGAGGAACGCACCGTCTGGATGGAACTGACCCTCTCCCAGATCTTCAGTGGCCTCATGGGCATCCTCGGAGTCGTCATGCTCATCTGGGTACTGACCCACCCCCCGCTCCCGGTTCCGTCCGGTGGCGAAGCGGACCGTGGAAGTCGCCGCGCCGGAACGAAGGGTCGCAGGGCCCGGTAGGTCACATCGAGAGCGAGTCCCTGGACGCTTGTTGAGGAGGTGGAGATGCCAATGTCAGAATCGACCGCACTGATCGTAGTGGATGTGCAGCCCGATTTCCTTCCCGGCGGAAGGCTCGCGGTGATGGAGGGGGACCAGGTCCTCAATGGCATCACGGAGCTCCTCCGGTCGGAGGACTTCGCCGTGAAGGTGGCCACGCAGGACTGGCACCCGCCGGACCACGTCTCGTTCGCCTCGAATCATCCTGGCCACGACCCCATGCAGAGCATCGAGCTCCATGGCCACGAACAGGTCCTCTGGCCCGACCACTGCGTGCAGGGCACTCCCGGAGCCGAACTGCTCGGGGGACTCCCCTGGGACTCGGTCGACGCAATCATCCGGAAGGGACAGGACCCGGTCGCGGATTCGTATTCCGGATTCCGCAACAACTGGGGCCCCGAGGGGAGCCGTCCTTCTACAGGACTCGCCGGATACCTCCGTGATCGGGAGGTATCGGCCGTCGTAATATGCGGACTCGCCCGGGACTTCTGTGTGCGCTGGACCGCCGAGGACGCCGTCGAGGCAGGGTTCGACACCACGCTCCGGTGGGATCTGTCGCGCTCCGTGGACCCGAACGGGGATGGGGAACTCCGCGAAACGCTGGAGGAGATGGGAATCAGGATCCACGGCGGCTGACGCGTGGCGGACCTGGAGGCACCGACACCGGGCAGAGCCCCCGGGCAAGGAGGGGACGGAACCGGCCTCCGCCGCGAGGTCGGTCTCCCGGGCGCCGTGTTCATGGGGCTGGGATCGATCCTCGGGACCGGTCTCTTTGTCTCCCTGGGAATTGCCGCCGGTGTCGCGGGATCGGGGATCCTGCTCGCGCTTCCCCTGGCGGCGCTCCTGGCCCTTTTCAACGGCCTCTCATCGGCCCAGCTCGCAGCGGCCCATCCCATGAGCGGAGGCACGTACGAGTACGGACACCGCTTCCTCTCGCCCGCCCTCGGATTCTCCGCGGGCTCGCTCTTCCTGCTGGCCAAGAGCGCCTCTGCGGCCACGGCCGCGCTGGGCGTCGGAGGGTACCTGATCCTCCTTCTCCAGGCACCGGGAGGTGCCTCTCCCCCTTCGGCCGCGTCGCTTCCGTCGTCGGGGGCTCTCCTCCCGGGCCTCCTGGCGGCTGGCACGGTAGTTCTTCTCACCCTGCTCGCAGCCGTCGGGATCCGTCGCTCCAACCAGGCGAACGTCGTGGTGGTGGGGATGACGCTCACTGCGCTCCTGGTATTCCTCGCGGTCGGGCTCCCGCATACCGTTGGAGGACTCCTGGCCGGGGCGGTCTGGGAGCCGTCGGCACAGACGCCGGGGGCGGCAGGGTTGGACGGGACCGGCTGGAGGCGGCTCCTGGAGGACGGACCGGCGGCGCTCCTCCACGCCACCGCCCTCCTCTTCGTGGCATATACCGGATACGGTAGAATCGCCACCCTCGGGGAGGAGGTTCGGGATCCCCGCCGGGTGATCCCCCGAGCCATCTGGATCACCCTCGGTGTGGTTGCCCTCCTCTACACCGGGACGGCGATGGTCGCCCTGGGAACGCTGGGGGCGGAGGGTTTCGCAGGGCTCACCGAGGCGACCGCCGCTCCACTCCATGCTGCCGCCGCCGCCCTCGAGGTGCCAGGGCTGGCCCTCCTGGTCGGGATCGCCGCGGTCACAGCGATGGTGGGCGTACTCCTGAACCTGATTCTCGGCCTCTCCCGCGTCGCTCTGGCCATGGGGCGCCGGGGAGACCTGCCACGCTTTCTCGCCGCCGTGCACGCCCCCTCCGGCAGTCCGCGATTCGCGGTGGTCGGAGTGGGTATGGTGATCCTGTTGCTGGTGTCCGTGGGCGATGTGCGGACCACATGGTCCTTCTCCGCCTTCACCGTCCTGGCGTACTATGGAATCACGAACCTGGCCGCCCTCCATCTCCCCCCGGAGTTGCGCCTGTATCCCCGGTGGGTGCCGGTCATGGGTCTGGCGGGCTGTGCCCTCCTGGCTTTCCAGGTAGAGCCGGCATTCTGGATCACGGGAGCGAGCCTTCTGGCCGGCGCCTTGGCGGTTCGCCACCTCGTCCGGGGCTGGTGAAGCGGCTCGGCGCCCCCACCCTGCCGCCTCCCACGCTTCAGAAGACCGGCGCGCCCTCCCTCGGCTCGATCCGGACGGCCCAGAGCCCACTGTTCGCATCGGAGAAGAAGACGACGCCCTTGTGCGGCTGGGCACCCCACACCATCGGCGCGTTCGCGATGAACCCCTGGGGGTCGTACGGCTTGAATGCCACCATCTCCCGTCCCTGGGCACGCAAGTCTCCCTGGAGCTCGCCCGAAACGTCCATGACGCGCAGGCCACCCTCGTAATAGCCCTGGTAGAGGATGTCGTCCTCGACCCACGGGTTGTGCGTCCCGTACTCGTCCATCTGGTATCGGGCCACTTTTTGCGGGTTGGTGGGATCGGTGTAATCGAGGATGTGGACGTACCCCCCGGTGTGGGCCGGGCGTCCCCCCTCGCCCGTCTCGGGGTCGAAGGGAAGGAGGTCGGCATAGCCCTCCAGCGGAGCCCCCACCCGCGGCCACACCTCGTCCGATGCGAAGAGGTAGAACCGCCCGGTGGACTCCTGATAGTAGGGCCAGATCGTGTGGGTCAGCATCTCCGGGAAACGGGTCTCGCTGATGAGAACCGGGTTCTGCGGGCTCCCTCCCCACGCCCCGTTCCCAACGTCCACAGCCACCACCCCGAACTCCCATTCCGAGGAATAGGCGATTCCATCGTGCACGATCACATCGTGGATCGAGGAGCCCGGATGGCCATAGCTCCCCACGATGCGGGGGGACTGGAGGTCGCCCATGTCGATGATCATGTACCGCTGGCCCCCCGAGAGGGCGTAGAGGTAGTCGTTCTCCGGCCAGGCGTTGTGGACCCCCCCGGTGAGCTGCTCCGTGAACTCGGCCGCGATGGTGGGGTTCCGCGGATTCGAAAGGTCCAGGATCACGACCCCATTCCGCCGGTCGGAGGCACCCTCCCGGGTCAGGACTGCATATCTGGCGTCGGGTGACACCTTCACGTCGTTCACCTGGCGGGCGTCTACCGTGATGGAGTCCGTCTTCTGGATATCCGCCGGATCCGTCACGTCCCAGACGTACGCCGTCCCGCCGGAGCTACCCGTGATGGCGTAGTCCCGTCCATCAACGCCCGCAAAGACCCAGAAATCGTGACTCATGGTGTGACGCACGGGCCCCCGTCCCAGCTGGTGGACCCGGTGCAGGACCTGCCTCGGGTGCACCTCCACGGTGGCCCGCGCGGAAAGGGGTCCGGCCAAGGCGAGGACGCTATACACACCGGGCACTTCGGCCACGAACCGCCCCTCCTTCACTTCGGCTGCGGCTCCTCGCGCCATGACACTGTCATGGGGCTGGTGTACGTAACTCCATTCCAGCGGGACGCCCCCCACCTCCTGTCCCGATCCATCCAGGACGCGTGCCCTGTACGAGACCACCTCGCCCGTACGGGCCGTCTCGATGCCGCCCGTCAACTCGAGCTGCCTCCCGGGGAAGGGCTCCACCGTGTACCCCACGCTCTGGCTCACCCCCTCCACCTCGGCGGTGATCGAGACCGTCCCGGGCTGCAGTGCGCTCACGGTCCCATATCGGTCGACCGTCGCGATCTCCGGGTCGGAGGAGCCCCAGGACGCAGCCACCGCCCTCCGCGGCGATCCGTCCGCGTGGAAGGCCTCCGCCCGGTGCCGAACCTGAGTTCCCGCGAAGAGGACCGGTGCCGCGTCCCCACCGGGCAGGGTGGAAATCGGCATCACTTCGACGCGCTCCACGGGGGGCCAGACCACGGTGACCGGAATCTCCATCACCGGCTGGGGGCCCCGAGGCATGCCTGGTGGGGGATTGTCGACGTAGATGGAGGCCGGGACCGAGCGGGGGCCATCCGGCGTCACGATGGAGACGTGGATGTTGTACTCGCCCACCTCACGGCCGAGCACTTCGCCACCCCGCACATGCAGGCCCGTTCGCGGAGCGGAAAGTCGGAGCTCGAGCTCCACCGGATTCCCGTCCAGGTCGAAGCTCCTCACTTCGAGAGGCACGGCCTCGCCCACCGCCACGACCACCGTCTCCGGCTCGGCCACCACCCGGTAGACCGCACCTTCGGCACCCTGGGCGACCACGCCCGGTACGACAGCGGCGAGCAGGAGGAGTGAGGCAAGAATTCCCCGGGTGGCACCGAGAAAGGAGTGGCGGGGCGGGAGCGTAAACGGGATGTTGCGGGCGGGACGGTTCAGCATCTGGGTCTGGCTCCCTTCCGAGTTGAGCGCTGCTGGAACGGCACGGTCCCCTGAGCGCGGGTTTCTTCGGGTTTCCTGAAGCAGTCGATCCACGATACGGCAGCAGGAGGGATTGGAAAAGAGAGCGCATGCGGTCGCTCCGCCCACGTCCCCTCCCGGCCCCCGACCGGTGGGCGTTACCTTCCCACCGAAGGATGCATCTCCGGGAACCCGCCGGGCCGGAGCCCCTCTCTCACCCTCGAACGCCCTGGAATCCACGATGTCGGGAGCTCAGTACATCTACGTAATGAAGGACCTGCGAAAGATCGTCCCCCCGAAGAAGGAGATCCTGAAGGGGATCTGGCTCTCCTTCTACCCGGGTGCGAAAATCGGGGTGGTGGGGCCCAACGGCGCCGGGAAGAGCACCCTTCTCCGCATCATGGCGGGCATCGATACCGACATCCAGGGCGAGGCCTGGGCCGCGAAGGGCACGAGGATCGGCTATCTCCCCCAGGAACCGGAGCTGGACGAATCGCTGGACGTGAAGGGGAATGTGGAGCTGGCCGTGAAGCCGATCCGTGACCTCCTGCGACGCTATGACGAAGTGAACAACTCCTTTGGGGAGGTCTCCACCGACGAGGAGATGAACGCGCTCCTGGAAGAGCAGCAGCAACTCCAGGAACGGATCGATCACACGGGCGCATGGGAGCTGGACCACAAGCTGGAAGTGGCGATGGACGCACTTCGCCTTCCGCCCCCGGACGCGGAAGTCACCACCCTCTCCGGTGGGGAGCGGCGACGCGTCGCCCTCTGCAAGACCCTCCTCGAGGAGCCCGACCTCCTCCTCCTGGACGAGCCCACCAACCACCTCGACGCCGAATCGGTGAGCTGGCTCGAGCAGCATCTCGAGCGCTTCAAGGGCACCATCGTCGCCGTCACTCACGACCGGTACTTCCTGGACAACGTGGCCGGGTGGATCCTGGAACTGGATCGGGGCGAGGGCCACCCGTACGAGGGAAATTACTCCTCCTGGCTCGAGCAGAAGAAGGACCGGCTGGCCCGGGAAGAGAAGCAGGAATCGGCCCGCCAGAAAACCCTCGAACGAGAGCTCGAGTGGGTGCGAATGAGCCCCCGCGCCCGCCAGGCGAAGGGAAAGGCGCGCCTCCGCTCCTACGAGGAGCTCATGTCCGCCGATCGGAAGGAGCAGCTCCGCACTGCCGAAATCCTCATCCCGAAGCCAGAACGCCTCGGAGAGGACGTGGTCGCGTTCGAAGGAGTGACCAAGGGGTACGACGACCACCTCCTCGTGGACGATCTCTCCTTCCGCCTCCCCCGGGGGGGGATCGTGGGCATCGTGGGGCCCAACGGGGCGGGAAAGACGACCCTGTTTCGCATGATCGTGGGAGAGGAGGAGCCCGACTCCGGTACGATCCGGATCGGCTCTACGGTAAAGCTCTCCTACGTAGATCAGTCACGCGGAGCGCTGGATCCCGAAAAGACGGTGTGGGAGGAGGTTTCGGGCGGCCACGACGTGCTGGACTTCGGATGGCGCGAGGTGAATTCCCGCGCATACCTCTCTTCTTTCAACTTCCGGGGCCCGGAGCAGCAGAAGAAGGTAGGGGTCCTCTCCGGCGGCGAGCGCAACCGGCTGCACCTCGCCAAACTGCTGAAGGCGGGGGGCAACGTCCTGCTCCTGGATGAGCCCACCAACGACCTGGACGTGGACACCCTTCGAGCACTGGAGGATGCGCTCCTGGACTTTCCCGGCTGCGTCGCGGTCATCTCGCACGACCGCTGGTTTCTCGATCGGATCGCCACCCACATTCTGGCCTTCGAAGGCGACTCGGAGGTCCGATGGTTCGAGGGGAACTACCAGGAGTACGAGGACGACCGGAAGGAACGGCTGGGTCCGGATGCCCTTCAGCCACACCGTATCCGCTACCGGAAGCTGGTTCGGTGAGGGACTCGGGTGGGGTCCTCGGGCCGATCACCCTCGCAATGTCGGTGGCCGCGAGCTTCGCGCTAGGGGGATGTGCGACTGGTTCGGCCGGAACAGGAGGCATGGACGGGGAGGGGTCGGTGGGAGAGGACCACGTCGCCCAGGGACCCCTGATCGTGCAAGCGGGAGCCCCGGGCGACTCCAGCAGGATGATCCAGGACGTCGGGACCATCCGCACCCCGGAGCGGGAGGTCATCCCTCCCGACATCCGCTTCACGGAGTACATGATCGAGCACCACCTCCAGGCGCTCGAGATGGCCGATCTCGTGCCCGACCGTACCGGGAACGAGCAGATTCGGCTCCTCGCGGAGAGGATCGACACTTCGCAGGAGGACGAGATCCGGATCATGCGACGGTGGCTGGACCGTCATGCTTCGCCTGAGGTCGGCGTGGAAGAACACGGGCCGACCGGACTCGACCACCACGCCCCCGGGGCGGAAGGTGAGCCCCACGAGATGCCCGGAATTCTGACGTCCGACGAGATGGCGCTTCTGGCCTCGGCATCCGGAGAGGAGTTCGATCGTCTCTTCCTCGAGCTGATGATCCAGCACCACGAGGGAGCCATTCTCATGGTGGAGGAGCTCTTCTCGACGCCGGGCGCTGGCCAGGAGCCCGAGTTGTACCAGTTCGCATCCCACGTGGAATCCGACCAGGCCATCGAGATTGGCCGAATGCAGCGGATGCTCATCGGCCTACGATGACCCCCTGCTCATTTGCGCGGCCGATGCCGACCGGGGCTCGCCGCGGTCCATCGATCGCGCAGGGAGGGGCCGGGGGCGAGCAAGGGGTCTCCGGACTCCATCCGGTCCAGGAGGCCGTCCATCGCCTGGCGAATGCGGCCCAACCGCTTGCGATAGTCCCGGCGTGAAGCGACCACCGCTCCGATCCCCCCGACGACTG
Organism: Gemmatimonadota bacterium; assembly: GCA_040905325.1. GTDB lineage: Bacteria > Gemmatimonadota > Gemmatimonadetes > Longimicrobiales > Gaopeijiaceae > JBBDRS01. The sequence continues at coordinate 173,053 of JBBDRS010000049.1, forward strand.
CGGCGGGTGCTGCCAGGATCGGGAGCCCGATGGCCAGACCGACCCCAACACCCACACCGGCGCCGCTCAACGTCAATCCCGAGACCCACCCCCAACCCACCTGGGAGCGGGTCGTCGCACTGTCGGCCGTGATGGAGACGAGGGCCGACCCCTCACCCAGGGGCTCCACCGCCACATCGATCCCGTCCGTCCGGGCCAGGTCGTAGCTTCTGCCGCCCAGGCGCAGCTCCCTCTGTAGATAGGCGGCGATTCCCGGTTCAGCCTCCCACCGGCCGCGCAATCCTCGCTTGCGCACCTGCCGAAGGCTTTCGCCGAGCCGAAGGTACTCGCCCACGTCGTCCATGGCCCGGGCCGGGGCGGCGGGGACGACCCGAGACGCCGATATCCGGGCGGGGCCCACCATCCGACGGAGGAGCCCCGACTCCGGATCGTCGACCGCCTGCAACGCATCGGCCCTGACTTCTCCCAGCGCTCGCAGCAGGTGCTTTCGTTCGAGCCCCACCTCGCTCCCGATCCGCAGAACCTCGCCCTCAGTGAGCTGATCCGGGCCCTCACCGCTCCCCACGAATTGGAGCTCCGTGGCGCGGCGGATGATTCGGTCGAGGTGGGTCCGGTCGAGCCCCTGACCCGGCGACTCCTCGTGTGGTGACTCGGTATCAGCCATGCAGCTCCTTTGTGCCGAACCTACCCCCCGGGGGTAGGGTATGCCAATCCGTCCCAGACGTCAGACCTCCAGTTCCCCCGCCTCCGAAGCCCTTCCCATGTCCCACGACCCCAGCGCCGCCGATACCCCATCCCACGCCACCGAGGTCGACCCGCAGATTCGGGCAGCCAATCTCGCCCGGCTCCGGCGGATCGAGGGTCAGGTACGCGGGATTCAGCGGATGGTGGAGGAGGGCCGATATTGCCCCGATATTCTCGTGCAGATCGCCTCCGTGCGCGAGGCGCTCATGGGAGTCAGTCGCGAGCTCATGCGCAACCATCTCTCCCACTGTGCCGCCGACGCGGCCAGAAAGGGAGGCGACACAGAAGAGGCCATGCAGGGGGAGCTCCTCGACCTCATCTTCCGATACCTCCGTTGATCGGGCCCGCCCCACCATCCCGGCGCTCCGACCTGCGTCGCGCGCCGCGTGCGGGCTGGCCGCTCAGCGGCCCGATCCCTCGTCTTCGTAGATTGCCGTGAACGGCTCGGCCCCGGCAAGGTAGTAGCCGCGGTACATCCCCGGGGTGTTGAGGGTCATGGTGATGTGTCCCTCCCGGTCGATTCCCACCACCCCGCCGGTTCCCCCATGGTCCACCAACTTCTCCATCACCAGGGCGTGGGCAGCCTCCTCCAGTGACTCCCCGATGTGCTCCATCCGGGCGCAGATATCCCGCGCCACCACGTTCCGGATGAAGTATTCGCCGTGGCCCGTGGCGGAGATCGCACAGGACTCATTGCTGGCATAGGTGCCCGCCCCGATCAGGGGAACGTCGCCCACGCGCCCGAATCGCTTGTTCGTCATCCCGCCGGTGGAAGTGGCCGCTGCGAGGTCCCCGTTCCGGTCCCTGGCCACCGCCCCGACCGTTCCGATCATCCGGTTCTCTCCCGGACGCTCCGCTCTCCCAGCCGCATCGGCCTCGCGAGCTCGCTCCAGGGCCTCCCATCGGCCCTCCGTGTAGAAGTACGACGGGTCCACCTCTTCTACACCGAATTGGCGTGCGTAGGTTTCCGCCCCTTCCCCGGTGAGGAGGACGTGCGGCGACTCGTCCATGACGATCCGGGCCAACTCGATGGGGTTGCGAATGTTTCGCACCCCCGCGACCGCGCCGGCCTCCCGATCCCGTCCGCTCATGACGGCGGCATCCAGCTCGTTCGTGCCTTCGTTCGTGAAGACAGCGCCCTTTCCTGCGTTGAAGAGCGAGTCGTCCTCCATCACCCGCACGGCGGCGATCACCGCGTCTACCGCCGAGCCGCCTTCCTCCAGCACGCCATACCCGGCCACCAGCGCTCCCTCCAGCGAGGCGTGGTACGCTGCCTCGCGCTCAGCCGTCATATTCTCGCGGACGATGGTACCGGCCCCGCCGTGGATCACGATCCCATACTCCGCCCCCGGGGCATCGTCGCCAGGCGCATCGGGCATCTCCGGTTGCTCGAGCTCACATCCCCCCAACCCGAAGGTCACCGCCAGCACCAGCACACCCAGGAGCCGTCCTGGGCCACGGTTTCGAGCCGAGCCAGGGAAGCGACGCAACGCGACGACGGACCGGCCTGGGACACTGGACTGCATGGACTGTCATCCTCCCCGGGGGAATGCCCCCTCCTGGAGTGAATCGATCTCAACGCTGTGCAGATATCGGGCGATACACGGTGCAGGGTGCATCGGTAGAGCCAGGGCTGTCAATCGGAGTCACGCGAGAGAAACCCGCACACGGCATCGAGCCAGCGGTGGGGTGCCTCGAGGTGGACCGTGTGCCCGACTCCCGCAACTCTCTCGTGCCGGGCCCGTGGCATCCGCTCGGACATGGCGTCGGCAATGGCCACGAACTTCTCATCGAGGGCACCGGTCAGGAGGAGGGTCGGGACCGTCATGCCTTCGAGCTCATCCCAGAAAGAGGGCTGCGAGCCCGTGCCCAGCAACCGCAACGCCGCCGCCAACGAGGCCGGATCGTTCGCCCGTCTGCGCTCTCTTGCCTCAGTGAGCAGCGGCTCGGGGAGCGAGGCCTGGGAAGCAAAGAGGGGAAGCGACATCCAGTGCTCGACGAACCAATCGATCCCCCGAGATTCGATGGTGCTTGCGAGCCGCTCGTCGGCCCTCCGCCGCTCAGTTCGGTCCGCCTCCCATTCGAGACCGGGCGAAGCACTTTCGAGCACCAGGCGGCGCACACGGGACGGGTGGCCGGCGGCAGCGGCCAGAGCGATGCGCCCACCCATCGAATATCCGACCCAGTCGGCTCGAGCGATCCCCCTCGTGGAGAGCGCACCCACGAGATCGCCAACGACCTGCTCGAACCCGACGCCCCTGGACGCGGGCAGAGGAATTGCTGAGCCGTGCCCGGGGAGGTCCACGGCGAGGACGCGGGTGTGGTGTCCCAGGGTCTGGAGGATCTTCCCCCCCCACGCTTCTGAGCTCCCGGTGAACCCGTGCAGGAGGAGGATGGGAGTCCCGCCTCCCTTCCCGAACTCCCTTACCCGAACCCTCGACGGAAGAGGGGACTCTCGGGTTCGAGGTCGCCGCATGGCCCCGCTCATCCACCAACCTGCGAAAATGCGATCGGCCCCGGGGAGAGATTCC
>JBBDRS010000049.1:176337-194054 GCA_040905325.1 Gemmatimonadota bacterium
CCGCCCGGGGGCCGAAAAGTCCGTCGTCGAACACCTGATCGAGACGTCCCGATCAGGCGTCCGGATCCGGACGATAGAGGCGGAAGACCGCCCGCTCGCCCTGGGATAGCCCTGCAGAGAGATCTCCCTCGAGCCGGAAGCGGTTCGTCAGCTCCCCGGAAAAGAGGGCCGGTGCGCCGCCCTGGAACCCCTGGAGCGTAAACTGCACGACTCCATCCTGGTTCGTTCCGTTGGTGATCGGGTAGGCCTCGCCCTGAAGCCTCCAGGTGCCGGAGAAGGTGCCGTCGGCGGCCTCGGGCCCGAGCGAGAGCGTCACCTGACCGATCTCCTGCTGGAGCGCGCCGACACCGTCCCACACGCCATCCACATTGACCTCGCTGAGGTCCGTAACGGTGTCACAGGCGCCCAGGAGGACCGCGAGCATGGCCACGACCGGGAAGGCAAAATTCTTGCGTCGCATGATCTCTCTTCCTGCTGATTGGGTATATCCACGGAGCGCGGGGCAGACCGATCCTGCAGGCGGCCCGTCCGACGACCCGAGACCTTCGGATCCTCCTTGGATTCTACTCGGCTTGCAGGAATATGTAAACCGGCGCCCCCCGGGAGAGGCGCCCAGCGAGCCCTCCTCAGTCGGCCGATGCGGGCTCACGATCCACGACGGCCCCGACGATCCCGTGACCCACCGCTCCCACGGCGAAGACGAAGAGGGCGATCACCAGGAGCTCGTCCACGGGCAGCACTTCGGCCCCCACCACGAAGGACACCGCAAGGGTCACGAGGACCGCCAGCGCGATCCCGTAGCGAAAGGCCCTGTACATGATCCCACCCGCGAGCGGGGTGAGGAGGAGCGAAAGCGGCGCCAGGATCGCCCCCGCCACCGCGAATGGGAGGGCGCCCCCCGTTTCCGGAAACAGCAGCGGTCCCACGAGTAACCCTGCACCCCCGCCCAGCACCGCTTCCAGCGCGAGGCGGGAGGGCGCCCTCTCCACGAGCTCGGAGAGAGGAGGAGGAGGATCGTCGGGCCCGCTCGGCCCGCCGGGCACCACCTCTCTCGACCTCGGATCGTGCGAGCCGCCGGCGTCCCCGGCTCCTTCCCCGGGGTCGGTCATCCGTGGTCGACCGCCGTTTCGAGAGCCGCCGCGAGCGCCGCCATAGCCTCGACCGAGTGCACCGGGAAGTTGGCGATCCTGAGGTGGCGACCCTTCCACGGCCCGTACCCGTTCCCCACCACGAAACCGGCGGCCCTGAGTGCCCCCCGGATGGCATCCGTGGAGCCGCCGTCTTCGCGCTCCACCACGAGCACCGTGCGCGAGCGGATTTCGGGGTCCCGGACGAAGGATCGAAGGACGCCCGTCTCGCCCACCGCCTCCCACATCAACTTTGCCTTGGCGGAGGCCTCCTGGCGAAGTCGCTGGATCCCGACGTCGAGGTACGCCTCGGCGACGCGCCCCAGGAGCCGGATCGCCAACATGTTGGGTGTGGCCACGGTCTGGTTGCGGTCCGCTGCCGAAAGGAGTGCGGGAAGATGGAGGTACCCGCCACCCCGGGCGCCCTCCGCCTCGAGTCTCCTCGCCCTCTCCATGAGCACCGGGCCCACGACGATGACTCCGAGTCCCGCGGGCAGTCCGAACGCCTTCTGGACGGAGAAGAAGCCCGCATCGATCCGTCCGGGATCGATTTCCTCCGTGGGCCATCCGGTGACCAGATCCACAGCCGAAAGCGCCCCGGCCCGTTCGGCCGCATCCGCCAACGCGTGGACCCGGTCCGCAGGGATCCTGACGCCCGTACTGGTCTCGTTCTGTGTCAGGGCGAACAGTTCCGTACCCTCCGGCACCTGCACCCCCGCGGAGAACCCCTCCCCGTCACGCACCTCCAAAACTTCCGCGTCCCGCCCCAGATTCTCTGCCACGTCCCGGAACCGTCGTGCGAACGCGCCGTTCACGAGGTGGAAGGTCCGGGTGCGGGTCGCCCCCGCCACGAGGCGCTCCATCGCCTCCGTCGCCGAGGACACGAAGAGGACTCGGTGCTCCGGCGAAATCCCCAGCAGTCCCTTCAGCGCCTCCACCGTCCGTTCCACCTCCCGGACGAAGCGGGGGCTTCGGTGGCTCTCGCTCAGGATGCCGTCTTCCAGGGCCGCCGCAGTCTCCGCAGCAATCGTCGGGTGCAGCGCGGTGGGTCCGGGGGTAAAGACCTGAATTCGGGAAGCCATCGATCGCGGACTCAGTAGAGCACCCGGACCCGCATCGTCCCGGGGATGGCGCGGAGGGCATCCACCACGGAGTCGTCGTAGTCCCGGCCGACGTCGGTGATCACGTAACCGACCCGTTCGTTGGTCTTGAGGTACTGACCGCTGATGTTGATGTCTCGCTCGGCCAGCGCCTGGTTGATCCTGGCCAGCACCCCGGGGGTATTCGCGTGGATGTGAGCGAAACGATGCGCGCCCCGGAGCTCCGGAAGCTGCAGGTTGGGAAAATTCACCGAGAGGGTGGTGGAGCCCTGCTCCGTATAGTCGAGGAGCTTGTCGGGCACGAATCCGCCAATGTGCTCCTGCGCCTCCTCGGTGCTCCCCCCGATGTGCGGGGTGAGGAGGACGTTCGGCATCCCGCAGAGCGGCGAGTCGAAGGGGTCGCCGTCCCGCTTGGGCTCCTGGGGGAAGACGTCCAGAGCGGCGCTTCGGACCCTCCCGCTCTCCAGCGCGTCCCGGAGCGCCTCCACATCCGCCACGAACCCGCGGCTCATGTTGATGAAGATCGCCCCCTCCTTCATGGCCGCAAATTCCTCCCGCCCGAAGAGATTCCGGTTGGCGGGATTGCCGTCCACGTGCACGCTCACCACATCCGAGTCCGCGAGCAGCTCCTGGAGGGTCCGACAGGGCCGGGCGTTTCCGAGAGGGAGCTTCTCCATGACGTCGTAGTAGCGGACCTCCATTCCCATGTTCTCGGCCAGGACCGAAAGCTGTGCACCGATATTCCCGTATCCCACGATCCCCAGACGCTTTCCGCGGACCTCGTGGGCATGGGTGGCCGTCTTCCGCCAGACCCCCTGATGGAGCAGGATGCTCTTCTCGAGGACGTTCCGCAGCAGAAGGATGGTCACCCCAAGGGTCAGCTCGACCACGCTCCTGGTGTTCGAGTACGGCGCGTTGAATACCGGAATTCCCCTGCCGAGGCATGCATCCAGGTCGATCTGGTTCGTTCCGATGCAGAACGCCCCCACGACCTCCAGGGCGTCGGCCTCCGCTATGACCCGCTCGGTCACCAGGGTCTTCGACCTGACGCCGAGGGCCGACACCCCCTGGATCCGCTCCAGCAGTTCTTCTTCCGAGAGGGAACCGGAGACCTCTTCCACTTCGAAGCCGGCGGAGCGGAGGCGCTGCGCGGCCTCGGGGTGGATGCGTTCCAGGAGGAGCGCACGTCGACGGCGGAGAGCGATCTGTGACACGGTGGCGTTATTCCAGTTCGTTGATCAAGTCCACCAGGCCGTCCAGCGTGGAGAGGACGTCGTCCGCCATCTCCACCACGGGCTGCCGGGTACGGTTCTCGGTGAATGCCAGGAAGCGGTGCGCGAGCCCGACCGCCCGCAGCTCCAGGTCGGTCGATCCGTCACCCACCACCCAGACGGGCCCTGCCAGGCCGAGCTCCCGGAGGGCCTCAGGCTTGCCTCCGCGAGCGAGAGCGGTTCCCGGGTCCGCCCCTTCGATCCGCCCCTCTCCATCCCATAGGAACCGATGGGCGCGCACGGCGGCGGAACGCAGCCCGAGAGCTTCGACCACTGGATGGATGAGATCCTCGAAGCCTCCGGAGACGATCCAGATCCGCTCCCTGTGGTGTGCAAGAAATGGGCGGGCCCGCTCCACCGACGGAGTGATTTTACCGATGAGTTCCCGAGCCACCTCCGCGACGTCCTGCCGGGTCGCCCGGAGCAGGCGGAGGCGCTTCCGAAGGGAGTCTTCGTAGGACATCCGCCCGTCCATCCCCATGTCGGTGAGCTCCCTGAACCGGTGTTCCAACTCCACCCGGTCGGGGCGCCCGTCGAGGGTCCGGGCGAAGAGCTCGTCCGCGCCCTCCACGCTCACGAGGGTGGAGTCGAAATCGAAGACGAGGTTCGGAAGGGTCCGATCCATCGCTTACGATCGCCCGAACCGGGGACCTCGTAAAGCCCCTGTTTCAGTCGTCCGGGCGACCACCTGTCCCGCCAGAGCCTCCTGCCAGTCACCGGCCTCCTTCCGGTCCAGGTCGAGGGCCCGGGGGGTCGCGCCCATCAGTGGACGCGCGACCCGGAGGTGGAGCGTCCCAAGGCGTGCGAGGCGCTGGAAGGGCGTCTGCGTGATCTCCAGAGCCTGCAGGCGTCCCACAGGCAGGAGCGTGGTTCGCCGATTCATCACCCCCTCCCTCACGACGACGTGATCACCCAGCTCCGCCCACCCCAGGTTGCGGTATGCGAGCTCCGCCAGGAGAAGGAAGGGAATCAGGGTCATTGCCGCACCCAGGGAGCCCGCGACGGTGGCCCGGACCTCCAGGAGGGCCGGAAGGAGGAGCGCGGCACCTGCCCCCACCGCCAGGGAGGCCATGACGGCCCGGGCCATCCTCCTTCTCCGCGCCCGGGAGGGCATCCTCCGGAGGGGAAAGGCCCCGGTGCCGGCCATGCCCATGATCCCCCTCGCCAGATCGTACACCTGGTCGCGGGGCCCGATGGGCAGGAGAAGGTCGGTCCCCTCCCCACCCGATCCCCCCGCCCTGCCGGCCACGACCGCCCGCAGGGACGCTCGCCGGAGTAGCCGCCGCACCGGGTTCTCCTCGATCCGGACCGCCTGGATCCGGCGAAGGGACACGGTATCGCTGTGCTCCGTCAGGAGGCCCCTGCGGACCCCGAGAATCCGGTCGCGTACGGTCAGCGTGAAATCCCAGTGCACGAACACAGTCGCAACCACCGAGAGGAAGAACCCGCCGAGGAGGGCGAAGACGACCAGTACCGCCAGCACCCGGATCCCGATGACCGAAGAGGGGTCCGGAGCCTGCTGGAGGATCCGGCCCACCGAGTCGGCCCACCAGGTCTCTGGAATCGTCTGGAAGAGGAACCCTATCAGGGCGGCTGCCACCCCCACCCTCCCCCCGGATATCCCGGCCAGGACCAGATCCCCCGGAGTCGCCCGCGCCAGAACCGTCTCCCTCGCAGCCTCCGGGACCTGCGAGGGCTCTGGAACACCGTGTTCCGGCAACCTCTCGCTCGTTCCCTGGTGCGCCTGCCGTCCCTCCAGCAGCTCCTCGCGGAGCGCCGTCGCCAGACGGGGGGTGACGGCCGCGAGCGTCCCCTCGGTCCCGCCGGCACCCATGGCCTCGATGCGGACCTCGACGACACCGAGGATCCGGTGGAGGATCCGCCTCTCGAGGTCGACCGTCTGCACCCTCTCGCGACGGATGACCCTCCGCTTCCGGATCAACATCCCCTCCTCGATGACCACGGCATCGGGTTCCAGTCGCCAACGGAACCTCAGGAAGCGGATGAGGATGGTCAGGAGGAGGGCGGTGAAGGCGCCAAGGCCGATGGGCCAGTGCATCCCGGTGACCACGAGCGCGACGACCAGGGAGAACGCGCTCTCCCCCACCCAGACCGCGACCGCGGCGATGTGAAGGCGACTCGGCTTCCCTCGCAGCGGACCCTCAGGTGGGGTCGTCATGATCCGGTTCCAGGTGGGCGAGTCGCTCCCTCAGCCGCTCCGCGTCCTCCGCGTCGAGCCCCGGCACCCGCCCGGAAGTCCCCGGGGCCGCGGTGTGCACTACGAGCTCGGCGAGGCCGAACAGCCGTGCCAGGGGGCCCTGTTCGGTGTCGACGAACTGGAGTCTTCGGTAGGGGATCACACTGACGGAACGGAGGAGAATCCCCCGCCGGATCCAGAGGTCGCGTTCCCTGAGAGCGTAGCGCCATCGTGCGTAGGCGATCGGGGGAAGCGCCGCGGCCAACGCCAGCAGAACAAGTGCAACCCCGCCGGCGAAGACCCCCGTCGGGAGGCGATCCGGAAGGATGCGGGGGAGGAAGAGTCCAACGTCGACGACAGCGGCGATTCCTGCGATCACCACCGCCCGGATCCCGCCCCGAACCCACCAGTAGGTGCGGACGCGTGGGTCCAGCTTCCGCGGGAGTCCAGTCTCGCTCCGGGGGGGCTCCTCGAGGGTCTCGGGTTCCACTGCTGTGTCCATCCTCCGTCCTTTTGATCGAATCCGGCCATCCGGCCCCGAGGGTCCACGCGCCGCCCGCAAAGTACAGGAGAGTGTGTCCGGCGGGAACCAAAACCCGACCCCCGAGATAAAGTAGAGGTCAGCGCCCCGGGGAATGGGCCTTCATCCACCCCTACGGGAGCCGGCCCTTCTCTACCAGCATCCCTCCCTTTCCCAGGAATCCCTTTGATGCCCGGACGTCACTTCCACCTCGCCGCAGCCCTCGCCCTGATTCTCGCCCTGGCCCTGCCCCGGGCGGGCGAGGCACAAGCCTCCTTCGGGGTCGAGGGTCGGGCCGGCGTGACCTTCCCGGTCGGCGATCTCTCGGACGCCGGATACGAAGGGGGGACCTCGGTCGGACTGGAAGGCTTCTACAACCTCCGCCCGAGCCTGGCCATCTATGCCTCGGTCGCGCGCCACACCTTTACCTGCGACGGGGAGTGCGAGATGGGAGACGACCCGCGAAGCAGTGGACTGGGCGCAGGCCTCAAGCTCACCATCCCCAGCCCCGCGGATGCTCTCCTGTGGGTCAGGGGCGGACTCGTGGGCTACCAATACAGCGGCTCGGCGGGGAGCGGCGATCGGAACGCCGGATTCGAGGCGGGCCTCGGGATCGACATGCTCCTGACCGAGTCGGCCTACCTATCGCCGCACCTCGGGTACATCGCCCACGAAGCCCTGGGGAACCTCGACGCATCCTTCCTCACCTTCGGGGTCGGAGCGCAGTACCGCTTTCGTTAGAAGGCTCTTCTAACGCCGCTCGACCACCAACTCGTGCTCGAGGGCCGTGATGGGGAGCTCGTAGTAGGTTCGCGCCCCGCGCTCGTGGGGCTGCAACTCCGATCCGTCGAACCACACGGCCCACTCCGGGTCGCCAATCCCGTCGAGGAAGAGCCGGGTCGAGTGCCCCGTCCCCGTGCGGTTCTCGACAACGAGCTCAATGCGCCCGAGCTGTTCGGTCACCCGGATGGGCCACTCCCTCGACCACCCGTCGCGCTCGAGCTCCAGTCCCAGGCGGTGATCCTCCCCCACCACCCAGAAGCGGACGCGCACCCCATCCATCGGCTGGACCTGGAAGCCGCTGTCGGACTCCTCCAGCCGACCCCCGTACGCGAGCCACCCGAAAAGGGGATCCTCGGTGAGGATCGTGGCCGCGGTACGGGTGACCGCACCCATCCCCAGGTTGCCCTCCCCATCGTACCGCCACGGACCCCTGTCCTCGTCCTGCTGGATCCAGGGTCGACCGTGCTTCGAGGTCTGGAAGGCCCAACCCAGGGCCCCGTCGTTCTCGGGGCCCGGATACCAGAACCCGTACTCGGACTCGGGCGGGCCGGTGTTCATCAAGGCGAAGGCACCGAGGTAGCTGGCGTACCCCAGTTGGAGCCAGTCGTGGGGGTCCTCAGCGAACTCCAGGCCATAGAAGAGGATCGACCAGCCGCCCATCCGGGCCATGTAGCTCATGGAGGCATCGGCCCCGAGCTGATAGTAGCGGGGGGGCAGCCACCCCCGTACCGCCAGACCGGCCGCATGCTGCTCTTCCATGAAGCGGAGCCCGTCCTCCCGGGTGATCCGGGGATATGAGCGCGAAACCCCCACGTTGGTGTCGAACCAGAGGTCTTCGACCGGCTCCAGCTCGTTGTGTGCGGCGTACCGGGCCAGGGCGTAGGTGGACTCGAAGGCCGTCCGGTCCGTGGGGTACTCGGAGCGGTAGGGGTAGGGATCGTCGTGCACGAACCAGCGCGTCTTGATCTCCCACTGGTGCCGGAGCCAGTCGGCCTCCTCCTCGCGCCCGCGCTCTTCCAGCACATCCGCGATCTCGGGCAGGAGGAGCTCGTTCATGAACCCCCACTTGTAGATGTCGTACCAGGGGTAGATCTCGTAGGGATACTCGAAGAAGGCGCGGGCCGTCTGCCAGGTCATCTCCAGGTAGCCGTCGGCATCCCGGAACTGCACCAGCTCCGGAAACCGGTCCGCAATCTGGAACATGTGGTAATAGAGCATGACGACGTGCGTGTAGTCGTACGCCCGCCAGATCTTCATCCGGTCCAGCCGGCGGTTCTCGAGCTGCGCCCGCTGGAGTGTGTCGCGAGCCACCTGCCAGTTGGGCACCCCATAGATCCCGTAGGGGTAGGGCTCGTCCTGGTCGGTTCGCTGGAGGCCGTCCCATATGAAGCGCTCGATATGGTATTCCAGCGCTTCGATCTGCTCGGGAACCGGGTCCAGGGTGTTCACCGAGGCCAGGTACGGCGCGATACCCAGAACCGGATCGTCGGTGGCCACCATGTACCCCCACCACCCTTCGTAACCGTCGGTATCGTCGGGCCCCCGCAGCACCGCGTTTTGCATATCCCAGATGGAGAAAAGCCCGTCGTACCAGAGGCTCGGATCCCGGTGCTGCTGATTCTCGACGATGAAGCGGCTTCGCTTTTCGAGGAGGGTCTCGATGGGCTCGGTAGCGAAGAATTCGAGGTAGGTCTCCCGGTCCCCGTCAAAGTGGACGGTGAGCATGTTCTCGCCCAACCGATCAAAGCGTGCCGAGTAGACGTGGTGGTCCGGTCTGGGCTCTCCCATGTACTCGATGGCGGTCTCCCCCGGGAACTCCGCCACCACCGAGTCGATGGGCGCCTGCGTATGTAGCGAGAACCGGGCATCCAGCCCGTCGGGGATCGTCATCCCGGGAACCACGCGAACGTCGATGAGGCGGTGTTCGTAGAGGATCTGGCGGAGCTCGTCGTAGCTTTCCCCCCATCGCATCTCGAAGCCCCACTCCAGGCGATCACCCGCCATCCCCGCCGGGGGGAGGTGGTTGTAGGTGTGCTCCTGCCGCCAGGTGCCCCGCGTTTCCGCGTTTCCGCTGTGCCCCGAGTGGATGAAGAACTCCGACCCGTCCAGGTACTCGAGGTGCGTCCCCGGCTTCACCGTGACCAGAAGGAAAGGCGGAGCCCCGCTCCGGCGGGTGAACAGGAGGAAGGAGCCGTCCCCTGAAACGAATTGCTGCCGCAGGAATCCTCCTTCGAAGAGCCCCTCCTGCGTCGAACCCGTGGCGCCCCTCATGGGAAACTGGATCGAGACGTCCCCGATCTCCACTTCGTAGCCCATCCGGTTTTCGACCGCCAGGTCCCACTCGAGCACCTGGTCCCCGAGGGTGAACTCCTGTTCCAGCGCGAAGGGCATGCCCGGCTTGTAGTCCACATAGCGGACCCGGTTTCCGTCCACTTCGTGGCTGCGGGCGTAGCTGGGCTCCTCCTCCGGGGGACGATAGAAAGGCGAGAACCGTTTAAAGACGGTCTGCCAATCCCCCTGGTTCAGGCGATAGCGGACTTCCGCATCCAGCATCTCCCCATCGGGAAGGACGTTGGCCCGGTGTGGGTCGGCGGGGCTGACGAGCGAGCGCACCCCGCGCTCATCGTATCCGACCTCCCAGTGGGGACTCCCCAGGAGGGCGTGTTCCGCTTCTCCGCCCGAGGACCTCGGCGCTTCGTCCGAGCAGGCGGAGGCGACGAGGAGTGCAGCCAGGACCGAGAGGGGGAGGGTGCGGGGGAGTCTAGGCATGTCCATCGGCGCGCTCGTCTCCCCGTCGGTGCACCAGCACCGGGACCACGCCAGCCCGGATCACGCGATCCGCCACGCTTCCCAGCACGAGTCGCGTGACCCCACCCCGGCCCCGGGTCGTCATCGCCACGAGATCCGCTCCGATGTCTCCACGATGACGGAGGATTCCCGCACCCGGATCGTCGTCCTGGACGATGGCAACCTCCACGGTGACCCCCTGATCCCGGATCTTTGACTCCGTTCGGTCGAGGTCCTCCCGTGCCTCCCGTACCGCTTCGGCGCGCTCCCGCTCCTCCTCGGCGGCGTGCGGAATGTACGTCGATCCGATGGGAAGACCGTCCGCCACGATCCGGACGAGCGAGATCTGGGCGTCGAAGGCGCTGGCAAGGGCCACAGCATCCGCCACGACCTCCCGCGAGGCCGCGGAGCCGTCGAGGGGCACCAGGATGCGGGTGAGCCCGGGTCGCGCGTCCAGATCCACCTCCACGTCGTCGTCATCCAGTCGTTGCAGGAGGACAGGACAGGGAGCCCTCCGCACGAGCCCGTCCGCCACGCTCCCGAGCCAGACCCGCTCCACCAGCCCCTTCCCATGCGTCGTCATGACGATGGCATCGGCTCCGGTCTTCCGGACACGCTCCTCCAGCGCCTGCACGGGATCTCCGGAGACCACCCGAATGTGGACCTCGACTTTGGTCCTGCCCTGCAGACGCTCCTGGACTCCGTCGAGGTACTCCGATGCTCTCAGCCGCTCCTCTTCGAACCAGCCCTGCACGGGCCCTTCACTCTCCGCCGACGGCACCAGCGGGGGCAGCGTGGGTACGGCCGATACCAGTTGTACGCTCCCGCCGGTTCGTTCGGCAATGGAGAGCGCCATCGGGATTGCCCGTTCGGCGAAGTCCGAACCGTCCAGGGGAACCAGGATGTTCTGGTACATCATCACCTCATTGAGATCGATCGCTACGTTGACAGGGCAACCGCACGGATCGGCAAAGGCACAGCGACGCTGGGCACAGAAATGATCGCAAGAAACGGAAGGTACGCGAAGGTCCCCGTCAAGGCACGCGGGCGGCGACGGTCACATCGATTCCGTGCCGGAGCCGGCTACACCTCTTCCCCGGCCACCGCATCGGAATGACGGATTCCGGACGCGACACCCGGTGGAATGACCCGGGCGGGCTCCCTCCCTCTGCGCTGGCTGAGTGGTCCGCGCTGGAGCGACGCCTGGGCGAGCGGACCCCCGTCGTCTTCCTGGACTACGACGGCACCCTCACCCCCATCGTTCCCACGCCCGACGCGGCCGTCCTCGGCGATCGTATGCGAGGGGTCGTCCGCAGGCTGTCCCAGCGCCACACCACCGTCGTGGTAAGCGGACGGGGTCGCGAGGACGTAGCCCGGCTCGTGGATCTTCCGGGCCTGATCTACGCGGGGAGTCACGGCTTCGACATCGCGGGATCGACCCCCACGAAGAGCGGCGGCGAGGGCGGAAGGAAGGCCATTCGGCACTCTGTAGCTCCCGGCCTCACGCCGCTCATCCAGGAGGTCACCGGACGACTGCAGGCGGAGCTGTCCGGTATCGAAGGTGTCCTGGTGGAGCCCAAGGGAGTAACGGTCGCCGTCCACTACCGCCTGGCCGATCCCGGCGAGACCGCCCGGGTGGAAGACGCGCTGGACCGGATCACGGCCTCCACCCCAGGACTTCGGAAGGCGCTCGGGAAGAAGGTCTTCGAGCTGCGCCCCGACCTGGACTGGGACAAGGGCCGAGCGGTCCTCTGGATCCTGGACGCTCTCGGGATGAGCGGAGAGTCGCACGTCCCCATCTACCTGGGCGACGATACAACGGACGAGGACGCCTTCCGGGCCGTCAGGGCGATCGGGGTCGGAATCGTCGTCGCGGACGAGCCCCGGGCCACGGAAGCCCGGTTCAGCCTGCGGAACGTCGACGAAGTCGGCTCGTTCCTGGAGCGGGTTGCGACCATCTGAGCCGGAGTCGCGGTTACCCCTCCACCTCCTCCTCGGGCTCGTACCACCCCTTTTCTCCCTCCGGTCTCAGGTCGCCGCAGAGCGTCCTCAGCTTCGAGGCTCCCTCCTCGGGCCCAATGGCCAGGAGGCGGTCCTCCGCATCCAGCCTTCGGGAAGCCCTCGGCCGATACACCCACCGGGAGCCTCGCTGGATGGCGAGCACCTCCATTCCCGTCTCGGTATGGATCCGCATCTCTCCGAGCGCCCGTCCCGCCACCTCCGAACCCGGAGCCACGATCGCCTCCATTACGATCTCGTCCGCCTCGGCGAGCGCCTGGGCGATGATGGGGTGTGGGAGGTCTTCCGCCTCGATGAGACGCGTCATGGACTTGGCCGCGTCCACGATCCGCTCGGAGGCGCCCGATATATGGATGAGGCCCCGGAGCGAGGTCGGGTCCCGCACCTCCGAAGCTGCTCTCAGCACCCAGCCCTCGAGCTCGTGGTAGAGTTCGTCGCTGGCCTCCTCGATGACCGACACCTCCGCGGCGAGCTTCCGGTCGCGCAGGAGGATTGCCGAATACGCCAGGCCTACCGCTATTTCGCTCGTGTTCTTGAGCTCCACCACGAGATCCACCGCCCGGTCGAGATTCGAGAGTGACTCTGCTGCCGGAGGGGAAGGAGAGGGCTCCTGCGCCGGACTTCCGGCCAGTTGGAGGATCCGATCCACCCCCTCCGGAGGCCCCTGAAAGAAGACCAGATCGCCCTCCTGGAGGATCTCGTCCCCTGCGGGCCCGAAAATCCAGCGGACGTCCCGACGGATCGCGATGACCCACATCCCCGTCTCGGCCGGGAGGGCCAGGTCCGTCAGCTGCTCCCCTTCGATGGCGTTCTCGGCCCGGATGCGTACCCGGGTCACGATCTCTGCGGCGTGACGCAGGTCGTCCCGAAGCTGGCGCGGCACCCCCACCTCCTTCAGGACCACCCGCGCGATCTCCTCGGCAGAGTCGGCGATGGTCTCGATCGACGACGCGAGTGACAGGACTCCCGCCAGTCCTTCGGCATCCTCCCGGGTACGAGCCGCGATCAGGCAGATCATGCGGAGTTCGACGATGGCCTCGCTGATCTCCTCCTCCAGCCGGAAGACCTCCCGGGCCAGATCCCGATCATCGAAGAAGACTGCCGCGTACGCGAGGTCCACCATGAGCTCGGCGACATCCTTCGCGAGCACCAGGAGATCCTTCACCGTCCTCCGTTCAGTGTCCATCTCTCATCCATGCGAAGAAGTTGAACTCAAACCGGCCCCGGCCCCATTCCGAGGCCACAGTCCCTACCACAGGAGCGACACCGCCCCCACCAGGGCCAGGAGGCCCAGAAGGTCCATGGCCGAGGTGACAATGGGAATTCCCTCGTTGTCCGGATCCAGACCGAAGTGAA
This sequence comes from Gemmatimonadota bacterium, assembly GCA_040905325.1. Lineage (GTDB taxonomy): Bacteria > Gemmatimonadota > Gemmatimonadetes > Longimicrobiales > Gaopeijiaceae > JBBDRS01. The sequence continues at coordinate 189,498 of JBBDRS010000049.1, forward strand.
CCGAGGCGGTGGCGGTCGCGTACGCGACTCCGGCCAGCAGGAGCGTGGCGAGGAAGCCGGCGGTCAACGTAAGCGAGACGACCGAGCCGATGGGCGGCGCACCGTGGCCGAAGAGGGTGGCCGCCGCCCAGGCCGAGGTCCCGATGGCGGAGAAGGCGAACACCGCGAATAGAAAGACCACCGAGATGTCGAGCCAGGCGAGCCGGCTGGGCTGTACGCTCGGCTCGATGAGTCCCAGATGCAGCTTCGAGGCCAGGCGGCTCGACAGAATGCCTCCCAGCGACCCGCAGTTCGCTATGAACGAGGGGATCATGATGAGGAGCACCGGTGCCGCAATCCACTGTTCGATTCTGACCTCCAGCACGGTTCCGGCCACCACCCCCACTCCCGCGGCAGCGGTGAGCGCCACGAGCGACTCGCGCACGATCCTCCGCACCACCGCATCCCGGTGCAGCCACCCACCCACGAGGCACCACAATCCGAGCAGACCCAGGAGGACCCCGAGCAGGAGCGCCACCGGCTCATGGTCCACGATCATCGCCGCCAGGAGAATCGCAGGCACCGTCAGGATGTCCCCGATCACCGTCACGCTGGGAGCCCCCACGTCGTCCATGTTCCAGTCCCGGAGCTGCGCCACGCGCGAGAGCACCACGGTGACGGCGACCAGGAACACGGACGCGAGGGCACCCCCGAGCGTCGCGATCACCACGAGCTTCCAGACCGGAATGGGCTCGAGCCCCAACGCCGCCCCGAATATCCAGGCGACCACGGCGATGATGACGGAAGTGCCGATGGTGAGGAGTGTGGTCGCCTCGAGCTGCCGCCCCATGAAACCCCGGCGCCGGAACTCGATCTCGTACGTCCCCAGGTGGAGGGCGGTGGAGAGACGCGAGGCCAGCGCCCCGTAGATGTTGCCCCTCATGTCGATCGCGGCGGGGATCAGCAGGAGCAGGCCAGGGAGGCGTTCCAGCGTCTCCTCCGCAGAAGCAAGGGTCAACCCTGCGATCATCCCGGTCACCGCGGTCAGGAGGATCGCCGTGAGTCCGCGGCGAAGGGAGCTCCACTCCTCCGCCCAGTAGCGACCCACGTCCCGAACGCCGTCGATCACGCCCTTCCGAACACCCGCGAACGCCCCCAACCCCTCGGAGCCGGTGCGGCTCATTTGACCGATGCGCCCCTTCCAGGGCCCCACCCCCGCTGAAGATTCACCAGCTCACCTCCCTCGGGGCGCTCCGCCCCTCCCACCAGCCCTCCGGACTGCGGCCGTCTCCCGGCTTCTCGACTCCCGGCTCATGGAAGAGTAGGATTCGACCCGACGTGCACACAACGTCCACGGCCCCCCCGAGGTGAATGTGTCCGCTCTTCCCGGACGGTGGCTCGAACTCGCCCTCGCCCGTCCTCACCCGTCCCACGCCCATCTCTACGGCGAGGGGCTCCGGCTGGTGGGAGCCCGAGGAATGAGAGTCGAAGCGGGACGGCTCCTCGCCGTCTTCCCTTCCCCCGATAACCCTTCGGAGGTCGTCGAGGCCGCCGTCGCCGCAATCCGATCCTTTGCGGGGAGCGCGCCCGAGGTACTGGGGTGGGCGTGGCGCTCCCTGGACGAGCAGCGTGCCATCTGGCGGGCCCCCATGCGGGTCTGGAGGATCTCCGAAGGAATCGAGGTGGTCCCGGCAGGGACGGGCGACATGCCGCGGACCGGACGGGACGTCGCTCCCGTTGCCGACGCTATCCGAGGCTCGGGGGTGACCATCCGCATCCGGCCGGGCCCGGCCTTCGGCGCGGCGGACCACCCGACCACGCGCGGTTGCCTTCGGCTTCTCGAGCGGACCCTGCGGCCCGGCGAGAGGGTGGCGGACCTCGGAGCCGGGTCAGGCATCTTGTCCATCGCCTCCGTCCTCCTGGGTGCGTCGGGAGTAAGGGCGTTCGAAGCGGACCCCCTCGCCTGCGCCGCGGCCGCCGAGAACTTCCTGGAAAACCGGGTGAGGGATCAGGTGGAGCTGCTGCACGAGCGGGTCAGTCCGGGAACCCCGGGTCGCCTCGGCAGCCCGAGCGGCGTGCTCGCCAACCTCGAGACCGGGCTCGTGCTCTCGCTCCTCCCCCACCTCCGCGATACGATGCCGGAGGAGGGGTGGCTCATCGTCTCCGGAATTCCCGGAGGAGAACGGGCGGCGGTCCGGGAACGGGTGGATGCGCTCGGCCTCGGGGTCCAGGCCGACGATGAGGAGGAAGGATGGTGGAGCGCCGTGCTGCGTCCCCGTCCACGGCCGACCGTGTCGTTCTCTCCCCGGGCGGAACGATAAGACGCCCGCCGTGTTGCATCGCAAGAGAGGCCCCGGGGCGCCGTTAGAGCCCGGGAGCCGCCTTCTCAGGATCCCCCCACCAAGGAGGTACCAAGGCATGGAAGTCCCCCCAGAGATTGCGTTCCGCGGCGTCGAACCGAACGAGGCCCTGAAGGACCGGATCCAAGAGGGCATCGAGGATCTGGAGGAGGTATACGACCGCATCGTGAGTTGCCGGGTGATGGTGGAGGACACCACGCCGGCACGGCATTCGGGCAAGCGTTACCGGGTCCGCCTGGACGTGGGGATCCCGAACCAGAGCGTGGTGGTCGACCACAGGCCGCCGGAGGCGGAGGGAGCACGCGATCCCCAGCAGGCCGTGAAGGGCGCCTTCGACGTGGCCCGGAGACGGCTCAAGGGCCTCAAGACACGGCCTCGCAAGGACATCGAAGGCACCATCCCCCCAGTGAACGGGCGCGTCGCAGATCTCCTCACGGACGACGGCGGGGTCCGGTACGGGTTCCTCCAGGTCCCCGATGGGCGTGAGATCTACTTCGAAGAGGCCGCCCTGAACGGGCTTAGTTACGACGAGCTGGAGATCGGGTCGGAAGTGCGCTTCGAGACCTCCCTCATCCCTGGAGAGGGAGGAGATCCGAAGGCGAACGTCATCGAGCGTGCCTGAGTCCCTGGCACTGACCTCCCCGGCTACTCGCTCTCTCGGAGGTAGGCGTCCGTCCCGTCCAGCCAGTCCTGTCGGGGCGGCGAGAAGATGTCGACGTCCAGCGTATCCTCGAGCGCTTCCGCTTCGTGGGGAAGGTTCGAGGGGATGTGTAGCACCTCACCTGCCCGGACCACCACGACCTGCTCCCGACCCTCGGGTCCCAGCTTGAAGCGAAGGGCCCCTTCGAGGATGTAGGTGATCTGTTCGTTGTCGTGGGAGTGGCGGGGCACGACGGCACCGGCGTCGAGGTAGACGTGCGCCACCATTACGCGCTCTCCGCTGACGAGCCGCCGTCGCAGAGTCGGCGAGAGCTCCTCCATCGGCAGGTCGCTCCAGCGGGAGAGGGTCGCCTGCTTCTTCTCGTCCGTCATCTTGAATCTCCCGATGGGTGGTTGGGATGTTCGTTCGGCAACGCGGCCCCTTCCCCCGCACGGGATGTGAGCCAGAAATTCACTTCGGCTGGGTACTCCAGCACGGCCCCGTCTGCCCGGTCGGGTGCGCGGCGGACGCATTCCGACTCCTTTCGCGAACACAGGCGCGTGGGTCTGGCCCCAAGGCGCGTGGCCCATGCTTTCCAGCGCGGCCCGTGGGATGACCGACCCTCGGAGTTCGTGGCAAGATCCACGGCGTGGGCCAGCTCGTGCTTCACCGTTTCCCAGAGGATGGCCTCCAATCCCGGCCGAAACAGGCGCTCAGCGATGGTGATCCGACCGACGCTGCCCCGGTGCGAGTGCAACCCGAGAGCCGAGGTCATCCGCTTCGAGATCCGAAGCTGGAGCTCGTCGGGGAAGAGGTGGCTGACGCCGGGCGTGTCCCGAAGGTAGCGCACCAGGGTGTTCAGGTAGATCTGCTGGGCCCGGGTTCCCTGGCACCGAGGTGGGGGCAGCGTTCTGCTCGGGCGGGGTCGAGGGGCGCCCGATCCCGGCCGGCGCCCCCCACGCCTTCGCCTGCGGTTCTCCACGATGCCGGCACGTGTGAGCTGCTGCAGGCGGGCGAGGCTCTCACGGTCCCCCTCGAGCGCGGGGGCGATCTCGAGCCACGCCTCTTCCCCGGCGTCCACCACCGCCGTCGAGAGGTTCAGCCTCGCTGGCTCGCTGTGGCCTCCGGAGAGCGAGGCCAGGCGCCGGACATTGGGACGCACCGACACCTGGCCCACGGAGGGAAGATTCGTCCGGGTCCGATCGAACGCATCGACAATCCGGCTCCGGAGGATGTTTGTGAGGGTCAGAAAATCAACCTCCGGGCGATCAGCCCTTCGTCACGTTCTCCGCAGCGGGTCCCTTCTGCCCCTGCACGACCTCGAACTCCACCGTCTCACCCTCGGAAAGCGACTTGAAACCGTCGCCCTGGATGGCGGAATGATGGACGAAGCAGTCCTTGCTTCCGTCCTCCGGGGTGATGAAACCGTAGCCCTTTTCGTCGTTGAACCACTTCACAGTGCCCTTGAGCCGCATGATACCTGCTCCCCTCTCTGAACTGGGTGTTCTCGGGTCGCGGTATCTCCGGACCTCTCGATCTCACCAGTAGCGTCTGCCGAGCGACAGGGTCGCTCGGACA
>JBBDRS010000049.1:194064-207248 GCA_040905325.1 Gemmatimonadota bacterium
CCCCACAACTCCATGCTCACGCCTGCAGCCTTCGAAGGCAAGATCTCCCGTCGAATCAGGGGAGATCGGGCCGTCGCAGATGCCAGTCCCCGCTCTCCTGGAAGGCGTGGGCGATCCCGAGCAGTCGGTCGTCCTCGAAGGGACGCCCCACCAGCGTCAGACACTCCGGCTGGGGGGCCTCGCCCTCGGAACACGTGTACGGAACGACCACTGCGGGATGACCCGTTTCGTTGGTCAGACCGAGCTCCCCGCTCGGCGAGACGAAGGCGTCCATCTCCTCCATCACCTCCGCAAGCTCCTGCATCGCCACCAGCCGGTGTCGCAGGGATTGAACGTGGTCCAGAGCCAGCACCGACCTCCCGGCCTGGAAGCGATCCTCCCACGCATCCGGCTCCGAGCCGTCCTGAGCGGTGGCCAGGACGTGGAAGTCGAAGGCCGCCGCCGATTCCACGTTCAGGGACGAACGGTCACGACCAGGGAGCTCCGGCATCGATACGACTTCCGCCCCGAGCGCCTCGAGTGAACGGAGGGCTTCCGAGGGGGCATCGGCTGTCGCACCGATCCGGTATCCGGAGAGATCGGCGGGCGGCTGGTAACGAAAGGGAGTGGTGAGGCTCGACGGGTCTCTGGGATCGGCCCCATGCATCGCCTCGAACACCATTGCGCATCCCTCGACCGTTCGGCAGAAGGGACCCACCTTGTCCATACTCCAGGAGAGCACCATCCCCCCATGGCGAGAGACCCTTCCGAAGGTCGGCCTCATCGCCGTGACTCCGCATCGACGGGCGGGAGAGACAATGGAGCCGAGGGTCTCGGTACCGATGGCGAACCCGACGAGCCCAGCGACGGTCGCCGCCGCAGGCCCCGCGGAGGACCCGCTCGACCCCTCCTCCGGGTTCCATGGGTTCCTGGTCTTCCCCCGGAACCACTCGTCACCACGGGCGAACTGGCCGGTGGCGAGTTTGGCGACCAGGACGGCCCCGGCCTCGCGGAGGCGCTCGACGACCGCAGCATCCTCGTCGATCACGCGGTCCGCAAATTCCTCGGCACCCCAGGTGGTGGGGGTGCCCCGGACGGCGAAGAGGTCCTTCACCCCCCAGGGAATCCCATGGAGGGGACCTCGCCAGAGCCCGGCATCCAGCTCCGCCTCGAGCCGTCGAGCCTCGTCGAGCGCGGTATCCCCTATGATGGTGACGGCAACCAGGAAGGTGGGATCGTAGCGCTCCAACCGTTCCAGGTATATGCGGGTGAGCTCCACGGGCCCAATCACCCGATCCCTGATCATTGCCGCCAGCCGGGCCACTGGAAGGTAGGCGATCTCCTCGTCCGAACCCGGCCGGGGGCCCTCCCATGGAGGGATCGGAATTTCGAGGGAATCGAATCCCCGCTCTCCCCGCTCCCTGCGCAGACGCTCGAAGAGGGCCCCCGGACCTCCGGGTTCGGCGCAGAAGTGAAGCGCAGGCGGCTCGGCGTTCCCCAGGGCCTCCGGACGCAATCCCCCCCCGCCCCCCGTGCTGGGTCGACCCGGTCCGGGCCTTCCGGAATTCTCATGTGGGCGGGCGCCCGCCCGCTCTGCAGCGGCGAGCCCGGACCCTCCGGGAACGGCCGTGACGACGCTCCCCATAGCAAGGGCGCTCCCGGCGACCCGTAGGAACTCCCGCCGGGCCAGACCTGAACCCGGCGGGGTCCGATCGCGCCCCGAGGAGCCTCCCGACCCTCCGTCCTCCGTCCGGTCAGGTCCGACCGCTTCGGCTCCTACCGACCCCCGCTCATTCATCGACACATCCATCCTCCCCTGGACTCCTCCGTGCGAGCGCGCCCGACCGGACCCCCACCGCGGCCCCACTCCGTCGAACCGCTGGAAAGACATGAGAATGCGGTTGTCCGGGGTCGAGCGCCAGCCCTCGGTTCCGGGGACCATATCGGGCGACCCACGACCCCAAGGCCCGCCCGCGATCGGATTATGGACCGGAACCTGCGAGACGATACCTTCCCGCCCTGCCGCGCCCGCAGAGCCTGGACCAGGCCGCCGAGCGTTCCGCAGCACGACCCCATTTCGGAGCCCCTGCCATGACTACGACCGTGTTCAGAGCATCTCTCCTCGCGACCGCCACTATCCTCCTCTCGAGCCCGCCGGGGATCGACGGCCAGGAACGCCCCCCCCGAGCGGCGGTAGGGGACACCGTCACCCTGGAGTCCGGACTCGTCTACGTCTTCACACAGCACGGAGACGGGCCATGGCCGGAGGAAGGCGATGCCATGGTCATCCACGGGGTGGGCCGCTTCACCGACGGCGAGGAGTTCTGGAACACGCGGACGGACGACACCCCCTGGGAGTACCGTTTCGGGGTGGACCCCGTGATCCGGGGGTTCGCGGAGGGCATGACCTTCGTACGTGAGGGGGATCGCATCGAGATCACCATGACGCCGGACCTCGCCTACGGCTCCTCCGAGGAGAGCGACCACGACCTCGCGGGATCGACCCTGATCTTCGACTACGAGATCCTGGAGGTCCGTCCGGGAGGAAACGAAGCCAGATGAGGTCCTGCTCGTGAACGACACCCTGGGAAGCGTCCTGGCGATGGCCATGTCCGTGGTCGGTGGCCTTGGCATCTTCATGCTGGGAATGAAGTACATGTCGGAGGGGATGCAGGCCGTAGCCGGCAACTCCCTCCGGCGGATGATCAGCCTGGTGACCGATAACCGCCTCATGGCGGTGGCCACGGGAACCGGCGTCACTCTGTTGGTCCAGTCCTCCACCATCACGACCGTCATCGTGGTGGGTCTGGCCAACGCCGGCCTCACCCAGCTCCATCAGGCCATCGGCGTGATCATCGGGGCCAACATCGGCACGACGATCACCGGCTGGATCCTGATCCTCAAGATCGGCGCCTATGGCCTCCCGATCCTGGGGGTCGCGGCCCTCGTATATCTCTTTGCGCGGGGGGACCGCCTCAAGTTCATTTCCATGGCCATCATGGGCCTCGGAATGATCTTCTTCGGGCTGGAGCTGATGAAGGACGGCTTCGCTCCGATGGCCGAGATCCCCATGTTCGTGGAGGCCTTCGCCTGGTTCGGGGCGGATAGCTATCTCGGCGTCCTCCGGGCGGTACTGGTAGGGTGCGTCCTCACCTTCCTCGTCCAGAGCAGCAGCGCAACCCTGGCGATCACCATCGGTCTCGCCGCCACGGGGGTCATCCCCTTCACCACCGCTGCGGCGCTCATCCTGGGCGAGAACATCGGGACCACCATCACCGTCCTGATTGCCTCGATCGGCGCGAACACCAATGCAAAGCGGACGGCATACGCTCACGTACTCTTCAACGTGTCGGGAGTCTTCTGGATCACCCTCGTCTTCCAGTGGTACGTCCGCGGGATCGCCGGGATCGTGGAAGCGGTGCACGGGCAGAACCCCATGACCTTGACGATGGTGGAGGCGGGGGACCCTCTCGTCTTCGGTGCGGTCATCACCGCCGGGATCGCTCTGACCCACACCGGGTTCAACGTCGCCAACACCCTCCTCTTCCTTCCCTTCCTCCGCTCCTACGCGCGCCTTCTGGAGCGCATGGTCCCGGGACCGGGGGTCAAGGAGGTCCGTCACCTCAAGCACCTGGATCGCCGCGCGGTTTCCGCGCCGGTACTGGGAATCGAGCAGAGTCGGGGCGAGGTCGTGAAGATGGGCGAAGGCACTGTGAAGATGACCGACTGGATCCGCCAGCTCGCCTTCGACGGACCAGTGGACGAGCGCCTCGTCCAGAAGGTCTTCCACCGTGAGGAGGTGTTGGACAACGTCCAGTCCGAGATCGTCTCCTTCCTCACCGACCTCCTGGACGCTACGGTGCCGCACTCCATCGCCGAGGAAGGGCGCCGGCAACTCCGCATCGCGCACGAATACGAGTCGGTGAGCGACCGCCTCGCCAGCATCTTGCGCCGGTACACCAAGTTGCGCGAAATGAAGCTCGAGGTCCCGCCGGACCAGAAGGAGGGCCTCCTCGAAATCCACAACGCGATCTCCGATTTCCTGCGGGAAGTCACCGAGGGATACGCCCGGCGAACCCCCCTCCCCGATTCGAGGGCGCGCAGTACGAATGCCCACCTCAGCCAGTTGATCCGGCGGCTTCGGGACGAACACCTCCAGCTCATGACCGAGAGTTCGGTGAACCCACAGCTGACCATGAACATCACCACGATCCTCACGGACTATCGAAGGGTGCGGGCGCACACCCTGAACGTCCACGAGGCCATGCTGGGAACGAAGGTGGGCGCGTCCGACTGAGCTCGCACCGACCGCCGCCTCCGGGACGGCGTCGACGCGGCGAAGCGTGGGCCCGCGGCTGGACCGCCAGTCACCCACATGGACGGACGTGGTGGCCCATGGCCGGGAAAACCCGTATTCTCTCCGGATGCGGCGCCTGGACGGACCCGGCCCGGGTTGCCGGCGTTGGCTGTCTCCCCCAATCAATCGGAGCGAATCGGAGAATGGAATCGGTTCGGAGCGGGACATTCGTGGCATGTGCAACGCTGCTCATGGTGGCACTCTTCGGATGCGGTCCGGCGGATGGGGCGCAGAGTGCGAGCACCGTTGCCGAGGCGGGGTGGGAGATCGATCCCCACTGGCCCCAGCAACTCCCCGACAATTGGATCCTCGGTCAGGTGGCAGGAGTCGCCGTCGACGACCGGGACCACGTCTGGATCGTGCATCGGCCAGCATCGATCGACGCCGTGCAGGCCGGCGCCGCGCAGGATCCGCCCATCTCCATGTGCTGTGTCCCTGCACCTCCGGTCATCGAGTTCGACCCCGAAGGTCGCGTGGTACAGGCCTGGGGTGGACCTGGGGAGGGCTATGAGTGGCCCGACGAGGAGCATGGGATCCATGCCGACGCCATGGGGAACATCTGGATCGGCGGCGGGCTCGGTGGGCACGTGGTCCTCAAGTTCAGCCGGTCGGGCGAGTTCCTGATGCAGCTCGGGGAGAAGGAGAACACGGGCGGGAGCAACGACACCCGACTACTCGGGGGCCCGACGGCGATGGAGGTCGACCCGGAGACCAACGAGCTGTACGTCGCGGACGGGTACGGCAACCGCCGCGTCATCGTCTTCGACGCCGAGACCGGAGAGTACCTCCGCCATTGGGGCGCCTACGGCAACACACCGGAGGACGGAACCGCACCGGAACGGGACTATTCCCAGGGCCCCGAGGCCCAGTTCCGTGGCCCGGTGCACGGAATCGCCCTCTCCCAGGACGGCCTGGTCTACGTCACCGACCGCCAGGCGAACCGCGTCCAGATCTTCCAGCGGGACGGCGCGTACGTCGACGAGTTCTTCATCCGCCCCGAGACCCTCTCGATGGGCGCGACATGGGACGTGGCACTCTCACCCGACCCCGAGCAGTCGCTTGTCCTGATTCCGGACGGCACCAATAACGCAGTCTGGGTGGTCGACCGCCAGACGCTGGAGCTGGTGGAACGGTTCGGCCACGGAGGGCGGATGGCCGGGCAGTTCGACTGGGTCCACAACCTGGCGATAGATTCCCGCGGCAACGTCTTCACCTCGGAGGTGAACGACGGCCACCGGGTCCAGCGTTTCGTGCCCGTCGAGGACTGAGCCCGGCGGAATCGGTCGGCGGGATGCGGCGTCATCCCGTTGGGACGCTACTGCATCCCGCCGAGACCCTCCAACAACTCCCGTCCCTCCTCCGTCCACTCCGGACGGGCTGGATCAGAGGCGATCCGGTGGGCCAGGAGGAAGGCCAACCGGGCCACCCGGGCCGCCTTCTCCGCATCCACCCGGTCGGACGTGTCGGAGGGGACGTGATAGTCGTCGTGTAGCCAGGTGGTGAACATCAGTGCGGGCACCCCGACCTGCACGAAGCTGAAGTGGTCGCTTCGAAGGAAGACCTGCTCCTCGGGCTCGGGGTCCTGAGCCACCACCAGGCCCAGCTCCGGATGCTCGGCCACGATCTCGTGCGCCATGCGGCCGATGGTGGTGTACTCCTCCCCAATCCCGTAGACGGTATCGGGATGGTTGCGTGACACCATGTCGAGATTGAGGTTCGCGACCAGCCCTTCCTGAGGCACGGTCGGGTTCTGGGCGTAGTGCCGTGCCCCGAGCAGACCCTTTTCCTCTCCGCTCACGAAGAGGAAGAGGACGGAGCGGGCCGGAGCCTCGGGCAGAGCTGTGAAGGCCCGGGCGACCTGGAGCACCGCGGACGTTCCCGAGGCGTTGTCATCGGCACCGCTGTAAATGCTGTCGCCGGTCGCGTCGGGCGGCCCCACCCCGACATGATCGAAGTGGGCCGTCAGGACCACATATTCGTCCGCAAGCGCGGGATCCGACCCTCGAAGTAGCCCCGCGACGTTCGGGACCTGGTCGACCGTGGGGTCGAAGGCGAAGCTGAACTCCACCCGGACCCCTTCAAGGACCTGGGCTCCGGGGCCTCCTGCCCCGTCCGGGTCCACGCCTGCGGCAGCCAGAAAGTCCCGCCCGGCCTCGTACGCGAGCCCCATCACGGGGAGCGGCATCTCCCCTGCAGCACCTCCCTCCAGCGCCTGGGCGATCTGATGAACCGCGGCCTCATCCGTCCCTTCGTCCATCACCAGAATGATCCCCGCGACCTGGGCCTGCATGCCTCCCTGGATGGCCATGGCGAAGTCCGGGCCCAGCCCGTCGGGCAGACCCACCACCAGTGGCTGGCCCGCTGCCTCCGCCGGAAGTCCCATGGTCACTGCCTGCGCGGTGGGTGCGTACACGGGCGTTCCTTCCACGAGGACCGGCGGGCTCGGGATGGCGAAGTACTCCCGGGAATACCGCCAATCGCGGGTTTCGCCTCCGACCTCCACCCTCGCCCGGCTCTCCTCGGCGTCCAGCACCAGGCGCTCGAAGGGCCACCGCTGGACGAAGCTTCCCTCGTCGCCCGCAGGCTCGAGCTGGAGCTCCCCGAGCTGATCCGCAAGGTACTCGGCGGCCCGCTCCAGCTCGGGGCTCGGAGTGTCTCTCCCCAGCATGTCGTCCGCCGCCAGGAAGGAGAGGGATTCGAAGGTCTTCTCGGCCGTGATACTGGACTCCGCCACTTCGAGGAGCGAGGCTTCGACGGCTGCGGTCGGCGGAGCTGGAGTCTCGACCGCCGCCGGCCCACAGGACGCCCCCATGACCGCCAGGAGGAGGACCGGGAGCAGGAAATCACGAACGCGGTCGGACTCCGGCCATTCGGCCGGCACGAGATGGCTTATGATCATACGGATCGCCGTGTAGGGGACACTGGATGACATCACGAAGAGGAAGCGGGCACATGCCCCGGCGGGTCGGCCTTTCCGGTAGGCCGCAAGGCGGCCCACGCGTGGGACACGGGGCTGGCCAGCCAGCCCACCACCTGAAAAGCTCCCGGAACCCGGTCCATCTTGCAACCACCGGCTCCGGGAGGGGAAGGTGACCTGGCTCATCCTGGCGGGAGGAGCCGCCGTCTTCTACGCCCTGCATGGCGCCTGGTCCAAGCGTGTCTCGAGCAGGGTCGGCTCCCTCGTCGGAGCCTGGGCCTTCTTCGCCTTCGCCCTGCCCTTCATCGCCGTATTCCTCTGGTGGGAGGGACTTCCGCCCGTGGCCCCGAGCTTCTGGCCGATCCTCGGGGTGAACGTCGTATTGAACCTGGTGGCGAGCTACTTTTTTCTGTCTGCGCTCCGCTCCGGCGACCTGGGCGTGACATACCCCCTCCTCGCGCTCACCCCCCTCTTCGTCATCCCCGTGGAATTCCAGCTCCTGGGCGAGCTCCCCGGCCCTTGGGGTGCGCTGGGGATCGCCATGGTCGTGGTCGGGATCTATCTCCTCAACTTCTCCGATCGGAAGGCAGGACTCCTCGCCCCCTTCCTGGCGCTGGCAAGAAACCCCGGAGCCCGGCGGAGCCTGGCCGTCGCCGTGTTGTGGTCGGTGAGCGGGACCCTGGACCGGATGGCCGTTCTCGCCTCGTCCCCCGGCTTCTACGGGGTCGGACTCGCCGGGGGCCTGGCGGTCCTCTTTCTCCCTGTGATCTGGATCGCACGGCGACGCGGACATCGGGAGGGGCTCGAGGACTCCGGTCGTGGTGGGCGACCGGACGGGCCCTCCGTCTCCCCCGTCGAGGTCGGAGACGCCCCGCCACCAGCCGGAGTTCCGGGAGTTGTGGAGCGATACTCGCACCTCCTGCCGGACGGCCGTGTCATGCTCATCATCCACGGGATGCTCTTCGCCCTGATGTTCATTCTCCAGATGGAGGCGCTGGAGCTGGCACTGGCCTCCTATGTTCTGAGCATCAAGCGGACCGGGGCGATCCTGGCCGTCGTGTTGGGCTGGCTCGCCTTCCGCGAGGGCGCCTTCGGCCCGCGAATCCTGGGGACCGCCGTTACCCTGTGCGGGGTGACCATCCTCGTGGTCTGGGGATGATCGAAGTTCGATTCCACCGCGGCGACGAGCCACGGGGTCATCGTGGCCGAAGGCTCCCTGCACCGCTCAGTCGAACCCGCAGGTCGAACCCGCTTCCGTGCTCCTGTTTCCCACCAGGCACCGCCGGGGCAAGTCCAGACGACGGACCCACCTGGTTCGGGATCGTCTCGCTGCCGGGCACGCAGTCGAAGGAATGCGAGACCTCCCCACTCCGGCCCCCTCCGTCGTAGCCGAAGGTCACCGTCACACGGTAGTCCTCGAACTGGACCGTGGGGAAGATCTCGAGAGATCGGGTCGTTCTCGCGGAGACCCCACTCCCCCAGAGGGTGGTGATCTCCGCGGAGGTGAGGGTCTGCTCCACGAAGGCGATCGGGTGCCCCGCTCTCGGGAATACCGCGAAGAGCTCGCCCCCTGTGATCAAAATGGGAAAGGGGGTCGTCATCGTGAGCGGGATGGTACAGACGATCTGGTAGTTGCTCCAGACTCCGGCGACCTCGTCGGGCCCCAGGAGGTTCGGTTCACCCCAGGGAGAAGTAGGAGAACACGAACCGGAGAAGAGAAGGAGCAGAAGAAGTGCTCCCCACCGCTGCTGGAAGACCATCTGGACCGGACCTCTTCCGGGTTCACGACTCAGTCGGGCGGACCGAACGAAGATGGACCCGTAGGGCCGGCTTCCGCCAGGGGCTCTCGAGCGCTCGCCACCTTGCCCCGACCTCCCGCGACGCATACCCTGCCATTCTCCCCGGGACCCCGTTGGCACCCGGATCCACAGCCCACCGCCGGCCCTCCCCGGCCCCGACCCCCGACCATCATGACCTGGACCTCGATCAATCCCGCCACCGGACGCATCCTCCAGAGCTACCCCGAGCTGGAGCCAGCCGAAGTCGACGAGGCCCTGACGGCCATACAGGACGCCCATCGGTCCTGGCGACGCACGGGCTTTCCGGAGCGAGCGGAAGCCATGCGGCGGGCTGCCGGTGTCCTTCGAGAGGGCGCCGAAGACTACGCGGCTCTGATGACGAGGGAGATGGGAAAGCCCATCGGAGAGGCCCGCGGAGAGGTGGAGAAGTGCGCCTGGGTCTGTGAGTACTATGCGGAGCACGCAGAGGCGCACCTGGCCCCCGAGGACATCCCGACTCCCGGCACCGGAGCGCGCACCTATGTGGCCTACGAACCCATCGGGATCATCCTTGCCATCATGCCATGGAACTTCCCTTTCTGGCAGGTCTTCCGGTTCGCTGCGCCGAACCTCATGGCGGGAAACGGAGCCATCCTGAAGCATGCCCCGAACGTGCCTGGATGCGCGCTGGCCATAGAGGAGGTCTTCCGTAAAGCCGGATTCCCGGATGACCTCTTCCGATCGCTCCTCGTGGATCTCGACCAGACCTCCCGTCTCATCGAACACCGGCTCGTCCGGGCGGTGACCCTCACCGGGAGCGTCGCAGCCGGAAAGGCGGTGGCCGCCCAGGCGGGTTCCCACATCAAGAAGACCGTCCTGGAGCTCGGGGGAAGCGACCCGTACATCCTCCTGGAGGATGCCGACCTGGACGCGGCCGTGGAAACCTGTGTCGCCAGCCGGCTCCTCAACTCGGGGCAGAGTTGCATCGCCGCGAAGCGATTCCTGGTGGTAGCCCCGCTCCGGGAGGAGTTCGAGCGGCGGATGGTGGAACGGATGGGACGGGCGGTGGTGGGCGATCCTCTCCGGGAGGACACCAACATTGGACCCCAGGCACGGGAGGACCTCCGGGACGGACTCCACGAACAGGTCCAGCGGAGCGTCGAGGGCGGCGCGCGCCTCCTCCTGGGCGGCCAGGTCCCGGCGGGCGAAGGCTTCTTCTATCCCCCGACCATCCTTACGGACGTGACCCCGGGTCTTCCCGCCTACCACGAAGAGCTCTTCGGGCCGGTGGCGAGCATCATCGAGGTGGCGGACGAAGCCGAGGCCATCCGCGTGGCGAACGATACGGCATTCGGCCTGGGGGCGGCGGTGTTCACGGCGGACCGGGAGCGAGGCGAGCGGATCGCGCGGTACGAGCTGGACGCTGGAGCCTGCTTCGTGAACGGCATGGTGCGCTCCGACCCCCGACTTCCCTTTGGAGGTGTGCGCGAGAGCGGTTACGGTCGGGAGCTCGCTCGACACGGGATTCTGGAGTTCGTGAACGCGAAAACCGTCTGGGTCGAGTAGCCCGAGAAGGCTGTTGAAGAAGTCCGAGGAGGCCGTAAAACCCCGTGGCCACCCCGACGAATGTGATTCGACATGGACAGGAGAAACGCATGATCGGTGACGGAATTCCCCTCTCCCTCCAAGAGACTCTTCCGGACGAGGAAGCCCGCCAGTGCATGGCGGCCCTCGTCGAGGGAGGATGATGGGGATGGCTGGAGTCGGAGAATGGCTCAGAAAGCTCGTCGACTTTCGGAAGGGTGAAGGCCCCGCCCTCGTCTGGTCGTGCACCTTCTTTTTCTTCCTTCTCTGCAGCTACTACATCATGCGCCCCATTCGGGACGAGATGGGAGTCGCCGCAGGGGTCGACAACCTCGCATTCCTCTTTACCGGCACCCTGATCGGGACCCTCGCCATCCACCCGATCTTCACCTTTCTGGTGAGCCGGCTGCCACGGCAGAAGTTCGTCCCCTACATCTACCGATTTTTCATCCTGAACCTCGTCGGGTTCTACTTCCTTTTCAGCTATTCCACCGATGGCCAGGCGGTCTGGGTCGCTCGGGCGTTCTTTGTCTGGTTGAGCATCATCAACCTCTTCCTCATCTCCATTTTCTGGTCATTCATGACCGACATCTACCGTCCCCTCCAGAGCAAGCGGCTCTTCGGGGTGGTCGCGGTGGGTGGAACGGTGGGAGCAACGCTCGGTTCGACGATCACCACGACCCTCGTGGGGATGCTCGGGCCCATCATGCTGCTCCTGGTCGCCGCGGCCCTCCTGGAGCTGGCAGCACAGGCCTCGCGCATCCTGGATCGACATGAGGGACGACTCGCGGCAGTGGCCCTCGCCTACGAGCAGGAAGCGGTCGGAAAGGACCGCGACGTGGAGAAGCCCCCCCCCGCGGAAGCGGACGCCGAGCCGGGGTTGGACAAGGGCGAAGAGGTGATCGGAGGCAAGGTGCTCGACGGCATCCGGCACGTGGTCACGTCCCCGTACCTTCTGGGCATCGCCGGATTCGTGGGAATGTTCGCCATCATCTCCACATTCCTCTACTTCCAGGTAGCGGCCCTCATGGAGGCCACCTACCCCGACGACCCCGCCTCCCGCACCCAGGTCTTCGGAGCCCGGGACCTCGCGGTGAATATGCTTACCCTGGTCACGCAACTCTTCCTCACCGGACGCATCCTCCGGTACCTCGGCGTGGGACTCGCGCTGGCCTTTCTCCCGGTGCTGAGCATGATCGGATTCGGGATCCTGGGAGCCGCCCCGGTCCTGCTCGTGGCCATCATTTTCGAGGTGTTGCGAAGGGCCGGCAACTTCGCAGTCATGAGGCCCACCCGGGAGGTGCTCTACACGGTGCTTCCGCGGGGAGACCGCTACAAGGCGAAGAATTTCAATGACACCTTCGTCTACCGTCTGGGCGACCAGCTCGGGGCCTGGACCTACCAGCCGCTCTACTGGCTCGGCCTGAGCCTCGGTACGCTGGCGTTCATCATGGTTCCGGTGTCCGTCGTCTGGCTCCTCCTCGCACTCTGGCTGGGCAAGGCGTACCGGGACAATTACGCCCGCAGCACTACAGGAGACAGAGAAAGGTAGGTCCGGAAAGAGGCTCGAACCCCTTTCGTCAGTCGATGGGCTCGAGCCCCGCCACGATTTCCTCACGTCGTGGTTCGAGGAAGGGCGGGAGCGCCACCTGGCGCCCGAGTTCCTCGACGTCTTCGTCCACCGTGAAGCCCGGTCCGTCCGTGGCGATCTCGAAAAGGACGCCCCCCGGCTCCCTGAAGTAGAGGCTCCGGAAGTAGAAGCGATCCACCCGTCCACTGTTCGGGATCCCGAACTCCCGCAGCCGTGCGATCCAGGCTGCGTGTTCCTTTTCGTTCGGAGTTCTGAACGCGACGTGATGAACTCCGCCGGCGCCGGGACCGACCTCCGGAAGATGCGGCTCCACCGCCACGTGGAGCTCGGCATGCGGCCCCTCCGCTCCCATCCCGTAGACGTGCACCGTGGCCCCGTCCTTCCCGGGAGCGGGGTAGGTCCGGAGCGCCTCCATCCCCATGACCCGCGTGAGGATCTTGTCGGTGTTCTCCAGCTCCGGCACACTCATCATGATCGGCCCCAGCCCGCGGATCTGGTGCTCCGGGGGCACCGGGCCGTCCTCCCACGCCACGGGTTCGTCCCCGGTGCCGCCGTCGTCCACCAGGACGAGCCGCTGCCCCTCCGGATCTTCGAAATCCAGGACGGCCCGCCCATCCCGCTCCTGTAATTCTCCGGCCTCCACGCCTTCCTCCCCCAGGCGCGCCTCCCACCATTGGAGCGCCCCCTCGCCCCGAACTCTCAGCCCGGTCCCGACCACGCTCCGGGTCCCCCGACGTTCCGGGCGCGCCGGCCAGTCGAAGAAGGTCAGGTCAGTCCCGGGCGTTCCGACCGCATCGGCGTAGAAGAGGTGATAGGCGCTCACGTCGTCCTGGTTCACGCTCCGCTTCACCAGGCGCATCCCCATCACCTCGGTGTAGAAGCGATGATTCTCCCGAATCCGGGCGGAAATGGCGGTGAGGTGATGGAATCCCGTCAGGTGCATGGTGCTGGTCCCGGGCGGAGGTTGGGGTTCGACCT
>JBBDRS010000049.1:207348-211426 GCA_040905325.1 Gemmatimonadota bacterium
CGGTTGCACCATCGTTACCGCGACGCGCGAGTCGGTCAGCCCCCGATGGGGATCGCGAGCGTGACATAGAGGTCCGTGGCGAGTCCTTCCTCCCCGGGTGGTCCGGGCCGCCGCGGGCTCACGAAGGCATTCACCTCCCACTGCGTTCGCAGGCCAAGAAGCGACACTTCCAGTCCCACACCGAGCTGACCGGACAACCGCCACGCTCCTTCCGCGCCCCCGTCCCGGTCGCCCACGTCGGACCCCTCGAGTTGGTGCTCGAAGTTCGAGACGCCCAACCCGGTCACGAAGTGGGGCTGCACCAGCACGACCCTGGGGATGGGCCGGAAGACCGCAGCGGCACTGATGGTCCGCACGCTGCTCCTGGAGCTGCAGTCTGCGCACTCGAACCCGGGAAGCGGCATGCGCGAGGTGGTCCCATGACCCACATGGCCTCGCAGGCTCGTACCGCTCCTGGGAGGCCCTATTTCGACGCCCAGACCCCAGGCCAGCGCTCCCCCGGCTCGGCTCGAGGCGATGAGCGCCGACGGGGAGCCCGCATCCCTGGCGTCAGACGGCGGCATGTGGACGCCGATGCTGGGCAGGAAGCGCACACTGGTCTGGGCCATCGCCTCAGGCACGGCAATGAAGATCCCGACACAGACAATGACGGCCACCACGGACCGCCGTGCGCCGACGGAACGAGACCGGAAGCCTTGTCTGGCCGGATTCTCGGATTGCTCAGCGTTCATCGCGCGCTCCTGGGAATCGAGGGAACGTCGCCTTCGTGCGGGGGGGCCGTGATCTCGGACAGGCCCGGATCCCCGTCGGGACCAGCTCCCGCAATGAGGTAATCGGATCACGAACCGTGCCAGATCCAAATTTCGCCCGAGGACTGTGGGAGATGGGCCTTCGCCGCAAGCGACCGGCAAGACTTTCCCCTGTCCGGGCGCCTCGGTGCCGGGTGCTCGGGGTCAGCTCAGCCGGAGTGCAGGGGGCGCCGCCCCCGTGGTGAGAAATCGCTCGGCCCCCGCCCGAGAAGGGAACCGGTCGAGGTAGGCCGCACGCCAGTCCGCGAGGAACTCCGACCCGGAGCCCGCGGGGAGGAGGCACCAGACCGCCCCGCCGAATCCGGCCCCGAACGCGGACGCGGCCGGCGCCCCCAGCTCGCGGGCGAGGCGAACGAGCTCCGTGGTCTCCGGGACCTGATTCCGGAGCTTCCGCTCCGCGAGCTCGTGGGAGCGCCCCACCACCTCTCCGAGCGCTCCCGCGTCGGCGCGGCCGAATGCGTCGAACGCTGCGGGGACCAGCTCGAAGGTCTCCTCCGCAAACTGCTCGAGGCGGGGAACCAGCTCTCCCGCACCGCCCCCCGCGCGACGCAGCGTCCTCCGAACGGCATCCATTCCCTGCGCTCCTCCCTCCAGGAGCGCACCGAGATGCTCTCCATTCGTTCCCGCCTCCCTCGGCCAGACCTCCGCGAGCGCGGCCGCCTCCCTCGCCAGGCGATTGTACGCGTCCCGTGCCGCTCCCGCCTTCGGGGCCCGAACCCCGCTCACCGCCACCCCGAACGCCCATCCGGGCGGCACCTCGACAGACCCCTCGTAGCGCGTCGGGCGGAATCCGAACCGGGAGGCCCGCGCCGGTCCACAACAGAGAATCGCGGTGTGATCCTGGCTCCCCCCCTCGGTACCCACCCCGCCGAGCAACTTCTCGCCCCCATCTCCGCCCCCGGCATCCCTGCGCACCTCGAATGGCCGCCCGGCCTCGATCGCCGCGACATAGTCCGCCAGCGCCACCCGGGTCGGATGGGGACTCCCTTCCACGTCACCGTGTCCTGCACCGGGGGCCCGCAGCGGCGACCCGGCGCCCCCCCACTCCTCCTCGTGGAGCCCCCATTGCGTCCCGAGTGCCAGAAAGAGCGCCACGAGGAGCCCGCTCGAGCTGCTCATTCCGGCCGCCGGAGGAATGGTGCTCCGGAATGCCACCCTCACCCCACCCCGAACGTCGGGGAAGTCACGGCGGAGCCGCCGTGTGAGCGTCCCCGGATAGACCTGCCAGCTACGTCTCCGGACCACACCGCTCTCGCGATACGGTGTCGCACCTTCCCTCGCGTCCAGGACGCTCACTCCTCCGCGGGCGTCCCGGACCGACACGACGGAGATCCCCGGCTCGGACGCGACCAGAAGGCTCCGACCTCCTGCGTAGTCGGTGTGTTTTCCGAGAAGCTCGACCCGGCCGGGAACGAAGTGCGCCATCGCGGGAGTCCCCGGCGCCACGCCATCCCGGCGGAGGGCGTTCGCCGCGGCCTCGATGCCGCGCAGGACGGGATCCCGAGCCTCCGACGCGAGCCCCGCCGCCGCTATGCGGGCCTCGAGCCAGGAGGCATCTCGCAGTCGGTCGAGGGAAACCTCATCGGGAGGTCCGGCGCACACCTCCCACGGAGACGCCCCAACCACGGAGCTCGGCTCGCGATTCAGAAGTCCACCTCCCTCCCCCGCAACCTCCCGTCGAGGGCCGCGACGTCGGCTTGTCGGGTGAGATCGAGCACCCCCGCTCGCAGTGGGTGAACGTGGACGCAGGCTCCCGCCTTCTGCACCAGATGCATGGCGGCGTCGGGGAGCTCGAGTTCGCCTCGCTCCGAGGGCGTGACCGAGCGGCACGCGTCGAAGACTCCAGAGGTGAAGCGCCAGCAGGTCATGCTCACCAGGGGATCGGCACCGAAGTCCACCAGCTCATCCTCTCCGGGTTTCTCACGAATTTCCCGGAGGCAGCCATCGAAATCCCGAACGAGGACCGCGAAGGCCCGAATGCGATCCGGGGAAATCCCCCCGAGCTCCACGAGTCCAGACGCCTCGAATCCGATGAGGCCGTGCCCCGGAAGCCGGCTTACCGCCTCGATGGCAGTGGACGGATAGAGGTTGTCGGCGTTCAAAACCACGACAGGATCCCCCGCCGCAAAGGCCTCGGCCGCAAGGAGTGCGTGGGCCGAACCTCTGGGGTTTTCCTGGACCGCGAACCGGAGGCGTATTCGCTCAGGTCGCACGGATTCGTAGTACCGCTGGAGGGGATCCCCTCCCGGGCCCACCACCAGGCACACTTCCTCGATCCCGGCCCGGGCCACCTCGGTGAGCGAGTAACTCAGGAAAGGATGCCCGTGGAAGGGCACGAGAGGCTTTCGTCCCGCCGCTGCCGCCCTTTCCTGCGCAGGGTCCAGGGCGACACCGGGATGCGTGGCCCGCATCCGCGAGCCCCGTCCCGCCGCCAGGACCACCACCTTGGCCGTTCGTTGCATCCAGACCGCTCCTTGCAGTGGACTCCCGGGCTCAGTCCTCTCCCCTGACCCGGGGCCAGACCCGGACCAGGTAGACCGTGGAGCCTACGGCCACGAGCGTTCCCACCAGCGCCGGAACGAGCTCGCCGTAGAGGAACATCCCGGTAGCGAAGAGGACCGCGTAGACCCCGAAACACCCGGCAACCATGGCCAGCACGCCCTGGGGGACCGACCACTCCTCGGCGGACCTCGGGATCTCCACCCCCTCCTCCTCCGCCTCCCGCACGATCTTCCTCCACCCCGGCCCCCCCGGCCGCGCCAGCACCAGGAAGTTCCGGAGCGTCTCGGGGTCCACCGGGCGCGTGAAAAGGGTCACGGTCACCCAGGCGACCGTCGTGATGGCCACCCCGGTGAGGAGCTTGAACGAGGTGGAGAGTTCTGCGGCCGGGAAGAGACCCGGGTGGACGACCTCCACATAGAGCGCCACCGCAAAGGACACCACCATGGCGGTGATCTCGCTGTACGCGTTGATTCTCCACCAGAACCAGCGGAGGATGAAGAGAAGGCCGGTGCCCGCCCCGATCTGCAGTAGGATGTGGAAAGCCTGCAACGCGTGCTCGAGCCAGAGGGCCAAAGCCGCCGCCAGCACCATCAGCGTCGCGGTGGACACCCGACCCACCCGCACCATTTTCCGCTCCGTGGCGTTCGGCTCCACGAAGCGGGCCCAGAAGTCGTGCACCACGTAGGACGACCCCCAGTTCAGGTGGGTGGAGATCGTGGACATGTACGCAGCGGCGAGAGAGGCGGTCACCACTCCCAGGACCCCCA
>JBBDRS010000050.1:0-26088 GCA_040905325.1 Gemmatimonadota bacterium
CGCCATCGGACTCCTGGCCGAGCTGGCCATGGGGGGTGGGGGGTCGGGCGCGGAGAGCGGGCAGGAGGAAGATACGGACTCGAGCGGGGACGGCTGCGGCTGCTCCGATCACCCGCCGGCAACCCCCACCGCCCGCGAGCGCGCCACGGCCTCGCGCGTCTCCGGTTCCCGGCCCGAGTGCTACACCGTCATGCTCCACGTGGACGCGACGACGCTCGCCGGCGTGGATGGGTCCGGTGAACAAGCCGGCTCGGCACCCGGCGATGAGGACTCCCCCCCATCCCTCACCCTCTACTCCCACCTTGAGGACGGTACACGCGTTTCAGCTGAAGCGTCCCGTCGCCTCGCCTGCGACGCCAGCGTCGTCCGCATCACCCACGCCGCAGACGGCTCCATCCTGGATCTCGGCCGGAAAACCCGCACCCTTTCCCCCGCCCTCCGCCGCGCCCTCGAGATCCGAGACGGCGGATGCCGGTTCCCGGGCTGTGGGCTCCGGTTTACCGAAGGGCACCACATCGTCCACTGGGGGAATGGCGGCGAGACGCGGCTTTCGAACCTCGTCTCCCTCTGCCGCCGCCATCACCGCGCCGTCCACGAGGAGGGGTTCCGCGTCCAGGTCTTCTCCGACGGGCGCCTTCGCTTCCTCGATCGCCTGGGCTGGCCCCTTCCCGACTGCGCTCCGCCCTCCCGACTCGGGCCCGACCCCGTGGAGCGGCTCATCACGGATCACAAGCGCCGAGGCATCGATCCCGACGAGGACGCGCCCGCCGCCCGCTACCGGCGTCGCGCCGACATCCCCTGGGATCTGGAGGCGCGAGCCTGGGAGGCGGTGGATGGGTGAGGGCGGGGATCTGGGGGACCTGGACGCCCGCGCACGGGAGGCGGTGGATGGGTGAGGGCGGGGATCTGGGGGACCTGGACGCCCGCGCACGGGAGGCGGTGGACCGGTAGGGGTGGGAGCCGACAGAACTCACTGCCTGCCGGCACCCCTCCGCACACGTCGCACACGCCGGGGGGCACCTCCCCCGCTCCCCCGTGACCGCGACGGGAAGAACCAGCGGCGCAGCGTCTCCTCGGCCCGACCGTCGCCCCAGAGGCTCCACGAGCCGAAGCGGTCCTCGACCCCCCAATTGCCATGCTCCCTGGGGATGTGGACCCCAGCCACCCCCTCGACTCCTCGCATGAGGAAGCGTGCGGTTTCCGCGAAGGCCTCCGTGCCTCCTTCGATCAACTGCTCGTGGGAAGGGCAGCAGATCTCCAGGTTCGGCGCACCGGCCAGCACGGCGGACGAAGTGGGGATGATCCGCAGATCGGTGGGCGTCCTGATGGCCAGGGCCTCCACCCCCTCAGGCACACCGCCGCCGGTCTGGTTCAGCCGGTCCAGGAACTCGCTGCCGGGAACCATCTCGCGACCCCCTTCCCCCCACGCGAGCATGGCCGCAACCGTACCCCGATGGGGCGTCCCCAGGAAGACGACCCGACGGACCTCCTCGGCCCCTCCCTCGAAGTGCAGGTAGTGCCGCACCGCGAGCCCTCCCATGGAGTGGGCGACGACGTCGACCCGCTCCGCCCCGGTCCGCAGCCGCATCGACCGGACGGCCTCCGCGATTTCGCGGGCATGCTCCACGTTGCTGCCCACCGGGTCCTCGAAGCTCACCGCGCGCACCCGCGGGCCCGGCCACCCCATTTCGACGAACGCCATGCGGAGAGCGTCGATGTCCTCGGCATCATCGCGCCATCCGGGAACGAGGAGGAGGGGGATCTCCGATTCAGGTGCGATCGCGTCGGCCTCGGGAGCCGCCGGGACCTGTGCAGCCCCCGGCCACGGCGCCACCCCGACCGCGGCCAACACCACCACCGTCATGAACCCAGCCAATACCACGGCCACCCTCCGGCATACCAGACCGAGGCTGCATGGTCGCTCGAAGGTGGCCTGACAGAAGGGTCGGCTCATGGATCCGGATGGTGGCGATGACGACAGGACGAGGGAGCGTCGGGTTTCGATCCCCGCCGCGGTATTCTATCTTCGTCGGAGCTTTCTGGTAGAGCGGAGGCTTCGGGCGCGTTCCGGAGTCCCCGTCTCCCCTACTTTCTTCATGAGGAGTTGTCCATGTCCCAGGAGACGGCCTCGAGCCGTTGGGCCCTCATTCTCGGCGCCTCCAGCGGATTCGGCGAAGCGGCTGCACGCGCGCTCGCCGGCGCGGGTTACCACATCTTCGGTGTACACCTCGACCGCCGTTCAGGTGTCGAGAAGGTGAACGCGTTCCAGGAGGAACTGAAGGAGGCGGGAGTCAGATCTCACTTCTTCAACATGAACGCCGCGGACCCCGACAAGATGAAGGCCGCCCTCGACGAGATGGCCGAAATCATGGACCCGGGTGAGGACATCGGAGTCCTCCTCCACTCCCTGGCTTTCGGAACACTCCGCAACTATGTGGGCGAGGAGCCGGTGACCCCGCAGCAGATGGACATGACGGTGCGGGTCATGGGTCACTCCCTCGTGGACTGGACGCAGGAGGTAGTGAACCGCGAAATGATGGGCAGGCATGGGAGGATCTTCGCCATGACCTCGTCGGGGTCGTCGCGGATCATCCCGAACTACGGCCCGGTCTCCGCGGCCAAGGCCGCCCTGGAGGCGCACTGCCGCCAGCTCGCCTGGGAGCTCTCCACCCGCGAGATCACCGTGAATGCCCTCCGGGGCGGGGTCACCGACACACCGGCACTCCGGAAGATTCCGGGTCACGACTGGATTCTGGACGGGGCCATGCGGAAGAACCCGAACGATCGCCTCACGACACCCGAGGACGTGGCGGCCTCCCTCGTGGCCCTTTGCGACCCCCGCACCTACTGGCTGACGGGGAACGTCATCAATGTGGACGGAGGCGAGGACATCGTCTGCTGAGGTGCGGACGGTGTCTGAGGCGCGCCAGGCACGTCACCGTCGGGCTCGCGCCGCCTCTTCCGGAGCTTCGTTCCGGATCGCTTCGCCCAGAATCCGGACCGCCTCCCGGAGCTGAGGCCGCTCCAGGTTCAGGGGAGGCGCGAGTTCGACCACCTCCCCGTCGGAGCCGGCGGGGAGGACCAGAAGTCCCCTGCGGAGCGCGGCCTCGGCAGTGCGCACGCCCGCGCCGGCGCCCTCCAGCTCGATCCCCACGAACATCCCTCTCCCACGCACCTCCCGCACCCCGGGCACACCGGCGAGCTCCTCGCGGAGGCTCCAGAGCAGGAGCTCGCCGGACTCCTCCGACCGCCGCACCATCTCCTCCTCCTCGAGGAGGTCCAGGAAGGCGAGGGAGGCGGCGCACGCCAGGGGATGACCCAGGAAGGTGGACGTGTGGAGCGCCTCACCCCGGGAGGCCGGCCAGGCGTCCATCACCCGCCGGGGACCCAGGCACGCGCTGAGCGGGAGGCCACCCCCCAGCGCCTTCCCCACGCACATGAGGTCGGGGACGACGCCTTCGTGCTCGTGGGCGAAGAGGCGCCCGGTCCGCCCGAAACCGGTGAACACCTCGTCGAAGATCAGGATGGCGCCGGCAGCTCGGGTGCGCCGGGCCACCTCCGCCAGGAACCCCGGAGGCGGGATGCGCACTCCGGCCCTTCCCTGGATCGGCTCGAGGATGACCGCGCCCACCGGGTCGGAGGCGGCCGTGACGGGGCGCCCGGCCTCGGACGCGCCCCCCTCGGTCCCGCCGGCCAGGGCACGATCCAGCTCCTCCAGCGCGCGAGCCACTTCCTCCTCCTCCACCGGAAAGGGCACGAACCCCACCCCCGGGTAGAGACGGGGCATGAAGGGCCCGCGGAAGTCCTTGCGGAAGGTGGCGGCAAGCGACCCCAGAGTGAGGCCATGATACGCCCCCTCGAAGGCCACCACCCCGGGGCGACCGGTCGCAAGGAGAGCAGTCTTGAGGGCGATCTCCACCGCCTCCGACCCGGAGGTCGCGAGGGTCGTGCGGGTCTCGTCGCCCCAGGGCGCCAGCCCGGCCAACCGCTCCAGGAGCTCCACCTTCCGGGCGGGGGGGTGCACGTCGCCCATGGCGTGCGGGAGCCTCAGCGCCTGATCCGCAACCGCCTCGGCGATCCGGGGGTGGGAGTGCCCCGCGGCCGCCACTCCGAACGCGCCGGTGAGATCGAGGAAGAGGTTCCCGTCCACGTCCCGAACCAGACCACCCCGCGCCTCCTCCCAGAAGACGGGAAAATCCGGGCCCAGGAAGGTGACGTTGCGCGATTCCACCCCCGCGAGCCGCTCTGCGAACCGCCGCGTCTCCGGGCCCGGGGGGGGAGAGACGATCCGGGGGAGGCCTCCGGTGAAGGCGTCGGAAGCGGGGCCGGCGCTCATCCCTGGGGGATCCCCATCCAGACCCACCCCGCCGCATAGAGTAGCAGGAGCACGATTCCCTCCGGTCGGCCCAGGCGCCGTCGTAGGATGGCGAGAGGGAGGAGGGCGACGGAGAGCGCGAGGATCACCGGATACTCGACGGAGAGAATCCGGCTGGGAAGGTCGATCGGGGCGATCATCGCGGTCCCGCCCAGCACGAAGGTGAGGTTGAAGACGTTGGACCCGACGATGTTGCCGACGGCGAGCCCGGCCTCGTTGCGAAGAGCGGCGAGGATCATGGTGGCCAGCTCCGGAAGTGAGGTCCCGATGGCCACCACGGTGAGCCCCACCAGGAGCTCCGGCACGCCCAGAGCCTCCGCCAGTTCGGTGGCGCCCCGGACCACGCCCGTCCCTCCCCCGACCAGGAGGAGGGAGCCGGCCACGATCTGGGCGATGGGCAACAGGAAACCGCCCGAACTCTCGCCCGGGTCCGTCGCCAGCTCACCGACGACCTCCTGCAACGGCTCCCGAAAGGCCCGGCTCTGTTGCGCCGACCTCATCAGGACCCCGAGGTAGACGATGAACACCACCGCGAGCACCGCCCCCTCCCCCAACCCGACCGTCAGGTTCAGCAGGAGGGGGAAGGTCACGACGGTCACGCCGATCATCAGGGGAATGTCCCGCCGGATCACCCCACCGGCCACGGCCAGCGGCCGGATGAGGGCCCCGAGCCCCAGGACCAGGCCAACGTTGGCGAAGTTGGAGCCCAGCACGTTCCCGATCGCGATGTCCGGGCTTCCGCGGAGCGCCGCGAGGACGCAGACCACCAGCTCCGGCGCCGAGGTCCCCATGGAGACGACGGTGAGTCCCACGATGAGGGGCGAAATCCCCGCCCGCGTGCCCAGGGTCGAGGAACCGCGGACGAGCCAATCGGCCCCCAGATAGAGGAGGAGGACTCCTCCCACCACGAAGAGACTGGACACGAGGAGGCTGGAGGCGATCATCCGTGCTTCCTCCCCAGCCACGCATCCAGCTCGCCTATGGGGAGGCAGTTGACGATGTCCCGGGCGGCAAGCCATCCCCTGCGCGCCTGGTCCAGACCGGTGGGGATGTGGTCGAGCTGCGCGATCCTGTGGGCGTCGCTCCCGACCGTGATTCGCACACCCAGCTCCCGGGCGCGGAAGAGGAGGCGGTCGTCCAGGTCCAGGCGCTTCGGGGCGGCGTTCATCTCGAGGGCCACCTCGTTCTCCGCCGCCGCCTGGAGGAGGGCCTCGCCATCGATGTCGATGGGTTCGCGCCGGTTCAGAAGTCTCGAGGTGGGATGCGCCATCACGTGGACCATGGGGTGTTCGAGGGCAGTGAGGACCCTCCGGGTCATCTCTTCCCGGGAGAGCCCAAAGTGGGAGTGGACCGCCACCATCACCAGATCCAGCTCCGCCAGGACCTCGTCCGGGAGGTCGAGGGAGCCGTCCTTGAGGATGTCCACCTCGCACCCGTGAAGGATCCGGATCCCGTCCACTTCGTCCCGCACCCGTCGAAGCTCCGCCTGCTGCTCCAGGATGCGTTCGGGGGTGAGCCCGTTCGCTACGGTGACCGCACGGGAGTGGTCGGTGATGGCCAGGTACTCGTACCCCCGGTCGCGGCAGGCCTCCGCCATCTCGCGGATCCCCGCACGCCCGTCGCTCCAGGTGGTGTGCATGTGGAGGTCGCCCCGAATGTCCTCCATCTTCACCAGGTCGGGAAGCTCTCCCCGCTCCGCCGCCTGGATCTCGCCCCGGTTCTCGCGCAGGACGGGGGGAATCCAGGGGAGGTCGACGGCCTCGAAGACCTCTTCCTCGGTGGCGCCTCCGACCCGCTCCTCTCCCTCCTCGCGGAAGACGCCGTACTCCGAGATCCGGAGCCCCCGCCGGCGCGCCCGCGCCCGGATCTCGACGTTGTGCTCCTTCGAGCCGGTGAAATAGTGGAGCGCTGCGCCCCAGCTCTCCGGGGGCACGATGCGGAGATCCACGGAGAGGCCGGAGCCCAGCACCACGCTCCCCCGCGTCTCGCCGGACATTTCCACCCGCTCCACCCCCGGGGCGGTGGTGAAGGCCTCCATCACCTGCTCGGCGCCGGATTCCGCCACCGCCAGGAGGTCGATGTCGCCCACCGTATCCCTGCCACGGCGAAAGCTCCCCGCCACCTCGAGCCGCCGGATCAGGGCCGGCGGGTCTCCCGGACCACCCTCGTCCTCCACTCCGAGCTTTCGCAGGCGTTGGAGGAGCGGGACGAGGTACTCCGCCGCCTCGGTCCGGAGGAAACGCCCGCGGTGCCTGCGGAACTCCTCGATGGACCGGAGGATCTTCTCGACGCTCTTCTTGCCGAAGCCCTCCAGCGCCTCAACGCGCCCCGCCTTCGCCTCCTCCTCCAGGCCGTCCACGGTAGTGACCTCCAGCTCTTTCCAGAGGCGCTTCGCCTTCTTTGGACCCACACCATCCAGCCGGGTGAGTGTGGCGAGCTCGCGGGGCACCTCGCGCGCCACCTCCTCCAGCAGCTCGAGCCCGCCCGTCTCCACCAGCTCCTCGAGGTGCGAACCCAGATCCTTCCCGATCCCCTGGAGCTCGGTGACGTCCTCCCCCGCCGCGAGCATCTCGGCCACTGGTCGTGTGAGGCCTCGCACGGTCCGGATGGCGTTGCGGTATGCGCGGATGCGGAAGGGGTTCGACCCCTTGATCTCGAGGAGGTCGGCGAGCTCTTCCAGCCGACGGGCAATCTCGATGTTCTGCATCCGGTACGTCCTTCGTCGAGTCGAGGATGGGAGGGTCGGTTTTGCGAACACACCGCGCCTCCGCAAACTTCGACGCGTCTGCCGTCCTCGCCAAGCCTGGAGGGCTACTGCGGGGCGCGCCCGGGCGGACCTTTCGGCACCCCGGGTCCCGAACCTACCTTCCGCGGGCCCTGAAGTTCAGGGTCGGACCACGCCGCCACACATCACTAGCCCAGACATCTGCTCGCCCGAGCGCCACGGCACACCCCCGGGCGCACCCAGAGGCGACCCAGGCAGGAGATCCCCATGAGTTCGATTCCCACACGAGGTCGCACGCCGACCCCCCCGACGCCGTTCAACAGGCCCTGCCGTCTGCCCATGGGCCGGCTCCTCGGGCTCGTCCTGGCTGCCGGCCTCCTCCTGGCGCCCTCCCTCCTCGAGGCACAGGAGCGGGACTACGGGGAGGTCGTACCCTCGGGTGCCGAGTCGCGGGAAGGCCTCTTCGACGTGCACCAGGTCGAGGACCAGATCCTCTTCGAGATCCCGGACTCCATCCAGGGTCGCGACATGATCATCATGAGCCGCTACCACCGCACCCAGCAGGAGCTGGCCGACGTGGGTGCCATGATGACCTCGAACATCGTGGTCCGCTGGGAGGAACGGGAGGGACGGATCCTGATGAGGGCGGTCTCGCATTCCACCACCGCCGAAGAGGGCTCGAACATCGCCATGGCGGTCGACAACCAGGCCTTCCCTCCGGTCATCGCCGCCTTCCCCATCGAGGCGCGGGGGAGCGGGACGGCGGTCATCGATGTGACGGACCTCTACATGGGGGATCACCCCACCTTCTCCCTCCCCCGCAACCAGCGTAGCGAGCTGGCAGTGCGCTCCTACGAGCGGGACCGGAGCTGGCTCGAGTTCGTGAAGACCTTCCCAATCAACGTGGAGGTGCGCGTCGTCCGGACCTACGCTGCCGACGAGGCTCCCTCCACGGGCCGCGGCGGGGCGGTCTCATTCGAGGTCAATCACTCCATGATCCTCCTGGACGAAGAGCCGATGATGCCCCGGCTCGCCGACGAACGGGTCACCTACATCACCACCTCACGGGTGGACTACTCCCGCGACTTCCAGGGAGTGCGCCCCTACGAATACCTCCGGCGGTTCCGCCTCGAACCCTCCGACCCGGAGGCCTTCGCCCGGGGGGAGCTGGTGGACCCGGTGGAGCCCATCGTCTGGTACATCGACCCGGCCACGCCTGCGAAGTGGATCCCCTACTTCGAGGCCGGCGTGATGGAGTGGGAGGCAGCCTTCGAGGAGGCGGGCTTCTCCAACGCCCTGGACGTGCGGGTGGCGCCCACCGAGGAGGAGGACCCGGAGTTCAGCCTCCTGGATGCGCGCTACTCGGTCATCCGATACGTGCCCACCATGGTGCGGTCGGCAAACGCCGGAGGCGACGTGGTGGATCCCCGCTCCGGCGAGGTGATTCGGGGTCACATCAACATGTACCACGGGCTCATGGAGCGGCTCCGGTGGTGGCTCGTGTCGCAGGTCGCCACCGCCAACCCCGACTTCCGGACCGACGAGCTGTCGGAGGAGGACATGGGTGAGGCGCTGCGTTACGTGGTCTCGCACGAGATGGCGCACGCCCTCGGTCTCCCCCACAACCAGCGGGCGAACTTCGTGTATCCGGTGGATTCGCTGCGGAGCCCGGAGTTCGTCGAGCGGATGGGGCACTCCGCCTCCTCCGTGGGACGCACGCGGTACAACTACGTGGCCCAGCCGGGTGACGGCGTCCCCCCGGAGCGGAGGGTCGGGGTCTGGGACATTTTCGCCATCATGTGGGGATATCGTCCGATCCCGGAGGCGACCTCCCCCGAGGAGGAGTTCGAGACCCTCAACGAGTGGATCGTGGAGCGGGCTCACCTCCCCTGGTTCCGGTCGGCCACCGCCCAGTTCGGGATGGACGTGGAGTGGGACCCCTACCGGATGACGGAGGGGATCTCCGATGACCCCGTGCGGGCCGCCGAGTTCGGGATGCAGAATCTGCGCACTGCCACCGAAAGCCTCATGGACTGGGTGCTCAGCCCGGGCGACGACTACTACGAGCTCGAGACCCACTATCTGCAGAACCTCACCCAGTGGAATCGCTACGCGGAGCACGCGGCGGCGGCGGTGGGGGGATCCTGGACCCACTACAAGAGGTTCGGGGAGGAGGGGTGGGTGTACACCCCCATCGAGCGCGACTATCAGCTTGCCGCAATGCAGTTCCTGGACGAGCACGTCCTGCAGACCCCGCATTGGGCACTGGACATCGACATGCTCCGGCGGCTGGAGCACGCCGGCGCGGTGGAGCGAATCCGGGCCTATCAGGAGCTCGCCGTCCAGCGGTTCCTGAACCACGCCCGGCTGGCGCGGATGATCGAGCACGAGGCGTTCCTGGGGGAGGACACCTACGGCCCGGCGGAAATGCTGGACGACGCCAGGGAAATAGTCTGGCGGGAGCTCCAGACGGGTGCGGAAATCGACACCTACCGCCGGAACCAGCAGCGGGCCTACCTGGATCAGTCCCACTACCTGCTGCTTGAGGCGGAAAGCGACCACTGGTCGCCCCCGGGAAGCGGAAACCTGCGCGTGAGCAGCAACAACGACCCGCCGCTGAACGCCGACCTCCACATCGGGCAGTCCGACATCCGCCCCCTGGTGCGCGATCAGCTCCGGCTCCTCCGCGACGAGGTGCAGGGGGCGCTGGACGGGGGGGTGGCAGACCGGATGAGCCGCATCCACCTGGAGGACGCGCTCATCCGGATCGATCAGGCGCTGGGGGGTTGATCGGGTCTGCGAGGCCGATGGCCTCCGCGCTCAGGGACCGATGCGTGTCTGACCGGGCGGGGGGAGGGGGATCTCCAGCTCCTCCCCCTCCCGCACGACTGTGACGGTCAGGGAGGAGCTGCTCGTGGCCGCAAGCATCCGGTCCAGGTAGCTGCGGGCGTCTCCCACCGCGGTCCCGTTTACGGCCACGATGAGATCCCCGGCCTGCAGGCGCATCGGTGCGTGCAGGACCACCAGACCGGGACGGGAGGAAAGCCCGAAGCGCTCCCGATCCTCGGCGCCAGGCTCGGCCACCGTCACCCCGCGGATCCGGACGATGGGGCGATCGCGTTCGCTGGAGATGAAATCGACCTGCGGAACGCCTTCCAGGAGCCTGCGAGCCACCCGGATGCGCGCGCCGGTGCGGACGGCGAGGGCGATACCGTCAGAGGGGCGCGTATCGATGACGATGGGCTCGGATCGGCCCTCTTGCCGGAACACCAGGCTCCCGAAGTAGGTGCCGTCGCGGAGGTCGTGCACACGGACCTCCTCCAGCTCGACGCCCAGCGGCCCCAGCATGTCGGCCATGAGGTCGTGGGTCATGGGACGGGGCGTCTCGACTCCCTGCAGGACCCGCAGGATGGCCTGTGCCTCCACCTCGCCGATCCAGATGGGGAGGAGTTCACGCCACTCCTCGTGCACCAGGGCGAGGGGGGCACCGGTGGCCAGATCCACCCCCACCGTGGCCACCTCCACCTCGAGCCAGTCCCCGGCCTCCTGGGCGGTGCCCCGGTTGTCCTGGGCGAGGAGGGGAGGGGAGGCCGCGAGGAGGAGGCCCACGAAGATGCCGAACGGGAGGAGGACGGTGGTCGGCCGGAACCTGCCCGGGAGGAGAACGCTGTCTGGGGGGAGCACGGGTCGCTCCGATTGGATTGAGACGGGGAAGGTGACCGCCGGACGTCCCGGTGCGGCACCTTCCCCTGGGCTCTTCCCCCGAATCCCCCGGGAGTTCCCTGTACGCGGGGTGACTTTGCGTCTCGGCACGAACTGGCCCAAGATGACCTGGGCCCCGGCCCTCCTCCTCGAACTCTCCCCGGTCGAGGACGGTTCAGCCCTGCGTCCCCAACCAGAGGAACAGTTCCATGACCCGCCTCACCCGCATCCTGGCCCTTCTCCTCGCCCCAGTCATCGCATCGGCCTGTGGGGCCCGGGAGGCGCCCTCCGATCCCTCCGCCACCCCTGCTGCGCAGGAGCAGGACTCGCAGGAAGCCGGCGCGGTCGAGGCGGAGGGGCCCCGGCTCCGCCCGGGATTCCGCCCACCCCAGGAGCTGGCCGCGTCCGGGTTCCGGCTCGCGGGCGGCGAGGCGCTGGAGGACGGCACCCACCTGCTCCGCTACTTTGGCCCCGAACGCCCTCAGGTGGACGTCTTCATCACCCCGGTCTTCCGGCCGGGGGAGGAGCCCGGAGATTCCGCCCGCCAAGAGATGGTCTCCGGCCGTTTCGAGGCGGAGCTGGCCGCGCTGGCCGAGTACTATGCCGGGATCGACGACCGGACCATCGACGTGGGCGGGGAGCCGCGGGAGATCCCGCTCGCGAGCCTGACGGGACCGCGCTTCGGGCTGCACCAGCGACTGAGCGTCGTCCTCGACGATGGCACGCCGTACGACTCGCACCTCGCCCTCGTGATGATCGACGGGCTCCTGGTCAAGCTGAGAGCCACCTTTGAAGAGGAGCACCGCGAGCGGGGCGAACCCCACATCCACGCGCTGTTCGAGGAATTCGCCGCCGAGTTCTCGGTGGGGATCCCGGTCGATCCGGGGTGACCCCCGGGAGGTCCCTCACCCCCCCTCCGGATCCACCCCGTGCTCCCGGAGGAGTGCCAGGAACCCCGCCTCGTCCAGGATGTCGAGTTCCAGCTCCTGTGCCTTCGCCAGCTTCGATCCCGCCCCCTCCCCCGCCACCACCACGTCGGTCTCCCCACTCACCGAGGAGGTGGCGCGGCCGCCGAGCCCCTCGATCAGCGCGCGTGCGCGGCTGCGGCTCATGACCTCCATTCCACCGGTGAAGACGAAGGTCTTCCCGCTGAGTGCGCCCCCGGCACCGGCCTCATCGGGCACGCTGAGTTCGAGCATCTTCCCGGCCACATGGTCGATGGCTCGGGCGTTGCGGGGGTCCTCGAAGAACTCCCGGATGGCCTCGCTCATCCGTGGCCCGATCCCCTTCACCTCCTCGAGCGCCTCGCGATCTGCGCTCCGGAGGGTTTCCAGGGTGCGGAAGTGCAGAGCCAGGTCCCGCGCCACCGTCACCCCCACCTCCGGGATCCCGAGTCCGAAGAGGAAGCGCCGCAGCTCGGTGTGGCGCCGGGTGGCGATGGCTGCCGCCAGCTTCCCGGCGGAGACATCGGCGAAGCCCGGAAGGGGAAGGAGATCCTCGGCCGTGAGGTCGAAGAGGTCCGCTGGCTCGGAGACGAGGCCTCGATCCACCAGGAGGGCCGCGGTCTCCTCTCCCAGCCCCTCGATATCCAGGGCGTGCCGCGAGGCGAAGTGCACGAGCCGCCCCTTGAGCTGGGCGGAGCACTCGAACCGGTTCGGGCAGAGGGTGAACGGTCCCCGCGTCTCGACGGGTGTCTGACAGTTCGGACAGACGTCGGGCATGCGGAAGGGCTCGCCGCGCGGTCCCTCGC
This sequence comes from Gemmatimonadota bacterium, assembly GCA_040905325.1. Lineage (GTDB taxonomy): Bacteria > Gemmatimonadota > Gemmatimonadetes > Longimicrobiales > Gaopeijiaceae > JBBDRS01. The sequence continues at coordinate 12,553 of JBBDRS010000050.1, forward strand.
CCTCGATGACCTCCACGACCTGGGGGATCACGTCGCCGGCCCGCTGGACCCGCACGGTGTCCCCCTCCCGGATGTCCTTTCGCTCGATCTCCTCGCGGTTGTGGAGGGTGGCCCGGGATACGGTGACCCCGCCCACATCCACCGGACGGAGGAGGGCGAGGGGTGTGAGGACCCCGGTCCGACCCACGGAGACGGCGATGCGCTCGATGCGTGTGACCTCCTTGCGCGGCTCGAACTTGAAGGCGAGGGCCCAGCGGGGATGGCGCGAGGTGGTTCCCAGGTCCACCCGGTCGTCCAGGTCATCCACCTTGATGACGACCCCGTCGATCTCGTAGTCCAGCTCGTCGCGGTCCCGGTCGAAGCCGGAGTGGTAGGCGAGAATCCCCTCCACCGCATCCACCGCCTCCACCCGTTCCGGGGTGGGGAGGCCCCAGTCGCGGAGGGCCGACAGGACCTCCCGGTCGGTGCGGAAGCTCGCCCCCCGTACGTCCAGGACGTCGTAGGCGATGCAGCGGAGGGGCCGCTCGGCGGTGGCCCCCGGGTCGAGTTGACGGAGGGCCCCGGCCGCCGCGTTGCGCGGGTTGGCGAAGGGCTCGACGCCTCCCTCCACCAGGCGGGCATTGAGGTCCTCGAAGTCGGAGAGGCGCATGAGGATCTCCCCCCGGATGGAGAGGAATGCCGGGGGCGGCCTCTCCCGGGAGCTGAGCCGGAGGGGAACCGACCGGATGGTGCGCACGTTCTCCGTGACGCCCTCTCCCTCCCGACCGTTCCCGCGGGTGACCCCCCGGACCAGACGGCCCTCCTCGTACACGAGCTCGATGGAGGCGCCGTCCAGCTTGGGCTCGAGGATGTAGGTCACCTCCCCGGAGTCGACGGCCTTCCGCACCCGCTCATCGAAGCGTTGCACCTCGTCCGGATCCTGCGTCGAGTCGAGCGAGAGCATGGGAGCGGCGTGGCGGACCGTGGGGAGGCTCTCCACCGGCTCCCCGCCCACGCGCTGGGTGGGGGAGTCAGGCGTCACCAGGTCGGGGTGCGCCGCCTCCAGCTCCTGGAGCTGCCGGAAGAGCCGGTCGTAGGCGGAATCGGAGATCTCCGGCCGGGCCTCCACGTAGTACAGATGGTCGTGCCGGCGGATCTCCTCGCGGAGCCGCTCGAGCCGCTCCCTCATGACTCCATCCCGAGGGCCGCTCGCGCCTTCCGCTCCCCCTCCTCCAGGAAGTAGCGAACGTGCGCGAAGTCGAAGGAGCCGTACCCCTCGAGCTCCGGTCGGAGGTACAGGAGCGGTGGGCCCTCCCACTCGTCCACCGTTTGCCTCCGGACCCGGCCCGACATGATGGAGAAGACCCGCTCGTGGATCGCCAGCATCCCTCCCGCCGCCACGGCCTCGGCGGAGGCGATCTGGTGAGCTCCGGGATCTATGGCGACGATCCCGGTGGCCCCCAGCTCGGCGGCCCGGTGAAGGGGGAGCGCGTACTCCGCACCCCCGTCCATGTAGACCCCTCCTGGCAGCCGGGCCGGGGGATAGAAGACCGGGAGGGCTGCGGAAGCGTAGATCGCCTCCACCGGCGTCACATCGGTCCGGGCCCCGATCCCGAACCACTCGGTGCGCCCGCTCCCGAGCTCCACGGAATTCGCCTGGAAGCGGATCTCGAACTCCTCCCAGCTCCCGGGAAGCGCTCCGGCGAGGTAGTCGCGGAGGGGCGTCTCGCGAAAGAAGGATTCGGACCGGATGCCATTGACCCAGACGGCCCGGCGGTCGATCCGGGCGATGTCCCCCCGGCTGAGGCCCCGAGCGCGGGCGATCAACTCGTCGAGGTCCGCACCGGAAGCCACCGCCGCCCCGACCAGCGCGCCGATGCTGGTCCCGATAATCCCGGTCGGCTCGAAGCCCGCCTCACGCAGGACCTTCAAGGCTCCCAGGTGCGTAAGTCCTTTGAGCCCCCCTCCACCCAGGACGAGCCAGGGGCGAGCTCCCAGGGCGACGCCTCCAAGGACCGGGCCTGCCTCCGGGGCCCCTCGCTCTTCCTTCGTCTCACCCTTCCAGAACCTCAACATCCGGCCCCCTCGTAGTCGATCCGGCCCCGGCCGGCGAGTCCGCCGGGAGACAGAACGTCCACTCGACTCCCGCCCTCCCGCAAGGTCCCCCCCCGAACCCCCGTCGGGGTTGACGCTTCCCCACGCCCGGCCTACGTTACGAGAACAAGAATCATTCTTGATAGGTGGCGCTCCGGAGCCGGGGCGGCGCCGTTTTTTTCCGCCAGATGCTTTCTCCACGACACTCGACGAGGTAACCGCACGGATGAGCGACTCCCCCATTCTCAAAATCCGGAACCTGACCGCCAAGGTCGCCGACGAGGACGTCCCGATCCTGCGAGGCGTGGACCTGGAGCTCCGCAAGGGCGAGATCCACGCCATCATGGGGCCCAACGGCTCCGGCAAGAGCACCCTGGCGAAGATCCTGGCCGGCCACCCCGGCTACGAGGCAACCGGCGGTGAGGTCCTCTACCGGGGTGAGGAGCTGCTGGAGAAGGAGCCCGACGAGCGCTCCCAGGAGGGCGTCTTCCTCGCCTTCCAGTACCCGGTCGAGATCCCGGGGGTGTCCATCGCGAACTTCCTCCGGACCGCCCTTCAGGCGCGGTTGGGAGCGGACGAGGACCTGGACCTCTTCGACTTTCAGGACGACCTGATGGCCGCGATGGAGCTCCTGGACATGGACCCCTCCTTCGCCGAGCGCCCGGTGAACGACGGGTTTTCCGGGGGAGAGAAGAAGCGAAACGAGATTCTCCAGATGGCCATGCTGAAGCCGCAGCTCGCCATCATGGACGAGACGGACTCCGGGCTGGACATCGACGCGCTCCAGGTCGTGGCGCGTGGGGTGAACACCCTCCACAAGCAGAACCCGGACATGGCCGTCCTCATCATCACGCACTACCAGCGGCTCCTCGACTACATCGAGCCCGATCACGTGCACGTCATGGTCCAGGGGCGGATCGTACGGTCGGGCGGCCCCGAAGTCGCCAAGGCTCTCGAGGCCAAGGGGTACGAAGAGTTCAAGACGGTCGCCGGCTGACGCCGGTCCGCGCCACGGAGGAACGAGAATGCCGCAGAATGAGGTAATCCAGGATCTTGGGCTGGACGAGTACAAGTACCACTTCATCACCGAGGACGAGCCGGTCTTCCGCTCGGGCCGCGGGCTCAACGAGAAGGTGGTGCGCGAGATCTCCGCCCAGAAGGACGAGCCGCAGTGGATGCTCGACTTCCGGCTCAAGGCCCTGAAGATCTACAACGCCAAGCCCATGCCCACCTGGGGAGGGGACCTCTCGAATCTGGAGGCGGTCCTGGACGAGATCTACTTCTACGTCCGCCCCCAGGAGAAGATGGAGCGGTCCTGGGATGACGTCCCGCCGAACATCAAGGAGACCTTCGAGCGGCTCGGGATTCCCGAGGCCGAGCAGAAGATCCTGGCCGGCGTCGGCGCCCAGTACGAGTCCGAGATGGTCTACCACTCCCTCAAGAAGGAGTGGGACGACAAGGGCGTCATCTTCGACTCCATCGAGGACGGGCTGAAGAACCACCCCGAGATCTTCCGTGAGCACTTCGGCACGGTCATCCCCTCGGCGGACAACAAGTTCTCGGCCATGAACTCGGCCGTCTGGTCGGGCGGGTCCTTCGTGTACATCCCGAAGGGCGTGGAGCTGGACACCCCACTCCAGGCCTACTTCCGGGTGAACCAGGAGCAGATGGGGCAGTTCGAGCGGACCCTCATCATCGCTGACGAGGGCTCGAAGGCCCACTACATCGAGGGTTGTACCGCACCGGTCTACTCCACCGAGTCGTTCCACTCGGGGGTCATCGAGATCGTGGTGAAGCCGAATGCCCACTTCCGCTACACCACCATCCAGAACTGGTCGAACAACATGTACAACCTCGTGACCCAGCGTGCGCTGGTGCACGAGAACGCCACCATGGAATGGCTGGACGGGAACCTGGGGTCGAAGCTGACCATGAAGTATCCCTCCTGCTACCTGGTGGGCGAGGGCGCACACGGGTCGGTCCTCTCCATCGCCTACTCCGGGGACGGGCAGCACCAGGACACCGGCGGCAAGCTGATCCACGCCGCACCGCACACCACCTCGCAGATCATCTCGAAGTCGATCTCGAAGGGGACGGGGCGCTCCACCTACCGGGGCCTCTGCCAGGTGCACGAGGGGGCGGTGGGGTCGAAGTCGAACGTGGAATGCGACGCCCTACTCATCAACGAGACGTCCCGCACCGACACCTACCCGTACATCGAGATCGAAGAGAAGCGCTCGAACATCGGGCACGAGGCCACCGTCTCGAAGGTGGGCGACGAACAGCTCTTCTACCTCATGAGCCGCGGGATGAGCGAGGAAGAGGCGATGGCCCTCATCGTCCGAGGGTTCATCGAGCCCATCGCCAAGCTCCTCCCCCTGGAGTACGCGGTGGAGCTGAACCGCCTCATCGATCTGGAGATGGAAGGTTCGGTAGGCTAGGCACCCACAGTAGTAGTGTCCGGATTCTAGAACCTGTATTCACGTTTGGAGAGAAGAAGAGATAGATGGCTGAATCCCCGACGATCGAGGGTCCCGTGGCCGGGATGATGGAAGGAGTCACGGAGCACCTGAACCGGCAGACGGTGGAGGCGCTCGCGGCGGACGAGCCGAAGTGGCTCGCCGAGCGGCGGCTCGCGGCCTGGGACGCGTATGAGCGAACCCCCATGCCGACGACCCGCCTCGAGGAGTGGCGCTACACCGACCTCTCCCGGAAGCTGGACCTGGCCCCGCTGCGGCCTGTGCCGTGGGAGGCGCGCAGCTTCGATCGGTCTGCCGCCCCCGCCGGGCTCCTGGACGCCATGGAGGACGATCGGGAGGCATCAGGGCATCTGGTGGAGCTGGACGGAACGGTGGCCTCCACCGACCTCCGTGAGGAGTTCGCCTCGAAGGGCGTGGTTCTGACGTCGCTCAGGGCAGCCGTGGAGTCGCACCCCGAGCTTATCCAGGAGCTCCTCGCCACCCAGGCCCTCCCCGCGGATCTGGGGAAGTTCCAGGCGTTGAACGCAGCGCTCTGGACCGACGGGATTCTCCTCTACGTGCCCAAGGGCGTCCGGATGGAGCGCCCGATCAGGGTGAGCCGCTGGATCGAGTCCGCGGGGAAGGCGCACTTCTCCCGGACGCTCATCGTGGCCGAGGAGGGGAGCCAGGTCTCCTACGTGGACGAGATCGGGTCGGACCCGCTCTCCAGCCAGACCCTGGTGTCCAGCGCCGTAGAGGTCTTCACGCGCCCGAACGCCCAGCTCCAGTACGTCTCGCTTCAGCGCCTCGGACGCGGTGCCTTCCACCTTTCGCAGCAGCGGACCATCGCCGAGAAGGATTCCACCCTGGACACCCTGAACGTGTCCATCGGAGCCTCCGTCGCGCGACTGGATTTGAACGCCCGCCTGGTGGGTTTGGGAGCCAACTCCGACATGCTCGGCCTCTGCTTCGGGGAAGACGACCAGCACTTCGACCACAACACCTCCCAGGACCACGTGGCCCCCAACGCCACCAGCGACCTCCTCTACAAGGGCGCGCTGGACGACCGGGCCCGCTCGGTCTTCCGGGGAATCATCAAGGTCCACCGCGGGGCGCTGGGTACGGACGCCTACCAGACCAACCGGAACCTCCTACTCTCTGAGAAGGCCCGGGCGGACTCGCTCCCGAACCTCGAGATCGAAGCGGACGACGTGCGCTGTTCGCACGGGGCGACCATCGGGCAGCTCGACCAGGACCACCTCTTCTACCTCATGAGCCGGGGCCTGCCGCGATCGCTGGCCGAGCGCCTGGTGGTCATCGGGTTCCTGGGGGAGATTCTCTCGCGCCTCCCGCTGGGTGGTGTCGTGGAGAAGGTGACGGGGATCATCGAGGAGAAGCTGCATGCCTGATTGGTCGCGGATCGCGTCGACCTCGGACTGCAGCGGGAACGGTTGCGTCCACGCCGCCACGGCGGAGGGCGAGAAGATCGTCCTGGTCCGTTGGAGGGGCGAGTTCTATGCCCTCGAGGATCGCTGCTCCCACCAGGACTTTCCTCTCTCCGATGGGGAGATGGACGAAGGGGAGCTCGAGTGCGTCTTCCACGGCGCGCGCTTCGATGTCCGCACGGGCCGGGCGGTGGCTCTGCCCGCGATCCGGCCGGTGAAGACCTACCCGGTCGAGGTACGCGGGGACGACATCTACGTGGACCTGGGCTGACCCAATGCCAGTCTCCGCATCTCCCCGGACCGCCGGGGCAGCGGGCGAACTCGACCCCGAGCGCATTCGGCACGACTTCCCCGCACTCCACCAGGTGGTGAACGACCGCCCCCTGGTGTACCTGGACAACGCAGCCACCACCCAGAAGCCGCTGGCCGTCATCGAAGCCGTCGACGGCTATTACCGGCGTGACAACGCCAACGTCCACCGGGGACTCCACGAGCTCTCGCGGCGTGCCACCGAGGCGTACGAGGGAGCCCGCGAGCGGGTGGCACGCTGGATCGGTGCAACGGACGTCGGCGAGGTGATCTGGACGAGGGGGGCCACGGAGGCCATCAACCTCGTGGCCTCGGCGTGGGGGAGCACGAACCTCCGCGAGGGCGACGAGATCCTCCTGACCGTACAGGAGCACCACTCGAACCTGGTGCCCTGGCAGCTCCTAGCGGGTCGGACCGGGGCGACCCTGCGCTATCTGGAAATCGACGAGGAAGGCCGCCTCGAGCTGGACGCGCTACCGGGGATCCTGGACGGCGGTCGCGTGCGCATCGCCGCCCTGTCCCACGCCTCGAACGCCCTGGGAACCATCAACCCGGTGGCAGAGATCGCCCGGCAGGTCCATGAGGCCGGCGCCCTCCTCCTGGTGGACGGGGCGCAGGGCGCGGCCCACCACCGCGTGGACGTCTCGCGCCTGGGAGCGGATTTCTACGCCTTCTCGGGGCACAAGATGTGTGGTCCGACGGGGGTGGGAATCCTCTGGGGCCGTCGGGAACTCCTGGAGGCCATGGAGCCCTACCAGGGCGGCGGGGAGATGATCAGCGAGGTGTCCCGCGACGGATCCACCTGGGCCGACCTCCCCCACAAGTTCGAGGCGGGCACCCCGAACATTGCGGGGGCCGTCGGGATGGCCGCTGCCCTGGACTACCTCCAGGAAATCGGACCGGATCGGATTCTGGCTCACGAGCAGGCGCTGGTCGCCCGGGCCCTGGACCGACTTCAGGGAATCGACGGCATCCGCCTCTTCGGGCCCGCCGATCCCACCGGGCGCACCGGCGTGGTTTCCTTCACCATGGAGGGAGCGCATCCGCACGACATCGCCACGATTCTGGACGCCGAAGGAATCGCCCTCCGTGCGGGCCACCACTGCGCCCAGCTCGTGATGAAACGCTACGGCGTTCCCGCAACTGCGCGGGCATCGTTCTACCTCTACAACACCCAGGACGAGGTCGATCGCCTGGTGGACGGGCTCGGCAGCGTCCGGGAGATCTTCGGATCATGACCGATCGTTCCACCCCACCCCTCGCCGCACTCTATCAGCAGGTCATCATCGACCACTACCGCAACCCCAGGAACGAGGGGGAGCTGGATGAAGCCACCGTCTCCATCCACATGCGCAATCCCACCTGCGGAGACGATATCCGGCTGCAGCTCCGCATCGAGGACGACCGCATCGAAGAGGTGAAGTTCACCGGGGAGGGTTGCTCCATCTCGCAGGCCTCGGTGTCCATCATGTCGGGGCTCATGAAGGGGAAGTCCCTGGACGAGGCATTTACGGTGACCCGCCGCTTCACGGAGATGATGCACGGCGACGAGGAGGCGGCCATGGACCGGAAGTTGGGCAACCTCCGGGCGCTGGCCGGTGTGTCGCAGTTTCCCGTGCGCGTGAAGTGCGCACTCCTGGGGTTCGACGCCCTACAGGAAGCGATGAAGAAGAGCGCAGGAGAGTCCTGACAGCTTCCCCGGGTGATCACGTCACGGCTCCATCACCACCTTCACCGCTCCGCTCCGGCGGTGGTCCGCCGCCGCGGAGAGCGCGTCCCGATAGCGTTCCAGCGGAAAGGTGTGGGTGACGAGCTCTCCGACCGGCGCTTCGGTCTCCCGCAGGAGCTCGAGGGTGATCTCGAAGGTGTGGCGCCGCGCTCCACGCCACTCCTCCGCCCCATACCCCACGAAGCCCCGCACTTCGAGCTCGCGTGACCAGAGGGGCGTGAGGTCGAGCCCGGACATCTTCGCAGCGCATCCCAGCATGACCACCCGACCCCTGGGCGCGGCGAACCCCATCGCCTGGAGAAGGCTGGACCTGCTTCCCACGCAGTCGAAGACCAGGGGGAACCCTCCCCCGGCGAACACCTCGTCCCCCAGGATCGGCTGGTAGGCCTGGGCGCCGGTCTCCACCAGGACCTGTCGGGCCTCGAAGCCGGGTTTGACGACCTCGTCCGCCCCCATCCGGAGCGCCAGCTCCCCTTCGTGGTCACGTTTCGTCTGAGCGACGATGGTGCCCTTGTACCCCGAGGCGCGTAGCGCCCAGACGGTCCCCAGGGCGATAGGCCCGCTCCCGATGACCAGGACGTCGTCGCCCCCGTCGGCCGGTGCCGCGTTCAGGACGGCATGCATCGCAATGGAGAGCGGCTCCACGAGGACCCCGGTGGCCTTCGGAACCCCGTCGGGCACTGGAAAGAGCTGGCTTTCGTGAGCGATCATCCGCTCCCCCCATCCCCCGGGGAGGTCGGCGTGGTAACCGATAGTCAGACCGGGCTTTAACGAATGCGGACCCTCCGCCCCCCCTCCCTCCTCTCCGGCCATTTCGCAGGTGGAGTGCCACCCTGACCGGCAGGAGAGGCACCACTGCTCGGCAGGGTGTCCGCGAACCTCGCACGACAGCATGGGATCCACGGCCACGCGGTCTCCCGGCCGCACCCGGGTGACCTCGCTCCCCACCGACTCCACTTCGGCCAGCACCTCGTGTCCGAGCACGGCCGGGAACGATCCGAAGGGCTCCAGGGAGGGGCTCGCCTGGTACCGCAGCGTCGCCAGGTCCGTCCCACAGATCCCGGCGGCCAGAACCCGTAGCCCGACCCAATGGGGCCCGCGCGGTTCCGGACGGGGGAGCTCCACCGATCTCAGATTCGAGAGGGCCCCAAAGGTGGCGGCCTCCCCCAGGGGCCCCAGGGTGCGGGCACGAAGGAACCCGGGGACGGTGACGTCGAATCGGAGCGCTCGCATGGCGATGAAGTCCCGTCGGGTTCAGAAGGTATCCAGGAGGCGGAAATCGTGGATTCCCAGGAGGGGTGCCCAGTGCGCGGCGGCCGTCCGTTGTCCCGGGAGTCCCCCACTCAGGAAGAGCTCCGTGACGAGGGCGATCCCGAGCGGCGCCCGAGTCGGAGGACCGGCCTGGGGCCCGACACACCAGGTCCCACTGTTCTCCGGGAGGATCGGGTCGTGGACCGTGACGGGGACGCCATCCCCCGTCGGGACCGCCCCGGAGACCGCCTCCAGATCCAGGATCCGGAGCATGGGCCCTCGGAGAAGGGAGGCGGACTGGAACCAGAGCCCGCCCGAGCGGACGCCTCGACTTCCGGCACGGCGGGGGTGGGAGAGGAGGTGCTCCAGGTGCTCCCCGGGGAGCGCGTCGATGACGACCCGCCCCCACTGGTCCCGATGGAGGGCGAGCCACCCCATGAGGGCGCGATGGGCGGCATGGTCGGCAGAGAGGTGTTCCACGACCTGGAGGGTACTGCGCTCGGGGTTCCCCTCCGGCCGAGACCGGGCGAGGAGGTAGCCGCGGAGTTCGCCTCGCTCCCCTGGAACGAGGGCGGCGAGGTCGGCCGCCCCCTCGACCTGCCGCCACATTGCCGCGTTCCGCTCGATCAGACCGTGGGCGCGGAGCCGCACGCCCTCGTAGAACGGTGCCAGCCGCTCGCTCGACCCCGCCGGAGGCACCTCCTGCACCTGCCGCGACTCAGGGAAGGAGGGAAAGGCTCCCGGAGGGACCGTGTACCGATGCAGCTCCCCGGCCAGGGTGTAGCCGAGCCGGGCGTAGAAGTCCACCCGGAAGGGGTACAACGCGCTCAACGCCGCCCCGGACCTTCGCCCCACTCGCAGCCCCTCCGCGCAGAGGGCCGACGCAAGACCGCGACGCCGGTGGGAAGGGGCGACCGCCACGGCGGCTAGTCCCTGCACGTCCCAGTCCCGCCCCCAGAGCGCCATTCGGAGGGGATACGACCGGAGGGCGCCCACCCGCTCACCTTCGGCTTCCCCGATCCAGCAGGTCTCCAGCCCACCGAAGCGCCCGCCGCCCTCCTCCAGCTCTCGCAGCCGATCCGCAGCGCTTCGCTCCCCGGGAAAGGCGTTCGCCCAGAGCCGTGCGAGCCAAGGTGCTTCCCCCCGGTCGGCAGGCCCGGAGCGCGACCCGGACCTCCGAACCTCCGGATGCGGATGGCGGCGGGACGGTGGACATGTGAGGGGTCTCCTCGAGGTGGGAAACGGACTCGTGCCGGGCCGAATGGTACCAGCGCGCCGCGGTACGAGCCAGCCTCCCGACGGGTCGCCCGTCCGACGGGCGGATGGCACCAACTCCACCCGATCGGGTACCGCGCGTTGCAGAGGGAGACCACCGTCCGCTCACCTCCGGAGCCACCCCCCCATGAAGACCGCGATCATCGCCGGATCTCGAACTCCGTTCGTGCGCTCCCACTCCGTCCTGAAGAAGCTCGATGCCATTGCGCTGGGACGCCACGCCGTCCGTGAGACGCTCGCGGAGGCGAACATTCCCGGAGACGTGGTCGACCAGCTCGTGTTCGGGACCGTGGTGCACTCCCCGAAGGCCCCCAACATCGCACGGGAGGTCGGGCTCGCCGTCCTCCCCCCGACCGTTCCCGCCACCACCGTGTCCCGCGCCTGTGCCTCGGCGAATCAGGCCATTGCGGACGGCGCCGGCCTGATCGAGCTCGAGCAGGCGCACGTCGTGGTCGCCGGCGGCTCGGAGTCCCTCTCCCACATCCCCATCACCGTTTCCGACCGTTTGGCCCGGTCCCTCGTCTCGGCCTCCCGAGCGAAGTCGGTGGGGGATCGTTTGAAGGCGTTCCGGGGGTTTCGGCCGGCGGACATCCTGCCCGAACAGCCGCAGATCGCCGAATACTCCACGGGCGAGACCATGGGCGCCGCGGCCGAGCGGATGGCCAAGGAGAACGGGATCTCGCGAGAAGATCAGGACGCATGGGCCCTGCGCTCCCATCGGCTGGCCGCCGAGGGGACGGAGGACGGGCGACTGACCGCGGAGATCTCCCCCATCTACGTCCCTCCGAACTACGACGAGGTGGTGGAGCGGGACAATGGCATCCGGTTCGACACCAGCCTGGAGGCGCTCGCCGGACTCCCTTCGGTCTTCGACCGCAAGCATGGAAGCGTGACCGCGGGGAACGCCTCTCCGATCACCGACGGGGGCGCCGCCGTTGTCCTCATGTCGGACGAGGCCGTGAAGGCGCACGGGGTGGAGCCGCTGGCGTACATTCGCAGCTACGCGGTGACCGCCCTCGATCCGGCCGGACAGCTCCTTCAGGGACCGGCCTATGCGGCCCCTATCGCGCTGGACCGGGCCGGCATCTCGATGAGGGAGGTAAGCGTCATGGAGATGCACGAGGCCTTCGCGGCCCAGGTTCTCTCGAACCTCCAGGCCCTCGATTCCGACGCCTTCGCCCGCGGGGAGTTGGGAAGGTCGAAGAAGGTGGGTCACCCCGACGTGGACCGCATCAACGTCATGGGTGGATCCATCGCCCTGGGACATCCCTTCGGAGCGACGGGAGCCCGGCTCACCACGACACTGGCCAACGAACTGCGGCGCAGAGACGGGGAGTTCGGGCTTCTCACGGTGTGCGCCGCGGGCGGGCTGGGGTTCGCCATGGTGCTGGAGAGGGCCTGAGACCTTGGGAGACTCGATGAGGATCCCAGCAGGGCACGCTAGCCTCGTCGGGATGCTGCTTGCGGTCGCCGTGCTGGGAGCGTGGCCGTCCATCGCTCCGGTCAGCGGCTCCCGGGGGGTGGAGGCCCAGGTCGTGGAGCGGGAGCGGCAGGAGCTCATCCTCCCCGCCTCGAACCTGCGAGAGATCGATGCCGGGCTCCGCAGCCGCCTGGGCCTCTTCCCCGACGTGCAGGGGTTCCGGACCGCCAGGTTGTTCGTGCGGGCCGACGGGAGCTACCTCCTGGAAATCGAGATGGATCGGGAGGGACGCATCGAGCGGGAGCGCCGACCCCTCGACACGGCCCGGTTGAGCTCGTTCCGTGACGACCTCGAGTCCCGCATGGCCGAGGGACCCTCCATTCAGCCGGAGGAGCACGGCGGAAGGGGCGGCCTCGTCCTGAGCCAGACCCTACTGGGCGTGGCCTATCACGGGTGGGCGGTTCCCGTAGCTCTCGACGTCTCCTCGGGCCGGACGGCCGTGGCGACCTACCTCCTCACGGCTGGCGCATCGTTCTACCTTCCCTACCGGCTGACGCGGGGACGACCCGTCTCCGAGGCGCACCGGGACCTCGCTTTCTTCGGCAACACCCGCGGCATTCTGGCTGGGCTCCTCCTGGGGGACATCCTGGCGGATGAGGGGTCCTCGGCGGCCGACTGGCGGTTGGGAGGCGGGGTGCTCGCGGGATGGAGCGGGGCGCTGGCCGGGTACGTGGCGGCCGAAAGGTTCCGCCCCGACCCGGGCACGGCCGCCCTCTGGACCGCCATGGGCGACCTGGGTCTCGCGGGCGGTGCGATGGCGGCCTTCGCCCTCGGCCCCTACGCCAACGAGACGGTGGTGAGGGGTGACCCGGAATTCCCCTACACCGAAGAGCGGACAAGGAACGCCTCCCTCGGCCACGGGATGACGCTCGCAGGCGGCGTGGCTGGAATTGCGGCCGGCGCCTGGCTGGCGGATCGGATCCCCATGACGGAAGGGAACGTCACGGTCCTCCGCTCCGCCGCCCTCCTGGGGGCCCAGACTGGCCTCTCCGCCGCCAGTTTCCTGACCGACGACAGCCGAGCCGGCGTCGGGAGCGCGTTGGCCGGAGGCATCGCGGGCCTCGCGCTCGGCGCCCCGTGGCTGGGTGACCGCCGCTTCACCTCGGGCGAGGGGCTCCTGATCGCCGCCGGCCACCTGGGTGGCGGCGCCACCTCCCTGGGCATCACCTACCTCCTGGTGGGTGCCCCGGACGACCACGTCTCCACCTACCTCGTGGCCGGCACCATCGGGTCGGCCCTGGGGGCCGGGCTCGTGGCGCGTGCGCTCGACCCGGGGAGTGAGGCGGCCGGCTTTTCCATGCGGCCAGAGCTCGACCGAGGGGAGGGGCGTGGGGTGTCGCTCGAAGTGCACCCCGCGGCGCTCGTGGGTTCCCTCGTTTCATCCACTGCCGCTCCCATGGTCACCATCCGGTTCTGACCGGGTCCGGGATCAGCTCCCGGGCCAGGGTCTGGCCCCACGAACCGTCCTACCGCACCTTGTGGGGGGTCGGCGGGCCGGCGGCGTCCGCCGACCCG
>JBBDRS010000050.1:26098-40802 GCA_040905325.1 Gemmatimonadota bacterium
GGGGGGGGGGGGGGGGGCGGGCGCCCCCCCCCCCCCCGACCGTCGACCGTCCTCGCGAACACCTCCCGGAGCACACATGTCGTCCGACGACCGCATGGACCACTACCAGACGCTACAGGTCAGCACCCGCGCGGACCTGGACACCATCGACCGGGTCTTCCGCCACCTGGCGAAGCGCTTCCATCCGGACAACACCGAGACAGGCGACCCGGAACGGTTCGGTCAGATCGTGACAGCGTACCGGACCCTCTCGGACCCGGAGAAGCGCGCGGCCTACGACGCACGGTATGGGAAGCTGCAGGAGGAACATTGGCAGATCTTCGACCAGAGCTCCTCGACCAACAACGTCGAGGCCGACCGCAGGATCCGCCTGGGGATCCTCACGATCCTCTACCAGGCGAGGCGTCGGGACATCCGAAATCCCGGCGTCGGGATCATCGAGCTGGAGCGGATCCTGGACTGTCCGCGCGACCACATGGAGTTCCACATCTGGTACCTGAAGGAGAAGGGCTGGATCAACCGGCTCGACACGGGGCACCTTGCCGTAACCGTCTCAGGCGTGGACCACCTGGACCAGGCCGAGATTCCCTGGTCCGAGACTGAACGGCGGCTCTCCGCCGGAGCCGAGGCGACCGGGCCGGCGGGCTCCCCTGGGTTCACGCCCCCCCCACCCTCGGGTGGCATCGATGCCCGCACCCACCGCGGTGCCGAGTAGCACCCACCGGATCGCTCCGGAAACTTCCTGCGCCCCTTGCCCTCCCTGCGCTCTCCCACCCTCCCGGGCTCGGTCTCCCCGGCCCACTGGCTGAGCTTCGCGGTCCTCTGGGCCGTGGCCATGGCTTTGGTGGCCGTCATCCGCTATCCCGAGACCCTCGTGGGCGGACAACTCGACTCGGACGGGTACATGCGGCTCGTGCGGATCGAGGAACTGGTGCAGGGCTGGTCGTGGTTCGAGACCCGGATCTTCAGGAGCAACTTCCCCTTCTCCGACGTCCTCCATTGGACCCGTCCGCTCGACGCCCTGATCCTCCTGCTGGCCGCGCCCCTCGCACTGTTCCTGAGCGGCTCCACGGCGATTCTGGTCGCCGGCACCCTCGTTTCGCCACTCCTGACCCTCGCGAGCTGTCTGGCCCTGATCTGGGCCGCGGCCCCGGTCGTGTCCCGGGACGTTCGGGCGCTGGCGGCTCCCGCGCTCCTGATCCAGCCGGTCTTCTTTACCTATGGACTGGCCGGCCGAGCGGACCACCACGCCCTGATCGGATTCCTTTTCGTGGTCGCGACGGGACTGGTCATCCGATGGTCCGCGGACCTGAGCCGGGGGCGGGACGCTCTGGCCACTGGACTCGTCTGCGCCCTCGGCATATGGGTCAGTCCGGAGTTCCTCCTCCCCCTCGCCCTCGCCCTCCTCGTCGGCGGCTGGCTCTGGATCAGGCAGGGGCCGGCAGGTCTGGGTGTGAACCTGGCTCTCACGGGGGGCCTGCTTCTCGGCCTGGCGATCGCCCTCCTCCTCGAGCGCCCGCCCTCGGAATGGCTCACTGTCGAGTACGACCGGGTCTCCGTCGCCCACTTCACAGTGGCGGTCCTGGCCCTCGGCTTCTGGCTCGCCGTCTCCGCCTTCGCCACCGGTCCGGCAAGGCTCGATTCCGGCGATGCCCAGTCCGGGGGCCCGGGACGCAGGACGCTGGGCGTCCTGGCCGGAGGCGCGGTGACCGGACTCCTCCTCCATCTCGTCCACCGTGACTTCTTCCGGGGCCCCTGGGTCTCCGCGGATCCAGAGGTCCAGCGGATCTGGCTCCAGCACGTCCAGGAGCTCCGTCCCATGGCACCCACCTCCCTCGACGGACTGGGAGAGGCGATTGCCGTCCTGGGCCTCGCCCCGTTCCTCCTCGCCTTTTTCGTCTTCCGGGCCCGGAGGGAGAGGCCAGGGGCGCCCTGGGTATTCCTGGCCGTGTCGTGCCTTCTCTTCTTTGCCCTCACCCTCGCCCAGGCGCGCTGGGGGCTGTACCTCGGCTCGATTCTGGCCCTTGGGGTGGTGGCGCTCCTGGACCACCTCCTCCCCCTGCTGGATCGCCGGTCGGAGGGACTCCGCAGGCGATTCCTGCGCCTGGGCCTCTTCGCGCTCCTCATTCCCGGACCGGTCCTCCTGGGCTACGCCCTCGCCGGAGTGCTCGGCGAGACCACCGAGGTCGAGGCGGCCGATGCGAGCCCCACGGAGGAGTTGATCGGCGACGCCGAGGTGGAGGATGGCGAAAGCCAGTGCCGCCTCCGACGTCTCGCCCCCCTTCTCCGTGACCCCGCGGTCGCGGGGAATCGGAAGGTGACCGTGCTCGCCCATGTGGACCGGGGTGCCGAGATCCTCTACCGGACGCCCCACCGCGTGCTCGCCGGTCCCTACCACCGCAACCTCCGCGGGATCGAAGACATCCACCGCTCGTTCACCCTCCCGCCCGATGACCCGGTCGTTCTGGGAATCCTGAAGGAGCGTGCGATCCGGCTCGTGCTGCTGTGCCCCGATGAGGACGAGGCGTTCCTGGGGCGTGGCGGCGAGGGATCGACCTTCCATCGACTGGTGGACGGCCCGGTGCCCGACTGGGCGGCCGAGATCCCGCTGTCGGAGGAGCTGCTCGGCGGCGGGTTCAGGCTCTTCCGGGTCGAGGTCCCCGGCTGACCCAGCCGCGGTGCAGCGTTGCAACAACCGTCCCACCCAGGGCGATGCGGCTCTTGTCGCTCGAACGACGCGTCCCGTCATGGATGTCGCGCAAGTGTTTGCGATGCATTGTCTTGCGTCGTGACCTGAGGGCCGGTCGTCGCCCGGCACGCAACATGCATTCGGTCTCTCTTGCCTCCGGGCAACCGACCGTCGGGTGCATGGCACCCGGCGGAACAACGCGCCACCACGTGACTCCAGATGGCTGGGACCACAGCAAAGGCCTCCATGGACCTCCCTTTCGACCGGACCGAAGAGCGTCGCCGCTCCGCCAGTCCCCAGCGCCGTAGCCCGCGCGACCGCCCGCTCGTCCTGATCGGCGAGCAGCACGAGTGGATGGCTCGCTCCCTCGCGTCGGTCATCGGCCCACGCGGTTACGACGTGCATCACGCCTTTTCCGCGGAGGACATCCTCCAGGAAACGCGTCAGCGTCTGCCGGACCTCATCCTTCTGGGTACCAAGCTGCCCGGACGCGAGGGAGTCGAGCTCTGCCGCGAGTTGAGGCGGATCCCCGACACGGGAGCGGTAACGCCCATCATCGTGCTCACGTCCGTCCATCCATCCCAGCCGGTTCGACTGGACTACCTGGACGCCGGTGCCTGGGACTGCATCAGCTTCCCGGAGCAGGTCCCGGAGCTCCTGGCGAAGATCCAGACCTTCACGTTCGCCAAGGGCTCCGCCGAGCGGGGGATGCGGGAAGGCCTCCTGGACCAGGACACCGGACTCTACAACCTGCGAGGGCTTCTCCGACGGGCGCGCGACGAGAGCGCGGAGGCATGGCGCTACAGCACTCCTCTCGCCTGCGTGGTGCTGGCCCCGGATCTCGCGAGTGAAGAACGGCTCGCAGCCGAATCCGACGTGGAGGCCGACGTCATCCGCCGGGTTACCGAGGTGATGCGCGCGGAGATGCGCAGCTCGGACGTGCTCGCCCGACTTTCACAACTCCAATTCGGGGTCCTTGCGCCCTCCACCGACGGGGTGGGGGCCACGATTTTCGCCCGCCGCCTCGTGGATGCCTTCGATCTGGAGCTGCAGCGCGATCCGCCGTTCGCAGACCATCCCGTCGTCTTCCAGGCCGGATGCTTCGGGATCCAGGATCTCAGGAAGGAAGGGCTCGACGCCGACATGCTCGTACGGCGGGCCACGACCGCCATGAAGAAGGCCCGGGCCGAGGGCCCCAGCCGCCGCATCGAACCGTACACCGCGGCCTGACTCGGCCGGCATCGGGCCCGCTCCCGACCCCTGCGTCCCCGCCCCCCCGGTCTCCCTGACGGGGGACAGACCGTGCTGCCTGTGCGCGAGCACGTTCGTTGCACAATCGCGAGACTCCTTGCACCTTGCAACGACGTTCGCGACCCCCAATCCCTTTTCACATAGGGCCCTTCACCCCATTCGTGGTGTGATCGCAACGCTGTTGGGCGCTTTCCTCACATTTCGGTGGGTGAAGGCCTAGTCTGGTACGGACCCTGCAATCCTGGTTGACTACCAATGGGAGCACCCACCGCTCCCCCACCATTCCCGCGGGAGACGATCAGATGGGATCAAGCGAGAGCGCCGGCACCCGGTGGTCCAAGGTGAGATCCGGACCGTCCTCTGCCACGGCACCGGGCTCGCCTTCGGAGGCCGAGGAGTTTCTCGCTTCCGGACCGGCCCTGGAGCTTGATCGGCTCGACGCCGAGTCCAAGTCGAGCATCAGCATCCTGGTCGTGGACGACGAGGACACGATCCGCGAGAGCTGCGCGAGCGTTCTGGAGCAGGAAGGATACCAGGTCAAGACCGCTCACCGGGGAGAGGACGCCAAGCAGCTCCTTTCCAGGCGCTCGTTCGACATCGTACTCCTGGACCTCTACATGAAGGGGACCGGGGGGATGGACCTTCTCAAGGCCTGTCTGGAGACCTCTCCGGACACGGTCGTGATCATCATGACGGGGAACCCGTCGGTGGAGTCCAGCCTGGCCGCGCTCAAGGCGGGGGCCTGGGACTACCTCCCGAAGCCCTTCTCGTCGACCCAGCTCCACGTACTCCTGGGCCGAGCGACACATGCCGTCACTGTGGCGCGGGAGACCCGCAGCCGTCGGACCTCCATCCAGATGGAGCACGGCCACGGGAAGGACTCGGAGGTCCCGTTCATCGGGGAATCCGAGACCTTCCGCCAGGCCGTCGAGCTGGCCCGCCGGGTGGCTGCCACCGACGCGTCGGTCTTCCTCACGGGAGAGAGCGGTTCGGGGAAGGAGATGTTCGCGCAGTACATCCACGCGTACAGCCGGCGGAACGCTCGACCCATGGTCGCAGTCAACTGCGCCGCCCTACCCGAGACCCTCCTCGAGTCCGAGATGTTCGGGCACGTGAAGGGGGCATTCACAGGCGCGGTGAAGGACCGACCCGGGCTCCTCGAGGCGGCCCATCGCGGGACCCTCTTTCTGGACGAGCTGGGCGAGATGTCGCTGACCATCCAGGCGAAGCTCCTGCGCGTCCTTCAGGACGGCGTGGTACGCCGGGTGGGGAGCTCCTCCACGGACGCGGTGGTGGACGTCCGCTTCATCGTGGCCACCAATCAGGCCCCCATGGAGGCGGTCGAAGCCGGCCGTCTACGTCGGGACCTCTACTACCGTCTGCGGGTCGTCCCCATCGACGTCCCGCCCCTGCGGGACCGCCCGGTCGACATTCCCCTCCTGGCCAATCACTTCCTCCTCCAATACTGGAAACGCCACCGAGAGCCGGGCGAGCCGCCGCCCCGTCTGGCGGACGAAGCTCTCGTCGAGCTTCGGAGACGGAGTTGGCCGGGGAATGTGCGTGAGCTCCAGAACGTCATGGAGCACCTGGTCGTGCTCTCCGAGCCCGGACGCGTAATCGGGCCGGAGGAGCTTCCGCCGGCCTCGGGCTCCCTTCCCGGCACCGCGACGGGGACCGGCCTGGCGTTGTCCGACCGGGTTCTCGACGAGGAATACCATCACGCCCGCGACCAACTCATGGCGGAGTTCGAACAGGCCTATCTCGAGCGGCTCGTGCGGAAGTCCCAGGGAAACATGTCCGAAGCGGCCAGGCGGGCGGGTGTGGATCGAACCACCCTCTACCGTCTCATGCAGAAGCACGATCTCGAGAAGCGGGATCTGATGAAGAACGGAGACGCCCCCAATGGCTGACCGTCGACCCGCAAGGATCCCGCGCCAGCGCGGTCGATCGGCGGTCGGGTTCCCCGTCTACGAAGAGCGCACCAGTGACATGGACCCCGACCCGCGGATGTCCCAGAACATTCCCGACCCCGTTGGCTCCGGGTCCGGAGAGGACGGACCTCTTCCGGATCTCTACCTGGCTGCCGACCGCGTCCTGGCACGCTGGAGGGACCAAACCGCGTCCATCGAGCGCGGGAGGGAGTCGGAACTCGCCGAGCGACTGCGGGAGCTGGCGGATGTGGTAGCGGAGGTGAAGCGGGGGGGAGAACCGTCGACCCCCGAGGAGGGGGGGATCGTCCTCCGCCGCCGCCTCCTCGATCTGCTCAGAGGGGAGCTGGTGTCCCTGTGGACGGAATCAGACGAGGCCCGGCCCGATGCGGGGTGCATGGCCTCCACGCTGGCCGCGCTCGAGCTGGTGCAGAACAGTCAGGCGCCCCGCTGGGACGAAGAGTTCGGGGTCGCGCTCGCCGGCCCCAGCGGCCTGGAGCTCGCCGTGGAGGTCGCGCACGACTTCCGGTCACCACTCTCTTCCGTCCTCTTCCTGGCCGACACGCTGCGTTCCGGCGCGAGCGGGGAGCTCAACGAGCTTCAGATCCGCCAGTTGAACCTGGTATACAGTGCCGCACTCTCGATGGTGTCGATGGCGGGGGACGTGATCGACCTGGGGCGGGGAGGCCGTGAGGGCCCGGTACGCGAGCCCAACCGGTTCTCCGTCCGTGAGGTGATGGAGTCGGTCCAGGGCATGATCGAGCCGATGGTGGACGCCAAGGGACTCACCCTGACGGTCCGGCCCCCCGAGGCGGATCTTCGGTATGGATATCCCGAGCTCCTCCGCCGTGTGCTCCTGAACCTCGCCACCAACGCGGCGAAGTTCACTTCCGAGGGCTTCATCGAGGTGAGTGCGCGTGCGCTGGCGGGGGACATGGTCCACTTCTCGGTCCGCGACACCGGCCCGGGCATCCAGGAGGACTCCCAGGAAGACCTCTATCGCCCCTTTCGGCCGTTTCAGGGCCACTCGGGGTTCCACTTCTCGGGAACCGGGCTCGGCCTCAGCATCGTACGAAAGCTGGTCCGGGCCATGGAGGGAGAGCTGGAGTTCGAGACCCAGCGGAACCTGGGCACCCGGTTCTTCTTCACCATCGAACTGCCGGTGGTGGATGCGGTCTGAGCGGGGCGGGCCGAGCCGACCCTAAGCGCAGGGTGTCTCGGCGACCCTCACGGCCCGATGCTGATAGTTCGACGGTCTGAGGTCGGCATTCGTCGCTTCGAAATACCCCTCCCAGAAGCTCCGCACCCGCTGTCCCGCGGGCGTATCCACGCGAGCCCCCACCACCACCACGCAGGCTCCGCCCAGGTCGGGGAGGGTTCCCGCACTCGCCTGTCGCTCCACCCAGTCGGCCGGGGGCATCCGCACCAGCCCCTCCATGTTCATGATATGGTTGGCCTGGAGCATGTCCGAAAAGAGCACGACGGTCACGCGATGGTCCGGGTAGGCGGCGACTTCCGCGGCCACCAGGTGCAGAGTCGAGAGGATGTCCGTACCCAGCATTTCATCGCGGTCCTCGGGGTCGGTGTATTGCCCGAGGTAGTCTCTTGCATCCTGGACGAACCGCGCGTGATTGACCGAATCCCGTTGCATCACCCGGTCGGGATACTCCCGCTCCGGCACCGGTTGCGACCAGCGTCGGGGCTCCTCGTCAAGCGACTGCTGCAGGAACTCGAGGGCGACGATATGGTCGCCGTGATGCAGGAGGCCCAGGCGCTGCCGGGTCAACTCCTGGAAGTGCTCCAGCTCGTGTTCCATGATGCTGCTGGAACGGTCGTAGAGAAAGACGAGGAGTTCCGGATCCCGGTCTTCGAGGAGCTCCGGCGGGACGGGACGGTCCCCACCTCCACATGCGGTCAGGAGCAGGAGGACTGCGAGAAGGGATCTCACCACGACGCTGCCGACTCCTCGTTGAAGCGCACCCTCACCTCTTCGAATCGACGGGCCAGCGCAGCCCTCTCCTCCTCATAGTCCGCCGGCGACCTGGTGACCAGACCCATCCCCGACTCAGGGGGGTTCAAGTCGAGTCCCGGAGGGCCGGCAAAGGCCGGTAGGCTCCTCGGCTCGACTCCCTGGACCCGGCCGTTCTCCACCCGGTAGAGGGTGATCACGGCCTCGAGTTGGTGGGCGACCGAGCGCCAGCCATCTCCCGGCCCCATAGCGGTCAGGTTCGTCAGCCCTCGGATGTCGCGCCCCACCTCGGCGAGGAGTTTGGAGGTCTCGGATGCCACCTCCTCGGCGGTCTCGATCTGGTTGCGCCGGTCTTCCTCGAAGGGGGTCTCGTTGAAGTGCTCCCGTCGAGCGTCCCTGCGGTGGAAATAGGCGGCGGAGATGGCGCAGAGAACCAGCGTCAGGTTCAGGAGCAGTATCGGGAAGCTCATCCGAGCCATGGAGTACGAATACTCCCTCAGCTCCACCGCGGCCGCCTGGAGGTCATCCCCCCGGTTCGTCAGATCGTTGGCGGCGAGGAGCTCCCCGTCCACCCGGAGCCATCCGGCCTCCCGGCGTAGCTCCTCCACCTGTGCCATGTCCTGGACGTACCGCTCCTCGCCGACCTCCCCGAGGTCGATCCGTGACTGGTAGAGCACGCCGAGGACCAGAATCAGTCCAATGGAGGTGAGGACCAGCGGAACCGCGTTCTCGAGGGCAGAGCGGCCCTGGACGGTGTACCGACGATCCTTCACTTCGCGCTGCATGACCAGCTCTCGCAGCGAGCTGCCGAAGAAGTGGGCGAGGACGCAGAGGAAGGTGATCACGCCGGCTGCCAGGAGCGCCGCATCCGGTCGGAATACGAGCTGAGCCAGCACCCGCTCCGCACCTGCGAACCAGCCCTCCGACATCTCGGTGAGGACCCGGATCTGCCGCTCCGTGAGAGGGTCCCGGGGAAGCAGCGCCGCAAACACCGGGGCGTTCGCAAAGAATTCCACCAGGCCGAGGAAGACAAGGGCGAGGGCGTAAACTTTCGTGGGAATCCCCCGCGGCCGATGCCTCCCTTCCGAGGCAAGCTCCTTGGTCACCTCGTCCCGGCGAACCGAGTAGCGGGCCTTGAGCCGGATCATCTCGTTGGTGATCCGCTGGAACCGATCGATTCCGAGAGAGATGCGACCGAGCTTCTCCGCCGCCCTCTCCTCGGCGACGCTCACCGCTTCGAGCGTCTCGCGCTTCCTGTCGTGGAGCCAGCGCTCGAAATAGGCACGGCACCGCTCCCGGAGCTCCACCTCGGAGGCCGGGGGATGGGTGTCGTGCCGAGAAGGGATGCCCTGCTCGCCATCGATGCGCGCGGCGTGCCGAGCTTCGGCCCGCAACTCGCCGAGCGCCCGATCCATCTCTCCCTCGGGGGCTGCCGCGCGGGCTGGAGAGACCGGCGCGGGGGCTCGCCCCGCACCGTCCTCGCGGCGCACCGGGGGCTGGCGGCGTGGCTCCGGTGTCCTGCTCCCCGAAGCAGGCGCGCCGGGACCAGGCTCGGCTTCCGGTCCGACCGACGAGGGACCTTCCTTCCGCTCGAGCTCATCGAGCCAGGCGGGACGGCTCCCGCCGTGGTCGTGCCGAGCCTCGGCCCGGCCATTGCCTTCCAGCGGGAGAGAACCCTGGGAATCGATCTTCCGTCCGGCCGGGTGGCCGGTGAAATGGTCGTCAGCGGCCACGCCGGTCACCTCGGCTCGGGTCGTCGTATCCGGTGGCTCCGGGCTTGGGCATGTCGATGAAATAGCTCCGGCACGCCTCCTCTACCAGATCCTCGGATAGGCTGGGCTGAATCCCCTTGTAGGTCGCGAGATCGACCAGGTCGGAGAGAATGTCCCGCGGATGGCACGCACGCGGCGAGATCCCCTGTCGGTCGTAGTACTCGTCGAAGATGTGCTCCATCGCGTCGGGGCGGAACTCGATTCCTGCACGGACCGCCATTCGCCGGAAGATCTCGTAGTACTGATCCCGCGTGGGATTGTCCATGAGGATCTTGTAGCGGATCCGACGGAGGAAGGCCTCCTCCACGAGATCTGCGGGGTTCAGGTTGGTCGAAAAGACCACCAACGAGTCGAAGGGCATCTCGAGCTTCTGGCCGCTGGGCAGCCCCAGGTAGTCGATCCCCTTGTCGAGAGGAATCATCCACCGGTTCAGAAGGTCGCGCGGGCGCACTCGCTGGCGACCGAAATCGTCGATCACGAAGACGCCCCCGTTGGCCTTCATCTGGGGAGGCGCCATGTAGATACCTCCCGCCGGGTCGTACTGGAGCTCGAGCTGGTCCAGGGTAAGCTCGCCGCCCACCATCACCGAGGGGCGCCGGATGCGGACGAAGCGGGGATCGTGCTGGGGCCGGTTCGAAAGCAGGGAATCCGTGACCTGATCATGCTCCTCGGGCGCCTCCTCGTGCATGTGCGGATCGTAGAGAGAAATGATGTGCCCTCCGATCTCCACAGCATAGGGAACGTAGATGGCGGTCCCCAGGATGCCCGCGGTGGCGTAGGCCACCTCGGTCTTCCCGTTCCCGGGTGGCCCGTAGAGGAAGATGGAGCGACCGGCGTTGATACCGGGTCCGATGCGATCCGCGAACTCCGGGGAGAGGACCAGGTGCCGGAACCCCCGTTGGATCTGATCCGGGGTGATGGTCTCGCTGCGGAGGCTTTGCTGCCGCACCCACTGGCGATACACGTCGCCGGGAACGGGCGCCGGCCCCACGTACGGGCTGCCCTGCATAATCTCGCGCGCCCGGGCGCGGCCCTCGCCGGTGACGTCGAACCGGTACCCACGGCGCCCGTGGCCCTCCACACCCCGGACCTCCAGAAGCGCCCGCTGCTGGAGGTCCAGCACGGCGTCGTCGAGGAGGGTGAAGGGCAGACACAGGTGCTCCATCAGCTCGGTGCCGGTCCGCGTTCCTCGCACATAGAGGGTCTTGAGGAGGAGGTCCGAGACAAAGGCCTGGCTCAGGCCGGAGTCCGCAAGGGTCTCCGGGATCGGGGGTGCCTCTCCCCGGTGCGCGAGCTCGAGCCCACCGGCTCCGCTGGACCCCGGGGAGATCCCCGGATCGCCCAGCTCCTCGTGCATCAGTCGGCGTTCTTCCATTCGATCCGATCTCCCTTGCGTGTCTCGGTAGCCGCGATGGTCCCCACCGGTAGTTCGAGCGCGTAGCGGGCCTCGCGGTGTAAACCCGTTCGCTTCCAGGGCTCCAGCCCCTCGTACAGTGCATCCACCTGTCCACGTTCGTCCAGAAAGAGCACGTCCAGCGGGAACCGCATGCCGTACATGTGGACGGCCCGGCAGGGATGAATCAGAAGTCCCTCGCCCTCGGGCAGTTCCTTGCGCCCCAGGAGCCCCCGCAACCGACTCCAGCGGCGATTCGCCAGTCCGACGCGCCGCCCGAGATCCCTGTCCCGGGTCGAGTTGACCACCCGGAGGTAGTCCAGGCTCATTGCATCTGGCTGAACTCGAGGAAGTGGAAGACCGCCGGGCCAAGGATCACTACAAAAATGGCCGGAACCACGAAGATGACCATCGGAATCAACATCTTCACCGTGATCTTCGCAGCCTGCTCTTCCGCCTCCTGCTGCCGCTTGCTCCTCAATTCCTCCGCGTGAACCCGAAGGGCGTCCGCGATCGACGTACCGAATCGATCGGTCTGGATGAGCATGCTGACCAGGGCCCGTACATCGCTGGTCCCGGTCCGGTCCCCGAGGTGGCGCAGCGCGTCCTCACGGGGTGTACCAGCCCGGATCTCGAGGCTCACCAACGTGAACTCGTCCGCGACCTCCTGGCTCACTCGCTCCATCTCGTCACCCACCCGAACCAGCGCCTGGTTCAGCCCAAGGCCCGCCTCCACACAGACCACCATGAGGTCCAGCGCATCGGGCAGAGCCCGCCGGAGCTCCTTCTTGCGGGTCCGCACCTTGTGCCTGAGGTAGAGGATAGGGGCCATCCACCCGACCAGGACGCCCGAGGTCACCACCAGCATGGAGAGCGCGAAGTCCACGCGCAGGACGGACACCGTCAGGAACGCCAGGGTCCCCAGGGTCACCGCCACCAGTGCCCGGACTCCTACGAACATCGCCGGGGCAGCGGGCTTCCGGTACCCGGCGTGGATCAACGTCTCCCGAAGGCCGCCCCGCCGAATCTGCTCCTTTCCAACCTTCTCTCCCACGGCCTCCAGGAACCCCTGGAGCTGGTCGCGGCGCGCCATCCGCTCGCGACGCTGCCGGATCCGACGGTCCTCCTGGCCGACCTGCGACACCGTCGCCAGACGCCGTCGAAGCGTGCGCGATTCGCCGGATACGACCATTTGCCCGACCCCGACCACGAGGAGGGCCACCGAGAGCGCGATGAGGAGCACGACGATATAGATCATGATATTGTGGCCTTCCGGTCAGAACTCGATGTCCACGATGCGACGGATGAAAATGAACCCGAGCGTCATGGAGATGAGGGCACCCGCGATCATGATCCGGCCCGTCGGCTCCGTGAAGAGCGGAGCCATGTAATCCGGGTTGACGAGGTAGAGGAAGAGAGTCGCGACGAAAGGCGCGATGCCGATGACCGTCCCCGTCATTCTCCCGTGGGCGGTATGGATCTTCACCTGCCGACGAAACTTGAACCGGGCACGGATGATGGTCGAAAGGTTGTGTAGCTTTTCCGCGAGGTTGCCACCGGCCTCCCGCTGGATCAGCACGGACGTGACGAAGAGGCGGACATCCACCAGGTCGATCCGATCCGCCAGCCCCAGGAGAGATTCGTCGATCGGGAGTCCAAACCGCTGCTCCTCGTAGATCTGCCGGAACTCACCGCGGAGCGGCTCCTCGGACTCCTCCGCCACGACCTTCAACCCCGTGTTGAATGCATGGCCGGCCCGGATGGACCGGGTGAGGAGGTCCAGCGCCTCGGGGAAGAGCTCCTCGAACGCCGCGATCCGCTTTCCACGTTTGTACCTGACGTAGAACCACGGGATCGAGAGCCCAACCGCAGCGAATAAGGCGAAGATGATCAGGTTCCTGGTTCCGATGAACGCCGCCAGGCCCAGCCCCAGTCCCAGGCCCAGGGAGAGCATGAGGAATGTCGCGACCCCCCAACGGAGTCCGGCCTGCTCCAACTTCTGCTGGAGGTCGGCCCGGTGAGGGAGACGCGTGAGCAGGATGCCGAGGAACCCCGAGTGGGCTTCCCCCTCCCCGTCCCGGAGCAGGTTCTCTTTCTTCACCTCCGCGCTGTCGTGGATGGGGCCGGTTTCGATGCGTTTCAGCGCCCGAGCGGCGGCCCGCTGTCGCTGGAAGCCCCGGATGCCTTCCCAGAAGAGCGCGAGCGCGATGACCCCCAGGGCCACCGCCGCGAATACGAAGGCCGCCGCCGCCCAATCCGCCCCGGTCATCGTCGGCCTCCAAAGCCCTGCCGGTCGGCATCGGCGAAGAGGGTCTCCTCCATGTCCACCCCGTACGCCGCCAACCGCTCCGCGGCCTTCGGACGGATACCCGTGGCACGAAACTCGCCGACGATGTTCCCGTCGTCGTCCATCCCCTTCCGGTCGTAGCGGAAGAGGTCCTGCATGGTGATCACGTCCCCCTCCATGCCGACGAGCTCCGAGATGTTCATGACCTTGCGGCCTCCGTCGGAGAGCCGCGAAAGCTGGATGACCAGGTCGATGGCCGAGGAGATCTGCTGGCGCATGGCCTTCTCCCCGATGGACGTCGCCGCCATCTGGACCATGGTCTCGAGCCGGGTGAGGGCGTCCCGCGGGCTGTTGGCGTGCAGGGTGGTCAGCGACCCATCGTGCCCGGTGTTCATGGCCTGGAGCATGTCGAGCGCCTCGCCGCCCCGGACCTCGCCGAGGACGATCCGGTCCGGCCTCATCCGGAGGGCGTTGATGACGAGCTGGCGCTGGGTGACCTGGCCCTCGCCCTCGATGTTCGGCGGCCGGGTCTCCAGCCGGACCACGTGCGGCTGCCGCATCTGGAGCTCGGCCGAGTCCTCGATGGTGACGACACGTTCCGCCACCGGGATGGACTCGGAGAGCATGTTCAGGAACGTCGTCTTACCGGAGCCGGTCCCACCGGAGATGAGGATGTTCAGGCGCGCCTTCACGCAGCCGCGCAGGAACTCCAGCATCTTGTCGTTGAGGGTGCCGTACTCCATGAGCTGCTCGGCCGAAAGAACGTCCCGGCGGAACTTCCGGACGGAGAGATGGGGCCCATCGATGGCCAGCGGCGGGATGATCGCGTTTACACGAGAGCCGTCCGCCAGCCGGGCATCCACCATCGGAGAGGAGTCGTCGATCCGCCGCCCCACCGCCGACACGATCCGGTCGATGACCTGCAGGAGGTGCTGATCGTTCCGGAAGGTGACGTCGGTGGACTCGATGCGCCCGTTCCGCTCCACGAAGATCCTCTTCGAGGTATTGACCAGGATGTCCGAGATGGTCGGATCCTTCAGCAGCGGCTCGAGGGGCCCCAGGCCGAAGACTTCATAGAGGATCTGCTCGACCACCTGCTCCCGCTCATCCAGGTTGAGCGGGGCCATCTCGTTGGCGAGCATCTGCCGGACGATACGCCCGACCTCGGCCTCGGCCTCCTCCCGGTCACGCTCCCCCAGCGAGGTGAGGTTCAGGCGTTCCAGGAGCTGCCGGTGGATCCGGCTCCGAATTTCCTGGATGTCCGATTCGGTCGTGCTGACGCTCTGCGCTTCCGGCGGCGGGGCAGGGGTGCGAGGAGGATCCTCTCCCCCGGAGCTCCAGGCAGGACGACCCACCCCGTCCCGGCGGGCGGGCACATTCGAAAATCTCGTCGATTCAGCCATGGGTTCCTTCCC
>JBBDRS010000050.1:40902-67578 GCA_040905325.1 Gemmatimonadota bacterium
CCCGGCGGGCGGGCACATTCGAAAATCTCGTCGATTCAGCCATGGGTTCCTTCCCCGTTTCCGTTCAGGCGGACTTGCCGCCGGGTACCGCGCCCGGAAGGGCACGATTCAATGAGTAATTCGTTTCAGCCCGACCGCGATTTCGAAAAGAGACCTCCCAGGAAGCCCTTGTCCTTCGCGCTCGAGACACTGATCCCCGTGATCTGCGAGGCCAGCTTTCGGACATCGTGTCCATAGATGGAGTTGCGGTCGAAGACCACCGGCCGGCCCTCGTTGATCGCCTCCATGGTGGATTGATAGTCGTTTCGGAGCGTGGCGAAGACTTCGAGGCCGAGCGTCTTTTCCATCTCCGAGATCGGGATGATCTGGCGCGGGCTGAACCGGTTCACCACCACCTTGACCCACCCCTTGTCCCGATCCGCCCCACCAACCTCTCCGAGGAGGGGAAGGCAGCGGGACACGTTCCGGATGGACGGCAGATCGGGCGTGGTCAGGATGAAGATGTCGTCCGAGGTCTCGAATGCGTTGAGCGTGATGGTGTTCAACGTCTTCGGAGCATCGATCACGATGTAGTCGTAGTGGCCCTTCAGGAACCGCAGCACCTGACCCACCTCCGCCCCGTCCACGCTATCGAAGTCCACGGGCTGCAGAGGTGCGGAAAGCAGATCCACCCCGGAACTGTCGTGCTCGATGTACGAGGCCAGGAGCCCCGCGTCGACCCGGTGGAAATTCCGGATTAGGTCCACCACCGAGAACTTCGGCTGCATCCCCAGGAGGAGCGCGGTCTCGCCCAACTCGAGGTCCAGGTCCACGAGGAGGGTTTTCTTCCGGCTGAGGCGATGTACCTCGACGGCGAGGTTCACCGCGAACGTCGTGGCGCCGGAGCCGCCCTTCGCGCTGAACACACAGAGCGTTTGGCCCGAGGTGGCTTCCTCTTCCTTCGTGCCCCCGCCGGACCGTACCCCCGCCCTCCGGCGGACGCGCTGCATGGCGGAGCGTACCTTGTCCTCCTCCAGCGGCTTGGGCAGGTATTCGACCATTCCCGCCTGCATCGCGGAAAGGATGAGTTCCGGCGAATCGGTGGGACCGGCACCCACCACTGCGCGCGCCAGCTCCGACTCCACCAGGTACTGCGCGAATTTCAGCCCGACCTGGGGATCGGATTCCAGGTCCACGAAGATCACGTCCGGCGCAAGCTTGCGCAGCGTCTCGATATGTGGATCGGCGATCTGATGGAAGGGTTCGCCAATGAGCGCATCGAACCGGATCCCGCCCCCGGCCTCATTCAACATGGAGGCGAGGGACTTATGGAAACCCGGATCCGTGGAGACCACGGCACCGACGACGGCTTCCTTGGCCTTATGGTTCGTGGACGGGGAAGTTGCGCTCGGAGTCACTGTACTCACTCCACGATTCTGAGGGTCTGTAGGAGGCAATCGGCGCAATCTTCCCAGTTCTGGGCGGGCTTGATGGTCTGGTAGCGCATCCAGCGAACGGTAATGCTGTTATTTCCGTCCCAGCTCTCCAGGAACACCCCAGCAAATGCGGTGATCGGGACTGGCTTGGCACCGTTCGCGATGTCTTCCCAGTTCGTGGGATCGAACATGACGAGGGGTCGAACCCGCCGACTCTCCGAGCCCACGCAGGTGTCCCCGCCACTGCGGACGGGACATTGCATCTGATCGTCCCAGGTTATGTCCTGCTCGTTCGGATCGTTGAAGATGTCGCCGAATCCCTGCCTCACAGGGCCTACAGTGTTCCCTGGCTCCTTGATCACCTCATCCTCGAGCTGGTATACCCCCGCCGGCTCCCAGCAGTCCCGGATAGCGTAACGGAGGTCATTCCCTCCCTGGGTGCCGGGAAGCCGGATCGTGTAGAACCAACCGGGCTGAGGGGACTCGGAGGGGTCGGCGGAGGTCAGCGTGATCTGCTGTCCTACCCTGGCCAGACCGTACCCGGTGTAATGGGGGTCCGAAGGGACGGCGACCTGGTCCGGATCGGACGCAGGAACATAGACATCACCGCGACTCGCGTCGTAGACGTCGCCGATGGCCGCGTCTCGCAATGTTCCCCCATCGTTGACGAACCAATGGTCGGGAATCGCGAACGGCATGATGCACTCCGAGCCATCCCCCGGCCAGATCTGGGCCGCGGCTGACGCAGCCACACCCACACCTCCGAAGCCAATCACCCCTGCGAAGAGGGTGCGCACAGGATTGCTACGTTCGTGCGTCCGGTTGACCCTCACGCGGACCTTCCTTTCATCCCGCAGAACGTCGATGTCCTGGTCGGGATCGATGTCTCCCCATTCACCGCGCACGAGGTTCTCCTGGCCCACGCGTACCGCCTCAGCCTCGATCTCCTCGTCGGTAGCGCCGGGGTTGTGCATCAGCCATCCCGCTCCTGCATGTGCCGCCCCATCCGCCGCCCTCTGCGCCTCGCCCCTGGCCGTGTAGAGCAGCCCGAGGTCGATGGCCAAGGCCGCAAGGCCCAGGAAGGCGATCAGCATCAGCACCACGAGAGCGAGAACAGCGCCGCGGTCGTTGGCCACTGCACGTATCGGGGACCGGTTGGAGGCTCTCGGTTTCATGGTGACTCTCCTTTAGTTGGTTCCATCGCTGACCGGATCCGTCGGCACAACCCGGAGCGGGTCCGTCATGAAGCTGCCCCAGGGCCACACGTCCAGCTCCCCCGTCGGGATCTCCGGCATCTCGTCCATGGGGCGGACGAAGTGGGGAGTGACGAGGACCAGGATCTCGGTCTGGTTCTCACGGGCCTCGGTGGACCGGAAGAACGCACCCAGGATAGGAATATCCCCCAGGAGGGGCACCTTGTTCACGCTCTCGGTAATGTCGCTGTCGAGGAGACCGGCGATCGCGAAGGTCTGACCATCCTCCAGCTCGATCGTGGTCTCGGCGCGGCGCGAAAGGAGCGCCGGCACCACACTTCCCCCGATACTCACCCCGGACGCGAAGTCGAGCGACGAAACCTCCGGTGCGACATGCAGGCGGATGCTCCCGGAGTTGGTTATCGTCGGCGTGAAGTCGAGGAGAATCCCGAACTCCCGGAACTGGACCGTCACCTGCCCGGTGGTCGGCTGGATCATGGGGTAGGGAAACTCTCCACCCGCGAGGAACGAAGCCTCCTCGCCCGGGACAGTGATCAGGTTGGGCTCCGCGAGGCTGCGGTAAACCCCCTGCCCCTGAAGCGCCTGGATGAACGCCGCGACGTTCGAGGCACGGTGGAAGAGGTAGAAGTTGACCGCGTCGGAGAACGTCAGATCCGGTCCTGTTCCGGGATAGCTTCCACCAAACGAGTTCACGCCGCCGGACTGAAGGGAGATCTCGTCGTCGCCCCGAAGGTTGTTGGGATCCACCCGCATCAGGTTGATCCCGAGGTCCTGGATCGCGCTTCTGCTCACCTCGGCAACACGGACTCGCAGCATGACCTGGCCCGGGTCCGGGGTCGAGATGTAATCCAGGATCTCGGCCTCACCGGAGAGTGCCTGGGCCAGAGATACGGCGCGGCTGGCCGTGTGCGGGTCGCTCACCTCTCCGGTGAGTACGATCGAGTTTCCGACCGCCGCCACCGAAACGCCGTTCCCGGGGAGAATCCGCTGGATCTCCGACTGGATCGCCCGGACATCGGCGGTCACATGAACGGAATAGGTGTGCCTGATCCCCTGGGAATCCCAGAAGAGGAGCGTTGTCGTGCCGGCCCTCAGACCGTTGATCACAACTTCGCGCGCCGTAACCGGGACCGCGTCTGCCACGTTCGGGTCCGTGATCATGACCCGCTCCAGGTTCACCGGGTGGGTCACGACGGTGGAATTGCCCAGGGCGACGTTCAGCACCTGGGTCTCGCCCATGGCCGACTGTGCATCAGTAGGAGCCGGCGAAGCCGCGAGTCCGGCGATGAGCAGGACTGCAGTCAACACTCCGAAGGATCGGTTCCGCATGTATGTCTCTCCCTCACGAAGGGTGTGAAGCGCGTTTCCCACGAGAGCCTTGACGATCACGAGCCACCTCCCCCATCCCCGCCGCCCCCGACCATCGAGGTGTCGACGGTCTCGTCCGCGCGCTGGTTGCCGCGGTAGACCTCAAGCGTGACCTGTGGATTCGCCTGAGGCCTCGCGGGGGCGGCCGCCGGCCGCGCACTCGCCACCGCTCGCGGCGCCGGTGCCAAGGCCAGGAGCTGGTTGAGGCGGACACCCGGCGTCTCCACGGAGTCGCCATCGAGCGGGTTCCGTAGCGCGAGCTGGATCCGCCCACTCCCCGCCGCCATGATCAACCGCTCGCCCTGTTCGGGAGTGAGATGGAGCGTCACGTTCGGCACCTGCTCCGGCTCGCCCTGCGGGTTCGGCTCGATGGTGTGTCCCGTGGCGGCGACCTCGACGTTTTGCAGGACCTGCTTGGTCGTGGGCTGTCCCGTGCCCGCTTCGGGCCCCACCGTCACCATCACGTCGACCCGGTGACCGGGACGAATGAATCCGGCGACGCCGACAATGTCATCGACCCGGAACGTCATGGCTCGTTGGCCCTCCGGAATGTTGATGGAGAGGCCGGCCCCTGTTCCCGGTAGTGCGAGCTTGCTCGAAAGGAGCGCCTCGTTGCGGCGCACCGGTCCGAGGAGGCCCCTGCCGACCACGTCCGACGCCGAACGGCTGAATCCCTCGGGGACCGCGTCCGCGGGCCAGTCGACGGTCCGGATGTCGTCCACCGCCACGAGGGCTCCGAACGGGAGATCCCGGTCGGCGACCACCACCTGTACGGTTTCGACCTGCCCCTCCCCAGCGGACGGCGTGCCATCGGAACGCATTACCTGGAGGGCGAGCATCGCGGCCAGACCTCCGAGCAGGAGTGCCAGAACCAGGAAAAAAATCGCCTGTCGTCTCATGTGCTCAACCCTCTCCAGTCGTGGGAACCGTAGTTCCAGACGCTATTCATTTCGCATCGAGGACGTGGTGCGCAGTTGAATCGTCCCGTACCCGTCGTCACATCCGGCTCCGCAAACCCAGCCGACCAGCCCCCCCAGAACAAAGAACTGATAGGGGTAGGCGATCTCCACGTCGGAAAGCCGGCCGGCCCGATCTCCAGTGCAGAGTGTTTCCCCTGCACCGTCGCAGCGCAGAGTGATGGTCGCTGCCGCGGGGTCCAGGCCCGAGGAACTGAGCCGGTCCTCTACCACGTCGATGACCCCTGCGTCGTCACCGGTGGGAAGCACAGCCACCCTCGCCCCTTCCCGTGCCGTGTTCGTGACGATCTGGTGGGTCCGGAAAGCCAGCCCGAATTCGACGATCCCGAACACCAGGAGGAGGAGTACCGGAACGACGAGGACGAACTCGGCCAGCGCCTGTCCCCCCCGGTCCTTCAACCGGGAACGGCCCCGCCTCTTTCGGCCGACTTCCCGCTTGGAGCCGGCACCCGGTGGTCGTGTCATCGTCCCTCCTCCTACTGGAAGATCGGAAAAACCGCGTATATGGCCCCCGCGGCGATCGAAACCGCGAAGGGCCGGGTGATCACGCCTGCCGAACGGATCGTGAGCGGTGCGTCCCCCTCCGCCCCTCTCCACCCGGTCCAACTTTCCTTTCGGTTCAACCCCTTCACGATGATGTAGAGGTTGGCCAGAGTCTGCGGCGCCCGTCCCTGCCGCAGGATCGAGATGATCGCAAACGCCCCCGCGACCAGGACCGCCACGAAGAGGGCACCCCAGAGGGCATCGAGGCCCAGGAATGCGCCCACGGCGGCGAGCAGCTTCACATCTCCGCCGCCCAACCCTCCCAGCGCAAAGACCGGCAGTGCCACGGCGAAAGCCACCGCTGCCGCCAAGAACCCGTCGAGGACGGCGGAGCCTCCCAGAGGGACCCTCATCGCCAGCCCCAGGAGCAGGGCGGGGAGCGTCAACCAGTTCGGAATCCGCCTCGTGCGCAGATCCAGTAGCGCTGCCCAGACCACTACGACCACGAGGACGGTGTTGAGCAATTCAATCATGGCTGCCGCTCCATCCCTACCGCTTTCGCGGTGTCCAACCTAAACCCGTATCTCAACTTGCCGAGCCGAGCTCGTGTCCCCCGGCCGGAGGGCCGGGCCAGATGGCCCGACCCTCCCGAGGTACTTCAACACTGATTTACGTGTGCAGAGTGATAATCACTCGGCGTCGGGCAGCGACTCGGTGAGGCGATCGGTCGCACCGTTGAAGCCGTCCGTGATCGCGCCGCGGAAGGCGATGATCGCCGTGGCAACCACGACCGCGATCAGCACGAGAAGCAGGACGTACTCAGCGAGGTCCTGTCCGGACTCATCGCTCCACAGCGTGGCGAAGAACTTGTTCATGTGTCCTCCCTGGCCTGATGGCCATCTTTGGGGATTTCTCACGGTGGGGCTCCTCACCACAAGGAAGCCCGGCCACCGCCATTGAAGCGGTCAGAGACGACCTGCTTCGGATGTTCCTCCTCTTTGTGCAAGCGATATGCCATCCAGCAGTATCACCCTCAACCACCAAGCAATGACGCGATATTGCAGCCCAGCCAAAACCTCGATCTGATCCCACTTGCCTCGCAATTCGCGCGAGATCGTGCGCGGTGCCACCGTCCGGCCCTCGCGCAGGCCGGTCGGCGCCGGCGGAGGCGAGTCCGATCGCATGGCACCTACGGCACGCCGGAAACATATGACGTCAATCCGGGATCCGACACCCCGGATCCCGCAGGCGTCGGCCGGTCTTCACCACGGAGAGCCCGGCTGCGAGACCCAGACCGCTCGCCCGTTGAGGAGCCGCGACCGCATATTGCAACCGCGCCACACCATGTGTGGGTAGCAATGTGCACGCCAACCGCAGGGTCCACAAGCAGGGATCGCTTCCGACCCGCGTGCTTCGGCCCGCCGGTTGCAACTGAGCGTCGCCGGCGGATAGAATCGCGCCGCCACCGATTGGCCACGATCGTCCTCATCAACCCGGGGAGTCCACGTCGCGATGATTGTTCGCACGGATAGGGAGTTGGGCTGGAGGCGCCGCTCCGGGAAGAGAGCCTGCGCCTTGGCCCGCCGGGTCGGAGTCGACCTGCTCCCTGCCGCCGGCCTGACCCTTGTGACCGTACTCGGCGCCTGGCTGCTGCCTCGGTTCGGCGGACCCGGTGTCATCGGGACGGTCGAACTTCCTCTCTCCGGGGCCGGGGTGGCCCTGTGGCTCGTTCTGGCCACCCTTGCTGGAGCCATCCTGTTCGTGGCCGAGCGCGTGGGAGCGCTCCATCGGCACCTCCGCCACGGCAGCACGGAGGTGTCGCCCCTGATCCCGGCAGCGCGCAGGTTCGCGGTCCGACGGGGGCACAGGATTGCCGCGGCCGCCGGGGGTGGGATGCTGATCCATGGATTTATGCCCACCTTCCTCGCGTTCAAGACGAGTATTCCCGAATTCCAGCCGTTCGGTCGGTGGGACGTCATTTTCATCGAGGCCGACCGGCTGGTCCACGGAGGGGCGCATCCGTGGGAAATCCTCCACCCCCTGGTCGGCCTACCGAGCCTTACGCTGGCGCTGGATCTGCTCTATTACCTGTGGTTTCCGGTGACCATACTGGGGTTCTTGCTCGTCACGGTATCCATCCCGGGATCCGACCGTGCCCGCTTCCTCCTCTCCTTCTCAGCAACCTGGATTCTGCTCGGCATCGTGATGGCTACAGCGACGGCCTCGGTCGGCCCCTGCTACGTGGCTTATATACCTGGTGTGGACGATCCTTACGAGGGCCTGATGGCCTACCTTGCCGGCGTAGACGCGGAATCTCGAATCCGCGCACTCGAAATTCAGGGGATGCTTTGGCTTGCTTATGAGGAGGGACACCGCGGCCTGACATCCGGCATCGCAGCAATGCCCAGCCTTCACGTGGCGATACCCGCCCTCTTTGCGACCGCGGTGTGGACGCGCTCCCGAGTGGTGTCACTCGCCCTCTGGGGGTACACCTTCCTCATTTTCATCGGCTCCGTGCATTTGGGATGGCACTACGCCATGGATGGTTACGTGTCGATCGTCGCTGTGCTCGTTCTGTGGTGGGCTTCAGGCCGCATTTGCGGCTGGTCGTTCCGCAACTCACCGGCCTGGGGACGGCCTTCGTGAGCTCGTCACCGCCCCGGGGCGAGGGCGAGCCCCGCGCGATCGCCGCGACGGAGTGGCTCATCCTTGCGCTCGGGATCGCGGGAATCGTATTGCTGCACGACGCGTACGGAATCAGCTGGGACGCCTACGAAAGGCGGTATCACGGGGAACTCATCCGCTCCTACTTTTTGAGCCTGGGGGCGGACCGCACGGTCAACTCCTATGGTGACCTCCGGCTCTACACGGCACTCCCTGACTTCCTGGCGGCGTTGCTGTACCAGGGGGTGCCGGAGCTCCGGCATCAGATCCGGCACGCCGCCACCGCGAGGTTCGCGCTGGCCAGCGTACCCGCGCTCTTCCGGATCGCGAAGCTGCTGGGGCGTCCGTGGGCCGGCCCCATCGCCTCACTGATCCTGGTCTCGCTACCGGTCTTCTTCGGCCACGCCTTCATCAATTCCAAGGACATCCCCCTCGCGGCCGCATTCACCTGGGCCATGCTCGGGTTGGAGATCGGCTGGGCCGACCTCGCCCTCTCCCTTGAAGTTCTAGAACACCTTCCCGATCCGGCCGCCGCACTCGTGCAGGTCGGGGTGTGGAGTCGCGGCGAGGATCGGCAACTTGTTACGGGGTCGTCACGTACGATGACTCGGGAATCACCCTGAGCACATCCAGCAGTTCGATCCCCGGTCGTTGCGGGCACTCCTAGTGCCTCGCTGCGGAAGTCCGCGTACATTCGAGCGCCGCCGCATCCGCTCCAGCGTCGTTGCTCCTCCTCGACGTAGCGCTGCTATGCCTCGTCGTCGCGCCTACCTGGAGCGCCGTTTCGACGCTCTCGCTGTTAACGCGGACCTCCCCAACGAGGTACTAGCAGCGTCGGCACTCCTCAGGGAACCGTCGTGGAGGTGACCACCTGCTTTCCGTGGCTGATCGGGTTGGGGTCGGGGAGGCCCTAGCCCCTCCGTTCCATTGCGTAGAGCACGCGCTCGGACTCCGGCACCGGCTCTCGCTCGACGATGTGGAATCGTGAAGAGAACGCCTGCTGAAACCCCTCTTCGGTGTATTCGTCGAAGACGTCGACGCGCGATGCCAGAAGCCGCTGAACCATGGCGTCGGACTTCGGAACCCACTCCACAATCAGGCTTCGACCCCACTCCGCAAACTGGGCTGCCACCATCGGCAACGGGACGTTCCCTGAGATGGCCAGATGGTGCACCAGGGCCAGGGCCAGACAGAGATCGGCGGGGCCCCGTGCGGTCAGAGACTTCCGCTCGGCGAGTCCCCATCCCAGGTCCGGGGATGGGTTCATGAGATTCATGCAGAGTGGCAGCACCTTCCCGTCTTCGTCCGAGTCGTGCGACACCCTCGAGAAGTTCTGCTCGACGGCATTGGCGTCGAAGTCGAGCGACACCACATAGCCCGCGCCCTGGGCGGCAACGCGACTGAACACTCCCGTGTTCGCGCCAAGATCCCAGACCACGGAGGGTCTGCGCGCCTGAACCCACCCCGAAACGAAATCGAGTTTGGCGGTCCGAGCGGCCTGCTCGTAGGAGTGGGACGCTTCGTAATCCTCCCAGACGGAGGGCACCCGCCGCATGGCGGTCCCTTCTACGTGGGACAGCAGATGCTCGACAATACCCCTTATTCCCCGTGCCGAAGCCCTGGTCCTACCGGCATCCGGAGCCGCTGCCCCTGCGTGGCGCCGGATACTCCTGGCGTGCAGGTGAATGTGCATCAGGTCGCCGAGATTGGCCCATGTCCGCCGCGGTAGCATGCGGCTGGCCATGTCGAGGGGCACGCCGTCGAGGGTGGACCTTAGAAGTCCGGAGAGCCGCGGGTCGAGCCGCGCCTGGAGTCGCAGCGGGGCGAGAAACTGCGTGCAGAACTGGTGATATGCAATCCACGGCTCTCCATCGTCCATGGGGACGAGCGACAAGGTGTCGACCAGAACGGGGCGCCGTCCTACGAACTGGATGTTGAAGGGGGTGGCATCGGTCAGACCCATGCCACGGTCCATCGCACGCTGCTGGATACGCAGCGTTGTGATCGCGGCTGCTCGGAGTTGCCCGAACGACCACTCGTAGGGATACGAGATGAACGGGATTCGCTCTGGACGCAGGACCGCTACGGCACCGTCAGCGGCCGCGAGATCGGTAGAGACCACCTCGTGCGGCACCAGCAGTTCGGCCTCGACCAACTCGTCGTAGAGGCCGCTTTCCATCAGGGCGCGGTATGCCTGGCCGCCCGGGCCGTTCACCTGTCGAAAGACCTCTCCATCTCTGTAGAAGACAAACCCGCTCGGGTCCCGAAAGGACCCGCGATCCTTCAGCGGTTCCACAGGCCCGAGACGAGGGTTCGGGCCCTCTCCAGCGAGCCCGTGACCACCCTCCATACCCTTTTCGCGGTCAAGGCGGCGCCGAGCACGACCGCCGCGACCAGTTGGAAGATGATGCTCCCGGTGATCGGATCGATGTAGGCCGCGAGGGGTGCTGCAGCCACCAGGTGTATGAGGCACGTGACGGCCAGAATATACGGGAGGGGTGGGATGCCGGATGTCCCGGGTTCGGTTGGTCCTGCAGGTCCCGCAGTAATGTTCTCGCTTAGCTCAACGGCCACGATCGCTCCCCCTCTGATTCTGAGCCCAGGACACCCTGATGGTCGGAGCCACCAGTTCGGGCTCGACAACCGGTCCTTACCACGTCACCAGTGAGCAAGATCCGGGCCGTCGACCGGAGCCTCTAAAGCTAACACGGGGTGGCGCGCCCTTCTGCCGGGCACTCGATCAGCGTGAAGTCGTAGGGATTCTGAAACGAGCTCCAGTAGCTCCGATCCGGTATTGGGGCCAGGTCCAGCCCGAACACTTCGGAGAAGACCCTGCGCAAGGCGTTGACGGGGGTGATGCCCGGGTAAGTGATGGAGTCCGAGGCGAAGGGCACGTGATACGCCGCGAACACGTCGAGGCGATCTGCCACCTGGTCCTGGGTTGCGGTTCGGAGCGGAATCGGCCGCGCATCCGGCAAGTGAGCGTATCCATGATCCGACTGAAGGATGATCACCGGGGGATGCACAGAAGTCTCCTGGATCCTGCGTACGGTTCTAAGGATTAGTTGGTTGAGACACTCGACTTGTTCGACGTACATCCCTGCTCGCACTTCCGGTGCAGTCTCGTCCTGTAGGGAGGTCCAGTGGGGTTCGGGCCTCGCCGTGCAATCAGAAGTAAACACGAAAGGTTCATGCGGGAGCATGATGTGAATGTAGTGAAACGTGGGTGCTGTCGAGTCTGCTTGTGAAGTGATGGATGCGAATTTGTCGAGGTGGTGCTGCGCGGACTCCGCTGCGAAGGTGGGTCCGGTTCTCTCGGGGCACGGCAGAACGACGCACCGTTGAGATATGAGTGAGGCGATTATCGTTTGGGACAGCCAAGCGAGCTCAAAATCTGTGATCCCGTGCCGGGGAACGTGCAAGTCGGCCGACGGAGATGACCTGAGAGGAACGTAGGAGGAACGATAGAACACCACACGGTAACCGCGCGACTTGACCGCCTCGATGGTTGTGTTGTAGTGCATCAGGTGGTAAAGGTCAGATCGGTCGGTGCTCCCCTGGGGCTGCGACTCCAATATCTCCGTGGGATAGTCCAGGTCGAGCATGGCAGGGAGACCGATGAAGGTCTGCGGGAAATTCGCATGGCTCTGCTCCGCGACCTCGAACCCGAGTTCCTCAAGCGCTTCGTTGAAGGGCTCCAGGTCAAAGCCGTACTGTGACCTCAGCGTGCGCGGGCCGGTGTACGAGTCCAGAAGAAAGAAGTAGATGTTGGGGTGTCCTGTCGACGGCTTTGTGGGCGCAATTTCGACCTCCGCCCTCTGCCCGGCACCGAATGCCCAGAGCAGCCCTCCCATTTGAGGCAGCTGTAGCGCCAGGAGGATCACGCAAGCGACGATCATGAAGCGGACGAAGGGCCAGGCGACGACGACGATGCCTCGGTGAAGCGCGACGGCCGTGGCGAGCACTCCGAGAATCAAACTGAGCGTGACCGCCGGATCATAGGCAGCATCCAGGGGAATAGCGCTGATGAGCCAACCACCCATGAGGACGAAGAGCGCGACGACGGTTGCCAG
The DNA here is from genome assembly GCA_040905325.1 of Gemmatimonadota bacterium. Lineage (GTDB taxonomy): Bacteria > Gemmatimonadota > Gemmatimonadetes > Longimicrobiales > Gaopeijiaceae > JBBDRS01. The sequence goes on from JBBDRS010000050.1 coordinate 53,097, forward strand.
CACGGCGCGGCCGGAATTTTCACGCACCACAAAGCCTGCGATCAACCATGCGATGGCGCCCATGAGAAGGGAAAGCACACCCGGCAGCACCAGGTTGCTGGGGCCGATTCCTCGCTCGGCGTTCACGACAGCCAACGTCGTCACCGAGAGCATCGCCGCTAGGAGTGGGAGGACGCAGTGAATGGGAGCGAGACGCTGCAGGCGGCTGGGTGATTGCTTCATGCTGACTGGGGAGAGGGGCTGAAGTCCGCCGCGCGTTCAGCACAAGCCGACGGGCATCGGAGCAACATAAAGTCATCCTCACAGGCAAGACTAGGTGGTGGCCTGCGCCCTCGTCCGCACTGGCTCTTCGCATGGTCAACGTGGGGGCGAGACCCGGACCTGTGCGTCGGGCTCGTCGTGATCCGAGCTGCACTCAAGTTTGGGGCTCTGCCGCGCGAAGAAATCTCCAGTTTCACGGCCGCCGTGGGCCGCTTCGTTCACCGCGAGTGGCGCAAGGGCATGCTTCCTTCGGTCAGCCGCTCCATGCTACCCCTCTGTATCACGTCGCGTGATCGGGACATCGCTTCGTTTTCCACTGCCCATCGGATTCCCGAACCCGAAGACAAGAGCACCCAGGGCGTCGACCATCACGAACAGGACCCGGCTCACCAGCGCAACCGCCGCACCGACGCCCCCCGCCAGTGACCCCGCGGCCAGAACAAAGATCGCCTCCCTCACCCCCAAACCTCCGGGAGCGGGGACCACCAGGAACCCCACGACCCACGCGAGGATTGAGGCGAGCACGATCTCGGACATGGATGCGGCGGCTCCCAATCCGGCGGCCACACACCAGGTAGCGATCCCGAGGCCGAGCCAAGCCGGTACGTGGCAGAGCACCAGCACGAGCGAGTCCCGCCACCTCGGGGCCCGGATCTCGACGGGCCGGCCCAGGACCCTTCCCGCCCCGGCGAAGAGGAGCTCGAGCACCCTTGGATGTACCGCGACCACTCCGAAGGGGATGAACGCGAGCAGCCACCGAGCCGGAGCCCATCGCTCGACCACCCCCGGCTCGAGGACGAGAAGGCACGCCACCGTGATGATGGCGGCGAGGTATGCCGCACCCAGCGCCAGGAGGACGCCCCCATACGCTTTGAGCCGGCCCCTGCGGCTCCCGGTCGCCAGCTCTGCGGGACCGACGACCGACCACACCCCCCCGGGCACGTACTTTCCCAGCTGACCCACGAAGTACCATCGGAGGGTGTCACGGAGGCCCGCCGGTGTGCCCACGAGCGCCATCGCCCTCGACCATCCGAGCGCCAAGATGACCATACTGCCCATCCCGATCACGAACGCGGCAGCCATCCACCCTGCCTGGGCGCCCGCCAGTGTGGCCCTCACTTCGGCCCAGTCCCGGACCAGAGCCCGAATCACGAAGACCGCGCCCGCTCCACCCACCAGAATGCCCACGAAGGACCCGGTGACGCGAGAAGAATTGCGCCGGTTCTCGGTCATTGACCGGGTCTACTCCCTGTAGCGCCTCGTCCGCGTCGGCGCCCCGCCCCAACCCACTCCTCCACCCGCCGCGGCAGGTCCGTGAACAGCAACGCGAGGAGCACGACGTTCTCCCAGAAGAAGATGTTCATGGTGAGGAGCGTCGCGAAGTGAAAGGGCACGATGACGCCCAGCCATGCCAGGCGAAAGCCCCGCCGCAGGAGCGCCAGAGGCGAGAGGACCTCGAAGACGGTGGTGACGAGGAACCCCGCCTTCAGGAGGAAGACGAGGGGCGCGTGCGCGAGAAGGAGGAACGACAGCCGGAAGTTGGTGGCGGTGTGCTCCATCGTCCGGAGCGCCAGGTGACCGGGAAGCGCGTCGCTCGCAAAGATCTCCCATCCCCCGATGGCCACCCGGGAGCTTCCCACCAGGAAGTAGGTGAGAGAGAGGGCGAGGGCCGAGGCCACCAGCGGGAACCGGTACACCCCTGGGGGCCGTGGGGGGCGGGAGGATTGCCCGCCCCGACTCCTCTCGAGACTCAGCGCGTCGGCCGCCGGCGAAATGGCCACGAAGAAGGTGGCGTAAAGGAGCCCGAACTGGTTGTGGTTGAAGTATCCGGCGAACCCCTTCTGGAGCCCGTCGAAGAGGAGGACGCCCAGGAACGCGAGGGGCCCCACGATCGAGAAGGGCCCCGCTCCCGCCGCCGCGGCCACAAGCGCGACGAGAAGCAGCGCGGTGAATGCCACCAGCGTCGTTTCCCTCAGAAACACCTCCCAGAACGGCTCGGGGAGGAGGGCGAGGACCCCGGGGGCCTCGAACAGCTCCCGGGGCAGCCCCGCCGCGAGGGTCAGGGGAAGCGACCCCAGCACCGCGAGGATCCACACCGCAAAGACCGTGATCCGGAGGACACCGAGGGCCCCTGGCCCCGCCTGGTTATGGAGCACGGGACTCCACCATGGCCACCGGCTCGCAGTGGACGGCCGAGCCCTCCTCCCAGAGCGGGACGTCGAGCCGGCACCGCTCCACCCGGACGTGGCGGAGCGGGGGGCCTTCCGTGCGCTCGTCGTGGATTTGGATCAAGGCACGAAGGAGGCTCTCGAGGCGCTCGGCGGCCTCCGGATCCTTCTCCTGCTCGAAACCGTCGTCCGCGAGCACCGAGAAAGGCATCGCGAACGCCCGGTGCGACCGGATGGGTGCGACCCTCGCCCAGTTGAAGTCCTCCTCCGCCCCGTCCCCGACCGCCACGAACCTCCAGACGTGCCCCCGCGGGTCGGGCGTGCTGTACATCCGCCAGGTGGCGAACGGGTAGGCCTGGGAGTGGATGCCTCCCACCTGCGCCCCGAGAGCCGCTGCGCAGAAGGCCATGAGCAAGTAGACCCTCACCCGTCCCGCACCCGCCAGGAGGGGAAGATACCGGTAGCCGATCCAGATCAGCCCCGGCACCAGCAGGAGGGGGTGGAGGACCTGGAAGAGGATGACGGGGTCGTGGAAGGGCATGCGCGGAGACTACGCGCCGGCATGGGGTCCGGCAACGCTCGGGCGCCCGCCCCGGGGCCTGCGCGATTGCGTTCAGCCCCTCCGGGACTTATTTCGTCCCGTGGCGGGGCTCCCGGACCATCCGTAGGGATCGGGATGCACGGTGAAGGACCCATCACCGCCCGCCATCCACTACAGCCAGGAGGACTGCATGGCCGATGGAACCTCGAATTCCGGACTTCGCTACCCACGCGTAGCGGCCTGGGGCCCCCCGATCATCATGGTGCTCGGGCTGGTCTTCCTCGCCATCAGCGAGCTCACCGTCGGGTTCCTGCTGGTGGGTGCGGCCGTCGTCTTCTGGGTGGTCGTGCGGAGGAAGAAGGGTCAGGCCACCGGAGAGGGCGCCTACACTCCCTGAACCGGCTGCCGGTCAGGGCTGCAGGGGGCGCGCCACCATGATGCCCTTCTGGGAGCTGATCCCGAGCATGCGTTCGGCGAGGGGTCGTGCCGAGAGCTCTACCGTCTCTCCCACCAGTGGCGCATGGAGCAGGTGGAGCCGACCGGCGTGCCACAGCGCGATCCCGGTGTGGGCGATGTCGAGTCCGTCCAGTGTGCTGACGGCCGCAATGACGTCGCCGTTCCGGATCCCGGAGGCGGCTCCTGCGATCTCCTCCTGGGGAATGAAGAACCGGGGCTCCACGTTCAGACGCGCCTCCACCGCCGCGATGGCCTCCACATTCGCCGGATCCTCCTGGAGCTGGCGGTACGCCGTGGGGTTCGAGGTCATGAAATGGATCGGCCGGTCGTCGGGGATCCCGCCCAGGTCGGCGGTCACGTCGTGGACCCGTCCCTTCCGCTCGCCGTCCCGGATCCAGTCCGAGAAGTAGTGGAGGCGGCTGGGGTAGCCGTCGATCCGGCCGTCCCGGTAGCGGAGGCTGGTGAGCTCCGACCGGTAGTGCTCTCGAAACGCGGACTCATTGGCCAGAGTCGCCTCATCGGCCGCCACCACCATGCGTGCCAGCACGAGCAGGTGTTCCACCAGGGTCACGCAGTCGAAGGCCCTCAGGTTGACCACCAGGGCTTCTTCCCCGGGGAGCTCGAGGGTGCCGGGCTCGTAGGTGGTGCCGAGGAAGGTCATGCCCAGCATTGCGACGACCTCCCCCACGGGAAGCAGGTCCAGATCCTGTTCCCGCCCCCACTCCACGGCCTCCCGGGCGATGGCCCAATCCGCCTCGGTCTCGTGCTCATCCGAGGGGACGTAGACGGCGGGAGCCGGGGCTCCCCAGGCCACCCGCCGGGAGCGGTCGCTTTCCGCTTCGGGAGCGGCGTCGGTCCCGCAGGCCGATAGCAGGAGGGCGACCAGAGGGAGGAGGGCCAGGGCGGGCAGGAGGGCCACTCGTCGGCGGGGTCGACCGGTGGAGAATGCGGGCGTCGTCACGGTCCGGTGTTGCACTCCGTAGGGGTCCGGGGGGGGTGTCGGGGCGGGGGAGTTCTCGTGGGGTCGCGGTATCCGCCTCACTCCAACGGTACCCTCACCGCACCGGCCGGGTCCAGGGCGGCCGACGCCCACGTCTTCGCCGAGGCGCACTTCCTGGCGTGGACGGGGTAAGCGGTGGCGAGAGCCGGCCGTGATGCCGGCGTGAGCACGAACAAACGCCCCCGATCCTCGCACCCCGTGGATCCCGGAGGGCTCAAAATGGAGGACATGCAATGCCCTATCCCGATCTCCTGGTCGCTCCCATGCGGGAGGATCTCGTGAAGCTCGGATTCCAGGAACTTCGCAGCGCGGACGACGTCGACGAGGTGCTTGGCTCGGAGCAGCGCCCCACCCTCGTCGCGGTCAACTCGGTCTGTGGTTGTGCAGCCGGAGCGCTTCGACCGGCCCTTGCCCTCTCCATGCGCCACGATTCGAAACCGGAGGTGCTGACGACGGTGTTCGCGGGGCAGGATCTCGAGGCGACCGCACGGGCGCGCGAGTACTTCACGGGGTACCCCCCGTCCTCCCCCTCCGTGGCCCTCATGAAGGACGGGGAGCTGGTGTGGATGCTCGAGCGACACCAGGTCGAGGGCCGGGGACCGCAGGAGATCGCCGCGGACCTCACCGCGGCGTACGACCAGCACTGCGGGTAACGGTCCACCAGACCCCGCATCCAGACCGAGGAGGGACGCAACCGTGGACGAATCCAAGAGGAAGGCCTACCAGGACATGCTCGCCGCTCGCGTGAAGGAGCTCGAGGCCCAGGTGGATGCGCTGGCCGCACGGGGCCGCCGAGCAGAGGCGGAGCTCCGGCTCAAGTTGCAGGACGAGGAGTCCGACCTGCGCCGGAAGATCGACCGGCTCCGCGAGCGCCTTCGCGCCCTCCGGGATGCGTCCGACGAGGGCTGGGACGACATGAGGGCGGGGGCGGAGAAGCTCTGGACGGACCTCCGGGAGGCGTGGGAACGCACCGGGGAAAAAGCCCCGCCTCCGGAGCCCCCCACCACGGCCGGCCCCTCGACCCCGCGGGACGAGCCACCGTCGGGAGGAGGACGCTAGTAGAAGGCTGTTGAAGAAGTGGGGGGACCTCAGTCCTTCCCGCCGCGGCTCTTCCGTCGGCGGCGGGCCTCCTTCGGCGTCTCCCCTGGGAGGCGGGTCTCGATTTCGACGCCACCGAGAACGGCGAACCCCGTGATCCGGAGGACCGGTGCGTCGGGATCGCCGGCAGCGTCTCCCTCCAGGCGCTGCTCGAAACCGCCGAGCAAGGCCAGGCCGGAGGCTTCCACATGGATCCCCGGGGGCACCAGGACCTCCACGCCCCCCATGACGGCCCCGATGTGCACCCGCACCTCTCCGGGGCCGAAGTGGGCCTCCCGGAAATCCAGCTCCACCCCTCCCATGAACGCGGCCACCCGGATGGTCCGGGCCGGGACCCAGCTGCCCTTGCGCACCCGCCCCGACAAGACTGCGATCTCCACCTGTGAGTCCGGCACCCGTTCGGCCAGGCTACCGGGTCTGCCCCCGGTATGCTGCGCGGACCGCACGGAACTCCCCCGCTGTGAGGCGACGGAGCGCCCCGCCTCGCTCCGGCCGCCCTGCTTCGCAAGTGCGGAGGTCGGAAGCGGGAAGCCGTCGAGGAGCGCGAGAAGCTCGGCGCGGTCGTCCACCCGGTTGGCCTGGTCCAGCAGTCGTTCCAGCTCTCCCATCCCCAGCCGGTCCTGGGCGTAGTGCTCACAGAGCGCGTCGATCACCCGGTCGCGCTCCCCCGGTGAAGGGCGCCGAGCCCGCTCGGCCTCCCGCTCAGGCTCGTCCGGAAGCAGCCCGGGAGTCACGGGGACATCCCCAGGGTGACGTCGTGGACCTGATGAACGAGGGCTCCATCCACGAAGGTCATGTCGACCTTGAGGCGCTCGCGCCACTCCTCCGGGTGGACCTCGAACGGATCGGCGGCCAGCACCACCAGGTCGGCCCGCTTGCCGGGCTCCAGCGTCCCCGTCTCCTGCTCCAGGAACCCCGCTTTGGCGCCCCCGAGGGTGTGGGCCCGGAGTGCCTCCTCCAGGGTGATCCTCTGTTCCGGGATCCACGACTCCCCCCACTCCCACTCGGCGGGCTGCCAGAGTCGTCGGGTCACGGCGGCCTGCACCGCCCCGACGGGGTCGATGGGTGCCACCGTCCAGTCGGAGCCGAAGGCGAGCATTCCACCCCGATCGAGGAGGGTCCGGTAGGCGAAGGAGCGGCTCGCCCGGTCCGGGCCCAGCGACCGGTCCACGGCGCGCCCGTCGTCGACCAGATGGAGAGGTTGGACCGAGAAGACGGCACCGCTCTCCTCAATGCGATCCAGCGCCTCCCGGCTGAGATGCTGGGCGTGCTCGATGCGGACGCGAAGGTCTCGCCCTGGGTTCTCCTCCCGCATCTCGCGGGCCAGCGCCAGCATCCAGTCGTTGGCCCGATCTCCGATGGCGTGGACGCACGGCTGCAGCCCGGCCCGCGCCGCCGCTCGCAGGTCGTGCGACAGCTGGTCGAGGTCGGAGATGATGTGTCCCGTGTTTTCGGGCTCACCGATATACGGGTCCTGCATCCAGGCCGTGCTCGAGCCGAGCGAGCCGTCCACGAACCCCTTCACCATCCCCCAGGAAATACGGGCGTCGCCCTGCCCCTCCTCTTCGATGAAGCGGACGAGCTCGGCCTGGTCCGACACAGGCACGGCCGCTGCCACCCGGATGGGGAGCAACCCCTCCCGGGACAGTTCCCGGAGGGTATGGAGGGATTCCCAACTCTGCTCGGCGCTGTGTAGCGCGCCCATGTCGTGGAGCTGCGTCACTCCCCGTTCGAGCGCGTGGAGGACGGCGGCCCGGAGGGCGGCACGGCGATCCTCCCGGCTGGGCGGAGGGAGCACGCGGGACACCAGCTCCATGGAACGCTCACGGAGGATGCCGGTGGGCTCTCCGGTCCCCGGATCCCGGTCGATCCACCCGTTCTCCGGATCCGGCGTGTGCCGGCTGATCCCGGCAAGCTCGAGGGCCCGGCTGCTCGCTACGGCCATGTGCAGGTCTGTCCGGTGGAGGAAGACCGGCCGATCGGGTGCCGCGCGGTCCAGCCACTCCCGCCTCGGGAGCTGCCCGCCCCAGAGGTCGTGGTCCCAGTCCCCTCCCAGGATCCATCCCCGCCCCGGCGTCAGACGAGCCCGGTCCGCGACGCGCCCGATCAGGGCCTCGGGCGAGTCGGCGCCCCGCAGGTCCACCCCGAAGAGGTGCAGCCCACCCGCCTGAAGGTGCACGTGCGCATCCACGAAGCCGGGCATCAGGAAGCGTCCCTCCAGGGGGAGCACGGCGGTTTCCGGGCCCTGAAGTCCTTCCAGCTCGTCGGTGGTGCCGACCGCGAGGACCCGTCCGGCCTTGAGGGCGATGGCATCGGTGCCGGGAGGTTCGCCGGCCCCGGTCCAGATGCGTCCTCCGGAGAGGATCCAGTCCGCAGGTCCAGTGGGGGACGGAGGTGGCGAATGCCTACGGTCGAAAGGTGCGGACATCTACATCCTGATCGGTTGGAGAAAAGTGGACATGTCTCGGAAATCCCTGGCCCGTCGGTCGAAAAGTGAGGCGCGGATGCGGCGGCCGGATCCCGGTCCAGACCCCGCTAAGACCCCTCGCATCCCGACGAAGGTCCCCGTCCGACCGGTCGCGTGGGGGGCGGTCGTCGATGCTGCCGGCACCCTCCGGCGTGACGGAACGAATCCTGCATTACCTGGAGGCAAGGCCCGTCTCCCTATGCCCGGAGTGCCCATGCGACCTGTCATGTCCGTCCCTCTCCTCAGCGCTGCGGTCCTGACGGCAGGCGCCGTCGCCCTCCGCCTTTTTCGAGCTCGGGCCGGCGGGGCGACGATCCGCCAGGTGCTGGCGCCTGGTTCTCGGACCGCACTTCCCAACGCGGCATCGCTGCCGGACCGGTTGCGCGCGCAGGGGTTCTGAAGCGTAGGAACCCGGTGCGGCGGGCTCCGATGCAAAAGGGCGGAAGGTGGTGGCCCGAAAGCCGCCGCCCTCCGCCCCTTTTCGCACCCCGGAGTGCCGGCCGCCCCGGCTGTCCCCAGCCCGGGCGCTCCCGCTTTCTCAGCCGAAGTGGTCCCGATTCTTCTCGATGTAGGAGGTCCATTCCGGGGGCACATCGGTGTCCGGGAAGATCGCCTGGACCGGACACTCGGGTTCGCATGCACCGCAGTCGATGCACTCGTCCGGGTGGATGAAGTACTGCTCGTCAGCCTCGTAGATGCAATCGACGGGACAGACCTCCACGCAGGAGGCGTCCTTGGTGCCGATGCAGGGCTCACTGATGATGTAGGTCATCTCATTTCCGCCTGGCGGAACGTTGGGTCACGTCGTCGGGAACGGGGCCGGAGCCCACGTCCGGCCTTAAGATTGGCCAAAGCCTGAGGGCCCGCAAGGGCATTGCCAGGGTTGGGGACGAGGGGCGTTCACACGGCCCTCCCCAGCGTGTCGTGCCACCACCGGAACCTACGCTCCAGGACGCCTCCCATTCGACTCGAGGCGGGGAGATAGACGGACCGTGCCAGCTCGATGCCCCTCTCCAGCTGCGGGCGCCCCTCCTCCACATGCAGATGCCGCAGGTGGTCCAGGGCCTCGCAGAGGGCCACGGTCAGGAGAGGGTCGGAAAGCGCCACCAGCGCCTCGAGGAGTCGCTCGTCCGCGAGTCCGTCGGGCGGGGAAGCCTCCGCCGAGAGGTCGGCGCGGACGGCCGAGGGCGGAGAGGGCTCCGGGGTATTCAGCACCCAGCATGGGAGGGGAAGCTCCCGGATCACCCCTTCCGGGTCGCCGGGTACCGCGCCGGGCCAGGGCGGCTTCCGGAGGGCCAGCCCGGGGAAGCGGGAGTCGTGAGCCGCGACCGCCGCCAGCAATTCACCTTCGCGCACCTCGGCGTCCTCCAGAAGCACCAGCACGCTCCGGGCCGGGTGGAGGAGCCGGTGATCGTGCGGATCCTGAAGAAGCGCTTCCCGGTGACCCAGGGCCGCCGCCAGCACCTCCATGACTGCGGATGCGACACCCTCATCGAGTTCGGCGCGGCGCAGGGTCCGGGCGAGCCTCCCCGTCATCCTCCCCACACGATCCGTTGCCGGCCTCACGAGGAGGGGCTCGTCCCCCCCTCAGCCTCGGGACCCGACTCCTTCTCCCAGTGGACATCGGCCTCTCCGGACCGGACGTTCTCGAGCCGGGCCAGCACGAAGAAGAGGTCGGAGAGGCGATTCAGGTACCGGATCATCCACGCCAGCTCGGCCTCGGCCGCCTCCCCCAGGTCGATGAGGGCGACCACCTCGCGCTCCGCTCGGCGGCACACCGTTCGGCAAACGTGCAACCCTGCAGCCCCCGGGGTCCCCCCGGGGAGGATGAACGCCCGCAGCGGTTCGAGCTCCTCCCCGGCGGCGTCCATCCAGGCCTCCATCTCCTCCACCCTCCCCTGGGGCTCAGGGGGAAGCTCGGGACGGCGGCGGCCGGAGGGGGCGGGCGGCGTGGACAGGTGAGAGCCGATCACGAAGAGGTCGTGCTGGATCCGGCGGAGGCGGTCCCGACTGGTGGGTACCGAGAGATCCGAGAGGGCCCGGCCCAGGAACGAATTCAGCTCGTCGACCGTCCCATAGGCGCTCACCCGCGGATGGTGCTTCGGCACGCGGCCCCCTCCGAAGAGGGCGGTCGCCCCGGTGTCCCCGGTGCGCGTGTAGATCTTCATGGCGTGCGCCTCGTCTTAGACGGGAATGTCAGAGCGATCGAGCCCTCAGTCGGCGTCCGGGGACGGGAAGGGGAGGCCACCCGGCCCCGTCGTGAAGTACTCCCGGACCACCTCCTGCAGCTCGTCGAAATGGTCATGGAAGTAGTGGTCCGACTTGGGGATACAACGGGTCGTGATCGTGCTGGACAGGCCGCTCACCACACGTTCCACCTCCGTCCCGGCCCCGAACTCGTCTTCCTCTCCCTGCACGACGAGGAGGGGCTTCTCGAGCCCCTGTAGGAAGGAGTAGTCCCACTTGTCGAAGGCGAGCCCGAGCCCGAGGAGCGCCCGGGGCCGCGGATCGCGAACCCCTACCTTCAATGCGACCATCGATCCGAAGGAGAAACCCCCGAGGAGCTGCGGAAGCTCCGGGTACGTCTGCTCCGCCCAGTCCAGGGCTGCCTCGACGTCCTCCTGCTCGGTGACCCCCTCCCCATACTCGCCGGTGCTCGTCCCGACACCCCGGAAGTTGAAGCGGAGCGCGTGGAAGCCGACCTCGTTCAGGGCCTGGGCCGTTCGGAAGACCGCCTTCGTGTGCATGGTCCCGCCGAAGAGCGGATGGGGGTGGCAGATCACTGCGCACCCGCGGAGGGGGACTTCGGCCTCGCGGAGCTGCGCCTCCAGGCGGCCGTGGGAAACGGGAATGTGCATGCGCAATGTATGGAGCCGACGGCCCGGGGGGTCAACCCGACGGAGGTGGTTGAACGTCCGACGCGGGACCGGGGTACCGTGCCCCGGGGTTTTCAGCCACAGGCAGCACATTCGTCACCGGCCCCTTCGGAATCCGGCGGCGGGGCCACCAGGAGCAGGGGAGGGAATCGTGACCCAGCAGGACGACCAACTCGCGCGGAAGGCGAGCGACCGCTACTGGTCCACGGACGAGAGCGTCAGCCAGCTCGCCGAGGATCTGGGGATTTCCAAGGGTCGTCTCTACGACGTGATCCTTCCCCTGGGGCTGGAGGGCGGCTGCCCCGAGTGTGGAGGCGGCCCGGTGGGTTACGCCAACCGCACGGCTCGCGATCGCGACGAGGCAACCTGCCCGTACTGCGGCTGGGAGGGGAAGGCCGCTGAGCTCGCGTCCGGTGACCCGCTTCAGCCGGCAGGAGGCTCCGGCCCTGCGGTTCATTCTCCCCACCCGGCGCAGGGTCTCATGCCGACGACCATGCTCGGCGGGGCCCTGTTGGGGCTCGCGGTGGGATTGCTCATCGGCCGATGGAGTCGAAGCTGACGGCGGGCGCGCCGCCTCTCGTTCGTCATATCCAGGAGGCACCTTGAGCGACATGGACACCTCGCGTTCCGAGGCTCAGGCCCAGACCGTCATTCCCGAAGAGGACGGGATCCCGGACATCCAGGCGAGAACGGTGGAGGAGCGGTTCCGCCGACGCGTGACGATGCACGTGCCCGACCGGAACAACCCCCGTCTCCAGTCCCTGATGGAGTGGGTGAACGGCCACGACGAGCTCTACGGTCTGTGGGTGGCCGCCAACGTCACCGCCATCGAACGGCTGGGCATGACCGACCATGGGCCGGTCCACGTGAAGATTGTCACCAACATCGCACTGCGCCTCCTTCGCCTCCTCATGGACGCGGACATCGAGCCGTCGGCGGTGGTGCACTACGGGATGGATCGGGATCAGGCCGAGGTGATCGTCGTCCTCGCGGCGCTCCTTCACGACATCGGGATGGCAATCCACCGCACCAATCACGAGGAGTATTCCCTCTTCCTGGCGAACGATCTCCTCAAGGAACTTCCCGACGAGATCTTCTCCCCCCAGGAGAGGGCGATCGTGCGCTCCGAGATCCTCCACGCCATCATCGGTCATCGGTCGGGAGGAAGACCCCTGACGCTCGAGGCCGGGGTCATCCGGGTGGCCGATGCCCTGGACATGGCGAAGGGGCGGTCGCGGATCCCCTTCGAGGCCGGATCGATGAGCATCCACTCCATCTCGGCGGCGGCCATCGAGCGGATCATCCTGGAGGCGGGGGAGTCGAAGCCGGTTCGCATCTCCATCGAGATCAACAACTCCGCCGGGATCTTCCAGCTCGACCAGCTCTTCCGCGAGAAGCTGCGGGGAAGCGGGCTCGAGCCGCACCTGGAAATGCGCGCCTTCATGGAGGAGGCGCAGGAAAAGCGCCTCTTCCGGCAGTTCACCCTCTGAGAGAAGAACCATGTCCTTCATGCATCCCCTTCCGGCCGCTCCCTGGCCGGTGCGTCGCATCGCCCCCCTCCTCCTGGTCCTGCTCGCCCTCGGTGGGTGCGGAGACTCGGAAGCCAGCTCGCAGGAGGCCCCCGAGGGCGAGCCCCAGGTGGCCGCCGACGCGGCAGAACAGCAGGTGGTGGACCTCACCCGCGTCGGACACGACGAGGGAGACTCGGAAGAGGCCGTGCTCCGGGTGATCGAGTTCAGCGACTACGGTTGTGTGCACTGTGCCAACTTCCACGTGGAGTCCTATCCGGAGCTCTACGACGAGTTCGTGGCCACGGGAGAGGTGGCCTGGAAGTACGTTCCGGTCACGATCGGTGGCTTTCCGAACGGGGAAGCCGCCGCGCTCGCGGGCGAGTGCGCCGGGGAGCAGGGGGAGTGGCCCGCCATGCGCGACCGCATCTTCGAGCTTCGGGAGGAGTGGATGCAGAGCGGGGACGCCGCGGGACTCCTGGAGGACGCCGCCACGGCGGTGGGCCTGGACGTCACCGAGTTCAGGACCTGCGTGGCCTCCAGCGAGGAGGTCCGTGCTCGCCTGGCCGAGGGGAACGAGATCGCCCAGCAGATCGGGATCCGTGCCACTCCAACGTTCATCGTGGCGGGCCAACCGGTGCAGGGTGCACCTCCCCTGGAAGCCTTCCAGGAGGGGCTCCGCCAGATGATCGCGGAACGACGGGCCGAAGGGGGCCAATAGGCGTCGTGCGCCGGGGCGGGATCCTTCCGCTCCTCCTGCTCGCCCAGGGGTGTGGCCTGCCCCTCCTGATGGGCGGTGGCCCCTGCACGCTCGATGGACCGGTTGCAGCGCTGCCGGGCGAGCTGCGGGAGAGCAGCGGGCTCGTGGCAGCGGGGAGGTTTGGAGCGCCGGGGCTCTGGTCACACAACGACTCGGGGTGGGAACCGGTCCTCTTTCGCCTCGGGGCGGAGGGCGGCCTGGAGGGAACCGTGGAGGTCACCGGCGCACGCAACGTGGACTGGGAGGCGATGGCGGCCGGGCCCTGCCCGGAGGGGCGGTGCCTGTACATCGCGGACACCGGAGACAACCTCCTGCGGAGGTCCGATCTGGCCATTTACCGGGTCCCGGAGCCAGCCGGAGGTGTCCGGGCCACTGCTCCGGCCGTCCGCTTCCCTCTTCGTCTGCCCGATGGCCCGCGAGACATCGAGGCCATGACGCTCCTGTCGGATGGCCGCGCCCTCCTCGTCTCGAAGGGGTGGCGGACCCCCGTCGAGGTGTTTCGGACCCCGCAGTCCCTCACCGCGGAGGGGTGGGACGAGCCACTGACGCTGGAAAAAGTGCAGACGTTCGAGGGTGAGGGGCGGCTGCCCCGGATGGTGACCGGGGCGGGATCCACCGCGGCCGGTGACCTGTTGGCCCTGCGCACCTACGAATGGCTCAGGTTCTTCCGGGTGGCGGAGGACGGTCGCGTCGACGCGGTACCGGGGGGATGGGCGAACCTCAGGCCCCTGAGGGAGCCGCAGGGGGAAGCGGTGGCCTTCCTGCCGGGCAACCGGATCGCGCTCACGAGCGAGGCCGGGCCCGGGGGAGAGGTGGGCCAGCTCTCTCTCCTTTCCTGCCGGATCCCGGGCCACGCCTGGTAGGGTCTCTCCTCAGCCTTCCAGAAGGTCCACGAGATCGGAGGGACGGGTGAGGACAGGCTGATCCGGTACGCATTTTAAAGGAGTTGCCCCGGCGACCGTAGCGGTCGTCGAGCACCTGAATGTCTCGCGCCGCTCATATCCCGGGTCCCCCCCGCTACGCCCTCGCATCACCCCGACGGATCCAGCGCCTCCTGGAACCGGAAGTGGCTCGCCGGGGAGGGCTGCCCGCGACAGGCACCGGTCCACGGCCCGGGATCGATTCCGCGGAATCGGTGGGTGCGGACGAGGTGGGCCACAGGGTCGGGGGCGGCGAGGGGGGCGAGGGCCGGAGGTGGGGGCCGGTCGGGGAGCCGGACGCCGAGGGCGTTCAGGAACTCCGGCCGGCGGTTGCGGCCCATGCGGACGGAGAACCCGCCCTCGTGGACCCCCCGGTGATGGGCCCGGCAGAGGAGGACGAGGTTGTCGAGCTTCGTCTCGCCGCCCC